>NZ_BDBX01000038.1 GCF_001613205.1 Nocardia sienata NBRC 100364 | reverse complement strand
ACGGCAGCCACCGCGGTCCGCCGCACCGGGCCGGACGCGGAGGTTGCGCCGGGACGCACGGGCGGGGCGAAGGCGGAGGTACTCCGGATCGGCGCGGTTGGGGGAGCCCATCGGCAGCCCGCGCCCGGCCGGAGCCGACACGGAGCCACTCAGACACCGCACGGCCGGAGCGAGGACGGAGGTACGCATATTCCGCACGGCCGGAGCTAAGGCGGAATACGCATAAAACGACGGCCGGAGCGAAGGGGAGGTTTCGCCTATCCGGAGGAAACCGAGGCCGTCCAGGAGGCGAAAGCGCTGGGATTGCGGGTCTGCAGCAGAACCCGTCCGGGACCGACGAAGTCGAAGACCAGGCCCTCACCGGATTTGAGCGACTGGAAAGAGCGGCCGGAGACCGCGCGCCGGATGGTGAACCGGATCGACAGATCGTAGGCGACGACATGCCCGGTATCGATGGTGACCGGCTCGCCGGGCGCCAGATCGATGACATCGATGGCCCCGAACACGCCGACCACGACTTCGCCCTGACCCGACGCGCGCAGGCCGAAGCCGCCCTCACCGCCGAAGAGGTTGGCGAAACCACCCCATTTGCTCTCCACCTGGACGCCGGTCGAATTGGCGATCCAGCCGCCGCGGCTGATGAAGTACGGCCGGTCCGGGGCGATCCGCAGGGCGAGCATGTCCCCGGGCAGCGACGGCGCGACATCCACCCAGCCACCCTGCTGCGGCGCGGTGAAGGTGGAGACGAAGAACGATTCGCCCGACAGCATCGACCGTTTCAAACCGGCCAGGATGCCGCCCTCGGCCTTGGCCTCCAGACTCACTCCCGCCGAATGCGCCACCATGGCACCGGATTCCACGCGGACCGGCTCACCGCCCGCGAGGACACACCGGGCAACCGTCGACGACGGGTTGTGCCGCAGTTCAACTTTCATGAGCCGACACTACCGCCACCAAGAGGTGTGACCGCACGGTACCGGTGACAGTCCGCACCGGCACTGAATGCGCATTCACCGGGTCGCAGCGGTGGCCGATCACCGCCGTCTCCGCGTGAAGAACGGCCGACCGGCCCTCGACAGCCGGACACCGAATGCCGGACTGTTCCCGCGCTCCGGGCGGTCCGGCCCGCGCACGTATCCGCGCTACCCCTCGGCAAACCGCGTCGGCTCAACCCAGCGAATCCAGGGCATCCGTATCACGGGCGATGATCGCACGCCCGGCGGTGAACACAAGGGGACGCTGGATGAGCCGTGGATGCGCGGCGAGCGCCTCGAGCCAGCGGTCCCGGTCCGCCTCGGTCCGGCCCCACTCGGCCATCCCCAGTTCCTTCGCGATGTCCTCCCCGGTGCGAGTGATATCCCAGGGTTGCGCACCGAGCCGGTCGAGCGCCGCGCGCAGATCCGCGACGGTAGGCGGATCGTCGAGGTAGCGGCGGACCGAATACTCGATCCCGGCGGCGTCCAGATGTGCCACGGCGGCCCGGCTCTTACTGCAGCGCGGGTTGTGCCAGATCTCGGTTTCCGGAGTGCTCATGGCTATGAGCGTAGCCCGCTACAGGTGCATCCATTCCGGCCACACCTGCGACCACGGCCGCCGGGGTTGCGCGCATTTCCACAGCGTGACATCACGGGTGTTGCCCAGGAAGCCGAGCCGGGTATCGACGTGGCCGATCGGTTCGAGGGTCACGAACTGCGCACGCAACAGGTCTTCGTCGCCACCCACGCACACCATGGTGGTGACCGATTCGGCGGGTGCGCCGAAGTATCCGAAACCTCGCGAGGGACTGTGCACCTCGGGCAGTTGTTCCCGCGCCAGCTGGTCCAATGCGCCGGCCTGCCAGTAGCTCTCGGTGATGACCGCGGAATGCGACCGTTCTTCGAGGGTCAGCGAGCCGTGCGCGGCCACCACCGCGTCCGCGAGTTCGGTCCAGCCGAACTCGCCGTACAGCCCGATGTTCAGCGCCGCCTCGGTATCGTTCGCGGGCGGGGCGATCTCGGCGGGGTCCTGCCAGGGCGTGGATCCCGCGATCAGGAGCAGCGATACCGCCACCAGCGCCGCGCCCGACCCCAGAAGGACCCGTCGGCGCCGGGCCGACTCGGCGCGCTCCACCGCCGCCGCCAGGGCGACCGCGCCGGCCGCGAACAGCACCCCGTACATTCCGGCCAGGTAGTAGACGCGGCCGCCGGAGACGAGGAAAACCACGAGCAGCAGCACCGTGGCGGCGCCGAGGAAACGGTACGGACGCAGCGATTCGTGCCGCAGCAGCGCCCACAGGCCGTAGCACAGCAGTACCGCGCCCAGCGCTCCCGCGAGCAGTACGGCCAAGGGCACGAACGTAACCGGGCCGCCGGAGTACTGCTGTTCCGCGCGTACCACCGCGCCGAGACCCAGCTGGGGCCACCCGTGCCGACCCTGCCAGACCAGGGAAGGCACCGACACCAGCAGCACGATCAGCCCGCCCGCCCACAGCAGCGGCCGGCGCACCAGATCGCGGGGACCGAAGATCAGTGAGCCCACCACCACCGCGATCCAGAAGAACGAGCAGGGGCAGCATCGGGCCCTGATCGGCATAGCCGAACGACAGCCGCCGGCCCGCGGCCAGGAAGTACAGTTCGTCGCCGAAATAGCCGTACCGGGTCGCCGAGAACAACAGGACGACGGCCGCCACGACCGCCACACCGAGTACGGGGGCAGTGGCGAAAGGGCGGTCGGCGCCGGTATCGGGCGGTGGCGGGACGGATTCGGTCATCGTGGTCACGGGGGATTCTCCTGGGCTTCGTGGACCTGGCCCCCGGAACATATCCACGACGGCGCCGCTGCGGCGTCCCCCGATCGGTGGAATCCGGCCGGACACAGGGTGGACCCGCGGTACCCCCACAGGTGGACCCCGGCAACGACCGAGGCCGCACCCCCAGGGGAGCGCGGCCTCGGTGACTGTGCCGGTTACAGGTACTGGCCGGTGTTCGACTCCGTATCGATCGCCCGGCTGGCACTGGCGTTCTTCCCGGTGACCAGCGTGCGGATGTAGACGATCCGCTCGCCCTTCTTACCGGAGATACGGGCCCAGTCATCCGGATTCGTGGTGTTGGGCAGGTCCTCGTTCTCGGAGAACTCGTCCACGATCGAATCGTAGAGATGCTGGATCCGCAGACCCGGATTACCGGTGTCGAGCACCGCCTTGATGGCGTACTTCTTGGACCGGTCCACGATGTTCTGGATCATGGCACCGGAGTTGAAGTCCTTGAAGTACAGAACCTCCTTGTCGCCGTTGGCGTAGGTGACCTCCAGGAAGCGGTTGTCCTCGCTCTCGGCGTACATCCGGTCCACCACCCGCTCGATCATCGCGCGGACGCAGGCCACCTTGTCGCCCTTGAACTCCTCCAGATCGTCGGCGTGCAGCGGCAGCTCCTCGGTGAGGTACTTCGAGAAGATGTCCTGCGCGGATTCGGCGTCCGGCCGCTCGATCTTGATCTTCACGTCCAGCCGGCCGGGCCGCAGGATCGCGGGATCGATCATGTCCTCACGGTTGGAGGCGCCGATGACGATGACGTTCTCCAGCCCTTCCACGCCGTCGATCTCGCTCAGCAGCTGCGGCACCACGGTGGTCTCCACATCCGAGGAGACACCGGAACCACGGGTACGGAAGATCGAGTCCATCTCGTCGAAGAACACGATCACCGGCGTCCCTTCCGACGCCTTCTCCCGGGCGCGCTGGAAGATGATGCGGATATGGCGTTCGGTCTCGCCGACGAACTTGTTCAGCAGCTCGGGGCCCTTGATGTTCAGGAAGTAGGACTTCGCCTCCTTGGCATCCTCGCCCCGCGCCTCGGCGATCTTCTTGGCCAGCGAGTTCGCCACCGCCTTGGCGATCAGCGTCTTACCGCAGCCGGGCGGGCCGTAGAGCAGCACACCCTTGGGCGGGCGCAGCGCGTACTCGCGGAAGAGATCCTTGTGCAGGAACGGCAGCTCCACGGCGTCGCGGATCTGCTCGATCTGGCGGCCGAGACCACCGATGTCCTCGTATCCGACATCGGGGACCTCCTCCAGCACGAGATCCTCCACCTCGGCCTTGGGGATGCGCTCGAACGCGAATCCGGCCTTGGTATCGACCAGCAGGGAGTCACCGGGCCGCAGCTTGCGGATCGGCGAGTCCGGATCGTCCAGGTCGTCGGCCTCGGCGAGTCTGGTCAGGGGGCCGGACAGCCAGACCACCCGCTCTTCGTCGGCATGCCCGACGACGAGCGCGCGGCGGCCTCCGTCGAGGATCTCCCGCAGCGTGCCGATCTCCCCGATCGCGTCGAACATCCCTGCCTCGACCACCGTCAGCGCCTCGTTGAGGCGGACGGTCTGACCGTAGGCCAGGGTCGTGGTGTCGATGTTCGGCGAGCAGGTCAATCGCATCTTGCGGCCGGAGGTGAACACGTCGACGGTCTGATCCTCGTACACCCCGATCAGAATCCCGTATCCGCTCGGTGGCTGACCGAGCCGGTCGACCTCCTCACGCAACGCGACGAGTTGCTGCCGCGCTTCTTTCAGGGTATCCATCAGCTTGGTGTTGCGAATGGTCAGCGAATCGATACGGGCTTCCAATTCCCGTGTGCGATCCGGTGAGTCGGCGAGTTGCCTCCGGAGTGCAGCCGCTTCGGCGCGTACTGCCTCGAGTTCTCTCCAGGCCGCCGAATCCGAATTCTCGATGGGGCTCATGTGCTGCTCCTCCCAGTCCCGGTCTATCAACGCTACCGGGCGCGGCCCGTTTGCGCTGTCCGACACGATTTCGTCGTGATCACATCTGGTCCGCGGCCATACGCTGGTCAAACCATGTTAGCCTGCCCTAACCCAATTACGGTGGGCATGCTCACCAACTAGCCGAAAGGTTGCCAGATATGCAACTTCCCGCACGGACACGGCGGTTGTCCCGCGTCGCGGCGGCTACCGCCGCGGCCGCCGCCCTGGCGCTGGGCCTCACGGCCTGCGGGTCCGACGATGACAGCGGCGATGCTGCCGCCTCCAGCAGTGTCGCGGTCTCCACCAGCGCCGCGGCGCACGACCACGGGGACGATCACGACCACGGCGATACCGCGGCCGCGCCCACCGCGGAGAGCCTACAGGCCGGCCTGGAGCAGATCACAAACCCGGACGTCCCGGTGGACGAGAAGGTGAAGCTGATCGACGACGGCGAGAACCGGCGGGACATCCTCGAGAAACTCAACGCCGCCCTGCAGACCTATCGCGGGATCACCTACCAGGTCGGGGAGGTCACCGTCGACGGTGATACCGCCACCGGGGTGACCACCATCACCAGCCCCTCCGGCCAGAGCGCACCGCCCATGCCGCTGACCTGGGAGTACGAGGACGGTACCTGGAAGCTGTCCGATGCGAGCGCCTGCGTGCTGTTCGGGTTCGCGCAACTCCCCTGCTCCCCCGCCTGATCCGCACGGGCTCGCGGGGCCACGGCGAGCCGGTGATCGGCCCCGTGGTCCCGCGACCGCCGGTAGCTCCCGCTCAACCCTTCGAGGGTCGGCGCTGCGGTTTCGGGGTGACGACCCCCTCGGCGAGCCGCCGCGCGCTCACCAGGAAGGCCGTATGGCCCTGCATCCGGTGCTCGGGACGCACCGCCAGGCCCACCACGTGCCAGCCGCGCACCATCGACTCCCAGGACCGCGGTTCGGTCCAGCACTGCTGCTCCCGCAGGGCCTCCACCAGCCGGGAGAGCTGGGTCACCGTCGCGACGTAGACGATCAGCACCCCGCCGGGCACGATGGCCCGCGATACGGCCGGCAGCGCGTCCCAGGGCGCGAGCATATCCAGCACCACGCGGTCCACCCGCTCCCCCGTGTAATCGGCCACATCGCCGACGGTGAGCTGCCAGTTCGCAGGCCGTTCGCCGAAGAAACGCTCCACATTGCGGACGGCGTGCTCGGCGTGGTCCTCGCGGATCTCGTAGGACACCACCGCCCCGTCCGATCCCACCGCGCGCAGCAGTGAGCAGGTCAACGCGCCCGATCCCGCCCCCGCCTCCAGCACTCGGGCACCGGGGAACATATCGCCCTCGTGCACGATCTGCGCGGCATCCTTGGGGTAGATCACCGCCGCCCCGCGCGGCATGGACATCACGTAATCGGTCAGCAGCGGGCGCAGGGCCAGATACGGCGTGCCGTTGTTGGAGTGCGCGAGGGTGCCCTCGTCGGCGCCGATCAGGTCGTCGTGGGCGATGGCGCCGCGGTGGGTGTGGAACTGTTTGCCCGGTTCCAGCAGCACCGTGTACAGCCTGCCCTTGGCGTCGGTCAGCTGCACGCGGTCGCCGACGACGAATGGCCCGGTCCGTCTGGCCGTCATGGATCTCCGTTCACGATGAGGACTGCGCCCGGAGCGATCGCCGGGCGCGGCACCGTGTCGGTGCCGCCGGATAGCCTGCCAGGTATGTCAGCGCCACCGAGCACGCCCCCGGCCGGTCCCGGCCTCGAACCGGTACCCGCCTCCGCCCGACCGGCGTTGTCCCCTTCGCGCGCAGCCGATTTCAAACAGTGCCCGCTGAAGTACCGGCTCCGCACCATCGACCGTATTCCCGAGCCGCCGAGCCGCCAGGCGGTGCGCGGCACCGTCGTGCACGCGGTCCTCGAAGATCTCTATACCCTGCCGGCCGCCGAGCGCGATCCCGACCGCGCGACCGCGCTGGCCGAGCCGGCCTGGACCCGGGTGCTGGCGCAACGCCCCGAAGCGGCAGAGCTCCTCGCCGCCGGGCTCGACGTCGCGCCCTTCCTCGAAGAGGTCCGCGCCCTGGTGCGCACGTACTACCGGCTCGAGGATCCCCGCCGCTTCGATCCCGAATCCTGTGAGACCCGGCTCGAGGTCCAGCTGCCCGACGGGGCCCCGCTGCGCGGTTTCGTGGACCGGATCGATGTGGCGCCCTCCGGAGAACTGCGAGTGGTGGACTACAAGACCGGCCGGGCCCCGGGCCCCACGCAGGAGACGCGCGCACTGTTCCAGCTGAAGTTCTACGCACTCATGCTGCTGCGCACCCGCGGTGTGGTTCCCACCCAGCTGCGGTTGATCTACCTGGCCGATGCCGAACTGCTCACCTACACCCCCGACGAGGACGAACTACTCCGCTTCGAACGCACCCTCACCGCCCTGTGGGACGCGGTACGCGCAGCCGGCCGGACCGGAGATTTTCCACCGAATCCGAGTTGGCTGTGTGATTACTGCGCCTATAAAAGCCTGTGCCCGGCATTCGATGGAACGCCCCCGCCGTATCCCGGGTGGCCCGCGGACGACGAACCCCCGGCCGAATCCTTCGCCGAATCGGTATCGGAATGAGACGGTATCCATTACCCCGCCCCCGGCGAATCGGGGCCCGACCACCGATTCCGGCCTTCGAAGAAGACCTCGGCACCAGGCGGATGTGCACCCTGCGCACGGCGGCGTGAACAGGCCCGCCCACGGGTCTTAGAGCTCTCGGCGCCGAGAGGTGGATCTCGGCGCCGAGCCGGGAACAGAGCGCCCTACACCGGCTGATTCAGAAAGCGCGGCAGGAGCGGATATCGGTGGCGAGGATGGCCCGGGCGCCCAGTTCCGCCAGCTGATCCATCAGCTCGTTGCCCTTCTTCCGCGGCACCAGCGCCCGCACCGCCACCCAGCCGGGATCGGCCAGCGGGGCCACCGTCGGGGATTCCAGGCCCGGGGTGAGCTCGGCGGCGCGTTCCAGCAGGTTCTTCGGGCAGTCGTAATCGAGCATCAGATACTGCTGAGCGAACACCACGCCCTTGACCCTGGCGATCAGCTGGTTACGCGCCCGGTCGCGCTGGTCGGAGCCGGCTCGTTCGATCAGCACGGCTTCGGAATCGCACAGCGATTCGCCGAAGGCGACCAGATTGTGCTGGCGCAGGGTCCGGCCGGAGCCGACCACATCGGCGATCGCGTCGGCCACCCCGAGCTGGATGGAGATCTCGACGGCCCCGTCGAGCCGGATCACCTCGGCTTCGATTCCGCGGCGCGCCAGATCGGCGAGCACCAGGTTGGGATAGGAGGTGGCGATCCGCTTGTCCTGCAGATCTTCGACCTTCCAATCCTGGCCCTGCGGGGCGGCGTAGCGGAAGGTCGAGCCGCCGAATCCGAGCGAGAGTCGTTCGTGCACGGGCGCGCCCGAATCCAGCGACAGATCGCGGCCGGTGATCCCCAGGTCGAGTTCGCCGGAGCCGACGTAGATGGCGATGTCCTTGGGCCGCAGGAAGAAGAATTCCACCTGGTTGGCCGGGTCGAGCACGGTGAGATCGCGGGAATCGGTGCGTTTGCGGTAGCCGGCCTCGGTGAGGATGGCCACCGCGGATTCGGAGAGTGCGCCCTTGTTGGGTACTGCGACGCGCAGCATGATGGTCCTTTCGGTCGGGGGGACGGTCGGGCGTCTACAGATGTCGGTAGACGTCCTCCAGCCGCAGCCCGCGGCCCACCATCAGAACCTGCACCCAGTACAGGAGCTGGGAGATCTCCTCGGCGAGCGCCTCGTCGCCCTCGTGTTCGGCGGCCAGCCACACCTCACCGGCCTCCTCCAGCACCTTCTTGCCCTGGGTATGGACGCCCGCGTCCAGCGCGGCGACGGTACCCGACCCGGCGGGGCGGGTGGCTGCGCGATCCTGGAGCTCGGCGAACAGGGCCTCGAAAGTCTTCACGGCAGGTCATTGTTTCAGACCACCGCCGCGCGACTCCGCCCGAGTGGGCGCCACTGTGTCGTGGCACCCACTCGGGTACCACTCACGCTCCGGCGAGCAGGGCCTCCAACTCGGCGACGGCGGTACGCAGATGCCCGGCGAACGCGTGCATCTCGTCGGCGACGGCCGCCGGGGTGGCCAGGTACAGATTCCACCGGTCGGGCAGCAGCACGTAGGCGATTCCGATGCATTTCGGGCTGGTGGAACCGAAACCGAAGTAGCTGATGTTCACCGACGGCGCGGAGCTGGTGCTCAGGTAGTCGTCGCGCAGGACGGTCCAGCCGGGGCTGGAGTACAGCGGGATGGGCTCGGTGACGCCGAGTTCGGCGCCGCGGCGCCGCTGGATCCATTCGAGTTCCCACAGATGCTGCTCCGGCGCCGCACCCGACTGGCACTGTTTCGCCCGTTCGACATGCGCGCCGGCGGCGGCGCGGGCGGCGGCCAGCTTCGCGGCGGAATCGGCCGCCGGGTCCGTCATGGTGTCGGCGAAGGTCACCATCTCCGGGGTCACCACACGCATCGCCTCGGTACGGCCGTTGCGGTACTGGCGGGTGGCGATGGATTCGTAGGTGGCGCCGGTGAGACCTTTGCTGCGCCGGTGCGCGAGCTGATAGCTCAGCTGCGCGAACGCGTCCGGGGAGATACCGAGTTGCTTGGCCCGGGCGGTGCCGAAATCGGAGAACGAGACCACCGTGGTGGCGTTGTCCGCGGCGTACTGTGCGAACGCCACCCCGGCCGCGACCACTTCGGCCTGCTGTTCCGCATCGAGCCGGAACTCGATCTGCTCGGCCGGCGGCAGCCCCTGCCCGCGCGCCCCGGACCGCTGGAGGTGTTCGGCGACGGGAGTCTCCAGCAGGGTGTCGACAAAGGAGAGGATGGTGGTGCCGTCCAGACCGCAGTGTTCGACATTGATCCCCGCCCGGCCGTCGGCGAAGACGATGAACGAGACCGATTTGTCGAACCACCGGTTGGCGCTGTCACCGTGCAGCAGGGTGTCGGCGGCGTGCAGGTCGTCGCGGGGGGCGAAATCCTCGAGGCAGACGGCGAACAGCGCCGTCTCTACGGTGTCGAGCGCTTCGGCATTGTGCGGATCGGTCAGCAGCCGGGCCCGGGCTCGGGCCCAGTCGGCGCGCGCCGCGGTGGTCAGCTGTCCGACCGAGGTCCCGGCCGGGGCCGGCTCGGTGGCGGATTTGAGGATCGCGCGCAGTCCCGCGGTCACATCCTCGAAGGCGTACGGGTCGCCTTCCGGCCCGAGAACGTCCAGCCGGAACATGGCTCCGCGGTGCAGCACGAGGATATGCCGCGCGGTGGACGGGCCGGGTTCGGCCTCGCTGTAGGGCACCCGCACGGTGTCCTGTTCGAGACCGGGAATCCGGGTCTCGGAGAACAGGTACTTGTTCTGCCACATGGACAAGCGCTGCCCCCGCTGGGTGACCGGCGGGATCTCCTCCCGGTCCAGCGCCAGCTTGTAGTCGACCGCGGCGGCGACCAGCGCGGCGGCGCGCTCGGCCTGGTCCGCCGCGGTGGAGCTCGCCAGCGCCGTATCGTCGCGGAACAGGAAGAAGAAATTGGCGTTCAACGCGATCCGGTCCCGCCGGCCCAGGTAGCGCGACGGCCAGAACTGATCGAGCCAGCTGCCCACGCCCGGGGTCTGGTCGTATTCGCGCAGCGCGTCGTGCAGCACCCGGCCGGGGCCGCCGGGTCGCAGCAGATCGGCCACGGCCGCCTCGGTGGCGGCCAACTGCTCGGCGGTCAGCAGCGGTGCGCACCACTGGACGAAACGCGCGCAGCTGTCCTCGAGGGTCGGCAACGGGACCCTCGGGAGCTGGTCCTCGGCGGCGAAGGTGGGTTCGGTCAAGTCGTTCTCCGGTTCGGTCGTCGGTCGTCGGGTTTGCGCCCGGCGTCAAGCGATGGATATGGGCGCCGGAAGTGGCCGGGAGACATAGAGATTGGCATACAGCCAACCCTCGTTCTCCAGGCCGGTGGTATCGATGCCGTTACCGGCCAGCGTACTCAGCACCTGCTCCCGCTCGGCCGCCGAGGCGAACCGGCGCTGGGCGAACTCGCCGGGCATCCGCTCGGTGCGATAGCCCAGGGCCGACAGTTCCGCCTCGATGGGTTCGAAACCGTACATACGCAGCACGAAGTGGGCCATCCAGGGACGCCGGTCGGGATGGGCGGTGGCGATCCGCACGATCGTCTTCTCGGTGACGTATCCGATACAGCCGGTCGAGACGACCAGGTCCGCCGAGGCGAGGACCGCACGTTGGTCGTCGTCGGGATCGGTGGCCTCGAGGTCGGCGTGCACCACGTCGTCGAGCAGGCCCGCCGCGCGGGCATAGTCCAGTGCGGGCGCGGAGGCGTCCATACCGAGGAACCGCACCCCGGGCAGCGCGCCGGCGCCGGCCGGCCGGGCGCGGTCGCGAGCGATCAACTCCTCCGTACCCGCCCCGGGGTCCGCATACCATCCGGCCAACTCGGCGAGGGTGGTGTCCCAGCGCAGCAGGGCCGCGTTCACACCGTAGGAACAGCCGATGTCCAGCACGCTGGGTGCGACCCCCTTCGCCGCGCCGCATTCGGCGATCTGCCGCCGCAGATGCGGTTTCGCCAGTTCCGGGATGCGATAGTCCAACTCCGACATCCGCGCGTAGTAGTCACGCGGATCGGGCCTCGAGTAGATGTCGTCGAAGGATGCTTTCCCGGTGGTGTGCAACGGAACTGGCACGGTGTGTTCCTCTCCTCGGGCGGTATCCACTCGATCGCGTTCGGTCAATCGAGCAGCCGGTCACCTCGGACGGCATCGGCCGCGGCGAGATGATCGGGGAGCACCCGTCCGAACAATTGACGGGTGCGCTCCACGGTGCCGATGACACCGGGACGGTCGCTGTAGGCGAAGATCGCCGTATGCCGCGCGGCCGCACCCTCCACCGGGGAGACCCGGTGCAGCGAGAAGCGGCCCTGGAAGAGTTGCAGATCCCCGGGGCGCAGTACCAGACGCCGGATGAGGCGCTCACCCGATCCGGTCAGGACCGCGTGCACATCCGCCAGGTTCTCGGCCTGTGGGGAACGGATCGCGGGGCAGTATTCGAAGACGCCACCCGCGTCGGGGGTGGCGGTCAGCATGCTGACGGTGAACTCGTTGGTATCGAAATGCCACGGATGCGATTGGCCCGGGGAGACCACATTGAGAACCAGACCCGCCAGGGGGTCGGCGAATTCGTGTAGCCGGTCCCGGCCGAAGCAATCGGCGAGGAAGTGCTGGAACAGCTCGTCGGTGTAGAGGCGGTGGATGAGCGCGTCGGCGGGAATGCGGTCGCGCGGCACGAAGGCGTTACCGCGTTCGAACACGATCCGGCCGGGATGGTCCTCGGGTAATTCGCTGTCGAGCGGGATGTTGTAGGCGTTGACCTGCTCGGTGCGGTAGTAGGCGTGCGGCGCCATCCGCTCCCCCTGCTCGGCGAGCAGGGCATGCAGTTCGGGCCTGATGAACTCGCGCAGGACGGTGCAGCCGTCCTCGGCGAGGTCGGCCCGGGCCGCCGCCACCGCGGCACGCCAGCCGGGGGCGCCGGGCTCCGCGAGCGGGTAGCGGGATGTGTCGACGATTGCGTCCAAGGTCACCGTGGCGGCCATAGCGATATTGTTGTCGGACTGTCTGCGACACGCCCGGTGTTTGCCGGAGATAGCGGGTGAGTCCGGTCACGGACCGTTCGGTCTTATTGTTGCGCACCATCGTTCACGACCGCTGGTCGTCCCTGATCACAGCGATGACGACGGAGACGGCAGCAAAAAGCAGCCCATCATCGGATGTTCGGGCGCACGGACAGAGACGGCGGCCCGCATGGATCACGGTGCGGATGGCGATGCCGCGCTCCGGCGGGAAGGGCCGGTCCAACCGCCCCGGCTCTGCTCGGATCAGGGACCGGTCGACCGATCTTCTGCGTTACCCGCGCGGGAGTCCCGAACGCCCGGTCCGGTCACCCGCGGCGGTGTCGGCGCCACGGCTCGGTCGTCGACGACCGAAAGCCGGCGGGGCTCAGGATGCCGCGGGGTCACTGACGGCAACCGCGCGGCAGGTCCGCAGCACATCGTCCAGATCGGTGTGCGACAGCCCGATCAGGCTGTCCCGGTGCACCCGCGACGGGTGCACCGGGACGGGGATCTCGCAGGGCACCACCAGCACCGCGCACCCCGCGGCCGTCGCGGCGGCCACTCCGGTGACGGAATCCTCCACGGCCACACAAGCGCCGGGCTCGAGACCGAGCAGCTCCGCCGCCCGCAGGTACACGGCGGGATCCGGTTTACCGTGCGGGACCTCGTCGCCGCAGACCGAGACGTCGAAGCGATCGCGGCCCAGGGTCTCGAGCGCCAGCTCGGTCAGCGACCGTTTGGTGTTGGTGACCAGCGCCGTGGGCAGACCCGCGGCACGCACCATCTCCAGCGCCTCCACCGCACCCGGCCGCCACGGGATCGGACCGCTCATCAGTTCCGTGACGCGCTGTTCCAGGAAATGTCCGGCCGCCGCCACGGCATCGGGCTCGGGAATCAGATCGAATTCGGTGAAGATGATTCGCAGCGCGTTGGCCCCGGACGCCCCGATGAGGGCGTGCCGGATCTCCTGGGTCATCTCCCGGCCCAGTTCCCGGGCCAGCTCCCGCACACCGATATCCCAGAGTTTCTCCGAATCGAGGAGCGTGCCGTCCATATCCCACAGCACGCCGGCAACCCGGTTCATATGTACGGCCTTTCGTCGCTGTGCATCACATCGCCCGGTCCCGGCTCACGAACCCGAACCTTCGACCGGTCGTCTCGGCGCCACGGCCGGCGGCAAGGTATCGGCCGGCGCTCACTGCAGCTGGGACGCGGTGATCACCAGCTGACCGCCCTCCGGCACCACCTGGAAGGACCGGTTCTCCGACTGCACCGAACCGTTGCTCATGGTGTAGGTGATGGTCGCCACGGCCGAGCCGGTGCCCGACGGCCTCACCGCGCCGATGCTGACAGCGGAGATGGTCGACCAGAAACGGGTGTACTCGGCGTAGCCGCCGGTGGTGGCCTGGTACGCGGGTGAGAGCTGGGACCAGGCGGCGGACGGATTGCCGGGCAGCAGGCCGTAGTACCCGCGGACGAACTGTTCGACGCGGGCCGCCGAGGGTGGGCCGGTTTCGGCCGTGGTGGTCGGCGGCGCCGTGGTGGTCGCCGACGGGCTGGCGGTGGTCGGGGTATCGGAGTCGGTGGTCTCCGGGGCGAGCGCCTGTGAGGTGCCCGGAGCGCGCGCGGCCGGATCATCGGCGTCGTCGCCGCCGGTGAAATTCGCCAGGACCAATCCCGCGACGACCACCAGGACCAATGCGGTTGTACCTGCCAGCAGCGCCGCCCGGGTGCGGCTCCCGGAGCCCCCACCGGCCGGTGCGCGTTGCGGTGCCGGCGCGGGGGGGCCGGCCGGGACGGCAGCGGGAACGGCCGCCACGGCGGGCGGCCGGGCACCGCGGAACGCCGGGGTGTCGCCCGGCGGCGGAACCGGCACGCCGGCCGGCGTATCCGGCGGCAGCGGACTGGTCGCGGCCGTATCGGCGGGCAGGATCTTGGTGGTGGCGGCCGACACCGCATCGACCGGTTCCGGCGCCCGTCCGGCGGCCACCTCCTCGAGCATGACCTGTGCCTCGTGCATGGTGGGCCGGGTGGCGACCTCGGTCGCCAGCAGTCGCATCAGCACCGGGCCCAGGGCGCCTGCCCCGGCGGGTGGTTCGACCTGACCACCGGCCACCGCGTGCAGCACCGCCAGCGGATTGTCACCGTCGCCGAACGGCGGCCGGCCGGTATGCGCGTGATAGAGCGTGGATCCCAGAGCGAACACATCGGAGGCGGGTATCGGCTGCTCACCGCGGGCGACCTCGGGGGCCAGATACGCGGGGGTGCCGGCCAGGAATCCCGTGGCCGTCACCGTCACATCGCCGGTGGCGCGGGAGATACCGAAATCGGTGATCTTCACCGTACCGTCGTCGCCCACCAGCAGATTCGCCGGTTTCACATCGCGGTGCACGATACCGGCGTCGTGCGCGGCGGCGAGTGCGGCCGCCGCCTGGGCGCCGAGTTTGGCGACCTCGCGCGGGCCCATGGTGCCGTCGAGGTTCAGCCGGCTCGCCAGGCTCGGCGCGTTCATGTATTCCATGACCAGCCACGGCTGGCCGTCCTCCTCGGCGACGTCGAACACCGAGATGGCGTTGGGGTGGTGCAGGCGCGCGGCGATGCGGCCTTCGCGCAGTGCGCGTTTGCGTGCCTCCGAGGTCTGCTGTTCGGTCAGGTTGGGTCCGAGCAGCACCTGTTTGACCGCGACGGTGCGCTGGAGCCGGATATCGAGCGCCCGCCACACCACACCCATGGCGCCGGTGCCTATGGGATCCGTGAGCCGATACCGTCCGGCGATCAGCCGATCCTTGGTCATCTCTGTCGTGGCCCCTTCTGTTCGCCGCCGAGTCTTCCAGCACTCCGCGCGTCACAGGCGGCTGCCTACGGGTCCGCTCCGGCCCGGCGCGACCGAATTGTCGCGACAACATTGTCGCGACTTCTGATTCGGCGGTAACCTCAGCGGAAATTCCCGGAAATCCTACGCTCCGATACCCGGAAGCCGTGCGAGCAGTAGGGGTTTACCGACCCCGTCGCACCTCGATCACCTGCGTTTTCGATCTCCGACGGCGGTCCGGAGCGGCCAGGAGACCTTGCGAGTGACTACAATCACATTGCCCGCAGGTTTAACCGAGCTCAGACATTGAAGTACTTCGCCTCCGGATGCAGCAGCACGAACGCGTCGGTGGACTGCTCGGGATGCAACTGCAGTTCCTCCGACAGCGTCACCCCGAGCCGCCCGGCGTCGAGCAGGTCCACCAGTTTGGCGCGATCCTCGAGATCCGGGCACGCGCCGTACCCGAACGAGTAACGGGCACCGCGGTAACCGAGCGAGAAGTAGTCGGCGATATCGGCCGGATCCGAATCGGCGATCGCGTGGCCCTCCAGGGTGAGTTCCTCGCGGATACGCCGATGCCAGTACTCGGCGAGCGCCTCGGTGAGCTGCACCCCGATGCCGTGCACCTCCAGATAGTCCCGGTAATTGTCGTCGGCGAAGAGCTGGTTGGCGTAGTCGGCGATCGGCTGACCCATGGTGACCAGCTGGAACGGCAGGACATCCACCTGCCCGGTCTCGCGGGCACGCTCGCGCGAGCGGATGAAATCGGCGACGCACAGGAACCGATCGCGCTGCTGGCGCGGGAAGGTGAACCGGTGACGTTGCGGCGCATCGGGTTGCGGCTCGGTGAGCACGATGACATCGTCACCTTCGGACACCGCCGGGAAATACCCGTACACCACCGCGGCGTGCTGCAGCACGCCCTCGGTGCTGAGCTTGTCGAGCCAGGCCCGCAGCCGGGGCCGGCCGTCGGATTCCACCAGTTCCTCATAGCTGGGGCCCTCGCCGCCGCGCTGGCCGCGCAATCCCCACTGGCCGAGGAACAGCGCCCGTTCGTCCAGCAGACCGGAGTACTCGTGTACCGGAAGGCCTTTGATCACCCGGGTGCCCCAGAACGGCGGCACCGGGACCGGCAGGTCGGGGGCCACGTCCGAGCGGGCGGGCACCTCCACCGGCGTCTCGGCCGCCCGGCGCTGTTCGGCGATCCGGCGCGAACGTTCGTGACGCGCTTTGCGTTCGGCCGCCTTCTCGCGTGCGGCCACCGCCTCCGGGCTGTCCGGATCGGGACCTTCCCCTCGTTTCCGCGACATGATCTCGTCCATCAGCCGCAGGCCCTCGAAGGCGTCGCGGGCGTAGTGCACATCGCCCTCGTAGACGTCGGTGAGGTCGTTCTCCACATACGACCGGGTGAGCGCGGCACCGCCGAGCAGCACCGGGAACTGGTCGGCGACCCCGCGGGAGTTGAGCTCCTCCAGGTTCTCCTTCATCACCACGGTGGATTTCACGAGCAGCCCGGACATGCCGATCACATCGGCCTTCTTGTCCAGCGCGGCGTCGAGGATGGTCGCGATCGGCTGTTTGATGCCCAGGTTCACCACCTCGTAGCCGTTGTTGGACAGGATGATGTCCACCAGGTTCTTGCCGATATCGTGCACATCGCCCTTGACCGTGGCGAGAACGACGCGCCCCTTGCCGCTGTCGTCGGTGGCCTCCATATGGGGTTCCAGATGGGCGACCGCCGCCTTCATGACCTCGGCCGACTGCAGCACGAACGGCAACTGCATCTGCCCGGACCCGAACAGCTCGCCGACGGTTTTCATCCCCGACAGCAGCGTCTCGTTGATGATCTTCAACGGCGGCACTTCCCGCATGGCCTCGTCGAGATCGGCCTCCATCCCGGCCCGCTCACCGTCGACGATGCGCCGCTCGAGCCGGTCGAACAGCGGCAGCGCGGCCAGTTCGTCGGCCCGTGAGGCGCGGGAGTCGGCCGTGGACACACCTTCGAACAACTGCATGAGTTTCTGCAGCGGGTCGTACCCCTCGCGGCGGCGGTCGTAGACCAGATCCAGGGCCGTCTCGCGCTGCTCGTCCGGGATCCGGCTCATCGGCAGGATCTTCGAGGCGTGCACGATGGCGCTGTCCAGGCCGGCCTGCACGCATTCGTGCATGAACACCGAGTTCAGCACCTGGCGCGCGGCGGGGTTGAGCCCGAAGGAGATATTCGACAGGCCCAGCGTGGTCTGCACCTCGGGGTGGCGGCGTTTGAGTTCCCGGATGGCCTCGACGGTCTCCAGACCGTCGCGACGCGACTCCTCCTGCCCGGTGCCCAGGGTGAAGGTGAGGGTGTCGATGATGATGTCGCTCTCGCGCAGACCCCAGTTGCCGGTGATATCGGCGATGAGCCGTTCGGCGATGGCGACCTTGTGCTCGGCGGTGCGGGCCTGTCCCTCCTCGTCGATGGTCAGGGCGACCACCGCGGCCCCGTGCTCGGCGACCAGTGCCATGGTCTTCTGAAACCGTGAATCCGGGCCGTCGCCGTCTTCGTAGTTCACCGAGTTCACCGCACAGCGCCCGCCCAGATGTTCCAGGCCCGCGCGCAGCACCGGCGTCTCGGTGGAGTCGAGCATGATCGGCAGCGTGGAGGCGGTGGCCAGCCGGGACGCCAGTTCCGACATATCGGCAGTACCGTCGCGGCCGACGTAGTCGACGCAGAGGTCGAGCAGATGGGCGCCGTCGCGGGTCTGGTCCTTGGCGATATCGAGGCATTTGGCCCAGTCCTGGGCGAGCATCGCCTCCCGGAAGGCCTTCGAACCGTTGGCGTTGGTGCGTTCGCCGATCATCAGCACACTCGCGTCCTGCCGGAACGGCACCGCGGTGTACATGCTCGAGATGCTCGGCTCGGGGTCGGGCGTGCGGCGTTGCCCGATCGGCGCCAGCCCGGTCTCGACCTCACGGACCGCCTCGGCCACCTGGCGGATATGTTCCGGGGTGGTACCGCAGCAGCCGCCGACCAGGGCCAGGCCGTAGTCGGCGACGAACCCACGCAGTGCGACGGCCAGCTCTTCCGGGGTCAGCGGGTACTCCGCGCCGTGCGCGCCGAGCACCGGCAGACCCGCGTTGGGCATCACCGACACCGGGATGCGCGCGTGCTGGGACAGGTAGCGCAGGTGTTCGCTCATCTCGTCCGGCCCGGTGGCGCAGTTGAGACCGATCAGGTCGATACCCAGCGGCTCCAGGGCCGTCAGCGCCGCGCCGATCTCACTGCCGACCAGCATGGTGCCGGTGGTCTCCACCGTGACGTGGGTGATGATCGGGATCCGGCGCCCGGCCCGGTCCATGGCCCGCCGGGTGCCGTTGATCGCGGCCTTGACCTGCAGCAGGTCCTGGCAGGTCTCGATCAGAACCGCATCGGCGCCACCATCGAGCATGCCGAGCGCGGCCTCGGTGTAGGCGTCGCGCAACTCCGCGTACGGCGCGTGGCCGAGCGTGGGCAGTTTGGTCCCGGGGCCCATGGAGCCGAGCACGTACCGCGGCACGCCGTCGGGGCCCGGTCCCATCTCGTCGGCGACCTCGCGGGCCAGCCGGGTCCCTTTCTCCGAGAGGTCCCGGATCCGGTCGGCGATCCCGTAGTCGCCCAGATTGGGCAGGTTACAGCCGAAGGTATTGGTCTCCACGGCATCGGCGCCGGCCTCGAAATAGGAGCGATGGATATGCCGCAGCACCTCGGGCCGGGTGTCGTTGAGGATCTCGTTGCAGCCCTCGAGCCCACGGAAATCGTCGAGCGTCAGGTCCACGGCCTGCAGCATCGTACCCATCGCGCCGTCACCGATCACGACACGCCTGGTGAGAGTGTCGAGCAACGTGGTATCGAACTCGGCGGAGCGGGAGGCAGACATGGATTCCAGACTAGTGTGCGCCTCCGTCACGGTGTCGCCCTGCTTCCTGCCCTGTGCGGGCGACCACAACCGGCGACGCCGCGACAGGCGCGGCGGGACAGATACTGCGCGCCGGTGGCGGCCCGCCCCGTAGGCTGGCAGGGGTGAGCTCGAGTGAATCTCCGGTGGATCGGGAACTGCCCGCACTGCGCGACCCGGTGCTCGTTGCGGCCTTCGAGGGCTGGAACGACGCTGGTGACGCCGCCAGCGGCGCGGTGGAGCATCTGGAGTTGATCTGGGATGCGCGGCCACTGGCCGAACTCGATTCCGAGGACTATTACGACTACCAGGTGAACCGGCCGATGGTCCGGCAGGTGGAGGGGGTCACCCGGGAGATCGTCTGGCCTGCGACCGTCCTGTCGGTCTGCTCCCCGCCCGGCAGCGACCGCGATGTGGTGCTGTTACGCGGTATCGAACCGAATATGCGGTGGCGGCGCTTCTGCGCGGATCTGCTCGAGTTCATCGACCAGCTCGGCGTGCAGACCGTGGTGATCCTCGGGGCGCTGCTCGCCGATACCCCGCACACCCGGCCGGTGCCGGTCACGGGTTCGGCCTACAGCAAGGAAGCGGCCGAGCAGTTCAACCTCGAGCAGACCCGCTACGAGGGACCCACCGGTATCACCGGGGTGCTCCAGGATCAGTGCGTGAAGGCCGGAGTTCCGGCGGTGTCGTTCTGGGCCGCGGTACCGCACTACGTATCGCAGCCGCCGAACCCGAAGGCGACGATCGCGCTGCTGCACCGGGTCGAGGATGTCCTCGATATCGAGGTGCCGCTGCGCGAACTGCCCCAGCAGGCCGAGGAGTGGGAGTCGACGGTGAACGAGATGACCGTCGCCGACGACGAGATCGCCGAATACGTGCGTTCGCTGGAGGAGCGCGGCGACGCCGCGATCGATGTGAACGAGGCAATGGCCAAGATCGACGGTGACGCCCTGGCCGCCGAATTCGAGAAATACCTGCGCAGACGAGGACCCGGCGGCTTCGGGCGCTGAGGGGGTACGGCCGGGCCGCCGGGTCCTCGGTTCAGCCGGCCACCGACCAGATGCGGGCGGCGGCATCACTGGCCAGCTTCGCGATGAGCATTTCGCGTGGAATCGTCTGGCCGGTGAGGTGATCGAGCGAGGGGACCACCACGTGATGGGCGTCCGCCCGCTGGAGTTCCCGGGTCAGTTCGGCGAACGCCGTCCCGTCACCAGGACGTGATTCGTGGAACGTCGCGGCGAAGCACAGTCCTCGGGCTTCGGCCAGCTCGCGTAGCGCGGCCTCCATGTCGTCACCGTCGCCCGCGGCCAGATCGTCGCGTAAATACCCGTATACCAACGCTTCCACCCGAACCTCCTGAATCCTTCCCCACACGGGGGCGGGGAACCATTTCCTGCTCCGGGATCTCCTCCCCGCATTCGCGGGGGTGTTGCTTGAACCGGCTCCAAACCGGTCCGATTCGAGCATGCCCCCACCGCGACCACGGCAGAAGAGGTCATGCGGGGACATCTGAATGCCCTCTTGGGTCCACGAAAAGTTAGCTGGTGCAATACTGGCCGCGTGACTGCTGCTGAAGATCGTCCGCTGTGGGCCATCCGGATGCGCTCGGAACGCGATGCGCGTGGGTGGTCACAGGCGGACGCCGTCCGCGCACTGCGCGCCAAGTCGTCCCACAATCTCCCGACCGACAGCACACTGCTACGCAATTGGCGGCGTTGGGAATCGGGCGAGTCACGTCCCGACGATTTCTACGCACCTCTCATCGCGGCCGCCTTCGATTCGGTGGCCGCGGCATTCTTCCCGAAGGCCCGGCCGAGCCGCGACGACGAATTGCTCACCGCCACCGGCATGGACACGCTCGAATTCATGGGCCGCCTTCGGATGTCCGACGTTTCGGCGGCCACCCTGGACGCGGTGCGCATCACTGCGCAGCGGCTGTGCTGTGACTACGCCTCCACCGATCCACACGAACTCCATCTCGAGGCCGCGGGCTGGCTGCGCCGGATCGCCGCGCTGCTCGACAGCCGGCTCACCCTGTCACAGCACAGAGAAGTCCTGGAACTGGCCGGCTGGGTGGCACTGCTGCTCGGCTGTCTCGAATACGATCTCGGCCGGCGCAGCAGCGCCGAGGCCACCCGGCGGGCGGCCCGGTCGCTCGGCCAGGAGGCCGGGCACGCCGAGATCATCGGCTGGAGTTCGGAACTGGCGGCCTGGTTCGCCTTGACCCAGGGCAATCATCGCGGGGTGATCCAGGCGGTCGAGGCGGTGCCGGCGGAATGCGCGGCCGCCGGGGTCGGTGTGCAGCTGGCCGCTCAGCGTGCGAAAGCCTGGGCGCGGCTGGGCGATCGCGCGGCGGTGGACGCGGCCCTGGCCGAGGGCCGGACACTGCTGAACCGGCTGGGCCACCCCGACGATCTCGACAATCACTTCGTCGTGGACCCGCAGAAGTTCGATTTCTACGCCATGGACTGCTCCCGGGTCGTCGGCGACGATACGCGCGCCGAGATGTACGCGCGGGCGGTACTGGCCGACTCGGTCGGGCTGGACGGTTCGGTACGCAATCCGATGCGGGTCGCCGAAGCCCATCTCACCCTGGCCGTGGTCGCCGCCCGCGGGCGCGATCTGGAACTGGCGGTGGCGCAGGGTCGGCGGGCATTCGAGGCCAAACGGCGATCCCTGCCCTCACTGCTGTGCATCGGCAGCGAGGTGGCGCAGGAACTGGTGGACAATTTCCCGGGCGACCCACGAACCCGTGCCTTCCTGGACGAGCTCAGATCGCTGTCGGGCGTGTGAGCTACGTCGGGCGTCCACTCACCGATTCGGCATGCCGCCACCGGTGGCCGAAGGGCCGGCAGCAGTCCGCCGGCCCCGCGTCACCGGTGTGCGGCATCGGGGACCCGGGCCGGGCAAGCCGTCCCCGGCAAGGTGGCCAGTTCGAAATGCCACCATTCGTTGTCGAAGGTCCGGCACAGCCCCCAGCGGTTGCCGTTGGCCTCCAGCCAGGCGGCGCCCTCCCGGGGCGCGATATCGACGGCCCGGCCGGTGACGTGGGTGGACTCCTCCGGGGGTAGCACCCAGCGCCGGGTTTCCTCGGGGCTCCCGTAGGTGCGCAGCCCCTCCTCCCACATCGCCCGCTGTTCCTCGGGTGTGCGATGGCCCGAGTTGATCGACATCGGCACCCCCTGCGCGTGCGCCTCCTGTTCGGCCATCGTGTAGGCCAGTGCCAGCAGCGGGTCCAGGCCCTCGGTGCCCGCCGCCGCCACCTCGGTGAGCGGCGGGACCGGGAACGCCGGCGCGGGGGCGGGGGATGCGGGCGCCGCCCCGGCGGGCGCGGCGCCCAGGACCGGTCCGGCGGCCGTGGCCGCCAGGATCGCGGCCGTCACAGCGATGCGGCGCGGCAATAGGCGCGCGGGGTCGATCATGTCGCGAATCCTATCGGCGCGACCCCACCGCGTTCGCTGACATTTGTTCTGAGCTGCACAAACGTGATCCGGAGGCCATGGTTTTGTCACCCGCCGACCGGTCGGAATCGAACGCCGCGGCAGCCCGCTCGTCGCTCGAAAGTGCCAGGGCTACGGCGGCGCCCAGCATGTCCACCGCGGTGGCGACCGCGGCGGACGAGTTGCCCGTCACCGGCGACCCGGTTCCTCACCCGTAGCGGGTGAGGAACCGGCGCACGACCGGCCCTAGGGTCGAGCCGGAAGCGTACTCACCCTTGATGAAGGAGCCGGAGATGGCCGGTACGTTGACCGTCTGGAAGTTCCCCACCGCCACCGGCGCCGATACCGCAGTATCGACATTGGACGATCTGCGACGCCGGGAGTTGATCACCGTGCAGGACGCCGCGGTGGTCAGTTGGCCGGCGGACGCGAAGAAACCCAAGACCCGCCAGCTACACAGCCTCGCCGGGCTCGGTGCGCTGGGCGGCGCGTTCTGGGGCCTGCTGTTCGGGCTGTTGTTCTTCATCCCGCTGATCGGTGCCGCGATGGGTGCGGGTCTGGGTGCGATGTCGGGGTCGCTGGCCGATATCGGTATCGACGACGACTTCATCAAGGAGGTGCGCGACAAGCTCACCCCCGGCACCTCGGCGCTGTTCGCGTTGACCTCCGATGCCACGATGGACCGGGTGCACGAGGCGTTCCACGGCCAGTCGGCGGAGTTGGTCTCCACCAACCTGTCTCATGAGCAGGAAGCCACATTGCGCGAGGTCTTCGCCGACTGATCTCCGGCTCCCGCCTCGCAGGAGTGCCCGTGAACGCTCATCCACCGATTGCCGCACCCGGGATCGTGGGCGATCCGCAGACCGCGGCGCCGGTGTCCTCGGCCGGGCCGATCCGGTGACGGATTCCGACCTGACCACTGTGCTGCACGGGCCGCTGTTCTCCCGTCGGATTCCGCTGGACCGCGATAACGCCGCCAGCCGGATCAGCGCCTACATCTACGGCAACATCCTCGTGCTCACCGCCCTCGTCCCCATTGTCACCGCCGAGAAACACCTCGGCATCCTGGTCGTGGCCGGCACCGCCGTCTCCACCTTCCTGGCCCACAGTTTCGCCGAGACGGTCGCCCGCACCGTCCGCGAACAGCACACCACCACTGTCGCCGACCGAGTCCGCGCACTCCGCAATTCGGTCCCGATCCTCACCTCGGCGGTCCTGCCCTGTGCCGTTCTCGCCGCCGGCTGGCTGGGCTGGCTGCAACCCAGGACTGCGCAGATCCTCGCCGAACTGGTCATCCTCGTGCGTATCGGCGGGATCGTCTTCGTCATCGGCAGACTCCGCGGCCGCCATCCCACCCGCGCCACCGCCATCACCGCGCTGCTGCTCGCCCTCGCCGCCGCCCTGGTCGTGATCGTCAAGATCGCGCTGACCCATTGAGGCCGCGCCCACGCGACCCGCCGACACCGCAGCCCACGGGCTTACCTCGGCGCCGGAGGCGATCGCGGCGCAGCCGGTCGCGCTGCCACGGATCGGGAAGTGGGCCTGCTCCTCCTGCTCGCCGTCGGTGTTCCCCGCGTGGTACACCTCGGCTCCCTGGTGTCGTACTCGGCGGCGGTCACGGGGAGCGCATCGAGCCGGGCCGGTGGACACAGGCAGTCTGTAACCATGAACAGCAGTGACCTCGCCCGTATCCTTCACGAGGTTCTTCGCGCCGTCACCCGCGGCGAACCGGATGTCACGACGCTGGCGACCTCGCTGACCGAACTGGGACTCGATACCGGCACGGTGGGGGATATCGTCGACCACGCGCGTCGCGACCGGGCCGAGGTCACCCGCCTACGGCGCCGCGAACAGGAGCTCACCGCGCTGTTCTCCAGTGCCCGCGATCTGGCCGAGGTGCGTGATATCGATGCGCTGCTGGCCAGGTTGGTGGCGCGCGCCCACGAGATGATGGGCACCGACGTGACCTATCTGTCGGAGTTCGACACCACCACCCGCGACCTGCACGTCCGCAAGACGATGGGGGCGGTGACCCCGCAATTCCAGGACCTGCACGTCCCCGCCGGGACGGGACTGGCGAGCCGGATCGCCGATACCCGGTCGGCGCAGTGGGTGCCGCGGTACAGCGAGTACGCGGGTGGCCCCCACGAGCACACCATCGACGACGCCGTCTTCGCCGAGGGGATCATCTCCATCCTCGGCGTCCCCATGCTCTCCGACGGGACCGTACTCGGTGTGCTCTTCGCCGCGACCCGGCAGGAACACCAGTTCACCCCCGAAGAGATCGCGCTGCTCTCGGCTCTGGCCGACCACGCCTCGGTGGTGTTGCAGACCGCGAACATCCTCACGCAACTGCGGGAGTCGCAGGACCGCACTCGCGGCGCCCTGGAGAAATTGACCGCGCACCTGGAAGCACGCGATCGGTCGAGCGCGGTCCACCAGGAACTCGTCCACGCCGTCCTGTCCGGAGGTGGCTTCACACAGGTCGCGCGCACCTTGGCGGCGGCGCTGGACCGGCGGGTGACGATCATCGACGCCGACTCCTTCTCGCTGGCCGCCTCCGCGGCCGCGGAGCAGGAGCATACGGCGGTGAGTCTGTCCCCGGATGTGCGTGCCGCGATCTCGCTGAGTCGTGCGACCGGGCACTGCCGGACCGTCGCGAACAACCGATCGGTGGAGGCGGTCGCCGCCGTCACCGCCGGTGAACTCCACTTCGGGGCCCTGCTGCTCAGCCCGGGCAGCGTGGAACTGGGTCCGGTGGAGCGACGCACGATCGAACGGGCGGCTCAGGTCGCCGCTCTGCTGGCCCTGCAACAGCGGGCGGTCACCGACGCATACCGCCGTGAGCGCGGCGAACTCATCGCCGACCTGCTGCATTCCTCACCGGAGCGACGTCGCGGTATGGACCAGCGGGCGCGCAACCACCGCCTGACATTGTCCGAACTGCGTACGCTGCTGATAGTCGATGTGCCGCCGGCCCGGCGGACCGGGGCCGAACGCGCCGCCGCGGGTTTCCTCGGCCGCGGCGGGCTGGTGGGTGAGCACGCGGCCACCATCACGGTAATCGGATCTGCTGTCGACCCGATGGCCTTCGCGAACGATCTGCGAAGGCATCTCATCGGCGCACTCGGGGCCCCGGTACTGGTCGTGGCCCCGCCGCGGGCCGCCGCGCCCGACGAGCTCCCGGACCTGTTCCGCACAGCGCAACAGACGGTGCGCCTGCTGACCGGGCTGGGCATCGACGACCGCGCGGTCGCCACCGACGCCTACGCCCCGTACACCGTCCTGTTCGGCGCCAACCCGCAAGCCCTGCAGTCCTTCCTCGATCTCACCATCGGTCCGGTCCTGGACTACGACGCCCGGCACGGCACCGATCTGCTCACCACACTGCGCACCTTCGTGCGGCACGAGGCAAGCCCGACGAAAACCGCGCGAGCGCTGAACTATCACCCCAACACGATTCTGCAGCGACTCGACCGCATCAAATCCCTGCTCGGCGCGGATTGGCGCCAAGACGAACACCTGTTCCGTATTTCGCTCGCCACTCGGCTGGACGAGTTGCGTTCGGTATCCCGACTATGACCAGCAAAATATGGTCCCAACACACTGAATCCACGTTTTCATGTGGTCATCACACATGTCGCGGGTTACAGCGCGGTCGTACCGTCGGAGCCGGCAAACGTTCATCGGGGCCGCGAATACCGCACCCCGCGATGTGGAGGGTGGCGCAGTGACCGTGAACAGCAGGATTCCGGGATTCAAGGACTCGTCCGTCGAGCAACGCCGCTCGGTGGTTTCCGAGCGGACCGGGGTAGCTGTCGCGGAGCTGGACGTTCTCGACCCCGCGCACGGTCTGGACACCGAGCATGCCGATCACATGATCGAGAATGTGATCGGAGTGCTGGGTATTCCGGTCGGCATCGCCACCAACTTCCGGATCAACGGCCGAGATTATCTGGTTCCCATGGCCACCGAGGAGCCGTCGGTCGTCGCGGCGGCGAGCAATGCCGCGCGCATGGCCCGCGAGCGAGGCGGATTCTTCACCTCCGGCACCGGCCCGGTGATGCAGGCGCAGATCCAGTTGCTGGACATACCCGATCCCGAGGCCGCGCGCCTGCGCATTCTGGAACAACGCTCGACCGTGGTGGACCTCGCCAACGAGCAGGACCCGACGCTGGTCCGGTTCGGCGGCGGCGCGATGGACCTACAGGTGCGCCTGGTGCCGACGCGAACCGGCACGCATGTCGTCGCGCATCTGGTGGTCGATGTGCGCGATGCGATGGGGGCCAACGCGGTCAACACCATGGCCGAGGCCATCGCGCCCCGGCTCGCGGCCATCGCCGGCGGGCGGCCCCTGCTCCGCATCCTCACCAATATGGCCGACCGGCGGATCGTGCGGGCCCGCGCCGTCTTCGACCGTGATCTGCTGGGCGGCGAGCAGGTCGTCGACGATATCGTGCACGCCTGCGCGCTCGCCGAAGCCGACCCCTACCGTGCCGCCACACACAACAAGGGCATCATGAACGGCATCACCGCCGCGGTACTGGCCTCCGGCAACGACACCCGCGCCGTCGAGGCGGGCTGTCATTCCCACGCCGTCGGTCCCGATGGGCGGTACACGGCCCTTTCGCACTTCGAGAAGACCGCCGACGGACACCTGTCCGGCACGCTGGAGGTGCCGATGGCGGTCGGTCTGGTGGGTGGAGCCACCAAGGCCCATCCCGGCGCGCGGGCAGCGATCAAGATCCTCGGCGTGGAGTCGGCCACCGAACTCGCGGAGGTCGTGGTCGCGGTGGGCCTGGCCCAGAATCTCGCCGCCTGTCGCGCCCTCGCGGCCGAAGGCATCCAGCGTGGCCATATGAGCCTGCACGCCCGTACCGTCGCGGTCACCGCCGGAGCGGGGACCGCGGAGCTCGACGCTGTCGTCGCGCAACTCATCCAGGACCGGAACATTCGCGTCGAGCACGCCGAGAAGGTGCTCGCCGACCTGCGGGAACGGAGCTGAGGTGGCGCCGCACACCGAGGCCGTCCGCCGGCCCGTACCGCATGTCCACCGCAGGCCGGATCTGCCGGCCGCGGTCCGGGTGTACGAAGTCGGCCCCCGCGACGGTCTCCAGGCAGAGGCCACTGTGGTGCCGACACCGGTCAAAGCCGAATTCTGCCGGCGGCTCGCCGCCGCGGGGGTGTCGGCGCTCGAGCTCACGAGCTTCGTCTCACCGCGATGGATCCCACAGCTGTCCGATGCCGAGCAGCTGCTGGCCGTCCTGGACCTGCCCAGCGATATCCGCCGGGTGGTGCTGGCACCGAACCGCCGCGGGCTCGACAGGGCGATGGCCGCCGGCGCCACGGAACTCGCCGTATTCGTGAGCGCGACCGAGACCTTCGCGGACAAGAACCTGCACACCACCGTCGACGGTGCGATCGAATCCGCACGCCCCGTAGTGCACGGCGCCGGAGCACAAGGTCTCGCCACGCGCGGATACATCTCGATGTGTTTCGGGGACCCCTGGGAGGGCGCTGTCGACGCCTCGGCCGTCGCCGATATCGCCGAACGCCTCCTCGACATGGGGGTGGCCTCGATCTCGCTGGGCGACACCATCGGGGTCGCCACACCCGGACACGTCCTCGACCTGCTGGAAGCCCTGTTCGACCGCGGTATCCGCCCGGAGGACACGGCGATGCATTTCCACGACACCTACGGCCAGGCGCTCGCGAACGTCTATGCCGCCCTGAACGCGGGGATCACCGAGTTCGACAGCGCAGCCGGGGGCCTGGGCCGCTGCCCGTATGCCGCCGGAGCCACCGGAAATCTCGCCACCGAGGACCTGGTGTGGATGCTGCACGGCCTCGGTATCACCACCGGAATCGACCTGGACACGCTCACCGCGACTTCCCGGTGGATGTCCACCGTCCTGGGTCGGCCCAGCCCTTCGCGAGTGGTCCATGCCCTCACCGCCTCGACATCCTGACCTGCCCGACCCCCTCGACGCCGACGGAGTACCCATGCCCACCCAACCCCCGCCGACCGCGGCAGCGACACCGGTCGACCCGCCCACCGCAGAGCCGGTCTCCGGCCGCGAACATCCGCAGTACCTGGAGGTATGGGGTGATACCGTCGTCGGTCGCCACCTGGCCGTATCCGTGGTCATCGGCGTCGGCGTGAGCCTGTCCGCACTCCTGCTGGCGGACCGGGCATTCTCTTCGTTCGTGTCGAACGACTCGCTCGCCGACGCCTACGCTCTCCTCGTGGGGATCGCCGGATGTGTGATCGCCGGCCTGATCTGCGGGCGACTTTTCCGTCCGAAGCGGATCGTGGTCACCGAGGTGTCCGAAGACGCGGCCGTCGGCGAGGTCATCGCCGCCCTGCGCGAGGAACGACAGGGGCTGGGCTCGCTCGACGATCTGCCCGCACACACCCGGCGCGAACTCGACGAACTCGGGCTGCGTGAGCGGTTCACCGAAGCCGAACACTCCACCACCGGGACAGTGTCATGAGTTCGATTCTCACCAGCGATATCGCGCTGGCCATCATGCTCGCCGTGGTCGGCGCCATCGTCTTCTCGTTGATCGGCATGGTTTCGGGTACCGACGAAACCGCGACCATCGCCCCGCTGACCCTGCTGGTGATTCTGCTCGGCGCTCCCCCGGCAGGCGTGTTCACATTCTTCCTCGCCGGAGCCGTGGCCAAACATATGACGCATGCGGCGCCGACCACACTCCTCGGCATTCCCGGGGACACGATGGCGGTCCCGCTCTTGCGCGAAGCGCGGATGCTGCGCGCGTTGGGCGTTCCCCATATCGCGCTCCGCAAAGCGATCTCCGCGGCCCTCATCGCCGCTGTGATAGCCGTCCCCGCCGCCGTCCTGTTCGCCGTGCTGCTGGCCCCGGTCGCCGACACGGTCCAGTCCGCTGCGCCGTGGTTGTTCCTGCTGGCCGCCATCGGCATCGCCTACGCGTCGCCCGGGAAATGGGCGGGCGTGCTCGCGCTCGTACCGTTCGTGGTCCTCATCCTCGGTCTCAAACAGCTCACGTCGTCCTACGATGTCGCGCTCAACATCAGTTACTTCCTCGGCATCGCCGTCGGACCACTGATCGCCGACCTCTTCTTGTCCTTGGGACCGCAGGGACGTGCCGAGATGGCACGTGAGGAGCCGGCGACGGTATGGCTCGCACCCGACGTCAAGACCTGGAAGGGCTACTTTCCCAATCCCTTCCGGATCCTCGACCGTGGACAGACCGGCTATGTCGCGGCCACCGCCACCGTTTCCAGCGCCACTTTCGTTTTCAGCCCGGTCGCCATGACGGTCCTGATGGGCGAATTGGTCGGGAGCCGCATCAAACACGGCTACCGCCGGCTCACTTCGGTGATCGCCGCCCGCAACGGCACAACCGAATCCACCTATATCGCCGAAGCCCTGATCCCTCTCATCGCCTTCGGACTACCGCTGAGTCCGGTCGCCGCCGGGCCCGCCGCGCCCTTGTTCAACGCGCCACCGGTTTTCACCACCGACGACAGCAACGGCAATATCGACAACCTGTCCACGGCACTCACCAGCACCGAATTCCTGCTCTACGGACTCGCTGCCGTCGCGGTGGCCGGCCTCATCGCCTACCCCTTCGCGATGAACTTCGCCCACCGGGCCGCGACCGTCGTCGTGCGGTTCGTCAGCCACGAAGCCATCATCGCCGCCTTCGCCGGACTCGTCGTGGTGATCAGCGTGTGGGAGGGCGGGATTCTGGGACTCGCCGTCACACTCACGGTCGGTCTCGTGGGCGGCCTGCTGTGCCGGTTCTTCAAGATCCACGCCGGAGTGTTGTTCATGGGTTACTACGTCGCGGTCCTGACGATCCCCGCGGTGCTCGCCCTCTGAGCGAGCACCGACTGTCTCCGGAAAATCCAAGGGTTCCGCCGCCGCCACCGACCACGGTGCGGCGGCGGAACCATTGCCATACAGCGTCTCCACAGTCCACACCGGTAGGCAAGTCCGGCGACTCACCGATTCCGGTGTCCTGGTCGAGCATGTTCCGGCAGGGCATCATCGAGGCCGGCGGACTCGCCTCGATCGGACGGGCTCGCGTCGGCAGCGGACTCGCGGCCGGGCGTCCACCCACGCCACCGTGATCCCCACGGTTGTGCTCACCCTGGTCGCCGCCCTCGCCGTGGTCGTCGATATCGCCCCCGCCGATAGCGCCCGCGGACAAGGCAGGACTTCATAGGGTTACCCTTTGCTTATCCAAGGATTGCAATGGGTTGTCCATCGGCTCGGGCAGCCATACCGTCGAATTATGAAGTTCACCCCCGCCCGCCTCGCCGAACTCGAAGGCTCCTTCCAGATCCTCAAGCGCCCCGCGCTGGACCGCCCGGCCGCCCAGTCATCGCTACCGTCTCGGAGATGCTCTCCACGATCGAGCAGGGCGGCCTCGACGCGGTGCTGTCCTATGCCCGCGATCTCGACGGGTTCACGTCCGGCCAGGTCGAACTGGGCGCGGCGGAGCTGGCGCGGTCGGGGGATTCGCTGTCACCCGAACTACGGGCGGCACTGGAACTGGGCCACGAACGGACCAGCGCGTTCGCCCGGGAAACCCGTTCACATCTGGTCGATTTTGAGACCCGCCCGGCTCCCGGCCTGACCACCGGCGTTCGCTATGTACCGATCTCGCGGGTGGGCGCCTACGTGCCGGCCGGTCGTTTCCCGCTGCTCGCCGGGGCGTTCATGACCGTCGGCGTGGCCAAGGTGGCCGGGGTCCCGACCGTCCTCGCCTGCACTCCCCCGCGCCGCGACGGCACCGCCGACCCCGCCGTGCTCTACTCCTGCCATCTCTCCGGCGCCGACCGCGTCTACGTGCTCGGCGGTGTCCAGGCGCTGGCCGCCATGGCGTTCGGCCTGCTCGGGGAGCCATCGGTCGATATGCTGGTCGGCGCCGGCAACGCCTATGTGGCCGAGGCCAAACGGCAGCTCTTCGGCAAGGTCGCCATCGACCTACTGGCCGGCCCCTCGGAGGTCGCGGTGATCGCCGACGAAACCGCCGATCCGGCCACGGTCGCCGCCGATCTCCTCGGCCAGGCCGAACACGGCACCGAATCACCCGCCGCCCTGGTCACCACCTCGCGGCAACTGGGCGAAGCGGTGATCGCCGAAGCCGACCGGCAGCTGGAGACCCTGAAGACGCGCGATATCGCCGGTCCGGCCTGGCGCGACTACGGTTCGGTGACCTGGGCCAAGGACGCCGCGACCGCCGCCGCCCTGATGGACGATCTGGCGCCGGAACATTTGGAGATCCAGACCGGCGACGACGAGTACTACCACAACACCCTGCACAACTACGGTTCGATCTTCCTGGGCCGCTGGAGCACGGTGGCGTACTCCGACAAGGGTATGGCGGGCACCAACCACGTACTACCGACCGCAGGTGGCGCCAAACACAATGCGGGCCTGTCGGTCTCCCGCTTCCTCAAGCCGCTGACCTACCAGCGCGTAGAGCGGTCGGCCACCCCCGAGACGGCCGGTGCCGTCGAAACCATCTCGCAGTACGAAGGTATGGCCGCTCACGAGGCGACCGCGACCATCCGCCTCGACGCCTACCGGACCGGCGAGGCCTGAGATAGGCCCGGCGGGCCATCAGCCCGTTCGGCTCTACACAGGAGTGCCCCCACCCCGAATCACCGGGGTGGGGGCACTCCGATGCTCGAGCTCAGGGCCACCAGAGCGCGACCGTGAGCCCCAGCAGACCCAGCGTCAGCTGCATCAGCGTCAGGTCAGCCATCCACCGGCCGCCCCCGCGGACCCTCGGCACCACCCCAGCGGTGACCGCGCGGATAGAGCCGTATCGGGGTGATCAATGCCGCGTGCTCGGTGAGCAACTGCCGCACCGATTCGGCGTGTTCGAAACCGGGTACGACCACTGCCCCCGCACCGAACTCGCTCGCGTGCCGGGCCAGCGCCAGCACGGTCACCAGCGGACGCGCGTCGGTGTACACGGTGTAAACGAGCCGATATCCGTGCCGCCGCGCCAGCTCGTGCAGGTCCACCGCGGGCGCGGGAACATCACGCCTGACCAGTCCGATCGCGGCCGGACTCTCAGCACTGACCACGTGGGCCTCCCGCGTCCGCGCACCAGCGCCGTATCGCGCAGGCGATGAACTCCAACTTCTCGATCGGCGGCAGCACCGCCGCGGGCCCGTTCGGAATCCGCGTGACCCCGGGTGTGCGCGCAGGTAACCGGCCCGAGCGCGCTTCGCCCGGCCGACCGCACCGTAATCCTGTGGCATACATGGGTGATCCACTGCTCCTGGCTAGTCTTGGAGAGCACCCGACGCAGGGTCCAACAGGGCATCAGCGACCAAACTGTGAACGATGGACCACCAGTTCGCGGCGCTCCTGGCGTTGACCTGGTGTCCCCCAGTGCTTCTGAGGGGTGGCCTGCACCGAGTGCGTCCTCAGTAGACAAGAGCTCCAGCAGGTTGGAAGCTTCCGATGTCTCAAATCCTGAGAAAATCTGCAATATTCCAGTTTTTGCCCTCCGGGCATTCCGATTCGCGGCACACTGCCTTCCAGTGCGGGATGTGGAGGCCCGCGAAGTGGGGAGTGGGATGGCAGACAGGGAGACCGACAGCACTTTCGCGCGACGGATGCTGGGAAGGCAGCTACGACACCTGCGCGAGACTTCGGGGGTCAGCGTCCAAACGGCCAGACAGGCCATCGGAGTGGGTCATCAGACGCTGTGGCGCCTGGAGACCGGACAGTCCACGCGAATCTCGGCCTTGCAGGTGCGAGAGCTGTGCCGAATCTACAAGGCGCCCGATGAAGTTACGGACGTACTCCTCGAACTCCTGGGCGGGCTGTCGTACAAGTCGTGGTGGCATGCCTACCGCGAGGCTGTACCAAAGGATTTCGATTTGTATTTGGGACTCGAGATCGCGGCCAGCCGGTTTGTCAGTTACGCATCGACATTGCTACCCGGCCTGGTGCAGACACAACCCTACCGGCGAGCGATGGCATGGTCGGGCAATCCGGGGATGTCCACCATCGAGGTCGAGCAGCGAATCGAGATCGCCGCGCGGAGACAATCACGTCTACGCGACGATCCCGATCTACAGCTGGAGATCCTGGTGAGCGAGGCGGCACTGCGCCAACGGATCGGCGGTGGAGCCGTCATGGCCGAGCAGTTGCGTTACCTCGCGGAGGTCAGTCGCCTGCCGAACGTATCGCTCCGGGCCGTACCGTTCAGCACCACCCACGTCGGCTTGGAAGTGGGACTCTTCGTGCTACTGGAGTTCCCGGAGCAGCGCAACGCGTGGACGTCGGAACCGCCGGTTGTGTACGTTCAGGGCTACACCAGCGACCAATACCTGGAGCGTCCGGAAGAGATAGCCCGATATCGGGATGCCGCTTCTCGCATCAAACAATCGGCGCTGGGCGAGCACGAAACCAGGGACCTGGTTCTGAAGATCGCGGAGGAACACGATGAACAGCGCTGACCTATCGGGAGCACGGTGGTTCAAGAGCAGCCGCAGCGCGAGCAATAAAGAGTGCGTCGAAGCCGCGCACCTGAGCGGAGGTGTCGTCGGCGTGCGCGACTCCAAGAATCCGACCGGCCCCGCTCTGGTCTTCACACCTGGTGAATGGGACGCCTTCCTCGCGGGCGCGAAGGCCGGGGAGTTCGACCGGCCGTAGCCCTCGATCAATGAAACACCGGCCCGAGGCCGGACACTCGGTCGCCGCAACTGCCTCGAGACGAGGCCGTGACGGCGACCGAGTCGTTTCCGCTTCCGGCCGACCCACCCGTGCACCTCGGCTTCCTCAACCAGCCGAGGCATACGGGATCGTCTCCTGGGTACGCGGAACATACTGGGCCAGTGGGCGAGTCAGAGACTGCGAGTAGTTTCGCAGCCATGCCCGCCCAACCGTCGAACCCGCACGACGCGTATTTCCGGCACGTCCTGGCCCGCCCCGCCGACGCCGCCTCGGAACTTCGCGCCGCGCTTCCGGATACCCTCACTCGGCGGATCGACTGGAGCCGACTACAACTACAACCGGGCAGCTTCGTCTCCACCGAACTACGCTCCCGCTACAGCGATCTGCTCTACCGCACCCACCTCGACGGCCACGCGGCGTACATCTATCTGCTCATCGAACATCAGAGCAGCGTCGACCGGTTCATGCCACTACGCATCCTCGAATACCTGGTCAATATCTGGAACCAGCACCGCGACCACCACCCGCACGCCCGCACCCTGCCGGCTGTCATCCCCTTGGTCGTACACAGCAACAGCACCGGCCATCCCTGGAACGCACCCACCGAGATATCGGACCTTATCGATGTCGACCCCGCGACCCGAGAAATCCTCCGGCCACATCTACCACGGCTGAGGTTCCTCCTCGACGATGTCGCCGCCATCGACCTGGCCGCCCTACGTGCCCGTGACCTCACGCCGGCCACCCGCGTCATGCTGGCGCTGCACAAGATCGCATCCCGTAACACAGACCTCGGCTCCGATATGCTGGAGCTGGTCGACGACCTGCGAGCTCTGTCGGCAGGACCGCACCCGATAAGCGACCTCCAGGCCGTCATGACCTACATACTCATAGTCGGCGAAACCACCGAAGAAGATCTGGACCCGTTGATCGAGCAACTCGGTCCCCGAGCCAAGGAGGCAATAGTGACCACAGCCGAACGGCTCCGCGCCGAAGGCCGCGCCCAGGAGCGCGCCGAAGGCCGCGCCGCAACCTTGATCGAGCTTCTCACCGTCAAGTTCGGCTCGGTGCCCGATACAACGATCCGCACGATCCGCACTGCCGCTCCCGACAGGGTCGACACCTGGCTTCATCGCCTTCTCACCGCCACCACGCTCGACCAGGTCTTCGCCTGACAACCCCACGGAATGTTCTTCTTCTTCGATCCGGCCACGCGTCCGGAGACCGGCGAGGTACAGCACGCCGGTAGTTCCGAGGAAAGCTCGAAAGGTGTTGTCCAGGCCCCGCCCCGCGGCTACGACGGACCTACCGGAGGATCTTCCGCGACGGCGTCCGGCTGCCGGGGTGACGCCACGACGCCACACGCTCGGCATGACAGACCGACGTCGCCGTCTGCCCTATTTGTCCACGCTGAGCGCCTGGGTGCGGGCGCTCAGCGAACGACCGAGCTCGCTCACCTCCGCGTCCATCTCGGGCAGCCAGGTCCGGGTGGCGGTGCCGACGAATCGCTCGACCAGTGGGGTCTGCAGCACCGGTTTCAGCCAGCGCAGCGCGCCCGCCCAGCCGGGCACATTGATCCGCTCGGCACGCCGCTCGATGCCCCGTTCGAAGGCGGCGGCGCACTCCCGCACCGTGACGGTTTTCTGGAACAGGGCCGGTAACGAGGCGAGTGCCCGCGCGGCCGCCGGCAGATCGATGAACGTTTCCCGCACCAGCGCGGTGTCGATCCACAACATATGCGCCGACCCGACCGCGACGCCACGGTAGCCGACCTCCGCGCGCACCGCGTTGGCGAACTGTTCGACTCCGGCCTTCGTCGCGGAGTAACCCGCCAGCCCCGGCATCGCCACATAGGCGGCGACGGAGGATACGAACAGCACGTAGCCGCGACGTTCGATGACCGCGGGCAGGGCGGCGCGCACGCTATTGAAGCATCCGACGAGGTTCACGTCGATCACCCGGCGGAAGGCGGCCGGGTCCACCGCCAGAACCGATCCGTAGCTGCCGATACCGGCATTGGCCACGACGATATCGATTCCGCCGAACCTTTCGACTCCCTGTGCGACGGCGTCCTCCATCGCCGCGAGATCGCACACATCGGCGGTGACCGCCACGACGTACTCGTCGCCGCCCAGTTCCACGGCGAGCTCCCGCAGCGGGGGCGCATCGATATCGGTGAGCACCAGCCGCGCGCCGCGCGCCCGCAGCCGCCGGGCGAGCTCCGCGCCGATACCGCGGGCGCCGCCGGTGATGAGTACGACCTTTCCGGTGAAGGCGGTCATGACGTTGAAGGTTAGACCGGCCGGTCCGGTTCCGGAAGGGTTCCACCGCCGATTCCAGCGCCTGTGAGCGTGCTGTTATCCCGACGCCGGGGTCTGCGCGCCCCGGCGCCGAATCGTGACCGGACGCCCCGCCGCGGGATATGGTGCCGACATCCCGCGCGGGCCGGTCCCAGGCGCTTCGTGAGATGTTTCCCGGATCGCGCCGGGCCCGCAGCGGCACCCGCTAACCGCCGGTGGTCGGCCCCTGTTCCGGGTGGCGGGTCAGTGACGCCAGGATGATCTCCCGGGCCGCGCGGACCGTGGCCGGGTAGCCGGCCGGGTCCCGTCCCAGTCGTTCGGCGCCGGCGCGCATGACACCGGTCAGCAGCTCCACCACGAGGGACACCTCGCCGATATCGCGGAACTCACCGCTGGCCACGCCGTCTCGGACGACGTTCTCCACCTCCACGATGATCGCGTGGAACGGGCCGTCCGGGCCCTTGGGTACCTCGTCGACCAACGGGCCCGAACCCGGCCGGAACATCAACTGCATGGCCTGGTCCGTGGACGCCTCCAGGACCGCCTCGATGATCTCTCCCAGCCGCTGCACGGCCGGATCGCCGGACCGCGCGGCGATCGCGGTCACCCGGTCCAGCATGGGCCGGCTCGCACGCCGGGTCAGCGCCAGGACCAGCGTGCTCTTATCGCTCGCGTAGTTGTACAGCGTGTTGCGGGCGAGCCCGGCCCGGGCCGCGATATGGCCCATTTTGATCGCGTCGTATTCGTATTCGAGCAGGAGCTGCCGCAGCGCCTCGGCGAGGTCGGCCCACACCATCTCGTGGTGCTCCTCGATACTGCTTCCCCGAATCCGCGGCATCCGATCATCCTTCCCCACCCCGTCGAACCGCCGAGCCGTGCACCCGATCACACGCCGCTTCCCGGGAAGTATGTGGCTGTAATGGACCGTGTCCACCCGCCGTCGGCTGCGCGGTCGCGCTATGCGCCGTATCCGCCGTCGATCCTCAGCACTGCGCCGGTGACGTAAGAGGCCTCCGGACTGGCGAGGAAGACAACGCCTGCGGCGATCTCCTCCGGCCTGCCGTACCGCCCCATCGCCGTTGTCGGAAGGAATACGGATGCGGCCGGGCCGTCGGCGGGGTTCATCTCGGTGTCGATGAACCCGGGCTGGATGACGTTGACCGTGATGCCCCGGTGGGCCAGATCGCGGGCCGCGCCGCGGCTGTAGCCCTCGAGGGCCGATTTGGTACCCGCGTAGTCGGTCATCCCGGTAAAACCCACCCGCGTTCCCACACCCGAGCTGATACTCACGATCCGCCCGCCATCGGGCATCAGCGGGAACGCCGCCCGGATCGCGGCCACCACACTGGTGTAGTTGATGGCGAGCTGGCGGTCCAAGGCGGACTCGTCGACGAGCTCGCTGTCGATCGGGCCGGCGACGGTGACGCCCGCGTTGTTGACCAGAATGTCCAGCTTCCCGAACTGCTGGACCACACTGCGGATCAGGCCCGCCGCCTGCGCCGCGTCCGATTGGTCGGCCTGGAAGGCCGCGGCGCGGACCCCTTTTGCCTCCAGGTCGGCGACCACGGCCTCGGCCTGATCCGCCGAGGACGAGTAGCTGATCGCGACGTCGGCTCCTTCGTCGGCCAGCGCCAGCGCCGACGCCGCCCCCACTCCCCGCGATCCGCCGGTCACGATCGCCACCTTGTTGTCCAGCTTTCCCATGTGCTTCCCACTTCCCTGGGGTGCGACTAAGTTATTGACTACGCGGTCCACAATTGCATTTTTGGACCATGCAGTCAAGAATCCGTATTCTGGTTCGCATGGCACGTCCGCGCGCGTTCGACGAGAAGCAGGTACTGGACGCCGTCCGGGAGCAGTTCTGGGACGCCGGTTACGCCGCGACCTCACTGGAAGACCTGATGCGGGTCAGCGGCCTGGGCAAGGGCAGCCTCTATGCAGCGTTCGGCGACAAGCGTCAGCTCTTCCTCCGGGCGCTGCACAGCTACACCGACGACAACCATGGCCATCTCCGGAAAGCCCTTGCCGAGGCTCCACGGGCCGTGGACGCACTACGCATGCTCCTCGAGGCACCGATCGACAACCCGACCGGCGCCGGTACACAGCGTGGCTGCCTGATGGCCAACAGCACCTGCGAACTCGGCAACGCCGATCCGGAAGTCCTCGCCCACGCCCACCGCACCTACGAGACGTCCACCGCGCTGATCGGCGACTGTGTCGCCCGCGCCCAACGCGAGGGCGACCTGCCGGCCGGAGCGGATCCGATCGCACTGGCGCGGGCCCTCCTGGCCGCGCAACAAGGGATCGTGTTCATGAGCAGGACCGGATTGGACACGGCCACACTCACCGCCACGGCACGATCACTCGCGGCCCGCCTCCTGCCGGACCACTCCGGCGACCCATCCGCGGCCGGGCCGCACTGAAGGCGATCGTCACCCGGCTCCGCGCTTCGGGCGACACGCCCTACCGCCCCTGTCCGGTGGCCACGGCAGCCAGATGCGCGTTCTCCTGGTGGGCCGCGGTGAGCTTCACCCGGGTGAGGCGCCAGCCGTCCGCCGTGCGGACCGCCGCGTTGTCGTAGCAGCCGACCACCAGCCACCGGTCGGGCCCACCGTTCGCGATCTCGCTCGGGAGCCAGTGTTCGGCACGAACGTGCGCGTGGATCGTCGCGCGGTCGCCGTCGATCTCGACGACATGGCCGGTGATCGCATGGTGGGTCGCCACGAAAGACGCGAAAGAGGCGCGGAGGATCTCGAGGTAGTCACCGAGCGGCACGATCGTCGGTGGAATGCCGGACACGGACTCGAAGTCGACCGTGACCGGGTCGGTGAACACGCGGCGCGGCAACTCGGTGAACTCTTTCAGGTCCGCAATATCGGCATACCGGCTCAGGAGTTCGATGAGCTCGGCGCGATCACTGAGCGCGTTCATGGGAAAAGCCCTCTCCATACACGACGCCGCCGGCACCGCCACAGGGTTTATACAACATACTGTCGTAAAGATTACGACAGCATGTCGCGAAACTCCAGTACCGTGGTGCACTCCGCGCCCGGCCGGAACCATGATTCGCATTACACGCTAATAGTTGGCGCATTAACTATTAACGGACTACATTCGAGCCCACAGGGGTGTCCGATCGAATGGAGGCGCGTTGACCACGGAAATCGACGATCCACTGCGCCTGGAGCGGCAGGTGTGTTTCGCGCTGGCCGTGGCGAACCGCTCCGTGCTCGCCGTGTACAGGCCACTGCTGGAACCGCTGGGATTGACCCACCCGCAGTACCTCGTCATGTTGGCGCTCTGGGGCGAGGCGCCGATGTCGGTGAAGGCCATCGCCGAGGCGATCCAGCTCGACTCCCCCACGCTGTCCCCACTGCTCAAACGCCTCGAAGGCGCCGGCCTGGTGACCCGGCGGCGCGATCCGCGCGATGAGCGCACCCTGGTCGTCGACCTCACCGACGCGGGGCGCGCGCTACGCCGCGAGGCCGAACGGATTCCGCTCGCCGTCGTCGACCGGCTCGGCGTGGAACTCGACGATCTCGAGGAGTTGCGGGAAGTACTCGGCCGCGTCAACGAGGCGGCCCGCCGGGCGGCACTCGCGTACCCGGACAACGAATCATGAACGCCCCCACGAACCGCCGCGGCGAACCGCGGCTTCCGGACCGTCGACAGGAGGGCCCCGTGACAGACCAGACCCCCGCACCGGCACAGCGCATCCGCTATCTCTTCGGCGAGACCTTGCCGCCCTCGATGCGGCAGTGGGTGCTGCGTGACCAGACCGGCCCGGGCGCCACGCGGCGATATCTCCAGCGCTTCCTGCTACCCCCGATCCCGTTCTTGTGCCTGTTCGCGCTGGTGCCGGGACCGTGGTGGATGGGATTCTCGATGGCCGTGCTGGTGTTCCTTCCGCTGGCCTTCTTCGCGGTCGCCCTGGTGTATGTGCACCGGCGGCACATCCTGGTCAAGCACGGCCTCGATCCCGTACTGGCCGACCCGAACCGGCACCGCCGCGCCGCCGAGGAGCGGGCGAGCTACGAAATGCGCTACCACCGCGGCTGACTCCCGTCCAGCGCGGCGCTGCGGGCACCCGGAGCCGACGCGTCGGTACCTGTGTTCCCGGCCGGGTCCGTGGAGCCGACCGCAACCCCTGTAGCCGCACAGATGCACGCGATCGCGAACCACCGAGGGACCGAGAGCGATTCGCCGAGCACGAGTAGACCGGCCAGCGCCGCGACGACGGGTAGGGACGACGCGACCGACCCGCGCGATCACCGCCGCCACACGACGCGGGGGACGCGCACATCCGCTTGTCGCCGCCGGCCTGGGCGCCGTGACCGCGGTGGCGGAAGAGTTGACGGGCCGTTGACCACAACAGCTGCTCCAGGAATTCGGATAGATCGCGGCCGACCGGCGCAGACCTGCCCGGCGCGTCGCGCCGCTTCCCCCATCCCCCTTCTACGTTATACACGATCCGCGGCCCTCATGAGACGCCGAATTGTGGTCCATAATCGCCCACTGATGCGGAAACCACCAGGTGAGGAGCGGCGGATGAGTTATGTGCTGGGCTTCGAGGAGATCGACCGGACGCAGCTCGCGACCGTCGGCGGCAAGGGCGCGAACCTCGGCGAGTTGTCGCGGATCGAAGGCATCGCGGTACCGGAGGGCTTCTGCGTGACGACGGCCGCCTTCCAGCGGGTCGTTGCCGAAGTGCCGGCGATCGACGACCGGATCGATCGGTTGTCGCAGCTCGAGCCGGACGACCGGGAGTCGATCCGGGTACTGAGCGCGGAGATCCGCGCGGAAATCGAAGAATGCGCTGTACCCAGCGAGGTGGCGGCGGCGATCACCGGCGCACTCGCCCGGCTCGGGCCGCACCAGCCCTGTGCCGTCCGATCCAGCGCGACGGCCGAGGATCTGCCGACCGCGTCGTTCGCTGGGCAGCAGGACACCTTCCTGAACGTCGTGGGACCGGAGGCGATACTGCGGCACGTCAGCCGGTGCTGGGGATCGCTGTTCACCGAGCGAGCCGTCACCTACCGCCTGCGCAACGGCTTCGACCAGCGGAAGGTGCGGATGGGGGTGGTCGTGCAGCGGATGGTGTTCCCGCAGGCGGCCGGCATCCTGGTCACCGCGGACCCCGTCACGTCCAACCGGAAGGTTGTTTCCGTGGATGCCGGCTTCGGCCTCGGCGAAGCCCTGGTTTCCGGTCTGGTGAACCCGGATGTCTACACGGTGCGCGGCGGCGAAGTCGTCTCCGAGACGGTGGCCACGAAACGGGTCGCCGTCCAGGCCGCACCGGAGGGCGGCACGCGCGTCGAGGAGATCGAGCCCGAACGGCAGAATCTGCCGGTGCTCACCGAGGCGCAGATCGTGCGCCTCGAACGACTGGGCCGGCGCATCGAGGCGCATTTCGACAGACCGCAGGACATCGAATGGTGCCTGGTGGACGGCGAGTTCCGCATCGTACAGAGCCGGCCGCTCACCGCACTGTTCCCGATTCCCGAGGCCGACGACGACGAGAACCACATATACATCTCCGTCGGCCATCAGCAGATGATGACCGACCCCATGAAACCGCTGGGGATCTCCGTATGGCAGCTGACGAGCCCGGCGCCCATGCGGCACGCGGGCGGCCGGTTGTTCGTCGATGCCACCCGGGGGCTGGCGACGCCGGCGACCCGCGCGGCCATGGTCGAGGGTTTCAGCAGATCCGATCCGCTGACCGGGGACGCGCTGCGGACCGTCCTCGAACGGGACGACTTCCTCCGGCCGGGGCCGGACGAAGGACCCGGCGGTCCGCTGTCCGGCGCCGGCCCCGACCTGATCGAGGCCGATCCGGCCGTGGTCGCCGAGCTGATCGCGGACAGCGAGGCATCCCTGGAAACGCTGAAACGCGCTATTGGGAGCAAATCCGGGCCGGAGCTGGTCGACTTCGTTCTGGCCGATATCCAGGAGCTGCGCCGGGTGCTGTTCCATCCGCGCAGTCAGCAGGTGATCAAGGCGGGGATGGAGGCCACCTGGTGGCTCAACGATCGGCTGCAGGAATGGCTGGGCGAGAAGAACGCGGCCGACACTCTCACGCAATCGGTTCCGCACAATGTCACCGCGGAAATGGGCCTGGCGCTGCTCGATGTCGCCGATGTGATCCGGCCGCACCCGGAGGTGGTGGCCTTCCTGCGCCATATCGAGGACACGGGTGCCCAAGGGCGCGGTTTCCTGGACGAGCTGGCCCGGCTGCCGGGCGGTGATACGGCACGCGCGGCCATCGACGCCTACCTCGACCGGTACGGAATGCGGTGTGCCGGCGAAATCGATATCACGCGGCCGCGCTGGAGCGAACATCCCGCCGCACTCGTACCGACGATCGTCAACAACATCAGGAGTTTCGCACCGGGCGCCGGCACACGACGCTTCGAGGACGGCCGGTTCCAGGCCGAACGGAGAGCGGAGGAACTACTGGAACGGCTGCGCGCGCTACCGGACGGGGACCGGAAGGCCGCGGAGACCGCGCGGATGATCGACCGGGTCCGCGTCTTCTCCGGATACCGGGAGTATCCGAAATACGGCATGGTCAGCCGTTACTGGGTCTACAAACAAGCCCTGTCACGTGAGGCCGAGCGTCTCGTACGGGCCCGGGTGCTGCGCGAGCCCGACGATATCTTCTTCCTGACATTCGAAGAGCTCCGCGAGGTCGTGCGCACGCACCGGGCGAGCGCGGAACTCGTCCACGAACGCAGGGACGCCTTCCGCTCGTACGGCGCCCTTACGCCGCCCCGCGTACTCACCTCCGACGGCGAGACCGTCACCGGTGCGTACCGGCGCGCGGATCTACCGGACGGTGCGCTACCCGGTATGCCGGTCTCCACCGGGACCGTCGAAGGACGCGCCCGCGTCGTCCAGGATATGGCCCAGGCCGATCTGGAACCGGGCGATATCCTGGTCACCGCCTATACCGATCCGAGCTGGACTCCCCTGTTCGTCGCGATCACGGGCCTGGTGACGGAGGTGGGCGGACTGATGACCCACGGTGCGGTGATCGCCCGCGAGTACGGCCTGCCCGCCGTGGTAGGTGTGGAGGATGCCACCCGGCTGATCCGGGACGGGCAGCGGATCCGGGTGAACGGGACGGACGGGTACATCGAAATCGTGTCCCGGCCGGAGGAGTGAGATTCGAGGCAGCCCCGGCCTCGAACTCGGCATGCCATAGCCCGCACATGTCGAAGCCGTTCTCGGGACACGAATTACTCGGTCGTCGATGTGGTGCGCAGGCCACCGCGGCCCACGAGGTCGAGGACGAGCGCAGCGATATTCCAGGCATCGTCCTCGCCCCGGTGGTGACGTCCCTCCAGGGGCAAGCCCGCGAGGTGCAATGCACCCGCCATCCCCTGCCGGCGTTTCAGGCCGTAGGCCGTCGCGAAGAGCGCCTTGGCGTTGGCGTGTTCGGCGCCGAACGGATACTCCACGCCGGTCGCGGCACACTGCCGGGCGAACTGCTGCCGGTCGTAGTCGCCCCAGCTCGCCCACGGTCGCGTCCGGGCATGATGTTCGGTGACGAGCAGGCGGCAGGCTTCGGCGAAGGGCAGCCCGGTATCGACTTCCTCCTGGGTGAGGCCGGCGAGCTCGGTACAGAACTCACCGACCCGCGACGACGCGGGCCGCACCAGTATCCGGTGTCTCGCGGTGCGTTCGACTCGGTCGAGATCGACCACGGTCAGGCCGATCTCGATGATCTCGCTCACCGCACCGGCCGGGGGCCGCCCCTCCCAGCAGGTGGCCTCGACATCCACCACGTTCAGGAGATGGGACATTTCGTTCGCCGGCCGAGCGTATGAGCGGGCACTCGGGCTGTCGATCGGTTTTCGCGGCGTCGCTCTGCGGCCGGGTCCGGGGCCACCACTTTCCGTCACCACGCCGCTGGGGAGGTGCGGGGTCGGTGCTCGGCACGGATTCCCGCGAAATCGGTGCCCGCGGGCTCAGACGCGTTCTTTGGACCTGGTCCGCACCCGCAGCGCGATCGGCTTCTGGGTTTCGGCGAAGAAATCATTGCCCTTGTCGTCCACCACGATGAACGCCGGGAAATCCTCCACCTCGATCTTCCAGACCGCTTCCATACCCAGTTCGGGGTATTCCAGGACCTCCACCGATTTGATGCAGTCCAGGGCGAGCCGGGCGGCGGGGCCGCCGATGGAGCCGAGGTAGAAGCCGCCGTGTTCCTTACACGCCTTGGTGACCTGCGCAGACCGGTTGCCCTTGGCCAGCATCACGAACGACCCACCGGCCGCCTGGAACTGGTCGACGTAGGAGTCCATCCGGCCCGCGGTGGTCGGGCCGAAGGAACCCGAGGCGTAACCGTCGGGGGTTTTGGCCGGTCCGGCGTAGTACACGGCCATATCGCGCAGGTACCGCGGCATCTCCTCGCCCGCGTCCAGCCGCTCCTTGATCTTGGCGTGCGCGATGTCGCGGGCCACCACCAGCGGACCCGACAGCGAGAGCCGGGTCTTCACCGGGTATTTCGACAGTTCCGCGCGGATCTCGTCCATCGGCCGGTTCAGATCGACCCGCACCACATCGCCGCCGAGGATCTCGTCGGTCTGCTCGGGTAGATACTGCGCGGGTTCGCGTTCGAGCTGCTCCAGGAACACGCCCTCGGGGGTGATCTTGGCCAGCGCCTGGCGGTCCGCGGAGCAGGACACCGCAAGCGCCACCGGGCAACTCGCGCCGTGCCGGGGCAGGCGCACCACGCGGACGTCGTGGCAGAAGTACTTGCCGCCGAACTGGGCGCCGATCCCGAAGGACTGGGTCAGCTTGAAGACTTCCTGCTCGAGTTCGAGATCGCGGAAGGCGTGCCCGGTCATCGAACCCTCGGTGGGCAGGTTGTCCAGGTAGTGCGCGGACGCGTATTTGGCGGTCTTGAGCGCGAACTCGGCACTGGTACCGCCGATCACCACGGCGAGGTGGTAGGGCGGGCAGGCCGCGGTACCCAGCGAGCGGATCTTCTCGTCGAGGAATTCCAGCATCCGGGTGGGGTTCAGGATGGCCTTGGTCTCCTGGTACAGGAACGACTTGTTGGCCGAACCACCACCCTTGGCCATGTACAGGAACTTGTAGGACGGCTGCGCGGGATCACCGGGTGTGGAGTACAGCTCGACCTGCGCGGGCAGATTGGAGCCGGTGTTCTTCTCGTCCCACATGGTGAGGGGCGCGAGCTGGGAGTACCGCAGGTTCAGCTTCGTGTAGGCGTCGAACACACCGCGGCTGATCCACTCGGCATCGTCGACACCGGTGAGCACGCCTTCGGATTTCTTGCCCATCACGATGGCGGTACCGGTGTCCTGGCACATGGGCAGGATGCCGCCGGCGGAGATGTTCACGTTCTTGAGCAGGTCCAGCGCGACGAAGCGATCGTTGCCGCTGGCCTCGGGATCGTCGATGATCCGGCGTAGCTGGGCCAGATGAGCGGGCCGCAGGTAATGGCTGATGTCGTGCATCGCCTCGGCGGTCAGCAGTCGCAGCACCTCGGGGTCGACCTGCAGGAAGGTCCGGCCGCCGGATTCGAAGGTGCTGACGCCCTCGGTGGTGAGCAGCCGGTACGGGGTGTCGTCGGCGCCGATCGGAAGCAGGTCTGAATAACGGAACTCGGGCGCGGTCACCGATCGCACTCCTTTGGAGGTGGGCTGCGGGTCGAACACGACGCAGCCGCCGGTGAAGGCCACTGCGCCGGGGATCTGGCACAGCGAGCCTAGCGACCGGCGGCCTCCCCACCCCGAGTTAGGCAATCCTAAATCGTAACCCGGCGGCCGCTCCGGTGGGCGACCGTCCGAATCCGGCGCACGGTCCGCGACCCGCACACGCCGGCACCGGGCCGTCCGCCACTCCGACGAGGGGATCCGCCGGGTGCCGGTGACGAATGGCCACCGGACTACGAAACCCGCACGGCGACCGCGCTACACCGCTTCCGAGGCCGATTCCGGAAGCCGGAGCTGCGCCGACGCGTCGACGCCCAACCGGCGCTCGAACCCCTCCGGGATGACGATATCGGACCGGTCCAGGTCGGTGATCGCGGTCTTGCGCAGCCCGAGCAGCGCGGAATCGATTCCGCCACGCAGGATATCGAGCACGTTCTCCACCCCGGCCTGACCGTTGGCCGCCAGGCCCCACAGGTACGCGCGGCCGATCATCACCGCCCGCGCCCCGAGCGCCACGGCCTTGACCACATCGCTGCCGCGGCGGATCCCGCCGTCGAGCAGGATCTCGATCTCGTGGCCCACCGCGTCCGCCACCACCGGAAGAGCGCGGATGGAGGCAGGGGTGCCGTCGAGGTTGTTCCCGCCGTGGTTGGACACCGAGATGGCGGCCACACCGGCATCGACCGCGCGCCGCGCGTCGTCCACCCGCATCACGCCTTTCAGCATGACCGGCCCGTCCCACTGTTCGCAGACCCAGGCGACATCGGCCCAGTCCGGCGGGGGCGTACCCATCCACTCCCCGTAGGCGCCGAAGAAGCCCGGCGCGGGCGCCTCACCCAGCGCCATATTGGGCGCGGTGAGATCGGGCAGCGAGCCCGACTTCAGGTAGCGGGTCAGCCACCGCGGTTTCGCCACCACCTGCGGTGCGAAACTCGCCATCGTCTTGAGGTCCAGTTTCTCCGGGATCACCGGGCTGCCCCAGTCGCGGCCGTGCGAGAACGACCAGTCGAGGGTGAGGATCAGACCCACCGCGCCCGCGGCCTTCGCGCGCGCCATCCGCCCGGCGATATCGTCCTTGCTGCCGCACCAGTAGAGCTGGAAGAACGTGGCCGGGTTGGCGGCGACGACCTCCTCGACCGATTTGCTGGCGAACGAGGAGAGCCCCATGGCGGTGCCACGAGCCGCCGCGGCCCGGGCCACCGCGACCTCACCGTCGGGATGTACGGCCTGCACGCCGGTAGGTGAGATGATCACCGGCATGGAGATCGGCTGCCCCAGCACGGTGGTGGACTGGTCGCGTTCGCCGATGGGTCCGGCGACATGCGGCGCGAACCCGAGTTCACCGAAGGCGGCCTGGTTGTCGTCGATGGTCAGCCCACGTTCCGAACCGGCCACCAGCGCGCCGTACACCGATTTCGGCAACCGTTTCCTCGCCCGCCGATGCGCCTCGGCGACGGTTTCGAACCACGGATTCATGGTCGGATCCTTTCCACTGGTTCCGGCCACCACTGCCGGATCTGGTCGTACAACTGGGAGATGAGCAGGTCGAGCAGTCGGGCGCCCTCGGCCGCGGTGGCACCGGTGGGATCGCCGAGTACACCGTTGGCGCTCACCGCCGCGACCCCGCCGGCCCGCAGCCGCGGCAGGATTTCGGCGAGCGGCCGGGTGTCACCGGGTTCGGCGCGTTCGGCGCGGACGCGGTCCGGGTCGAGTGCCAGCTGCAGCGAGGTTTCGGTCCGTCCGGCGTGCGCGTCGCCGTCGTGGCGCGGTAGGAAGAGCCGGATATCGCGGGATTCGCGCCGCAGCAGGTCCACTGCCCGGCGTAAGGCCTCGATATTGCCGCCGTGCCCGTTGACCAGCACGATCCGCTCGAAGGTAGCGGTCGCGGAACGGCACAGTTCCACGATCAGCAGTTCCAGGGCCGCCAGCCCGATCGACAGCGTGCCGGGGAATCCGGCGTGCTCACCGCTGGCGCCGTAGGCGATCGCGGGGGCGACGAGCACTTCGGGACAGCGCGCGGCCGCACCGGCGCACAGCGCGGCGGCGAGATCGGTGTCGGTGGACAGCGGCAGATGCGGTCCGTGCTGCTCGGTCGCGCCCACCGGCACCAGCAGCACCGGCGCGGCCGCGCGCAACGCGGCCACGTCGGGCGATGTGAGGTCCGCCACCTTCATGCGCCGAGATTAACGTCAGTCACTGACATAATCAATAGATTCGCGTTCGGGAATGGCCCGCAGAGTACGACCCGGGAAAACAGAGGGGTACCGTCCCCGAACACCGTGGCAGCAGCGCAGTATTACCGCGTGACACCACAGCACTCCCGCGGGCGCCCGCGGGGAACCACCAAACGCGAGCTCGAGCTGATCGCGATGCGGTTGTTCAGCGAGCAGGGCTTCGACGAGACCACCGTGGAGCAGATCGCCGCCGCGGCCGGGATCAGCGGTCGCACCTTCTTCCGTTACTTCCCGGGGAAGGCGGAGGTGCTCTGGTACTCGTTCGACGACGAGGTCACCGCGCTCCGTGCCGCGTTCGCCACCGTGCCCGACGCCGAACCCATGATGGCGGCGGTCCGGCGGGTAGTGGTGAACGCCAACCGCTACCGCGCCGAGGACGTCCCGGAGTTGCGCACGCGGATGAAACTGGTGGCCGACGTACCGGCGCTGGCCGCCACCGCCGGTACCCATTACGACGCGTGGGAGCGGGCGGTGGGCGAGTTCGCCGCAGGCCGGCTCGGGGAGCCCGCCGATTCGCTCCTGCCGATGGCGGTCGGCCGCACCACGCTGGCCGCCGCCCGGGCGGCCTTCGACGCGTGGCTGGCCCGCGCGGACGCGGACCTCACTGTGTACCTCGATCGGGCGCTGGCAGCGTTGGAACAGGGTTTCACCACCCCCGGCGCGACTCCGCTCACATCGGCGCGGTAGAACCGGACCGGCAGGTTTCGCCAGTATGGGCGCGAGGGTATGACTAGGCTCGGTATCGGCACGACCGCCGGAAAATCTATGATGTACCCGACCGCCGTCGAAAGGGGCACAAGTTACATGTCCGAGGTGTCCATGGGCCTTTCGGCGGACTCATTGGCAGCGGGAGCCGTCGATAATCTGCTCCCACAGCTCGTCGAGCATCTGCGCCAGAACCGCACCGCGCTCCGTGAGGAGTGGGCTCGCCGGATCACCGAGGCCCGCCTGCTGACCGCGATGACGCCGGACGAGGTCTTCTCCGAGGCGACGTCGGTGTACGACAATTACGTCGAAGTTCTCGAAACCGGTAGCGTCGAGGCGCTGCAGGCCTATGCCCGCGACCTGTCCGAACGCATCATTCCCAGGGGCGTCGAAACCGACGAGGTTCTCGGCATGGTGCTGCTGCTGCGCGATGTGCTGGCCCGCTCGCTGTTCGAGAAGTACCAGTCCAATTTCGACCTCCTCAACGCAGTGCTCGATGCCTACGAACCGGCGGCGAACCGAATCGCCAACACGGTGGCGATTTCATTCGTGCAGGAACGCGAGCGCGTCATCCGGCAGCAGCAGGAAGCGATCCGCGAGCTGTCCACCCCCGTGCTGCAGGTGCGCGAACAACTGCTGATCCTGCCGATAATCGGCGTACTGGACAGCCAGCGGGCCCGGCAGCTCACCGAACAACTCCTTCGTGCCATCCGCAACAATCGCGCCAAGGTCGTGGTCATCGATATCACCGGTGTGCCCGATATCGACTCCACGGTGGCCAACCACCTGGTCCAGACGGTCGACGCGTCGGGTTTGATGGGCGCCAGCGTCATCATGACCGGCTTGTCCTCGGAGATCGCGCTGACACTGGTCACCATCGGTCTGGACCTGTCGAAGATGAACGCGGTCGGCGATCTGCAGGGCGGTATCGAGGAAGCGGAGCGGTTACTGGGCTACGAAGTGTCCAGAGTGACCGAGCGCAGCGAACGCGATTCGCGCTGACCGGAAACCACCATGCCAGTACCGATACTCAAACAGGGCACCTATCTGATCGCGTCGGTGCAGTCGGCGCTGACCGATGCCGACACCGAGCGGTTACAGGACGATCTGATGAAGCAGGTCAGCAAATACCGCGCGCAGGGCATCATCGTCGACGTGACAGCCATCGATGTGATGGATTCCTTCGCGGCCAGATCCCTGCGCACCATCGCGCACATGACCCAGCTGCGCGGTGCCGAAACCGTCATCGTGGGCCTGCAACCCGAGGTCGCGTTCGCCATGGTGCAGCTCGGCCTCACCTTCGAGGACATGCACACCGCACTGGATCTCGAGGAGGGCTTGGCCTGGCTGAACCACAAGGCTTCGCGACGCCAGCACCGAGATGGTCGTGACAGTGCCCGCTGAACAGGTGGTTATCGCGGTGAAGATGTCGAACGACATCGTGACCGCACGTCAGGCCGGGCGTGAGCTGGCCGAGGAACTCGGCTTCACACTCACCGACCGGACCATGATCTCCACGGCGATCTCGGAGGTCGCGCGGAATATCACCAGTTACGCCGGTAGCGGCGAGATCCGGCTGCAGGTCGACGAGCGCGACGGCCGCCGCGCCCTGGTGGTCCAGGCCAAGGACCAGGGCCCCGGCATCATCGATATCGCCCGGGCCATGGAGGACGGCTATTCGACCGGTCTGGGCCTGGGGCTCGGTCTCCCCGGTGCCAAACGGCTGATGGACGGTATGGCCATCGAATCCACGCCCGGCCGAGGCACTTTGGTGGAGATGTGGAAGTGGGTACCCCACGGTGCATGAGGACGGGTACATCGGCCGGATCGAATGGGCGATGGCCGGCCGCCCCCTCCCCGGACAGGATGTGTCCGGGGATCGGTGTGTCGTCCTGGACACCGGTACCGGCACCGTATTGTTCGCGGTACTCGACGGTCTCGGCCACGGAGCGGCCGCGGCCGCCGCGGTGGACCGCGCGACCCGGGTGCTCGCCGAGAACCGCGCCGAGCCACTGGACGTGCTGATGGTGCTGTGCCATCGGGCCATGTCCGATACTCGTGGCGCCGCGGTCACCCTGGCTTTGTTCGGCGCGGAGGAAACGCAGTGGCTGGGTGTCGGAAATATCGACTCGATCGTGCTGACCGCGGGCCCCACCGGGCCGCAGGTCAGCGCCACCGCGTTACAGAGCGGGGGGATCGTCGGATATCGCCTGCCGTCCACCTTGCAACCGCAGACCGTTGCGCTGCGGCCGGGCGATCTGCTGCTGATGTCCACCGACGGGGTGGAGGCGGAGCCGGGCCAGGGTGTGGATCTCGCGAAATCCACCGCCGATATCGCCCAAGAGCTCCTGAGCCGGCACGCCAAGGACACCGACGACGCCCTGGTGCTCGCGGCGCGGGCACGGGGCGTACCGAACGGAACCGCCCAGCGAGAAGCGTCGTGATCCGGCGAGGCCGGCCATGAGCGCCGTGCTCGCGGCGTTCCTGGACGCCTACGCCGACGCATTGCGCCGCCATCTCGCCGACCCGGAGGGCGACGGCCTGGCCGAAGGGCACGAGCTGGGCCGCCGGGCGCTGGTCGAGGGCATCAGCCTGCTCGATCTCACCGAGCACCACTTCCGGGTCGTGAAACAGGTACAGGCCGAGACGGCCGGGTCGCAGGACGCGGGCCGCGTGGAGAATCCGCTCGCCGAGGACGCGCTCGAATTTCTGCTGCAGACCCTGATCACGCTGGATGTCGCCACCCGCGGCTACCTGGACGGCACCCGCCGGTACGAGCAGCAGCGCTCCCGGGCCGACGATCTGGCCGGGCGCGACGAGTTCCGTACCGCCCTGGTCGAATCGCTGCAGGACGGGTTCTTCGTCGCCGATGCCCGCGGCACCATCATCGAGGTGAACAAGGCGTTCGGCGAACTCACCGGCTACGGTGCGGTCGGCGTGCCCTATCCGCTGCCGCATCCCTGGTCGATCCCGGAGGGCCCACGCTATCCCGATCTGGGCACCGAGGCGTCCCGTTTCGTGGTCCCGATCCAGCATCGGGACGGCCGCCGCCGCTGGATCGCGGTGAGTACCAGCGCGCTGGTCAAGCCCGACGGCGAGGAGCACATCTTTGTCGGCACCGTCCGCGATGTCACCGCCGAACACGACGCCCAGGCCCGCGACCAGGCCGCGAACCGGCTGGCGACCGCACTGGCCGCGGCCACCACGGTCGCCGAGGTTCTCGAGGTGGGGCTGGACGAGTTGCGGCGCACGGTCGGCGCGGAGACCGCGGTGGTGGCGGTCTGGACCGGTCTCACCGCGCCGGAGGTCTACATTTCCGGTAATCCCCCGGCCGCCGCAGGCGGTTCCCGGCTCGAACCGGCGACAGAGGCGATCCTCAAACGCGCCCGCGTCCGGCCCGGTCGCACGCTCATCGCTGTCCCGGAAGGCGCGGGCAGCGCGCAGGGCATCGTGGCGCCGCTCGGCGAGAAGAGCGATGCCGCGCTATGGCTGCGCTTCGCCGTCCCGCGAGTCGTCGATGCCGCCGACTGGACACTGTTCTCGCTGCTCATCGGGCATCTGAGCCTGGCCGTCCAGCGGGCTCGCAACTTCGATCAGGCGCGTTCCACCTCGCTGACCCTGCAGCGCGCCATGCTGGGCCCCATCGAACTCCCGCCGCGGTTCTCGGTGCACTACGAACCGGCCCTGCCGCCGCTCGAGATCGGCGGCGACTGGTACGACGTGGTACCGCTGCCCGACGGCACCATCGGCGTGGTGGTCGGCGACTGTGTGGGCCGTGGTCTGTCCGCGGCCGTGGTGATGGGCCAGTTGCGTACCGCCGCCCGGGCGCTGCTGCTGCGCGGCGCCGGACCGGCGCAGCTGCTCACCGAACTCGACCCGGTGGCGGCCCGGATTCCGGGGGCGCTGTGCACCACCGTCTGCGCCGCGGTGCTGGATCCGGTGCGCGGGCTGGTGCGGTACAGCAACGCGGGCCATATGCCGCCGATCCTGGCCGATGTGGACAAGACCGGGCGGATGCTCGAGGGCGGCCGGTCGGTGCCGCTGGCGACCTTCGAAACCCCGCGCCGCCCGGAGGCCACCACCCCACTGCCGCCCGGATCGACCCTGGTGTTGTTCACCGACGGCCTGGTGGAACGCCGCGGTGAGGATATCGACGAGGGATTCACCAAGATCGCCACCGTCTTGGCCGACACCGCCGAGAAGTTACCGCGCCAGGTAGCCGACTCGGTGCTGTCGGCGCTGCGGCCCGAAGGCGGCTACGACGACGATATCGCCATGGTGGTCTACCGGCAGCCGCCCGCCCCGCTCCGGCTCGATGTACCGGCCCGCCCGGACCGGCTGGCCATGCTGCGTCGTACGCTGACAGCATGGCTGTCGTCCGCGGCGGTACCGCACAACCTCACCTCGGACCTGGTGGCCGCCACCAACGAGGCGTGCAGCAACAGTATCGAACACGCCTATCGCAACGGCGGCGGTGACGCCGAACGGGTGGTGCTCACCGCCGAATGCGTCGGCGACCGGGTGGTCATCGAGACCACCGACACCGGGACCTGGCGTCCGCGTCCGGCCGATCCGGGACCGCGAGGTCGCGGCATCGATATGATGCGGGCGCTCACCGAAGAACTCGAGATAGATCACCACCTGGGGCCCGGAACCCGGGTACGGATGTCGGTCACGCTTCCGGCGATCACGTTCCCGGTGGCCAGCGCCCTGCGCGGGACCGGAAAACGGCCCGGCGGGGATACGATGCAGCGAGATCGAGAGACTCATGGCAGATTGTGAAGATGTGACCAATACTCCTCCAGACGCGAACCCGCTCACGGATACGATGACGACCTCGGTCGCCGACCACGACGGTGTCACCGTGCTCACGGTGACCGGGGAGGTCGACCTCGCCACGGCTCCTGCCCTGGAGACCGCGATCGACGCCGCCCTCGACGCCGAGCCGGCCGGCCTGGTCGTCGACCTGGCCGCCGTGAGCTTCCTGGCATCGGCCGGGATGGCCGCGCTGGTCGCCGCCCATCAGCGGGCCGGTGACAAGACCACCATCGCCCTGGTGGCCGATGGACCCGCCACCAGCCGGCAGCTCAAGATGACCGCCCTGGACCAGGTCTTCGCCCTGCACACGACACTGGATGCGGCACTGGCCGGCTTCCGGGCGGGCTGAATCGCAGGTAACGGCTCGGGCCGGGCCGGCGGAACGTTCCGCCGGCCCGGCCCGAGCCGCTTCCGTCTGCGGGATCAGTCGCAGATCGCGCGGAACTGTTCGATCAGCTTGACCCGGTCGGCCGGTGTCGCGGCCAGCGGCGCGACATTGAGCACCGTGACCCCCGCTTCGGCGAATGCGGCGACCCGTTCCTTCACATATCCGGCCGGCCCGATCAGCGAGATATCGCGGACCAGCGCATCCGGAACCACCTGTGTCGCTTCGTCTTTCTTGCCCGCCAGGTACAGTTCCTGGATCCGGTCGGCCTCCGCGCCGTAACCGTAACGGGTGGCGAGGGTGTGGTAGAAGTTCTTGCCTTTGGCACCCATTCCACCTATGTAGAGCGCCAGCATGGGTTTCACGAATCCGAGGAGCGGTTCCACGTCCTCCCCGATGGCCAGGGCCGGACCGGCGTAGATATCGAGCGGGCCGAGTTCCGGATCGCGCCGGTCCTTTCCGGTACGCAAGGCGTCACCGAAGACGGCCTCGGCGCGTTCGGGCAGGAAGAAGATCGGCTGCCAGCCCTCGGCGACCTCCGCGGCCAGTGCCACGTTCTTGGGGCCCAGCGCCGCGAGCAGCACCGGAATACGTTCGCGTACTGGATGATTGATCAGCTTCAGCGGTTTGCCCAGACCGGTGCCGGTCCCTTCCGGGAGCGGGATCTGGTAGTACTTGCCCTGGTAGTCCAGCCGTTCCCGGCGCCAGACCTTGCGGCAGATCTCCACGAGTTCGCGGGTCCGTCCGATCGGCGCATCATAGGGCACCCCGTGGAATCCCTCGATGACCTGGGGACCGGAGGCGCCCAGGCCGAGCACGAACCGGCCGTCGGAGACGAAATCCAGACCCGCCGCGGTCATCGCGGTCAGCGTGGGCGTCCGGGTGTAGAGCTGCAGAATCCCCGACGCCAGCTGCAACCGGGAGGTCTTGGCGGCGAGATAGCCCAGGGCGCTCACCGCGTCGAAGGAGTACGCCTCGGGCACGAACACGATGTCGAGTCCGGCGCGCTCCAGATCGGCCACTTCGGCCGCCGCCTCGGTGAAACCACCCGAGTAGTTGATGCTCAATCCGATCCGCATGCCCTCAACATAATCCCGGCTACGGGGTGGCCACGCACCGGCCACGCCGGTCGACGCGGTAGGTTGAACCCGATAGCGCAGCGAACAGTGCAGCAAACTGCTGGCAATTATGATCGAGAAAGGCCGAATCGTGTCGGAGCCCACCCAATCGCCACAGCACACCGCCAGCGGTTTCGCGGGTTCACCGATCGGTGACTACCTGGGCGAACTCGCGGCGAAGGTACCGGCCCCGGGTGGCGGCGCGGTGGCCGCGCTGCACGCCGCGCAGGCAGCCGCACTGGTCGCCATGGTCGCGCGCTACACCACCCGGGCCAAGGACGCCGACCATCGGCCGGCGATCGACCGCATCGTCGCGGCCGCCGATATCGCCCGCGAGCGCGCACTGACGCTGGCCGACGCCGACGCCGAGGCCTTCACCGCCGTCGGCGCCGCCTACAAGCTGCCCAAGAGCACCGACAGCGAAGCCGCCGCCCGGACGGCGGCAATCCACGAAGCGCTACTGGAGGCGGCCCGGGTCCCCGCCGCGGTGATCGACGCCGCCGACCAAATCCTCGCCCTGGCAATCGAATTGCTGCCGATCGGAAATCCGAACGTGGTTACCGATATCGGCGCGGCCGCCGCGGCGGCCCGGGCCGCCGCGGTGACCTCCCAACTCAATATCGAGATCAATGTCGTCTCGCTTCCGGAGGAACACACCACCGCTTTCACCGAGACGCTGGCGCGGATCGAGGAAATCACCGGCCGCGCCGAAACACTGCACCAAGAGGTACTTCGTGCGGTTCGCGGCGGGTGATTCGGGTACACATATCAGCACGCGCGAAATTAACCAGGTTTATGCCGAACTGGGATTATTCGAGATCAAGTGCAGAACGGAGCACGCGTAGAATGGGCTTCGTTCCTGATATTCACACTGCTCCACCGCTCGACCCAGGCTCGAGCAGCTAGACCGGCCGGCGGGGCACCGGCGGCCGGGGAACTGTTTGCCCCAGCTCGACGAGTGCAGGAGGTAACGGTGAGGATCGGGTACACATCGGCTCCGGTCGCGGCGGAACTCCCCGACCCAGGTATCGATGTCATCACCGAACACGGAGTCGTATCCAATATCGCCGACTGTTCGGCGGATCCAGGAGTGTTGACGCTCGGCCAGGCCCGGCGCGCACACGATATCCACCGGCTCTGTTCTCCCGAATGCCAGGTCCGCAGACGGGCCCGTCTCACCTTGGCCATCGCTTCGGCCGCCCCGGATCGTCCCACATTCGGCATTTCGCCCGGGCGGGCCGCGCACTACGGCGATTGATTCCCGCGTGACGGGTGGAAACGGCGACCCGTCACGCCTCTTTCCGGCGCCCGGTATTCCGGCGCGCTTTCGATAGCGGTACCGAACTCGCAACGAATGGTTCTCTAGCAGCTCCACCCATTGGCCGGGTGGCGATTGGCGTATGCCGCGCGGCCACCAGTAGAGGAGGAAGAGTTGAGCACCATATTCACGAATGCGGAATCCGAATCGGATACTCCGGCGCGAAAACCGCGGCGCGCCCGGTTCGGTGGTAACGGCCGGCACCACCCGCTGAACATCGTGTTGGTGGCCCCGCCCTATTTCGATGTTCCGCCGGCCGGTTACGGCGGCGTCGAGGCCGTGGTCGCCGAACTCGCCGACACCCTGATCGCGCGCGGTCACCGGGTGACGCTGCTGGGCGCCGGAAAGCCGGGAACCGAAGCGGAATTCGTCCCGGTCTGGGAGAGTACGCAGGCCGAACGGCTGGGCGATCCCTTCCCGGAAGTGGTCAATGCGCTCAAGGTGCGGCGTGTGGTGGAGAAACTGGCCCGCTCCCGGCATATCGATATCATCCATGACCATACTTTCGCCGGCCCGTTGAACGCCCCCGCCTACGAGGCGCTGGGCATTCCGACCGCGGTTACCGTGCACGGGCCGGTCGACAACGATATGTGGGAGTACTACGGCGCCCTCGACGAACACACCCGCCTCATCGCGATCAGCGATCGGCAGCGTGAACTGGCGCCGAGTTTCAACTGGATCGGCCGGGTGCACAATGCGCTGCGGCCCAGCGAATGGCCCTTCCGGACCGAGAAACAGGACTACGCGCTGTTCCTCGGCCGTTACGCCTCCTACAAGGGCCCGCATCTGGCGTTGCGCGCCGCGCACGAGGCCGGGATCAAGCTGATCCTCGCCGGTAAATGCAACGAGCCGCCCGAGAAGGCGTTCTTCGCCCAGGAGATCCAACCCCTGCTCACCGATTCCGACCACGTCTTCGGGGAAGCCGACGCGGTCGCCAAACGGGAACTGCTCGCGGGCGCCCGCTGCCTGCTGTTCCCCATCCGGTGGGAGGAGCCGTTCGGCATCGTGATGATCGAGGCCATGGCCTGCGGCACTCCGGTGGTGGCGCTGCGCGGGGGCGCGGTCGAGGAAGTGATCGAGCACGGCGTCACCGGCTTCATCTGCGATCACCCCGACGAATTGCCCGCGGCCATCGCCCGCGCCGGCGAACTGGACCCGCACGCCTGCCGGCGCCGCGTCGAAGATTATTTCGGCGTGGATCAGCTGGGTGCCGGGTACGAGACGGCCTATTACCGCATACTCGATGCGTGGGACGAAGCCCACAGCAGGAGCCAGGCATTGACCGCCGTCGGTACGCGCCGCTCTCCGGTACCCGAGATACGCGCCGACGCCGGCACGACACCGGTATGGAGTAGGGCATGAACGCACCGCCGAGAATTCTCAACTCCGGCCAGCCCGCCGCCATCAATGGCGGCGGGGGGACGGTGACCCTGGTCGAGGCGAGCACCTTCTGCTTGTCCGACCCCCTCGGCGATATCCATTCCGGCACTTCACAGGGCCTGTTCTACCGGGACTCCCGGGTGATATCCCGGTGGGAGCTGCGGCTGGACGGGCAACCGGCCGAACACCTCACGGTGCTCACGCCGGAGGCCTTCAAAGCCCGGTTCATCCTGCGCAAACCCCCGCGCGCCGGCGTCGCCGACAGCACCGTGCTGGTGGTACGCCGGCGCCTCATCGGCAACGGGCTCAAGGAGAAGATCGCCGTGCACAACCTCGGGCACGAGGACACGGCGATGACCATCACCCTGTTCGTCGATTCCGATTTCGCCGACCTGTTCGCGGTCAAAGAGGGCCGTAACCACGGCGGCGGGGCCGAACACAACGCCGTCGACGGCGATCTGCACCTGACCGACCATGCCGAACCCGGACGCGGCCTGACGATCAGCGCCACCGCCGGAGCGGTCATGCTGCCCGGCACCATCACCTGGCAGGTGGTGGTGCCGGCCCGAGGCCGCTGGGATACCGAGATCCTGGCCCAGCCGGTCATGTCGCACCGCCGGGTGCAGATGGCGTTCGGCGACAACGAGGACAGCCCGATCAGCCGGTTGAAGGCGTGGCGTGCCACCGCCACCGACCTCACCGCGACCGATCCGGCCCTGTCGGAGGTCCTGCAGCGCACCGAGGGCGATCTCGGCGCGCTGCGCATCGACGGCAGCACCGACGGCGCGCCGGCGTATGTGGCAGCCGGCGCCCCGTGGTTCATGGCCTTGTTCGGCCGGGACAGCCTGCTCACCTCGTGGATGGCGCTGCCACTGGATTCCGCGCTCGCGGTCGGCACCTTGCGTCGGCTGGCGGATCTGCAGGGCAAGAAGGTCAACCCGATCACCGAGGAAGAACCCGGGCGCATCATGCACGAGATGCGGCACGGCCCGGCCAGCGGCCAAGTACTCGGCGGGACGGTCTACTACGGTTCGGTCGACGCGACACCGCTGTTCGTGATGCTGCTCGCCGAATGCTGGCGCTGGGGCGCGGACGACCAGGTCGTCCGCGAACTGCTCCCGGCCGCCGACGCGGCCCTGGCCTGGATCGATGAGTACGGCGACGCCGACGGCGACGGGTTCGTCGAATACCGCCGTAAAACCGATCGAGGCCTGAGCAACCAGGGCTGGAAGGACAGTTTCGACGCGATCAACGACGCAACCGGCCATCTGGCCGAACCGTCCATCGCGTTGTGCGAGGTACAGGGCTATGTGTACGCGGCGCGGCTGGCCCGTGCCCAGCTCGCCGATCATTTCGGCGATACCGGCACCGCCGCGCGGCTGCGGGAGCAGGCCGAAAATCTCAAGGACCGGTTCGACGAGGCGTTCTGGGTCGCCAAGAACGGCTGGTACGCCGTGGCCCTGGACGGCCAGAAGAACCAGGTCGACGCGCTGACCAGCAATGCCGCCCAATGCCTGTGGACCGGCATCGTGTCCGACGAGCGCGCCGCCGAACTCATCGAACGGCTGGCCGATGGGTGTATGGACAGCGGGTTCGGCCTGCGTACCCTCGCCGCCGGAATGGGCGCCTACAACCCGATGAGCTATCACAACGGCTCGGTGTGGCCGCACGACACCGCGATCGCGGTGGCCGGCCTGCTGCGTTACCGGCATATCGCCGGCGCCTCCGACCTGGCCGAGCGCCTCACCACCGGCCTGCTCGACGCGGCCAACGACTTCGGCGGCAGGCTGCCGGAACTGTTCTGCGGCTTCGCCCGGACCGAGTTCCGCTCGCCGGTGCCCTACCCCACCTCCTGCTCCCCGCAGGCGTGGGCGAGCGCGGCGCCGCTGCTGCTGGTGCGGTCTTTCCTCGGATTGTCGCCGTGTGTACCGAATCGTGTCCTGCGGGTGACCCCCCAGTTGCCCCGGGAATGGGGCAAGGTGGGTCTGACCGACCTGCGACTGGGTTCTGCCACGGTGAGCATCCACGCCGAAGGCTCCACCATGCACGTCCACGGGCTGCCCGACGACTGGGAACTCGTCACCGAATAGCAATCACGCGGTGTGTCTACATCCCGAACGGGTGCCGGGACGATATCTTGGGTGGTTGGGTTGATCATGGCCCCTTAGGATGGACGTTTGTCCACCAGTCGTCCGTAAGGGGTGGAACCATGAATATCGTTGCCCGGCACCTTTTTCTAGCGATCGCGATCGCATTCTCGCTGGCCGTCGCCCCCGCCGGGGCGAACGCCATGACGATCGCTCCGCCCGGCCCGGCGCCCGTGGCCTCACTGACGCCCTCCGACGGCGCTCTCGTCGGCATCGCCCACCCGGTCACCGTCCGGTTCGCCGACGCGGTCACCGATCGGGGCCGGGCCCAACAGTCGCTGTCGGTCACCGCCGGCGATCGGCTGCCCGGAACCTACACCTGGCGCGGTGACCGGGAACTGACCTGGACACCCACCGGATATCTGCCGGCGAACAGCACGCTCACCGTGAATTTCGGTGACCACCGCACTCAGTTCCAGACCAACGGCGGGGTGATCGCCGACGCGAACATGTCCACCCACACCTTCACCGTCAGCATGGGCGGCGTGGTGGTGCGCATCATGCCCGCGTCCATGGGCAAGCCCGGTTTCGAGACGCCCACCGGCACCTACCCGGTGCTGGAGAAGTTCCGCAACATCATTTTCGATTCCCGGACCATCGGGATCCCGCTGGACTCCCCGGAGGGCTACCTGATCGACGGAGAGTGGGCCGAGCGACTCACCTGGGGCGGTGTCTTCGTCCATTCCGCGCCCTGGTCGGTCGATCAGCAGGGCAACTCCAATGTGAGCCACGGGTGTATCAATCTGGCTCCCCACGACGCCTCGTGGTACTACGAGAACGTCGGTATCGGCGATCCGGTGAACATCCACTGGTGATCGGGCGCGCCCGGTGCGCCCGGCGCCCGACCCCACGCTGCGGTCCGGTCGCCGATCCACTAGAACAATGAAGAGCGATCGCGCGTCGTGAACCGATGAAGGGGGCCGCGCCATGGACCGACCGCCCTCGGGTCCCACCGGCGGGGAACAGTACCCCCGGGACAACACCGACCCACCCCGGGAGCCGGACTCGCACACCCCACCCGGCTCGGGATACGCGCCCCCGGACCCCGGTTCTCCGGACCACAACACCCGGCCACCCGGCCGACGGGACCCGTACCCGCCACCCACCCCCACAGCCACGGACCCGGATCCGTACGACCGGCACGCCGACCTGTACCGCCCGCACTACGGCGATCCGGCCGACCCGGCGGTACCGGCCGATTCGATGCCGACCGAACCCATACCGGTGCTCCGGCTGCCTGGATGGGACAGCGGCAATGCCCGCTACGAGGGCTCGTGGTCGGACTGGGTCGCCCGGGCGAGCGCCGACGTGCCCGAACCCGAAGGCGTTGCGCCGGAGAATTCCGATGCGATCCCGTTGCCTACCACCGAACAACCGCCCGAGGCCGCCGGCACCACCGGCGTGACCCGGGCCGAACCGGAGGCGCCCACCACGGACACCTCCGCCGCGGGCGCCCGGGAACGCCTGCGTCGGCGGCTGACCCCACCCGGGCCCCCCACCTCGGCGCCGGCCCAGGCCACGGCCGCAACCTCCGCCCGGAGCCGGGCGCTTCCGGTGCTGCTGGGGGTCGCGGGGGTCGCGGCCCTCGGCGCTGCCGCATATGTGCAGTTCGCGGTCATCGGCGGCGACGAACCGCGCGCCCCCACCGCAGCGGCACCCAGCGCTACGGTGCCCGCCGCACCCGGCGCCGACCCGCACTGCGTGGCCGAGCGGGTCGGCAATACCGTGCAGGGCAACGAAGCGGGCGGCACCGATTCGGGGCCCTCGGCCATTTTCGGGTTCCAGCACGCCTACTACGTCGCACGCTCCGGGGAGCAGGCCCGCGCGCTGGTCGCGGGGGACGCCGCCGTCCCGCCGGCCGCCGATATCCAGCGCGGTATCGACACCATCCCGGAGGGGACCACCTACTGCGTCCGGATCGCTCCCGGCGCGTTCGTCGGCCAGTACACCGTCACCGTCACCGAATACCGGCCCGGATCGGCGCCGCTGGGATACAACCCGCAACTGGTCACGACGATGCGAATCGGTGACCGGACCTTGATCACCGGTATCGGCCCCATGCCCTGAGTGCCACGATTCGGCCCGGATCGGCGGACGAGGTGGCCCGGCGCGCTCGCGAGGCGCAGACTCGGAAGATGGACGCCATCGGTACGGCCCGGGTGCCCGATCATCCGACAGTTCAGGCCGCGTTGTCCCTGGCCCGACGCGCGCCGTCGGTGCACAATACGCAACCGTGGCGCTGGGTGTTCGACGGTCATCGGTTGCATCTGCACCGCGATACCAGCCGGCAGCTTTTCTCGGCCGACCCGCAGGGCAGACAACTGACCATCAGCTGCGGGGCCATCCTCGACCACACCCGGATCGCATTCGCGGCGGCGGGCTGGGACACCGAGGTGATCCGGCTGCCCGATACCGCGCCCGACCACCTCGCCACCGTCGGCTTCGCTCCGGCCACCGAGGTCTCCGACACCGCCCGGGCCCGCGCCACGGCCATCGAGCGGCGCTACACCGACCGGCTGCCGATGCTGCCGCCCCGCGACTGGGACCGGATCGAGCCGGGCCTGCGCGCGGCGGCCGGTGCCCGCCGGACCCAGCTCGAGGTGCTGGGCGATTCCGCCCGGCTCCGCCTGGCCGCCGCGTCGGCTCGATCGGCCGCGCTGCGCGAATACGACCCGCAATACCTGAACGAGTTGCACTGGTGGGCGGGCAACAACTCCCCCGCCGACGGGGTGCCGATCTCCGCACTGGTCTCGGCGGCGGAAGCGGCGCAGGTCGGGGTGGGCCGCGCCTTTCCCACCGCGCCGCCCTCGCTACGGCGCGGTGAGCTGACCGATGCCTCGCGGCTGCTGGTGCTCGGTTCGGCAACCGACAGTCCCCTGGACTGGCTGCGGGCCGGGGAGGCCCTGTCCGCGGTGCTGCTGGACTGCACAGTCGCCGGGCTGTCGACCTGCCCACTGACCCATATCACCGAGGTTCCGGTGAGTCGGCGCGCCATTGCGACCCTGCTCCCCGAGCCCGCGATTCCGCAAGTCGTGGTTCGGGTGGGCATCGCGCCCACCGCGGCGGCCCAACCCCCGACACCGCGGCGTACTGTCGCCGATTTCCTGGAACTGCACCGCACCGCCTGACCGGCATAATCGCGAGCACGGCCTCGCCCTTCGCGATCTCGGCGCCGCCGAGCGCCAGAACCTCGACCGCGTAGCGCACCGGGTACTGCTTGTTCGATCGGCGAACTACCGAATGCCGGCCACACTGATCGGCGGGCTCTTGGGGAAGGTAACCGGAAGCGATACCAACGACCGGTTGAACGGCCCGGGCCGCCAGCGCAACTCGTGGGGAGGTACCGCCAATTCCAGCTCCGGAAGCGCGTCCAGCAGTTGATCGATCGCGTCCTGCACGATCAGCAGGGCCCCCGGACGGATAGGACAGGCGTGTGGGCCGGTGCCGAATGCCAGATGGGACCGGTTGTCGGTGAAGTCGCCGGTGCGGATGGCCGGATCGTTATTGCAGCCGGCCATACTGATCAGCACCGGTTGATGTGCGGGCAACCACACGTCCTCGATGAGGATCGGTTGCCGCGGATAACTGATGCAATAGTTGGCCATCGGCGGATCGTTGAACAGCACCTCGTCCAGCGCGTCCCGGGTGGACAGGCTCCCGTCCAGGACGCCTGCCGCGAACCGTTCGTCGGTCAGCATCAGCAGCAGCGTGTTCACGATCAGATTCTGCGTCGGCTCGATACCCGCGCCGTAGAGCGTCACGAGCTGGTGGATCATTTCCTCGTCGTCCAGATTCGCCGAGTGCTCCACCAGCCGGCTGGTCACATCGGCGCCCGGTTCGGCCCGTTTGAGGCGGGTCAGTTCCAGCAACGCCTCGGACAGCATCCGGCTGCCCGCCGCGGCATCGACCGTATCGAACATCGCCGCCATCCCGGTAGCCGCGCGTTGCCCGATTTCGGGCGAACAGCCGATCAATTCGTTGAGCGTGGCGAAGATCAGCGGGAGCGCGAACTGGCTGATCACATCGCAATGACCGTCCGCGCAGAACGAGTTGATCAGCGGAATCGCATGGGCTTCCACAGTCTGGTGCAGCCGGTGCAGGTCGATCTGGTTCAGTGCCGACGCGGCCGCCGACCGATATCGCACATGGTCACGACCGGCACTGCGGAGAGGGTTGGGCCGCCACTCCATCATCGGCCGGATCGGTGAGTCGGCCGGGATATTGCGTTCCCACATTCGCGGATCGGCCGGGAAATGGTCCGGGTCGTTCAGAATTCGCAGGGCGGTGTGATAGCCGATCACCAGGGTGGCGGGCACGCCCGGGGCCAGCTCCACCGGCACCAGCGACCCGAAACGCTGTCGCATTTCCCGGTACACCCGGTGTGGATCGGCGGCGTACTCCGCGGAGTACAGAGGGATACGTGGGCCGTCGAAATCTATCGGCGCTACGGCCGACAGAAGGTCGCTATCGATATTCAACGTCTGCTGGTTCCTGCGGCTGTGGTCTGCGGCCGGCCTGCCGACCGCGGGGGCTGAATTCGCGACTCTACCTCGAACCTTCCATACGCGAACGAGTTTCGCAGCCCCGCACCATGGTCCGACCCGCCCGATGACCGTGGCCCCGCCCGGCCCGCGGCTCGGCACGCACACCGGCCCGGCTCCGTGGTCCGGCCCCGGCCGGGTGGGATCGCCGGAACACGCGGGCGGGGACCACGGTCGTCGGGTCACCCTATCCGGATCGGCGGACTCTCCGGGAAGGTGACCGGCAGCGCTACCAGCGCTCGATGGAACGGCCCGGGCCGCCAGCGCAACTCCGTACGCGGCACCGCGAGCCGCATTTCCGGCACCGCGTCCAGCAGCTGATCGATGGCGTCCTGAACCACCAGCAGAGCCACCGAGCGGGCCGGGCAGCTGTGCTGGCCCACACTGAATGCCAGATGCGACCGGTTGTAGTTCGGCCCGTCGGTTTTGATCACGGGATCGTTGTTGCAGGCTGTCATGCTGATCACTACCGGCTGGTGCGCCGGTAACCAGATCCCGTCGATCAGGATCGGCTGCCGCGGATAACTGATGCAGTAGTTGGCCATCGGCGGATCGTTGAACAGCACCTCGTCCAGCGCGTCGCGCGTGGAGAGGCTTCCGTCGAGCACCTCGGCCGCGAATCGCTCATCGGTCAGAATCAGCAGCAGCGTGTTCACGATCAGGTTCTGCGGCGGCTCGGTGCCCGCGCCGTACAACAGCGCCAGCTGCTGCCGGGTCTCCTCGTCGCTCAACTGCACCGGATGCCGGACCAGCCGGGTGGTGATGTCGTCACCGGGCTGGACCCGTTTCAGCCGGGCCAGTTCCAGCAGCGCATCGGCCTGGGTGGCGTTGCCCTCGGCCGCGTCGACCGTGTCGAACATGGCCGCCAGGCCGCTTGCCGCACGGTGCCCGAGTTCGGGCGGGCAGCCGAGCATGGCGTTGAGAGTGGCGAAGATCAGCGGGGAGGCGTACTGCCCGACCACATCGCAGTAGCCGTCGCCACAGAACGAGTTGATCAGCGTGACCGAGATCTGCTCGATGGTGGAACGCAATTCGTGCAGGTCGATCTCGCCGATCGCCGAGACCGCGGCCGACCGGTAGCGGACCCGCTCCTGCCCTACGGTGCGCAGCGGATTGGGCCGGTATTCCATCATGGGCAGGACCGGGCAGTCCGCGGGGACGCCGCGCTCCCACACCCGGGGGTCGGCGGGAAAATGGTCCGGGTCGTTCAGAATTCGCAGGGCGGTGTGATAGCCGATCACCAGGGTGGCCGGTACGCCCGGGGCCAGCTCCACCGGAGCCAGCGACCCGAAACGCTGCCGCATCTCCCGGTACACCTTGTGCGGATCGGCGGCGAACTCCTCTGAATACAGGGGAACGTAGGGGCCGACGGAATCCACCGGGGAGCCGTGGATCATCCAGCGTGGATCGGAAACGCGGTACTGATCATGTTGTGCTGTGGTCAAGACATCACACTCCGAGGTTCGTATGAATCGGCGAATAGTGCGTTTTCGCAGACCTATCCGCCGACCCATACATCTCGCTCAGCGACGTCCGCGACGAGCCATCAGCATGAAGTTGTAGTAACCAGAACCTTTTACGCTACCGGCTTCAGCCCAGGTACACAGGCAATTCCTGGTGACCGTTGGAAACGAAGCTCACCACCGGCTTCAGTTCGGAGACCTCGACGGCCAGCCGGATATCCGGGAACCTCCGGAACAGTGCGGGCAGCGCCAGCTCGCCCTCCATCCGGGCCAGCGGCGCACCGATGCAGTGGTGCGCCCCGTGGCCGAAGGACACATGATCCTTGACCGACCGGGTCACGTCGAAGATATCGGCGGTGGCGCCGTGGATCTTCGGGTCGCGGCCGGCCGCGGCGTAGGAGGCCAGGATGGCTTCGCCCTTGCCGATCCGCAGTCCCTCGATCTCGATGTCCTCCACGGCGTACCGCAGCGGCAGATGCGCCACCGGAGCCTGGTAACGCAGGGTTTCCTCCACCACCTCCGACCAGCTCACCGCACCGGCCAGGGCGGCCGCGCGCTGCTCCGGATGGGTGAGCAGTGCGACGATGGCCTGATCGAGGAGGTTGACCGTCGTCTCGTGACCGGCATTGATGACGAGCATCAGGGTTTCGACGATCTGCTTCTCGGTGAGCTGCGAACCGTCCTCGTCGCGACTGCTGATCATCACGCTGGTGATGTCGTCACCGGGATTGTCGCGCCGATAGGCGACCAGTTCGGTCACCAGACCGTACATCTCGACGAAGTTGGCCTGCGCCCCCGCCTGATCGATCGTGGTGTCGAAGTACCGGTCCACACAGACGCGCAGACCCGCGCCGAGGGTTTCCGGTACCCCCAGCAGTTCGGTGATCACCTGGATCGGCACGGGATAGGCGTAGCCTTCGCGCAGGTCGACGACCTGGCCCGCGGGCACGGCGGCCAGCCGGTCGAGCAGATCGGCGACGAGCGCTTCCACGCGCGGGCGCAGCGCCGCGGTCCGCCGGTGGGTGAACGCCGGGGAGACCAGCCGACGCAGCCGACGATGGTCTGCTCCGTAGGCGGTGAACATGTTCTCCACCGCGATCCAGGGCAGCAGCGGCCAGTCCTCGGTGATCTCACCGTTCACGAACGCCGCCCAATGCTGGCGCGGATCCTTGGATACCCGCGGATCGGCCAGCAGACTTTTCAGGACCGTCGCGTCGGTGACCGACCACGCGGGCACGTTACCCGGCAACTCGATCAGCGCGGCGGGACCCTGGGCACGCAACCTCGCCGCTTCCCCTTGGGTATCGGCACCGGCCATATCCAGGACGATGGGTTGGCGTTCCAACGACTGTCTCCTTATACGAGTTGCAACGGCGGAGAGGGCGGGAAAACGACCGGCAGTGCGGCCAGCGCCCGGTGGAACGGACCGGGACGCCAGACGAGCTCTTCGGGTGCCACCCCGAGTTCCAGTTCGGGCAGCGCGTCGAGCAGCAGGTCGATCGCCCCTTGGACCACCACGAACGCCGGCGACTGCGCGGGGCATGCGTGTGGTCCGATACTCCAGGCCAGATGGGAGCGGTTGCCCGTGTGGTCGGCGCCCCGGATCGCCGGATCGTTGTTGCACGCGGACAGGCTGATCACCACCGGCTGGTGGGCGGGCAACCAGGTGTTCTCCACGAGAATCGGCTGCCGCGGATAGGTGGTGCAGAAGTTGGCCATCGGCGGGTCGTTGAACAACACCTCGTCCAGCGCGTCGCGGGTGGACAGCGCACCGCCGAGCATGCTTCCGCCGAAGCGCTCGTCGGTCATCATCAGCAGCAGTGTGTTGTTGATCAGGTTCTGCTGCGGCTCCACCCCGGCGCCGTAGAAGCTGATCAGATTGGAGAGCAGCTCCTCGTCGTCGAGTTTCGCCGGATGGTGCACGAGCCGGGAGGTGACGTCGTCGGCCGGATCGGAACGCTTGATGAAGACGAGCTCCATCAGCGCTTCACTGAGATGGTTCATCCCCCATTCGGCGTTCACCGTGTCGAACAACGCGGCCATCCCGTTGGCGACCCGCTCGCCCAGTTCCAGTGAGCAACCGACCATCTGGTTGATCACCTCGAACACCAGCGGAAACGCGTACTGCGTGACGAGGTCGGCTTTGCCCGTCTCGCAGAAGGAGTTGATCAGCGGAACGGCGATCTTCTCCACGGTCTGGTGCAGTTCGTGCAGGTCGATCCCGTCGATCGCGTGCACATACGCCTGGCGGTAGCGCTGATGCAGCTCGCCGCTGTTGCGCAGGGCGTTCGGGTACCACTCCATCATCGGCTTGATCGGCGAATCGGGCGGGATACTCGTCTGCCAGGTACGCGGATCGGCCGGAAACCGGTCGGGATCGTTCAGGATCCGCACGGCCGCGTCGTAGCCGATGACCAGGGTGGCCGGCACGTCCGGGGCCAGATCGATGGGAACCAGCGATCCGTACCGGCTCCGCATCGCGGCATAGGCGCGATGCGGATCACCGGCAAACTCTTCGGTGAAGAGGTTGAATCGGTCGCCGACACCTCCGGTGGGGTCTCCGTGAACGACCGGGCAGCCGGCGAACGGAGGTTGTTGCTGGGAAACCGGAGAGAACTGCGAGGTCAAAGACGAGACTCCAATCGGTGGAACAAGAATTCGACGAGCGTGATCAGCGACTGCAGGCAGGTGCGCCGATCACGGGCATCGAGGGCGATGAGCGGAGTGTCATCGGTCAGGTCGAGTGCCTCGCGCACTTCCGACAGCGGGAAGCGGTTCGAACCCTCGAACTCGTTCACCCCGACCGCGTACGGCACACCGCGTTCCTCGAGTACGGCCAGTACCTCGTCGGCCTTCTCGATACGCCGGGTGTCCACCAGGACCAGGGCACCGAGTGCGCCCTTGGCCAGTTCCTCCCACAACGGAATGAACCGCTGCTGACCCGGTGTACCGAAAAGGTACAGGGCCAGTTCGGGGTTGAGTGTGATACGACCGAAGTCCATCGCGACCGTGGTCTGCGTTTTCGATCCCAGCCCGCCGAGATCGTCGATACCGACGCTGGCCTCGGTGATGGTCTCCTCGGTACGCAGCGGTTTGATCTCGGAAATACTGCTCACGAAGGTGGTCTTGCCGACGCCGAAATTACCGGCTACCAGCAATTTCACCGATCGGGTCACCGTCTCCGGCACATAGTCGACCGCGCGGCCGTATTCCGCGGACCGATCAGGCCGGGAGAGCACGGAGCCCATTGAGTACCTCCTCGAGCAGGGCGATCTCCGGCATTATTTCCGCCGGGGTCGGGATATTGAGATGTCCGCTGTCCAGCAGGTCGGACACGACGATCGTCACCACCGACGGTGGGAGGTCGAGATAGGCGGCGACCTCCGCGATCGACAGGGCGCCGCGGGCGCAGACATCGACCACCCGGCGCGCATCCGGTGTGGAGCCCGGCGCCGGATCTCCGACGGCGACGACCAGGGTGACCAGGCCGAGCTCACGGGTCGGACGGGAGCGTCCGCCGGTCCGCACATACGCGCGGACCAGGTCTGGATCACGCCGCGACCGGCTCATTGCAGATCGCCGCCGTGTGCGCCTCTGCGAGGTTCGCTCCCGAGCTCGTGGCCGACCCGGCCGGCGAGCTCGTTCATCCGGTGGGCGATCAGGCCCACATCGATATCGGTCATGGTCGCCACACCCAGGAGCGCGCCCTCGCCCGCCGCGGTGATCATGATCATGCCCTGGTCGTATTCGGTCATGTTCTGCCGCACATCGTTTCCGTTGCTACCACAGAACTCGCCGAGCGCTTTACCGAGCGAACGCAGGCCGGAGGCGGCGGCGGCGAAGCGCTCGGCATCGTCTTTCGCGATACCCGCCGAATGGGCGATGCGCAGCCCGTCCTCGGACAACAGGACGGCGAATCGGACGCCGGGAACCTCGAGATCGTCCAGTAACCAGCCCAATTTGTTGGTGCTGTCGGATACCACTGTCCTCGGTGAACCCATCAGGATGTCATCCCTTCGGTGTGTTCGGATGCGGCGGCACGGCCGCTCTTGGAGCCGCTCTGCCAGGCAGCGGCGATGTCGGGGCGGGGCTGCCCTGGTTCGGTCCTGTCCTGTCCGGACACGCGATCGTTGATGTCATCAGGGACGGCCGCGGCACGGCGCCGACGCCGGGGCAGACCGCCGCTGGTGATGTCGTGGACTGTCGTACGCTGCTCGCTCTCGGTCTCGTCGATGCCACCTGCCGCCGAAGTCCGCTCGACAGGCCGGGAGCTCTCGGACACGACCGGGATCGCGGCGTGCGCGCCGGTGCTCGTCGCCGAATGTGCTCCGATACCGGACGATACGGCGTTACCGACCAGAGCGTTACCGGAGCTTCCCGATATCGACGAGGCCTGGCCGCCGGGGACCGCGGCGAGTTCGCGCGGCGCCGAGGCGCCGGCCGGTGACGCGGCGTCGTTGTCCTGGTTGCCCTTCGGTGCGACCAGCAGTGCCTCCGGGATGTAGACCATGGCACGCATACCGCCGTAGGCGTTGGGTCCGTCGATGTAGACGGTGAACCCGTAGCGGCGGGCGAGCGCGGCGATACCGGGGAAGCCGACCTTGGGGGCCGGGCCGAGCTGATGGATGTCGATCGAGCGTTCGTTGGCCAGGACCTGGCGGGCCTCTTCCATCTGCTCGGCGTTCATCCGGACGCCGGCGTCGTCGACGATCACGGTCACCCCGTGATGACCTTCCTGGAAGGACACGTCCACGAAGGAGGTCGGCGGCGAGTAGCGCAGCGCATTGTCGATGAGCGAGGCCAGCGTGTGCACCAGCGGTTCCACCGCACGGCTGATGACGACGCGGTCGAGCTGGGACGGGCGCACCCGCAGGTAGTCACGGACACGACCGGTCGCGCCGCCGACGACGTCGGTGAGCGACTGGGCGGGCCAGCGGCGGCCGGGCAGACCACCACAGACGATCACGTAGGACTGCGCCTGGCGGATCATCTGCTGCACGGTGTGGTCGATACGGATCAGGGTCTCGTAGACGCGGTCGTCGCGGTGTTCGCGAAGCGCGGAGCTCACGACCTGGGAGACGTCGGCTCCCAGGCTCACCACGGAGGTGCCGAACGAGCGGACCGCGGCGCTGGTCGCCTCACGGGCAAGGGTTTCCGCGCGTTCGCGGCCGGCGTCGGCCTCGGTGCGCACATTGCGTTCGGCGGCCGAGACGGCGGTACGGACCTGCTCCTCCATCTCCCGGGTGACGGCTTCGCGGGTTTCGCTCTGGACGGTCCGCAGGTCCTCGGTGACCCGGTCGACGATCCAGCGCAGGCACTGGGCGAAGCGCGAGTTCTCCAGTCCCGGGGGCACTTCGGGTGCCACGGAGGTCTGCTCGAACCGGCGGGTGGACTCCGAGAGGGCGGGCAACGTGCTGGCCGCGAGGTGCTCGAGCGCATCCTCGCGTACGGCTAGTTCCCGCTCGAGCACATCGAGTCGTTTCTGTTGGTCTCGCACAGCCCGAACGGCGTACCACGCCACGCCGAGCACCAATATGGGGGCGAGTATCCAGGGAAGCAGCACGGCGGTATTCAGATTCATCAGCTTTCTCGTCGTTGACGGGGCTTCGAGGCGCGCCACGCGGTGCCGTGGCAGGCCACGGCGCTTCGTCTCGCCTTCCTCGCGACGCCGACCATGTTCGCCCCTGGCCGGATGAGGTCCGTGCCGGGCACCGCGGTAACGGTCGGTGACATATCCCTTAGTTACTTTCGACTACCCGAAAGTAACTAAGGGACAAGTCATTCGGCCGATCGATGACCATCGCAGCACATCCTCCGATGGCCCGGAACCCGACGACTCGATCACAGTAGCAGCATTGTGGTGAACTCTCTCAATAACGGCCGATAATCGATTGTCACCTTTCCGTGATAGGGCCGCGACCTCGCAGAATGCGGAAAGGTATTGCGACCGTGAAGATCACGACCCCGGGGTGCCTCGGGGACGGTGCGCGCGACCGGGGGTGCTCCAACGCACACCGTGATCGCATCCCCTATCACCAGGGGCGGAGCACCGGAAGCAGACCGACCGGTCGGTTATTGGCGGCGGGCCCGGAAAATTGATATCAAGACAGGTCCAATACTGCCCGGGGCCACTCGAATCAGGCGCCCCACCCCCGGCCGAAATGCCCAATGCGCTTCCCGGCCGGCGGCGCGAGGATCACCCCGGAGACGTGGAATAGCCGTATTCCAGTAAAGCCCTGGCATTACCGGGCGAAATGCGACCGGGGCCGCGCAACGGCCGATCGGTCCGTACCGGCGACCCGCGTCCGGGCCTACTGCCCGAAACCAATTCGGGTACAGACCAGAACGCGACGGCGACCTTGTCGGTCGCCGTCGCGTCGTGCGCGTGGTCTTCGGTGCGCGGGCCTCAGACCGTGAAGCCGAGCGCCCGCAACTGTTCCCGGCCGTCCTCGGTGATCTTGTCGGGGCCCCACGGCGGCATCCAGACCCAGTTGATCTTCAGATCGTCGACCAGTCCGCTGCGCACCAGGGCGTTACGGGACTGATCCTCGATCACATCGGTGAGCGGGCAGGCGGCGGAGGTCAGCGTCATGTCCAGCACCGCCGTGGTCTCCTCGACACGCATTCCGTAGACCAGACCCAGATCCACTACGTTGATGCCCAGTTCGGGATCGACCACATCGCGCATGGCCTCCTCGAGGTCGGCGAGCTGCGCCAGATCCTCGGCCGAGAGATCGGCTTCGGGGCCGGCCGCCGGCTCCGGCGTGGTGGCCTCGGTGGCAGAAGTATCGGTCATGCTGTTTCCCCGTTCCGTGATCGGTCGGTAGCGGACGCACCGGGCCCCGGGGCGGCATCGGCCGCGCCGTCGACCCGCAGCACCGCGTCCTTGAACGCCATCCAGCCCAGCAGCGCGCATTTCACCCGAGCCGGGTACTTGGCGACACCGGCGAAAGCGATTCCGTCGCCGATGATGTCTTCATCGCCCTCGACGGTACCCCGGCTGCCGATCATCTCGTTGAACGAGTCGACCACACCCAGCGCCTCCACCACCGGCAACCCGATCACCTGATCGGTCAGCACCGATACCGAGGCCTGGCTGATCGAGCAGCCCTGGCCGTCGTAGGACACATCCTCGACCTCGCCGTTGTCCCCGAGCCGCACCCGCAGCGTCACCTCGTCACCGCAGGTGGGGTTGACGTGGTGCACCTCGGCGCCGAACGGTTCCCGCAGGCCGCGGTTGTGCGGATGCTTGTAGTGATCCAGGATCACTTCCTGGTACATCTGCTCCATGCGCATGTTCTAGGCAACCCCGAAGAAGCTCTGGGCCTTCCGCACCGCGGCGACCATCTTGTCCACCTCGTCCACGGTGTTGTACAACGCGAACGAGGCGCGGGCGGTCGCGGCGACACCGAAACGCCGGTGCAGTGGCCAGGCGCAGTGGTGACCCACCCGGATCGCCACGCCCTCGTCGTCGAGAATCTGACCCAGGTCGTGGGCGTGGATCCCTTCCGCGACGAAGGCGACCGCGCCACCGCGGTCGACGTTCTCGGTCGGGCCGATGATCCGCACACCCGGTACGGCGCCCAGCTCGGCGAGCGCGGCGTCGACGAGGGTGTGCTCGTGCGCGGCCACCGCGTCCATCCCGATCTCCTCGAGATAGCGCACGGCGGCGCCCAGCCCGATCACCTGCGAGGTCATCGGGACGCCGGCCTCGAAACGCTGTGGCGGCGGCGCGTAGGTGGTCTGCTCCATGGTGACGGTCTCGATCATGGAACCGCCGGTGATGAAGGGCGGGGTCTCCTCGAGCAGCGCTCGTTTCCCGTACAGCACACCGACGCCGGACGGACCGAGCATCTTGTGCCCGGAGAAGGCCGCGAAGTCGACGTCCAGGGCGCGGAAGTCGACCGGTGCGTGCGGTACCGACTGGCAGGCGTCGAGCACCACCAGCGCGCCCACGGCCCGGGCCCGGCGCACCAACTCGGCGACCGGCGCCACCGCACCGGTGACATTGGACTGGTGGCTGAAGGCCACGACCTTGGTGGCCGGCGACAGTCCGAGCGAGTCGAGGTCGATGCGACCGTCGTCGGTCACGCCGTACCAGCGCAGGGTGGCGCCGGTACGGCGGGCGAGTTCCTGCCAGGGCACCAGATTCGCGTGATGCTCCAGTTCGGTGATCACGATCTCGTCGCCCGGGCCCACGTGGTACGGGAACCGGTCGTCGGAGAACGCGTAGGTCACCAGATTGAGCGATTCGGTCGCGTTCTTGGTGAACACGATCTCCTCGGCGACGGCACCGACGAAGCGGGCGATCTGCGCCCGGGCGTCCTCGTAGGCGTCGGTGGCCTCCTCCGACAGCTGATGGGCGCCGCGGTGGACGGCGGAATTGCTCGCCAGCAGGAAGTCACGTTCGGCGTCCAGTACCGCCAGCGGCCGCTGCGCGGTAGCCCCGGAATCCAGGTACACCAGCGGCTTCCCGTCCCGGACCGTACGGTTCAGGATCGGGAAGTCGGCCCGGATCCGGGCGACGTCGAAGGCGGGAAGGGTCGCGGTCATCTCAGGCTCCGGCTCCGGCTGTCTGGGTGAATTTCACGTAGCCGTTGGCGTCGAGTTCCTCGGCGAGTTCCGGGCCGCCCTCGGCGACGATGCGGCCGCCCACGAAGACGTGCACGAACTGCGGCTGGATATAGCGCAGGATCCGGGTGTAGTGGGTGATCAGCAGGACTCCGCCGTTCTCCCGCTCCTTGTAGCGGTTCACACCCTCGGAGACGATCCGCAGCGCGTCCACGTCCAGGCCGGAGTCGGTTTCGTCGAGGATGGCGATCTTCGGCTTGAGCAGACCCAGCTGCAGGATCTCGTGCCGCTTCTTCTCACCACCGGAGAAGCCCTCGTTCACGCTGCGGTCGGCGAAGGCGGCGTCGATATCGAGTTCGTTCATCGACTCCTTCACCTCCTTGACCCAGTGCCGCAGCTTCGGCGCCTCACCGCGGACCGCGGTCGCCGCCGTACGCAGGAAGTTCGACATCGAGACGCCGGGGACCTCCACCGGATACTGCATGGCCAGGAACAGTCCGGCCCGCGCCCGCTCGTCCACCGACATCTCCAGCACGTCCTCACCGTCGAGGGTGATCGACCCCGAAGTGACGGTGTACTTGGGATGCCCGGCGATGGCATAGGACAGCGTCGACTTACCGGAGCCGTTGGGGCCCATGATGGCGTGCGTCTCGCCGGATTTCACGGTGAGGTTCACACCGTTGAGAATCTTGACGGTGTCCCCGTCGGGGGTGGCGACCTCGGCGTGCAGGTCCTTGATTTCCAGGGTGGTCATAGGGTGTCGAATTCCTTCGGTGGTCTGGGAGTCCGGGTGGTCGGTCAGGCGCCGATCGCGGCGAGTTCGGCTTCGATGGCCGCCTCGAGCCGCTCGGCGACCTCACCGACTCCGATCTTCTGGATGATCTCGTGGAAGAACCCGCGCACCACCAGGCGGCGGGCGGCGTCTTCCGGGATACCGCGGGCGCGCAGATAGAACAGCTGCTCGTCGTCGAACCGGCCGGTCGCCGAGGCGTGGCCCGCGCCGACGATCTCACCGGTCTCGATCTCCAGGTTCGGCACCGAATCGGCACGGGCGCCGTCGGTGAGCACCAGGTTGCGGTTGATCTCGAACGTATCGGTGCCCTCGGCCGCGGCCCGGATCAGCACATCGCCGACCCAGACCGTGCGGGCATCGCCCTTCGGCGAATGGGGATCGCCCTGCAGCGCGCCCTTGTACAGCACGTTCGATTTGCAGTGCGGCACCGCGTGGTCGACCAGCAGGCGCTGTTCGAAATGCTGGCCGGCGTCGGCGAAGTAGAGACCGAGCAATTCGGCGTCACCGCCGGGGCCCGCGTAGCGGACATTGCCGGTGAGCCGGACCAGGTCGCCGCCGAGGGTGACCGCGGTGTGCCGCAGTACCGCGTCGCGCCCCACCAGCGCGTGGTGCGCGGTGGCGTGTACGACGTCGTCGGCCCAGTCCTGGACCGCCACCACCGTCAGCTTGGCGCTGTCGCCGAGCACGAATTCGACGTTCTCGGCGTAGGTTCCGCTGCCCCGCTGGTCGATCACCACGGTGGCGACGGCGAATTCCGCCAGCCGTACCTGCAGATGACCGTAGGCGGTCTTTCCCTCGCCCGGTCCGGTGATCCGTACCACGACGGTTTCGGGGATCTCGGTCTCCTTGCCCACCGAGACGATCGTCGCCTGCTCGAAACCGGAGTACGCCTGCGCGGCGACCCGATCGGACGGGGTGCCGCCCTGTCCGAGCCGGGCATCGTCGCGGCCCACCGTTTCCACGGTGACCCCGGCGACCTGCCCGACCTCGACCTCGGCCCGCCCGTCGGCGGTCGCGGTGCCGTTGTGCAGGCCCCGCAGGCGGCGCAGCGGGGTGAACCGCCACGCCTCGTCCTTACCGGAGGGGATCTCGAAGGCGTTCACGTCGAAGGACGTGAACACCTCCCCCTTGTTGATCGCCGGAGTACGAGCCTCGGCGGCCTCGGCAACGTTGTCCAATGCCATCAGCCGACGGCTCCTTCCATCTGCAGTTCGATCAGGCGGTTGAGTTCCAGCGCGTACTCCATCGGGAGTTCCTTGGCGATGGGCTCGACGAAGCCGCGCACCACCATGGCCATCGCCTCGTCCTCGGTCATCCCACGACTCATGAGGTAGAACAGCTGATCCTCCGACACCTTGGAGACCGTCGCCTCGTGGCCCATGGTCACGTCGTCCTCGCGGATGTCGACATAGGGGTAGGTATCGGAGCGGCTGATGGTGTCGACCAGCAGCGCATCGCATTTCACGGTCGACTTGGATCCGTGGGCACCCTTGTTGACCTGCACCAGCCCGCGGTAGGACGCGCGACCGCCGCCCCGGGCCACCGACTTCGACACGATGGTCGAGGAGGTGTGCGGGGCCAGGTGCACCATCTTGGCGCCGGTGTCCTGGTGCTGGCCCTCACCGGCGAAAGCGACGGAGAGCACCTCGCCCTTGGCGTGCTCACCGGTCATCCACACGGCCGGGTACTTCATGGTGACCTTGGAGCCGATATTGCCGTCGATCCACTCCATGGTGGCGCCCGCTTCGGCCTTGGCCCGCTTGGTGACCAGGTTGTAGACGTTGTTCGACCAGTTCTGGATGGTCGTGTAGCGGCAGCGGCCGCCCTTCTTCACGATGATCTCGACGACCGCCGAGTGCAGTGAATCCGATTTGTAGATCGGCGCGGTGCAGCCCTCGACGTAGTGCACGTAGGCGCCCTCGTCGACGATGATCAGGGTCCGCTCGAACTGGCCCATGTTCTCGGTGTTGATCCGGAAGTAGGCCTGCAGCGGGATGTCGACGTGCACACCGGGCGGCACGTAGATGAAGGAGCCACCCGACCACACCGCGGTGTTCAGCGCGGAGAATTTGTTGTCCCCGGCCGGGATGACCGTGCCGAAGTACTCGCGGAAGATCTCCGGGTGCTCCTTCAACGCCGTATCGGTGTCGAGGAAGATGACGCCCTGCTGCTCCAGATCCTCGCGGATCTGGTGGTAGACGACTTCGCTCTCGTACTGGGCGGCGACACCGGAGACCAGCCGCTGCTTCTCCGCCTCGGGGATACCCAGCTTGTCGTAGGTGTTACGGATGTCCTCGGGCAGATCTTCCCAGCTCTCGGCCTGCTTCTCGGTCGAGCGCACGAAGTACTTGATGTTGTCGAAGTCGATACCGTCGAGGTTGGAGCCCCAGTTCGGCATGGGCTTGCGGTCGAAGATGCGCAGTGCCTTGAGCCGGTTCTCCAGCATCCAGGCCGGCTCGTCCTTCTTGGCCGAGATATCGCGAACGACCTCCTCGGACAGACCACGCTGCGCGCTGGCTCCCGCCACATCCGAGTCGGCCCAGCCGTAACCGTATTTACCCAGTGAGGCAATGGCCTCCTCCTGGGTGAGCGGTGGCACCTGGTCGGTGGTGGTCGTCATTCGGCGCTCCTTCCGGAGTCGTTCGGTGCGTCCGTTGCGGGCTGCGCAACGGTTGAAGGTGAAGCGTTCGTGGGTCGATCGGCGGCCGCGGTCGGCAGCACCGTCAGTGGTACATGGGTGGTGCAGGCGCAGTCACCGTTGGCGATGGTGGCCAGACGCTGCACATGGGTACCGAGAACTTCCCGGAAGGCCTCGAGTTCGGCCTCGCACAGTTCGGGGAATTCCTCGGCCACATGGGAGACCGGGCAGTGGTGCTGGCAGATCTGTACGCCCGCTCCCACCCGGCGGGTACTCGCGGCGAACCCCGCGTCCGAGAGCGCCGTGGCGATCTCCTCCGCCTTGGCCGCCGTACCCGACCGCGCGGTGTCGCCGGGTGCGTCATCTTCGGCCGCCGGCGTCTCCACATCGTGTGCGGGGATCGGTTCGATCCCGTCGACCAGGGTGCGGGCGCGTTGGCGGGCGAATTCGGTGACCGCCGCCTCGCCGCCGATTTCGCGCAGCTGCCGGATGGCCGCACCCGCGAGATCGTCGTAGGCGTGCCCGAGCATGCCGCGCCCGGCAGCGGTGAGCTGGTACTGCTTGGCCGGCCGGCCGCGACCCTTCTGCTGCCAGGGCGCCGACCGCCCGGCGCGTGCCTGACCCGATTCGATGAGCGCGTCCAGATGCCGGCGCACTCCGGCGGGGGCCAGGCCCAGCGCACTGCCGATCGCGGTCGCGGTGATCGGCCCCTCCTCCAGCAGCAGCCGGACGATGGCGGCGCGCGTATGGCCCTCGCCACCGGTCGCGGGCACGCCGACGGACCCGGTACCGGCCCGGTGACCAGCCCTTTCGTCCACATTCGGCAAACCCATAGTTTTCACAACATCAGTGTGGCGGAATTCGTTCCCGAAATCTAATAAGGGTGCCCTGAGCAGGCGGGTCGCCCGATCCGACGCGGTCCGGCCGGAATCGCCGAAATCGCCTGTTCGGGAGAGAAACAGCCACGCACGACTTCTCCGCCGGATGAGCGCAGTGATGTGCTTCACTGCGCCGGAGGACAGAGCGGATCACGCGATGGGGAGCCGGAGAATTTGCTGCCCGGCTGCGCCCGCGCCCCGCACTCCACCGCACCCGGACGAGCCGCCGGGCCCTGCGGAGCGCGTGCAGCGAGCCGTTCGCGCATCCATCGACGTGGTACACCGCGCGCCGGGCACTGTAGATCCACGGTAGCCAGGAGATGTCCGGCTCGGAAGCGGTGCGGCGCCAACCCGTCGGCGCGCGTCCGGCCCACGACCCCGACCGCACGCGATGCCGCGGCCCGGACACCGGCGGCGCCCCCGGCGAACTAGTCTCGGTGACCGTGGCAGGACAGGCAGGCGCCCCGGGCGCAGTGGCGTCGCGCGGGCAGCGCGCACTGAAACTGGTGCGGCGCGCCCTCGGACTCGATGTCCCGCCCTCGGATCACACCATCGCGATTCTGCACCGCGACGAATCCGAGGTCCCGGGGCTCGACCGCCGGGAGCGAGCGCAACTGGACCGGATCCGGCTGATGGGTGCCACCGGCACCGTGCTCATGGCGATCAGCGCCCTCGGTATCGGCGCGCAGCCGGTGCATCAGAATCCGACCTCGGGCATGCGGGTCCTGGGCATCTTCGCGCGGGCGCACACCGGATCACTGGCCATGTGCATGGTTGGCACGGTGACCGTGGTGCTGGCGTGGCTGCTGCTGGGGCGGTTCGCCGTCGGCGGGATCGGCGGTTCGCCGCGGCACCGGCTCACCCGGCGCCAGTTCGACCGGACACTGCTGCTGTGGATCATCCCGCTGTGTGTGGCGCCGCCGATGTTCAGCAACGACGTCTACTCCTATTTGGCGCAGAGCGAGATCGCCGCCCGCGGGATCGACCCGTACCAGGAGGGGCCCGTCGCCGGGCTCGGTATCGACAATGTGCTCACCAACAATGTTCCCAATATCTGGCGCGAGACACCCGCACCCTACGGACCGCTGTTCTTGTGGATAGGCCACGGGATCGCCGAGCTCACCGGGGAGAACATTCTGGCCGGGGTGTGGGTGCATCGGCTGCTGGCGCTGGCCGGGGTGGCGCTGATCGTCTGGGCACTGCCGCGTTTGTCCGTGCGCTGCGGGGTCGCGCCGGTGAGCGCGCTGTGGCTGGGTGTGGCGAATCCGCTGGTGCTGTTCCACCTGGTCGGCGGGGTGCACAACGACGCGCTGATGCTCGGTCTGATGCTCGCGGGCCTGGAGTTCATGCTGCGCGCGATCCACGGAATCCCCGGCGACGGTGGGCCGCCCCCGTTGGACGGTCGCGGCTGGACACTGCTGGTGGGTGGCGCGGTCGTCATCAGCCTGTCGTCCTCGGTGAAGGTCACCTCGATCATCGCGCTGGGCTTCGCGGGGATGGCCTTGGCCCGCCGCTGGGGGCCGGGGCTGCGGCCGGTCCTGGCCGCGGCCGGGTTGCTGGGCCTGATCGCGGTGGTGGTGACCGTGGTGATCAGCACGGTCAGCGGTCTCGGCTTCGGCTGGCTCTACACCTTGAACACGGCGAACGCGGTGCGCAGCTGGATGTCGCTGCCCACCGCGCTGGGCATCGTCACCGGTTTCGGCGGCGTCCTGCTCGGCCTCGGCGACCACACCACCGCGTTGCTCAGCATCACCCGGCCCATCGCCGCCGTGGTGGCGGGTTTCATCACCGTGCGGATGCTCGTCGCCACCTGGACCGGACGCCTGCATCCGGTGGGGGCGCTCGGGGTATCGCTGGGCGCGATCGTACTGCTGTTCCCGGTCGTCCAGCCCTGGTATCTGCTGTGGGCCATCGTGCCGATGGCGGCCTGGGCCACCCGGCCCGCATTCCGCGGCCCGGCGATCGGCATCTCCGCGGTGGTCAGTGTGATCCTCATGCCGCGCGGCGCCGACCTCGAGGTGTTCCAGATCGTCGGGTCGGCGGTGGCCACCGTGATCGTGTCGCTGCTGTTCATCGTGGTCACCCGGAACTCCCTGCCCTGGCGGGCACAGCAGGGGGTGTCGGCCCCGTCACAGCCGGCCGGGGCCTACGGTGGGACCTCGTGACCGCTTCCCGGGTGCCCGCCGTACAGGTGGACCACGTCGCCAAACGCTACGGCGAGACGATCGCGGTGGACGGTATCGGTTTCACCATCGAACCCGCACAGGTTTTCGCCCTGCTCGGTCCGAACGGCGCCGGTAAGACCACCACGGTGGAGATGTGCGAGGGCTTCGTCCGCCCGGATTCGGGGCGGGTGCGGGTCCTGGGCCTGGACCCGATCGCCGATTCCGAGCGACTGCGCCCGCGGATCGGGGTGATGCTGCAGGGCGGCGGCGCCTATCCGGGCGCGCGCGCCGGGGAAATGCTGGATCTGGTCGCCTCCTATTCGGCGCACCCGCTGGACCCGGGCTGGCTGCTCGGTGTGCTGGGTCTGGCCGATCACCGCCGCACCCCCTATCGGCGGCTCTCCGGTGGCCAGCAGCAGCGGCTGTCGCTGGCGTGCGCACTGGTCGGCCGCCCGGAGATCGTCTTCCTCGACGAACCCACCGCGGGGATGGACGCACAGGCCCGGATCCTGGTGTGGGAATTGATCGACGCGCTGCGGCGCGACGGGGTCAGCGTCCTGCTCACCACCCATCTCATGGACGAGGCCGAGGAACTGGCCGATCATCTGGTGATCATCGACCACGGGCGCATCGTCGCCTCCGGCACGCCGGCCGAGGTCACCGCGCACGGGGCGGCCGGGCAGCTGCGTTTCGCCGCGCCACCGCATCTGGACCTGGATCTGCTGCAATCGGCGCTGCCGGAGGGTTTCGCCCCGAAGGAGACCAGCCCCGGCTCGTATCTGGTGGAGGGCGAGATCAACCCGCAGGTGCTGGCCACGGTGACCGCCTGGTGTGCCCGGGTGAACGTGCTCGCGACCGATATCCGGATCGATCAGCGCCGGCTCGAGGACGTGTTCCTGGAACTGACCGGACGGGATCTGCGCGCATGAGGCGATACCGCGATACCTCCGCCAACGCTGTGCATCCATCGGCTTCGAGGGAGGCCTTGTGACCAAGCCGGAGCCGACGGCCAACCGGTTCGAGCCGGGTACTTTCGCGCCCGCGCCCCGGCCCGCGCCGCGGGCGGCCATGTTGCTCGCGCAGACCCGGCTCGATCTGGTGCTGCTCCTGCGCAACGGCGAACAACTCCTGCTCACCATGTTCATTCCGGTGACCCTGCTGATCGGCCTGGCGCTGCTGCCCTTCGGCGATATGGGGCCGGACAAGATCGACAAGATCGTGCCCGCCGTCATGATGGTCGCGGTGATGTCGACCGCGTTCACCGGTCAGGCCATCGCCATCGGTTTCGACCGCCGCTACGGCGCGCTCAAGCGACTGGGTGCCACTCCCCTGCCGCGCTGGGGGATCATCGCGGGTAAGAGCGGGGCAGTCCTGCTGGTGGTTATTCTGCAGGCAGTGCTGCTGGGCCTGATCGGGGTGGCACTGGGCTGGCGGCCGACACCGCTGGGACTGCTGCTGGGCGCGGTGCTGATCGCGCTGGGCACCGCCACATTCGCGGCGATGGGCCTGCTGCTCGGCGGCACGCTCAAAGCCGAAGTGGTGTTGGCGCTGGCGAATATCCTCTGGTTCGTCATGCTCGGTATCGCCAGCGTGGTCTTCGCCTCCGACGAACTACCCACCGCGGTCCACACCCTGGTGCGATTGGTCCCCTCGGGTGCGCTCGCGGTCGCGCTGGAACATGCGCTGAGCGGCGGCGTCGACTGGCTGGGAGTGGGCGCGCTGATCGTCTGGGGTACCGGCGCGGGTCTGCTGGCGGCCCGCTGGTTCCGCTTCGAATGATCTTCCACGACACGTTGTAGTAGTCCGGGTGCCGACCGGCGGTGTCCGCCCGCTACCATCGGGACGTGCTGTATCGCGCATTTCTGCGACTCGTCGACCGGCTGCCGCTACCCTCGCGGCGCACCCAGCTGCTGATCGCGCTGGCGGTGATCGCCTCCCAGGCCGGCATCGCCGTGACCGGCGCCATCGTCCGCGTCACCGCGTCCGGTCTGGGCTGCCCAACCTGGCCACAGTGCTTCCCGGGCAGTTTCACCCCGATCGGGGTCTCCGAAGTGGCCGTGCTCCATCAAGCTGTGGAGTTCGGCAACCGCATGCTCACCTTCGTGGTGACGCTGTGCGCGGCGCTCATAGTCTTGGCCGTCACCCGCGCCCGGCGGCGGCGCGAAGTGCTGATCTATGCCTGGCTGATGCCCGCCGGCACTGTACTGCAGGCGGGCATCGGCGGTATCACGGTGCTGTCCGGTCTGCTCTGGTGGACCGTCGCGCTGCATCTGCTGGCGTCGATGCTCATGGTGTGGGTGGCCGCGGTGATGTACGCGAAGGTCGCCTCCCCCGACGACGGTGTCGACACAGTCCGCGCGCCCGCGCCACTACGGTGGCTGACCGCGCTGAGCGGAGTCGCGCTGGCCGGGGTCCTCGTCGCGGGCACGCTGGTGACCGCCGCAGGTCCCCATGCGGGCGACAAGAGCATCGATCGGCCGGTGGCCCGGCTCGAGGTGGAAATCGTGACGCTGGTGCATCTGCATTCGCAGCTGCTGGTCGGCTACCTCGCCCTCCTGGTGGGACTCGCCTTCGGACTCTTCGCGACCGGTATCACCAAACCGGTACGGGACCGCCTGTTCGTCCTGCTCGGGCTGGTACTCGCGCAGTCGCTGATCGGAATCGTCCAGTACTTCACCGATGTCCCGGCGGCGCTGGTCGCGATCCATGTCGGCGGCGCGGCCCTGTGCACCGCCGCGACCGCGGCGCTGTGGGCGTCCCTGCGTACCCGGGAACGCCTGCCCGCCCCGGTCGTGGAATCGAGCACCCAGCCGGCCTGAGGCGACCGTGCCGGATGGCCGGCCGGACCACTCGCCTCGTGACACCTCCGCGGACCAGCGGCGCCGCCGGCCCGCCTCAGGTCGCGTTCGGCCCGTTCTGGTAGCTGCGCGCGACCAGCGCCGAGGTCAGATACCACAGCCCGGTGGGGATCGCGGGATCGAACCCGGTGAGCATCCGGACTCGTTTGAGCCGGTAGTCCAGTGTATTGGTGTGCATATGCATCAGCCGGGCGGTGCGCTGGCGATTGAAGTTGTTGGCGATGTGCTGGCGCAGCGTTTCCAGTAGTTCGGGATGTTCGTCGAGCGGGTCCAGTATGGCGCTCAAATGCTCGCGGGCCGGACCGGGCCGGGTGATCTGGAATTCCAGGGCCAGATCGGTGAACCGGTGCAGGCCGCCGCCGTCGGTGATGCGCTGCACGGTGTCGAGGAGTTCGTGGGCACGGTCGGTGGCATCGGGGATCTCGGCGGTGGCCGCGGTGACCACGGTGCCCGTGACGGGCACCTGCGCCGCCTGCGCGAGGCGCGCGATCAACTCGTCCAAGGTGTCCTCCGGGAAAGCGTCCGCGGGCAACAACACCGTGCCACCGTCGATGCTGAGCAGCGACAGCGCCTTCTCCCCGCAACTGCGGGCGAGTTCGGCCTGGATCCGGCGCAGTTTGCGCCGCGCGACGATCCGGCCGTCGACCTGCGGTGCGGATTCGTCCGGGTGCGGCGCCACCGCCAGCGCCAGCACCTGATACGCCTGCGCGATCTCGATCCCGCATTCCCGGGCCATGGTGGCGGTACTGTGCCCGCCGAGCAGCGCCGAGGTCAGCGTGTGCACCGCGGTGTGGTGTTCGGAGACCACTCCCCGGTATTCGCCGACATAGGCCAGCGCCACCTCCGAGGTGATCGTGTCCAGGATCTCCAGCATCCGGCGCGCGGTGGCGACCAGGTTCGCCGAATCCGCCGGTCCCGCGGTGGCCATGATGCGGTCGAAACCGAGTTTGAAACCCTCGTGGATGGCGTGGTTGATGGTGTCGATCGGGATACCCTCGCGCGCCCATTCGGCGGCGGCTTCCCGCACCTGCTCGATCTTCTCCGGCAGCTCGCGGCCGTCGAGCCGACTCACCGTGAGTTCCAGGCAGAGCCGGGTCACCGCCGTGACATCACCCTGGAGCGCGTCACCCGGGAGCGTCCCGCACGGTGCCACGTGCTCGACGAAATGACCGACCATCTGACGCGACAGGGACGATACGTCCCGCAGGTGGTTCGAGATCGGACGGCCGGACACCGTGAGTCTGGAACGGGTCGGACTGCTGACCGTCATATCGGCTCCTTCTACCCCGGGGCTGACGCTCGAGGCACTAACGGTAGCGCGAACCGGTTACTCGTCAGTAGTTTTTGGCCGGGAAACTGTTCGAGCTACCTGCGGCCCGGGCGGGCCACCTGTGAGCACCCACAGGCGTCAATTCTCGTTGCGAGCCTTCGGGAATCGGGTCTGACCGGCGACCCAGCCGGCCATCTTCGCCCAGTGTCCGGTACGCGGTGTGGTCCGGGCCACCAGGTCACGTTCCCAGCCCTCGGCGGCGGTGAGCCCGTCCACCGCGTCGATCACGGCCTGCGCGGTGGCGGCATCGGCCACCATCCGATCTCCGAGGACACCGTCGGAACCGACCAGGGTGAGTCGCACGCCCCGGCGGCCCACCGGCTGCGGCACGGCCTCGGCCGAACCCCCGTGCGCGGCGACGAACTTACGCACCGAATCGACGATCTCACGCGGAGCGGCGACGGTGGCGGTGGCGGAATCTGCACTCATGCCGAGGAGTTTACCGGCGAGTAGGACAGCACTCCGGGACCCGGTCGGAACCACCTGGTCGCGACGACGGCGACATCGGGCACCGCCATGCCGGACCCCTGCGCTGGGTGTACGGGCACCGGTGTAGAACTGGACCCATGCGCGCGATCCAGGTAGACCGGCACGGCGGTCCGGAAGTGCTGACCCTCGCCGAGGTTCCCGATCCGGAGCCCGGACCCGAACAGCTACTGGTCGATATCGACGCCGTCGGCGTCAATTTCATCGACACCTACTTCCGCACCGGCACCTACCCGCGCCCGGTGCCCTATATTCCGGGTTCCGAGGGCACCGGAGTGGTGGCCGAAATCGGTTCCGCGGTTACCCGATTCGCCGTCGGCGACCGGGTGGCCTGGGCGGCGGCCCCGAACAGCTACGCCCCGCGCACGGTGGTGGACGAGGCGGTCGCCGTGGCAGTACCCGGCGATGTCGACACGGCGGTGGCGGCCTCGGCTCTACTGCAGGGTATGACGGCGCACTATCTGATCGAATCGGTCTACCGCCCCGAACCGGGCGAGACGGTCCTGGTGCACGCGGGCGCGGGCGGGGTCGGGCTGCTGCTCACCCAACTGGCCGCGGCACGCGACATCCGGGTGATCACCACGGTGTCCACCGACGAGAAGGAGGCGCTGTCGCGCAGCGCCGGCGCCTGGAAGGTGCTGCGCTACGGCGACGACCTCGCCGAGCAGGTCCGCGAGCTGACCGGCGGCGAGGGTGTCGCGGCGGTCTACGACGGCGTGGGCGCGGCCACCTTCGACGCCGGCCTGGCCTCGCTACGGGTCCGCGGCACGCTGGCACTGTTCGGCGCGGCCAGCGGCCCGGTGCCACCGGTGGACCTGCAGCGGCTCAACGCGGCCGGGTCGGTGTTCGTGACCCGCCCCAATATCGCCCACTACACCCGCGATCGCGCCGAACTGGACTGGCGGGCCGGCGATATCTTCGAGGCCGTCGCCGACGGCTCGCTCACGGTCCGGATCGGCGCGACCTACCCGCTGGCCGAGGCCGCACAGGCACATCGCGATCTGGAGAGCCGTAAGACCACCGGATCGATCGTGCTGCTGCCCTGATCGGTCCGGCCGGGCGCGGTCAGTAGTCGCGCCCGGTCAGCCCGCGGTAGACGAAGCGCGTCAGGCTCTCGACGGCTTCGTCATCCGACAGCACTACCGTGCCCTCCCTGGGTTGGAAGCTCGCGGCCGCGCTGGACGGCGACGCGGGGCCGCCGGCGACCTACGGATCGGAGCGCCGGACCGTGTACTCGGCCTCAGCTCGGAACTGCTCGGCAAACTGGTCGACGGCGCGGAGGACGCGATGGTGCGCGGCGCGCAGAACCGCCAGCTGGATATCAGCTACCGTCACCCGGCCGACAGCGGTCCCGTCGCGCCCGGCGATCGCGCCCCCGACGCGCCGCTGAAGGATTCCGACGGGCGGGCGCCGTGGCTCAGCCGAAGAAGACCTCGCCCAGCGTGGTCCAGCCGAGTACCGAATCGACGGCCAGACCGCAGAACACCACCGCGAGGTAGTTGTTGGACTGGAGGAACAGGCGCAGTGGTTTGACCGATTCGCCCCGGCGCACCCCGGCGTAGAGCTGGTGGGCCATCAGCAGGAACCAGGCGCCGGCGACCAGAGCCACCGCCGTGTAGATCACCCCGGTGGCCGGGACCAGTGCCAGCGTGGTGAGCACGGTCAGCCAGGTGTAGACGACGATCTGCTTGGTGACGGCCTGTTCGGTGGCGACCACCGGCAGCATCGGCACCCCGGCCGCGCGGTAGTCCTCCTTGTAGCGCATGGCCAGCGCCCAGGTGTGCGGCGGCGTCCAGAAGAAGATCACCCCGAACAGCGCAAGGGCGGGCCAGCCGATGGTGCCGGTGACCGCCGACCAGCCGACGAGCGCGGGCATACACCCGGCCGCGCCGCCCCAGACCACGTTCTGCGAGGTACGCCGTTTGAGACCGAGGGTATAGACGAAGACGTAGAAAAGGATGGTCACGACGACCAGCACACCGCTGAGCAGATTGGCCTGCCACCACAGCCACGCGAACGAGCCGATACCCAGGACGACACCGAAGACGAAGGCATGCGAAGTGGGGACCGCGTCGCGGGCCAGCGGCCGGGCGGCGGTCCGCTTCATCACCTTGTCGATATCGGCGTCGGCGACACAGTTGAGCGTATTGGCGCTGGCCGCGCCCATCCAACCGCCGAACAGGGTCGCCAGGATCAGCCGGATATCGACCTGGCCGCGGTCGGCCAACAGCATGGTGGGGATGGTGGCCACCAGTAGCAGTTCGATGACGCGCGGTTTGGTGAGCGCGATATAGGCGAGCGGGCGGCGCGTGACACGGGCGAGCTTCTCGCTGCCGAGGACGCGGTCCGCGGGTGCCGGAGCGGAATCGTGGGCGCCGCCGACCCCCGTGTCATGACCGATCCGCACTATCTCTCCTCGCACGCTGTGCTTCCGCATCCGGTTTGGGAAGGAGCAGCGCGCGGCTGCGACGCGGCTACTACTACACACGATGGTAGACCCACGCACGGTGCCCCTTGCCGGTCGCCCCTGTGTGCTCGGCCGGGCGCCGCGTTCCATGGTGTGCCATGGCACGGCCGGACAGCGCGGCCATCGGCGAACGACCGGCTCGCGGTCCTAGCCGGGGGGCGTGCACGGGGGCGGCCGGTCGCAATTAGGGTAGGGGGTGTATGCGGCGCCACAGTCACCGCGCCGTACCGGTTCGCCACCCAGCCCGCCCCCAGTTTCGACGCCTCGAAATGTCAGGAGAAACACGGTCGTGTCAGTGACAGACGACATCCACGCCCTCACCCAGCCGAACCTTCCGCAGGACTGGACGGATCTGGACACCAGGGCTGTCGACACCGTCCGGGTCCTGGCCGCCGACGCGGTACAGGCCGCGGGCAACGGCCACCCCGGTACCGCCATGAGCCTGGCTCCGCTGGCATACACCCTGTTCCAACGGACCATGCGGCATGACCCCGCCGATCCCGAATGGGTGGGCCGCGACCGGTTCGTGCTGTCCTGCGGCCATTCCAGCCTGACCCTCTACATCCAGCTGTACCTGGCGGGTTTCGGCCTGGAACTCGACGATCTGCGCAACCTGCGCAAATGGGGTTCGCTGACCCCCGGCCACCCGGAGTACCGGCACACCAAGGGCGTGGAGATCACCACGGGCCCGCTGGGCCAGGGCCTGGCCTCGGCGGTGGGTATGGCCATGGCCGCCCGCCGTGAGCGTGGCCTGTTCGATGCCGAAGCCGACGCCGGGACCAGCCCGTTCGATCACCACATCTACGTGATCGCCTCCGACGGCGATATGGAAGAGGGCGTCACCTCCGAGGCCTCCTCCCTGGCCGGCACCCAGCAGCTGGGCAACCTGGTGGTGATCTACGACGACAACAAGATCTCCATCGAGGACGACACCACCATCGCCTTCACCGAGGACGTGGCGGCGCGGTACGCCGCCTACGGCTGGCATGTGCAGGTGGTGGAGGGCGGCGAGGACGTCGTCGCGATCGAGGCGGCGCTGGCGGCGGCCAAGGCCGAGATCGGCAGGCCGTCGCTGATCCTGCTGCGCACCATCATCGGTTACCCGGCCCCGAACAAGATGAACACCGGTGCCGCGCACGGCGCCGCGCTCGGGCCCGACGAAGTGGCCGCCACCAAGCGCGCCCTCGGTTTCGATCCCGAGCAGAGTTTCCAGGTCGCCGACGAGGTCATCGCGCATACCCGCAAGGCCGCCGAACGCGGCGCGAAGGCGCACGCGGACTGGACCGTCGAGTTCGACGCCTGGGCCCAGCGCGCGCCCGAGGCCAAGGCGCTGTTCGACCGGTTGTTCAACGGACAGCTGCCCGAGGGCTGGGACGCGGGCCTGCCCACCTGGGAGCCCGATGCCAAGGGCCTGGCCACCCGGAAGGCCTCGGCCAAGGTGCTGAGCGCCCTGGGCCCGGTACTGCCGGAGCTGTGGGGCGGTTCGGCCGACCTCGCCGAATCCAACAACACCACCATCCCGGATTCGCTCAGCTTCGGCCCCGAGGCCATTTCGACCGGTATGTGGAAGGCGAGCCCCTATGGCCGGACCCTGCACTTCGGCGTCCGCGAGCACGCCATGGGCTCCATCCTCAACGGCATCGCCCTGCACGGCCCCACCCGCCCCTACGGCGGCACCTTCCTGGTGTTCAGCGATTACATGCGCCCGGCCGTCCGCCTGGCCGCGCTGATGCGGGTGCCGGTCACCTACGTCTGGACCCACGATTCGATCGGTCTCGGCGAGGACGGCCCGACCCACCAGCCCATCGAGCACCTGGCCGCGCTGCGCGGTATCCCGGGCCTGTCGGTGGTGCGTCCCGGCGACGCCAACGAAACCGCGTACGCCTGGCGGACCGTGATCGACAAGCACAGCGGTAAGCACAATTCACCGTTCGTCTCCAGCGACGCCGTCGGTACCCGCGGCCCGGCCGCACTGGCCCTGACCCGCCAGGACCTGCCGGTCCTGGAGGGCACCAGCCTCGAGGGCGTCGCCAAGGGCGGCTACATCCTGGCCGAGGCCTCCACCGGCGTACCGCAGGTGATCCTCATCGGTACCGGCTCCGAGCTCCAGCTCGCCGTCGCCGCCCGCACTACGCTGGAGGAGCAGGGCATCGGCACCCGGGTGGTCTCGATGCCGTGCGTGGAGTGGTTCGACGCGCAGGACAAGGCGTATCGCGACGAGGTGCTGCCCCCGGCGGTTGCCGCCCGAGTCGTCGTCGAGGCGGGTATCGCGATGCCGTGGTACCGGTTCACCGGCGACGCGGGCGAAATCGTATCGATCGAGCATTTCGGCGCCTCGGCCGATTACAAGACCCTGTTCCGCGAGTTCGGCTTCACGCCGGAGGCCGTCGTCGCCGCTGCGCAGCGCACGCTCGACAATGTGAAGGGATAAGGGCTCATGGCACAGAACGAGAACATCGCCGCCCTGGCCGCGGCCGGGGTATCGGTGTGGCTGGACGATCTGTCCCGCGACCGGATCAATTCCGGCAACCTGGCCGAACTGATCGCCACCCGCGGGGTCGTCGGAGTCACCACCAACCCGACCATTTTCCAGGGTGCACTCAGCAAGGGTCACGCTTACGACGCACAGGTTCGTGAGCTGGCCGCCCGCGGCGCCGATGTGGACGCCGCGATCCGCACCATCACCACCGACGACGTCCGCGCGGCCTGCGATGTGCTGGCCCCGGTGTTCGAACGGACCGGCGGGGTGGACGGCCGGGTCTCCATCGAGGTGGATCCGCGCATGGCCTTCGACGCCGACAAAACCGTCGCCCAGGCGGTCGAACTGTGGAAGATCGTCGACCGGCCGAATCTGTTCATCAAGATCCCGGCCACCGAGGCGGGCCTGCCCGCCATCACCGCGGTGATCGAGGAGGGCATCAGCGTGAACGTCACGCTGATCTTCTCGGTGCAGCGGTACCGTGCGGTCATGGGCGCCTACCTCGACGGGCTGCGCAAGGCACGGGTCGCCGGGCACGATCTGGGCAAGATCCATTCGGTGGCGTCGTTCTTCGTCTCGCGGGTGGACACCGAGATCGACAAACGCCTCGAGGCGATCGGCACCCCGGAAGCACTGGCCCTGCGCGGTAAGGCCGGGGTGGCCAACGCCCGCCTCGCCTACGCCGAATACGAAGACGTTTTCGCCCCCGGCGGCGGTCACGTCTCCACCTACAACCACTTGGCCTCGGCCGGTGCCAACCGGCAGCGGCCGCTGTGGGCGTCGACCGGTGTGAAGAACCCCGACTACCCGGACACCCTCTACGTGACCGAACTGGTCGCAGCAAACACGGTGAACACGCTGCCGGAGAAGACGCTCGAGGCCGTCGCCGATCACGGCGAGGTCCGCGGCGACACCGTCTCCGGCACGGCCGCCGAGGCCGCCGAGGTCTTCGATCGGCTGCGGGCGGTCGGTATCGATCTCGACGATGTTTTCGCCGTGCTCGAACGCGAGGGCGTGGACAAGTTCGAGAAATCGTGGGAGGAACTGCTGGAGGCCACCGCGGCCGAACTCCGGTCCGCGGACGCAGGAGGTAACTGACCACGATGGCCGGCGCTCCGGAGAGCACACAGACGGCATCCGGCACACCGTGGCGTAACCCGCTGCGGGACCACCGGGACAAGCGGATTCCGCGGATCGCGGGCCCGTGCAGCATGGTGATCTTCGGGGTCACCGGGGATCTGTCCCGGCGCAAACTCATGCCGGCCATCTACGATCTGGCGAACCGGGGGCTGCTGCCCCCGGGTTTCGCGCTGGTCGGGTTCGCCCGCCGGGAGATGTCGGACCCGGACTTCGCCGAGATCGTGCACGACGCCGTGCGCGCCCACGCGCGCACCCCGTTCCGTCAGGAGGTCTGGGACCATCTGGCCGAGGGATTCCGGTTCGTGCAGGGCACCTTCGAAGACGATGCCGCGTTCGGCCGCCTCGCCGACACCCTTGCCCGCCTCGACGACGAGCGCGGCACCGGCGGGAACCACGCCTTCTACCTGTCGATTCCGCCGAACGCCTTTCCGGTGGTGCTGGACCAGCTGCACCGCCACCGCCTGACCAGTTCGGCGGCCGCGCTCGGACGCGCGCCGTGGCGGCGGGTCGTGATCGAGAAGCCGTTCGGGCACGATCTCGACAGCGCGCACGAATTGAACGCCCTGGTGAACCGGGTGTTTCCTGAGGAGACGGTCTTCCGGATCGACCATTATCTCGGCAAGGAGACGGTGCAGAACATCCTGGCGCTGCGTTTCGCCAACCAGCTGTTCGATCCGATCTGGAACGCCAACTACGTCGACCATGTCCAGATCACCATGGCCGAGGACATCGGCCTGGGCGGCCGGGCCGGGTACTACGACGGTATCGGCGCCGCCCGCGACGTGATCCAGAACCATCTGCTGCAGTTGCTCGCGCTCACCGCCATGGAGGAGCCGATCAGCTTCGAACCCCGGCAATTGCAGAACGAGAAGATCAAGGTCCTCTCCGCCACCAAACTCGTGGAACCGCTCGACGAGACCACCGCCCGCGGCCAGTACGCCGCCGGCTGGCAGGGCGGCCAGGAAGTGGTGGGCCTGCTGGACGAGGAAGGTTTCGATCCGCAGTCGCGTACCGAGACCTACGCCGCACTGACCCTCGAGGTCGATACCCGGCGCTGGGCGGGGGTGCCGTTCTATCTGCGCACCGGGAAACGCCTGGGCCGCCGGGTCACCGAGATCGCGGTGGTGTTCAAACGCGCCCCGCATCTGCCCTTCGATCAGACCATGACCGAGGAACTCGGCGAGAACGCGCTGGTCATCCGGGTGCAGCCGGACGAGGGCATCACCATGCGGTTCGGGTCGAAGGTGCCCGGGTCGTCGATGGAAGTACGCGATGTGAACATGGACTTCAGTTACGGCGAGGCGTTCACCGAATCATCCCCGGAGGCCTACGAGCGGCTGATCCTGGATGTGCTGCTCGGCGAGCCCTCCCTGTTCCCGGTCAATGCGGAGGTCGAATTGTCCTGGCGCATCCTGGACCCGGTATTGGCGCACTGGGCCGCCGACGGTAAACCCGAACAGTACGAGGCCGGAACCTGGGGTCCGGATTCCGCCGACGCCATGCTGGCCCGCACCGGCCGGGAATGGCGGCGGCCGTGATCATCGATATCCCCGACACCACCACCGGCGCGGTCACCAAACGCCTGGTCCAGTTGCGCGAGAGCAACGGTGTGATCACCATGGGCCGGGTGCTGACCCTGGTGGTGTGCACACTGGACAGTTCCGAGGCCGAGGAGGCCATCGACGCCGCCAACGACGCCAGCCGCGAACACCCCTGTCGCGTCGTGGTTCTCGCGCGCGGCGACCGGTCGGCACCGACCCGGCTCGACGCGCAGATCCGCGTCGGCGGGGACGCCGGCGCCGCCGAGGTGATCGTGCTGCGGTTGCAGGGGCAGCTGGTGAACCACGAGAACAGTGTGGTGATCCCGTTCCTGCTGCCCGATACCCCGGTGGTGGCGTGGTGGCCGCGGGGCGCTCCGGAGTTCCCGTCCCGGGATTCGGTGGGCCGGTTGGCGACCCGGCGGATCACCGACGCCACCTTCGCACCCGACCCGCAGGCGACCATCAAGAAACGGCGCGGCTCCTACGCGCCCGGCGATTCCGATCTGGCGTGGAGCCGGATCACCTACTGGCGGGCGCTGCTGGCCGCCGCGATGGACGAACCCCCGTTCGAGCCCGTTCAGTCGGTCTCCGTTTCGGGTCTGCGTGACGAACCCGCCCTGGATATGCTGGCGGGCTGGCTGGCCCGGCGACTGGGTTGCCCCGTGTATCGGCAGACCGGGGAGCTGCGGGTGGAGTTGCATCGCAAGTCGGTGTCCATCGCCATCGCGCGCCCGCAGACCGGTGTCACCGCCACCCTGACCCGCACCGGCGACCCGGTGCAGCGGATCGCGCTGGCGCGCCGCGAAACCCGCGACTGCCTGGCGGAGGAACTGCGCCGGCTGGACGCGGATGAGATCTATGCCGAGGCCCTGGCCGGAATCGAAGGGGTTACCTATGACCACTAGCTCCGCAGCCGCCGTCGAAGTCCACGCCGACGGTGACGCCCTGACCACCGCCGCCGCCCGGCTGTTCGTCGAGGTCCTGGTGGCCGCGCAGGCCGAGCGCGGATCGGCGTCGGTGGTGGTGACCGGCGGCGGGACCGGTATCACCCTGCTGGAGAAGGTCCGGGACGATCCGGGCGATCTCGACTGGTCGAAACTCGACGTGTTCTGGGGCGATGAACGTTTCGTGCCCGCCGGGGACCCGGAGCGCAACGAACTCCAGGCCCACCGGGCCCTGCTGGACCACGTCCCGGTGGACCCGGCCCGGATCCACACCGTGGCCACCTCCGACGGCGAATACCCCGACCCCGTCGAGGCCGCCGCCGAATACGCCACCGCCGTGCGCGCCCATCTCGCCGCCCACGGCGCGTTCGACCTGCACCTGCTGGGGATGGGCCCGGACGGGCACATCAATTCACTGTTCCCCGGCCATACCGACGCGCTCGAAGAGGAACACGAATACGCGGTCGCGGTCACCGATTCCCCCAAACCGCCGCCGGTGCGGGTCACGCTGACCTATCCGGCGATCCGCCGCTCCCGTCATGTGGTCCTGGTGGTCTCCGGCTCCGGGAAGGCCGCGCCTGTCGCGGCGGCGGTGAACGGAGCCGACACCCGTGAGATCCCGGCGGCGGGTGCGCGCGGTGCGGAGTCGACTCTCTGGTTGCTGGATGAGGACGCCGCCGCCGGACTACGCTGATCGCGGTTCGACGGTAGCCGGCGGTTGCGTGCGAGCCGCGGAACCGGTGGCTGTGGGGCCGCGTGCCGCGCAACCGGGCGCTGCAGCACCGCCCGGCGCGGCGGAGCGTTTCACGCGACCACGACCATCGCGCAAGCGCCGATGAAGAAAACCTGAACCAGGGTGCGCAGCGGTAGCGGCATCGTCTTGATGCCGAGACCCGCCCGGGCGGCACGCACATTGGCCGGGAACATGATCAGCAGCAGGACCAGCAGTGCCGCGGCGGCGAACCGCGAGGTGGCGGGTACGAGCAGTCCGATCGCGCCGGCCAGTTCGAGGATGCCGGTGAGCGTGACCAGCGCGGGCGCCGCGGGCAACCGCGGCGGGACCATGGCGATCAACCCGTCACGCCGTGGCTGCTGGAAATGCGCGCTCGCGGTGAGCAGGAACATGGCCGCGAGGCCCAGCGCGGTCGCGTGCGGCCAGGAGTCGAGCCATTCCAGATCGAATGCCCGGCCGAGGAGCCGGACGAGCCCGGCGACAACGACAAGAGTGATGAGCGGGGCCATTGAACCTCCCGACGAGCGAATCTTGACAACGAAAAGATAGGTTGGCGCGCCAGAACTTGTCAATGGCAAGATTGTGGGCAAGGATCGCTCTTATGGCGAAAACCGGATACCACCACGGCGATCTGCGGGCCGCGATGCTCGCCGCCGCCGCCGAGCAGATAGCGGCCGACGGTATCGACGCAGTGTCCCTGCGCGCACTGGCCCGCCGGGCGGGCGTATCCCATGCCGCGCCGGCCCATCATTTCGGTGACCGCGCCGGGCTGTTGACCGCGCTGGCAGCCGAGGGATTCGGACTGCTGGCCGCCGAATTGGAAGCCACCTCCGACGCCCGCGCGGCCGCGGTCGCCTATATCCGGTTCGCCCTACGATATCCAGGCCATTTCGACGTCATGTTCCGTCGCCGGTTGCTGCGCACCGAGGACGCGGAACTGGTCGCCGCGCGTGCTCGTTCGAGCGCTGCGTTGCGTTCGAGTGTCGTCGATGGCCGCACCGGTGCGCCAAGTGTCGATCAGCAGGCCGTCCAGCTCGCCGCCTGGTCCCTCGTCCACGGTTTCGCCTCGCTGTGGCGCGAAGGCGCCCTGGAGACCTCACCGCTGGCCTCCTCCACCGATCCGGAGACCGCAGCACAACGCATGCTCGACACCGTCCGATTCGAGTGATCGGCGAGGAATCGAGCACCGCGGGCGACACGAGGACGGCCTTGTCGGATACGCCGCGAGGTCCACCCCATCGCACCTCCTGAACGCCCCGGGCCGGCCCGATCCCGCTGCACGACACGAGGCCGGCTCGCTTCGCCACCAGATCACCACTGTCGCGCTTAGGCTGATCACGGTGAGTATCCAGGATCCCGACCAACGGTTCCGCGCGGAGATCACGGCGCTGCACGCCCCCGCGTCGCCCCTGCCCGAGCAGAACCTGCCTCCCGGGTTCACCGGGCGGGACTTCGTGGAGTTGTTCGAGGCGCAGGTGCTGAGCCGGCAGGCCGATCTCGCCGCGCGGCGGCTGGGGGCGAACGGGCGGGGCTTCTACAGCATCGGTTCGTCGGGGCACGAGGGCAATGTCGCGCTGGCTGCGGCGAGCCGCGTCACCGATCCGGTACTGCCGCATTACCGTTCGGGCGCATTCTTCGTCCATCGCGCCCGCCGGGCCGGAGTGGCAGACCCGGTGCGTGACATCCTGCTCGGCGTGGTGGCCGCGGCGGCCGACCCCATCTCCGGGGGCCGGCACAAAGTGTTCGGTAGCGCGGTGGCGAATATCATCCCGCAGACTTCCACCATCGCCTCGCAACTGCCGCGCGCGGTCGGGCTCGCGTTCGCGCTCGAGCGCGCCGACCGGCTCGGAGTGGCCTGTCCGTGGCCGTCGGATGCGGTAGTGCTCTGCAGTTTCGGAGATGCCTCGGCCAACCATTCGACCGCGACGGGTGCGATCAACGCCGCCGTCCACACCGCCCATCTCGGGGTTCCGCTCCCGGTCCTGTTCGTCTGCGAGGACAACGGGATCGGGATCAGTGTGCCCACCCCGCCCGATTGGATCGAGCACGCCTACGGCCACCGGCCGGGCCTGCGCTGGTTCGCGGCCGACGGCTGCGTTCTGTCCGACGCGGTGGAGCGCGCCGTGGCGGCGGTGGACTGGGTACGCGCGCAGCGCCGCCCGGCATTCCTGCACCTGCGCACGGTGCGACTGTTCGGACACGCCGGCTCCGATGTGGAAAACGCCTATCGTGACCCGGCCGCGATCGAAGCCGGCCTGGCCCGCGATCCGGTCACCGCGACCGCGCGAGACCTGATCACCGCCGGTATCTGTACTCCGCGCGAGCTACTCGACCGCTACGACCGCCTCGCCGAGCAAGTGGTCGCGACCGCATACGAGGTATGCGCCGAACCGAAACTCGCCACCGCGGAAGCGGTATCCGCACCGCTGGCCGCCGACCGTGCGAACCTCGCTCGTGACGACCTCCCGCACCTCGATTCGCGCGCGCAGAAATCCGCCGAATCCTCCCCCGCGCCCCCACCGGCAGCGAAGCCCCGCGCCCGCCGAGACGATCGGCCGCCGGGCCCCGTTCACCGGATCGGCCGAGTCGTCGAAATCGAGGGTGATCTGGCCACGGAGGCCCCGGCCGGGGCGGCCGCCGCACCGGAAGCGCCCGCGCAGACCCTGGCGCAGGCGATCAACCGCACCCTCGCCGACCTGCTCGCCCGCGACCCCCATGTCCTGGTCTTCGGCGAGGATGTCGCCCGCAAAGGTGGCGTCTACGGCGTGACCAGAGGACTGCGCAAACGGTTCGGGCCCCGGCGGGTGTTCGATACCCTGCTCGACGAGCAGAGCATCCTCGGCACGGCACTGGGCGCCGGCCTCGCAGGGTTCGTACCGATTCCGGAAATCCAGTACCTGGCCTACGTGCACAATGCGCTGGACCAATTACGCGGCGAGGCGGCGACCCTGTCCTTCTTCTCGGCCGGCCGTTACCGCAATCCCATGGTGGTGCGTATCGCCGGCTACGCCTACCAGCGCGGTTTCGGCGGGCACTTCCACAACGACAATTCCGTTGCCGCGCTGCGCGATATACCGGGTGTGATCGTCGCGTCACCGGCGCGGCCGGATGACGCCGCGGCTGCGCTGCGCACCTGCGTCGCCGCCGCCCGCGCGGACGGACGGGTCTGTCTCTTCCTGGAACCCATCGCGCTATACCACACCCGCGACCTGTACGAACCCGACGACGGGCAGTGGGCGGCAGCCGGCTCGGAAACTGTCTCTGCGCCGATCGGCCGGGCCCGCGTCTACGGCGCCGGAACCGACCTGACGATCGTCGCCTTCGCCAATACGGTCCCGATGAGCCTGCGCGTGGCCCGCCGCCTCGCGCGGCGCGGCATCGGTGCCCGTGTCCTCGATCTGCGCTGGCTCGCCCCGCTCCCGCACGCCGACCTGATCCAGCACGCCGAGGCGACCGGGCGTGTCCTGGTCGCCGACGAGACCCGGCGCAGCGGCGGGGTCTCCGAATCAGTGTGCGCGACACTGGTGGACGCCGGCTTCACCGGCACGCTGACCCGGGTCACCAGCGCGGACTGTTTCGTACCGCTGGGGCCGGCCGCTGCGACCGTCCTGCTGAGCGAGGCCGATATCGAGGCGGCCGCCGATCGTTCGCTCTCCCCGGGCCGGGCGTGATCCGCCGCCGCGCCGCAGATCAGCGGTCGATACCGAGATTGATCGCAGCGAGGTAGGTGTCGTCCTGCCGCCCGATCGCGAACATCCCGGACTCGTCGAAGACGAAATCGGCGGAGTTCTGGGTGTTGTCCGCCCATCCGGGATGGTCGGTGTAGGGCGCGGTGGCGTACACCGCTTTCTTGGTCTCGTCGTCGAAGTAGAGCTGGGTGGTCAGGACCGTCTTCTTGTCGATGTGCACCTTCACATGGATATGGGTGGTCCGGCCGGTGTACCAGCCCGGGAAGATCGTGGTGAAGTAGGCGATCCCGTCCGCGCCGGTGGGCTGCGCGCCACGCAGATAGGTTCCGTCGTCGGTGGTCGCCGACTCCGCGTCGCCCGTGCTGTAGGAACCGTCCGAAGAACCACCGGAACCGGTGCCCTCCACCTGATCTCCCGGCATTGCGCCGGGCGGCGGTCCACCGGGCGCACCGGCGGGCGGCTCACCCTCGGGCATACCGCCGTCCGGCCGTCCCGGCCGCGGGCCGCCCGCCGGGGGCCGGCCCATCGGCGGACCGCCCGCGGGCGGCAGTCCCGTGGGAGGCGCACCGGCCGGCGGCTCGCCGGCTCCCGTTCCGCTACCGGCGGCCACCGAACTCTGTTCGAAACCGGAATAGACCCCGCCCGCGTCGCAATGCCATAGTTCGACTATCGCGTTCGCCACCGGTGCCGCCGTGCCACCGGCGGAACACTGGGAGACATCCTGTACCCGCAACGCCAATCGAAGCGGTGTCCCCGGCCGGTCCTCCCGGATATCCGCCCGGATGTCGTCCACATCGAACCAGTACGGTCCGACGATCGCCGTCGAGGTGAGCACGCAGGTCGGCGCCGTGCCCAGCAGCCGCTCGAGCTCGCTGCCCCCGGCATTCGGATCCGGCGTGGCAGTGGCACCGGAATCGGTCGCCGCCCGATCGTCACCGCAGGCGGCGGCGAGCAATGCTCCCATACTCAGGGTTCCGCCCAGGGCGAGCGCACGCCGCCGGCTCACCCGGCGGCGGCTCTCCGCTACCGACTCGTTCATCCGCGCAGACTCCTTCGCTTCGACGGTTCGCCCGCGCGCTCGCGGGTCGAACCGTTCACACGCTAGAGCCGGCGCGGCCCGGGAAACTCACACTCGGCTGCGAATCTCCTGCGAATCGGCTGTGTGCGCGCCGGGTTCACCACCCGGCGGGCCACGCGACCCTCGGCCTGCCGGTGTCAGTCGATCGCCGTGAGGTCGTACACGGTGACACCGTCGACCTCGGTGGCGGTGAAGTTTTCCTGCACCCACCCGCCGATCTTCGAGGCCTCCGATTGCGATGCCGATCCCGGTCCGCCACCGTGGCCACCGGCGACGAAGTAGTGGATCGCGCCGTCGGCCACGTACTGCTGGAACTGTTCCAGCGTGGGGGACGGATCGCCGCCGCCGAAACCGCCGATCGACATCACCGGCACATCTGCGGCCAGCTGATAACCCGCGGCATTCATCGAACTCACGGTGGCCGCGGCCCAGGTGTAGGCCCCGGCGTTCTGCTGTAGCAGCGCGGTGACGGCCGCGCTGCTCTGGCGGCCGGCCCCGCCGCCCTGCCCCGGTGTGCCCGCACCGGCACTCTGCTGCCCGTCGGGCCGTCCGCCCGCACCGTCGCCTCCCGCTCCGGCGGACGCGGCACCGGAACCCCCGGATATCGCGCCGGCGTCCCCGGACCCCTCACCCGCGGCCCCCGGCGTGGTGCCCATCTCTCCCCGGGCGGTATCCGCTCCGCCGGGAGCACCGTCCATACCGCCGGGTCCTCTGCCCGGACCTCCGGGTCCGCCGATACCACCCGAGCCGGTACTCGGACCGGCCAGCACGATCGAACCCGTATGCGGCGTGGCCAAGGTGTCGACGGTGTAGGCGACCGGACCGGCCAGCCCGACGAACAGCGCCGTCAGCGCCGCGACCACCGAAACCTTCCGTGCACGGATCAGCACGGCCACCGTGGCGAGCACACCGGCCGCCGGCACCACCCAGCGCAGCCAAGGTAGGAACTCCGCGGACCGGCCCAGGAATACCCACGAGGTCACCGCTGTGAGTGCCACGGTCACCGCGAGGACCGAGCGCACCCACAGCCGGTCGCGTTCCCGCCACATCGCAACCCCGCCCGCACCGGTCACCGCCGCGACCGCCGGGGCCAGTGCCACCGTGTAGTACTGGTGGAAGGTTCCGGTCATGAAGCTGAACACCACACCGGTGACCAGCCCCCACCCACCGAACAGCAGCAGGGTCGCCCGCTGCCGATCGGTGCGCACCGCACGGCCGCGCACCACAGTCGCCGCGACCAGCAGGATCAGTGCCGCCGGGATCAGCCAGCCGATCTGGCCGCCGATCGAGGCACCGAACAGGCGCGCGATCCCGGCATCGCTGCCGAAGCCGCCGCCCGGCCCGCCACCGGCGGAACTCAGCCGGTCGAGCCCGTTGTATCCCAGCGTCAGTTCGATGATCGAATTGTGCTCCGATCCGCCGAAGTACGGCCGCGAATCCGCCGGCCACAGCTGGGCGAGAAGAATCCACCAGCCCGCCGCGGCCACCATCGCCGCGCCCGCCGCACACAGTTGCGCGATCCGGGTGCCCAGCCGCGGCGGTCCGGCGAACAGGTAGACCAGAGCCAATGCAGGTAGCACCAGCATCACCTGCAGCTGTTTGGCCAGGAATCCCGATCCGACGAAGACGCCGCACAGCACCGGCCAGCGCCAGCGTCCGTCCTCGACGGCCCGGGCCATCGCCCAGACCGCCGCGACCATGAGCAGGACCAGCAGCGCATCGGGGTTGTTGAACCGGAACATCAGCGCGGCGACCGGGGTCACCGCCAGCACCAGGCCCGACAGCAGCCCGGCGGCGGGGCCGAACGAGCGCCGCACCGTCGCCCACAGCAACGCCACCGCGGCGACCGCCATCAGCACCTGCGGCGCCAGCATGCTCCAGCTGCCGAATCCGAACAATCGCGCAGACAGCTCCATCGGCCACAGCGCGGCCGGGGTCTTGTCGACGGTGATGGCGTTGGACCAGTCCGAGGAGCCGAAGAAGAACGCTTCCCAGGATTTCGCGCCGGATTGCACGGCCGCCGCGTAGAACGAGTTGGCGAACCCGTTGGCGGTGAGATTGCAGAAATAGGCCGCCGCCGTACCCAGCAGCAGCATCGCGAGGCCGATTTTCTCCCAGGGCATGTTCCGCCGGACGGGCGCCGCCGCCGGGGCGAGGGCCGGACGGCGCGTGATCAATGTGGTCATGGCGCCACCTCCCGCACGGAACGGCCGGCGCCGTCGGAACTGCTCGAAGTCTCGGTCATGCGCTCCACGATCGCCGTCGTTGCTCCTTCCCCCCCTGGGCGCCGGCTGGGAAGAAGCTGGGAGTCCGGTCGGCCCGGACCGGTTTCCCTGCGCCGGAGCGGGGCGATTCGCGGTTGCCAGGAAGTTCGCAGGCCGTTGGCAGCCCACCTCGAGGCGGGTTGCCCAGGATGGCCGTTGCCGGGCGGGGATCGCCCCGGACCGGTGGTCTGAGGGTCAGGCCGCACGCAGAGGAGGAAAATCTCGCAATGGCGAAGGTGATGAAGTCGAAGCTTGCGAAGGCGGCCGTGGTCGGCGGTGTCGGACTCGGGATGATCGGCCTGGGCGCGGGCGCGGCGAGCGCACAGCCGGGCCCGGTCCAGCACGGGAACCAGCCGCAGCAGAACCAGCCGCACCGGGACCAGCACCAGAACAACCCGGGTCCGAATCATCCGAACGGCCACGGCTTCTGGTTCTTCGACCGGTGGGTGCCGCTGCCCTGGTGATCCGATGGGGAACGGCGATCGGACCGATCGCGACGCCGGCCCCGCGGTGCGTTCTGTTGGCACAGAACACACCGCGGGGCCGCGGTCGTCCGGCGGGAGCCACACCGGACAACAGGCGGCCGACCACACCGCCACAGCCGGATTTGTACGAATTCCGCTGTGCCCGAGTGCTTTTTACGGCACCATCTGATCGTGTGATGATCAGACGATTTCATGGAGCCGCCCTGTCGGCGCTGGCCGCCGCGACGTTCGCACCCCTCACCGCCGCCGCGCCCGCGGTCGCGAACGCACCGTTCACCGCACCTCAGGTCACCTTCGCGGGTACCGCACCGGGAACGGTGACCGCGACCCTGCACAACCCGAACGACCGGGGGCAGTGCTGGGCGGAGGCCGGCGTCGGCCCGGAGAACAACCACGTCTTCTTCGGAGAGGCGAAGCCGGAATCACTGGCCGGCCCCGGCCGGACCGTCGAAACCTCGCTGACGGGTCTGGAATCGGGCACCACCATCAACGCCCGCGGCGGCTGCGCGGATACCGGCCCCGCCGGCGGATACGAGCTGGGCGAATTCGTCACGGTCGTCGTCCCCTAGCCGGATACGGCCCGCGGTGTGGTCCCGCGGGCCGCCCGCGCCGTGACCGGCCGTCCTACCCGGCGGTCGGTTCGAGCGGTAACCCCCGCGCCGGCATCGCGGTACGAACCGATCAGGGCCGGCCCGCTCCCGGCGCGGGCGCGGGAAAGGCCACCACCCGGCCGGTGGGTCCGGACGTCCGGGCGCCGTACTCCTGGCCGACCACGAAGAGCCGCGGACTGCCGGGGTCGCGGTCGAGGACACAGGCGAAAGCACCGCGGTCGAACTCGACGGTGCCGAGGACCGCGCCGCCTTCGGCCACTCGGACGCAGTGCCGGTTACCCACATCGGCATACCAGGCCGCACCTTCGGTATCGAGGCAGATACCGTCGGGATGGTCGCCGGGTGTGGCCGCCCAGATCCGGCGACCGGCGAGATCACCCGAGGCCGTGATGTCGTAGGCGGTGAGTCGCTCGGCATAGGATTCGGCGACGATCAGGGTGGCGCCGTCCGCGGTGATCGCCATACCGTTGGGGAACGCGAGATCGTCGGCGACCCGGCGCACCGTGCCGTCCGCAGTCACCAGCACGATGAAACCGGGCGCGAAATCCCCGCCCGGGAAGTCGAATCCGATGCTGTTGACGTAGGCGTTTCCCTGGGCGTCGACGACGATATCGTTCCACGGTGTATCCGTTTCACCGGAGAGATCGGCATGGGTCACCAGGCCGGCGCCGGGTTCACGGCGCAGCAGGCGCCGCCGAACCGAATCGACGATCAGCAGCCGCCCGTCGGGCAGGAAGTCGATACACATCGGGAACGAGGGCACCGAGGCCATCACTTCGCCACGTCCCGGGCCGTCGACCGAGATCACCTGATTCGCGCCCCAGTCGGAGAGCCACAGCCTGCCCTCGTGCCAGCGCGGCGATTCACCGAACACGATTCCCTCGAGGACTACCTCTGGTGCCTCCACGTGATACTCCCTTCGTTCGCCGGTGGTGATACAGACCTGGCGACTGCCCGGAATTCATCGCTCGGCGAGACCGTGGCGTACGGCGGCGGGTTTGCGATCAGCCGACTCCGTGCGCGGCGAGGGCGTCGAGCAGGGCGCGCGGCCGCTGATCGGTCGGTAGTGGATCGACGAGTTCGACCATGCAGCCGATCTCGGCGGCGGCGCCGTCGGCTTCGGCACTGTCCCCGATCATCAATGTCTCGTCCGGCGATACCCCGATGCGTTCGCAGGCCAGCGCGAACAGCCGAGGATCGGGTTTCACCGCTCCTTCGCGATAGGAGAGCACGAATTCGCGCACGTGATCGGCCGTTCCGGCGCGCTCGAACACCGGCCGGATATCCCAGGCGATATTGCTGAGAACCGCGACCGGCAACTCGAGGCCCGCCGCCACCTTCAATGCGGCCGCCGTATCCGGGTACGGAACCCAAGCGTCGGCCGATACCAGCTGGTCATAGAGGTGGCCCGGGTTACCGACTCCCGAACCCTCCAGCACGGCCGTATACAGTTCGCGGTGCAGTGGCGGGTCGAGATCCCGGCGGTTCCACTTGTCGTGGAAACGTTCGGGGAGCCCCTCGGGTCGTCCGGCCGGAGCGGTCATCCGGCGCACGATCTCTGCCTGGCGCGCACCCGCGAGAGGTTCTCCGCGACGATCGGTCAATCCGTCGAGAATCGGTTCGAATCGGAATAGTGTGCCGGAGAAATCGAAGAGTACGCCGCGGATGGTCATGCGGGTCAGGTTACGGATGGCCGCGAGCGGCCGGGCACGGGCCGCAGTCGCGACAGGGTTCCCGGGGTCAGCCGCTGCGCAAGTGTCTCCAACGTGGTGACCACCCCGGCCACTTCCTCGGGATCGTCGGTACCGAGCGCCGCCGCGAGCGCGGTATCGATCGTGGTCGCACGGACCGTATCGACCCGATCGGAGGCATCGGGGGCCTGGCGGATCAGGACGCGACGCCGGTCGGCCGGATCGGGTTCGCTCACGATCGCGCCCGCCTCCCGTAGGCGCGCAACACATCCGGAGACCTGGCTCTGCGGCAGACCCGTGCGCGCGGCGATCTCGCCCACCGCGCTGCCGGGGTGCTCGACGATATCGCTGGCCACGATCAGCACCGACCGCACACTCGTCGAGTATCGCGGCAGCCCCTCGGTCGGCATCGCCTCCTCGCCGATCTTCATCAGCGTGCGCCCGAGCAGAAAGAGTTCGACTCCGTTCACCCCGGGCACGCTACCCCAAACGCATCACTCCAAATACATCTTTCTTGATGTATCTAAAAAGATGGAATAAGGTGCTCGATATGAGCGACTTCAGAACCGGCCGCCTCCCGGTCCCCGGCGCGACCCTGTACTACGAGATCCGCGGCAACGGCCCGCTGCTCCTGTTGCTACAGGGCGGCGACGGCAATACCGCCCGTGGCGCCGACCTGGCCGGAAGACTCGCCACCGACTACACCGTGGTCATCCCCGACCGCCGCGGCCTGTCCCGCAGCGTGCTCGACGACCCGGCCCTCCCCGTGACGGTGGCCACCCACGCCGACGACGCGCACCGCCTCCTGGCAGACCTCACCGACGGGCCGGCCCGGATATTCGGCTCCAGCTACGGCGCGCTCATCGCGCTCACCCTGGCCGCCGACCACCCGGAACAGGTCCGCACGCTCATCGCCCACGACCCCGCCACGATCGGCCTACTGCCGACCGCGGCCCGCAACCGTGCCGACCACGACCTCGCCGCACTCGACGAGGTCTACCGTCGCGACGGCACACGGCCGGCGCTGCGGAAACTCGCCGAACTGGTCCATGCCGATTTCTCCGATCGCGAGCCCGGCGTCGCGCCACCGGCACCGCGTGGCCCCGGAGATCTGAACGACCTGGACTTCTTCCTGTCCCGGGACCTGCCGGAGATCCGCTCGTCGACGCTGGATGCCGCGCATATCGCCGCACTCGTCAGGTCCCCGGTCCACATCGTGCCCGCCGCCGGGCACGGCTCCCGGGAGATCTGGAACTACGATTGCGCCCGGGCCCTCGCCGCCCTACTGGACAGCACGGTCACCGAATTCCCGGGCGGCCACAGCCTTTCCACCCATCCGGCCGCATTCGCCGCCCGGCTGCGCGAAGTCCTGCACGAGGCCGATTGCCCGGCGGCCGCGACAGCCACACACAACACCTGACCGCCGATCTCCGGCCACGGCACAGCGTGGGGCAGTTCCGGCCTATCCGGCAAATTCGCACAGCCCCAGTGCCGTACTGCGCAGGGCGCCGAGCCCGATCGCGTCACCGTCGGCTCCGGTGGCACGCAGCGGAGCGATATCGGGGATCCCCGCCGCACCGGCCTTGTCGTTGAGCGCATAGCTCTTCCCGTCCGGGGCGATGAACACCACCTGCACACCGGGCCGGCACTCCAGTTCACCGCGGTCGACGGTCAGCGGCCACAGATACCCGAAGTTCTCACTCGCCACCGCCTGCCGCGCCGATGTCGGCGCGGGCAACGGCACCGGGCTCGGATGTTCGGGATCCGTGGGTCCCGAGCCACCGCCGCACGCGGACGCCGACAAGGCGGCGCACACTGCACCCGTCACGAAACAGGCGGAAAGTCTGGACAACACGTCGAATACCCCCGAACTCGATCCGCGGGGAAGACCCCGCGCACCGAAATTACCTCGGCGGACGCTCCGGCGGCTACTTCCCGGGGGTGAGCTCTCCGAGCGCGCCCAGCAGGAAACCGTTCACAGCGTCGGTCGCCTCCAATTGCACCAGATGGCCGGCGCCCGGCACCGATTGCACGGCACGCAGATCCGGAAGCAGCGCACGCATCGTGGCGAGCGGGTCGCGGCCGCTGAACCCTTCCATATCGGGGTCGTTCTCGCCGTAGAGGAAGTACACCGGGACCGTGGGTACCGACTCGGCATACTCGGCCGTCAGTTCCCAGTTGCGATCGATGGCCCGGTACCAGTTCAAGCCGCCGGTGAACCCGGTGCGTTCGAAATCTCCGGCCACGGTGTCGAATTCGTCCTTCGAAAGCCACGACCAGGGCAGTTCCGGCGCCGCGGGCAGCGCATCGATATAGCGGGTTCCCGGCGGGTTCTTCCACACGTCGAGATAGTGGAAGTCTCCGCTCAGCGCGAAGTAGACCCGGGAAAGGAATTCGCGTGGCCGTTCGGCCAGATGCGCGTCGGCCACACCCGGTTCCTGGAAATACTGCAGATGCAGAAAATGCCGCTCGGCCATCTTCCCCCAGTAATACCCGGGCGGTTTCGGAGCGCGCGGGGCGAAAGGGTTGTTCAGGATCACCAGTCCACGCACCCGGTCCGGTGCGCGCAGCGCGAGTTCCCACAGCAGAGCCGCGCCGAAATCGACGCCCACGAAAACCGCCTGGTCGGCATCGATATCGTCGAGCAACGCGAGCAGGTCACCGACCACGGCCTCGTTGGTGTAGTCCTCGATCGACTCCGGCGCTCCGGTTCGGCCCGCGCCGCGCAGATCGGGCGCCAGGGCCCGGTACCCGGCCGCACCGGCCGCGGCGAGCTGGCGATGCCAGACATACCAGGTGTGCGGGAACCCGTGGCAGAAGATCACCGGGTGGCCCCGGCCCTGTTCGGCTACGTGCATCCGCACGCCGCCGGTGTCGACGAACCGGTGTGTGGGACCCACCGCACCTCCCGAATACTAGAACGCGTTACAGTTTCACGGTAACGTCCCGGGACTGTGAGCGGAACACCACACCCCCTGCAGAACCGGATAGCGGTCGTCACCGGCGCCAGCCGCGGGATCGGCAAAGGTATCGCCCTGGAACTGGGCGCCGCCGGCGCGACCGTCTACGTGACCGGACGATCGGACCGGCCGGGCGCCCTCCCGGGCACCGTGGGCGAAACGGCCGCGCGGATAGACGAACTCGGCGGCACCGGTGTGCCCGTGGTGTGCGATCACCGCGACGACGAGGCGACCGCCGCGCTCTTCGAGCGGATCGGCAACGACCACAACCGGCTCGACATCCTGGTGAACAACGTCTACAACTCCCCCGCCGCCGCCCGCTGGCTCGGCCGCAGATTCTGGGAGGTGCCGCCCGCGGCGTGGGACGAGACCTTCGAGGTGGGCGTGCGCTCGCACTACGCGGCCGCCGTCTACGCCGCACCGCTGTTGCTGAAGGGCGACGGCCTCATCGTCAATGTGTCCTCGCCGGGATCCCGGCGGTATATGCACAATGCGGTGTACGGGATCGCCAAGACCGCACTCGACCGGATGACCGCCGATTTCGCGCACGATCTCGCCGGCACCGAGGTGACCGTTGTCTCGATCTGGCCGGGCATCGTCGACACCGAACTACTGCAGATGGTGCCCGCCGACGCGGACGGCAATCGGGTGGTCACACTTCCCGGAGAGGGCAGTTTCGACCTGAACCAGGCGGAAAGCCCACGGTTCGCGGGCCGTGCGGTGGTGGCCCTGGCCACCGACCCCGAACGCGGGAAACGATCCGGACAGGCCTACAAGGTCGCCGAACTGGCCGGCGACTACGGATTCACCGATGTGGACGGAAGAATTCCGCGCCACGACTGACCGGACGGTCAGGCGAATTTGATCTCCAGCCCGATCCCGAGAATGGCGATGAACCACACCATGCCGGTGAAAATGGTGATGCGGTTGAGGTTCTTCTCGGCAACGGTCGACCCGGACAGACTCGACTGCATGCCACCACCGAACAGGCTGGACAGACCTCCGCCCTTGGCGCGGTGCAGCAGCACCAGCAGCACCAGCAGCAGGCTGGTGACGATCAGGAGGATATCCAGGAACATCCGCATGCCGGACAGTCTAGAGGGTCCGGCGGGGGGAATCCCATTCGCCGTCCGAGCACGACCACAGCGCCCGCAGGGCCCGGGAAGCGCACGGTCGCAGCCCCCACGAAACAGCCCTCACCCAGGCGAGGACCGAGGTGGGCAGACAGCGACGGCCGGAGCGGAGGCGGGAGGTACCCAGAGGGCGCCCCGGCCGGAGCGGAGGCGGAATACGCCCCGGGCCGCGGTGACACGCCTATGACCGCGGTTCCACCGATACCAGGTGGGTGAGCGTCTCGTCGTGCGCGAACTCCGACACCGCCCGTTCACGCATCAGATCCTGGGCCGTCAGCCGCACCTTGTGCTGCTGCATATGCTCGGACCAGGAGCGCACCACGAACGCCTCCACATAGCGGTCCGTAGTGCCCACATCGCGGTACACCCGCCACTCCATCGCGCCCGTGCGCTGCCGTGATCGGCCGACGAAGCTCATCGCCGCGAGGAATTCCGTCACCTTGTCCGCCGGGACGTCGTAGTCCTTGAGCACCAGCACCGGACCGTCGTCGGGGTCCGGCTCCACCACCAGTTGCGGTTCCGGCCAGTACGCGTGCGGTGTCAGATCGAAGCCGGGCGTGAACTGCCGCAGCGGCAGCCAGATCGTACTGAGCGCGCACACCCCGAGCAGCACCGCCGCCACCAGCAGCGCGGTGACCGCGCCGTAGGCCCCGGCGACCAGGCCCCACACCACCGAGCCGATCGCCTGTCCGGCCATGAACACCAGCAGATAGACCGACAGACCGCGCGCCCGGACCCAGCCGGGCAGCAGCAACTGCATGGTCGCGTTCATGGTGGCCAGCGTCAGCAGCCACGACGCGCCCGCGAAGACGAGCAGGAGCAGCACCAGCGCCTCCACCCGCAACAGTGCGGTACCACAGCAGGCGATCCCGAACACCACCGCGGCGACCGCGACCTGCTGGGTCGGGGTCAGCAGGGCCCGTACCCGGGCCAGACCCAGCGCGCCGAGGACCGCCCCCACGCCGAGCGCGCCCAGCATGAGGCCGTAGCCGGAGGAACCGAGACCGAGCTGGTTGCGCGCGATCACCGGCAGCAGCGCCCACAGCGCGCTGGCGGGCGCGACGAACAGGGCGGTGCGCAGCAGCACACGCCGGATCGCGGGCGCGGACTTGATGAAGCGGGTCCCCGCCTGAAGTGCCGCCAGCGGCCGTTCACTGGGCAGATCCTTGGCCACTCGCGGGCGGCGCCAGAACAGCAGCGCCGCGACGATCGCGGCGAACGAAACGGCGTTGAGCGCGAACACCAGTGCCGGGCCCGACAGGGCGACCAGTACCCCGGCGATGGCCGGTCCCACCGCCCGGCCGATGTTCATGTTCATACTGCCGAGCGCGGCGGCCGAGGGGATCTGGTCCCGGGGCACGAGCTCGGGCTGGATCGCCTGCCAGGCCGGCCCCACCAGCGCCTGGCCGCAACCGAGCAGGAACAGCAGGGTGAGCAGTACCGAGGGGGTGGTGTGCCCGGCGGCGGTGGACACCGCCAGGGTGATCGCCAGGACCGCCATGGTGGATTGGGCGCCCAGCAGCAGGCGGCGGCGGTCCAGCAGGTCGGCCAGCACCCCGGACGGGATGGCCAGGATCATCACCGGCAATGTCGTCGCGGTCTGCACCAAGGACACCAGCGTGGCGGCATTGGGCTCGTCGACCAGCACCCACTGCGCTCCGACCATCTGCATCCAGGTGCCCAGATTGGATACCAGCTGCGCGATCCACAGCGCCCGATAGACCCGTGACCGCAATGGCGCCCAAGTGGAAACTGGTTTCGCTGCGGCTGTAGTCACTCGGGACAGCATAGCGTCGAGCTCTGACCGGCCCACCGGGCGAAGGCGCCCGCGACCAGTTCACGGCCGGGCGCGGGACCGGCCCCCAACGGCCCGGCGCCGGAGCGTACCGGCCCCCGGACCGGCTCCGCGCGCGATCCGCCGCCGCGGGGGCTCACGCGGTGAGCCGGTCGTCTTCGCTGATGAACCAGGTGGCGATCACGCTCACCACCGCGGTCGTCACCAGATAACCGCAAGCCAACCACGGTGTCGAACCGCCCACTGCGATCAGCGCCGTGACGATCATCGGAGTCAGGCCCGAGGCGTAGATCCCGGAGAACTGGTAGACGAAGGACAGTCCGGTGTACCGCACCTCGGCCGGGTACAGTCCCGCGTACAAGGTGCCCTGCGCTCCGTAGAACACTGCGTGTGCCACGCCGAACACCGCGATGATCGCGACGGTGAAGACAATGAGGTTCCCGGTCTCGAAGAGCGCGAACACCGGATACACCAGCACCCCGTAGGCGGCGATCCCGGCGATGTAGACCCGGCGCGGGCCGAAGCGGTCGGCGAGCAGACCGGACACCGGGATGAGCGCCGCCATCACCACGGCGGCGACGGTGACGGCCACCAGCACCGGGACCTGCTCGAAGCCCAGATGCCCGGTTGCGAACGTGATCGCGAAGACACCCCAGGTGTTGAACGCCGCGCCCTCGCCCCAGCGCGACAGCAGTCCGAGAACGGTGTTGCGCCGGGACCGGGCATTGCGGAACAGCTCGACCACGGGCACTTTCGAAATCCGGTTGAGCCGGTCGACCTCCCGGAACGCGGGCGTCTCGTCGATCGTGAGGCGCACCGCCAGGCCGATCAATACCAGCACCAGACCGGCGCCGAACGCGATCCGCCAGCCGTAGTCGAGGAACGCCGTTTCGCTCAGCGTTGTGCGCAGCACCGCGAACACACCGGTTCCCAGGGCGAGCCCGAGTGCCAGTCCGACCTGCGGATAGCTGCCGAACAGGCCGACTTTCCGCCGCGGGCTGTGCTCGACGGCGAGCAGCACCGCGCCGGCCCACTCACCGCCCAGCGCGAAACCCTGCAGCATCCGCAGCAGCAAGAGCAGGATCGGCGCCACGACACCGATCGCGGCGGCAGTGGGCAGTACCCCCATCAGGGCGGTGGAGCCGCCCATGATCGCCATGGTCAGGGCCAGTGTCTTCTTCCGGCCGATCCGATCGCCGATATGGCCGAATACGAGTCCGCCGACCGGCCGCATCACGAAACCGACTGCGAAGGTCGCGAACGACAGCATGGTTGCGACGAACGCGCTGTTGTTCGGGAAGAAGAGTTTGTCGAAGACCAGGCCCGCCGCGGTGGCGTAGAGGAAGAAGTCGTACCACTCCACGGTGGTGCCGATCAGGCTCGCCACCACTGCTTTCCTGGTGCCGGCGGCCCCGAGCCCGGCGGCGGGCGTCGTGGCGCGATCGTCCGGGTGGGTCGCGGCCGGCCCTGTGTTCAGTAGTGACATCGTGTTCCCTTCGCTCCCGCGTCGATCGCCGAGCGAGGATATGAGGACAACGGCGCAGGTAGGAAGCGTTGTAATCAGCAAGATTCGAGCAGCGGGCGGGTTTCGGCGCCGGGCGCCCGGCCGCACTCCGGGTAGCATCGCCGTCATGCCGGGACCAGCGCTCCGAATCGGTGCGGCACTGTCGCTGCTTCTGCTCGCCGCGACAGCGTGCTCGGACAACGAGCCGGCGCCGACCGCACCCGAACCCACCCCCATGGGTCATACCTATATATCCACCGAGGTCACCGGCACACCCATCCCCGGTGGCGGCCCGCTCACCCTCACCTTCGCCGACGACCGGATCTCGGCGGAGGCCGGATGCAATACCCACAGCGGTGCGGTGGATCTGCGCGACCACGTCCTGCACGTCTCCGATCTCGCGAGCACGCTGATCGGATGTCCGGGCGACCGGGCCGATTCCGATGCCTGGATCGACGACCTGCTGCGTACGGATCCCACCTGGCAGCTCGATCAGGATCGGCTGACGCTCACAGCAAAAGGCAGCACGGTCGTCCTCACCGACAAGAAGACGCTGCAACCGGACCGCCCGATCCGCGGCACCGAATGGGTGGTGACCTCCCTGCTCACCCCCGACGCCCGGATCAGCTCACAGACCATCGATCAGATCCGGCCGGCGCTCACCATCGCCGACGACGATTCGCTCACCGGTTTCGCCGGCTGCAACCGGATGACCGGCCGGGCGGTGGTGACCGAAGCACCGGCCGGAGCCGAAATAGCGTTCACCGCGGCCACGACCCGGAAGATGTGCGGGCCGGAGATCATGGAAGTCGAACGGGCGGTGCTGGCCGCGCTGGACGGTACCGTCCAGGCCACCGTGGACGCACAGGTCCTCACCCTGCGCAACTCCAACGGTCACGGACTGACCCTGCGCGCCGGATAACTCGCCCGTCCGGGCGACGGTTTTCCGCAGCGGCGATGTGAGAACCGCGCGCACGGCCATGACGTCGCCCGGCTCGGTCGGGCGGCCGATTCAGCTGTCCCACGCACTCACGACCGATCCACCACGGCGACGAGTACCGACCGCTACGCCCACCGACCGCTACGCCGACAACCCGCGTGCTCGTACCGGTCCGTCCGGCGGCAGCACACGGTGACACGAACCGATGAGGCCCGCCGGTCGGGAAACCGGCGGGCCTCAGCGGATGTCGATCGAGTCAGGGCAACGGCCCGCCCGCCGCGATGGCGGACAGGGTGGCGAATTCGTCGCCCTTGAGCGACGCCCCGCCCACCAGGGCCCCGTCGATATCGGTCTGCTTGGTCAGCTCGCCGACATTCTTCGCGTTGACCGAACCGCCGTAGAGCACCCGGACGGCCTCGGCGACCTGCTCGCCGGCCAGCTGCACCAGTTCGCCGCGGATCGCACCGCAGACCTCCTGCGCGTCGGCGGGGGTCGCGACCTTGCCGGTACCGATCGCCCACACGGGTTCGTAGGCGATCACCACCTTCGCGATCTCCTCGGCGGACAGGCCCTTCAGCGAACCCCGCAACTGCTCGAGGTTGTACTCGACATGGGTGCCCGCGTCGCGGACATTCAGACCCTCACCGATGCAGACGATCGGCGTGATGCCGTGCTTCAGCGCCTGCTTGGCCTTCGCCAGCACCGTGGCGTCGTCCTCGTTGTGGTACTGGCGGCGCTCGGAATGCCCGACCACCGCGAACGCGCAACCCAGCTTCGCCAGCATCGCCGCGCTGATCTCGCCGGTGTAGGCGCCCGATTCGTGCACCGACACATCCTGGGCACCGTAGGTGATGCGCAGTTTGTCGCCCTCGACCAGCGTCTGCACGCTGCGGATATCGACGAACGGCGGAATCACCGTCACATCGACCTTGTCGAAGTACTTGTCGGGCAGCGCGAACGCGATCTTCTGCACCAGGGCGATGGCCTCGAGGTGATTGAGGTTCATCTTCCAGTTGCCCGCGATCAGCGGCTTCCGGGCCATCTACGCACCCTCCGCTTCCTCGAGCACGCTGATACCGGGCAGCGTCTTACCTTCCAGGTACTCCAGCGACGCACCGCCACCGGTCGAGATATGCGAGAAGTCGCCCTCCGGGATACCGAGTGCCCGCACGGCCGCGGCGGAATCGCCACCACCGACCACGGTGAACGCGCCCTTACCGGTGGCCGTGGCGATGGCCTCGGCGACCCCGCGCGTTCCGGCCGCGAACTTCTCGAACTCGAAGACACCCATCGGGCCGTTCCAGAACACGGTGCGCGCCTCGGTGAGCAGCGCCGCGAAACGCTGCACCGACTCGGGACCGATGTCCAGACCCAGCCAACCGTCCGGAATCTCATGCGCCGGAACGACCTTCGACTCCGCGGCGGCGGAGAAGGAATCGGCGACGACGATATCGCGCGGCAGATGGATGACGTCGGCGTAGCGATCCAGCAGATCCTTGCAGGTCTCGATCATCTCCTCCTGCAGAAGCGAGGAACCGACCGAAAGGCCCTGGGCGGCGAGGAAGGTGAAACACATACCGCCACCGATGACCAGGGTGTCGACCTTGGGGGCCAGCGCCTCGATCACCGCCAGCTTGTCCGACACCTTGGACCCGCCGAGCACCACCGCGTACGGGCGGTCGGTGGATTCGGTGAGCTTGGCCAGCACATCGGCTTCCGCCGCCACGAGCGTGCCCGCGTAGTGCGGCAGCAGTTTCGCCACGTCGTACACCGACGCCTGCTTGCGATGCACCACACCGAACCCGTCGGAGACGAACGCACCGTCGTCACCGACCAGCTCCACCAGCGCGGCGGCCAGTTTCGCGCGCTCGGCATCGTCCTTGCTGGTCTCCCGCGGATCGAAGCGGATGTTCTCCAGCAGCAGCACATCTCCGTCGGTCAGGCCCTCGGACCGCGCCAGCGCGTCCTGACCCACCACATCACCGGCGAGCTGCACATTGCGGCCCAGTTCGGCGGCGAGCCGGGTCGCCACCGGAGCCAGCGACAGGGCCGGGTCCGGGGCGCCCTTCGGACGACCGAGGTGCGCGGTGAGAACCACCTTCGCACCGGCTTCCACCAGCGCGCGGATGGTCGGTACCGACGCCACGATGCGGCCGGGATCGGTGATCTGCCCGTTGTCCAGCGGAACATTGAGGTCGGAGCGCACCAGCACCCCGCGCCCCTCGACACCCTCGGCGAGGAGGTCTTCCAGAGTTTTGACAGTCACGCCGTTCCTCAGAGGGATTTGCCGACGAGGCCGATGAGGTCGGCGAGGCGGTTGGAGTAGCCCCACTCGTTGTCGTACCAGGAGTAGACCTTGACCTGGTCGTCGATCACCTTGGTGAGCGGCGCGTCGTAGATCGACGAGTGCGGGTCGGTGACGATATCGCTGGACACGATCGGGTCGACGCTGTACTTCAGGATGCCCTTCAGCGGTCCCTCGGCGGCCGCCTTGAACGCCGCGTTGATCTCGTCCACTCCTGCCTTCTTGGCGAGGTCGGCCGTCAGGTCGGTGATCGAGCCGGTGGGGATCGGCACCCGCAGCGAGTAACCGTCGAGCTTGCCGTTGAGTTCCGGCAGCACCAGGCCGATGGCCTTGGCCGCACCGGTGCTCGTCGGCACGATGTTCACCGCGGCGGCGCGGGCGCGGCGCAGATCCTTGTGCGGGCCGTCCTGCAGGTTCTGGTCCTGGGTGTAGGCGTGGATGGTGGTCATCAGGCCCTTGACGATGCCGAACTCGTCGTTCAGCACCTTGGCCAGCGGGCCCAGGCAGTTGGTGGTGCAGGAGGCGTTGGAGATGATGTTCTGGCTGCCGTCGTACTTGTCGTCGTTGACACCCATCACGATGGTGATGTCCTCGCCCTTGGCCGGGGCCGAGATGATGACCTTCTTCGCGCCCGCGGCCAGGTGCCCCTTGGCCTTGGTGGCGTCGGTGAAGATACCGGTGGATTCGACCACCACGTCCACGCCCAGATCACCCCACGGCAGCGCCGCCGGGCCCTCCTTGATGGCCAGCGCCTTGATGCGCTGATCGCCCACCACGATGGTGTCCTCACCGTCGAGCGACACATCCTGGGGCAGCCGGCCCAGGATGGAGTCGTACTTCAGCAGCGTGGCGAGGGTCGCGTTGTCGGTGAGGTCGTTGACCGCCACGATTTCGATATCGGTGGTGCCGAGCGCCTTCTGCGCCTCCACCGCCCGGAAGAAGTTACGCCCGATACGACCGAAGCCGTTGATACCTACCCGGACAGTCACGTTATCGCTCCTCAGCTGTCAAGCGGATCGTTCCGATGCCCTGTCAACCCTAATGCCTGGCGGTCACCTCCCCGACAGGCACCTGGTGTTCGTGAGCACCGGGTATCCGCGCACCCGGACGGAACGCTCCGGCAGTTCCGCCCGCCGTCCGGAAGGATGAGGGATATGCCGAACCAACCCGCCCCCGCGATCCCGCACATCCGCCTCGCCACCGCCGCCGACACATCCCGCGCCGTCGGCACCCTCACCCGGGCCTTCGCCGACTATCCGTGGACCCGGCACACCCTCGCCGCCGACGACCACGAGCGCCGCCTGGCCATCTTCCAGGAACTGTTCCTCACCCGGATCGGCCTCCCGCACGGCAGGGTGTGGGTGGCCGACGACGGTGACGCGGTAGCCGTCTGGACCACCCCGGCCACCGACGCCGAGGCCGTGTTCACCGAACTCGGTCCACGCTTCGCCGAACTGACCGGCGATCGCGCCGCCGCCTACAGCGCGGCGGAGGCGGCCCTGGCGCCGCATCGCCCGGCCGGCCCCGTCTGGTTCCTGGGTACCGTCGGCGTCGACCCCGTACGCCGCGGGCAAGGCCTGGGCCGCGCGGTGATCGAACCGGGCCTGGCCGCGGCGGAGCGCGACGGAGTCCCCGCCTTCCTGGAGACGTCCACGGAGGCCAACGTCCGTTTCTACGAACATCTCGGATTCCGGATCACCGCCGAAGTGGAGATCCCGGACAACGGCCCCCGCACCTGGTGCATGCTGCGCTGAGGCCACCGGCAACGCACACCCGCCACCTCCGCGGATCGGCGGGGACGGACCGGTGCGGACCGTCCCGGCCCCGGCCGTCGGATGGCCTCAGGCGTCGTCGAGCAACTCCGCGGTGACCGCCGATTCCGTATCCGGCACCCCGAGCTCCTTGGCCCGCCGATCGGCCATCGACAGCAATCGCCGAATCCGGCCCGCCACCGCGTCCTTGGTCATCGGCGGATCGGCGAGCTGACCGAGTTCCTCGAGTGAGGCCTGCCGGTGCTCCACCCGCAGCTTCCCCGCCGCGGCGAGATGGTCGGGCACATCGTCACCGAGCAACTGCAGCGCCCGTTCCACCCGTGCGGCCGCCGCGACCGCGGCGCGCGCCGAACGGCGCAGGTTCGCGTCGTCGAAGTTGGCGAGCCGGTTGGCGGTGGCGCGGACCTCGCGGCGCATCCGGCGCTCTTCCCAGGTGAGCCGGGTGTCCTGGGCGCCCATCCGGGTGAGCAGGGCGCCGATCGCCTCACCGTCGCGGACCACGACCCGATCGGTGCCGCGTACTTCACGGGCCTTGGCGGAGATGCCGAGCCGCCGGGCGGCGCCGACCAGCGCAAGCGCGGCCTCGGGTCCCGGGCAGCTCACTTCGAGGGCCGAGGACCTGCCGGGCTCGGTGAGCGAACCGTGCGCCAGGAAGGCGCCGCGCCACGCGGCCTCCGCGTCCGCGACGCTACCGCCGACGACCTGGGCGGGCAGTCCGCGCACGGGCCGGCCGCGCACGTCGAGCAGACCGGTCTGCCGCGCCAGGGCTTCGCCCTCTTTCGCGACCCGGACCACGTAGCGGGAGGATTTGCGCAGGCCGCCGGCACTGAGCACATGCACATCCGACCCGTATCCGTAGAGTTCGAAGATCTCCCGCCGTAGCCGCCGGGCGATGGAGCCCATATCGACTTCGGCTTCGACTATCACCCGCCCGCCGACGATATGGAGGCCGCCGGCGAAACGCAGCAGGGCGGACAGTTCGGCTTTGCGCGCACTCACCTGTGTTACGGCGAGCCGGCTCAGCTCGTCTTTCACTTCGGCTGTCATCGCCACGAGACGTGCTCCTTTCCACCCAACCCGGACCGCACATCCTGACCCATGTGCCGTCCCTCGACTCGAAGCCCCGGCAACTGTGGCCGAGGCTCGTGGATCAGTTGATCCAGTGCGGCGGCGAGCTTTCCGGGGTCGTGCCGGTCGGTTCCCGCGTCGGCGACATCGGAAAAGACTACTCGCGCCCGTAATTGGCCGGCAGCCCTGGCCACATGCTCACGTTCCCGCCCTTCCGGCACGCACCCGGAGTCGACCAGAACCTCGTCGACCGCGAAATCCGGTGCGTGCTGGGACAATACATGCAGATGTCGTTCGGCGGAGAACCCCGCGGTCTCACCGGGCTGCGCGGCGAGGTTCAGAATCAGCACTTTACGCGCCCGGGTGTGGACCAGTGCGTCACGGAGCCCGGGTACGAGCAGATGCGGTATCACACTGGTGAACCAGGAACCCGGGCCCAGGATCACCGCGTCCGCGCGTTCGATGGCGGCGGTGGCCTCCGCGCAGGACGGTGGGTCGGCGGGCAGCAGCCGCACCCGCCGCACCTTGCCCGGTGTCGTGGCGACCGCGACCTGGCCGCGGATACAGCGGCTCACCCGCGGATCGGCTTCCAGCCCGGATACGTCGGCCTCGATATCCAGCGGGATATTCGACATGGGCAGGACCCGTCCGCTGATACCGAGCAGTTCGCCCACCTGGTCGAGGGCGGCCACCGGGTCCCCGAGCACTTCGGTGAGCCCGGCCAGCAGCAGGTTGCCCACGGAATGCCCGGCCAGGGCGCCGGTGCCGCCGAACCGGTGCTGCACGGTCCGGGTGAGCACCCCGTCGGCGTCGGCGGCGAGTGCGGCCAGCGCCATACGCAGGTCACCTGGCGGCGGCACCCCGAGTTCGGCGCGCAAGCGGCCGGAGGAACCGCCGTCGTCGGCGACCGTCACCACCGCGCTGATCCGGCGCGTGACGCGCCGGATCGCCGTGAGTGTCGCGTACAGTCCGTGGCCACCGCCGAGTGCGACTACCGCGGGGCCGGACGGGTCGGCGGCTCCGGTGTCCGCGCGACTCATTCGCGCCCCAGATCCCGGTGCAGTACCCGTACCGCGTCCACCGGGCCGTCCGCGCCCGCGTCGATCCGGCTGCCGGTGATCTTGCCGAGGGCCTCGGCGATCGCGACGCTGCGATGTCTACCGCCGGTGCAGCCCACTGCGACCGTCATGTAACGCTTCCCCTCTTGGCGATAACCCTGGGTGGTCAGCTCGATCAGATGATCACAGGTCCGCAGATAGTCGTCGGCGCCCGGACGCGACAGCACATAGTCGCTGACCACCGCTTCCTGACCGCTGTGCTGCCGAAGTTCTGGTACCCAATGCGGGTTGGGCAGGAAACGCACATCCAGCACCATGTCCGCGTCCAGCGGGACACCGTACTTGAAGCCGAAGGATTGAACGGTCAACTGCAGCGCCGCGGGCGTGCCGCCGCCGTAGACTTCCTCCAATTTCCGGTGCAGCTGGTGGATCGACAATTCGGTGGTGTCGATGACCACATCGGCGGCGGCCTTCACTCCCGCGAGCCGGACCCGTTCGGCGGTGATCCCCGCCGACAGGGTCCCCTCGGCGCTGTCGTTCTGCAGCGGATGGCGGCGCCGGGCGAAACCGAACCGGCGGATCAGCACATCGTCGGAGGCCTCCAGGAACAGGATGCGGGTGGGGACCCCGCGGGCGCGCAGCTGTTCGGTGACAGCGGGCAGGTCCCCGGTGAAGAACCGGCTGCGCACATCCATCACGATCGCCAGCCGCCGGATGGGCGGATCGGCCGAGGCGCCCAGTTCCACCATGCGGCCGATCAGTTCCGGCGGCAGATTGTCGGTGACATACCAGCCCAGATCCTCGAGTACCCGCGCGGCCGTGCCCCGCCCCGCGCCGGACAGGCCGGTCACCATCACGACTTCGACCGGGGTGCCCGAGCCGGAATCGGCACCCGGCACCACTGTCGTACTGTTGTTCGATTCGACGCGAGTCATGTACCACCCGGATCTTGTTCGGGAATTGCGTTTCGGTCACCCAGCTGTAGGTCGGCTCCCCGGAAACTGTCGCGGGGCGCAGAACAAACGTACGTGACCGGCGCCGGTCGCCGCGCGGTTGCCGCGGCCGCCGCGCCGGACGCTATTGCTCGTGCAGGGCCGCCAGCACCGCCTCCGCGGTGGCGCGCCCGATACCGGGTACCTCGATGATCTCCTCGACGGTGGCCTCTTTGAGTCGCGCGACCGAGCCGAAATGGGTCACCAGCGCGGTCCGCCGGGTCTCGCCGAGGCCGCGGACCGCGTCCAGCGCCGACGCCGTCATCCGCCGCGACCGTTTGCTGCGATGGAAGGTGATGGCGAAACGGTGGGCTTCGTCACGAACCCGCTGCAGCAGGTAGAGGGCCTCGCTGGTGCGCGGCAGCACCACCGGGTCGGGCTCGCCGGGAACCCACACCTCTTCCAGGCGTTTGGCCAGGCCCACGACGGCGATATCGGTGATGCCGAACTCCTCGAGCACCTCGGCCGCGGCCGCCACCTGCGGCGCGCCGCCGTCGACGACGTAGAGGTTGGGCGGATAGGCGAACTTGCGCGGCCGGCCGGTTTTCGGGTCGATACCGGGCCGGGTCACGATCTCCGCGTCGGCCTGCGCACCGGCCGGGCCGGTGCCGTCGTCCGCCGGCGGCGTACCGAATTCGGGTATCTGCGCCGACCCCGCGAGATCGGCCTGCTCGGTGGCATCGCGCTCCCGGCGCAGCCGGGCGAACCGGCGCCTGGTCACCTCGGCAATACTGCCGACGTCGTCGGAGCGCCCCTCGCCGGCGGCCTCCCGGATCGCGTAATGGCGGTAGTCGGACTTCTTGGGCAGCCCGTCCTCGAAGACCACCAGCGAGGCCACCACATCGGTGCCCTGCACATGGCTGATGTCCACACATTCGATCCGCAGCGGCGCGGTATCGAGGTCGAGGGCGTCCTGGATGTCCTGCAAGGCCACCGATCGGGAGGTCAGGTCACCGGCGCGGCGGAGTTTGTGCTGGGCCAGCGCCTCCTTCGCGTTACGCGCCACCGTCTCGGCAAGGGCCTTCTTGTCACCGCGCTGGGGTACCCGCAACCGCACCGACGCGCCGCGCAGGGTCGACAGCCAGCGCTGGACCTCCTCGGCATCGGCGGGGAGTTCGGGGACCAGCACCTCACGCGGCACCACGGCCGCGGCCTGCTCGCCCGCGGTCTGCTCGGCCACGGCGGTCTGCTCCGCATAGAACTGGGTGAGGAACTGTTCCACCAGTGCGGCCAGTTCACCGTCCTGCTCGGGGGTATCGGCCGCATCGCCGGATTTGTCGACCACCCAGCCACGCTGCCCGCGCACCCGGCCGTCACGGACATGGAAGATCTGCACCGCGACCTCGAGGTCGTCCCCGGCGAAGGCGATCACATCGGCGTCGGTGCCGTCACCCAGTACGACGGCCTGCTTCTCCAGGGCCCGGCGCAGGGCCTGCACATCGTCGCGCAGCCGGGCCGCGTTCTCGAAATCGAGGTCCTCGGCGGCCGCCTGCATCCGGCGTTCCAGGTCCTTGACCATCCGGTCGGTGCGGCCGGCCAGGAAATCGCAGAAATCGTCGACGATCTGCCGGTGCTCGGCGGCGGAGACACGGCCCACACACGGGGCCGAGCACTTGTCGATATAGCCGAGCAGGCAGGGACGGCCCATCTGGCTGTGCCGTTTGAACACCCCGGCCGAGCAGGTGCGGGCGGGAAAGACCCGCAACAGCAGATCGAGGGTCTCCCGGATCGCCCAGGCGTGGGCATAGGGGCCGAAATAGCGGACCCCCTTCTTCCGGGCGCCCCGGTAGACGAACAGCCGCGGGTACTCCTCGTTCAGCGTGACCGCCAGCACGGGATAGGACTTGTCGTCGCGATAGCGGACGTTGAACCGCGGATCGAATTCCTTGATCCAGTTGTACTCGAGCTGTAGCGCTTCCACCTCGGTGGAGACCACGGTCCATTCCACGCTCGCGGCGGTGGTGACCATCTGGCGGGTCCGCGGATGCAAGGCGGCGATATCGGCGAAGTACGAGTTGAGCCGATTGCGCAAGCTTTTCGCCTTGCCGACATAGATGACCCGGCCGTAGGAGTCCCGGAACTTGTAGACACCGGGTTCGAGTGGAATGGAGCCGGGCTGCGGCCGGTACGTCGCGGGATCTGCCACGTATCCAGCGTAGTAGCGGCCTCGGACACATCCGGCCGCCGGTCGGCGGGGCCGAGGAAAGGCGATGCGGCCGCACCGGGCGACCGGTCGCGGCATCGGCGGGCCTGCCGGGCCGCCCACCCCCGGCCCAGGCGCCGTAGGCATCCACCATCACCCGGCCGCTCGCCGCCGTTTCCCCCACACGGGGCGAGTTCGGCCGCCGCTGTCGCCGCGTCCCGCTAGAGTTCGAATATGCGCCCGATACAACGGATTCGGTACGCGCTGACGGTAACGGCGCTGCTCGTGGCAGGCTCGCTCAGCGGATGCTCCGACGATACCGGGGCCGTGGGCCCCTGTACTCCGGTACCGAACGGCACCGCGGTGACCGCCGCGCCGGCCGCGGGTTCGGCCGCCCCCACCTCACGCGATCTGGCGACCAACCCGGAGATCGCGTCGGGCTACCGCAGCGAGATGACCGCGGTCCGCACCAGCGGCTACGCCGTATCCACCGCGAATTCCCACGCGACGCGCGCGGCCTGCGAGGTGCTGCGGGCCGGCGGCACCGCGGCGGACGCGCTGATCACCGCGCAGACCGTATTGGGGCTCACCGAACCCCAGGCGTCGGGCCTGGGCGGTGGCGCGTTCCTGCTCTACTACAACGCCGAACACGAGACGCTGGATGCCTACGACGGCCGGGAGACCGCACCGGCCGCGGCAACCGAGAACTATCTGCGCTGGATCAGCGATTCGGATCGCACCGAACCGAAACCGGACACCCGCGCCAGCGGGCGCTCCATCGGGGTGCCGGGCGTGGTCCGGATGCTCGAGCTCGCGCATACCGAGCACGGCCACATCCCGTGGCGGGAACTGTTCGATCCCGCCGTGGCGATGGCGGACCGGGGATTCGAGATCAGTCCACGACTCGCCGGGCAGATCGCCGACTCCGCGGCCGATCTGGCCCGCGACCCGGCGGCGGCCGAGTACTTCCTGAACCCGGACGGCTCCCCCAAGGCTGCGGGCACGGTCCTCACCAACCCCGCGCTGTCGAAAACCCTCACCACGGTGGCCACCGAGGGTGCGGAGGGGTTCTACACCGGGCCGATCGCCGAGGACATCGTCGCCGCGGCCGCCTCGCGGGCCGGCGGGCGCACCCCGGGTCTCCTGGAAGCCGCGGACCTCGACTCCTACCGCGCGGTGAAACGCACCCCGTTGTGCACCGGTTACCGCGCGCACGAGATCTGTGGAATGCCCGGGCCGTCCTCCGGCGGTATCACGGTGGCGGCCACGCTCGGCATCCTGGAGAATTTCGATCTTCCGGCCCTGCCGCCGCAGAATGTCGACCGTAACGGCGGTGTTCCGCAGGCCGAGGCCGTGCACCTCATCGCCGAGGCCGAACGGCTCGCCTACGCCGACCGGGACAAGTTCGTCGCCGATCCGGATTATGTTCCGCTGCCGGGTAATTCACCGGAGACGCTGGTGAACCCGGAGTACCTGGACAAACGCGCCGAACTCATCGACCCACGCCGGAGCATGGGCACCGCGCAGCCCGGGAACTTCGGTGCCGCGCCGGTGGGTATCGGTCCCCAGCAGCCCGAACACGGCACCAGCCATATCTCGGTGGTCGATTCCTACGGCAATGCCGCGGCCATGACCACCACGGTGGAATCGGCCTTCGGTTCCTTCCATATGGTGGACGGATTCCTGCTGAACAACCAGCTCACCGATTTCGCCACCGACCCGCTGGGCACCGACGGCAAGCCGGTCGCCAACCGGATCGAACCGGGAAAGCGGCCACGCAGTTCCATGAGCCCGACTCTGGTGTTCGAGCAGGGCAAGGACTCCGAGCGGGGTGCGCTCACCCATGTGGTCGGCTCCCCCGGCGGCTCGGTCATCATCCAGTTCGTGGTCAAAACCCTTGTCGGCATGCTGGATTGGGGACTCGACCCACAACAGGCGGTCTCCGCGCCGGCCGTCGGCGCCGCGAATACGCCGGTGACGAATGTGGGCGGCGAGCATCCGGCGATCGACGCCGGTGACGACGGCGCCCACGACCCCCTCGTCACCCGGCTGCGCGAACGGGGCCATCAGGTCTCGGTGGCCCCGCAGACCAGTGGGCTCAGTGTGCTCGGCCGCGACGGGGACAACAGTTGGATCGGCGGGGCCGACCCCCGGCGCGAAGGCGAGGTCCTCGGCGATACGCGGTGAACCACACCGTGCCGTGGCGGCTCACCCGCGCCGGGTGAGCCGCCGAGCGGTCTCCGGTGGTCCCCTGGTGTCATGCCGAGCACCGATACCGCCGGACTGTCGCGGGCCGAATTCACCACCCTGGCGGCCGACGCGTTCGTCTACGGATTTCCGCTCGTCTACGACCTCCAGCAGGTCGCACGGTTCACCAGAGAAGGGGTGGGCGGGCTGCCGCCGACACCGCTCAACGCGTTCGGCCATGCCACCGCTCTGGCCGGACCGCAGGACACCTTCGTCTCCGTCAACAACGACACCGTCTATTCGATCGCGAACGTCTCCACCGCGGCCGGCCCGGTGCGCTTGGACGTACCGGATACGGCGGGCCGCTATTACGTCATGCAGTTCGTCGACGCCTGGACGAATAATTTCGCCTATATCGGTCATCGCGCCACCGGCACCCTTCCGGGTGCCTATCTGCTGGTAGCACCCGGCTGGGACGGTATGCCGCCGGAGAACGTGACCGTCATCGAGTTCCCCACCACGGTCGCCACCATCGTGGGCCGGTGGGCCGTGGACGGAGAGTCGGATCTACCAGCGGTCCGCGCTCTGCAGAACGCCCTGCACCTGCTACCGACGGCACCCGCACCGGACCTGCCCGCCCCCGAGCCGGGAGTCCCGGAAGATCTGCGCTTCTTCGAAGAACTCCGGGTCGGCATCCGGGCCTTCCCACCCGCCGACCGCGACCGCCGCTACCAGCGGCGTTTCGAGCCGCTGGGATTGCTGGACGCCGTTACGCCCTATACCGATCTCACCCCCGAGCGGGCAGCGGCGCTGCGGGAGGGCCTCGCGGCCGGAAGGCAGCGCCTCGAAGCTGCCGCGACCCACAGCAGGGCGCCGCGGCAGAACGGCTGGCACCTCACCTACCACGTCTTCGACTACAATCTGGATTTTTTCGGCGTCGGTGCCCTCGACGATCCGCACTGGAAACTCCCCGACGATCCGGACCGCTATCTACTACGCGCGGGCACCGCCCGCGCCGGGCTCTGGGGCAACCACGGCTACGAGGCCGCCTACGCGATGGCCTTCACCGACTGTGAGGGCCGGCCGCTGCACGGCTCCCACCGCTACGAGGTGCGCTTCACCGAGCCCCCGCCGTGCGGCGCGTTCTGGTCGTTGACCATGTACGACACTCCGAATTTCTTCCTCGTCGCGAACCCGATCGGACGCTACTCGCTGGGCGACCGGACACCCGGGCTGCAGACGACCGACGGATCGCTCACCGTGGTGTTGCAGCACGACGAACCCGCCGATCCACAGCAGCGGGCCAACTGGCTACCCACCCCGGCCGGCCACTTCCGGCCGATGCTGCGCATCTACGAACCGCATGAGCCCGTATTCGACGGCAGCTACCAGCCGCCGCCGATCCTCAGGGTGGAGTAGCCGACCATTCGGCCCCAGGAGACCCCGCGGTCGCGGCCCCGGCCGGGCGGAAGCAGGCGATACGGCTCGGTCCGGGAGCCGAGCACCGGGCACGATCAGTCGGACGAGGCGTACTTGACACCCAGATCGCGGAGTCGGTCCAGCGCCGCCGCGGCATGCTCACCGTCGTTGGAACGCACCGCGAGCATCGGGACGTAATCGTCGTTCACCAGCTCGAGCCGTGCCCACGCCTTACGGTCGGGAAACGAAACCCCGCGGATATGCTTCCACTCGAACTCGTTGTCCCCGAGCACGTTCCGAACCACCACACCGCGGCGGCCGGCACGGACGCGCGGGCGGGTGAGCAGCAGGACGGCCGCCGCGCCGAAGATCCCGATACACGCCATCGCGAACTGATCGACCACCCGGAAGTTGACCCCGGTGTAGTCGATCCGCAAGAAGATTCCGAGCAGTACGAAGGCCACCAGTAGCACCACCGCGACGATCGCCGCCGTGCGACGCGACTTCCGCGGGCGCACCTCGAGCTCCCATTCGGAAGCGACGCCCGAGTCACCGCCGGAAGCCCTCCCCCGGCGCCAGATCCGTACCACCGGCACGGCTCAGCCCGCCGCGCGCAGGCCGCGGAGCGTGAGGGCGGCGTCCAAGGCGGCGGCAGCCGCCTGCTCACCCTTGTTCTCCGCAGAATCCGGCAGTCCGGCCCGGTCGAGGGCTTGCGCTTCGTCATTGGTGGTGAGGACACCGTTGGCCACGGGGGTGCTCTCGTCCAGCGAAACCCGGGTCAGGCCGGCGGTCACCGAATCACAGACATAGTCGAAATGCGGCGTATCTCCCCGGATCACGACGCCGAGCGCGACGACGGCGTCGTGGGTGCGAGCGAGTTCCTGGGCGAGCACCGGGAGCTCCATCGCCCCGGCGCACCGCGCGACGGTGGTATGGCGCACTCCGGCCTCGGCGGCGACGCGTTCGGCGTTGGCGACCAGCGTGTCGCAGATCTCGGTGTGCCAGCGCGAGGCCACGATCGCCAGCCGCAGGTCCTTGGCGTCGGCGAGCGCGAAGCTCGGTACCCCGGTGCCACTCATCGGTTTCCGCCTTTCGATCCGGAGGATGTCACTGCGCTGTCTCCCCGAGGTCCAGATCGTCGAGACCCACCAGATCGTGGCCCATCCGGTCGCGTTTGGTGCGCAGGTAGCGCAGGTTCTCGGCATTGGCCCGGATCGGCATGGGTACCCGTTCGGTGATCCGCAATCCGTAGCCGTCGAGCCCGACCCGTTTGGCCGGGTTGTTGGTGAGCAGCCGCATGGACCGCAGCCCCAGATCGACCAGGATCTGCGCCCCGGTCCCGTAGTCGCGGGCATCGGCGGGCAGGCCGAGCTCGATATTGGCATCGACCGTATCGTGACCGGAATCCTGCAGCTGATAGGCCTGCAGTTTGTGCATCAGCCCGATACCGCGGCCTTCGTGCCCACGCATATAGAGCACCACGCCGCGGCCCTCGGCGGCCACCATCTCCAGGGCCGCGTCCAGCTGCGGCCCGCAGTCGCAGCGCAGCGAACCGAACACATCACCGGTCAGGCATTCCGAGTGCACCCGGACCAGCACATCCTCGCCGTCACCGACGTCCCCGCGGACCAGCGCGACATGTTCGACATCGTCGTAGATGCTCTGGTATCCGACGGCGGTGAACTCGCCGTGCGCGGTCGGGATACGCGCCTGCGCCACCCGCACGACATGCTTTTCGTGCTTACGCCGCCACGCGATCATCTCGGCGATCGAGATCAGCGCCAGTTCGTGCTCGTCGGCGAAGACCCGCAGTTCGTCGGTGCGGGCCATATGCCCGTCTTCCTTCTGGCTCACGATCTCGCAGATCACCCCGGCCGGCCGCAGCCCGGCCATCCGCGCCAGGTCCACGGCGGCCTCGGTGTGACCGGGCCGGCGCAGCACGCCCCCGTCCTTGGCGCGCAGCGGCACCACATGACCGGGGCGGGTGAAATCGTTCGGTTTGGCATCGCCGTCGGCCAGCAACCGGATGGTGGTGGCCCGGTCGGCGCCGGAGATACCGGTGGTCACGCCCTCTCTGGCATCCACCGAGACGGTGTACGCGGTGCCGTGCTTGTCCTGGTTCACCGCGTACATCGGCGGCAGTCCCAGGCGATCGCAATCGTCACCGGTAAGCGGTGCGCAGATGTAACCCGAGGTGTAGCGGATCATGAACGCCACGAGTTCCGGGGTGGCCTTCTCCGCGGCGAAGATGAGGTCGCCCTCGTTCTCCCGGTCCTCGTCGTCGACCACGACGACCGGTTTACCGGCCGCGATATCGGCGACCGCGCGCTCGATGCTGTCGAACCTGGTCACGTCTGCAATGCTCCATCTCGATAGGTCCCGATCACACTACTGGGTCTGTTCGGCCGGTCCGGGTGCGGCCGGAGTCATCAGCCGCGCTGCTGGAGGCGCTCGACATACTTGGCGATCACGTCGACCTCGAGATTCACAACGGTTCCGAGGGCGGATGTACCCAGATCGGTGAGGCTCAGTGTGGTCGGGATCAGCGAGACCTCGAACCAGTCCCGGCTGCCGTCGGTGGCCGGTGTCTCGGTCCGGCCCAATCCGGAGACGGTGAGCGAAATGCCGTTCACGGTGATGGAGCCCTTCTCCACCACATACCTGGCGATCGCGTCGGGCAGCGATATGCGCACCACTTCCCAGTTGTCCTCCGGGGTCCGCGCCAGAATGGTGCCGGTGCCGTCCACGTGCCCCTGGACGATATGACCCCCGAGCCGGCTGTTCACCGCGGCCGCGCGCTCGAGATTGACCCGCGAACCCGGCTCCAGACCGCCGATACTCGACCGGCGCAGCGTTTCGCCCATGACATCGACGGTGAACGCGTCGTCGATGACGTCCACGACGGTCAGGCAGACACCGTTGACCGCGATCGAATCGCCGTGCCCGGCATCGGAGGTGACCACCTTCCCGCGGATCGTCAGCCGCGCCGCGTCGGCGGATTGTTCGCGGGCGACGATTTCGCCCAATTCCTCGACGATGCCCGTGAACATGTCTTCTCCCGTTCGCGTCGGTGTTGCGCATACGGAACGGCGGGAGTGGTACCGAGTATTCCCAGTTCGCCGTCCACGACCAGACTAGTTCCCGCCCTCCGGCCCGGCCATGACGCGGACCACCCTGCGGGAACGCCTGGTCACGAGGCCGCGGCACCACCGGAGGCGATCCGGAAATTTTCCGGTCGAGAGATGGTGGTCACATTCGGCCCCCAGACGCCCACACCACTTCCGACGGGCCGCGATCCGGTCCGGACCGAACTCGACCGCCTCCGCTTTGCCCCACCGATACCGCATCGAAACCCGAAATGTTCCTCGATTTGCACGCTCACAGCGGCTGGCGCAATATTGTGAGGTGACCGGTTCACCGACCTCGACCACCCCGCGGTGCGGCCCGGCGCAGTACTCGTACGAGGACGGCCACCGCCGCGGAACACCGTGCGCCACAAGCCATCACGACAACTGGATCCGCCCGCAACAGTCCGGGCCGGAAAGACCCCGCACCGCCGCGGTGATCCAGCGTCCCTCGGCCCCGCGACAGTGTTGTGCGGGCACCGGATCCCCGCAGTGACCACACCCGACGGATCCCTGCGACATCCGCCCCGGCGGATGCCCTCGCCCCAGCCAGGCACGCCACCACTCGAGGAAGCCGAACCGCAATGACCACTTTCACCGAAACCGCCCTGGAGCGGCACTGCCGGCGGTACCGGGAGAAGGATCTGCTGCCCGCGGTGGTCGATCCGGCCTCCCGGCGGATCCTGCTACATGTGGGCGCCACCCACGGCGCCGTCACCATGCCGACCGAACTCGGCGAACAGGTGCTGGCACGGCTGCGGGCGGCGGGGATCGCCGGACCGGTCTTCGCCCATCCCAGGGCCCAGCGCTGGACTTTCCTCACCGGCCCCACCCGGCACGACGAATTCACCGCTACCGCGGCCGCCGAGCTCTTCCGCCTCTACACCACCGTCGCCGGTACCGGCAGCCAGATCGTGCTGCCCTCACCCGAGGACGAGATCAGCGGCTACCGACTGTGGGTGGCGGGCACCGACGCGCAGGGGACCCGGCCGCCTCAGCACGCGGTGGTCGACGCCGCCCGTGAGTGCGCCCCCGGTTCCCGCTGAACCCTGGGCGGTCCTGGCCGCAGGGACCGGGTCGGCGGCACCCCCGCTCGACTTCGTCTCGCCGATCTCGCAGGATGGGACCGAACCCCCCCGCTACAGACATGAATTCGAGCCCAGGGGATCGATACCGCGGATCGGCGGGTTCGCGGCAGCAGCCCGTCGGCCGGAAGATACCGTGCGCCGCGGCCGGGCCGATGCGGCCACGGACCTCAGTGGGCGAGGTGATGCGCCGACCAGCTCGATTCCGCCTGCCGCCGCAACTTCTCCACGGTCGCGCCGGGATCCTCGGTGTTGTACACCGCCGAGCCCGCCACGAAGCAGTCGATACCGGCCGCCGCGGCCTGCTCGATGGTGTCGGCGTTGATCCCGCCGTCGATCTCCACCACCAGCCGCAGCTCCCCCGCATCGACCAGACGCCGCACGATCCGGGCCTTCTCCAGCACCTCCGGAATGAACGACTGCCCGCCGAACCCGGGCTCGACACTCATCACCAGCAGCGTGTCGAAATCGCGCAGAATCTCCAGGTACGGCTCGATGGGCGTGTTCGGCTTGACCGACAACCCCGCCTTGGCACCGGCGGCCCGGATATCGCGGGCCACGGCCACCGGATCCTCGGTCGCCTCGGCGTGGAAGGTCACGTTGTAGGCGCCCGCCTCCGCGTACGGCGGCGCCCACCGGCCCGGATCCTCGATCATGAGATGGCAGTCCAGCGGAATATCGGTGGCCTTCAGCAGGCTCTGCACCACCGGCAGCCCCAGGGTCAGATTCGGGACGAAATGCGCATCCATCACATCGACGTGCAGCCAGTCGGCGGTCGATACCGCGTCGGCCTCGTCGGCCAGCCGGGCGAAATCGGCGGACAGAATCGACGGGGCGATCATCGGAACCGGAGGACGGGTGAACGTGGGCTCGGACGCAGTCACAGCGGGAGTGTATGGCGGCGCCCCCGGCGGCGCGGGCCCGGGGGCCGCCTTCGTCGGTGGCGCCTCCGGCACGGCGTGTCCCCGGCCGTCCGGAACAGGCGTGCGGCACCGACGACCACGCTTCCCCGCCGGATTCCGCCCGCGGGCGTGCCCCGCTCCCCTCTTTGTGACGAAGCGCCCATACACTCGGCTGCGTGATCAATACTTCGGCGGAACAAGGGCTCCACGGTGCCCCGGTGGAGATTCGGGTGGCGGCATCGGTGACACAGTTGCCGATCGTGCGCGGTCTCGCCGAGACTCTGGTCCTGCTCAGTGATTTCACGCTGGACGAGGTCGCCGACATCCGGCTGGCGGTGGACGAGGCCTGCTCCACGCTGATCGGCCTGGCGGCGCCCGAGACGAGCCTGCAGTGTGTGTTCAGCATCGGTGATACCGAGTTACGGGTGCAGGTCGCCGGGGTGGCGGCGCAGGAAGGACTGCCCGACGCGCGCAGTTTCGGCTGGCATGTCCTGCGTACCCTGACCGATTCGGTGGATGCCCGGCAGGACCCCTTCGATCAGCAGGTTTCCGGATATCCGACAGCGGTCGAGTTCCGTCGGGTCCGGGGGAAAGCGTGAGCGAGCAGGACAAGCCGCTCGAATCTTCCGAGGACGAGCACGACAGGGAATCGGCGAGCGAGGCCGACACCGCCGCAGCCGACGCCGAGGCCGATACCGAAACCCGCGCCGAGCTGGAGAACTCGTCGGCGGCGGGCGGATACGACGATGTCGCGGATCTGTTCGTCCGGCTCGCCGGGGCCCAACCGGATTCGGCGGAGCAGGCGGCGCTGCGCAACGAGTTGATCGCGCGCTGCATTCCGCTGGCCGACCATATCGCCCGTAAGTTCAGTGGCCGTGGCGAACCGTTCGACGATCTGACCCAGGTCGCCCGGGTGGGTCTGGTGCACGCGGTGGACCGTTTCGATATCTCGCGCGGTTCGAATTTCCTGTCGTTCGCGGTGCCCACGATAATGGGTGAGGTACGCCGGTATTTCCGGGACAACACCTGGGCGATGCGGGTGCCGCGCCGGGTCAAGGAGACTCACCTTCGAATCGGTGCCGCGGTGGATTCGCTATCGCAGTCGCTGGGCCGTTCGCCTACGGCCAAGGAGATCGCCGCCGAGCTGGATGTCGATCCGGACGAAGTGACCCAGGCCGTTATCGCCGGTAACGCCTATCAACCGACGTCGATCGACGCCGCCTCGGTGGGACGCGATACCGACGCTTCCCTGCTGGACACGCTCGGCGAGGAGGAGGCGCAGTTCGACCGGGTCGAGGAATATGTGGCGATCCGGCCGCTGCTGGCCGGGCTGCCCGAGCGTGAGCGGCGGATTCTCACCATGCGATTCTTCGAGTCGATGACCCAGACGCAGATCGCGCAGCAGATGGGTATCTCGCAGATGCACGTCTCGCGCATTCTCGCCAAGACGCTGGCCCGGTTGCGCGAACAGTCGTCGCGGGAGTAACCGCCGCACCTGTTGTGCCCGCTTCGCCGTTCGGTCTACCCTCATCTCTGAGAGTATGAGTGGGTATTCATCTCAATCGACCATCTTTCGAGAGCCCGCTTTTCTCCCCCAGCAACCGACCAGCCGGATCAGCCCGTAATCCGGCGCTCCTGCGGGTCGCGCGTCGACGACGACGCGGCGGAAGGTGATGTGAGTTATGACCGCTGAAACCATCGCCCGGCAATGCACTCTGTGCGAAGCGCACTGCGGCATCCTGGTGACCGTCGAGGACACAAAAGTGGCCAAGGTCGAAGGTAATCCCGACGATGTGCTGTCCAAGGGCTACATCTGCCCCAAGGCCACCGCCATGGCGGGCCTGCACGAGGATCCGGACCGGTTGCGCACCCCGGTGCGCCGGGTCGGCGAGAAGTTCGAGCCCATCGGCTGGGACGAAGCCTTCCGCGAGATCGGCAACCGCCTGCGCCGGGTGCGCCGGGAGCACGGACCGCATTCGGTGGGCATGTACCTGGGCAATCCGGCCGCCCACAATTCGGCGATCATGTACGCCTTCGCGCTGCGCATGGCGCTGATGACCCGCAATTTCTACACGGCCTCCTCGATCGACCAGTTCCCGCAGGAATTCGTGGCGTGGCAGATGTACGGGTCGAATTTCCTCATGCCCATCGCCGATATCGACCGCACCGACCGCATGGTGATCATCGGCGCCAATCCCGCGGTGTCCAACGGGTCGGTAACCACCATGCCCGGCGCCCGCAACCGCATCAAGGATGTGCGCGCCCGCGGCGGCAAGGTCGTGGTGATCGATCCGCGGCGTACCGAGACCGCCCGCCTGGCCGACGAACACATCTCGGTCCTGCCGGGTGGCGATCCCTATCTGCTGCTGGCCGTCCTGCACGTACTGATCACCGAGGATCTGTGCGACCGGACCGCCGTCCGCACCCAGTGCGCCGGACTGGACGAGCTGCGGGAACTGGTCGCCGGTTTCACACCCGAGGACGCCGCCCCCTACGCCGGTGTGGACGCCGAGACGATCCGGCGGCTGGCCCGCGAGCACGCGGCCGCGAAATCGGCGGTGATCTACGCGCGGATCGGGGTGTGCCAGACGCTGACCGGCACGGTCACCCACTGGTTGGTCAACACCATCAACGCGATCACCGGAAACCTCGACAGCCCGGGTGGCCAGATGTATGCCACCCCTGCCGTGGACCTGCTGCCGCTGGCTCGCCGGGTGTCGCCCAACTACGGCGCGTGGACCGACCGCTCCGGTAAGTACAAATCGTTCCGGTTCGAGCTGCCGGTGGCCGCGCTGGCCTCGGAGATCCTCGACGACGGCCCGGACCGTATCCGCGCCATGATCACCTACGCGGGCAACCCGGTCCTGTCCACCCCGCAACGCGGACAGCTCGACAAGGCGCTGGGTTCGCTGGATTTCTATGTGGCCGTGGACATGTACATCACCGAGACCACCCGGCACGCCGACATCATCCTGCCGCCGCTGTCGCCGCTGGAACGCGAGGATCTCGACATCCTGCTCACCATGTTCAGCGTGCACAACAATATTCGTTTCAACGCGCGAGCGGTGGCGCCCGAACAGGAGGGACTCGAGGACTGGGAGATCATGGCGCGGCTGACCACCGAGATCCTGCCGCTCCCACTGCGCTCGCTCACCGGCCGCGCCCTCAACGCGGTCTTCGCCCGGTTCAGCCCGCTGCGAGCCGCGGCACTCGGTATCGCGGTCGGCCCGCACGGCGTACTGCGCCGGGGCCGCAAGGGCGTGACCGTGCGGAAGGTGCGTGAAGCGCGCGGCGGTATCGACCTCGGCCCGCTGCAGCCGCGACTGCATTCGCTCATCGCCACCGCCGACCGCAGAGTTCAGCTGGCGCCGCGACAGTTCGTCACCGAGGCGCGCCGGCTCCTCGACGAGGCACGCGCGGGCGGCGCGGACCGCGACCACGGTTTCGATCTGCGTCTCATCGGGCGGCGCCATCTACGCAGCAACAATTCCTGGCTGCACAATGTGCCGTCGATGGTGAAAGGCCGCGAGCGCTGCACCGCGCTCATGCATCCGCAGGACGCGACCGCGCGCGGACTGTCCGACGGCGGCCGGGTCACGGTGAGCTCACCCATCGGCTCCATCGTGGTGCCGGTGGAGATCAGCGACGAGATCCGGCCGGGTACGGTCGCCATCCCGCACGGCTGGGGTCACGGCGAGCCGGGTGTCGGCTGGACCGTCGCGGCCGCGGTACCGGGCGCGAACGTGAACCTGCTGCACGATCCGGAACAGGTGGACCGAATCTCCGGTAACGCGGCGGTCAACAGCACCTGGGTGAAGGTCCACCCCGTATAGGCGGCGCGCCCGAGGACCGGGCCAGCCCCGTGGCGAGCGAGTAGAACGGTCAGAGATCGCGCTCGCGGGCGCGCCGCAACCGCGCGGGCGCGACCAGCCACCAGGCCGCGTCCAGCAGTTCCCGTAGCTGCCCGGAATCGACGCGGTGGAGATCGATGAGGATGTAGGGGTAGCCGTCGTAGTGCGGGGTGGTGTAAAAGGCGGGGTTACCGGAGGCCAGCAGCGCCTCCTTCTCCACCATCTCGCAGCGCAGCGCGAGACCGCCCTCGGCTTCGGTGCGCAACCGTGCGAAACTCTTACCCGCCGCTTTCAGCGCCGGGGTGCGGTAGGAGGTCGATTCGGCGACCTCCGGCAGCTCCGTCGCCATCCGGACCACGTGCGCCCAGGTGATACCCATAGCGACAGTGTGCCGGGCGCGGGCGCGGCAGGTCCGGAAATCCGTCGCCACTCGCGCGCGCCCAGCGGTTATGCCGGTTTGCGCAGCGCGGCCACGAACATGGCGTCGGTCCCGTGCCGATGCGGCCACAGCTGAATCGCCGGGCCCGCGCCGAGCCCGGTGACCCCGGGTAGCAGCGGGCGGGCGTCGAGCTGTTCGGCGCCGGTGCGGCGTACGGTATCCGCCACCACGGCAACAGTTTCCGGCAGATGGGGCGAGCAGGTGGAATACACCACCACACCGCCGGGGCGCACCAGGTCCCAGGCCGCGGTCAGCAGTTCGCGCTGTAGGGCGACCAGATCGGCGATATCGCCGGGCGTGCGCCGCCACCGGGCCTCCGGGCGGCGGCGCAGCGCGCCGAGACCGGTACACGGGGCATCCACCAGAATGCGGTCATAGCCTGCGGCCAGGCCGCTGTCGCGGCCGTCGGCGATATGCACCTGTACGGGCAGCCCGCGCGTCGCGGTGCGAACCAGTTCGGCCCGGTGCGGGGCCGGCTCCACCGCATCGACCCGGAAACCGTCGATATCGGCCAGTGCCCCGAGCAGCGCGGTCTTGCCGCCCGGACCCGCACACAGGTCCAGCCAGCGGCCACCCTCGGTGCCGTGCAGGGGCGCGCGGGTGAGCGCCAGGGCCACCAGCTGACTGCCCTCGTCCTGGACAGCGGCCATGCCCTCCCGCACCGGTTCCAGCGCGCCCGGGTCACCGCCTTCCAGGTACACCGCGTACGGCGACCACCGGCCCTCCTCGCCACCGGTGACCAGCGCGAGCTCCTCGGCGGTGATATCGCCGGGACGCGCCACCAGGTGCACAAGCGGCCGGGCGTCGTCGGCGGCGAGCAGCTCCGGCAGTTCGCCCGCGTCCGCGCCCAGCGCGTCGGCGAACGCCTGCGCGATCCACATCGGATGGGCGTATTCGAAGGCCATGCGACCGATCGGATCCGCGGGGGCGAGCCGATCGATCCACTCCTGCGGACTCCGCTCGGCCACCCTGCGCAGCACCGCGTTGACGAAACCGGCACGCCCCGTACCGGATTCGGCGCGGGCGAATTCGACCGCGGTGTGCACCGCAGCGTGGGGTTCGACCCGGGTGCGCAGCAACTGGTAGGCGCCGAGGCGCAGAATATCCAGCAGCGAGCCGTCGATCTCGTCGATCCCACGTCCGGCGCAGTCGGCGATCACCGCATCCAGCACACCCAGGGCCCGGCACGCTCCGTAGCCGAGTTCGGTGGCCAGGGCCGCGTCACGTCCCTCCACTCGGTACTCCCGCAGCAGACCGGGCAGCACCAGGTTGGCGTAGGCGTCTCGTTCCCGGACAGCGCGCAAGGTCTCCAGTGCCACCGTGCGCGCTGGATCCGCCGGAGTGCGCGCCGGGCGGCCGGTACGCGGGCCACCGTTGCCCCGGCCGGGCCGTTCCCGGCCCGGACCGTCGGCCCGTTTCCCGGCGCCGCGGCCCCGCGCGGCCGGCGCCGGTCCCCGGCGCCGATCGTCGCGGCTGCCGTCCTCACGTTTCCGGGACGGCTCCGTACCCGCGGCGGAGGCCGCTCCGCCGCGGCCGGGCCGGCCGGTAGGGCCGGCCGCGCGGCTCGCTCCGGGGCGATCGGCACGGCGACTCCCGCCGGCACTGCGATCGGGCTCGGCGCCGCGGTGACGCGGTTGTCCGTGTTCGCCGCCGGACTCACCGGAACTCCGGGTCTCGGGGCGTTCCCGGCGTTCTCGTCGGCCGGCGGGGCCATCGGGCTTACCCCGGGCTTCCCCGGCCGGACGGTCTCGGCGAGGACCGGCCGGACGGTCCGGCCGGTCACCGCGGGCGCGCTGGTCCGAGCGGTGACCACTCTCACGCTGATCCTGACCGGCACCGGCCGTACGCTCACCGCGGCGGAAACCCGCCGGACGCCGCCCCTGCCCGGAACCGGCCGAACGCTCACCCTGACGGAAACCCGCCGGACGCCGCCCCTGCCCGGCCTCGCTCGAACGCTCACCCTCCCGCGAACCACTCGGACGCTCGCCCCGCCGGGATGCGGCCGGACCCCGATCCTGCCCGGACTCCGCCGAACGGCCGCTCTGCCCGGGAGCACCGCGACGCTCCGGCGGTTCGTTCCGTGGGGCGTCGGACTCCGCCGGGCGGGATTCTGCGTGACGCCGGAAGCCCCGGGGCCGGTCACCGCCCGAGCCGGTCATTCGACCACCGCGCCGGGCGCCAGCCGGGCACCGCGTGCCCAGTCGAGTGCGGCCATCATCCGTTTGCCCTGCGGCTGCACCTGGTCCAGCCGTACCGCGGTGGTGGCGGTACCGACGAGAACACCGTTCTTGCGCACTTCGATCTGCCGTTCGGGCAGCGCCTCTTCGACCAGTTCCACCGGCCCCAGTTTGAGGCGGTTTCCGCCGACCGTGGTCCAGGCTCCCGGAAGCGGGGTCACCGCCCGGATGGCGCGGCCGACCGCCAGCGCCGGCTGATCCCAGCGGACCTGCGCCGCCTCGACGGTGATCTTGGGTGCATAGGAGACCCCGTCCGCCGGCTGCGGGATCGCCTGCAGCGTTGCGTCCTCGACACCGTCGAGAGTCTGCTCCAGCAGGGCCGCGCCGCTGTCGGCCAGTCGGGCGAGCAGATCCGCGGCGGTATCGGTGACCCCGATCCGCTCGGTCACCACACCGTAGACCGGGCCGGTGTCCAGCCCGGCCTCGATCCGGAAGGTGGACGCACCGGTGATCTCGTCACCGGCCGCGATGGCGGCCTGGACCGGCGCCGCGCCGCGCCAGGCGGGCAGCAGTGAGAAATGCAGATTGATCCAGCCGTGCTTGGGGATCTCGAGCACGCGCGGCGGTAGCAACGCGCCGTAGGCGACCACCGGGCAGCAGTCGGGCGCCAACTCCATGAGCGCCTCGACGAATTCGGGGTCGCCGGGCTTGTCCGGGGTGAGGACCGGTATTCCGTGTTCGTCGGCGAGTTGCCCGACCGGTGAGCGTTTCAGCTTCCGGCCCCGCCCGGCGACGGCGTCGGGCCGCGTCACCACGGCGACCACCTCGTGCCGGGAATCGAGAAGCCGGCGCAACGACGGAACCGCCGGGTCGGGCGTGCCGGCGAAGACGACCCGCATCAGCGGTCCCGCTCGGCGAGGGCGCGGCTCGGGCGGACGGTCAGCCCGGCGATGAACCAGTCGGATTCACGGATGGTACGCATGGCCTGCTTCCGGTCGGGCGGATCGAGCCGGTCTATGAACAGAGTGCCGTCCAGGTGGTCGGTTTCGTGCTGCACACAACGCGCCAGCAGCCCCTCGGCCTCGAATTCGACCGGTTTGCCGTCCATATCCACGCCGGTCACCCGTACCCGCATGGCCCGCCTCGTGTCGTGATTGACTCCCGGGATGGACAGGCAGCCCTCCGGGCCGATCTGCTCCTCCTCGTCCAGCGCGGTCCACATCGGGTTGACCAGATGTCCGCGGGCGTCGCCGGTGTCGTAGACGAACACCCGCAGACCGACACCGATCTGCGGGGCCGCCATTCCCACTCCGCCGTCGTCGTACATGGTGTCGGTCAGATCGGTCACCAGCTGCCGCAGTTCGGGGCCGAACTCGGTGACCTCCGCCGCGCGGGCTCGCAGGATCGGATCGCCGAAGAGGCGGACGGACTGGACGGTCACGGTAGCTCCCGAAGGCATGAGGCAGGGCAGGAAGGTCTCATTCTAGGTAGCCCGGCACGGCCGTGCTCAGGGCCTCCGTACACACCTCCGTTCACTCCGGACGCCCAGCATTCGTGGTCCGGGCCCGCCCCGGTCCCGGAGCGAGCGAACGCAGGAGCGCAGCGACCGGTGACAGAGTGCAGAACCGGGTCACGAGGGCCCCGGCCCGCGGCGCAGGAAGCGACACCGCCGACCCGGCATCAGATATTTCCGCCGATGATCACTTGGGGGATGCCGGTCCCCAGCGCTACCGGCACGCATACGGGTTCGGGGGCGTGTTCGGGGTCGAGGACTTCGAACAGCAGCTGGAACACATACGGGTTGTAGACCATGTGGAAGTGGCCGGTGAGGTCGACCGGGCAGCGGTCCTGCAAGACGATGTTGTGTGCCCCCGGCCCGCGCAGGGCGATATTGCCGAAAGGCTGGATCACTTCGTCGACCCGGCTGCCGATCGTGGTGTAGCTCACCCCCGGCACGGTGTCGCCGCCCGCGTTGAGTTCGCGCATGAACGGCGATCCCTGTACCTGCTGGACCGCCGCCACGGAGACCGCCTGTGTCGCCAGTTCCATCGCGCCCGGAAGCTGCTGGGCGATCGGGACCAGTCCGTACAGGACCCCGCCGTAAGTGGGTGAGGCCAGGCCTACCCAGTTACCGACGTGGGGCGCGCCGCCGAGTTTATTGATGTAGTAGCGGGTGACATTGGCGCCCTGGGAGAAGCCGACGAGATCGACCTGCCGGGCTCCTGTCGCGGCGCGTACCTCGTCGACGAACTGCGCGATCTGGTAGGCGCTCAGCACGATGTCTTCGGTGCCGTAGGTTCCGGCACCCGGTTTCCCGCCGTAATTCAGCGCGAAGACGCAGAAGCCGTGGTCCACGAGCTGCGGCCCGATGACCGACCAGTCCGTATAGGCGCTCGCGTCGGTGCCGTGCGCGAGGATCACCGGCCGTGGATGGGCCGCGTCCGGGACACATCCGAAATCGTTGGCGCCGCGCGGCACCGCGTTCGGATGGGATTTCATATAGAGCACCGCCCCCAGCTGGTCGGGTTGCGGTGGAGCGGGATCCGTGGGAACCGACGCGGGGAGGTAACCGGCCGGCTGGGCGGTGCTCTCGACACTCGCGAGCAACACCGACCCAGCCAGTGCGACAGCCACGGTCACCGCCCGCAGGACACGCCTGCCGATTTGTGACCTGCCCCGCCCCGTCGGCCATCGAAGTTGTTTCACACCACAATCTTCCACCCTGCCGGTTCGGGGGAAAACCGAGGCCGGAGGTTTTGATCACCCCGTTACTTTCCGGAATCCTCATCTTCGGCGAGGATGCGGTACAACGCTTTCCGCGCCTCCGTCAGCACCTCGGCCGCTTTGGCCGCCTGTTCCGGGGTTCCCGCCGCGGCGACCTGCGCGACCGCGCCCATGAGCGGGCCTATCAGGGCCCGTAGATCGCTGGTGTGCGCGCCGACCCCTTCCTTGACCTCGGCCCACGGGTCCCCGAGCTCCGCCCGTTTCTCCGTAACATGGGCGGTCCCTGTCTCGGTCAGTTGCGCGGTCTTACGACCGGCCACTTTCTCGATGGCGATCAGACCCTCGTCCTCCAGCTGCGACAGCGCCGGATAGATGGATCCCGGGCTGGGCCGCCAGAGGTCGTCGCTGCGTTCGCGGATCTGCTGGATCAGCTCGTAGCCGTGCATGGGGCGCTCGGCGAGCAGCAGCAGAATCGCCGCCCGTACGTCGCCGCGGCGGCCGCGGCCGCCGCGGCCACGGCCGCGCCCGAAGCCCGGGCCGAAACCCGGACCGAAGCCGGGACCGAAGTCCCCGCCGAATCCCGGACCGAAGCCGTGCGGGCCACCGTGACGGAACGGCCCGCCCGGACCGAAACCACCCGGACGAGGGCCGCGCCCCCGCCGCCGGCGACCCTTACGAAATTCCGCGTTCTCGATGTTCTCCATAGCAGCCTCCCGAGCCACTCGATTGGTTTGCATAGCATCGACGATATATCGGCAATCTATCCAACGCAACTATTGGCCGAGAACTCCTCGATCGTCACGAGACAACGCGAACAGCGCAGTCGACCGGCTCGCACCCGCCAGAGCGGGTACTGCCGAAACGAAGGGGTGCCATGCGACCGGCCGCCGGAGGTTTGTGGATGGGTGCCGGTGGCGCATCCGGCGGGACGCTCGGATCCGGCCCGGAGGATCGGTTGCCATGCCGGGCGGGCCGTCGCATCAGAAAAGGCACTCGGCAAGCCCGCGGGATCGGCCGGCGGATCGCGATCGAGGGAAGCGACCGCGATACCGGTTCCGCGCATCGATACCGGCCAGTGGCATCGCCCGGACGTGACCGCCCGCCCGCTCTTACACTCTGCCGGAAGGCCCGAGGCGCCACACGGCTCGCGGGTCAGCCTATTTCCAGCGGATCCATCTGGATTCGCGGCGGCGCCTCCGCCCGCTGGCTGCTCCGCACCGCCTGCGCCGCCGTGAGCGCCCGCGCCAGCGCCGCACCACGCGCTCGCGGCGTACGCAGAAGCACCCGTTCGACTTCTGCACCCGGATCCCCGGCGTCGCCGCGGGCACCGGAGGGCAGCCGCGCGGCCGGAGGTAACGGCACCGGGCCCAGCATCTCCACCCCCGCCGGGAGTTCGGCGGCGGCGAGCAGACCGGCGATCCCGTCCGGGGTGCCGTCGACCGCCGCCATCCGCACCGCCGGCGGAAACCCGACCTCGGTCCGCTGCGCCAGTTCGGCGGCCGCGTGGCCGGCCGGGTCCCAGCGCAGCAGTGCCTGCACGGTGGGTACGGCCGGATCGGCCATCACCAGTACCTCACCGTCGGACCTCACCAGAGCCGCGGCGCTCAGCCAACGGCGCAGCGCGTCCTCGGCAGCGCGCAGATCGGCGCGGCCGAGCAGCGCCCAGCCGTCCAGCAGCAACCCCACCCCGTAACCACCGGCGAGCAATGGCTCGGCCCCGACGGTGGCCACCACGACCTGGGGCCCGGGCGGCACCGTGTCCAGTACGGCCGCACCGCTGGATCCGCGGATGGGCACCCCGGGAAATGCCCTGCCGAGTTCCTCGGCGGTCCGCGCCGCACCGATGACCACGGCGCGCAACGCCCGGCCCCCGCAGGCCGGGCAGCGGAAGGCCGCCTCGGTACGCCCGCACCAGCGGCAGAGCGGACTGTGCGCCGTCCCCGGGTCACCGGCGGGCCGATCCGATCCGGGTAACGACAGCGGCCCGGCACACCGGCGGCACCGGGCGGGTGTTCGGCATTTCGTACAGGCCAGCGCCGGAACGTACCCGCGGCGCGGCACCTGCACCAGCACGCCGGATCCGGCAGCGAGCGCCTTACGGGCCGCGGTGAAGGCGGCGGCGGGGATCCGGATCGCGCGCGCCATCGGATCGCGTTCGAGCGCGGCATCGCTGTCCCCCGGGGCGCTGATCCGCGGCGCGGCGGTCCGTACGATCGACCGATCGGCGAGCAGATCGTGGGCCCATCCCGTTTCCACGACGGCCTGGATCTCGGCGGTTCGGGCGTACCCGGCCGCGACGAAGGCCGCGCCGGTGTCGTGAGCGCGGAGCATGGCGACCTCCCGCGCGTGCGGGTAGGGGGCGCGGGGTTCGGCATAGGTGTCGTCGCCGTCGTCCCAGATCGCAACGAGAGCCAGATCCACGACGGGCGCGAAAACCGCACTGCGGGTGCCCACCACCACGCGCGCGGTACCGCGTAGGACGGCCAGCCAGCGCCGGTACCGTGCCGCCGGGCCCAGCCCCGCCGACAATCCCACGGCCGAATCACCTACCAGCCGTTCACATTCGCGCAGTACCCGGTCGAGGTCGCGCTGGTCGGGCACCATCAGGATCGCGCTGCGGCCGTCGGCGGCCACCACCGCCGCGAGTTCGGCCAGTCGCCGCGCCCAGTCCTCTCCCGGCAGTGCCTGCCACGCCGCCCGCGGACCCCGGCGGCTCGCGAGTGCGGTCAGGAAGGCGTCCCCGTGCCGGTACCGGCGCCAGGCGCCGACGTCCACCACCTCGGGTAACGCCGTGCGTTCCGCCGCATCGGAGCGGACCGTCTCTCGTGCCCCCACGCCGCCGGTACCCGAGTAGCGAACCGGCGAACCGGCGGATTCCCCTGGTGCCTCCAAGGCTCCGGGCGCGCCGGCCACACGCAACGCCACCACCGCACCGCCAGAGCCGGAACCGGCCGTTGTGCCGGCATACCTCGGCGCGCCCACCTCGGCGCTCGCGTCCACGCCGTTGCCAGTGCTCGGTCTGTGGTCCGCGCGCGGCCCGGTGTCCGCACTCGACTCGGCGTCCGCACTCGTGGCGGCCTCCAGACCCGACCCGGCATCCGCAGCCAGCTCGGCGTCGGCACCGAACATCGCGTAACTGCCCGATCCGGCATCTGGTCCCGGATCGGCGTCTCGACGCGGCCCGGCGTGCGCACCCGACGCAGTGTCCATCCGCGGCCCGGCTCCTGCTCCCGCCCCGGCGACTGCTCCGGGGTCGGCGCCTGTCCCCGGCACGGCATCCGCCTGGAACTCGGCGTTCACGCATGTCCCGGCACCCACATCCGACCCGGAGGCCGCACCGGACCCGGCATCCACATCGGACCCGCAGGCCACACCGGACCCGGCACCCACATCCGACCCGGCGTCCGTGCCCGGCCCGTCATCTGCGCCGCGCTCCGGCTTCGGCCCCGCCGCCGCGGACACTGCCGAAACAGTCGGCCCGTCGGACTCCTCGCCCTTCTTCGCCGGCCCACCGTTCTCCACCCGCGCATGCCGCGGCGGGATCGCCAGCCGCAGTACGTCGGCACGGGTTCCGGCGCACCGTGCCGCCACGGTCGTCGCGAGGCGCAGGATCTCCGGGGTGAGTACCTGTTCGGCGGATACCACCCGCTCCAGCCGGACCAGCTTGCCCGGATGGTCCGATACGGGATGCCGCGACAGCAGATAACCGTCCACCAACCGCCCCGCGAACCGGACCCGGACGCGCACACCGGGACGGGCGATATCGTCGAGCTCCGGCGGCACCAGATAGTCGAAATCGCGGTCCAGGTGCGCGGGGGTGAGCAGCGGCAGCACCCGGGCGACCGGGTTCTCGACCTGCGCGGGGTCCGAAGTCGTGGTCTTCTTCGCACGAGCGCCCCGGCGGCGCACCGGCCCCGACTCGGCCGACACCCCCGCCGGCTCGGGGTCGGCGGGGGTGTCGGTGGGTGGTCGATCCACGCGGGACGTGGGACTTACAGTCCGGCGGCGGCGCGCAGCTTGTCCGCGCGGTCGGTGCGCTCCCAGGGCAGATCGATATCGGTGCGGCCGAAGTGCCCGTAGGCGGCGGTCGGCGCGTAGATCGGGCGCAGCAGATCGAGGTCGCGAATGATCGCGCCCGGGCGCAGGTCGAACACCTCGGTGATCGCCGCCGAGATCTGGGCCGGATCGACCTTCTCGGTACCGAAGGTCTCCACGAACAGCCCGACCGGCGCCGATTTGCCGATCGCATACGCGACCTGCACCTCGACCCGATCCGCCAGACCGGCGGCGACCACGTTCTTGGCGACCCAGCGCATGGCGTAGGCGGCCGAGCGATCGACCTTCGACGGATCCTTACCGGAGAACGCGCCGCCACCGTGGCGGGCCATACCGCCGTAGGTGTCGACGATGATCTTGCGGCCGGTCAGGCCGGCATCGCCCATCGGGCCGCCGAGCACGAACTTGCCCGTGGGATTCACCAGCAGGCGGATATCGGAGATGTCCAGGTCGGGAATGGCGATATCGGCCAGCACCGCGTCGACCACCTTTTCCCGGATATCGGGGGCCAGCAGATTGTCCAGGTCGATATCGGCGGCGTGCTGGGTGGACACCACGACGGTGTCCAGCCGTACCGCCTTGTCACCGTCGTATTCGATGGTGACCTGCGTTTTGCCGTCCGGCCGCAGATACGGCAGCACACCGGTCTTGCGGACCTCGGTGAGCTTGCGCGACAGCCGGTGCGCCAGCGCGATCGGCAGCGGCATGAGTTCGGGCGTGTCGGTGTTGGCGTAACCGAACATCAGGCCCTGGTCACCGGCGCCCTGCTGTTCGATCTCGTCGTCGGAACCGCCGACCCGCGCCTCATGGGAGGTGTCGACACCCTGCGCGATATCGGGCGACTGCGCACCGATCGCGATATTGACACCGCAGGAGTTGCCGTCGAATCCCTTTGCCGAGGAGTCGTATCCGATCTCGAGGATCTTCTCCCGGACGATATGCGGAATATCCGCATAGGCCTCGGTGGTGACCTCGCCCGCGACATGCACCTGACCGGTGGTCACCATGGTTTCCACGGCGACCCGGCTGCGGGGATCCTGGGCCAGGAGTGAGTCGAGGATGGAATCGCTGATGGCGTCACAGATCTTGTCCGGATGACCTTCGGTCACGGACTCACTGGTGAATAGCCGGCTACCGGACGTGCGCACAGTTTCCCTCTTCCTCAACGGTTACTCGTGTCCGGAGGGACCGTAGCGCACGGCTCCGGTCTCGCCCCTGGACTCCCAGACTATTAGAACGGGCGGCGTAATTGGGGTTTCGGACACCATCCTGGACGGGTTTCCGACCACGTGTGCCCGCTCCCCGGCACGCGCACCCCCAGCGGGCTGGATCGTATCGCGTTCATGCCCTCGACGAGCGCCTCTCGCATCGCCACGGCCGTGGCAACAGACGGATTCCGCGGTTCGGCGGGCCGCCCGGGGCTCAGCTCAGCAGCGGACCCAGCGCGTCGAGGACACGACTGGCCAGCAACGCCTTGGATCCGTGGTCGAGCGCCTGTTCGCTGCCGTCCGCGCGCAGTAGCCAGCCGTCATTGGTGTCGACCTCGAACGCCTTACCGTCGCCCACCGCGTTCACCACCAGCAGATCGCAGCCCTTACGGGCCAGTTTGGCCCGCGCGTGGGTGATCACGTCGCCGTCCGCGTCGCCGGTTTCGGCGGCGAATCCGACAATGGCCGTTCCGGGCAACCGGCCCTCCCGGCGCTCCTGGACCAGACCGGCGAGGATGTCCTCGTTCTTGGCCAGGGCGATGGTGTCGGGTTCGTCCTTGCCCTTCTTGATCTTGGCGGCGGCCACCGTGGCGGGCCGGAAATCGGCGACCGCGGCGGCCATGATCACCGCGTCCGCGCCGACCGCGTGCTTGTCGACCGCGGTTTTCAGCTGCTCGGCCGTGGTGATGTGGACCAGCTCGACCGCGGCCGGTGGCGCCATCTCGATGGTGTTGCCGGCGATGAGCGTGACCTGGGCACCACGCTGGGCGGCGACCCGGGCGAGCGCGTACCCCTGCTTACCGGAGCTTCGGTTGCCGAGGAAACGGACCGGATCCAGCGGTTCCCGGGTGCCGCCCGCGGTGATCACCACCCGCCTGCCCACCAGATCCCGCGGGATCGCGTCGGGGCGTTCGAGCAGCAGGGACGCGAGCCCGAAGATCTCCTCGGGTTCGGGCAGGCGGCCCGGGCCGGTATCGGTACCGGTGAGCCGGCCGGACGCGGGCTCCATCACGGTGGCGCCGTGCGCGCGCAGAGCCGCCACATTCGCGACGGTCGCCGCGTGCTCCCACATCTCGGTGTGCATGGCGGGCGCGAACAGCACTGGACATCGGGCCGTGAGCAGAGTCGCGGTGAGCAGATCGTCGGCGCGCCCGTGCGCGGCGCGCGCCATGAGGTCCGCGGTGGCGGGCGCGATGACGACGAGTTCCGCCTCCTGGCCCAGCCGCACATGCGGCACCTCCGGCACATCCGAGAAGACTCCGGTGTGCACGGGATGGCCGGACAGCGCCTCGAAGGTCGCCGTGCCCACGAACTGCAGTGCCGCCTCGGTGGGGATCACCCGGACGGTATGACCTGTCTCGGTGAACCGCCGCACCAGCGCGCACGCCTTGTACGCGGCGATTCCGCCACCCACCCCGACAACTACCCGCGCCATAGCGCGCCTCCTGCCCTATCGGCCCATCACCCGGCCAGCGGGTCATTCGCCTTCGGTGTGTTCGAGCAGATCGCTGTGGATCTCCCGCATCGCCACCGACAGCGGCTTCTCCTGGGGCAGCGGCTCCACCAGCGGGCCGACGTATTCGAGGATGCCGTCACCCAGCTGGTTGTAGTAGTCGTTGATCTGGCGGGCCCGTTTGGCCGCGTAGATCACCAGGCTGTACTTGGACGAGGTGCGGTCGAGCAGCTCGTCGATCGGCGGATTGGTGAGGCCGACCGGGGTGTCGTAGGCGGGCGTAGCGGTATCCGTACTGCTCACTGAGGAAGCTCCTGCGGGGTCGGTGGCTCGGCTGCGCGGCGGCTCTCCGGCCGCGCAACTGGCTACGAATTGGAATTCGTGCTGACGAACAACGATACCAACTGCGCACAGGCGCTGGTCACGGTGTCGTTCACGATCACAGTGTCGAACTCGTCACGTGCGGCCAGTTCCACCCGCGCCGTCGCCAGGCGGCGTTCGATGACCTCCGGCGATTCGGTGCCGCGGCTGCGCAGCCGGTCCACCAGCTCCTCCCAGCTGGGCGGCGCGAGGAACACCAGCACGGCCTCCGGCATCACCCGCCGGATCGAGCGCGCTCCTTCGAGATCGACCTCGATGAGCACCGGCAGTCCCTCCGACAATGCGGCGCGCACCGGCGCGGCCGGCGTACCGGACCGCTGCAGCCCGCCGTGGATATCCGCCCATTCGAGCAGATCGCCGGAAGCGATCATGGCGTCGAACTCGGCCCGGCTGACGAACCGGTAGTCGCGACCGTCGACTTCACCGGGACGCGGGTCCCGTGTCGTCGCCGAGACGCTGAAAACCAGTTCCGGCAGCCGTTCGCGGACACATCGCACCACGGTGGATTTGCCCACGGCCGAGGGGCCGACCAGTACAACCAGCCGACCCTTCGTCATGTTCTCGATCACCGAGGGTGTCAGGCGCCGAGATCGAATTTGGCGAGCAGCGCCTTGCGCTGCCGGTCACCGAGACCACGCAGCCGGCGGGTCGGCGCGATCTCGAGCTCGTTCATGATCTCCTCGGCCTTGACCTTGCCGACCTTGGGCAGGGCTTCCAGCAGTGCGCGCACCTTCATCTTGCCGATGATCTCATTGGTCTCGGCCTGACCGAGGACCTCTTTGAGGTCGGTGCCGCCGCGCTTCAGGCGATCCTTCAGTTCTGCCCGCTCACGGCGAGCGGCAGCCGCCTTCTCCAGAGCAGCGGCGCGCTGCTCATCAGTCAGCTGGGGAAGGGCCACGGTTCCTCCGTCTCATCATTCCTGCATCAAAACCTGCCGAACTACCCGGCAGTCTCAGCGACCGTACCCACGACGCCCCCGGATTGCGAACCCACCCCCCAGGTCAGGGCATGAATCGGACCCGGTATCGCCCCCTTGCCGACCTACCCGCATCCCTGCTTGCCGTAACTGCGGCCCCCATCCCCATGTGCACGAAATAGCCTGCCATCAGCGGCTTTTCGTGCTGCAACCGGAGTAGCGGCACGATAACCACACTTCGGATCGACCCCCTGGCTACCTCCCAGCCGCCCTACCAGGAATTTTCTGGGAAATTTTCGCCCGAGCCCCTGCTGAGCGAGCGGAAGCGGCTCCGGCAACAAAAAACGGAATCTCTCGGACCATCCGAGGCACCCCCCGAGGCGTCCGTATCGTCCGAATATGTACAGCGTACAGCCGACAGCCGGGTGGGCACATGCAAGGACTCAGGACCGGACGCGAGAAACAGATCCCCGGCCCACACGGGCGCTACGCCGACATCCGACCCCAGCCGCGAATGCCGACGCAACCCGTATGCGTCGAGTGTTGCGAG
>NZ_BDBX01000037.1 GCF_001613205.1 Nocardia sienata NBRC 100364 | reverse complement strand
GGGCCCGCGGCGCCACCGACGTAGCCGGCGCGACCGGGCGCCGCGGCCCCCTTCGCACCGACCGCCTTGGTGCCCATGGCACCGAGACCGGCTGCCGCGATAAGGGTTCCACCGGTCGCTGTGAGACCCGAGCCGCCGCTGCCGACAATGGCGACCGCCGGCGTGACCAGCCGCATCAGCGCGGGCAGGACGAACGCGACACTGCACAGCAGCACGATGGCCACCAGCATGCGCTGGGCTTCCTCGGCCTCGGGCAGGCCGCCCGCCGGGGTCATCTCGTCCACGTGCCCGGCCGTGGTGAACGCGATCATGTAGACGATCGCCGCCACCGGTTTCCACAGCATGAAGGCGATGATCCAGCCGACCAGCTTCTGATACGACTGCTTACCGGTACTCATGCCGGAGGCGGCGGCCGCCAGCGGCAGCACACCGGCCGCGATCACCAGCAGGCCCTGCCGGACGATGGCCAGCACGATCTGGGCCAGCGCCCCGAGCAATCCGACGATCGCGATGATGAGCACCAGACCGGGCGAGAAAGCCTGTAGCTTACTGGTTTTCACCATCAACTCGGCCATGTTGCGGGCGTTGCCGTCGGTGGAGTCCTGGATGATCCATTCGGCGAAACGGTCCGAGGCCACGGTGCCGGCCACGATCACCGCGCCCAGCATCCAGGAACTGAACACCACCCGGGTGAACATCCGGAACGATTCGGCCGCCTCCTGCATGGCGCCGCCGCGTCTCGCCTCGGCCAATCTGAGACCCGTGATGATGATGGAGGCCATCAAGAGCAGTATCTGTATCTGATACGTGTAGTCGTTGATCTTGGTGAACAGCGAGCCGGAATCGCTGGCGACCTCGTTGGGTACCTTCATCCAGAAGGTCAGCGCCAAGATGATGGCTTCGCCCAGACCGTTCATCAACGAATCGACCACTTTGCCGAAGGTCGAGTCCCAAGCCTTGTCCTTGACCGCGGTGGCCGCTTCACCGGGATGGGTGGCGGCATTGCCCGCCTTGCACACCGCCGCGGCGGCGTCGCCGAGGGATATCCCGGGAATGCCGAGCTCGTCCAGGGCATCGTGTATCTCGTTACAGGTCTGGTCGAACCCGTAGGACTGACCGTAGGCCACCACCGGCGTCGCCATCGACACGGTGAAGATCACCGCGAGGATCGTGACGAGCCGTCTGGCCAGTGACACCCGGTACGAGACCGCGGGAGTTCGCTCCCCGCGCTCGGAAGGGCTGTCTGCGCGCACTACCTGAGCTTCCACATTTCGTCCCAACATCGGAATCACCATCGAGTCCACCCCTCGAGCGATTCGACATACTCGGTCTGTGTGTTCGGCGAGGTGGTCGGCTTGAGCCGCCAATCACCCGCGTCCCACACCATGATCAGTCGCAATGTCACCCACACCGGCTTCGCGTCGAGCGCCGGAGCACGCAGCGCCAACCGCACGATCGCCATATCGTCCGCGTAGTCGTCGATCTTGAACGCGTCGGACGCGACGAGGTACCGGGTCACCGATTCGGGCTGCTGTTCGGGCAGCCGATCCGCTTCCAGGGCCAAGTCGTAGGCCGCGATCTGCTGCGCCGAAACCCGCACCTGCCGTACATAGAGATCACGGTGGGCCGGCCGGGCGTTCAGCCGGTAGGTGATCTGGGCCGCGGCCAGCGCGGCCCCCTGTGGGGTGTGCGAATACCCCACGGCCAGTCCGTCCTCGATCCGGTTCGGGCCGTCGGAACTCGAGAACGGCACCGAGGCCCCGTACACCCGCTGCCAGCCGCGGGGATCGGTGGTGCCCGCCGGCGCGGCGGTCAGCCAGTCGGGGTCCGTCGGCTTGCGCTGCGGTGACGGGTCCTGCGGAAGAACCTGACCCGCGGGGTTGTTGGGGATATCGATGCGCCGGTTGAACACATCCACCTCCGGATCGGCGAAGCCCTCACCCACCGCGGCCGGGGGCGGCGGTGCCGACACGGGTTCGTCGTCGCGGCCCGTCCACATGACGACACCGACCACCACGATCAGCGCCAGTACCGCCGCGGAGGCGATGACTCCGAAGGAGACGCGGTCACGCTGATAGGTCTCCTTCCCGCTCACTTCGGCGCCTCTACTTTCACAGTGTCACTGGGTAATTCGGTCACAGGGTCGATCGGTCGCGTGGTCGATTCCGGATCCGGCAGCCGTAACCTCCAATCCCGGGCGAACCACTCCACTGTCGTGTGGTTCACCGCTCTCGAATTGTCCGAGTACTCGCTGTACACATCCACCGCCGCGCGCTGGTCGCTGTACTCGGTGATCCGGTAACCCAGCAGCCGTGGCGCGTAGACCGGATCCGCGGGACCACTGATGGACAGCTGCACCCGGTTCACCGCCCATTCGTCCTTCGCCGGGCCCGGAACCACTTCCCGGGCAACGATATTCGACCACTGTCCGTCGTCGGCGATCGCCAGGCGCACGGCGTGCACCATGGCGGCCACCCCGGCGCCGGTCGGGGTCTGCTCGAAACCCGTTGCGGCACCGTCGGTTTGAGCCGTCGGACCCTGATCGCTATGAGGTAACGATACGCCCTGGAACGGCACCCAGCGCACATTCGTCGGGGGCGCCGACAGATCGGGCGGTGCCGCAGCGTCCTCGCCGCCACAGCCCACGGCGCCGGCCAGCAGCAGCGCGGACAGCATATGGGCAGCCCTGAGGACATACGGCCGGCCGGACCGGCGCGGGGCCGGAATCACGGTCGATTTCATGCGCAGGTCGTTCTCCTCGCCTCGCCCCGGATCATCCGGGCAGGAACGCCAGGGCGATACCGGAGGCGCCGCTGGCCACGATCGCGCCGAGCAGGCTCATGAGCACCCCGTGCGACGCGTCGTTCATCGCCAGATCACCCTTGAACGTCAGCCACAGCTTTCCGGCCGAAACGATCATCCACGCCAGACAGCCCATGAGAACGAACCAGAGCAGCCAGTTCAGCAACTGCATCAACGGTTCCAAAACTTCGGCCGGCATCTGCTTGTACGCAAGAACACCGGCCGCCCCGACCAGATCCATTACAACCTCACGTTCCGATGACGGCGTTCATGATCGTGCCGGCACTGGTCGCGACCACGCCGCCGATCATCGCTCCGGCCACCATCTTCGGGGACTCCAGTCCACCGCCGGTCCATTTCTCCCACGCGAATTTGCCGCCCGCGTAGATGATGCCGCAGATCCCGGACAGCAGGACGAACCAGGTGAGGTACCGCACCAGCTGCAGGATCTTCTCCGACCCGGGCGGCGCCTCGGGCGTCGGATTGCCCACCTGGGCTACAACAACGGTGTCGTAGGCCTGGGCAACGGCGAGAAGTACGGTGCTCATCGGGTGCCTTTCTCGATAGTTGAGGTGCAACATTCGGTCCGCGCGAGCGCGGGGAGCACGACACGGAATACATGCTCGACGGCGGCGATCACGGCATCACTCCTCTACGAATCTCGATCGGCCCCGAGTGGGGGCGGCCTCCGATTCCTCCAGCGCGGCCCGGGCGGCCGCGACGATTTCCGAACCGAGTTCCCTGATGTCCAGGGGAACTTCGTCGAGCGGGTCGATCCGGCGGCGGCGCTGCGGCGAGGTCGCGACACCCGGCGTCCACACCGGCAATTTCTCCGGTTCGACCAGCGTCCACTCCTCGTACCAGGGCACCTGCCAGATCTGGCCGGCCAGTGAGGCGACCACATCGCGATAGCGGCGGATCTCCGGCGCCATCCGGCCCGGCCGCGCCGCCACCGTGATGAGACCGAGAACCTGGCTGGGCCCGGCGAACCCCGAGTGGTGCTGACGCAGCAGATCGTGCGCATGGGTCAGTCCGGCGATGGTCTCCCGCGCCACCAGTACCACGAACGGCGACTCCCGGTCGAAGACACCGGGCCAGCGCCGGCCACAATCCGCGGCGGGCGCCAGCACATGGGCCAGCGAGCTGGCGCCGGCGCCGCCGTGGACACCCAGCAACCACACCAGCGGCGCACGGCCGGCGCCGGGAACAGGACGGTCCCAGATTCCGGCGCGCCGGGATTCCGGTGGCGGTACCACTCCGGCAGCGGCGTTACGGTCGGGTCGGCGAGGAAGATTCATGGCAACAGACATGATGCCTCCCTCCGAGATGCCGCAGGTAATCCGCGGAGCCCGTAGCGCCGGCGGAGAGTTCGCATCATGACTCCATCCCGGCGAGTAGGCGCTCGTAGGTCTGCCGCGTCTCGTCGGCGAGTGCGACGTGGCGCACCAGTTCGCCGCGTGCCAGATGGGGGTCGTAGGGGACCTCGACGATATCGCGGACCCAGCCGGCCAGATGTTCGCGCAAATGGTCGGCTACCCGCGAATCGGCGCCGCGCTGCTGATGGGAGATCACGATGGTGGTGTCGCCGACGATCCCGCCGCCCATGGGCTCCGACGAGTCGCCGTATTCGTCGTCGAGCCATTCGAGGGTGACCCGCAGGCGGTTGGCCGCGTCGACGCGCGCCGGAATTGTCAGAACCAATGCGACATCCGCGTCATCGAGCAACGGCCGCAACTGCCGGCTCGCGATCGGATTGCCGCCGTCGTAGACGCCGGTGTAGCCGGCCTGATCGACAGCCCGGGCCACGGTGAGATAGCTCGCGCGGCGGCGCAGCGGGGCGGCGTCACGCCACAGCAGGCCGATCCCGGAGGTCGCCCGGGACATACAGTCCTTCAACGGGGCCGGTTCGTCATCGCCGCGGCCGTACAACCACTGCTGCATGCTGATCGGGTGCAGATGCTCGTCGGCACCGCGCAGGGCCAGATCCCCCCCGGCCGGGGTGGCGTCCACCGCGACCGTGGCGACACCCGCGAGGCCGAGCTCGCCCGCCAGCCCGAGCGCGGTGGTCGTGGTACCGGCGCCGCCACAGCCGCCCACCACCAGGATCGGCCGGGGCTCGCCGACCGCGCGGGTCCGGACGCCACCCGGCAACCGCACCACCCGCGCCTTCGGCTCCCCCGGTGCCTCGTCCGTCACCTCGGCATCCGGTGCGGTATCGAGCCAGCGGCTCCAATCCTCTCCCATCGCAGCACTCTCCTCTATCCGGCCGAGATACCCGTGATGAGGGTGCGGCCGTCGATCACCGCGGTGGTGACCGTTTGCCTGCTGTAGGTAGCGGGCTCGCCTCCGGGCCGGAACTCGGTGACCTCGACCGTGTACCGGCCATCGGCCACGGTCACGATCTGTACGCAGTGTGCGGTGCCGGGCGCGACGGTGTCGATACCGGCCTGGATCACCTCGGCGGCGGACACCGGGGCGTCGGGCGCGACCGCGGCGCGCGCTTCGGCACCGGAACGCTGCACGTAGTAAGCGTATTGGAAGCGCAGAATCGCCTCGGGCCCGGAATTCGTCCCGCCCGGCCCCGCGCCACGCACCATCTGCGGGGTCTGTTCGGCCGGACACCTCGCGGCGCCGGGATCGGCGCCGCTGCTCCCGGCGGTGAAGCGCAGGCCCGTGCCCGCGTCGGGAGCCGCTCCGGGGCCGGCGGCACCCGGGGTTCCGGGCACCAGCAGGTACAGCACCACGGCGGCGGCGATTCCGAGCAGCACCACGGCGGCGAGCAGTACTCCGGCGGTACGGCGCCGGCGGGCGCCGTCATCGGCCCCGATATCGCGCAGCCGGGCCGGGGTTCGGCCGATCCGCGCGGGTTCGGCGAGTTCTTCGTCGTCGGTCCAGGGAAACCGCACCAGATCCGCGTCCCGGTCCTCCGCGGGCGCGTCCACCCAGTCCGACCAACCACCGGTGAATTCGGTGCGCCGGCCGGAGAGTTCGGCGGGTGCCGGATCGGGCCGGGCGGTCGCGCTTGCGGCCTCGGCGATGTAATCGGGGTACCGGGCGGGGCCGTCATCGGCGCCCGGTACGGCCGCACCGCCGGGCTCGGGCGCGCGGGACGAGGTATCCGTGTCGCGCGCCCCCTCCGGCTCCAGCGGACCGTACCATCGATCGAGCTTTTTGTAGGACTTCAACATTCCCCCATTCCCGTGGCGCCGGGCGCGTGATCTGGCATCATCGATCCCTCTCGGCGATCAGTTCACGGAGAACGAGTCGGTTTCGGTTGTACGGGCTGTGGGAGTGATGGTCACCGGACCCTCCGGGGCACCATTGTTCACTCCTGTCCCAAATGGGAATTGTCCCGTACCGGAGGGAGCGGGCGCGGGCGACGCGCCGGGATCGGAACCTGAGAATCCGTTCGGAGCGGGAACTGTGCTGTCCGGCCTGCTCGGGAGCTGCGGTACCGCCTTTTCCGCGACAGGTTCGTTGTCGCTGCCGTGTACCGCGGCGAGATCCCGCGCGGCGGCGGCGAACCAGTCGGCGATGAAGCGGGTGGGCGCCTCACCGGTGGCCGAAATGGCCGCATTGCCATAGGCCTGGTGCCGCTGGATGGTGTCCCAGTAGCGCACCCATGTCGTGGTGTCGAGCAGGGCGTGGTTGTCGGTGATGTTGTCGACGACCGCGTCGAAGGCCTGACTCACCAATCGGATACCGGTGGTAGGCGGAACAAGCTGCGGAATCGCTCCCAGCAGTTTGACTCCCAGCATCATCAGCGCCGCCGGTGGATTCGCCAGACCGGCGGTGGCCAGTTCGGCGATCGCCGTGGGGTTCAACACCGTACGGACCACCGTGACCACCGCGTTCAGCCCGATCATGCCCACTTTCAGCAGGGCTCGCATGGCCCCCGGGATATCCAGCGGGGTCCGCGGGTCGGCGGCATCGGCCAGCCGTTCGGAGATCGACTTCTTCGGCGAGATGTTCAGCGTCGCCAGCGAGGTGCCCTGGATGTCCTCGTTGACCACCTTGGTGGCCGTTTTGATCGAGGTGAACGCCAGGGCCTGGGCGATCGAGGTGAGCGAGGCGATCGGATCGCCGCCACTGAGCTTCATCTGCCCCACGACACCGGCCACCGCCTTGAGAATCGGCGCGCCTTCGGGGGCGTCGCAGGCGAGATCGCCCGCGGCGCAGAAACTGGCCACCCGGCCGGTGAGCGCACCGAAATTCTCCGCGGTGTCCCGGTCCGGCGCGATACCACCGCCGGTGGCCGGCGTCTGGTTCAGTGCCGCGATATGCCCGATCGCGGCGCCCTCCGTACCGGGCGCGGGGTCGGGGTTGGCCTTACCCGGCGCACCGGGGAACAGCGGCGCTCCGGCATTACGGGTCGGGTCACCGATCAACGCGACGGCGGCGACCTTGTCCGCGGGCAGGCCACCCTGCCCCCGGCCGACCTCCTGCGCGAACACCGAGGCCACATGCGCGCCCTGCGAATACCCGACGATCGCGAAGCGGGTCTCCGGGCAGCGCTGCGCCACCGAGTTCGCCATACTGCGCAACCGGATCAGGCCGCCCTTCACCGAATCCGAATACGGTGTGGCGCTACCGCCGTCGACCCCGCCGAAGCTGGACTCGTAGGGTACGTAGGCACGCTCGACCAGCCCCTGCTCGGGCGCCGCGGCCATGAGTGGCCGGAAGACGGTGGACAGCATGCCGGTATCGGTCGTCGGCGCGGCATCCGGCGAGGATTCACCGGTGCCCTGAATCCCCAACGCGTACAGTGCCGGACACGAGGTCACCGCGAGTTCGGTCGATGGACCCGCCGGATTCGGCGGTTGAGCGTACGCGGGAGCGGCGAGTGTGCCTGCTGTCGCCGTCGCCACAGCGACGGTGAATGCGATCAGCATCCCCGAGAATCTTGTGCATCCAGCCATAGCGACCCGCAATCAGTCCTACCGCAGTTACCGAGCGCGACGAAACGCAGTAAACGGTAACAGATTCCGGCTATGACCGCTGAAGCGCCGAAGAGTTTACGCGACCCGCCAGCACGATCCGTACGAGACGCGGCGCGCCGACGCCCGAACGTTATATTCTTCCGGCCAGCGCGGAAGTGCTGCCAAGACCCCGAAACACGTCCGGGGACACCCCTGTTCCGCTCTCGGTGCGGGACAGAATCCGCAGGAAACGCAAGCGGTCACCACCGGGACACCCGGAACCACCGACCGGCGCCTGCGCACCGCTCGGCCGCCGGGACCACCGCGGCGGACACATGAGTACACGAGCCCCCGGCCACGGCGCGCACGCGCACGCCCGGGAGGATCACGACCACAGCGGGGCGGCGGGACGCTCAGGCGGCGGAGGTCACCCGGTACACGTCGTAGACGCCCTCGACATTGCGGACAACATTCAGCAAATGCCCGAGATGCTTCGGATCACCCATCTCGAAGGTGAACTTACTGATCGCCACCCGGTCGCCGTGGGTGGCCACCGATGCGGACAGGATGTTGACCTTCTCGTCGGCGAGCACCTTGGTGACATCGGAGAGCAGCCGGGTGCGGTCCAGCGCCTCGATCTGGATGGCCACCAGGAACACCGAATGCGGCGACGGCGCCCACTCCACCTCGATGATGCGTTCGGACTGGGCACGCAGCGAATCGGCATTGGTGCAATCGACCCGGTGCACACTCACCGACCCGCCGCGGGTGACAAAACCCATGATCTCGTCACCCGGTACCGGAGTGCAGCATTTGGCCAGCTTGGCGACGGTCCCCTCGGCGCCGGGGATCAGTACGCCGGCATCACCGGTGAGCCGCTGCCGCGACGGTGTGGTGGACGGGGTGGACCGTTCGGCGAGTTCGTTCTCGACATCGCCGATCCCACCCAGCTGGGCCATCAGCCGCTGCACCACATGATGCGCGGAGACCTGATGTTCGCCGACCGCGGTGTATAGCGCGGAGATATCGCTGTAGTGCAGTTCGTGGGCGACGGCGGTCATGGCGTCGACGCTCATCAGCCGCTGCAGCGGCAGTCCGACGCGGCGGACTTCCTTGTTGATCTGATCCTTACCGCTCTCCAGCGCCTCTTCACGCCGTTCCTTGGCGAACCACTGCCGGATCTTGGCCTTGGCGCGCGGCGAGACGACGAAGGTCTGCCAGTCCCGGCTGGGCCCGGCATTGGGCGCCTTGGAGGTGAAGACCTCGACGACCTCGCCGTTCTCCAGCTGGCGTTCCAGCGCGACCAGCCGCCCGTTGACCCGGGCGCCGATGCATTTGTGCCCGACCTCGGTATGCACCGCGTAGGCGAAATCCACCGGAGTCGACTTCTGCGGCAGCGTGATCACATCACCCTTAGGGGTGAAGACGAAGATCTCCGGCGCCTTGAGGTCGAAGCGCAGCGACTCCAGGAACTCCGCGGGGTCGGCGGCCTCCCGCTGCCAGTCGAGCAGCTGCCGCATCCAGGCCATATCGTCGACCTCGGCGGCGTCCCCGGAATGGCGGCCCTTGGTCTCTTTGTAGCGCCAGTGCGCGGCGATGCCGAATTCGGCGGTCCGGTGCATATCGTGGGTCCGGATCTGCACCTCGAGCGGTTTACCGTCCGGGCCGACCACCGTGGTGTGCAGCGACTGGTAGACGCCGTAGCGCGGCTGGGCGATGTAGTCCTTGAACCGCCCGGCCATCGGCTGCCACAGCGAATGCACCACGCCGACCGCGGCGTAGCAGTCGCGCACCTCGTCGCACAGGATCCGGATACCCACCAGGTCGTGGATATCGTCGAAGTCCTTCCCCTTCACGATCATCTTCTGGTAGATCGACCAGTAGTGCTTGGGGCGGCCCTCGACGGTGGCGGGAATCCGGGACGCCGCGAGGGTGTTGACGATCTCCGCGCGCACCTTCGCGAGATAGGTGTCACGTGACGGCGCCCGGTCGGCGACCAAGCGGACGATCTCGTCGTACTTCTTCGGATGCAGAATCGCGAACGCGAGATCCTCGAGTTCCCACTTCACGGTGGCCATGCCCAGCCGATGCGCCAGCGGCGCGATCACCTCGAGGGTTTCGCGTGCCTTCTTGGCCTGCTTCTCCGGGGGCAGGAACCGCATGGTCCGCATATTGTGCAACCGGTCGGCCACCTTGATCACCAGGACACGCGGGTCACGCGCCATGGCGATGATCATCTTGCGGATGGTCTCGGCCTCCGCCGCGGCACCCAGATTCACCTTGTCCAGCTTGGTGACACCGTCGACGAGGTGGGCCACCTCGGAGCCGAAATCCGCGGTCAGCTGCTCGAGCGAGTACCCGGTGTCCTCGACGGTGTCGTGCAGCAGGGCCGCGACCAAGGTGGTGGTGTCCATCCCCAGCTCGGCCAGGATGTTCGCGACTGCCAGTGGGTGGGTGATGTACGGGTCACCGGATTTGCGGAACTGGGTCGCGTGCCGCTCGTCGGCCACATCGAACGCCCGCTGCAACTGGGTGAGGTTGGCCTTCGGGTACAGCTCGCGGTGCACCGTGGCCAGCGGCTCGAGCACCGGTTTGACCGCCGGGATGCCACGTTGACCGGTCATCCGCCGGGCCAGCCGGGCCCGTACCCGGCGCGAAGCCGAACTCGGTACCGCGCCCGAGGACCGAGCGCCGTCGGGTTCGGGCGCGGTCCCCGGGCGCGAACCGGCGGCAGGGGCGGGGGTGGCGGCACCTTTCGACTGCGAACCGGACGTCTGCTCGACATTCGCCTCGCCCAGATGCTGAGTCATGCCACCACCTCTCCATGCCGCGGCAGATCACCGCAACGTTCCAGACCACCAACTTTAACCCCCACAGCACCGTGGGAAACCCCCGCCGCAACACCATCGACATGGATCGATATCCGCGGGCCACCCGGGAGAACGCCCGATCGCACCCCGGCGTTGCCCGGCGGCGCGGCCGGGGGTCATTCCAGCAGACCGGCCGAGGTCAGTTCCAACTGTCGAGTGATGCCGATCTCGTCCAGGAACCGCTGATCATGACTCACCACCAGCAACGCTCCCCGATACGCGGCGAGCGCCTGCGTGAGATGGCCGAGGCTCACCAGATCGAGATTGTTGGTGGGTTCGTCCAGTATCAGCAGGCCGGGCGCGGGTTCGGCGAGCAGCAGGACAGCCAGCGCGGCCCGCAGCCGCTCGCCACCGGACAGGCCGGCGGCGGGCACATCGGCGGCGGCACCACGGAACAGGAACCGGGCGAGCTGGGCGCGGATGCGCTCCGGTGCGGCGTGCGGGGCGGCGTCGGCGACATTGTCGTATATGGTCCGGTGCTCGTCGAAGATATCGAGACGCTGCGGGAGCAGCCGCCAGGGAACTCGGGGCGGTTCCATGGTGATCCGCCGCAGCAGCGTGGTCTTGCCCACGCCGTTGCGGCCGGTGATCGCCAGCCGCTCCGGCCCCCGCACCGTGAGGGACACCACCGGACCGTTGGCCAGTTCCACCCCGTCCAGATCGAGGACTTCCTGCCCGGGATGCAGACAGGTACCGGGCAGAGCGACGCGGATCTCACGATCGTCGCGCAGCATCTCCTCGGCCTTGTCCAGCCGCTGCGCGGCGTCCTGCGCTTTCTCCAGGTGGTTGTTGCGCAGTTTGCCCGCCGCCACCTGCGCCTGCCGTTTGCGCTGACCCATGATGATCTTCGGTTCGCGTTTGTTCTCGAACATCTTCTGCCCGTATCGCTGCCGCCGATCGAGTTTGATCCGGGCCTGTACCAGTTCCCGAGACTGTCTGCGCACATCGCTGCGGGCATCCCGGATCGCTGCCCGCGCTGTCTGCTGTTCCTGCTCGACGGCACGCTCGTAGTCGCTGTAGTTGCCGCCGAACAATCGCAGCGCGCCGCCGCGGAGTTCGGCGATGGTGTCCATCCGCTCGAGCAGATCGCGGTCGTGGCTGACCACCACGACGGTCCCGGTGAACTGTGCGACCACCTCGTAGAGGCGGGCGCGGGCGGCCCGGTCGAGGTTGTTGGTGGGTTCGTCGAGCAACATCACATCAGGTTCGGTCAGCAGTTGCGCGCCCAGGCCGAGCAGTACGGTCTCGCCACCGGACAGCGTCGCCAGGCGGCGGTCCAGCTGCTGTACACCGTCGGCGAGATAGCCGAGTCCGAGCCGGCCGAGCATCGCCACCGCGCGTTCCTCGATATCCCACTGCGTACCGACGATCTCGAAATCGGTCTCGCCGGCGTCACCGGACTCGATGCGGTGCAGCGCTTCTCGTATCACAGCGATATCGAGCACCTCGTCGACGCGCCGGCCGGCGGCGAGCCCGAGGTCCTGACGCAGATATGCCGGCTTCCCGGTCACGGTGATCGACCCGCGGGCGGGTGGCAGATCGCGCGCCATCAGCCGCAGCAGGGTGGATTTCCCGGCGCCGTTGGCTCCGACCAGCCCGATATGGCCTGCGGTGAGCACCGCGTCGAGCCCGTCGAATACCGGAGTCCCGTCGGACCAGGTGAAAGAAAGATCGGAAAGACGAATATCGGCCATGGCTGCCCCTGGAGGTATCGATACGGAGGCGACGCGCAGAACGCGGGCCGCACGAGCGACTACCTCATGAGAGCAACGGCAGCTCCGATCATCGGGAACAAGACTCCGGCGACACTACGCGCCGGCCATCGCGAACGCCAGCACATTATGGCCCGAGTCACCCGGGCCCGGAAGGCGGGCACCCGATCCTGGCACCCCGGCCGTCCTGTCGCGGCGACACGTGGCTCGTGCGCGACCCGATGCGCTCACCTCGGAGCTCGTCTCGAACTGCCCGGTATCCCGCCGCCGAGCGGCCGGGTGACTAGACGGTGACGATCGACGTGACCGGGTACTCGCCCTGCCGGGCCCGTCCACCCAGCGCCTCGAGTTCCAGCACGACCGCGGCAGCCACCACCTCGGCCCCGGCATCGGAGAACAGATCGGCCGCCGCGGCCAGCGTGCCGCCGGTCGCCAGGACATCGTCGAGCAGCAGTACGCGGCGGCCCGCCAGCGCCACGCCGGTGGCCGGGATCTCCAACGCCGCCGTACCGTATTCGAGTTCGTACTCCCGGGTGAACACCGGCGGTGGGAGTTTGCCGCGCTTACGGACGGCCAGCACACCGGTTCCCAGCGTGGTGGCGACTCCGGCGCCGAGGAGAAAGCCGCGGGCGTCGACCCCGGCCACCAGATCGGCATCAGGTACCAGCGCGGCCAAGCAGTCCACCACTGTGCGAAAACCCACGGGATCGGCGAAAACCGGAGTGAGATCGGCGAATCGGACCCCTTGTTCCGGGAAGTCGTCGGCCCAGCGGGTGTATCTGCGCACCATCTCGGCGGCCTGACCGGATCTTTCGGCCACCGAGTCCGCGGGTTCGACCGCCGCATGCTTGCTCATCCACACCTCCATCGTCGGCAACCGCCGCGCAGCTCAGCGCTGCAGAACCCACTTGTCCATATTCCAGCCGGATCCGGCCCGGGTGGGCCCCGCGACGGCGTTCTGCAACCCGCCGCCGAAGGCGATGGTGCGCGGGGTCGCGAACAACGGAACGCTCGGCAGCTGGGCCCACAGCAGGTTCTCCGCCTCGGCCAGCAGATTCAGCTGATCCGTCGAGTTGTCGTCGGCCGCAAGCTGATCGGTGATCGCATCGTAGCGGCCGTTACGGAACTGACCGACATTGAGCCCGCCGCCGCTGCGCAGTCCGCTCACCGCGACGGTGCCGTCGAGCGAACCGGCCGGGCCGGGCAGTCCGCCGGGGCCGCCGAGGATCGCGTCCACCGCGCCACCGGCCAGTTGCGCGGTACCGAAGTCCGGCGTGCCGGCGTCCTCGACGGTGATCCCGGCCGCTCGGCAGGAGTCGGCGATCATGGACACGGTGCGGGCGCGACGGGCATCCGGGGCCAGATAACCGACACGGACAGTGAGCTGCTTCTTCCCGGTCTCGGCGAGCGCGGACTTCGCGCCGGCCACATCACCGCCGGCGAACGGGTCGGCGGCACCGGTCACCGCCGGGTAGAACAGCGAGTCCGGCTGCACGATCCGCGAATCCGCCGGGCCGGAGCCCAGTCCGGTCTCCGGCGCCTCCGCAACCCGGCCGAGCTGATCGAACAGCGCCTGGCGGGGCACACACAGCGCGAACGCGCGCCGCGCGGCATCGGTTTCGAAAACTCCCCCCGTACCGAGCACCAGCTGCTCCACCCCGCGGCTGGGCTGCTGTTCGACGGCGAAGGCGTCCAGATTCAGCTCCGGCAGTGAGCCCGTGCCGATATCGACCACGGCGACCGAACCGTCCTCGATATGGGCGGCGATATCGGCCGGTTTCGGGTACACCACGATCCGGCCGGTGGCGGGAGCGTCACCCCACCAGCGTTCGTTGGCCACCAGGACCAGTCCGTCGTCGAGATCGAACGATTCGATCCGGTAGGGCCCGGACGATGGGAAGGCGGTGATATCGAGATCACCGGGCGCCAGATTCCATCCGGTGTTCCAGAACTGGGCCAGCCGGTCCAGGGCGGGCCGGTCGTCGTTCTGGACGGCGGCGACGATATCGGGCACATTCGCCGCCTGGGTCGCCACATGGGCGGGCATCAGTTCACCGGCGCCGAACAGGGTGCGCCAGGGCGAGTAGCGACGGCCCGGCCGGAACACCACGGTGCCGTCCTTGGACCCCGGCTGGCATTCCACCCGCTCGATATCCTCGTAGCCGGCCGTGCTCGCCGAATCGAACCCGGGAAACCGGCCGCTGCGCGCGGCCCAGGTGAATACCAGGTCGTCGCACGAGGTGGGGACACCGTCGGAGTAGACCCCCGCGGGGTTCAGCCGGTACTGGATGGTCTGCGCCTCCCCGGGCACCTCTTTGGCGGTGCCGGTATCGGTGTCGGCGATCGGCTGCCCGTCGGGACCGGTGTAGAAGAAACCGGTGAGCACCCGGCCGAACACCGCCTGGGCGGCGGCCGCACCGGCGGTGGTCCCGCCGTTGTAGCTGGTGACGGTGGTGTCGACGGCGTAGCCGATCGAGGGCACCTTGTCCTTGCCGGAACACCCGGCCGCCAATCCGGCCGCCGCGGCCGTGGCCGCGAGCACCGCGATGGTCCGGCGCAGAGATGAGTGTCGCATCGAACTACCCCTCGTCTGTCAGTGCCGCCTCTGTCGTTTTCCGGTGGGGCGGGCGCCGGGCGGAGGCCCGCCGGGCCCGGTGCTTCGTGGGTTGCGCTGATTCGGATCTCCGGGTGCGCCCGCGGGGCGCCGGCCCGGCACCGCCGCGGGCCGGTCGCCGCCGGGGACGGGCCGCCCGCTCGCCTGCGCGGCACGGCGGGCGTGCACCTTCTTCGTATGCGCCGCCACCGGGCCCCAGCGTTCTTTGATGGATACCAGCAGCGGAGTGGCGAAGAAGATCGACGAGTAGGCGCCGACCAGCGTGCCGACGAGCTGCACCAGCGCCAGGTCCTGCAGGGTGCCGACCCCCAGCATCCACACCGCGATCACCATCAGGCCGACGATCGGCAGCGCGCCGATGAGGGTGGTGTTGATGGAACGCATCAGGGTCTGGTTGATGGCCAGGTTCGCCTGCTCCCCGTAGGTGCGCCGGCTCGTGTGCAGCACCCCGCGGGTGTTCTCTTCGACCTTGTCGAATACGACCACCGAGTCGTAGAGCGAGAACCCGAGGATGGTGAGCATGCCGATCACCATGGCGGGGGTGACCTCGAAGCCGACCAGTGAATACACCCCGGCTGTGACCAGCAGGTCGAAGACCAGGGCGGCCAGCGCCGCCAAGGCCATATCGCGTTCGTAGCGGATAGCGATGTAGACGCTGACCAGTACCAGGAACACCGCCAGCGCGATCAGCGCCTGCCTGGTGATCTGACCGCCCCAGGTCTCGCTGACATCGGAGGCGCTGATGGCGTTGCGGCTCGGATTCCCGCTGTCGTCGCGCGGCTGGAACTGGTCGAACAGCGCGGTCTGCAGGGCGCCGAGCTGTTCGGCGTCCAGTGTCTCCGAGCGGATCAGGATGGTCTTGCCGTCGCCGGTGCCCACGGTCTGCACCGATTCGGGCGGCGAACCGATGGTGTCGCTGTATACCGTCTCCACCTGCTCGGTGGTGACATCACCTGCCGGCAGCTGGATACGGGAGCCACCGACGAAATCGATACCGAAGGTGAACCCGCGCACCGCCATACTGATCAGGCAGACCAGCACGATTCCGGCGGTGATCAGATACCAGCGGCGGCGGTTGCCGACCACATCGAGTACACCGGTGCCGGTGTAGAGGCGGTTCAACCAGCTGTGCCGGGCGCCGGAGGGGCGCGGCGCGGCGGGTTTGTCCATCGTCACGGGGCTGTTCATCGTCACGCCTTCCCGACCGCGGCCTCGGCCGCCTTGCGTTCCCGGGCGAGCTCCTGCATCGCGCCGAGCCCGTTCACCGACGGTTTGGCCCAGAAAGTGGACCGGGAGGCCAGGTGGACGAGCGGCGCCGTCACCAGGACCACGACCACCACGTCGAGGATGGTGGTCAAACCGAGCGTGAACGCGAAGCCGCGCACCTGACCGACCGCGAGCACGTACAGCACGGCGGCGGCGATGAAGCTGACGGCGTTACCGGACAGAATCGTCTTGCGGGCGCGTTGCCAGCCGCGCGGTACCGCCGACCGGAAACTTCGTCCCTCCCGCATCTCGTCCTTGATCCGCTCGAAGAACACGACGAACGAGTCGGCGGTCATACCGATACCGATGATCAAACCGGCGATACCGGCCAGGTCGAGGGTGAACCCGATCCACCGGCCGAGCAGGACCATGATGCCGTACACCGCGAAACCGGACCCGACCAGCGACAATGCCGTGAGGAACCCCAGCATGCGGTAATAGACCAGACAGTAGACGAGTACCGCGACCAGGCCGACCGCCCCGGCGATCAGGCCCGCTTTCAGCGAGGACAGCCCGAGGGTCGCCGACACCGTCTCGGCCTCGGAGGTCTGGAACGACAGCGGCAGCGAACCGTACTTCAGCGTGTTCGCCAGTTCCTTGGCGCTGGCGGCGTTGAAGTCACCGGAGATCGAGGTGCGCCCGCCCAGCTGGGGGCCCTGCTGGACCACCGGAGCGCTGACCACCTCCGAATCGAGGACGAAGGCCACCCGCTGCTGCACGTACTCACCGGTCAGCGAGGCCCAGGCATCGCTACCGCTGCCCTTGAACTCCAGGTTGACCTCGTGCCGCGCCTGTTCGGTGTTCAGGCCGGAGGTCGCGTCGGCGATCTCCTGTCCGTCGATCCGGCTCTTGTCGAGCAGGAACACCTCTTTACCGTCGGTGGAGCAGGTGACCAGCGGCAGGTTCGGATCGTCGTTTCCGGCGAGCGGATCGGCGGCGGTGCAGTCCAGGGACGCCATCGCGAGTTGCTGAGTGGTGGGATCGGTACTCTGCCGGATGGCCTTGGCCGTCTGGATCTCCTGCTGCGCCTGTTCCTGCGGGCTCAGCGATCCTTCTGCGGGAGTGGCCGGCGGGGCATTCGGATCCTGCGGGGCGGGAGCCGGAGTGGTCTCGGCGGGCGCCGAAGGTTCGGCGGGCGGTTCACCGGGCGCCTGGGCCGGATGCACGTCGATCTCGCTCTCCGGCAGAGGCGCCGCGGCGGGGGTCTCCTCGACCGGTGCGGTGGCGCCGGTATCGGGAGCCGTACCGTCCTGGGTGCCGGTATCGGGCGTGGCGCCCGCATCGGGAACTGTGCCCTCTGCACCGGTACCGGGTACCGCGCCCTCCGCACCGGCCGGTGCGGGAGCGGGCTCGGGCGCCGGGGTGGTCTGGCCCGGGGCCGGGGTGGTGCCGCCCGCGGCCGGCTGCTGCGCGCTCGGCGCCGGCGAAGCGTTCAGGACCGGCCTGATGTACAGCTTGGCGGTGCTGGCGAGGGTGCGGGCCTGCTGGCTGTCCTCTCCCGGGACGGTGATGACCAGGTTGTCCCCGTCGATCACCACCTCGGATCCGGAGACGCCGAGCCCGTTCACCCGGTTCTCGATGATCTCCTGCGCCTTGGCGAGACTGTCCTTGCTGGGCCGGTTCCCGTCGGGCGTTCGCGCCGTCAGGGTGACCCGGGTACCACCCTGCAGGTCGATGCCGAGTTTGGGTGTCGGTGATTTGTCACCGGTGAAGAACACCAGCGCGTAGATCGCGGCCACCAGCACGCCGAACAAGGCGAGCCAGCGGAATTGGTGCGCCGATCCCTGGGACGGTGGCACAGGTCGTCATCTCCTAGGCGGAAGTTCTGGGTGGAACGGCCACGGCACATGCCTCTACCACCGGTTGCCCGGGATTTCCGGTTCCGGTGGCCGGGCCGCGGTGATCAGTCCTTGGTCAGCCGGGTTTCGGTCTGCTCCGGGGTCTCCTCGGCGGCGGGGGCGGCGGCGGAGTCGGTCGACTCGGCGCCCTCGGTGCCGTCACCGGTGGTTTCGTCGTCGGTATCGTCGACGCGCACCTCGCGGATGGCCGCACGCAGCCAGGTGGTCACGACATCCTCGGCGATCTCGAGATCGACACTGGTGTCGTCGGCCTCGACCACGGTGCCGTACAGGCCCGAGGTGGTGGTGACCCGGTCACCGACCTTCAGACTGTCCTGCATCTGGGCGACTTTGTCGGCCTCTTTCTTCTGGCGGCGCATGCCTAGGAACATCGGCACCAGCAGCGCGACCAGTATGAGCGGAAACAGCAGATCCATGGTCGAAGTCAGTTCCTGATCTGGATGGGGAGGGGGACAGGTACGCACACAGTCTGCCAGTTCCTCGGATCCGCGCCACACCCGCACGCCACAACACGCGGCGTGCGGCCGACGCAGGGGGCGGGCCGTGGCACATCTCGTCCTCCGGTGAACGCCCGGCGGGCGACGGCGGGCCCCGCGATAATCGAGGGATGACTCCCGAGGAAGTCCACGAGATCACTTTCGCGCGAGCGCCGTTGGGCCGTCGCGGCTATCGGGAGCAGGATGTCGACGAACTGCTGGACCTGATCGCGGCCGCCCTCGCCGGGCGCGCGACGCTCACGTCCGAACACCTGAGCCGCGGTGTCCGGACCGTCCCGAGTTTTTTCCAGCGTGGCTACCACCCCGACCAGGTGGACGACTTCCTGCTGCGGGTACGCCACCGGTTCGGGTTCTGACCGGCTCACCGATCGCCCACGCCGGCGGACCGGGGCAGGCCGGAAGCCCAACGCTCATTCGAACAGGTCGAGCGTCGGATGCGGTTCGCGACCGCGAACCTCGAGTGCCCCGAAGGTCAGGTCCGGGGGCGGTGTGAGGCCCAGATGCGACCAGGCGGTAGCCGTCGCCACCCGGCCGCGCGGCGTACGCGCGACCATCCCGGCCCGTACCAGGAAAGGTTCGCACACTTCCTCCACCGTGGCCGGCTCCTCACCGACCGCCACGGCCAGTGTCGATACACCCACCGGTCCCCCGCCGAAACCCCGGACCAGCGCACCCAGCACCGCGCGGTCGAGCCGGTCCAGGCCCATCGGGTCGACGTCGTACACCTCGAGCGCCGCCCGGGCGACCGCCAGGGTGATCAGGCCGTCGGCCCGGACCTCGGCGTAGTCACGCACCCGGCGCAGCAGCCGGTTGGCGATCCGGGGCGTCCCCCGGGAGCGGCCCGCGATCTCGGCGGCGGCGTCGGTGTCGATGCCCACGCCGAGGATCTGCGCGGAGCGCTGCAGGATGAGCAGCAGTTCGTCGGGTTCGTAGAAATCCATATGACCGGTGAAACCGAACCGGTCGCGGAGCGGGCCGGTGAGCGCTCCCGAGCGGGTAGTGGCGCCGACCAGGGTGAACGGCGCGATATCGAGCGGGATCGAGGTCGCGCCCGGCCCCTTGCCGACCACCACGTCGACACGGAAATCCTCCATCGCCAGATACAGCATTTCCTCGGCGGGCCGGGCCATCCGGTGGATCTCGTCGATGAACAGCACGTCCCCGGGGACCAGATTGCTGAGCATGGCGGCCAGATCACCCGCGCGTTCCAGGGCCGGACCGGAGGTGATGCGCAACGCGGTGCCGAGTTCGGTGGCGATGATCATCGCCAGGCTCGTCTTACCCAGTCCCGGCGGCCCCGACAGCAGGATGTGATCGGGTGTGCCGCCACGCGCCCGGGCGCCACGCAGTACCAGGGCGAGCTGTTCGCGCACCCGCGGCTGACCGATGAAACCGTCGAGCGAGGTGGGACGCAAGCCGGAGTCGGTGTCCCCGTCGGAGGCCAGATAGCCGGCGCTGACCGGCGACTCCGCTGCGTTGTGGTCGTCGTCGTATTCCATCGGGGCCTAACGGTTCCTGCCCAGCATTGCGAGCGCGGCGCGCAGCGCGGCCGAATTACCGGCGTCGGGGTTGTCGGCCAGCACCGCGTCCACGGCCGGTTCGGCCTGTTTGATCGGGAATCCGAGGCCGGTGAGCGCTTCCACCACCTGATCGCGGACGGGAGTCCGTACCGGCGCGGCGGCGCTCGCGCCACCCGTCGGCACCGGCACCAGATTCACCTTGTCCCGCAGTTCCACGACCATTCGCTCGGCACCGCGTTTGCCGATTCCGGGCACCCGGGTGAGTGCCGCGATATCGCCCGCGGCCAGCGCCTTGCGCAGTGCCTCCGGTTCCAGCACCGCCAGTACCGCCATGGCCAACCGCGGCCCCACGCCGGACACGGTCTGCAACAGGCCGAACAGATCGCGCGACTCGGTATCGGCGAACCCGTAGAGGGTCATCGAGTCCTCGCGCACGATCAATGCAGTGAACAGCGTGGCCTCGGTACCGCGGGTGAGCCCTGCCAGGGTGGCGGGGGTGGCGTTGAGCTGGTACCCGACGCCCGATGCTTCCAGCACCACATGATCGAGGGCGAGTTCGAGGACTTCGCCGCGTATGGACGCGATCACCCGCGTACCGCCTTCCGCTGCTGTTCCAGTCGTTGTGTGTACTGCTGCCGGGCTCGTTCGGCCAGAGCTTCGGCCCGCGCCATCCGCTCCAGCAGCGGCGCCCGCCAGCAGTGACAGATGGCGAGTGCCAGCGCGTCGGCGGCATCGGCCGGTTTCGGCGGGGCCGCGAGCCCGAGGATCCGGGTGACCATGGCGGTCACCTGTTTCTTGTCCGCACCGCCGTTACCGGTGACGGCCGCCTTCACCTCACTGGGAGTATGGAACATGACCGGGATATCCCGGCGCGCGGCCGCCAGTGCGATGACCCCGCCCGCCTGCGCGGTGCCCATGGCGGTGCGCACATTGTGCTGCGCGAACACCCGCTCGATCGCCACCACTTCGGGACTGTGGGTTTCCATCCACGTCTCGGCGGCGTCGGAAATGCGCAGCAGTCGCTGGGCCAGGTCCATCTCGGTCGGGGTGCGGACAACGTCCACCGCGATCGCCCGCACGGTGCGCCCCGCGCCCCCTTCGACCATGCTCACCCCACACCGGGTGAGCCCCGGGTCGACGCCCATCACCCGCACCGACGAATCCCTTCACAGAACGAACAATTGTTCGAAGTCTAGTGCAGGGGCGGGTATCTCGGCGCCAGGGACACGGACCCGGGTCGCCGGGGGGGCTCAGCGGGTCAGCTGCGCTGCGAAGATGTCGTACGCGGCGGCGTCGTACAGCACGAACCGCACTTCCTCGACCCGGGTCTGCGCCGCATGGACGGTGTCGATCGCGATCCGGGCCCCGTCGTCCATCGGCCAGCGGTACACGCCGGTGGAGATCGCCGGGAAAGCGACCGTCCGCGCCCCCAGTTCGTCGGCGACCCGCAGCGACTCGCGATAGCAGGAGGCCAGCAGCGGAGCGAGCTGCGCCGCCCGGTCACCCCGGGCCGACCACACCGGGCCGACCGTATGGATGACCCACCGGGCCGGCAGGTCACCGGCCGTGGTCGCCACCGCCTGTCCGGTGGGCAGTCCGCGGGGGTAGTCGGTCTCCCGTAACCGCCGGCATTCGGCCAGGATCGCGGGGCCCCCGCGCCGATGTATCGCGCCGTCCACACCTCCACCGCCGAGGAGTTCCGAGTTGGCGGCGTTGACCACCGCGTCGACCTGCTGCTCGGTGATATCCCCGTGTACGAGAGTGACAGCGACCATGCCGCCATTGTGCCGCCGCCCACCGTCGCTCCTGCGAGGGCACGCCCGCACCCTCTCGATCGAGACCCTCGCGTCCGGCACCGCTCCGCGGCACCCGCCGCACCGCGAGCGCGATCGCCGACCGGTTCCCGATCGGCAGGCCCGCGACCAGCGTCTGGACGCACTCGGGGCGTCGCGCACGGACGCGCGACGCCCCGACTTCGACGACTACTACCCCGCCCTGCGGGATCACTACGCCGGCCCGGCCGGTTGGTACAGTCAGTCGGCGTCCAGTTCGGCCAGTACCTCGTCGGAGATATCGACATTGGTGTAGACGTTCTGGACGTCGTCGCTGTCCTCCAGCGCGTCGACCAGTTTGAACACCTTGCGGGCACCGTCGGCGTCGACCGCGACGCTCACCGACGGCTGGAACCCGGATTCGGCGGAGTCGTAGTCGATATCGGCGGACTGCAGCGCTTTGCGGACCTCGATCAGGTCGCCGGGCTCGCTGATGATCTCGAAGGATTCACCGAGGTCGTTGACCTCCTCGGCGCCGGCGTCCAGCACCGCCATCAGCACATCGTCCTCGGACAGACCGTTCTTCTCCAGGGTGACTATGCCCTTGCGGTGGAACAGGTAGGACACCGAGCCCGGATCGGCCATGTTCCCGCCGTTGCGGGTCATGGCGACGCGCACCTCACCGGCGGCCCGGTTGCGGTTGTCGGTGAGGCATTCGATCAGGACAGCGACACCGTTGGGGCCGTAGCCCTCGTACATGATGGTCTGCCAGTCGGCGCCGCCGGCTTCCTCGCCGCCGCCGCGCTTACGTGCCCGCTCGATATTGTCGTTGGGAACCGACGATTTCTTGGCCTTCTGGATGGCGTCGAACAGCGTCGGGTTGCCTTCCGGATCGCCACCGCCGGTCCGGGCCGCCACCTCGATGTTCTTGATCAGCTTGGCGAAGAGCTTGCCACGCTTAGCATCGATCGCCGCCTTCTTGTGCTTGGTGGTGGCCCATTTGGAGTGGCCGCTCATTCCCTACTTCCTTCAGGTCGATGGCACGGTATCGCTGGACAACGCTACGCCACGAACCAGATCGACGAACATTCGGTGCACACGGTGATCACCGGTGACTTCCGGGTGGAAGGCCGTGGCCACCACGCGGCCCTGCCGGACGGCGACGATCCGGCCGGCGGCCGGGCCGCTCGGCACCCGGGCCAGCACCTCCACGCCGTCGCCGGCCCGTTCGACCCACGGCGCGCGGATGAACACCGCCCGGACCGGGTCGCCGGGCAGCCCCGCGAATTCGATATCGGTTTCAAACGAATCGACCTGACGCCCGAAAGCGTTGCGGCGCACCGTCATATCGATGCCGTCGAGATGTTTCGCATCGGCGCGGGTGTCGAGCACCTCGCTCGCCAGCAGGATCATCCCGGCACAGGACCCGAATGCCGGCATCCCGGCGCGCAGCCTGGCGCGCAAGGGTTCGAGCAGTTCGAAGATCTCGAGCAATTTGCTGATCGCCGTGGATTCCCCGCCGGGCAGCACCAGCGCGTCGACGGCGGCCAGCTCGTCCGGGCGGCGGACCAGGACCGGGCGGGCACCGCATTCGGCGAGCACCGCGACATGTTCCCGGACATCGCCCTGCAGGGCCAGCACGCCGATGGTGGGCCGGTCGGGGGCGGCACCGGCATCCGGTGCGGCCGCCGCTTCGGGAGACACCGCAGAATCGTTCACCTGTGCGAGCTTACGAGCCGGACGGGTGTGCGCGGGGTCACGCCGACGCCGCGCACACCGGGGAACCCCGTGGACCGGCCCGCTCAGGACCGCAGTGTGCGGATAAGACCTTCCTGCACCACCGCGGCCACCAGCCGGCCGTCGCGATCGAAGATCTTCCCGCCGGTCAGGGCCCGGCCGAACCCGGCCGACGGCGACGACTGGTCGTAGAGCAGCCAGTCGTCGGTGCGGAACGGGCGCAGGAACCACATCGCGTGGTCGAGCGAGGCGTTCTGGGTGGGCTCGTCGGGATGGGTGACCTTGGAGGAGCCGAGCAGCGTCATATCGCTCATATAGGCGAGCGTGCACACATGGAACAGCGGATCATCGGGTAACGGGTGCCGGTAGCGGAACCACACCTGCTGCGGGGAGACCACACCGGGCCGCCGGGTCACCTGATCCTGCGGAACCGGGCGGATATCCCAGTGCTCCCATTCCCGCATGGCCCACAGCCGCTCCGGATCCATGCTGGTCTTGGCGTCGGGAAGATCGTTCGGCGGCTGGACGTCGGCCATCTCGTCCTGATGCGATGGGCCCTGGTCACCGATGTGGAAGGACGCCGACATGGTGAATATCGCGTCCCCGTCCTGCACACCGGTGACCCGGCGGGTGCAGAAGGAGCGACCGTCGCGGATCCGGTCCACCATGTAGACGGTGGGCGCCTCGGGATTACCGGGCCGCAGGAAGTAGCCGTGCAGGGAATGCACCTGGAACCGCGGCTCCACGGTGCGCACCGCCGACACCAGCGCCTGGCCCGCCACCTGGCCGCCGAACGTACGCGGCAGCTGGGTCTTCGTGGACGCGCCGCGGAAGATGTCCCGCTCGAGGCGTTCGATCTCCAGTGCCTCTTCGATAGTCGCCATCCGCCGACATTATCCCGAGCCCCCGTTTTTCCACGATCCGGTCAGGGGTAATCCCCGTCACCGACCGCCCGCCGGGACCTGCTGTGATGGTCCGGTGCCGCGCTTCACACCGATCACCCCCGACGCTCTCACCGAACTCGTGACCCGGGACCTGCGGACGCTGGACGGGTACCGGGTGGTCGGTGTCGACGGCGCCGACGCGGCGCACCCGCTCGGATTCGCGACCCGAGCCGCCGAGCGGGTGCGGGTGGACGGCCGGCCCGCCGAAACGGTATCGCTGCACGATTACGTCCGCCCCGCCTCGCTGCGAATGGAGTTCGGCCGCGACGAGACCTCGTATCGCACGAGTTGGTTCGACTATTCGGCGCTGCGGCGCGAAGTCATCGACGCGGTGCACCACACCGGTACCTGGCTGCCCGCGCTGTGGGACGAGGCCGCCGATCGCTCCGCGCGGGCCCGCCGCCGCACCGCACTGCCCGGGACCGCGCTGTTCGTGGCGGGCCCTATGCTGCTGGGCCGCGGCCTGCCCTTCGATCGCACCGTCCGGCTCGACCTCGGCGCGGCCGCGCTCGCCCGCGGCACCCCGGACGAAGAGGCCTGGACCGTACCGGCGCTGCTCTCCCACGATCGTGAACACGGCGCTACCGCGGACTACTTCGTGCGCTGGGACCATCCCGACCGCCCCGCCCTGCGGGCCGGCGCAGGCTGACCGAGCGGTATCTGCGCGGACCGGGCGCTGACCCGCGCCACTCGCGCCGGCGCGAATCAGGGCTTTTCGCCGCGCAAAGTAGGCGGTGTATCAGACCAGGCGGTGGCCGCCATCCGCATGCAGAACGGTGCCGGTGACGAACGGATTGCGCATGAGGGCGAGTATCGCGGCCGCGATATCGTCCGGCCGCCCGATACGGCCCACCGGTAGCCGCGCGGCCATGTCCCGCTGTCGCTGCACCGGGTCACCGCCACCGATCGACTCCCAGATCGGGGTGTCCACCCAACCCGGCGAGATCACGTTGACACGGGTCGGCGCGAGTTCGAGGGCCAGTGCGTAGGCCAGCGAGGCCACGCCGCCGTTCACGGCGGCGACCAGGGCCGAACCCGGGCCCGGCCGATAGGCGGCGATTCCCGAGGTCAGCACCAGGGAACCGCCCGGACCGAAATCGGCGTACTTGGCCACCAGCGCGGGCCCGAAGAGTTTCGTATCGACGAGGGCTCGGGTCGCCGCGGGCTCGAAGGATCGGATCGGCGCGTACATTCCTCGCACATCGGCGGCGGTGACGATCGCGTGATCGATCCGGCCGAGCTCGGTGAACAGCGCCTCGACCTCGGTTTCCCGGGTGATGTCGAGCTGCCGGGTCTGTATCTCACCGGGACCTGCAGGCAGCGTGGCCGATGCCGTCGCGAGCCGTGCGGCGGACCGGCCGGCGATCACCACTTCGGCACCCGTAACGACGAGTTCCCGGGCGAGCGCAAGACCCATTCCGGAGCTGCCACCGATGATGACGACCCGTTCGGTCGCCGTCGTATCTGCTGTCATGGCGCCAGTCGACCACCGGCGCGATCCCCGGTCCATGTGCCGGTTGCATACAACCGTTCGAGTCGGCCGAACGCCGCTGCTGGAAGCGCCGTATGCCCCGGCCGCGGAGCGCGGTCAGTGTCCGGCGGGTCCGGTGAGCGCACCGGCCGGCAGCGCTTCGAGCACACCTCGCAGCACCGGATGGCGACTGTCGCGCGGCCATGCCGCGACATAGGTGACGATCAGGGGATCACCGGGGAAGGCGTGCCAGACCAGGCCCGGGCGCCGTGCCCGCTGTGACCCCACACCCACCACATCGTCACGGGACGGCAGTACCGAAACCAGCTGGGCATGGCCGAGCACGTTGTCGCTGAGCCGCATCCGCACGCCCCGCGCGCGTAGCTCGTCGAGCAGCGTGTCGTGCAGTCCGGGAGCCACGTCGCGGGGAAAGAGGACCAGTTCGTGCCCGTCCAGCTCGGCGGGTGTGAGGACCGAGACGCCGGCCAGCGGATGGGTGGCCGACATCAGGACCCCGAGTTCTTCGGCAGCCACGGGTCGCCGGACGAAGGCGGCAGGCAATTGGACCGGTGCCCGGAGCAGAGCCAGGTCCACCGCGCCCGCGGCCAGCAACTCGGCCTGCTCGGTAGTGGTACCGCTGGTCAATACTGTCCGAGCCCCCGGAAGCGCCGCCCGGGCCAGCTCGCCGATGCGGGTGGGCAACCAGGGCGGTGCACCGTTGACCAGCCCGAGACGCAAGCGCGGATCGTCGACACCGCCCGCTCGCCGGGCCGACCGGACCGCATCGTCGGCGGCGCGCAACACCGCGCGACCCGATTCCAGCAGCGCCGCTCCCGCCGGAGTCAATTCGGTGCGGCGGCCGCGCAGCACCAGCGGGGTACCGAGTTCTCGTTCCAGTACCTTCAGCTGCTGGCTCAGGGTAGGCGTGGTGATGAACAAACGGTCGGCGGCGCGACCGAAATGCAGTTCCTCGGCGAGTACGACGAAGTACCGCAGCTGCCGCAGTTCCATCCGCGCCGCGCTACCGAGCCCGCCGCGATCCGGTGTCGCGCCACGGCACCGGATCGCGGCGCCCGGCGCACGCCCGGTGCGCGGGCCAGGTGCCGCCGGATGTCGGCGCGCCGATCACCAACCGCGTTCGGCCAGCCGGTGCGGTTGCGGGATCTCGTCGACATTGATGCCGACCATCGCCTCACCCAGTCCGCGCGAGACCTTGGCCAGCACGTCGGGGTCGTCGTAGAACGTGGTCGCCTTCACGATCGCGCTCGCGCGCTGTGCCGGGTTGCCGGACTTGAAGATGCCCGAGCCGACGAAAACGCCCTCGGCACCGAGCTGCATCATCATGGCCGCGTCGGCCGGAGTGGCGATACCGCCGGCGGTGAACAGCACGACGGGCAGTTTCCCGGTTTCGGCGATCTCCTTCACCAGTTCGTAGGGCGCCTGGAGTTCCTTGGCGGCGACGAACAGCTCATCGGTGGGCAGGGAGGCCAGCCGCGTGATCTCCTGCCGGATCTTACGCATATGCGTGGTGGCGTTGGAGACATCGCCGGTGCCCGCCTCACCCTTGGAGCGGATCATGGCCGCGCCCTCGGTGATCCGGCGCAGCGCCTCACCGAGATTGGTGGCGCCACAGACGAACGGCACCGTGAAATTCCACTTGTCGATGTGGTTGGCGTAGTCGGCCGGGGTGAGGACCTCGGATTCGTCGATGTAGTCGACGCCGAGGCTCTGCAGCACCTGCGCCTCCACGAAATGCCCGATCCGGGCCTTGGCCATCACCGGGATGGAAACCGCTTCGATGATCCCGTCGATCATGTCGGGATCGCTCATCCGGGACACCCCGCCCTGGGCGCGGATATCGGCCGGCACTCGCTCGAGCGCCATCACCGCGACCGCACCGGCGTCCTCGGCGATCTTGGCCTGCTCCGGGGTGACCACATCCATGATCACCCCGCCCTTGAGCATCTCGGCCATACCGCGCTTCACGCGGGCGGTACCGGCCTCGCGGGTCGCGTCGGGGGTCTGGGTGGTCTCGGACGTGGTCACGGCAGCTCCTGTGTCTGTTGCCAGGGGGGATCGTCGATGAACACCACGATTCTAGGTGGGTCGACAAACCGTCTTCATAGCCAGTTGACGCACACTGGCCTGGCGATCACCTGCGGTTTCCCGGCGGCCTCCGGATACTGGACCGGAAAACGACACCGCCGGACCGGTGGGATACCGGCCCGGCGGAGCACTTCGAACCGATTCAGATCGGATCGACCACCAGCAGCTTCGCCCAGTACTCGGCGGGGCCGGGGCCCAGAATCGGCAACAGGTAATCGAACAGGATGTAGGACACGTACTCACCTCCACACACCGAATCGACACATCCTCGGCGTGTCAAACCGTCTGCGACCCTACCACGTCAGTGAGCCCGGTCACATTCACCGGATGGAGCGGACCTCTGGATCACTCGCGGCGTCGGCCGCGGCCGAGGCTTCCGCGAGCAGTTCGTCCAGTTGGTACGGATACACCATCTCACCTGCGGCAACCTGTGCCCGGATCTCGTCGGGGCCGCACCACCGGTTACCGGTGATGGAGCGTTGCTCGATGTAGGTCAGATCGGTCGCCTCGGGTTCGAACCGTGGTACCCGCAGCGCGAAGAACAGTTCCTCGGAACGGATCAGATCGCCGTTGAACGGGAAGACCGCCACCCGCCGCCAGATCGGGCCGCGCAGGGCGGCCGGATCGGCGGTGAGCCCGGTTTCCTCGTACACCTCGCGTACCGCGGCCTCGCGCAGGCTCTCCCCCGGTTCGACCCCGCCACCGACGGTGAACCAGAACGACACCTCCGGGGCCAGCGGATCGTGGCCGCGCATGAGCAGGATCCGGTCCTGTTCGTCGAGCAGGGCCACCCGCGCCGAGACCCGCGTGGTGTCGACCTCCAGCCCGGTCGAGGCCGCGGGGGTGGCCCGTTCGGCGATCTCGAAATAGGCCGGCACGGGCGCGGTACCGCCGAGGTGCAGCCAGCGCACCGGGCGGCGGGTCCGCAGCGCCAGGGTGTCGCGTACGGCGTCGTTGTGGAAGCGGCGGGCGATGAGCACCCGGGCCTCGGCATCGGCCAGTTCGGCGACCTGCTGGGTCGGCAACTTGCCGATATCGACGGCCGACAGGGCGGCCGCCAGCTGATTCTCCACGGTTTCCCGGTCTTCGCGGCCGGTGCGCTCGGCGCGGTCGGCCAGTGCGGTGAGCCGCCGGGCGGACTCGGCCGTATCGGACTCGGTGCCGGCGTGCGACCCGGACAGCGAAGTCGCCACCGCCCGGGCCACCACGGCCCGGCGGGCCAGCGCCGCCTCCAGCGCGTGCCAGGCCAGATCGGTGCGCACATGCAGGCGGTCGAGCCGGTTGGCGGTGGAATAGGCCCACACCCCGAGTGCCACCACGAGGGCGGCGACGAGCGCCAGAACCAGAACCGTGGTCGCGGAGAAAGTGATCATCCGGCCACCCGCACCCGCAGATCGCCGACCACCACGGTTTCGTAGACCCGCAGGATCTGTTCGGCCACCACCGGCCAGTCGTAGGTGCCGACCACCTGTGTCGCCGTGCGCACCAGGTCGGTGCGCCGGGCCTCGTCGGTGAGCACCGTGTCCAGGGCGTCGGCCAGGGCCGTCGCGTCGCCGATCGGCACCAGCAGCCCGGCGGTGCCGTCGCGCAGTACCCGGCGGAAGGCGTCCAGTTCGCTGGCCACCACGGCGGTTCCGGCGGCCATGGCCTCGATGAGGATGATCCCGAAACTCTCCCCACCCAGATTCGGTGCCACGTAGACATCGGCACTGCGCATGGCCGAGGCCTTTTCCGCGTCCGACACCTGGCCGAGGAAGCGCAGGTGCCGAGCGAGCGGGCCGGCCTCCCGGCGCAGACGTTCCTCGTCGCCGCGGCCGACGACCAGGACTTCCACCGCGGGGTGCCGCGCGACGAGGGCCGGCAGGGCCCCCAGCAGCACCTGCATCCCCTTACGCGGCTCGTCATAGCGGCCGAGGAACAGGACGGTGCCGCCCGGTCGCGGATAGCCGGGCAGCCGCGGAGCGCGGGCGAACGCCTGCACATCGACCCCGTTCGGTATCTCCACCGCGTCCGAGCCGAGTGCCTCCACCTGCCACCGACGGGCCAGTTCCGATACCGCGATCCGGCCGCTGATCTTCTCGTGATACGGCCGCAGCACGCCCTGGAATGTCGCCAGTACCAGCGACTTCGTGGTGGAGGTGTGGAAGGTGGCCACGATCGGGCCCTCGGCGATCTTGAGGGCCAGCATGGACAGACTGGGCGCGTTGGGTTCGTGGATGTGCAGGACGTCGAACTCGTTGCTCTCGATCCACCGGCGGATCCGGGTGTAGGCGGTCGGCCCGAAGGAGAGCCGGGCCACCGAGCCGTTGTACGGGATCGCCACCGCGCGCCCGGCCGAGACGACGAAATCGGGGAGCTCGGTCGTCTCGGCGGCGGGTGCGAGCACACTGACTTTGTGGCCGCGTTCCCGGAAGACCTGCGCGAGCTCCACCACATGCGCCTGTACGCCGCCGGGTACGTCGAACGAGTAGGGACAGACCATGCCGATTCTCATGGGGTGCGGTCTCCACCGGCTTCGATGGAATACGTCTCGCGCCGCGCCTGTTCGGCGTGGATTCGGTCCAGCCGGGCCTCGGACAGATCCGTTTCCCACAGCGGCTGCCACATATGCCAGTCGGCCGGATGCTCGGCGATACCGGCGGCGAAACAATCCGCCAGCGCCTGCGTCGCGGCCGCGACACCGCCGGTGACGTCCAGCGGTTCCCGGGTGCGGACGATCCAGCCCTCCCGGCCGCGGTCGTCCACGGTGAACCAGACGTGTACCGGCATGAGCGCGGCACCGGTTTCCGCGGCGAGCGCGGCCGCTCCGGCAGGCATCCAGGTCCGTTCCCCGAAGAAGGTGACCGGGACACCGCGACCGGTGAGGTCGCGCTCACCCATCAGGCAGACGATCTTGTTGTCGCGCAACCGCTGCGCCAGCGCGGTGAACGGCGGCTGCTCGCCCCCGGTCAGCGGGAACACCTCGAAGCCCAGGCTCTCGCGGTAGGCCACGAACCGTTCGAACAGCGATTCCGGCTTCAGCCGTTCGGCGACGGTGGTGAATGTCCCGTAGTTCTGGACCAGCCAGGTACCGGCCATATCCCAGTTGCCCGAATGCGGCAGAACGAACACCACCCCGCGACCGCGGGCCAGCGCGGCATCCAGGTGCTCCCGGCCGATCACCGTGATCCGCCCCGACTCCACCAGTTCGGCGTGATCCATCGTCGGCAGCCGGAACGCCTCCCGCCAATAGCGGGCGTAGGAACGCATACTCGCCCGCACGAGCTCGTCGGGGACGGCTTCCGCCGCCACCCCGACCACCCGGGCCAGGTTGCGCCGCAGCTGGAGCGGACCGCCCTTGCGGGCCGCGAAATCCGCACCCCGGTCGAACAGTGTGCGCGCCGCCCGATCCGGGAGGGCGCGCACCAGCCGCCAGCCCGCGGCGTATCCGCGATCGCTCGCCTTCGCCCGCCACCCGCTCACGAAGGCTGCTCCGTTCCCTTGTCCGCGATGCCCAGGATCTCGCGGGCGCCGGGCGAATTGCGCACCGCCAGCACCCGCTGGCCCACCGTCACGATGCTGAGCACGGCGAGAATCCACATGGCCACGTGCACCGCCCAGGTGAGCCACTCGATACCCCAGTGCCCGCCGATCCCGGTGAGCCCGGCACCCACCAGCACGATCACCAGCCGGTCCGGTCGTTCGATCAGGCCGCCGTCGGCGGACAGCCCGCTGGCCTCGGCCCGGGCCTTGGCGTAGGAGATGACCTGCGAGGTCACCAGGACGACCAGAGTGGCCACGAACAGCGGTCTGCTCTGTTCGTAGTAGACCGCCCACCAGGCCAGCGAACCGAAGATGGCGCCGTCGGCGACGCGGTCGCAGGTCGCGTCGAGGACCGCCCCGTAGCGGGTCCCGCCGCCCCGGGCCCGGGCCATCGCGCCGTCGAGCATGTCGAACATGACGAACAGCCAGATGAGCATGGTGCCCCAGAACAGATGCCCGGTGGGGAACAGCGTGACCGCGGCGGCGATGGAGGCGGCGGTGCCGATGAGGGTGACCGCGTCGGGGGTGAGGCCGGTAGCGACCAGTGCCCTGCCCAGCGGCGCGGTGGCCTTGGCGAAGGTCGCCCGGCCGAAGATGCTCAGCACCTACCCCTCCTGCTCTGCCCGGTGGGTCACCCGCACCCGTCCGGCTCCGGCGAGCGCGCGCAGCACGGCGTCGCTCATCTACGCTTCCTCCCAGGCAGAGGCGAGCAGCGCCCGGGTCTCGCGCAGCAGCTGCGGCATCACCTTCGCACCCCCGATCACGGTGATGAAGTTGGCGTCACCGCCCCAGCGCGGAACGATGTGCTGGTGCAGATGGTCGGCGAGTGAGCCGCCGGCGACACCACCCAGGTTGAGTCCCACATTGAAGCCGTGCGGCCGGGACACCTTCTTCATCGTCCGGATGGCCCGCTGCGTGAACTCCATCAGCTCGGTGGATTCGGCGGCGGTGAGATCCTCCAGATTCGCGACCCGGCGATAGGGCACCACCATCATGTGCCCCGGGTTGTAGGGGTACAGGTTCAGCACCGCGTACACCTGCTCGCCGCGCGCGATGACCAGACCGTCCTCGTCGGACATGGTGGGGATATCGGTGAACGGATGCCCGGTCGCGCCCTTGGGGGCCGTGGTGGCGGCCTCCGCGATATAGGACATCCGATACGGGGTCCACAGCCGCTGCAGCCGGTCCGGCTCGCCCGCACCGCGATCCACGATCTCGCCGGACCGCTCCCCGGTCGAACCGGACTCCTCGGTCAGCTCGTCCGGCACCGTGCGCTCACTCATGCTCCATACCCTTTCCCCGCCCGGACGGACCCGGTGTCACTCGGGCGCACCGCCTTCGGTGTCCACCAGGACGCGAACCGTATCCGCGGTGGGCGAGGAATTGTCGCGGCGGCGGATCCACTCCGCGACCACTCGCACCGCATCGTCCACCGGTACCCCGTTGACCTGGGTGCCGTCGCGGAACCGGAAGCTCACCGCGCCGGCCTCCACATCCCGCGCGCCGGCCAGCAGCATGAACGGCACTTTCTGCGCGGTGTGGTTGAAGATCTTCTTCTGCATCCGGTCGTCACCGCGATCGACCTCGGCCCGGACCCCCGCCGCCCGCAGCCGGTTCACCACCGCGTCCAGATGCGGGACGAAGGTATCGGCGACCGGGATGCCGACTACCTGCACCGGCGCCAGCCAGGCCGGGAAGGCGCCGGCGTAGTGCTCGGTGAGCACGCCGAAGAAGCGTTCGATCGAACCGAACAGCGCGCGGTGGATCATCACCGGCCGCTTCTTGGTGCCGTCGGAGGCGGTGTACTCGAGCTCGAACAGATCCGGTTCGAAGAAATCCAGCTGAATGGTCGACATCTGCCAGTTGCGGCCGAGCGCGTCGCGCGTCTGCACCGAGATCTTCGGGCCGTAGAAGGCGGCGCCGCCGGGATCGGGCACCAGTTCCAGGCCGGATGCCTCCCCCACCTGGCGCAGGGTCTCGGTGGCCTCGTCCCACAGTTCGTCGGAGCCGACGTACTTGTCCGGATCCTTGGTGGACAGCTCCAGGTAGAAATCCTCGAGACCGTAGGCCTTCAGCAGGTCGAGCACGAACCGCAGAGTGCCGGTCAGTTCCTCGACCACCTGCTCCTGCGTGCAGTAGAGGTGCGCGTCGTCCTGGGTGAAACCGCGGGCCCGGGTCAGGCCGTGCACGACCCCGGACTTCTCGTACCGGTACACCGAGCCGAATTCGAACAACCGCAGCGGCAGTTCCCGGTACGACCGGCCCCGCGACCGGTAGATCAGGTTGTGCATCGGGCAGTTCATCGGCTTGAGGTAGTAGTCCTGCCCCGGCTTGCGCACGGTGCCGTCCTCGTTGAGTTCGGCGTCCAGGTGCATGGGCGGGTACATACCGTCGGCGTACCACTCGAGGTGCTTGGAGGTCTCGAACAGATGCGCCTTGGTGATGTGCGGGGTGTTGACGAACTCGTAGCCCGCCGCCACGTGCTGCTGACGCGAGTAGTCCTCCATCTCCTTGCGGATGATGCCGCCCTTGGGATGGAACACCGGCAGACCCGAACCCAGTTCGTCCGGGAAGGAGAACAGATCGAGTTCCAGGCCCAGTTTGCGATGGTCGCGCTTCTCGGCCTCGGCGAGCATGTGCAGGTACTCGTCCTGCGCCTCGGTCGATTCCCAGGCGGTGCCGTAGATGCGCTGCAGGCCCTCCCGGTTCTGGTCACCGCGCCAGTACGCGGCCGAACTGCGGGTCAGCTTGAAGGCCGGGATGAACTTGGTGGTGGGGATGTGCGGACCCCGGCACAGATCGCCCCACACCCGCTCGCCGGTCCGCGGGTCGAGATTGTCGTAGATGGTCAGCTCGTTACCGCCGACCTCCATGATCTCCGGATCGTCGATCCCGGATTTGTCGCCGATCAGTTCGAGTTTGAACGGTTCGGCCGCCAGTTCGATCCGCGCCTGGTCCACCTCGACGACCCGGCGCGAAAACCGCTGTGCGCCCTTGACGATCTTCTTCATCCGGGATTCCAGCCTGGCCAGATCCTCGGGGGTGAACGGCCGCTCGACCCGGAAGTCGTAGTAGAAGCCGTCCTTGATCGGCGGGCCGATACCCAGCACGGCCTCGGGGAATTCCTGCTGCACCGCCTGGGCCAGCACATGGGCGGCCGAATGGCGGATCACGCTGCGGCCGTCCTCGGTATTCGCGGCGACCGGGGTGACCTCGGTATCGAGTTCCGGAGCCCAGGAGAGGTCACGCAATTGGCCCGCGGCGTCGCGGACGACGACCACGGTATCGGGGCCCTTGGCCGGCAGGCCCGCCTCACGCACCGCGGCACCCGCCGTCGTCCCGGCAGGCACCCGGACGAGGGTGGCTGGGCTGCGGGGGGCTGTGGTGGTCACGGTGGCGCTCTCCTCGGGTATCCACGGCCGGTTTCGGTTCGGCTCGCTCGGGCAATGGATCGCCCGCATCACTCCGGCTCGTTCCGGGTCGGTGACGGCTCGATCCTCTGTCGGTGACCGGGCACAGCCCGGCCGCGACCATGCTATCGGCACAGCCGGGAACGCGTGTCGATGGACCGGGCGAGGTCGCCCGCCGGGCCCGCGTGAACACCGCGACGGCGCTCGAACCGGCTCACCCCCGCCGCGCGTACTCGGCGAGCAGTGCTTCGCGCTCGTAGGGGCGGCGCTTGGGGCAGCTCACGCATTTCTCGCAGCCCGGCGCCTCGTACACCAGGCAGCAGGAGGCACGGCGGACGAAAATGCGCCCGGCGACCTCGACGAAACGGGGCGCGGGCAGTGCCGTGCCGATCGCCTCGGCCAGCCGCCTGCCGATCGTGGGCTGCCCGGCGTCGACGGCCCGATTCGCCATCGCATCGGTGACCACCGCCCACAGCGCCGGTGCCCGGACGCCCGACACCGCGGCGAGGCGGTCGATCACCGTGACGAGGGTCTCCCGCATGGCTACCGCGATATCGGCCTCGGTGGCTCCCGGCCCGGAGTCCGCGGCCGGTCCGCCGTCGTGGTCCGATGGCGCGCCTACCGCGTGTCGCCCGGCCGTGGCGATCTCCACCCGCTCGACCGTTCCGTCGGCGCGCAGTGTCAGCGCGAGCCGGTCCACGGTGGGCGCCGGTATCGGACGCTGCTGCGCCAGCGCCCCCACCACATGCTCTACCAGCGCCGAGGCCGTCGTACACCACCACAGCGTCGCGCTCACCCGCATCGAATCGGTACGCCAGGACGCGCCGAGATCCGCTATTCGATCCGCCAGCCACGATTCGTCGGTGAGCATCCGCCCGCTCACCGGTGTTACGACATCAGGGGGCTGCGCAACCACGGCCACTCGACTCCGATCCAGCCACCGACCAATCCGAACGTTCCCAGTACCCACAGCGTGGCCACCACGAGCGCACAGGTCGCCAGGAAGGCGATCACCTGCATGATCGGCCCACGGGAGATGTACCAGGCCATCCCGCGCCGGTATTTGTCCCGCAACCACACCAGCGCCCGCCGCGCCACTGCGAATTCGGTGGCGAGAATGCCGATACCGGCGAAGACCAGTGCCCAGCCCGGACCGGGGAACGGGATGGTGATCACCCCGACGACGAACACCGCGGTGCCCACGACCGCCACTGCGACTCGGTAGGCGAGCTCGAGCGTAGGGCGCCGCGCGATCCGGTCCCGGTAGGCGCGCCAGAACGCGGGACCGGACCGGTGCCCGGTCTCTTCGGGCTCGGGGGCCTCCCCGGGCGCAGCGGCCTCGGCCGCGGGGCGATCCGCGACGGAATCGGAACGACTTTCCACGGGTACCAGCCTACGAGGCGCCGAGGGACCGGAGCGTGGACGTGACCCGCCCGGAGCACTCGGGCGGGTCACCTTCCGGGACGTCACCGGGCGGACTGCGCCGGTTCTCTCTGTAACTGCGCCAATAACTCGTCGTTGTCCTCGATGGGGGCGATACCGTCGAGGCGGACTTCGATGACCCGTGCGCTGGCGATATCGAAGAACAGACCCGAGACGGTGAGCCCGCGTTCGTCGACGGCCCGGCGGACCGACGGATGCCGCCGCAGGTTCTCCAGCTGCACCGCGATATTGACCATGCTCAACTGCTCCACCGGACCGAATCCGGCGGCCTCGGCGGCACGGCCGACCACATGCCCGGCCCGGTAGCGCTCCAGGCTCGGCTGTCCGTACTCGAGCCAGCGATCGATACCCGGGCCCGCGGCTTCGCCGGAGTGCAGCGCACCCATGGCCCCGCAGGAGGAATGACCGCAGACCACGACCGACCGCACGTTCAGTTTCTCCAGCGCGAAGACCAGCGCCGCCTCCACCGACGCGTCACCGTGCTCGGGAACCAGATTGCCCACATTGCGGACGGTGAACAGATCGCCCGGCCCGCTGTTGGTGATCACATTGGGCACGATCCGCGAATCCGAGCAGGTGAGGAAGAACGAGTCGGGGTCCTGCCGGTGGCGCAGTTCGTCCAGATGCGGCCGCACCAGATGCGCGTGGCTGCGGTGATAGGCCGCGATACCGCTCACCAGCGGGTCTGCGCTGTCGCCGGATCCGCCGGCCGAGCCGTTGCGGTCCACCTGCCAGGGGCCGAGCACATCGTCGAGGACTACCCGGCCCAGACTGCGCGAGGGCGGCGCGTCCTGCGCGTTCGCCATCCGGGCGGCCCCGATTTCGACGAAATCGACACTGCCGCCGTTGCTCTCGTGCTGGCGCGCCCAATCGGTGATGGCGTCGTAGGCGGCGTGATCGAGGAAGTCCACCGTCAGTTCGACCGTCACCGCGACACCCTGCGGGACCTTCGCGAAGGTGGCGGAGAGTTTCGGCAGCGAGAGGAAGGTGCAGGAGCCGTCGATCCGCACCAGCCACCGGTCGGTACCGCCGATCGGTTCGGCCGTGACGGCAACGCGGACGATCCGCCAGATCAACAGCGCGAAGGCCAGCGCCAGCCCGATGAGTACACCCTCGAGCAGGTTCAGGAACACGACGGCCGCCAGGGTGACGACGTAGACGAGCAGGTCCCCGGTGCGGTGCGCGAGCCGGATATGCGCCAATTTCACCAGTTGCACGCCGATGACGATCAGCAGGCCGGCCAGCGCTGCCAGCGGGATCTGTTCCACCAGCGACACCAGAGCCACCGAGAACACCAGCAGCCACACACCGTGCAGTACCGCCGAGGCCCGGCTACGGGCGCCCGCGGCGACATTGGTGGAACTGCGCACGATGACGCCGGTGACCGGCAGACCGCCGAGCAGACCCGACAGGACATTGGCCGAGCCCTGGCCGATCATCTCGCGGTCGAAGTCGGCCCGGGGCCCGTTGTGCATCTTGTCGATGGCCACAGCCGACAGCAGGCTCTCCACACTGGCGATGAGCGCGAAGGTCAGGATCATCACCACGACGGCGGCCCAGTCGCTGCGGGGCAGCTCGGGAAGGCCGATCGCATCGAACAGCGAACCGTCGATGGTCACGCGCTTCACGTCCAGCGACAGGACCAGCGAGATGATGGTGGCCACCACGATGGCGACCAGCGCGCCGGGCACCACCTTGACCCGTTCGGGCAGGTACTTCCAGCCCAGCATGATGGCGATGACGACGACGCCCAGCAGCGTCGCGGGACCGTGCGCGGACAGGATCTGAGCGGGTAGTTCGGTGATGTTCTTCCACGCGGTGCTGTTCGATTCACCACCGAGCAGGACATGGGCCTGCTGGAGCGCGATGGTGACACCGATACCCGCGAGCATCGCGTGTACCACCACCGGGGCCACCGCCAGCGCCGCGCGGGCGATTCGGCTGAGGCCGAACAGGATCTGCAGGACACCTGCCGCGACCACTATGAAACAGGTTGTGCGCCAGCCGAACTGATGGATCGATTCGGCCACGATCACGGTGAGGCCCGCCGCCGGGCCGCTCACCTGCAGTACGGAACCACCGAGCGCGCCGGCGACGATACCGCCTATGACGGCGGCGATGAGCCCGGCCGCCACGGGGGCGCCGGAGGCGATAGCGATACCCAGCGACAGCGGTAGCGCGACGAGGAAGACCACGATCGAGGCCGGGACATCGTGGCGCAGGATCGAGTTCAGGTCCAGGGAGGGAAAGCGGGATCCGGGCCCGGCCGTCGACACGGACGAGCCCGATCCAGGCGGTGACACAGGGGAATTCGGGCTTTTGGTTGCCATTGTTCTCCTTCGCCGACTCGGCACAGGGCCGAGGTCGGTTGACGATCAACATGTCCAGTCGGGCACAGACCGCGAACCGGCATCTCGCGGTGAAGTTGGGTCCTCGGCACGGCAACGGGCCGAGTTTTAAACCCTCACTATGGTATTGGTAAAGACTGAGCAAAGCCTAAGAAGGAATCGCCATGGCTGGCGATACCGCCTCCGCGAGTGTCGAACGGCGACGATCTCACCCTCACAACCACATCGACCGAGCGGGTACGACTACCAGAATACTGCCGAAACCCTTGCAGGACAGCTGATCGAAGCTCGACGCACGGCAACCGGGCGAGCCCGGCCGGTTGACCGTCGCAACCGGAGTCCATAGCGCCCCATTCGTGCGAGATGCCACAGTCCGGCTCCTCATATAGTAAAGAACTACCAAAACTCCGCAATAGAGGTAGTGAGACGAAAACGACAATCGCTACCCAACCGATACGTGTCATTGGGAGGCGGTCGCGTGTAACGCCCCGACGCCACCCCGGGTGACCGACCCGGCGCCGCATACGTCACATCAACGAATCGACATGATTCTATCGAAGTAATTCACGCGCTGAGCAGCGGAAACACAATGCTTACCGGTACCCGCCCCCATGACCCGGGTCATCCGGCCGGAACTCCGGGCAGCGGTCGGGACGACCGGCGACCATCCCCGCCCGGGCCGCGGCGGCGGTATTCTCATCGGCGTGTCGGGCCGGGAAATCGAGTACAGACCGGGTGCGGACGTTACCAAGCTTGTCCGATTCGAATTCCGGTCGACCGGAAGGGTTTCGCACGCAGAGATCTCCTGTCGCGCGGCACCCGGGAGGGGCCCGCTCGGCCGCCGAGTTCGCGCGGGTGACCGGCGCGGTTCTATGCAGTACTTCGCCGCCGGTTTCCCGACCCATCCCCTCCCGGCCGGCCCACCGGACCGGCCCCGCGCCTGAGCGGGGCCGGTCGCGACCGCAGGTCTACTCGGCCAGACTGTCCAGCGACTCCAGATCCACCACTGCCTGCAGGATCCGCTCGAAATTCGCGAGGCTGATATCGCGGGGCTGCATATCGGGCTGCATCCGGCCCTGTCCCAGCGTGCCGACCCAGGCGAAAACGCCCTGGAAGGTCTGCTGGCGGTACTGCAGCCACGCGGCATCGAAGGCGAGCGCCGCGCCGCCCGCGGCGCGCAACCGGTCGAGGTAGTATTCCAGCAGGTCACGCTCCCATTCTCGGCGCTGTTCGATGGTGAGCCCGGACATGATCGCGTACGCGAAATCGGCCGCCCAGTTCCCACGCAGGGTGCACTGCCAGTCGTAGAGGCCCATCCGGCCGTCACCGGTGACGTACCAGTTGCCCGCGTGTACGTCCGCGTGCAGCAGGGTCTGCGGGGTGCGCTGGTGCAGCGCCATGGCGCGGAACAGGCCGGGCCACAGCTCGTCGCGCCGATCGCGCAGTTCCGGCGGGATCGCCTCGGCACCGCGGGCGAGCCCGTTGCGGAACATCCGGCCGGTATTGATCATGTTGTTCATGGTGGTGTGCCACTGCTCACCGGTGAGCAACCAGCCGAAATCACTGCGCAACCGCGGACTGTCCCAGTACGCACCGTGGTAGATCGCCAGCTGCCCCACCATGTCCTCGGCCATCGCCTTGTCCAGCACCCGGGTGAGCGGGTTGCCGAAAGTGGCGCCCTTGGTGGCCACCACATCCTCGAGCACGAACAACGAGCGGAAGGACCGCGGATCGAAGGCGGCGTGGTACGCCCAGGGCGCCTCCAACTCGAGTTCGGGCCTGATGTGGCGGTAGAAACCGGACTCGTTCCCCAGCAGTTGGCACAGCCCGCACACCACCCGCATGGTCAGCGCCGCAGTGGATTTCGTGAACAGCTCGGTCGGCAGCCCGGCCGCTACCCCTGCCTCGTTGTACCGGACGGTGAGCCCCCGTCGCGACGAGGTGCCGTTACTGCCCTCGGTGAGCGTGAACGACTCCACCCGCGCCTGCGGATGCTGCGCGCACAGCGCGGCGGTGAGCCACTGCTCGGTCAGCAACTCGGGTGCCGCCGGTACCTCGGTCAGCTCGGTGGGAGCCGTTCTGCGGATCACATCCCGCAGGTAGTACCCCGCGATCCGCGTGGTGAGCCCTACCGCCCTGCCCTTTTCCCGAACCGACACCTCGACCACCCGAACCCTTCACACATCGAAACTTGTGCTTTGCACGATAATCGGCGCATCGCGCGAAGCACTCCCCACCGTGGCGACGCCGGTGAGCACCGGGGCGGCGCGTCACCGACGCGGGCCGGACGCCGCAGACACGGCCCTTACGCGCTCGGCGGCCGCAGCGGGGCTGACGCGGGGAACGCGACCGGCAATGCGGTAAGCGACCGGTGGAAAGGTCCCGGCCGCCAGGTCAGTTCTTCGGCCGGTACGGCGAGCCGGATCTCGGGCAGCGCGTCCAGCAATTGATCGATGGCGTCCTGGGCCACCATATAGGCCACCGATTTCGCGGGGCAGGAATGCGGTCCGACACTCCACGACAGATGCGAGCGGTTGTCGGTGTAGGCACCGGTATCGATCGCGGGATCGTTGTTGCAGCCGGCCATACTGATCACCACCGGCTGATGCGCCGGCAGCCACACCCCGTCGATGAGGATCGGCTGCCGCGGGAACGAGACCGAATAGTTGGACAGCGGCGGATCGGTGAACAGCACCTCGTCCAGCGCGTCCCGGGTGGACAGACTGCCGCCCAGGATGCCGCCGGCGAAACGGTCGTCGGTGAGCATGAGCCGCAGGGTGTTGACGATCAGGTTCTGCAGGGGTTCGATTCCCGCGCCGTAGAAGCTCAGGACCTGGTGCAGCATCTCCTCGTCGTTCAGGCCGGCCGAATCCGCCAGCAACCGGGTGACCACGTCGTCGCCCGGTTCGGACCGCTTCAACCCGACCAGATCCGCCATGGCCTGACCGAACATCATATTGCCGGCGTCCGCGTCGACACCTTCGAACATCGCCGCCATCCCGGCCGCGGCCCGCTGGCCGATCTCGGCCGGGCACCCCAGCATGCTGTTCACCACCGCGAAGGTCAGCGGAAACGCGTACTGGCCGATGAGTTCCGCGGACCCGGTGCCGCAGAAGCTGTCGATCAGCGGGACCGCGATCTGCTCGACGGTGCTGTGCATCGCGAACAGATCCACACCGTCGATTCCGGCGACCGTGGCCCGGCGGTAGCGCGCATGCTCGGAACCGGTGCTGCGGATGGCGGCCGGACGCCACTCCAGCATCGACCGAACCGGGCAGTCACGCGGGACGTCCTGCTGCCAGATCCGGGAATCCGCGGGAAAGTGCTCGGGATCGTTGAGGATCCGTAGCGCGGTGTGGTAGCCGATGACCAGGGTCGCCGGGACCCCGGGCGCCAACTCGACCGGGACCAGCGAACCGTACCGCCGTCGCATGTCCTGATAGGCGCGCTGCGGCGTGGTGGCGATCTCGTCGGAGTACAGGGGGACACGAGGCCCGGCGCTGTTCTGGGGTGAGCCGAGAGCGGCCGGGGTCCCCGGGAACGCGGTGGGGCGTGCGGAATTCACAGAGTTCTCCAGTCGCGGCGGTGGCTACTCGACGACCGGTGCGACTCGACCGAAGTCCCGGCAACGTCGGATACGCGAGATTACCCGGCGCACGGGATTTTTGCGTTCCAGGGTGGGTGCCGCGCCCACCGCGACGGGTCACCGTCGCTGCCCGGCGGGCACGGTTTTCAGCAGATCAGGGCGGTCAGCGCGGCACGATCCACTTTGCCCCGCGGCGTCCGCGGCAGCCGGTCCACCACCCGGATCCGATCCGGCATGCTCGGGGCCGGCAGCGCTGCCCGCAGCCTACGCCGGATCTCGTCGGGGCCGGGCGCGTCGCCGGTGACGACGACGGCGGCCACCGGTACCTGCCCCCAGCGGGCGTCGGCGATTCCGACGCAGACGGCCTCGGTGACCCCCGGTATCGCGGTCAGCGCGGCCTCGACCGCCGCCGGTTCCACGTTCAGGCCGCCGCGGATGATCATTTCGCCGTCGCGGCCGAAGAGCCGTAATCTGCGGCCCGCCAGCGCTCCCCGATCGCCGACCGAGAACCAGCCGTCGACCGGTCCGTCCACCACCCCGCCCTCGGCCAGGTACCCGGTGAAGACCATATCGCTGCGTACATGGACCAGCCCGTGGCGGATCTCCACCTCGACTCCGTCGAACAGTTCTCCCGCCGCACTGTCGTCGGTATCGCCCAGACCGCGATCGAACGAGACGAAACTCAGTTCCGACGCCCCGTAGAAATGGGTGAGCGCGGCATTCGGCAGTACCTGCCGCAAGGCCGCGCGACCCGGCCGCGGCCAGCGCGCCGCCGAGGAGAGCACCTCGCGCACGCTGCCGACCGGCCCCGCGTCCGAACGCACCACATCCCAGGCGATGGCGGGGACCGAGTACAGGTGGGTGGGGTCATCGGCCAGCGCCGCGGTGACCGGACGCAGATCGACCGTCGCGCCCCGGGTCAGCGCGTGCAGCGCGCCGTAGAGGAAGTGGGTGTGATCGAGTACGCCCGGCGTCGAGACGCGGTCTCCCACACCGATATCGAAGGTCGCGTCGGAGCGATCCAGGGTCGCCGCCCACGATCGCTGATCCCGCACGAACAGTTTGGGTTCACCGGTAGTACCGGAGGTGATCCCGACCAGTAGTTCGCTACCGGGAGCCGCGCGCCCGCAGGGCCCGTCCGATTCCAGTTCCGCCGCGGTGCGGATCGCGCCCGTCCAGCCCAGCCGGCGCAGCAGCCGATGATGGCGGGCAGCGGCGCACACCTGCGCGGGACGCGACAACGTCAGCACCCGGTCCAGCTGCCGCGGCAGCAGATGGCGGTGCAGCAGCACCACACCGACCCCGGCGGACATCGCCGCCGCCACGGTGACCAGTGAGTCGATATCGGACGTGGGCAGTACCGCCACCCGGTTCGCGCCGGCCAGGCCCGCGGCGGTACGGGTGACCCGCTCCAGGAATTCGCCGTAGGTGGCGTGTCCGCGGGCGGCGACGACAGCGGTCGCCGCCGGATCCCGGGCCGCCTGCCGCGCGATCCGCTCGGCGAGCAGTTCAGTCATCGTCGACTCCGCGGGCGGCCAGCGCGTCGCCCAGCGCGTCGGCGGTGCGCAGCGCACGGACCAGCACCGGAGTGGCCAGGGCGGTCACCGACCACTGCAGTCCGCGCGCGCGGCGGGCGTCGGCCACCTCCCGGACGATCCCGGCCAGCAGCGGCACACAACGGATCGCCAACGCCAGTAGCAGGCCGATACGTTCGGGATCGACGCCGAGACGGCGCAGTGGAGCGAGCCCCCGGGTGACGGCGTCCAACATATCGGTGACCCGGGTCGTCAAGGTGACCAGCGCGGCCAGCGCCACCGAGATCAGCAGCAGCCCGCACACCACCGTGGCGCGCGCGGGCGAGGTCGTCAGCACCTGGACCACCGCGATGAACGCCAGCATCCACACCACCGGCCGCAGCTGGGCCAGCGCCGTCCGCCAGGGAATCCGGGCGAGCGCGAACACCGCGGCGACGCCGAGCGCGAGAAGACCGACCTGCGCGGGTGTCCGCACGAGCACGGTCGCCGCCACGATGATCGCGACGAGTGACAGCAGTTTCACACCGGCGGGCATCCGGTGCAGCAGCGAGTGGCCGGGAAGGTACAGCCCGATCACTCGATCAGCTCCCGATAGGCGGGTACTGCCGCGGCGGGGGTGCCGTCGAAGACCACCGCGCCCTCGTCGACGACGATCACCCGTTCGAAACTGTCCAGCAGTCCGAGCTGGTGGGTCACCACGATCACCTGCTGATCCACCGAGTCGAGCGCCGCGGCGACCGCGCGGGCGTTGCGCAGATCCAGCAGGGTGGTCGGCTCGTCGGCGACGATCACCTCCGGGCGCCGGATGAGGACCGCACCCAGCGCCAGCAACTGTTTCTGCCCGCCGGAGAGCAGATGGGACGGATGTTCGGCGTGCGCCGCGAGGCCGAAGCGGTCCAGTACTTCGGCCACCCGGCCGGCGATCTCGGCCTTGCTCAGACCCGTCCGTCGCAGCGAGAACGCCAGATCCTCGGCGACCGTCGGCATGACGATCTGGGAGTCGGGATCGGTGAACACGAACCCCACCTTGCGGCGGACCCGCGCACCTTTCTTCGAGGCGTCGACACCGTCCACGGTGACGGTGCCAGCGGTCGGGGTCAACAGGCCGTTGATCATCCGGGCCAGTGTCGATTTCCCGGACCCGTTGGCGCCGATGATCCCGACCCGCCGCTCGGTGATCCGCAGATCCACCTCGCGCAGGACCCGGCGCTCACCGTAGCGGTGGCTCACCGCGTCGAAGACGATCTCGCTCATTGCATCCGCTCCACGAGTACGGCGATCCCCTGACCACCGCCGATGGCACAGGCCGCCAGTCCGAGGGCGGGTCCGTCCGGCCGTAGCATCTGACTCGCCAGCCGCACGAGCAACACCGCACCCGAGGCGCCCCAGGGGTGTCCCATGGCGATCGCGCCGCCCTCCGGGCAGAGAGTCTCTTCGTCCAGACCCAGTTCGTCGGCCACGGCCAGCACCACCGAGGCGAAGGCTTCGGTGATCTCCACGATGCCGAGGTCGGCCACCGAGCGACCGGTGCGGTGCAGCACCTTGCGGATCGCCGGCACCGGCCCCAGCCCGGGCAGCGCGGGGTCCGAACCGCTCACCGCCGAACCGAGGATCCGCAGACCGGGCAATCCCGCCGCCCGCCTCTCGCTCGTCACGGCCAGCACAGCGGCACCATCGGATATCCCGCAGGAGTTGCCCGCGGTCGCGGTGCCGTCGGCGCCGAAGCTGGGCCGCAACCGGCCCAGCCGCTGCGCGGTCATCCCCGGCCGGATGCGCTGGTCCCGGCTCACCCCCGCGACCGGCACGAGCTCCGCGCCGAAATCGGCGGCCGCGGCCCGGGCATGGGAGCGGGCGGCATAGACGTCCTGCCGTTCCCGGCCGATACCGCGGCGCCGGGCGAGATCATCGGCGGCCACGCCCATATCCGGGTCCGGGAAACCCGCGGGCGCGAAGGGCGCGCGGGTGTAGCGCACCGGTTCCCGCTCCGGCTCCGGCGGCCAGAACCGCCACGGCGCGGTACTCGCGGATTCGACACCGCCGGCGAGGATCAGCCCGTCCGCGCCGCTGCGCACCCGCAGCGCGGCCTGCATCACCGCGTCCAGGCCGGAACCGCACTGCCGGTCCACGGTGACGCCGGGTACCTGCGTTCCGAGCCCGGCCCGCAGCGCCGCGACCCGGGCCGGATCCCCGCCGGGGCCCAGACAGTTGCCCAGCACCACATCGTCGATCTCGTCGTCCAGCCCGGCCGCGCGCACCTCCCCGGCGACCGCCCGCAGGACCGGGGCGGCCAGATCGGTGACGGTCAGGCCGGCGAACGCGTGCCCGGCCGTGCCGATCGGGGTGCGCCGGGCGGCGACCAGAACAGGAACAGCACTCACGCCAGCAAGTCTTTCAACCGGCCCCGGGCGACCTTCCCGGCGGTCGTGGTGGGGAGTTCACCGACCCGCACCCAGCGGCGCGGCACCGCTTCCCGGCTCAGCAGCCCGCGCGCTCGCCGCCGCACCTCATCGATCGCGACGCCGTCCAATTGCACTGCCGCCGTAACCGTTGAGCCGAACACCGCATGCTTCGAACCGATCACCGCGGCCGCCACCACACCGTCGATACGGCCGAGTATCCGTTCCACGTCCTCGGCGACGACGGTGGTACCACCGACATTGATCACCGCCTCGCCCCGTCCGCGCACCGCGAGTTCCCGATTGTCCCCGAGTACGGCCAGATCGCCGACACCGAACCATTCGGGCGCACCGAGCACCGTGTAGGGCGACCGGACATAGAGCAACCCGTCGCGGATCTCGGCGTCCACCTCGTCGAGCAACCGCAGCGGTTCGGGTACCCGCCGGGCGGCGACCAGCGATACCTCGGAGGAGCCGTAGTACTCGACGACGCGCAGATGACCGGCCGCCGCGAGCGCTCCGGGGTCGGCCGCGATTCCGGCGACGACGGCGGTGCGCAACTCGGGCGCGGTACGCACGACCTCGCGCAGTACCGCCGGAACGGCGTGCACGACCGTGGCCTGTCGCGGGTCGTCGGTGACACAGGCCCCGCACCACAGCGCGTGCAGGGCCCCGAACAGATGCATCGTCGCGTGCAGCGGGCCGGTGAGCAGGACCCGGTCGGCGGCCGTGACCCCGGTGAGCGCGGTGAAGGACGGAAAACTGTCGTACCAGGAGGCGGCGGTGCGGGCCAGCGGCCGGGGCCGCCCGGTCGACCCCGAGGTGGCGACCAGCAGGAATGCCGAGGCCGGCCATTCGGTGCGGTCGGGGCGTGTGGTGGGGTCCTCCACCGCGACCGGGACACCGCGCCGCGCGGCCGCGCAGACGCAGATCAGCGCTTCGGCGACGGGAAGAGTGGAGGCGTCGTATCCGCCCGGTCCCGGCTCGTGCCGTTCGATCCAGCGGTCGACGGCGCGGTCGAGTTCGGCGTAGCTGTACCGCTGCCCGCCGAGATCGAGCGCGGGCGCGTCGCCGGCTCCGCCGAGTTCGCGGCTAGGCACGGATCAGCCCGGGGTAGGCGCGGTGTACACCTTTGGCCACCATCGTCGCGACGACCACCTTCAGCAGATCACCGGGCAGGTACACGCCGTTCGAGGTGATCGCCGCCCACAGCGCGATATCGGTGCGCAGCAGCAGTCCGAGGGTCCCGAAGAAGTAGATGACCACGATCCCGCCGGCCGCGTTGATCAGCAATGCGGGCAGCACCGGATACTTGGGCACGAGCCGGGCGGTGAGCACCCCGATGAACAGCGCCGTCGGGATCCAGCCGACCAGATAGCCGGCGCTCGGTCCGGCCAGCGCGGTCAGCCCGGTCCGGCCGCCCGACAGCAGCGGCAGCCCGATGAGGGTCAAAGCGATGAAGACCGCCACCGCGGCCGTGCCTTTGCGCGGTCCCAGCACCGCCCCGGCCAGCAGGACACCGAGGGTCTGCACGGTGATCGGCACACCGGTGAATCCGACCGTGATGGCACCCGGGAGGCCGAGCGCGGCGATCAACGCGGCGAACACCGCGATCTGTGCCATATCGCGGGCGGTGATACCCGGCCGCGGCATCCGCTCGTTGTCGACACCGCTCACCGGGATACCTCCGCAACACCATGACTTGAACGACGTTCAAGATAGCAATCGCCGGGTAACCCGCCGACGGGTCCCCCGCGGTTGTCACCCTGCCCAGGGACCCGAACCTTCCCGGCTGACGAATTACGCGCCCCTTCGACCCCATGACCCGCTTCGGACATCGACCCGGTCGTACCGTGATCGATGACCCGGATCGCCGTACAACCGCCCGAAGGACCACGATGACGCAGCCGCTACCGACCGCGACACACTGGGGCAACTACCTGATCGACCGCGCCGGCGACGGCGAACTTCGCGTCACCCCCGCCGGATCCGACCCCGACCCCTCGCCGATCGGCCGCTCGCTCACCGCCACCCACGACCCCGATCACCGCATCGCCCGGCCCGCCGTCCGGCTGGGCTACTACCGGGACCGCGAGCACAGCGACACCGCGCACCGGGGCCGCGAACCGTTCGTGGAGGTCGGCTGGGACGAGGCGCTGGATATCGCCGCAGACGCCCTGCGGTCCACCCGGGAGCGAGCGGGTAACCGCGCGATCTACGGCGGCTCCTACGGCTGGGCCAGCGCCGGCCGGTTCCACCACACCCAGGGACAGATCCATCGCTTCCTGCGGATGTTCGGCGGCTACACCGCCTCGGTCGACACCTATTCGTTCGCCGCCGCCGAAGTCACGATCCCGCATGTACTCGGGATGAACGCCTACTACGCCGCGCGGCAGGCCCCCACCACGGACGAGATCGCGCGCCACTGTGCCCGCATCGTCTTCTTCGGCGGCGCGGCGGCACGGAACGCGCAGGTCAACCCGGGCGGCTTCGGCGCCCACGGCTATCGCGACCACCTCGCGGCTCTCCGGGCCGCCGGTGTCGACACGATCAATATCGGGCCCGTCCGAGACGATCTCGAGCCGGTGCTCGCCGCCCGCTGGATCCCGTGCCGGCCGGGCAGTGATGTGGCGATCATGCTGGCCCTGGTGCACACCCTCGTGACCGAGGATCTGTACGACCGGGCCTTCCTGCACCGCTACACCGTCGGTTTCGACCGCTTCGCCGACTATGTGACCGGGCGCGCGGACGGCGAACCGAAAACCCCGGAGTGGGCGGCGTCGCTGTCGGAAGTGCCCGCCGCCGAGATCCGGGAGCTGGCCCGGCTACTGGCCCGGGAACGCTGTGTGATCGGGCTCCCCTACGCTCTGCAGCGCGCCGAACACGGGGAACAGACCTATTGGGCCGCCTGGGCACTGGCCGCCGCACTCGGCTATATCGGTCTGCCCGGCGGCGGCGTCCTCATGGGCACCGGCAGCGGAATGACCAACGGGATGCAGCGCCGCCGGCTGCCATTCGAGATCGCCGCCCTGCCGCAGCCGCCGAACCCGGTCGCCGAGGTCGTTCCGGTGGCGCGCCTCACCGACATGCTGGAGCGCCCCGGCGAGACCGTCGACTACAACGGCCGCGTCCTCACCCTTCCGCATATCGACCTCGTCTACTGGGCCGGCGGCAACCCGTTCCACCATCACCAGGACCTCAACCGGCTGCGCCGCGCCTGGACCCGGCCGCGAACGGTGATCGTCAACGAGGTCAGTTGGACCGCCACCGCGCGCCTGGCCGATATCGTGCTGCCCAGCACTTCCGCCCAGGAACGCGAGGATTTCGCCGCCGCGCGGGTCGATCACTGGCTCTCCCCCATGCGCGCGGTTCTGCCGCCCTACCGGGAGGCACGCGACGACTACGCGATCTTCGCCGACCTCGCCGACCGGCTGGGTTTCGGCCCACGGTTCACCGAAGGCCGCACCGCGCGGCAGTGGGTGGAGCACCTGTGGCAGACCACCGTCGACAACGCGGCCGCCGCCGGTATCACCCTCCCCGGCTACAGCGAGTTCCGCTCCGGTTCGCCGATCGATCTGCGCCCCCGGCTACCCGAAAGCCGCCACGTACTCGAACGATTCCGCGACGACCCGGACCGCCACCCACTCGGTACACCGTCGGGCCGGATCGAGATCTTCTCCCGCACCGTCGCCGACTTCGGCTACCCCGATTGCCCCGGGCACCCCGCCTGGTTCCCCGCCCGGGAATGGCTCGGCAGCCCCCGCGCGCAACGCTTCCCGCTGCACCTGCTCTCCCACCAGCCCGCGACCCGCCTGCACAGTCAGCTCGACTACGGCGTCACCAGCCGGGAATCCAAGATCCGCGACCGCGAACCCCTACGCATGCACCCCGCCGACGCCGCCGCCCGCGGCCTGCGCGACGGCGATATCGTCCGCGTCTTCAACGACCGCGGCGCCCTGCTCGCGGGCCTGCAGCTCACCGACGCGGTCCGGCCCGGGGTCGTGCACATGGCAACCGGCGCCTGGTACGACCCCTTGGACCCCGCCGACCCGAATTCACTGGACATACACGGCAATCCGAACACCGTCACCAACGACATCGGCACCAGTTCGCTGGCCCAGGGGCCGTCGGCCAACAGCTGCCTGGTCCAGATCGCACGCTACACGGGCGACCTCCCGCCCCTGCGCATCCACCGCCTTCCGGAGCTGATCCCGGCCGGACAACTCGCCACACATCCCGAGCGACCGGCACACGGCCGGTCTCCGGCGGGCGATTCGCCGACTTCGCGCTCGGCCCTCGCCCCCGGTACCGAGCGGGCCACGGCGTATAGCCGCGACCGAGGAGAGCCGCAGCAGCGACGGCCGCACCCGGACGGCTCGCCGCGAAGGCCAGGGCGACCCTGATCGGATCCGTAACGGCGGGCCGCCTCCCGGCGTGCGCGGTCGCCGACCCGTTACAGGCCGAATCCGGAAAGTTCTGCGGCAGAAGGAAAGCCGAGCGTCACGCCGCGGCTTCGGCAGTCAGCAGATCGTCGGACCCGATCTCGACCCGGGTGCCGAAGCGGTGGCTGATATCGGCGAGCCGAGTCCGTAGCCACTGCGTATCCGATCGCCCCGGGCGCTCGAGCCGTATGCGACGGATACGGAGGGGCAGCATTCGCAGCACGGCCGGGCCGGACGGATCGAGCGTGACGAGATACAGCAGCCGCAGGTCGGGCCGGTAGGACTCGTGGCCGCCGATACCCTCGTAATCGTCGATCACATCACCGCATCCGTACAGGATGGGTTTGCCCCGGTAGATCTCGATCGGCCGGGGATGGTGCGCGGAGTGACCGTGCACGATATCGATGCCGGCGTCGATGAGACGGTGTGCGAATTGCCGCTCGCTCAGGCCGGTTCCGTACCCCCAGTTGGATCCCCAATGGATCGAAACGATCGTGAGATCATCGTCGCGCCGGTGGTCCGATAGATGCGCCGCGATTTCGTCGGCATGCCGCACGGAGGGGTGGTCGAGTCGCCAGACGCCGGGATGGCCGGGGCCCGCGGCCCAGCCCGCCGGCACACCGCTGGACCGGGTCGCTACGGACGCGATCAGGACGCGCCGTCCGTCCGGTAGTGGCACCGCGACGGGCTGTTGCGCCGCGTCGAGATCGGCCCCCGCGCCCACGGCCCGAATGCCCGCGTCGGCCAGTGCGCCGAGTGTGTCCATCAATCCGCCGATACCGAAATCGAGGGCATGGTTGTTGCTCAACGCGCAGACGTCGGGGGCGAACGCGGTGAGCGCCGGCAGATTGCCGGGCTGCATCCGATAGTGGATGCCTTTGCCGGGCTCGAAGCGACCGTCGGCGGTGACCGCGGTCTCCAGATTGACCAGGCGCACCTCGGGCGCCAGCTCGTCCAGCAGGGCCGGCACCTCACCCCACACCCATTCGTAGCCACAGGGCCGCGGCACCGATCCGTGGGCCCACTCCGCCAATTCGACGTAGCGCCGCGCATCCCGGACCCACGGCTCCCGCAATTCCGGGGCTCCCGGATGCGGCAGGATCTGGTCCACGCCACGACCCAGCATCACATCGCCGCCGAGAAGAACCGTGACCGTCATCTCGACGCTGCCCGGTACGGCACCGGTTCGGCCCACCCGCACACCGCCTCGGCCCGGCGCTTCTCCGAACCGGCAACGAGCCGCGCCGGGACGATCGCGCGAGCCGACTGCTCCGCCCCGAAACCCATACCTGAAAGCTATCACCGGAGCGGTTGACGATACAGCTCCGGGCCCCACCCGATGCCCGCTACCACATCACCGGATACGCATATCCGGATATCGACACGTGCACCCGGACCGCGGGCCTCATCGGGGCAGGCGGGGAGCCGGCCCGCGTTTACGCATGCCAGCCCCCAGCAGAGCCATCCCGTGGTGGCTCCGCGCGCATCGCGTGCAACATACGTGCGACTTCGACCCGATCTCGGCGCATATTCCCGGACTTCCACCAGACCGATCCTGAAATACAAAAATCCCCCTGACCAGGCGATATGGCAGGGGGATTGTTGTGGTCCCAGCTGGGATCGAACCAGCGACCTTCCGCGTGTGAGGCGGACGCTCTCCCGCTGAGCTATGAGACCGGGATGAACCGCTCGGGAGGATTTCGAAGCCCTCCGAACGAGTACGAACCTTAACACGCACCACCCGTTCGCCACCAAATCACCCGGTTGTCATTCCCGTAGCGGGGTGGCCGGGGCCGCGCACTGCCCAGTGGCAAGGGGGGTCCCGTCGCGGCCGACCGGCTGCCCGGCCGGGCCGGACCGGGCACCGCCTGTAAATGACAAATTTGTAATTTACTGGCGTCTACCAGGCGATTTGTAGGTTTCGCCGAACGTCGGCTAATGTTCTGTCTCGCACCACGGAGGACGGAAACGGCCACCGGGGATGCAGAATGCGGATGTAGCGCAGCTGGTAGCGCATCACCTTGCCAAGGTGAGGGTCGCGGGTTCGAATCCCGTCATCCGCTCGAGAGGTAGGGCCAGGCGCATAGAATGCCTTCCCCCTTTGCGCGGTGGAGTGGCCGAGTGGTGAGGCAACGGCCTGCAAAGCCGTGCACACGGGTTCGATTCCCGTCTCCACCTCGCGCGATTAGCTCAGCGGGAGAGCGCTTCCCTGACACGGAAGAGGTCACTGGTTCAATCCCAGTATCGCGCACCATCGTGACAGCAGTCAGAGGCACTTTCTGAGGAGACCCAGAGAGTGCCTTTTCACTTTTCTGCCGCTGATTACACATGGTGGAAGTAATCGCGGGCTACCGCGACCGATCCCGAGTGGGTTCGATACATTCGACATGCCGGCACCACACAGCGCGCCTCATGCGATCGAACTGCCCAACGGAGTCGGCCACGATACGCCTACTTCGCAGTCGACTCGATCGAGACGTCCGCCATCCGAGGACATCACCCACCGGTACGGTCTCGCGTTTTGATCTGCTTGTCGCAGTGCGCCTCTCGCCGGTATAGCCGCTGTCCGCGCCCGCCTTCGGGCCAGACCAGCGCCCAGACCAGCACTGCGAGCGGCAGCCCTGCCGCCACCACGAACCCCAGCGTGATCACGGCCACCTCCGGTCCAGGTCTATGACCGGCCATCGGTAGCCGCGCGGGTAGACCTGCATCGGAGTGATCAGCGCGGCGATATCGGTAATCGTGTGGCGCACCGCGTCGGCGTGCTCGAAGCCCGGCACGACCACGGCCTCGGCACCGTGTTCCATGACTGCGCTCGTCAGGATCAACGCAGACACCAGCGGGCCGGTATCGAGGTAGACCGTCCACACGATCCGGTGCTCGAACCGCTCGGCTACCCGGTGGATATCGACCCTGTAACCACACACATCTCTGCGGATCAAGCCGAGCGCCCTACCCCTGCCGTCCATTTACTCCCCTGTCGCGGTGCGTAATTGGTCCGCACCCGCCGCCGAGGCATGCTCACCCGGCGGCGGGGCTCGAGCGGGAAGCTTGACAGCGGGCCCGTCGTAAACCGTTCCGCTCTGGAACACTCGAAGTCGTGAGCGATTTCCAGTCCGACGACGGCCGGTATGTCGGCCGTCAGGTGCGCACCATCCGCGCCCGGCGCGGAATCTCGCAACAGGTCCTCGCCGACCGCGCCGGACTATCACGCAGCGCTATCGCGAAGTACGAGAACGGGTTACGACCGGTCGACTCGCGTCGCACGCTGCTCGCACTGGCGTCAGCGCTCGGCGTGACCATCGCCGATCTGACCGGCCACGAGCAAGAGAAGCTCGATCCGGCCGCAGCCGGGTTCCACATGTCGGTGCCGGAGATCGAAATCGCGCTGTGGACGGCCGGTAACGTGACCGACACCCGGCCGCCGCGGTCCCTGGACGAACTGACCACAGCCGCCCAACGTGCGGCGGAACTGCGAATCGCATGCGACTACGCCGCACTGGGGCCGATGCTCGCGCCGATGCTGACCGACTGCCACCGCCACATCCGTGATGCTGCCGGCGCCGAGCGTGAGCGGGCCTGGGACGTGCTGTCGATGGTCGCGCACACCACCGCGGCGGCACTGAAAGCACGCGGGTACGGTGCACTGTCCTGGACGGCTGCGCAGGAGGCCGAGAACGCCGCCCGCACCATCGGCGGAACAGCCGCGCTCGCCGCTACGGCGTTCGCGCGTAGTCAGGTGCTGCTCTCCCGGCCTCACTCGCTTCGAGCCGCGCTGGAGCACGCAGAAGGGACCGCCGAAAAAATCGCCGCCGACGCGTGCACGGTCGGAGAGGTAGAGACGCTGGGAATGCTGCATCTACAGGCATCGCTCGTCACGGCGGCGCTCGGCGGCGACCCCGAACCGCACTTGGACGAAGCGGCCGAACAGGCAGCCAGGCTTGCCGGCGCACCGGCCGGGACATCGATACTGCGCAATCCCACCTTCGGCCCCGCGAACGTGACCCTGTGGCGCATGTCGGCGGCGATGGAACGGCGCGAGGCGCGCCGGGTGCTCGCACTCGCGCCACAGCTGTCCCCGGCCGACTTGCCCGCCGAAGGCCGCAAGGCTCAATACTTCGTCGAGATCGGCCGCGCGCACGCCATGCAGCGGAACTACCGCGACTCACTGTATGCGCTGCTGCGGGCCGAGCACGCAGCCCCGCAGCACGTCCGGAACATGACCCATGTACGCGAACTGGTCGGGCACATGATGCGCTCGGCGCGCCGCGACCTGACCGCGGGCGACCTCGGCAGGCTCGCACAACGGGTCGGCGTGGTACCGGCGTAGTTGAACAGCGCACCGCATCGGATCAGTGGAGAGGCGTCTTCCGAATGGATCGGAAGACGCCTCTCGTGCAGCTCCGGGCGGCTACGCCGCGTAGCGGAGTATGCCCGCGACCTGTGTCTCACCGGGCAGGTCCGCGGCGCGCACCGCCATGACCCGGCCGCCGGTGAGCAGGACGCGGCGGCTTATCTCGTCCAGGATGCCCGGTGCGTCGGCGGGCGCCTGTTCGGCGAAGGTGACCGCGCCGTCGGTGGCTACGGCGCCGGGCACCGAGGCGTCCATATCGACGAGCAGGGTGTCGACCGCACCCGCGGTGGCCGCCCGGGCGAGATCGGAGATATCGGTGGCGGCCCGGCCCTCGCTGCGCCGGCGGTCCAGCAGGTCGATCAGCTCGGACAGTTGCGCGGCGTAGTGACGGTCCAGCACGGCCCGGGAACGTTCGGCGAGTTCCTCGTCCGAGGACTGCTCCGGGTTGCCGGAAATACTCTCGGCGAGCAAACCGTCGTAGCTGTTCACCGACCGGAACAGGGAGTCGATCGGTTCGGTGGCCGCGAGGATGAGCGGCACCTGGCGGCCGGACAGGAAGTCGCGCAGTTCGGCGTCGATGGCGCGGGCATATTGGCGCACCCGCATCTTGCGGCCCTCCTCCCCCTGGAAACGGCGCTTCGGGGCCCGATCACCCAGGCTCGATTTGCCGGCGTGCGCGGCCGCGTCGGTCGGCAGCCCGGGTATCCGCACCGTGTACGCCGGTTTGTCGGCGGAGACCTCCACCAGCCGGACCCCGCCTTCGGCCAGGGCCAGGACAAACGCGGACTGCGGGAAGGTGACCGCGCGGAGCAGGCGTTTGAGGTAGAAACGGTCGCCCACCGTGACGGAGGCATTCAACTCGTTGGGCACCCGGAAAGTGCGGATCCGCGTCGGCGTGGCGAGGGCGACCAGGGTGCGCGACTGGTAGCGCCAGAACTCGGCGTCGTCGATGTGGACGTCGAACTCTTCTTCCAGGGCGGTCCGCGCCGCTGTATCGGTGACCTGGTCGAGTGCCTGCCGGACCTGGTCCCAGAACGCGATCCGGTTGCGGTCCGGATCGGCGGCGTCCGATTCGGTGGGGGTGTAGATCGACACGCACCAGTCGTCGGTGAGTGCGGCGAGCGCTTCGATCTCGCCGCGAGTCGGGATATCGGTGTGCAGCACGAAATCCTCCACATCGTGGGGTCGGCGCGCCGATATCCCATGACACCGGTCGGGGATCTCGGCGGTGGGTCGTGGCGAGCTCGTCTCCGGAGCGTGCTTCGCGAACGTCGGCCGACGGGCCGATATTACTGGAGCAAGTATGCAGCAAACATTATTAGATCACAGAACAGGCGGTGTCCGAGCCCTGTTCCCATGATCCGGTGCCACGCAATGGTGGCAGCAGGGCCGCGCGGCGATCGGGTCGCTATCGCTGCGCACCGAGCGTCATCGGCCGATGCCCGAGCGCATCGGCCGCGGCGTATCGGGCGGTTCAGGGCCCGGCACAGCCGTCTCCACCGGACGGACGGTCGCTGTGGCCGACGGAGATGTCGGCGGACAACGTTAAGCTGACCCGCACGAACTCGAGCCGACCGGTCCGCCGGGTCCCGACAGGGGGTGTGCGTGCAGACGGAACCAGCCCGCGATGTGATGCCGGACGGTCCGGCCGCCACGGACACCGGGGAGACGTTTCCGGATGATCTCCGGGCGCATCTGTCCTTCGAACTCGAGGAATGCGGACACGTCCTGGCCGAACTGGTGGACGATTACGCGGTCGACCGGGAACGGGCCGCGACCATCCTGCGATTGCGGCTGGGTATCACCGGGGACCGCCCCGAAACACTCACCCGTATCGGCGCACGACTGGATTTCGCACGGGACCGCGCCCGCCAGTTGCACACCAAGGCGGTCGGCGAACTGCTCCGGCACACCGCGCGCTCCGGCCGGCTGCCGGTTCCCGAGTACGCCCGGCGCTATCCCGTGGGCACCCGGGATACGGCGCTCACGCGCGCGCTGCTGGCCGAAACCTACGCCACCGATACCGATATCGCGGTCAACGATCTGTCGTATCTGAAACTGCGCTTGGCGGGGCATACCGCGGCCGACGCGAAACGGGTCGCGGGTTTCGTCACGCAGCGCATCGTGGGCTGGCGCAAGAAGACCAACCATCTGCTGTCCCGGTTGCGGCCGGACGAAGAACCCGCCGGACCGCCGGCGCCCTGGCTCGACCGGATCGACTGGCCCACCGGAACCGGCTCGCCCGCACCGCTGCCCACCGCCCCGGCACGGACGTTCGATGTGGACGACGACGGCCGTGGCAGGTTCTATCTACCCAAACCCGGACGTGATATCGGTTTCGACTCCGGGCTCGAGGCCCGGCTCCTGCGCCTGCTCGATGCCGACGACCGGATCCGCAACTTCCAGGAATATCCCGATGCCGTCGGGTACCGGATCGACGGCACGGAACAGTTGCACTTCCCGACCGTCGTCGCCGAACTCACCGACGGGCGCCGGGTACTGATCGACGAACAACCGCTGGGGCATATCGGTTTCCATGTCAACCGGATGAAATCCGCGGCGGCCCGCGCCCGGGCGCACGAGAACGGCTGGGGCTGGCTGCTGTGGACGGGCAGCCATCTCGGCGAACCGGACCTGGCGGCCCACCGAGCGCCCGCCGGGCTCGAGAACCGGCTCACGGAGCTACTCGCCGAGGGGCCGGTCCGGCTGCCCGCGCTGCGACAGGTGCGGGCGGAGACCGGGTTCGACCTCTTGGACCTGATCGCGCTGGTGATCCGCAACCGATGGCGGTGGGACAGAGGACCGTTCCGGTTGAGCGCCGGGTAGCGGTTGCGACATCCGGGCCCATGCCGCGGCGAGAGTCCGTTCAGTGCAGCGGCGCGGACCCGGAGCCGGAACCCCCGGGTCGCGGCGACCGGGCCCGCGGAAGTGGCTCGGGCACGGTGAAGTCCGAGAGCGTACTGCTCGCGCTGCCGGACATCAGGCGGGCACGGATCCCGCGCGGGACATGTGGAAGCAGGCGCATCGCCGTTTCGCTGAACAGCAACTGGGTTCGGGAGCGCGGAATACCCCGCCGCAGCACCGCGGGGGCGACTTCGCGGCAGCGCCGGGCGTAGTCGTCGACCTGCGCCTGATAGGCGGGGAAGGCCACCGAATGGTCGCCGCCGGCTTCGGCGAGGGCCCGGGCGAGGAGATAGGCGCCGACAACGGCGAGCGAGGTACCGCCCCCGACCGCCGGTCCGGGAGCGTATCCGGCATCGCCCACCAGCGCCACGCGGCCCCTCGACCAGGCATCCAACCGAATTCGGCTGATGGAATCGAGATAGAAATCCTCGGCCCGGTCCATCTCGTCGAGCAGCAACGGTATGTCCCAGCCCTCGTCGCGGTATTCCGCGCGCAGCAGCCGGCGCTGGGCGTCGATATCGCGCGGGTCGTGCCCCTGTTCTTCGCCACGCCGGAACAGGAACACCGCACGCGCCAGGCCGGTCTGCCGGACCGGATACATCGCGGCGATCCGGTCCACGGCGTTGTACAGCAGCGTCAGCCCGGCGAGTTCCCGATGATTCGGGAGAGTCCCCACCGCGAAGTAGCCGCCCAGGTGCTGCCGCCAGCGCTCCTCCGGCCCGAAGACCAGTTCCCGGACCCGGGAATGCATACCGTCGGCGCCGATGACCAGATCGAACCGGGCCGAAGCACCACTGTCGAACGTCACCGCGACGCCGTCTCCGTGGTCGGTGAGTTCGGCGATCGAGTCTCCGAAGCGGTAGTCGACGCGGCTACCGGTCGCCTCGTGCAGGATCGCCGCCAGCTCGCCGCGCATGATCTCGAGGTGCCGTCCGTCGGTGAAAGCCTCCGAGATATCGCGCAGATCCACATCGATGGACCGTTTGCCCGGCCGTTCGAGCCGGAGCGCGGTCGATTCGGTGCTCGCCTCCCGCAGTGGTTCGAGCAGGTCCATATGGCCCATCACCGCTGTCGCCGGGGCGAAGAGATCCACCGCGTGACCACCCAGGCCCAGCCGCGGCAAGGCGGTGCGCTCGACGACGACCGGCGTGAAACCGAAACGATCGAGCCAATAGGCGAGAACGGGCCCGGCCACACTCGCACCGGAGATCAGGATGTGCATGCGCTCCCCTAGTTCGTTTACTTATCGGTCGGTAAATTACCTTACTTACCGGGCGGTCAACACGCTAGGGTGGAGTGGTGCCGAGACCTCGATCCAGCGAAACCCGCGAGCGTATCCACGCCGCGGCACTCGAACTCTTCACCGCGCACGGCATCCGGGAAACAAGCCTGCGCCAGATCGCCGAACGCCTCGGACTCACCAAACCCGCGCTGTACTATCACTTCTCCTCCCGCGAGGATCTGTTGCGCAGCCTGGTACAACCGTTGTTCGACGAGGCCGAGGCCGCGATCGCCGCGGACGAAGCCCGCGCCGGCGCAGGCCCGGTGGACGCACGGGAACTACTCGGACGCTATTTCGACGTCTCCTACCGGCATCGCGCGGTCACCGCGCTGCTGCTGCGCGATATCGCGCCGCTGGCCGAACTCGGTTTCCTCGATCGTGTCGTCGACTGGCGCCGTCGGCTCACGGCCCTGTTGGTCGGTCCCGACGCCGGACTGGGCGATCGGGCCCGCGCCATCGTCGCGCTGGGCGGACTCGGCGACTGCCTGGTCCTACTCGCCGATACGCCGGTAGAAGAACTACGCGCCGCCGCGCTCGACGCCGCGTGCGCCGCCCTGGACAAGCGACCGCCCGCGGCGGACCCGGCGGCCCGCCCGCGCTGAGATCTGCCCGGCGAGTACGAAACCGGGCCGGGCGGTCGTCGTCAGGGTTTGACCAGCATGGTCGCCGCGATGAAGGTCGCGAGCAACAACATGACGAAAACCGTGATCAGCTGCCAGTTGTCGATGGTTTTGTGCAGGCGCCGGATGGTGTCCTCGAGCGCGCGGTGTACCCGCCGCTCATCGGCGATCCGGCGATTCACCGCCGCCACCGCCTCGGCCTGCTCCCGGGCACGCTGCGCCGTCCGCTCCATCCGGGCAACGGTCCTGGCGAGCTGCCGCTTCTTCTCCCGCACCGCCTGCCGGGACACAGCCAGCGCGGTGCGCTGCGACATCAGTTCCTGCCGCTGCTGTTCGAGCAGCAGTGCCTGGGTCCTGGTGTGCTTCTCCCAGTCGGTCACGGCCGCCCATCCTTTCCTCACATGATCGCGATAACCCCACGCGACCTCGCCTGCCACCCACTCGCGCAGGAACTCCCGCAATTCGTAGGGCCGCGCGCTCGGCACGACCAGACCGGTGGGACCGGTTTCCAGCATGCCGCTCACGGCGCGGTACTCACACGAGGCCGGCGCGAGATCGGCGATACCGAGGGCGGGCAACTGGGACACCCAGAAACCGGGCGCGCACAACCACAGCACATTCGCGCAACCCAGAGCACGCAGCCGGTCGGTATGTTGCTGCGCCAGTTCCTGAGTCAGTGGACCGGTGCGCACCTCGATCGCGAACTGCTCGGCGCCGCGCCGCCACCATACGTCGACGGTGGCCGGGCCGCAGCGCCGGTCCACCACCGCCTCGTCCGCGCCGAACGCGAGCAGCCGGCTCGCCAGCCAGTACTTGAGTCGCTGCGCATCCCACTGCGCCTCCGCGCAGTGCGCGCAGCCGCAACCGTACCCGGAGGTGGTCTGCTCCGCCGTGTCCGAACCCACCGGACCGTCGGATATACCGAGGTCGGACAACATCGTCCGGCGCCCACACCGAATATCAGTCCGCCGCTTCGTCTGCATGCGACCACCCATCTAACCCGTCCCACCATGTCGGCCCGACACCACACCGACATATTCCAGGGTGCTCCACAGAGGCCGGTCACCGCCAGGTTTCTGCCCAGCAGTTACCCAGATGGGACTTGCGCAACCTTCATCCCCGAGGGTGTCCCGGTCACCGGATCCGCCGGTGCCAGCGCCGAACGCACCAGGGTGCGCAACCACGCGTGCGCGGGGTCGGGGGTGTTGCGTGGATGCCAGGCCAGCGAAATCGTCACCTCCGGCAGCGGCAGTGGGATCTCGAACGCGCGCAGACCCAGTGCGGGCAGAGTGGTGGCCGCCACGACGGCGGGGGCCGGGCATACCGCGACGCCGGAACGTACCGCCAGCAACGCCGTTGTCAGATCGGGGACAGTGGCCACGACGCGACGGGTCCGGCCGTGCAGGGCGAGCCGGTCGTCGATGGGGCCGCGGGCGATCCCGCGCGCCGAGACGCTGATATGAGCCGCCGCGGCGTAGGCGGCCACGGTGACCCGCTCGGTGACCAGTGGATGCCCGGGGGCGGCGACACCGATCAACCGGTCCCCGCGTACCCGTTCCACCCGGGTCTGCGGATCGGTCTGCGCGATCACCCCGACCTGTGCGTCGATCCGGCCGTCGCGCAGCGCACTCGCCGAACCGGCCGTCTCGCCGGGCACGAATCGCAAGGTCACTCCCGGTGCCCGGGCACGGACCTCGGTGAGCAGGCGGGCGGCGAGTTCGGGCAGCACCGCGTCGTCGACGTACAACGCGAACTCGCGTACCAGGGCGGCCGGGTCGACGGTATCGGGTTTCGCCAGCAACGCACGTCCCTGCTCGACCAGAGCGCCGACCTCGAACCGCAACTCGAGCGCGCGGGGCGTCGGGACGAGCCGGCGCCCGGCCCGGACCAACAGCGGGTCGTCGTAGACCCGGCGCAACCGGGCCAAGGTGCGGCTCATCGCCGGTGGCGAGGTGTTGAGCCGTTCGGCGGCCTGCGTCACGCTGTTGGTCTCCAACAGGGCGTGCAGGGCCACCAGCAGGTTCAAATCCAGATCCGGCACGGCCGGATCAGGTTCGTGAGGACGCGCCGGTGGCCTGGGCCTCGGGTTCGGAGGACGCCGATTCCGAGCCGGCGGTTGCGGCTTCCGGCGTCTCCGGTCCGGTGGCGGACGGGGAATCCGTGGCCCCGGTAGCCGGTGCACGATCGGTGTTCTCAGCGGATATCGGCCCGGCGATCCGGGGGGTGGGGGCCGGATCGCTGTTCCCAGCAG
>NZ_BDBX01000036.1 GCF_001613205.1 Nocardia sienata NBRC 100364 | reverse complement strand
CGTCGAACCGGCAGGTTCGGAAGCCGATGCCGGTCCGCTGGCACCGACAGGCGCTGCGGCAGCGGCACCGGTAGCCGGTGCCCGGTCGGTGGTCCCGGCCGACCCCGTTTCCACGGCGGTGGGTGCCGAGCCGGTCTTCGCCGGTTGGGCGCTCTCCGGTCCCCTGGTGGCCGTATGCGGTTCCGCGGAGGCCGTATCCGGCTCCGTCACCTCCCGGGTACCGCTCTCGGCGGCGGGAACGGACTCCGCACCCGCCGGATCACCGCCGGGCGTCCCCGCTCCGGGCCACGGCGCGGAGGCATCGGCGGCAGCGGCGGCAGCGGCGGCCTGGGCCGCACGCATATCGAGCCGGACCGTGGGGCTGTTGGATCGTGCGGCGATACCGGCCGCGCGCTTCTCGGCCGCGGCGCGGCGTGCCGCGTCCCGTGCGATATCCACCGCCGGCTGCTGTGCCGCGGGAGGCGTATCCGTGGGTTGCCCGCCGAGAGGCGATGCCGCGTTCGCCGGTTGTGGCATGTTCGGCGGCTGCGGGGCGTTCACCGGCCACCGGGTGTTCACCGGGGCGGGCGCTGGGGGCCGGTGAACCGGTTGCGGAGTGTTTCCGGGCGCCTGCTGCGTCTCCGGTACGGCCGGGTGGGTGGGAGGCATCGCGAGGATCCTGGTCCGCTCGTCGGCGCCCGGGAGAGCCGACTCCGGCAATTTCACGGTAGGGGATTCGGAGGGCACGGGCCGCCCGCCGGACGAATCGAGGGGGGTGGGCCCGGCGGGGATCGGTTCGGTCGCGCCGGTCGGCGGGGACACCGGTTGCGGTGGCGCGGACTGCGGCCGGGGCTGCGACGGGGAGGCATCGGAAGGGGACGGACCGAAAGTCCGGGCCCCGGGGCCTCGCTTCCGGCGCGACACCACCTTGTAGTCACCGGGCCGGGCCGGGCGCACCCATTGCGCGGTACGTGCCGCGAAGGGCAGCTTCACCCCGAGATCGGCGAGCAGTTCATCGATATCGCGCAGGGCGTAGGGCGTGACCGAGGTGCCGTGCGCGTGGTGGCCGCCGGTGTACTCGTGCATCCAGCGCAGGCGGGCCTCGATCCGCTCGCTCATCGTCTCCGCGGGCGGCAGGGCCAGACTTCCGGTGAGCAGGGCCGAGGTCCAGTGCGCGCCGACCTCCGCGCCCACCGCACTCAGCAACGACGAGTTGTAACCGGCGAAGGTCAGATGCGGTACCTGCAACGGCAGGATCTGCCGGTACAGCCGGAAATTACCGTGATCGTCGGTGAGCCGGCGCTGCACGTACGGGGTCAGGAACGGCACCCGCTGCTGGAAGCCGGTAGCGCAGACGACGATATCCGCACGGACCAGCCGGCCGTCGGACAGTTCGGCATACGGTCCGGCCTGGCCGCCGCCCAGCGCAGCGACCTCGGTCCCGCCGCACACGGTGATACGGCCGGCCGCGACCTGGTCGGCGAAATCATCTGCGACCAGGCCGAATGCTGCTTCATGGGCCTGTTCGAACCGTACCGGCGGCACCAAACCCAGCTCCGCGGCCCGGGACCGCTGCGCTACCAGCGCTTCGATGAGAGCGAGGTTGCTCTCCCGGAAGGAACGGCCCGGGCCACGCAGCAGACGCTCGAACCGCCCGGGCTCGGGATGCCGGAAATGCGCAGCGCCGACGCGGGTGAGCAGCACCCGTTCGGCGTCCAGCCCGGGAGCCAGCCGGCGCGGCATCTTCCACAGCAGCCGATGCGCCACGACCGTGGTCTCGGCGGCCACCCGGCTGATCTCGGTGGCCAGATCGCAGGCCGCGGCACCGTAGCCGACCACGACGACCGAGCGATCGCGGACCGCGTCCACATCCAGGAACTGGGTGCTGTGGCCCAGTTGGCCTCCGGCACGCCCGAACTCGGTCATACCCGGGAAATCGGGAATCTCCGGTGTGCTGAACACACCGTTGGCGATGACGAGGTGATCGCAGGAGGTGCGGTGCACACCGTCGAGATCGCGTATCTCGAGCAGCCAGCCGCCGTCGACGGGGTCGGCCGCGACCACTTCGGTGCGCAGCCGGAGGCGATCGGTCAGCCCGAAAGCGCGCACGTAGCTCGCCAGGTACTCCTGCATCCGGGCTCCGTCGAGCACCCGCGGGTAGTCGGCGGGCATCGGATGGTCGGAGAAGTGGTAGGTGTACTTGCTGCTCTGTGCGCGTAAGCCCGGGTAACGGCGAGTCTCGCTCCACACGCCGCCGATATCGGGGGCTCGGTCGAAAACCTCGACCGCGAACCCATCCTCACTCAGGACCTTCGCGCAGACCAGACCCGCGATACCCGCACCGACGATCGCGATGCGGTTCCCGCTCCTCATGGGCGAGAGATTACGTCGGATGTGTCCGGCAGCAAAGCTGAAGGCTCCATTGCGCCCATCACCGCAGGTCGCAGGAGTCCCGCCGGAACCCGGACCAGCTGATGCGCGAGGCGGGCCCGCGCCTGCCGGACCAGCGGACACACCGGGGACCGTACCGCTGTGGTCTCATTGGAATATGACCGCTGTCACCGTGGACCGGGCCGGACTGTGGGACGCCGAGGCACTCAGCGATGTCGCCGCCGCGACCTTCCCGCTGGCCTGCCCGCCGGGTTCGGCCATGGAAGATATCGAGGTGTTCCTGGCGGAGGTGCTCTCCAGTGAGCGGTTCGGCGAGTATCTGTCCGATCCGGCACGCACGGTTCTCAAAGCGGTCGCGGACGACGAGATCGTCGGCTACGCCATCCTGCACAGTGGACCACCGTCGGATCCCGCCGTGGCGACGGCGGTAGCGCTGGACCCCGTACTCGAGATCAGCAAGATGTACGTGCTGCCGGGCCATCACGGCACCGGAGTGTCGAGTGCGCTGATGCACGCGGCACTGGAGCAGGCCCGCGGCGCCGATTACGCCGGTGTCTGGCTCGGCGTGAACCAGCAGAACCTGCGGGCGCAGCGCTTCTACGCCAAATACGGCTTCGAACAGGTGGGTACCCGGACCTTCACCGTCGGGCGTCAGGTCCACCACGACTACGTGCTGCGGCTCGAGCTCTGACCACCGGCCGTACCACGGTGTCAGTGCAGCATGCGCTGTTTCAGGGCGTCTACCTCCGCGGAGCTCAGCCCCAGGCCCTCGCTCACATAGCGGTCGAAACCGCCATAGCTCACCGCGACCTGATCGAAGGCGGCGTCGAGCCACTCCCGCTGGACCCCGCCCACCGGATCACCGGCCGCGGCGCCGCGGTAGTGGTTGGACAGCAGGTAATCCTCGGTGACCGTGGCCCGATCCACACCGAGGATCGTGAGCAGGACCGCGGCGGTCCAGCCGGTCCGGTCCTTACCGGCGGTGCAGTGGAAGAGCACCGCGCCGGCTTCGGGCGCCTGCCCGGACGCCGCGATATCGCGCAGCACTCCGGCCACCGCCTGGTTCGCGCCCGGGGCGGTGATGAACGCCCGGTACAGGTCGCTGCCACCGGCGAGGGTCGACACGAGTTCCGGTAGCGGGGCGGCGCCGATCATGTCGTACCAGTTGGCGCGCGCACCGGCGGGGATCCGGTCCGGTCCGAGCGCGCGCTCGTAGACCGTGCGCAGATCGGCGACCGTACCGACCCCGAGCCGGGTCAGTTCCGCCAGATCCGCGGGGGTGAGGTCGTTGAGTTGATCGGAGCGCAGCGCGATGCCGGTACGTACGGTCCGTCCGTCCACGGTGCGGTAACCGCCGAGATCGCGGGCGTTGGGAGCACCGGTGAGATGTAGCGAGCGGTCGGCGGTGAGCACGTCGGCGGCCGCCGGAGCGGCGGTGACATTCGCCGCCGCGGCTGGGCCGAACGCGATCAGGGCACCGGTGAGAACAGCGGCCGGTACGCGCGCCGAACGATGAACCATGAGCGGATCTCCCATCGTGCTCGCCGGCACCCCCGCGCGGCGTGCCGGAGTCAGCAAACCAATCCCCGGCGCCGCGGTCAACCCGGAAACGGCGCGTCCGCGCACGCCGCGCGGGTCGGCGCCCGGCGTCCGGGAACGATCCGGCTACCGCCGGGCCGCCCTCAGGCCGGTACCTCGAAACGGGACAGCGCCAACAGCCGCGAGATCGCCCGCAGGTACTTCTTGCGATAGCCGCCGTCGAGCATTTCCTGGGAGAAGATCTCGTCGAGTTTCGCTCCCGAGACGGTCACGGGGGTGCCCGCGTCGTAGAGCCGGTCGGCCAGCACCACCAGGCGCAGGGCCACCGCCTGATCGTTGACCGGATGCACACCGGAGACGAATACCGCCGAGACTCCGTCGATCAGCGCGCCGAACTTCGACGGGTGCAGGGTGCCGAGGTGGCGCAGCAGGGCGTCGAAATCGTCCAGCGTCGCGCCGGGAGTGGCCGCCGACCGTTCGTTCAGCTGCGCGTCACTGCTGGGCTCCGGCGCCGGCGGCAGATCACGGTGCCGGTAGTCGGGGCCGTCCACCCGGACCGTGTCGAAGATCGAGCCGAGCTTCTTGATCTCGCGCAGGAAGTCCTGCGCGGCGAACCGGCCCTCGCCGAGCTGGCCGGGCAGCGTGTTGGAAGTGGCCGCGACCGAGACGCCGCTCGCCGAGAGCTCGGTGAGCAGCCGGGAGACGAGCATGGTGTCGCCCGGATCGTCCAGTTCGAATTCGTCGATGCACAGCACACTGTTCGCCGACAACCGCTCGACCGCGTTGCCGAATCCGAGCGCGCCGACCAGGTTGGTGAGTTCGCCGAAGGTGCCGAACGATTTCGGCGCCGGCGCGCTGTGGAAGATCGAGGCCAACAGGTGTGTCTTGCCGACACCGAAACCGCCGTCCAGGTACAGGCCCGCGCCCTGGGTCGGCTTCCTCTTCCCGAAGAAGGACTTCTTGTGCGTGGCCTTGTGGATGGCGGTGACCTTCTCCGCGAAGGCACGGGCCGAGGCGACCGCCGCGGCCTGGCTGGGCTCGTTCGGGTCGGGGATGTAGGTATCGAAACCGACCTCGTCGAACATGGGCGGCGGTACCATCTGGGCGACCAGCTGGTCGGCGGGGACCTCCGGACGGCGGTCGACGAGGCGCATCGGCATGGACGTAGCCTAGTGACGTGGTATGAGCTGTTGGTATGCAGCGTATCCCGGATGCGATCCAGCTCACAGACCTCGACAACGACGCACTCGCCGATCTGTACGCCTACCCGGGCGGCCCGGACGACAGCTGGCTGCGAGTCAATTTCGTTTCCAGTATCGACGGCGCCGTCACCGGATCGGGTGGCGTATCGGGCGCCTTGGGCACCCCGGCGGACAAACGGGTGTTCCATCTGCTGCGCGAACTGTGCGAGGTCGTCCTGGTCGGCGCGGGCACCGTACGCGCGGAGAACTACGGGGGCGCGCAGACCGACCCGGGTCTGCGGCGTGAGCTGTTCGCCCGTGGCATCGGCGGCCATGTCGAGGGCGATCCGCCGCCGATCGCGATCGTGACCGCCACCGCCGCGCTGGACCCGGACCATCGGGTGATCACCACCGCCCGGACCCCCACCCTGATCCTCACCACCGCCGCGGCGCCCGCGCAGCGGGTACGCGCGCTTGCCGACGCCGGTGCCGAGGTGATCGAAATCGGTGACGAGATCATCGCGCCACAGGCAGTTCCGGAGGCGCTCGCGGCGCGTGGGTTGCGACGGGTGCTGTGCGAAGGCGGACCACAGCTGTTCGGCTCGCTGGCCGGCGCGGGGGCGGTCGACGAACTCTGCCTGACCACCGCGCCGCTGCTGGTCGGCGGCGCGGCGCGCCGGATCTCGGTGTCGCACGAGGAATTCGGGATGTCGATGATGCCGGCGCATGTGCTGCTGGACTCGGACGGGACGATACTCGCCCGCTGGGTGCGCGTCTGAAACCGAGCGGCGGGCGTGCGCGGCGGGGCCCGGGCGTCCCGCTCAGGCGGATCCGATCCGGACCTGGCAGGGTGTAGCGCATGCGCTGGACTCGGGCAGTGGTGCCGGCCTCGGCACTTTTGATCATGATCGCCGGATGCGGGGCCGGTCCGTCGGACCGCCCGCACGTCGCCGTCGAACGTCCGCCTGTACCAGGCGAATCCACCACCTCCGCCCAGGTCCCGCCGCCGCCCGCCGCCGAGGTCCCGACAAAGGATCTCCCATGGCGCGACTGCACCCGGGAAACATTCGACAACGCCGGGATGGGCCCGGGACCCGCCGGGCTGGTACTGGAATGTGCCGATTTCTCCACCCCGATCGACAGCGCGGGCTCGGTACTGGGCAATTTCCGTACCGGCGCGGTGCGCGCCCGGCTGCCGCAGACCCCGCCCGACGCCGCGCCTCTGGTACTCACCTCCGGTGTCGACCGCTCCTCCGGCGCCACTCTCGCGGGGCTGGCCAGCGGTCCGGCGAGCGCCCTGCTCACCGCGCACCCCTTGGTCGCGGTGGACCGCCGGGGTATCGGCACCTCCCAGGCGATCGACTGTCTGCCCGCCGATATCCGCAGCGGTCTGCAGGACAACGCCCAGTTCACGCCGGGCGGTGACGCGGTGACCGGTATGTCGGATCTGTCCCGCAACGGAACCATTTCCTGCCGGGACTTCCTGCAGCCCTACGACGGCACCTTCGACGCCGCGCACGCCGCCGACGATATCGAGCAGTTGCGCCGCGAATGGAATGTCGATCATATCGCCGTGCTGGGCACGGGCAGCGGCGCGCTGGTGGGACTGGAGTACGCCCGCAAGTACGGTGACCATCTGGCCCGGCTGGTCCTCGACTCCCCCACTCCGGTGGGCGTGGACACCGTCACCCGGGCCGAGACCGCGGTCCAGGGCGCGGAGGCGGCGCTGTCGGCGTTCGCCCAGCAGTGCGCCGGCATCTCGTGTTCACTCGGACCCGATCCACGCGCGGCGGTGACCGCGCTGGTGCAGAAAGCCGCCGACGGGCAGCTGGGCGACATCTCGGCAAACGCGGTACGCACGGCTGTCACCGGGTTCCTCGGCAGCCCCCGCGCGGACCAGACCGGCCGGATCGGCGCACTCGCCGACGCCCTGTCCGCGGCCGGGCGCGGCGATCTCGGCGGACTGAAGGCGCTGATCGACCAGCAGGAGGCCGCCACCGCGACCGACGGCCAATTCGTCAACGGCTGCACCGATCTGCCGCAGACCCCGCCCGCGCCCCAGGTCACCGACCTCGCCGGCATCTGGGCGCAGAAGTATCCGGCGTTCGGCCGGGCGAGCGCGCTATCGATGCTGGCCTGCTCGGCCTGGCCGGTGACCGAGGCCCCCGCGGCGCTGGAGAAACTCGAGTTGCCGGTGCTGGTGCTCACCGGGGTGGCCGATCCGGTGACCGGCGCCGCCCAGGCCTCGGTCACCGGCGCCCTCGGCGCCGCCGGTGCCCGGACCTCGACCATGACCTGGCAGGGGTGGGGTCATCCGGTGAGCGCGCATTCCGGCTGCGCGCAGACCGCGCTCGTGGAGTACCTGAAGGACGGGCGGCTGCCCGGCGACGGCACCGCCTGCCCCGCCTGACCGGACCCGCGCGACGGCCCTGGCGAACACCGCCCGAGGGGCGCCTGACCGGCGCGTCGAGGGTGGGCCCCGGCAACACCACGGCACCGCCCGGTGTACCGTGCCGTGGTGTTCCTTCGACAGCTCGAGCCCCGCACTGCTCGAACAACCGCCGACGTGATCCGGTTCGCGCTGTGGCCGCTGGCGGTCATGACCGTGCTGAACCGGGTGTTCATCAAGGCTGTCAACGGTTTCGTGACCGATGACTACAAGCCGGTCTACCAGGCCTCGCTGGATTTCCTCAACGGGCGCGCGGTCTACACGGCGAATTTCGATTCGGTCGACCCGCACTACCTGTACCCGCCCAGCGGCACCCTGTTGATCGCGCCCATCGCGGTGATCGACTACGAGAAGTCGCGCTGGCTGTTCATCCTGCTCAACGCTGTCGCCATCCTGATCGCCTGGTATCTGCTGCTGCGGCTGTTCAACTACACGCTGCGCTCCATCGCCGCCCCGGTACTGCTGCTGGCGATGTTCCTGTCCGAGACGGTGATCAACACGCTGGTGTTCACCAATGTCAACGGCTGCCTGCTGCTGGCGGAGATGCTGTTCCTGATCCTGCTGTTGCGACGACGAGATGTCTGGGCAGGTGTGGTGCTGGGCCTGAGTATGGCCGTCAAACCGACACTGGCGCCGCTGCTGCTGATCGCCGTGGTCCGCAAACAATGGACACTCGTCGCCACTGCGGTGGCCGTGCCGATCGCGCTGACCGGCGTCGCCTGGCCGCTGTCGCGGGATCCGGAGAGCTTCTTCACCCGCACCGCGCCGTATCTGTTCGAAACGCGCGATTACTTCAACAGCGCCATTCCCGGCAACGCGGAGTACTACGGCCTGCCGCCCTGGCTGACCTGGACCATCCGGCTCACGATGGCCGTCCTGGTGCTGGTCTCACTGTGGATCCTGTACCGGTACTACCGCGAGGACGAGCTGTTCTTCGTCACCACCGCCTCGGGTGTGCTGCTCACCGCCTCGTGGCTGCTGGCCTCGCTGGGCCAGATGTACTACTCGATGATGCTGTTCCCGTTCCTCATGTCGGTCGTGCTGCGCAATTCCGTGCTGCGCAATTGGCCGGCCTGGCTGGCGATTTTCGGTTTCCTGTCCTACGACAAATGGCTGTCGGACCGCTGGCCCGATATCGGCCGCAACCTGGAATATCTGCGGATCACCTTCGGGTGGGGCCTGCTGCTGGTCGTCGTGTTCTGTGTGCTCGGCGACCGGTATCTGGCCGCCCGGCGCGCGGGCCGGCTGCCGCGGCTGGACCCGGTGTGGATGGCCGAGGCGCCCGACTCCCGGGACGCCGGAGTGGACGATTTCGCCGCCCCGGCCCCGCCGGTCCGCTCCCCGGCCGCAGGCCGCGCGGTGGAGACCGAGCCGGCCGGTGCGCGCGTGGTCGAGACGCAGGCCGTCCGCGGCTGATACGGGACGCGCCGCGGCACACGTATTAGCGTGGAGGCATGAGTTCCGAAACGGACGCGACCGATACCTCCCTGCCGACCCCGAAGATTCAGCTCAGCCCGCAGGAGTGGCGGGCCCGGCTGGACCCCGCGGAGTACGCGGTGCTCCGTGAAGCCGGCACCGAGCGACCGTTCACAGGTGAGTACACCGACACCACCACCGAAGGGGTGTACAGCTGCCGTGCCTGCGGCGCCGAACTCTTCCGGAGCACGGAGAAGTTCGAGTCGCATTGCGGATGGCCGTCCTTCTTCGATCCGGCCGACTCGGACGCGGTACTGCTGCGCGAGGACAATTCGCTGGGCATGCGCCGCGTCGAAGTGCTGTGCGCGAACTGCCACAGCCACCTCGGGCATGTGTTCGAGGGCGAGGGCTATCCGACGCCCACCGACAAGCGGTACTGCATCAACTCCATCTCCCTGCGCCTGCGACCCGCGACCGGCACAGCGCAGTGACCCGTCCTGTCGGCCCGCTGTAGGTCATGTGACAACCGCCCGGCGGATATGTCCCCGTTCCCGCAGTCTCCGCCGGGCGGTTTGCGCCGCGCCCGGTCAGGGCAGTGCGGCGACGAGCTGATCGAGTTCGACCCGCGGCCCGGTGTAGAAGGGGGTCTCCTCCCGGACGTGCATCCGGGCCTCGGTGGCCCGCAGGTCACGCATCAGATCGACGATCCGATGCAGCTCCGGCGCTTCGAACGCGAGGATCCACTCGTAGTCGCCGAGCGCGAACGACGCGACGGTATTGGCTCGCACATCGGGGTAGCCGCGCGCTTCCTTGCCGTGATCGGCGAGCATCTTGCGGCGTTCGTCGTCGGGCAGCAGATACCACTCGTAGGACCGGACGAACGGGTAGACGCAGATATAGTTCCCGGCTTCCTCACCGGCCAGGAACGCGGGGATATGACTTTTGTTGAACTCCGCGGGCCGGTGCAACGCCACATTGCTCCAGACCGGGGTGCTGGCCCGGCCGAGTTCGGTGGTGCGCCGGAAATCGGCGTAGGCGGCCTGCAGGTCCTCGACCCGCTCGGCGTGGGTCCACACCATGAAATCCGCGTCGGCGCGCATCCCGGCCACGTCGTAGACGCCACGCACCACGACACCGCGATCGGCCAGCCCGTCGAAGAACTCGCGGGCCTCCTTCAGCGCTGTCGCGCGGTCGTCCCCCAGTACCCCGGGCCGCACCTGGTACACGGAGAACATGAGATAGCGGATGGTGGAGTTGAGGGACTGGTAATCGAGTCGCGCCATAGCCCCATCGTGCCACTCGCCGGATCCTCACGGGGCCGGGGCCGGTCGATCGCCGGGCCCGGACCGACCGGCTGCCCACACCCGGGTGCAGCGGCGGTCAGGCCGGTGCCGCAGCCGCACCGCCGGCGATATGTGTCGCAGCCCTCGTCGCCGTCGCCACACAGGCGGGCACCCCGACACCGTGCAGATAGGCGCCGGTCACCGCGAGATCGCCGAAACCGGCCAGCGCGGACTCGATCTCGGCGACCCGTTCGGTGTGCCCGGGGGCGTACTGGGCGAGCCCACCGGGCCAGCGCTGCACGATCGCCGAGCGCGGGGTGATCGGCACTCCCGTGACGGTGGCCAGGTCGGCGATGGCGGCATCGATGAGTTCGGCATCGGGCAGACCCAGCACCGCGTCGTCACCGAACCGGCCGAACGAGACCCGCACCAGGGCCGTCTCCCGCGCGGCCAGATGGGCCCATTTCCGGCTGGACAGGGTGAACGCCTTGGCCCGCAACGGCTCCCCGGTCGCGACCAGCACACCCGAATTCGGCGGCAGCGCGGTGTCCTTCGGCAGCTCCAATGCGACCAGTGCGGAGGAGGACAGCTCGATTCCCGCGGCCGCGCGCGCCGCCGCGGGCGCGATATCGGTCAGCAAGCGGGCCGTCACCGGCGCCGGGGTCGCGAGGACGACCGCCTCGAATTCCCCGAGCGGTTCCACCACCCAGCCACCCGGTATCCGCCGGAGACCGGTGACGGCGGTGTCCTGGACCGTGGTGGCCGCCGTCCGACCGGCCAGCGCGTCCAGCAGCGCGCCGTAACCGTCGCGCAGCGCCCCGAACACCGGCGCGCCGGAAGGCGGGGGTAGTGCGGCCGCTACCGCCTCGGTGAGGCAGCGGGCGCCACGGTCCAGCGCCGCGGCCAGCGTGGGCAGCGCCGCGCGCAGGCCGATGGAGCGGGCGGAACCGGCGTACACGCCGCCGAGCAGCGGATCGACACTGCGCGCCACGGTCTGCTCCCCGAATCGGTCGGCCACCAGCGAGCACACATCGATATCGGCGCCGGGCCGCCAGGCGAACGGACGCTCGGGTTCGGTGGCGATGCGCGCCACGGTCGCGGCATCGACCAATCCGTCGACGGCCGCGGCATCGGCCGGGATACCCATCAGCGTGCGCTCCGGGAGCGGGTGGGTACACCCCTGCGACCAGATCAGCGGGCGCAGACCGGCCGGATGTACCAGCTGATCGGCAATCCCCAGTTCGCTCAGCAGCTCGGGCACCTCGGGCCGCCGGCCGACGAACGCCTCCGCGCCCAGATCGACCGGTTCGCCCGCGATCTCGCTGGTTCGGAGCACCCCGCCGACCCGGTCCCGGGTGTCGGCCACCGTGATCGCGACCGATTCCCCCAGCAGCCTGCGCAACCGGTAGGCCGCGACGAGCCCGCTGATCCCCCCACCGACCACCGCGATTCTCATCCTCCGACCGTATCCGGCGTCCGCGTACCGCGCGATCGCGCCCTGGGGGCCCGGACCACCCACCCCGGCCGGAGCGTCCGGTCGCGGACGCCGTAATCACGACGGCTGCCGTGGCCTCACAGCTCGTGGACCAGCTCCACCAGCGCCGTGAGCACCCCCGGATCGGTCTCGGGCAGCACCCCGTGCCCCAGATTGAAGATATGGCCCGCGGCGCCCATGGCCAGCGCCGAATCCGCTTCGTCGGCGATCCGGCGGGCCTCGGCCTCCACCACCGGCCAGCCCGCGAAGAGCACCGCGGGATCGAGATTGCCCTGCAAAGCTTTTCCGGGGCCGACCCGCCGCACCGCCTCGGTCAGCGGCAGCCGCCAATCGACGCCGACCACATCGGCCCCGGCCTCACCCATGGCGCCGAGCAGTTCTCCGGTACCCACCCCGAAATGGATCCGGGGTACCTCGGCCGCGGCGAGTTCGGCGAAGACCCGCTCCGAATGCGGCAGCACATAGCGGCGGTAGTCGGCCAGCGAGAGCGCCCCGGCCCACGAGTCGAACAGCTGCACCGCGTCCACCCCGGCCTCGAGCTGGGCCTGCAGGAACACGATGGTGATATCGGTGAGCACTCCCAGCAGCGCGTGCCAGGTCGTCGGATCGCCGTGCATCATGGCCTTGGTCCGCTCATGGTTCTTGCTGGGGCCGCCCTCCACCAGATAGGACGCCAGCGTGAACGGGGCACCGGCGAAACCGATGAGCGGAGTCTGTCCGAGTTCGGAGACCAGCAACCGCACTCCGTCGATGACCGCGCCCACTTCCTCGGGCCGCAACCGGGGCAGCGCCTGGACGTCGGCGGCCGTACGTACCGGTGTGGCCACCACCGGCCCGACTCCGGCCACGATATCGAGATCGATTCCGGCGGCCTTGAGCGGAACGACGATATCGGAGAACAGGATCGCCGCGTCGACGCCGTGGCGGCGGATCGGCTGCATCGTGATCTCACAGACGAGTTCCGGATCGAAACACGACTCCAGCATCCCGATACCTGCCCGGACCTCGCGGTATTCCGGCAGCGACCGGCCCGCCTGGCGCATGAACCACACCGGCCGCCGTGCCGGTGTGGCGCCGGTGGCGGCGGCCAGGAACGGGGCATCGGACAACCGGCGGCGCGTATATGTGCTCATCACCCGCCATCGTATGCGGCCCCGGCCGGCCGGGCGCGCAAGGCCGCACAGCATCGCCGCAACCACCGATCCGCCGTCCTGGGCGGCGGTTGCGTACGCCGCCCCACCGGGTTGCGCGGTGTTTACCACGGTCGAGCCCGCGCACGCAGCAACAACGGTCGCCCGGCGCGCCTCCGCGCGCCCCGGGCGCTACGGGTCTACCGTCATTCCCCGTGACACCGCTCGATATCCGCGACGGCGCACCCGACGACGGGCCCGGCGACGAACCCGCAGCGTTTCGTGCCGCCGTCTCGGCGATGGGCGCCGCATCCGTACACCCGCGGATCGAGCTGTCCCCGATCCGTCCGCCGCAGCGTCTCGCCCCGTACTCCTATGCGCTCGGCGCCGAGGTGATCCACGAGGACTCACCCGTCGTACCGATCGATTCCGACGGTGACGCCTTCGGGCGGCTCATCCTGCTCCACGACCCCGGCGGGGACGAGGCGTGGCACGGCGTCTTCCGTCTGGTCGCCTATATCCAGGCCGATATCGACGGTGCGCTGGCCGCCGATCCGCTGCTACCGGAGGTCGCCTGGAGCTGGCTGGTGGACGCCCTGGAATCCCGGGACGGACCGTTCACCGCGCTCGGCGGTACGGTGACCTCCACCAGTTCGGTGCGCTACGGAGATATCGCCGGTCCGCCCCGCGCGCACCAGCTCGAACTCCGGGCCTCCTGGACCGCGCGCACCACCGAGATGCGCCCCCATGTGGAAGCGTTCGGGGAAGTCCTGGCCTACGCGGCGGGTCTGCCGCCGGCGGGGATCACCGATCTGCGGCCCTCGCCCGCGGGCGAGACCGACCGTGCTTGAATATCGGAGCCGGCCTCGGCCACGTAGAGTGGCGCTCTATGCCGGTAGTAGAGGAGCCCGAACACCTGTCCGGTGACCACCCGGATGGTGGCACCGGCCTGCCTCCGGCGTCCGATGTGGGCCCACACGACGAGGCCATCGATCCTGGTCCGGCCGAGCCCGCCGCGGTACCGCTGCTGGCCCCGGCCGAGGGTATCCCCCGGGTCTGCCGCACCGCCGAGGAGGTGGCGGCGGCCGCCGAACTTCTCGCCGCCGGCTCCGGGCCGCTGGCGGTGGACGCCGAACGTGCGTCCGGCTTCCGGTATTCGTCGCGGGCGTATCTGATCCAGTTGCGCCGTGCCGGGGCGGGCACCGTGCTCATCGACCCGATACCGGTCGCCGACGCGCTGGCGCCGCTGGCCGCGGCGATCAACGGACTGGAATGGATTCTGCATTCGGCCGACCAGGACCTACCCGGCCTGGCCGAGCTGGGCCTGCGCCCGGCGCAGCTGTTCGATACCGAACTGGGCGGGCGACTGGCCGGGTTTCCCCGGGTCGGTCTGGCGGCCATGGTCGAGCAACTGCTGGGTCGGGCGCTGCGCAAGGGGCACGGCGCCGCGGACTGGTCGACCAGGCCCCTCCCGGAAGCCTGGCTCAACTACGCCGCCCTCGATGTGGAACTACTGATCGAACTCCGTGCGGCCGTGGCCGCCTCGCTGGCCGAGCAGGGCAAAACCGATTGGGCCGCCCAAGAGTTCGAACATATCCGGCTGCTCGAACCGGCCACGCCGAAACCGGACCGCTGGCGCCGCACCTCCGGAATCCACACACTGCGCCGGGCCCGCCAGCTGGCGATCGTGCGGGAACTGTGGACCACCCGCGATACGCTGGCGCGCGGCCGCGATATCGCGCCCTCCCGGATTCTCCCGGATTCCGCCATCATCGCGGCCGCCAAGGCCGAACCCGCCTCGATCGGGCAGCTACGGGAGCTACCGGTGTTCGGCGGCCCCCGCCAGCGCCGCTACTCGCGGGAATGGCTGGGCGCGGTGGAACGCGCACGCGCCCTACCGGACGAGGACCTACCCCGAATGAGCCAGCCCTACGACGGGCCGCCGCCGGTGAACCGCTGGGAACGGCGCGATCCCGCTGCCGCGGCCCGGTTGACCCGGGCCCGCGCGGTGATGACCCGGATCTCCGAGCGGGTAGCGGTACCGGTGGAGAATCTACTGTCTCCCGACCTGGTGCGGCGGCTGTGCTGGGACGGCCTGCCCGATTACCGCGGCGGGCCGGAAGCCGCCGGCGAGGTCGCGGCGGCGGTCGACGGTTTCCTCGAGAGTCACGGCGCCCGGCCCTGGCAGCGCGAACTCGCCGCCCAGCCATTGGCCACCGTCCTCGTCGACCAATCGCCGAACTGACGGCCACCCGCACGGTACCCGGGCCGCCCCCGCGTGGCCGCTAGGACGCGTCCAGCCAGCCGGTGACGCGCCGGGTGATATCGGGCGCGGTCAGACCGAGCTCCTGACGCACCTGAGCGATGCTGCCGTGCTCCAGGAATTCCTGCGGAATACCGATATCGCGAGCGGGCACGTCCAGACCGGCGGCACGTAGCCGAGCCGAGACGGTCGCCCCGATCCCCCCGTGCAGGCCGCTGTCCTCCAGGGTCACCACCAGACGGTAGTTCTCGGCCAGTTTCACGACGGTATCGGAAACCGGCAGCACCCACCGCGGGTCGATGACCGTGGCGGTGATCCCGTCCGCCTCCAGCAACTCCGCGGCCTGTAGCGCAGCCGGTATCAGGGCACCGACGGCCACGAACAGCACATCGCCGCGCTGGGCCTGCGCCGAGGGTCCCTCCCGGTCCGGCAGCCACAGCACGTCCACGCCGTCGAGCCGCTCGAGCGCCCTGATCTCGGCGCCCACATTGTCCTTGGGGAACCGCAACGCGGTCGGTCCGTCGCCGACGGCCAGCGCCTCGGTCAGTTCCTCGGCCAAGGTCGCGGCATCGCGCGGGGCGGCCACCCGCATCCCGGGCACGATACCGAGCAGCGACAGATCCCACATACCGTTGTGGCTCGCACCGTCGGCGCCGGTGATCCCGGCTCGGTCCAGCACCAGGGTGACCGGTTGCTTCAGTAATGCCACATCCATCAGCAACTGGTCGAACGCCCGGTTCAGGAAGGTCGAGTAGATCGCCACCACCGGGTGCATACCGCCCAGCGCCAGACCCGATGCCGAGGCCAGCGCGTGCTGTTCGGCGATACCGACATCGAAGAGCCGATCCGGGAAACGTTCACCGAACGCGGACAACCCGGTGGGCCCGGGCATGGCCGCGGTGATCGCGACGATATCGTCGCGACGTTCGGCGTGGGCGATGAGTTCCTTCGAGAACACCGAGGTCCAGCTGACCGCGGTCCCGCTGCTCACGGCTTCGCCGGTGCGGGGATCGATGGGACCGCAGGCGTGCATCTGATCGGCCACATGGTTCTCGGCCGGTTCGTATCCGTGCCCCTTCTGGGTGACCGCGTGCACCACCACCGGGCCGCCGAAATCCTTGGCGTGCCGGAGCGCCGACTCGAGCGCGACGAGATCGTGGCCGTCCACCGGACCGACGTATTTGAGACCGAGATCGCTGAACAGCTCCTGCGGGCTCACCGCGTCCTTTATCCCGGCCTTCACCGCGTGCACCATCGAATACGCGGAATCACCCACGCCGGGAATACTTTTCAGCAACCGGCGGCCCGTGTCGAGCATATGCTCGTACACCGGCTGGGTGCGCAGCGCCGTGAGCCGGTCGGCCAGACCGCCGATGGTGGGGGCGTAGGAGCGGCCGTTGTCGTTGACGACGATCACCACGGGCCGGTCCTTGGCAGCGGCGATATTGTTCAGCGCTTCCCAGCACATACCGCCGGTGAGCGCTCCGTCACCGACGACCGCCACGACATGGCGATCCTGTCCGGTGAGCGCGAACGCCTTGGCCAGACCGTCGGCATAGGACAGCGACGCCGAGGCGTGCGAGGACTCCACCCAGTCGTGTTCGCTCTCGGCGCGGCTGGGATACCCCGACAACCCGTCCTTGCGGCGCAGGGTGTCGAACCGGTCCTTGCGACCGGTCACGATCTTGTGCACGTAGGCCTGGTGCCCGGTATCGAAGATCAACGGATCGGCGGGCGAATCGAATACCCGGTGCAGGGCGAGGGTGAGTTCCACCACCCCGAGGTTGGGTCCCAGGTGCCCGCCGGTGACGGCGACCTTGTGCACCAGGAATTCGCGGATCTCGGCCGCCAGCTCCCGCAGTTGCGGTGCCGAGAGCCGACGCACGTCTTCGGGCGTATTGACCCGGGAAAGCACTCCCACCTGATTCGCTCCCTCCGGATAGCGCAGTTGATCCGACCAGTCTAGGAGCCGCGGCCGACTGCACCACCCGGGCGGCGAGCCGTACCCATCTCCGTACCGGGCCGGAACCGCGGTCCGGCGTTCGGTCCAGCCTAAGGTGAGAGACGGGTGCCGCGCGAACCGCGTCCGGCCGCGGACCGCGGGACGGCGGCGCACCGGCGAGCGCCGCAAACCGACCGCGAGGAGACCGGATGACCCAGCCACATGCGGGAACGGTGACCGTATTCGGATACGGCACCGTACGCGCCACTCCCGATCTGATCGTGCTCACGATGGGCGTCGAATGTCGCGCGAGCACCGTCGGTCTGGCATACGACAAGGCGGGCCGGAGTGTGACGGCGCTGACGGCCGCGCTGCGCGAAGACGGTGTCCCGAGCACCGATATCGGCACCGGCATACTCTCGGTGCGCTCGGATACGGCCTGGCAGGACGGCACGGCACGGGTGATCGGTTATATCGCGACCAGCACCCTCACGGTCTCGCTCGCCGCCGCGGCCGACCCCGCCCGACCGGCCCCGGCGGACGTGGTGGCCCATGCCGTGGCGGCGGGCGGCGACGACGCGCGGCTGGGTGGGCTGCGGCACACTTTCGCCGACCCGGAACGGTTGCTCGAGCGCGCCCGCGACGCCGCCTGGGACAACGCACTGGACAAGGCACGGCAGTACGCCCGCCGCGCCGCCCGCGACCTGGGTCCCGTGCTCGAGATCACCGAACACACCACCGCGCCACCGCCGGCGCAGCCCGCCGAACCCGGCGGGATCCGGATGGTCGCGGCGTCGGCTCCGGCGCCGGTGCCGATCGAATCCGGGGAGACCGAGATCACCGCGACGCTGCGGGCCACCTGGCAGTTGAAGTAGGGCGCCGGGCCCGGACGCCGGCGTTCTCAGCGTTCCAGGAGCGCAAGACATTCCACATGATGGGTCGCCGGGAACGCGTCGAAGGCGCGCAACGCCGCCAGTCCATAGCCGGCGTCCAGGTAGAGGCGCAGATCCCGGGCGAACGACGCCGGATCACAGCCGATGTGCACGATCCGGTCCGGCGCCGCGGCGGTCACGGCGTGCACCACGGGTTTGCCGGCCCCGGCCCGCGGCGGATCGAGTACGACCACCCGGGGCCTCGGATGCGGGTGGTCGGCAGCCCACTGCTCCACCCGTGCGGCGCGCAGGTCCAGCCACGGCAGATCGCCCAGGGCGGCGTTACCGTCGGCGACCGCGGCCGGTGCGGATTCCAGCGCATGCACGGCTCCGGTGGGCCCGACCTGTTCGGCCAGGCGCGCCGCGAAGACTCCCGCGCCGCTGTACAGGTCCCACGCGGTCGCACCTACGCCCGGGTCGGCCCAGCCGGCGACGATATCCGAATAGCACTGGGCGGCACCGCGGTGCGCCTGCCAGAATCCGGCCGCCGACACCTCCCAGCGTCGGCCGGCCACGTACTGGACGGCCCGGCCGCTGCCCTCGACCACCCATTCGTCGCGGTCGGTGTGGGCGGCGGCGCGCCGGGCGGCCGTGCGCCGCCGCTGCGCGCCCGGCGTCTCCGGCTCCGCGCCGCCCCGGCCCGATCCGTCTCGCGGCCCGCGTGTACGTCCGCTACGCCGGTCGGCCCGGCCCCCGGGGCCGGATCGGCCACCGTGCCGATCACCGCCGCGCCGGCCGGCCTCGGGTACCGGCGGAGCGATTTCGACGATATGCCGGGCCCCGGTGTCGTCGACCGCGATCACCAGCTCCGCGCCGGGCATCCAGCGACGCCGAGCGATATCGTCCAGGGCGCCGGGCACGGGTTGCGGACAGCGGAGGTCGGTCAACACCTCGGTGCTGCGGTAGCGATGCACACCGGCGCGGCCCTCCAGATCCACCGCGAGCCGGATCCGGGTGCGCCAGCCGCCGGTGCGATCGCCGGAACCGGTGATGGGTTCCACCTCGACCGCGCGTTCGAGACCGGTGATGCGCCTCAGCTGTTCGGCCACGACCGCGGCCTTCAGCTGCCGCTGCGCCGGCGCGGTGGCAAAGGAGAAATCGCAGCACCCCGCCCCACCCGGGCCCGAGACCGGGCAGGTGGCCGGAATCCGGTCCGGCGACGCCTCGATGATCTCCACGGCCTCGGCGCGGCAGAACGCGCCGCCACGATCCTCGGTGACCCGGGCCCGCACGAGCTCGCCGGGCAGGCCGTGCCGGACGAACACCACCCGGCCCTCGTGGCGCGCCACACAGAATCCGCCGTGCCCGGGCGGCCCGAGCCGTACCGGCAGCACCCGATCACGCCACGAACTCATCGGACCTCACCCATTGTCGCCGTAACCGCGCCGTACCGCGCCCGGTGCCGCGGGTTCGCCCGCCGCCCGGGCACGTGCCGAGGAACTCAGCTGCCACGGCACGCTGGTCACCATCACACCCGGTTCGAACAGCAGCCGCCCCTTCAGCCGTAACGCGCTCTGATTGTGCAGGACCTGCTCCCACCAGTGCCCCACCACGTATTCGGGGATGAAGACGGTCACCACATCGCGCGGCGCGTCCTTGCGCACCCGCTTCACATACTCGAGCACCGGTTTGGTGATCTCGCGATAGGGCGATTCGATCACCTTCAACGGGACCGGATTATCGCTTTTCTCCCAGTCCCGCACGAGCGCCCGGGTATCGTCCTCGTCCACGTTCACCGTGATCGCCTCGAGGGTATCCGGCCGCCCGGCCCGGGCGTAGGCCAGTGCCCGGCGGGTCGGCAGGTGCAGTTTCGACACCAGGACGATCGAATGGGTCCGGCTCGGCAGGACCCCGTCCCACACGTGTTCTTCGAGTTCCCGGGCCACCGAGTTGTAGTGGTGGTGGATCATCTTCATGATCACGAAGATCACCGCCATGGTGACGATGGCGATCCAGGCGCCGGCGAAGAACTTCGTCACCAGCACGATCACCAGGACGGCCCCGGTGGCCACCAGGCCCAGCGCGTTGATGGCCCGGGACCGCATCATCCGGCGCCGCTCGGCCGGATCGGTCTCCCGGTCCAGCAACCGGCTCCAATGCCGCAGCATGCCGGTCTGGCTGAGGGTGAACGAGACGAACACCCCGATGATGTAGAGCTGGATCAGCCGGGTCACTTCCGCGTCGAACGCCACCACGAACGCGATCGCGCCGACCGCCAGGAACAGGATCCCGTTGCTGAAGGCCAGCCGGTCGCCGCGCGTATGCAGCTGGCGGGGCAGGAAGCGCGCCTGGGCCAGCACCGAACCCAGGACCGGGAACCCGTTGAACGCGGTATTGGCGGCCAGTACCAGGATCACCGCGGTCACCACCGCGACGAAGTAGAAACCGGGGGTGAAACCGCTGAACACCGCGTGCGCGATCTGCGCGATCAATGTTTTCTGCTGGTAGCCCTCGGGCGCGCCGACGAGTTGTTCGGGGTGTTCGGCGAACACCACATGTGCCTGGCGCGCGAGCACGATCATACCGAGCAGCAACACGATGGCGATCGTCCCGAGCATCAGCAGAGTCGTCGCGGCATTACGCGATTTGGGTTTGCGGAAAGCAGGTACGCCGTTGCTGATCGCCTCGACACCGGTGAGCGCGGCACAGCCCGAGGAGAACGCGCGGGCGAGCAGGAAGATCAGGGCCAGCCCGGCCAGATGCTCCTCCTCGGCCCGCAGTTCGAAACCCGACGATTCGGCGCGTACTTCGTCGCCGAGGACGAAGATCCGGATCAGCCCCCAGGCGAGCATGGTGAACATACCGAACAGGAAGGCATAGGACAGCAGCGCGAACATCCGGCCCGATTCCCTCACCCCGCGCAGGTTCATCGCGGTGATGAGCACGATGGCGGCCACCGCGAAAAGCACCTTGTGGGTCGCGACGAACGGGATCGCCGAACCGATGGTGGAGGCGGCCGACGCGATCGAGACCGCCACCGTGAGCACATAGTCGACCAGAAGCGCGCTGCCCACCACCAGGCCGGCCGTGGGACCCAAATTCGTGGTGACGACCTCGAAGTCACCACCGCCGGACGGGTAGGCGTGCACGTTCTGGCGGTAGCTGGTGACGACGATGACCAGCACGACCGCGACGGCGAGTCCGAGCCACGGGGCGTACGCGTAACCGGCCAGCCCGGACACCGACAGCACAAGGAAAATCTCCTCGGGCGCGTAGGCGACCGAGGACATCGCGTCCGAGGCGAACACCGGCAGCGCGATCCGTTTCGGCAGCAGGGTGTGGCCCAGGGAGTCACTACGGAATGGCCGCCCCAACACCAGACGCTTGGTGGCGGTCGTCAACTTCGACACTGGACGGAGCATAAGCCCCCGTGCCCCGCGGCGCTGCGAGGCATCACCGCTCGCCGGGGTTTGGCCACCCCCCGCGGGGGGAACGTGGCTGAGGGCGAGAACCAGCGAGTACGGTTCGTTTTCGCAGCAGCCACACGGCTGTTTCACTTGCCGTAGGGCAGAGCGAGTCAGGAGCGAGGTTCACGGTGTACGTGGTGATCATGGGTTGCGGCCGGGTGGGGGCGTCGCTGGCCCGCGCCCTGGTCCGGATAGGTCACGAGGTCGCCGTCATCGACCGCAACCCGGACGCGTTCCGGCGCTTGGGCCCGGACTTCCCGGGTGAGCAGGTGGTGGGCGTCGGGTTCGACCGCGAGGTCCTGCGCCGGGCGGGTATCGAACGGGCCGGTGCCTTCGCGGCGGTGTCCTCGGGCGACAACTCCAACATCATCTCCGCGCGGGTGGCGCGGGAGATGTTCGGTGTCGACCGGGTGGTCGCCCGTATCTACGACGCCAAACGCGCGGCCGTCTACGAACGGCTCGGTATCCCGACCATCGCCACCGTGCCATGGACGACCGACCGCTTCCTGCACACCCTGATCGGTGACGCGGGCACCACGACCTGGCGCGACCCCACCGGTACAGTCGCCGTCGCCCAGCTGATCCTGCACGAGGAGTGGTACGGGCGCACGGTCAGCGAACTGGAGGACGCCACCGGCGCCCGGGTCGCGTTCGTCATCCGGTTCGGACAGGGCATCCTGCCGGACGCCAAGACCGTCGTGCAGGCCGACGACATCGTGTACGTGGCCGCCACCTCCGGTTCGGCCGGAGAGGCCGTCGCGCTGGCCGCGAAACCTCCAGCTAGCAAGGATTGATCATGAAAGTGGCCATTGCCGGAGCCGGGGCCGTCGGCCGCTCCATCGCCCGCGAACTACTCCGGGCGGGGCATATCGTCATGCTGCTCGAACGCCAACTCGACCATATCGACCGCGAAGCGGTCCCCGAGGCGATCTGGGTCCATGCCGACGCCTGCGAACTGCAACTGCTCGAAGACGCCGGGCTGGAGGACTACGAGGTCGTCATCGCCGCGACCGGCGACGACAAGGCCAACCTGGTGCACAGTCTGCTGGCCAAGACCGAATTCGGGGTACGCCGGGTGGTAGCGCGGGTCAACGATCCGCGCAACGAATGGCTCTTCGACGGCTCCTGGGGTGTCGATGTGGCCGTCTCGACCCCGCGCCTGCTGGCCTCCCTGGTCGAGGAAGCGGTATCGGTGGGCGATCTGGTCCGCCTGATGACATTGCGGCAGGGACAGGCCAATCTGGTCGAGCTCACTCTGCCACCGGATACGACGCTGGCCGGCAAACCGGTGCGCAATCTGACCCTGCCGCGGGATTCCGCGCTGGTCACCATTCTGCGCGGCGGACGGGTCATCGTGCCGCAGCCCGACGATCCCTTCGAGGGCGACGACGAATTGCTGTTCGTCGTCTCCGCGGCCGCCGAGGAGGAGCTGCGCACGGTACTGGCACCGCACGGGATCGAACAGCCGACCGGCGGCACCACCGGCCTGGCCCCCGCGCAGGACGCCGAATACTGACCACCCGGCAGCACTCGGCCCGTGTCCGCGGCCTCAGGCGACCACGGGCTGCGCGGCGCGTGCGCGCAGCTTGTTCAACGCCCGGTACTGCATGACCCGGATCACGCCGGGACTGGTGCCGATCGCCGCCGCGGTCTCGGCCGCGCTCCAGCCAAGCACGATCCGCATCACCAGTACCTCCCGGTGCACGGGGTTGAGCTGCTGCATCAGTTCGCGGGCCAGGGCGCCGCGTTCGGCGGCCAGCGCCCACTCCTCGGGGCCGGCCGCGGTGGACACCGCTTCGGGGACCTCGGCCACGGGATAGGCCGGATGCACCTGGGCGGCGCGGAAGGCGTCGGACACCTTGTTCGCCGCGATGCCGTACACGAAGGCGAGGAACGACTTCCCCTGATCCCGGTAGCGTCCGATGGCGTGGACAGTGGCCATCAGCACCTCCTGCGCGACGTCGTCGGCGGTGACGTGCAGATGGGCGGCATTGCCCAGGCGGGTCCGGCAGTAACGCTGGACGAGGGGCTGGACCAGTCGCAGGATCTCGGCCACGGCGGCACGGTCACCGTCGGCCGCCGCCGGGACGAGGACGTCCAGTTCGGCGGAGATCCGGCGACTCTGGGACCGCACCGGATGTTCGGATCCCCGCTCGGGGCGGGTGGTCGGGTGCTGCTCGGTTCGCATTCGCCGGTCCTCTCGGGAGATCGTCTTCGGTAACGATCGTCCGATGAACGGCGCGCGCGGGATAGACACCAAAGGGTGGGTACTCGTCCACCCTTCCGGATGACGCCGGCCCTCGCCTTCGGATGACGCGGCGCCGCGAGAGTCAGGCCGGGCCGGCGGAATGCCGTCCGGAGCCGGCGGGCAGATGCCCGGCACGACGCACCGCCCAGACCGTCACCACCAGCGCGACGGCAGTGAGCGGCCAGCCCATCGCGATCCGCGCGGCGGCGAGCCAGCCCGTGCTGTCGGTATCGTAGAGATGGTTCTGCACCAGGTAGCGGGCACCGAAGACGAGCACCCACGCCACCGTCGCCAGGTCGTAGAGGCGGACCACCCGCGGATCTGCGCGCCAGTCGCCGCCGTGGCCGTTGAGCACGCCCCACACCACGCCGACCAGTGGTCGCCGGACGAGTATCGAAATCAAGAACGCGGCACCGTAGATCAGGCTGGTGTAGATGCCGAACAGGAAGAATCCCTTGGCTTCGCCCACCCGCCAGGCGATGAGCGCGCAGATACCCACGCCCACGAAACCGGAGATGGCGGGCTGGATCGGCTCGCGGCGCACCAGCCGCCAGACCAGGATCGCCGCCGCGATCCCGAGCGCGGCCCAGATCGCCGCGGTGAGCCCGAACAGGGTGTTCACCGGTACGAAGACCAGCACCGGCAGCGTCGAGTAGATGAGGCCGCCGAAGCCGCCCAGCTGTTCCAGCAAGGTCTGCTTGTCCGGTTCCTCAGGAGGGTCGTCGGCGGAACCGGCCCGGGCGGCGGGCGCGGACTCCGGGGTGATCGCGGCCCGGGGCAGCGGTCTGGTGGCGTACTCGTCGCTCGATGGCATACGTCAGCTGTTTCCGCGCAATTCGTAGTAGGGGTTGTACATCACCTTGCGGCCTTCGCGTTCTCCCACCCGGCCGCGCACCATGATGCGCCGTCCCGATTCGATACCGGGAATCCGGCGTCGCCCGATCCATACCAGGGTGATGGCATCGGTACCGTCGAAGAACTCCGCCTGCATACTCGCACCCGAGGCCTGCGGACAGGAATCGACACTGCGCAAACGGCCCAGCATCGTCGCCTCCTCACCGCGCCGGCACTCCGAGACCCGGCAGGCGCCCGAAGCGTCCGCCTTCTCCGCCAGCTCCTCGGCGTCGAGCTGATCGATATCCTCGGTCAATCTGCGGCCGAGCCTGCGAAAATATCCGGTCGCGGACTTGGCGCCCGCTTTTCTTCCTGCCGCGGAAGACATCGCCTGCTCTCCTGTGCGCGGACGACATGGATCGCACGTCATCCGATTTCCTTACTCCGGCCCGGCTGTGGCCGTACCCGCCACTGTAGATGGGTACCGGCGGCACCGCTACGCTCGGTCCGGTGTTCGATTCCCCACGTCCGGCCGTTGTCGTCGCCCTCCCCGGAACCGGTTCCGACGCGTATTTCGCCCGCCGGGCGTTCGGCCCCGCATCCGCCGCCGCGGGAATCGATTTCGTCGCCGTGGACCCCGATCCGGCCGCGGTGATCGAGAGCTACCGCGCGGCCCTGGACGCCGCCGCGACCCGCGGCCCGGTGCTGGCGGCGGGTATTTCGCTCGGCGCCGCGGTCGCCGTCGAATGGGCCGCGGGCCGGGAACCGGGTGAGGTCGGTGGCGTGGTGGCGGCTCTGCCCGCGTGGACCGGCCCGGATACCGCGGAATGCCCCGCCACGCACAGTGCGGCGGCCACGGCGGCCCAGTTGCGCGCCGAGGGCCTCGATGCGGTGATCGACAGGATGCGGGCGAGCAGCCCCGGCTGGCTGGCCGACGCGCTCACCCGGTCATGGCGCTCCCAGTGGCCCGGGCTGCCGGCCGCGCTGGAGGAAGCGGCGCAGTACAAATGGCCGGAACCCGCCCTACTGGACTCGCTGAGCGTCCCCCTGGCGGTGATCGCCGCTTCGGACGACCCGGTGCATCCGGTGGCCGTGGGACGGGAATGGGCACGCCGGGCGCCCCGGTCCGCGCTCACCGAGGTGAGGTTGGACGAATTCGGCGCCGACCCGGGCATTGTGGGGCGGCTGGCGCTGCGCCACCTCGGCTGACACCCGCCGACAGCCGGCCGGCCGGATCCGTACCCCGGCCGCGTGATCCGGTGCCGCTCGGGCACCGGATCACGCCGGTCGGTCAGTTACGACCGAGCTGCTGCATCGCCGACCCTTCGGCGCCCCGCCGCGGCTGCTGCGGCTGCTGGGGCGGCAGCACCGCGGGCGTCGGCGAGGGCCGGGCGCCGGGCGGCGGGGTGGCGACCTGCTGCTGGGCCTGCTGTTGCTGCTGCTGGTGGGCGGCGGTGAGCTGTTCGGCGAGCTGCTGAGGCAAGACCACCGGGAGCGGTTCCCGCACCGGCAGCGCGTCGGTTCCCCGCCGGATGATCGTCTCGCTGAGCACGGTGCGTGCCGCCACGACCAGCGGGCCGCCCGCCGCGGTGGAACCCGAGGGTCCCGCCGCCACGAGCCGGATCATCCACCGGTACCCGTCCACCCCGATGAAGCGCAGATCGGCGCCCTCGGTGACGGCCACCAGTTCCCGGCCCCACGGGCCCTTCTCCACCGAGACCCGGGCCCCCTCCTTGCGCAGCGATTCCGCCAGATCGGCCGCGACAGTGCGCCACTGGCCCTTGGATTTCGGCGCAGCGTAGGCCGCGACGGTGATGCGTCCGTGTTCGGTGGCCAGATGGACCGCCTGCGGGGTGCCCTGCGGGGTCATCTCGACCTGCAGCTGCCCACCCGGCGGCACCGGCAGGATCACCGAACCCAGGTCGAGGCGGGTATCGGCGAAGTTCTCCAGCACCTCGGCGACATCGTCGTAGTCGTAGGGGCCGCGCCGCTGGGGTTCGGTGTCGGGATCGTCGATCGCGGCGTCGTAGGCGTCGCTGTAAGCGGCGCCGCCGTACCCGTCGTCATAGCTGTCGTCGTAGGGCTCGTCGTATCCGGCGCGGTGGTATCCGCCGTCGTCGTAGTCCTCGTATTCGCCGGTCTCGTACTCACCCGTGGTGTACGCGCCGGTGTCGCGCTCGTCGCCGGATCTGCGTCCGCCGGATTTCCGTCGTCCGAACATGTCAGGCCTCCTTGCCGGTGGCGACGTCCGCCCCGCCCGGCGTCAAACTCGCGTGTCCCCCGCTGGATCCGTAACCGCCCGCGCCGCGCGCGGACTCGTCGAGCCGGTCCACTGCCACGAACTCGACCAGCTCCACCCGCTGCACCAGCAGCTGCGCGATCCGGTCACCGCGGCGCAATTCGATGGGTGTGCGCGGATCGTGGTTGATCAGGCATACCTTGATCTCTCCCCGGTACCCGGCGTCGATGGTCCCCGGCGTGTTCACCACGGATAGCCCGGCCTTGGCCGCCAGCCCGGAGCGGGGATGGATCAGGCCCACGGTGCCCACCGGCAGCGCGACGGCGATACCGGTGCCGACCAGTACCCGCTCCCCCGGTTCCAGGACGACGTCCTCGGCGGTGCACAGATCCACGCCCGCGTCGCCTTCGTGGGCACGCGTCGGCATGGGAATCCCGGGGTCCAGCCGCAGCAGCGGTATCGGTGAGAGTGCGTTCACGTCCGACCAGCCTACGCGCAGGCCCCGCGTGGGTGTCGCTTAGTGTTGAGTCGTGTCCGACCAGCCTCGACCCGCCGAAACCGAGCACCCCGCGCGACCGGAACCGACCGCCTATCGCGAACGCCTCTGGGTGCCGCTGTGGTGGTGGCCGGTGGGCTTCGCCCTCGCCGGTCTGCTCGCCGCGGAGATCCATATGGGAGCGCCCGGCCTGCGGGCCTGGCTGCCGTATGTCCTGCTGTTCCCGGTGCCCGTATGGGTGCTGCTGTGGATGAGCCGGCATCGTCTCGAAGTCGTCCCGGACGCGACGGGCACCCCCGAACTGCGGGTGGACCGGGCCCATCTGCCGGTATCGTTCGTCGCCCGGGCGACCGTGGTGCCCAGGAGCGCCAAGAGCGCGGCGCTGGGCCGCCAGCTCGATCCCGCGGCCTACGTGCAGCACCGTCCGTGGATCGGCACCATGGTCCTGCTGGTACTCGACGACCCGGACGATCCGACACCCTACTGGCTGGTCAGCACGCGCCGGCCCACCGCGGTCCTGACCGCGCTCGGACTTCCGAGCGCGGATTGACCTCTCGCTCCGCTCAGGCCGCGCAATCCATGCAGATCATCTGACCGCCCGCCTCACTGGCGAGGCGGCTGCGGTGATGTACCAGGAAACAGCTCGAGCAGGTGAACTCGTCGGCCTGTTTCGGGATCACCCGGACCGTCAGCACTTCCTCGGACAGGTCCGCGCCGGGGAGCTCGAACGACTCCGCGGTATCGGATTCGTCGACATCCACGACGGCGGACTGGGCCTCGTTGCGACGAGCCTTCAGCTCCTCCAGCGAATCCTCCGACACATCGTCGGACTCGGTACGCCTCGGTGCGTCATAGTCGGTTGCCATGTCGTCTTCCCCTCGTCCTTACTCCGTATATCCGGATCGGCGCACGCCGTCTCTCGACCGCGCCCGCCGCCCCGCCGGTGGTGCACTTCACACCCGCACCGGTCCTCTATCAGCGCGAATCCGATGGACTCACCTCCGATAGCGTCCGGACAACGCATGAGTTGCCCTGCTTGTTCCCGCGACCGATCGCCGATTTACTCATGGATATTTCGGTCTGGGCGGCCAGACAATAGCGGACGGTGCGGAAAATGTCGCAATCGAAACCCGGCCGTGTCGAAACCGCTGGGCAATCGATACGCCGCCCCGAGCGTGCCGTGACCGGCCCCGGTAACGCGCCCGGAGCGGCCTGGGTAATGCGCGGCGCGCGGGCGGGGGTACGTACAGTATCGACGTGGTTTCACTGATCACCGAAGGCAGTCCGACGGATGCCAAAGGCCGTCCCTACCCGCGTCGACGGCCGCGGCCGTGGCTGATTCTCGTCGTCGTTCTCATGGTTGTTTGCGCAGGTCTGTGGATCAAAGCACTGACCACCAACGATGACGACCACACACCGATGGCGTGCAATTCGCCGACCCCGGCCACCGATCCCAAAGCCGCCCCGCAGCCGCTGCCCGGCCAGCGGGTCGGGGCGAGTCGCCTCGAGGATGTGGAGCCCGCACCGATGGCGGGTACCCAGGTGCGTGTCCTGAACGCCAACGGCCAGCGCGGTCAGGCCGCGCACGTCGCGGCCCAGCTCGGTGATCTGGGTTTCGGCAGTCCGCCCGGAGATCCATACGGTAACGATCCGGTATATGCCAACGGGGACCTGGAATGCACCGGTCAGATCCGGTTCGGCGAGAACGGCCGCCCGATCGCTGCGGCCGTGCAACTGGCCGTCCCGTGCGCCGAGCTCATCGAGGACAAACGATCCGACAAATCCGTGGATCTGGTGCTCGGCTCGCTGTTCGGCGGCGATCTGCAGCCCAACAACGACGCCGAAGAAGTGCTGCGGTCGCTGAAGAACCCGGTGAGCGGGGAGAGCCCGTCGATCGACCCGGATATGCTCGCGGCCGCCCGAACCGCCCGCTGCTGACCGCGGGCCCCGGCCCGGAGTCAGTCCTGCGGGATCGGCGCGGCCACACCCAGGCGATCGAGCAGCGCGAACAGTTCGTCGGCGATGCCGGGCGCCGCGGCCACCACGAGTGCCCCCGCGGCGCCGGTCGTCGACAGCGAGGGCAGCCGCAGCACCGCCCCGGCCTCGGCCGCGATCAGCGCGCCGGCCGCCCAATCCCAGGGATTCAGCCCGTGTTCGTAGTGCGCGTCCACCCGCCCCTCGGCGACCATGCACAGATCCAGCGCGGCCGCGCCGATCCGGCGGATATCGCGCACATGTGGCAGCAGCTCGGCGACGCAGGCCGCTTGGCGGGTCCGCCGCGGGACCCCGTAGGCGAACCCGGTCGCGACCAGCGCCAGCTGCGTGGAGCGCACCGGGTTGCACCGTAACGGCCGATCGCGGCCGTCCGGGCCGATCCGCAGCGCCCCGAGGCCGGTGGCCGCGGTGTAGACCGTCGACGCGGCGACATCGGCGACCGCACCCGCGACCGGTCGTCCGCCGCGCACCGCGGCCACCGATACCGCATAGGCCGGAATCCCGTAGAGGAAGTTCACGGTGCCGTCGATCGGGTCGACCACCCACATCACCTCGTCGTCGGCCGCCGCGGCCGGATCGCCGCCCCCCTCTTCGCCGAGAATGTGGTCGCCGGGTCGCAGCCGGGCCAGTTCGTCGCGGATCAGCTGTTCGGTCTCGGTATCGACCACGGTGACCGGGTCGGTCGGGGTGCTCTTGGTGCGTACCGCGGCCTCGGTGGCCGAGGCAGAGGCGAAGACCTCGCGGCGGCGGGCCCGGACATGCGCGGCGGCGATACCGGCCAGATGGGCCGCGATCCGGCGCAGCACGGTGGCATCGGCGGGGGCGGGTTCGGTGGCAGCGGTGAGAGACCAAATCGATTCCGGCACGTCTTCCATCGCAGCACAGATCCTGCGGTGCGGTCATTCGGGCGCGCACATTACCCTTGTCGTGCACACCACACCGGCGGCGCGCGGCGGCGGAGGAGGCGGCGCGCCGCGGGTGGCCGGTCGACGCCGTCCGGATCTCCGCGCACGCGGCCGAGCCCACCCGGAAACCGGTGCGGCCCACCCCGACACCAGCCAGCACAGGGAACGAGGAACCCGCATGTCCGTTGGACGGCACGCGTTCGGTATCGATATCGGCGGTAGCGGCGTCAAGGGCGCCGCGGTCGATCTGGATACCGGGGCGCTCGTGCACGAGCGCATCAAGATCGCGACCCCGCATCCGTCCACCCCGGACGCGGTCGCGGCGGCCGTGGCCAAGTTGATCGAGACCGCGGGCTGGGACGGGCCGGTGGGCCTCACGCTGCCGTGCGTGGTCCTCGACGGTGTCGCGCACACCGCCGCCAATGTCGACAAGTCCTGGATCGGCACCGATGCCCGGGCCCTGTTCGCGACAGCACTCGGCGGTCGCGAGGTGACCGTGCTCAACGACGCCGATGCCGCGGGACTCGCCGAGGACCGCTACGGCGCCGCCCGCGATATCCACGGCCTCGTGCTCCTGCTCACCTTCGGTACCGGGATCGGCTCCGCGCTGCTCAACAACGGCTCGCTCGTCCCGAACACCGAACTCGGGCATCTGGAGATCGGCGGCATGGAAACCGAGCACCGGGCCGCCGCCTCGGTCAAGGAAAGGGAGAACCTCGACTATCCGGAGTGGGCGGCGCGGGTCAGTACCGTACTGAGCGGGCTGGAAGACCTCTTCTGGCCGACGGTGATCGTCGCCGGAGGCGGCATCAGCCGCGACGCCGACCAGTGGATTCCGCTGCTGACCAACCGCACCCGCGTGGTCCCGGCGAACTTGAAGAACACAGCGGGTATCGTCGGCGCGGCCATGGCGGTGGACGCCGGGATCACCCCCTGAGGTTGTCCACCGCACGGGCCAGTGCACACTGGTCGGATCGTTACAATGGAAGCACCCGGCGGTGAGCCGGACCCCCGACCGGCGTTTTAGCCGGTAAACCCGACAGACCGCTCCGCCGGAATACTACTCTGGCGTGACGCCGCACGAGACCGTCACGAAAGGGCGTACGTGGTAGCCACGAATACCCGTCAGACAGCCGAATCGGCCGACGCCGAGGCCACGGAAGTTCCCGCGGCACGCCCGGCCCGCAAGGCCGTGGCCAAGAAGGCCCCGGCGAAGAAGGCCGCTGCCAAGAAGGCTCCGGCCAAGAAGGCCGCTGCCAAGAAGGGAGCCGCCAAGAAGGCCCCGGCCAAGAAGGCGGGGAGCGCGGGCGCCCCTGGCTCGGGCGAGGAACAGCTCGACGACGATTCGCTGGATGTGGCGGATCTCGGCGATCTGGAGGTCTCCGAGGACGATCTCACCGACGAGGGCGACGATCTCGTCGCCGAGGCCGTCGAGGAGGAACCCGAGACCGAGGCGGCCGAGGACGGCACCTCCGAACCCACCGCGGCGGACAAGGCCTCCGGCGATTTCGTCTGGGACGAGGAGGAATCCGAGGCCCTGCGCCAGGCGCGCAAGGATGCCGAGCTGACCGCGTCCGCGGATTCGGTGCGGGCCTACCTCAAGCAGATCGGTAAGGTCGCGCTGCTCAACGCCGAGGAGGAGGTCGAACTCGCCAAGCGGATCGAGGCCGGGCTCTACGCGGCGGAGAAGATGCGCGAGTTCACCGAGGCCGGGGACAAGCTTCCCGTGGCCACCCGCCGCGATTTCAACTGGATCATCCGCGACGGCAACCGCGCCAAGAACCACCTGCTCGAGGCGAACCTGCGCCTGGTGGTGTCACTGGCCAAGCGCTACACCGGCCGCGGGATGGCGTTCCTGGACCTCATCCAGGAGGGCAACCTCGGCCTGATCCGCGCGGTCGAGAAGTTCGACTACACCAAGGGCTACAAGTTCTCCACCTACGCCACCTGGTGGATCCGGCAGGCGATCACCCGCGCCATGGCCGATCAGGCCCGCACCATCCGTATCCCGGTGCACATGGTGGAGGTCATCAACAAGCTCGGGCGTATCCAGCGCGAGCTGCTCCAGGATCTGGGCCGCGAGCCCACCCCGGAGGAACTGGCCAAGGAAATGGACATCACCCCGGAGAAGGTGCTGGAGATCCAGCAGTACGCCCGGGAGCCCATTTCGCTGGATCAGACCATCGGCGACGAGGGCGACAGCCAGCTCGGTGATTTCATCGAGGACTCCGAGGCCGTGGTCGCGGTGGACGCGGTCAGCTTCACCCTGTTGCAGGATCAGCTGCAGTCGGTACTGGAGACCCTGTCCGAACGTGAGGCGGGCGTGGTCCGGCTGCGGTTCGGCCTGACCGACGGTCAGCCGCGCACCCTGGACGAGATCGGTCAGGTCTACGGGGTGACCCGCGAGCGGATCCGCCAGATCGAATCCAAGACCATGAGCAAGCTCCGGCACCCCAGCCGGTCGCAGGTCCTGCGCGACTACCTGGACTGAGTCCGGGCAGCAGCCACACAACGGCCCCTGAACACGTGTGGAACCATCGGTTCCCACGGTGTCCAGGGGCCGTTGCGCGGCTATCCCGTTCCGCCATCCGGCAACCGGCCGGACGGCCCCGGCAGGATCGGGTCCCGGGACGTGTCCTTCAGCGTCACACCGGAGCGATCGAGCCGGTGGGCCCCGGCCACCAGGGCGGCGATGACCTCCGCCGCCCGGCGGTATCCCGTGCCTTCGGGTGGATGGATGTTCGATACGCAATTACGGTCGGCGTCGGTGCGACCGGGCCGGGGCCGGTGGGTCAGGTAGACCCCGAGACTGTCTGCCACCGAGAGGCCGGGACGTTCACCGATCAGCACCAGCACAGTCGTTACCCCCAGGGCGGCGCCGATATGGTCGCCCAGCGCCACCCGCGCCTGCGTCGCCACCACCGGCGGCGCGATCGACCAGCGCGGGCGCAGAACCTCCAGCAGCGCTGCGACAGTGGGCGGCCCGTGGGCGGTGAGCGCGCGAGCGGACAATCCATCGGCGAGTACCAGACCGATATCGGCGCCCGAGTGCGCGAGTCGCACCGGCCCGCCGTCCGCCGCGTCCGGGTCGACGCCCGGCAGCCGGCCGAGGTCGGGGCGGCGCAGATATTCGGCCCGGTCCCGGGCCCGGCTGGGGATATGGACCGGCTCGCCCACGCCGAGTTCGGCGAGCCGCGCGCACAGCGCCGGTACCTCGAGCGGGATGTGCACCGCATCGCGGGCGGCGGCGTGCGCGGCGGCGAACTCCAGGACGCGCCGGGTGGGCAGCGCGTCACCGGCCCGGCCCAAACCGATGCGTGCCTGGGTGAACGACCGCAATCCGGTCCAGAACGCCTGGCTGTCCGCAGGCGCCCGCTCCTCATCGGTGGTCATCGGCCCCCTGTCAGCGCGCGCAACGGCGATTCGGCCGGCGCCACCGGCAGCACCCGGCCGGTCTCGTCGAGCATCCCCAGCCGGTCCAGCCAGTGCGCGAACTCCGGGGCGGGCCGCAGTCCCAGCACCCGGCGGACGTAGAGCGCGTCGTGGAAACTCAGGCTCTGGTAGCCCAGCATCACATCGTCGGCGCCGGGGACCGCGATGACGAAGGCACATCCGGCGGCGCCGAGCAGAGTGAGCAGCGTATCCATATCGTCCTGGTCGGCTTCGGCGTGATTGGTGTAGCAGACGTCCACGCCCATCGGCAGGCCCAGCAACTTGCCGCAGAAATGATCCTCGAGGCCCGCCCGCACGATCTGTTTGCCGTCGTAGAGGTACTCCGGGCCGATGAACCCGACCACCGTGTTCACCAGCAGCGGCCGCAGCTCCCGGGCCACGGCGTAGGCGCGTGCCTCGAGGGTCTGCTGATCCACCGGTCTCCCACCTGTTCCCCGGTGCGCGTCGGCCGACAACGCCGACCCTTGACCGGTTTCCAGATACATCACATTGTCGCCGACGGTGCCACGCCGCAGCGACCGTCCGGCGTCGTTCGCTTCCCGCAGCAGCGCCAGGTTCACGCCGAACGCCGCATTGGCGGCCTCTGTACCGGCGACGGACTGGAAGACCAGGTCGACCGGCGCCCCGGCCGAGATCAGATCGATCGTGGTGGTGACATGGGCGAGCACGCACGACTGCGCCGGAATGTCGAAGCGGGTGCGGATATCGTCGAGCAGCGTGAGCAGATCCGCCGCGGCCCGCGGGGAGTCGGTGGCCGGGTTGATGCCGATCACGGCATCCCCGCAGCCCAGCAGCAGGCCGTCCAGGACGGCGGCGGCGATCCCGTCGCGGTCGTCGGTGGGGTGGTTGGGCTGTAACCGGGTGGCCAGGGCGCCGGGCGCCCCGATGGTGGTCCGGAACGCCGAGCTCACGCGGGCCGCGTGCGCGACAGCGATGAGGTCCTGATTGCGCATGATCTTGCTGACCGCGGCGGCCATCTCCGGGGTCAGTCCGGGCGCCAGCGCGCGCAGGGTGGCGGCCGGATCGGCGGATCCCTCGCCGGCCGCGATCGCCAGCAGCCGGTCCCGGAGCCCGCCGACCGTGAGCGCGGCGACCGGGCCGAACGCGGCGCGATCGTGGGCGTCCAGGATCAGCCGGGTCACTTCGTCGGTTTCGTAGGGGACCACCGGCTGCTCGAGGAACTCGGTGAGCGGAATATCGGCGAGCACCCATTGCGCGGCCGCTCGTTCGGCATCGGTGCCCGCGGCACATCCGGCCAGTTCGTCGCCGCTGCGCCGGGGCGTGGCCTTGGCCAGCACGTCGACGAGTCCGTCGAAGCGATAGTTCGTGCCGCCGAGGCGCTGGGTGTAGACCGTCATCCGGTTCCCGTCCGTCCGGGCCGCTGGGCTCGCCCGGCCGGTGGACGGTGTCCTGCGGACGGGTCGGCGCAGCGGCCGACATACACGGTGCCCCCGCAGATTACCGCCGCCGGGGGTTCCGCGCCCCGATCACCGGGAACTTCGCGAGACCACGGCCCGGCCGCGGCCGCAACGGGAAAGCAGACGGCTTCCCGGATGAAGTGACTCATTTCCCCGGCCATGCCCGACGTCCCCGCAACCGGCACCCGGACAGCGGAACCTCGGATACGGCGGCGACCCGCGTGCGCCACGAATCGTCCGGGCGCCTCGGCGTTTCGTACCGGCACCGCTCATCACTTCGACGGATCCGAGCCATGCATCGGTGTGCTGAGATGAACGGATGCAGCGGTGGTCGGCGTTATCGGCGACGACACGGGACGTCGTCGTGGCGGGCGGATGGTTCCTGTTCGGCGTGCTGCTGTACCTGGCCGGTTTCCATATGATGTTCGCTTCCGAAGCGCAGGCCGGACCGCTGTTGCCGCGGATCACGATCCTCGCGCTGGCGAGCGCGGTCCTGCTGGTGCGGCGCCGCGCGCCGATCACGGCGATGGTGCTGGGGCTGATCCCGCTGGTGATGGATCTCTCGCTCGGGCCGACACTGCCGGTGTGGCTGGTGTACACCGATCTCATCTACGCGGCCGTGGTGTACGGCACGCGACGCCAGATGCAGGGCGCCGTGGTGGCCTGGCTGGCGCTTTCCGCGACCGCGGCGGGGGTGGTACTGGCGGTCACCGGCGACTGGCGTCTGATGTCGCTGGCGCTGGTACTGGCGGCGGCCTTCGTCGGCACCTCGCTGTGGTGGGGTCTGACCGTCCGCGCGCACAAGGAGACCGCCGATGCCGAACGGGCCCGTGCTCGCGCCCTGTCGCTCGTCGCCGAACTGGACCGGCGGGCGGCAGTGGCCGACGAACGCAAGGCCATGGCCCGTGATCTGCACGATGTGATCGCCGGGCATCTGTCGGCCATCGCCCTGCAATCCGAAGCGGCACTGGGCAGCCTCGACGGCACCGCCGAGCCGCGGCTGGCCGGGGTGCTCGGCGCGATCCGCACCAACAGCGTCGAAGCGCTGCGGGAGATGCGGACGATGATCGGTCTGCTGCGCCGTGCGGACGACACCGATCAGACGACCGCGCCGGGGCGCCTGGCCCAGCTGCCCGGGCTGGTCACCGCGGCCCGGCAGGCAGGTATGCGGGTACGGGCCCGGCTGGATCTGGGCGAGACCGTACCGGCCGGGGCGGTGGACCAGGCGGCCTATCGCATCGTCCAGGAAGCGGTGACCAATGTGATGAAACACGCCCCCGGGCAGGAGGTCGATATCGACGTGTACAGCGAGTCCACGACACTGGTGCTGACGGTACGCAACCCGTTGACCGCCGGATCGCCGCCGACGCCGGAAACCGCCGCCGAATGCCGCGGCCTGTCGAACATGCGCGAACGCGCGGCCGCCCTCGGCGGTACGTTGCGAGCGGGGCCGCAGGCCGGCGCCTGGTGGGTACGGGCGCGGCTACCGCTGACCGCGGTGCCCGACACCGCGGGTGATCCGCGGTGACGATCCGGGTTCTCCTCGCCGATGATCACGCCGCGATCCGCGCCGGACTGCGCATGATCCTGGACGCCGCCGGCGATATCGAGGTCGTAGGCGAGGCCGCCGACGGCGAGGTCGCGGTGGCTCAGGCCCGGGCGCTGCGGCCGGATGTGGTGCTGATGGATGTGCGCATGCCGGGCGTGGACGGCATCACCGCGACCACCCGGGTGACCGGTGAGGGCCTGGCACGGGTGCTCGTCCTCACCACCTTCGACCTGGACGAGTACGTTTTCCGCAGCCTCCGCGCGGGCGCCTCCGGGTTCGTGCTGAAATCGGCGTCCGGGCCCGCGCTGGTCGACGCGGTCCGCGCGGTCGCCGCAGGCGAGGGGGTGCTCGCCCCGGAGGTCACCCGCGCGGTGATCGACGCCTTCGCCGGAACACCCTCCGGGCGGGGGCCAGAACCGCCACCGGGTATGGCCGAGCTCACCGGCCGGGAGAAGGAAGTGTTCGACTGCCTGGGCGGCGGGCTGTCCAACGCTCAGATCGCGGCGCGGCTGTTCATCAGCGAGACCACGGTCAAAACACATGTGTCACGGGTCCTCACCAAATTGGGGATGCGTTCGCGGGTGCAGGCCGCGATCCTGGCGCGCGAACTCGGCGACGGGGCCGCCGGACACCTGTAATCGAGGTCGGGCGCGACTCAGCCGGACAGCGGTACGAAGCGTCCGTCGGTGCCCGGGAGGTAGCTGTCCACCCCGATCACGGCCTCGACCGGCAGCGGACCGTACAGATGTGGGAAACGCAACGCCGGATCGTCGCTGGGCGCCCCTGGCTCCCAGCGCACCGGTGCCCCGAGCCGGTCCGGATCCAGACGCAGCAGCAGAAGGTCGCGCCGACCTGCGAAAAGACGGTTCGCGGGCAAATGCACCTGTTGTGGCGCGGAGAGATGAACGAAGCCCTCCGTCCGCAGCGAATCGGGCCGATGCGCACCATCTTGCCGGGCAAGTGCCCACTCACCGGGAGTGCAGAGGTGAACAAGGGTGTGAGTGTCACAGGGCACGGGTAACCTCCGATACACAACTCGACAGTCGGTACGGAGCAACGGCCCTACGTTTTCCACACCCGCCCCGCGGTGTTCGCCACAGGCGAAAACCGCTGGTCGTGTTAGGGAAAACACACTGGTTCCCCAGTGGGAACAAACCCGATGCCCCGAACGTCTGACAGAGTAGTTACACCACTGCTGGGAAGTAGCGGAAGCGAGCCCGCGGAGTGACCACGGGCCTCACACCAGGTGAACGGTATTGTGCCGGAAGCCAGGACGGAGGAGTCATGCCAGGAACCCTGACAAGCACCCCACTGACCGCGGTCGATCGCTGCGATCGCTGCGGGGCGGCTGCGCGTGTACGTGCCGTTCTGCCCGCAGGTGGCGAGTTGCTCTTCTGCCAGCACCACGCGAATGAACACATGGAACGACTGCGCGAACTCGACGCCGTGATCGACACGGAGTCCGCTCCCGCTCTCTGACCCGTCCTCGCGTCCGACACAACAGCATCGAACAACAGAACACCGTCTCCGTGACGGGCGACCGATCCGGTCGCCCGTCACGGGCGTTTCAACCGGGCAGGATGCCGTCGATCAAGCGTCGCAGCCCGTAATCGAAATCTCCGGCCGGGTCACCGGGCGCGTGATACAGCTCGCCGACGGCCGCGCCGACCCGGGTGGACAGCGGGAAATCGGCGGTCGGCATGACCTGCTCGAGCACCGGGCCGTACGCCGCCCACCAGTCGGCGTCGGATTGCTCGCGCACGCTGCGGGCCGCGGCGAGCGCGGTCCGGGCATTACCGGTCGCGAACTGCGACAGCACCGCGATCACCCGGTCCATCTCGATATCGTCGAGTCCCGCCCCGTCCACCGCCGCCAGGTGCCGCTCGTACCGCCGCGTCCGGCCGGGCCCCAGCACCATGCGCCAGGAGGGCACGTCGAACAGCCACGGATGGTTCAGGTATTCGTCCCGGATCTGCCGGGCGACGGCCACCAACCGGTCCCGCACGGGCAGGCCGGCGGGGATCGGGGCATCCTCCAGTGCGACCGCGTCCACCATCAGGACGGTGAGCGCGTCCTTGCTCGGCACGTAGGTGTACAGGCTCATCGGCCGCAATCCCAGTTCCGCGGCGACCGCGCGGACCGACACTTTCTCGTAGCCCTCGCGGTCCGCGAGGCCGACCGCCGCGGCCACCACCTCGTCGACGCTCACCGTCTGCCGGGGACCGCGGCCGCCGCGCCGAGGCGGCAGCTGGTGCCGCCACAGCAGTTCGAGCAGGACGCGGGCAGGATCGGGCGGATGGGTCACCGGCACCTCCGGCCGGCCGCAGCCGATAGGGCTCCCGGACGGCCCGGGTGCCGCGCTGCCGGCGGCGCATCGTCGCTGCTCATCGCATTCCCTTCACCACGTAGAGATACCGCTCGAGCACCGCGGGGTGCGTCCCGGAACAAATCCGGTGCGGTGCGCGTTGGTCCTAATACTCCGTACACTATACGCTGATCATTAGGGGTGCACGCTGCCGACCATCGAGACCACCTATCTGCCCGACCGTCACATGTTCGCCCTGTGGACCTGGACCGGCCGGGAACCCGGCTCTGCACCCACGGGAATCGGCGACACCGCGACCCTCGCCCTGGCCGTACCCGGCGGAACCCGGGCCCAGGCCCGTGCGGGAAGCATTACCGTGCAGGTGACTCCGGTCGACTGCGCGCTGGTGGACCCTGCCGGTCTCGCCGGTTTCACACCTGCCGATCCGGGCCACTCCACCCGCGCCTGGCAGGCGATCCTCGCCGGCGGACAAGCAGCACTCCCCCCTGCCGGGCACGCGTTCCCCAACGCGGCGGGGACCGCGATGCTCACCGGTGACCACGCCCGCTCCGTGCTCCACGACACCACGGCCGTCGCCGCCGGCCTGCGCAACGACCTGCGCACCGACCTACGGCCCTATCAGGTGCGCGGGATCGGCTGGTTACACGACACCGTCGCCCGCCACGGCGGGGCGATCCTCGCCGACGAGATGGGTCTGGGTAAAACCGTGCAAACCATCGGCCTGCTGCTGGGGCGGGCGGGCCAGGGTGCCCAACTGGTGGTGTGCCCGACCTCGCTGGTGGGCAACTGGGTACACGAGATACAGCGCTTCGCCCCCACCCTGCGGCCGATTGCCTGGCGGGGCGGCGAGATCGGCACCGCGGCCGGCGATATCGTCGTGACGGGCTATCCCGTGCTGCGGCTGCACGGTCACCGGCTGACCGGAAACGAGTGGGCGACGGTAATTTTCGACGAGGCCCAGGCGCTGAAGAATCCGCGCACACAGGTGTCCAAGGCGGCCCGGGCTCTCGATGCCGCGGCCGTCGTCGCCCTGACCGGTACCCCGGTGGAGAATCACCTCGACGAACTGTGGTCGCTGCTACACCTCGTGGCACCACGCCTTTTCGGGCATCGCGCCCAATTCCGCCGTCGCTTCGTCAAACCCATCGAACAGGGTTCGGCCACCGCGGCCGCGCGCCTGCAGGACGCGATCGAACCGGTCCTGCTCGCTCGCCGCAAAGCTCAGGTCGCCGCCGCGCTCCCGGCCAAGATCCACAACGACCTGCTGTGCGATCTCACCCCCGAACAGGAAAAACTCTACGACCAGTTGCTCGACCGCGCGGTCGCCGACGGCTTCGGTACCGGCACCCAGCGGCAGACCCGGGTGCTGGCGGCGCTCACCGCGCTGAAACAGGTGTGCAACCACCCCGGTCTGGTGGACGGCGATCAGGGTGAACTGGCAGGCCGCTCGGGAAAACTCGATCTGTGCACCGATATCGTCGCCGCCAATCTCGACAACGGCGCGCCGACGCTCATTTTCACCCAGTACCGGGCCACCGGTGACCTCCTGGTGCGGCATCTGGCCGAACAATTCGCGATCACCGCGCCCTTCTTCCACGGCGGGCTGACCCAGGCCGAACGTGCGGCGATCGTCACCCGGTTCCAGTCCCCCGGCGGACCACCGGTCCTGGTGCTCAGCCTGCGGGCCGCGGGTACCGGGCTCACCCTCACCCGCGCTGCCGATGTGATCCATTTCGACCGGTGGTGGAATCCCGCGGTCGAAGCCCAGGCCTCCGACCGGGTGCACCGGATCGGGCAGACCCGCACGGTCACCGTCACCACACTGACCTCGGCCACCACGGTCGAGGAACATATCGCGGGGATGCAACGCCGCAAATCCGCGCTCACCGAACTCGGCGATGGCAGCGGTATCGCCGACCTCGCCCGGCTCGACGACGAGCGGCTCCTGGAAGTGCTACGACGGAAGCGGGGAAACTGATGGCGGACAACGAATTCGGCTATACCCGCTGGGGGATGGACTGGGTCCGGCTGGCCGAGCCGCTAGGACAGACCCGCCCCGAACCGCTGCTCCCGCGGGCGCGCAGTATCGCCCGCAACGACGGGGTCCGGGCCGTGGTGGAAGGGCGTACCGTCCGCGCGCACATCCACCGCGGGGGCCAGGCGTCGGTCGTCCATCTCGAACTGGCACCGCTCACCCGGACCGCGCTCACGGCATTGTCGGCGATCGTCGGCACCGAACCCACCCTGCTGACCGACGAAATGCACGCGGCGGCCCTCGCGGCGGGCGTCTCGGTGGCCCCGGAACCCGCGGCGATCGACTGCTCGTGCAGCGCGCGCACCGCACGCTGCCTCCACGTGCTGGCCACGTTCTACGATCTCGCCCGCCGGGTGGACGAGGATCCGCGGCTGAGCCTGGATCTACAGGGGTTCGGCCACCCGGATCGCAGTGCCGCGCCGGGCGATTGCGGCGAGAAGTCGGAGACACCGCGCTGGATACCGCTCAACGCACTGGACCCCGCGATGTTCTTCGAAGTGTGAGCGCCGACGCCGAAGCGTTCGTGTGTCCGGCGAACCGGGCCGCCGATGCGGCCGCGGCGGGTTCACATCCGGCGCAGCGCGGCGATCCGCTCGCCGAGCTGGTCGGCAGTGGCCAGTGCGGTGGGCGGCCCGCCGCACTGGCGCCGGAGCTCGCCGTGGATCACCCCGTGTGGTTTACCGGTGCGGTGATGATGCATCGCGACCAGGCTGTTCAGCTCGCGCCGCAGTTCGCCCAATTTGTCGGCGGTCGCCACCCGCTCGGCGGCATCACCCGCTGCCGGGGACGCGGGAGCCGGTGCCTGCGGTTCGGCCCTGGACCGGTCGGCGATCTGCCGGGCCTGCCGCTCCCGCAGCAGCGCGCGCATCTGATCGGCATCGAGCAGACCGGGAATGCCCAGGTAGTCGGCTTCCTCGGCGCTGCCGGCGAATGTCGCGGTACCGAACGAGGATCCGTCGTAGATCACCTGGTCCAGTTCGGCGTCGGCGGCCAGCGGCACGAATGCCTTTTCCGCCTCGCCGGGTTCGTCCTGCTGCTTGTTCGCCTCGGCGAGCAGGTCGTCGTCGAGACCGTCCTTCTCGCGGTGCGGCTTCCCGATGACATGGTCGCGCTGGACCTCGAGCTGGGCCGCCAGGTCCAGCAGCACCGGAACCGAGGGCAGGAACACACTCGCGGTCTCGCCCGGCCGCCGGGCGCGGACGAAACGGCCGATGGCCTGGGCGAAATACAGCGGCGTCGAAGCGCTGGTGGCGTACACGCCGACAGCCAGCCGCGGGACGTCCACGCCCTCGGAGACCATCCGCACCGCGACCATCCACGGCTGGGTACCCGCGCTGAACTCGCCGATCCGGGCCGAGGATGTGGGATCGTCGGAGAGCACCAGCACCGGCCGGTTACCGGTGAGATGCTCGATCAGTTCCGCGTAGGCACGGGCCCGTTCCTGATCGGAGGCGATCACCAACCCGCCGGCATCGTGCATACCGCCCTCGCGCAGCTGCGCCAGCCGCATATCCGCCGCGCGCAGCACCGCGTAGATCCAGTCCCCTGCCGGATCCAGCGCGGTGCGCCAGGCCCGGGCGGTCTGCTCGGCGTTCAGCGGCTCGCCGAGCCGGGCGGTGTACTCCTCGCCCGCGCTGTCGCGCCAGTGCGCTTCGCCGGAATAGGCGAGGAACACCACCGGCCGCACGACCCCGTCGGCGAGCGCTTCGGTGTAGCCATAGCTGTGATCGGCCCGCGACCGCGGCAGCCCGGCCTCGTCGGGTTCGTAGGTGATGAACGGGATCTGACTGTCGTCGCTGCGGAACGGAGTGCCGGTGAGCGCCAGGCGGCGGGTGGCGTCACCGAACGCCTCGGCCACCGCGTCACCCCAGCTCTTGGAATCACCGGCGTGGTGGATCTCGTCCAGGATCACCAGGGTGCGCCGGTTCTCGGTGCGCACCCGGTGCTTGAACGGGTGCGCGGCGACCTGGGCGTAGGTGACCACCACGCCGTGATAGTCACCCGAGGTGCCGCCGGTGGTGTTGGAGAAGTTCGAATCCAACGCCAGTCCCGAGCGCGCCCCCGACGCGGCCCACTGATGTTTCAGATGTTCGGTCGGCGCCACCACGGTGACCTGGTCGACCGTACGATCGGCCAGCAGTTCCGCCGCTACCCGCAGCGCGAAGGTTGTCTTACCGGCCCCAGGGGTCGCCACAGCGAGGAAATCCCGGGGTTTGGTCGCCAGGTACCGGGTGAGCGCGCGCCGCTGCCACGCGCGCAGGGATGCGCCCGGAACCTCCGTCGCAATAGCACCGCTCGCATCGGTCACGGAGACAAACACTAGCGGCCGTGGCGGTGATGGTGCCAAACCGGCGCGGAGCGCGCGACGGGGGTCACACCTCGTGTGCGGCGGTTTCCGGGCGGGCTCGGTAACCGGCGATTCCGCCGGAGGACCCCGACACGTGGCCCGCCGCCGTACCGCCGGGCGCCCGGGTGCGCGATGCTGGACAGACCATGCACAGTTACGGACGCGAACCCGGCGCGGACCCGTCGGGCACCGCGTGGGCCCGGCGCGCCCTCGCCCAGATCGGCCGGCTGGTCGCCCGGGTGGCCGTCAAGGCCTGGGACGACTCGATTTTCGCGAAATCCGCCGCCGCCGCCTTCTGGCAGACCCTCTCGCTGGTACCGCTGCTGTTCGGCCTGCTGGGTGGGCTCGGCTACGTCAGCGGCCTCTTCGGACCGGACACCGTGGAGATCGTGGAATCGAAAGCGCTGACATTCAGTCGCGACCTGTTCAGTCAGAGTGTGGTCACCGATCTGATCGAACCGACGATCCGCGATGTACTCGGCCGTGGCCGGGCCGCGTTCGTCTCGGTGGGTTTCGTACTCTCGCTGTGGGCCGGGTCCTCGGCCATGGCCACCTTCGTCGACGCGATCGTGGAAGCGCACGGCCAGCAGGACGCCCGGAACCCGATCTGGCAGCGCATCTTCGCTCTGCTCCTCTACGTCCAGTTCCTGATCGCGGCGATCTTCATCCTGCCGCTCGTCGCGCTGGGCCCCGTACTCATCGGGCGGATACTGCCGGATTCGTGGCTGGAGCCGGGACTACGCCTGGTCGATACGTTCTACTACCCCGCGGTGGGGTTGCTGCTCATCGTCGGGCTGGCCACGCTGTACAAACTCGCGCTGCACAGTTCGCTGCCCTACCACCGGCTCTTCTGCGGCGCGCTGCTTGCGGCGGTGTTCTTCATGGCGGCCAGCGATATCCTGCGCCACTACCTGGCGCTGGTAACCCGGACCGGGGTGACCTACGGGGCCCTGGCCACCCCGATCGCCTTCCTGCTGTTCACATTCTTCCTGGGTTTCGCGGTGATCCTCGGCGCGGAATTCAACGCGGCGGTCCAGGAGTTCTGGCCGGCCCGCGCGACCCGGATGCAACAGTTCAAGGCATGGCTGGCCAAACGCCGCAGCGAAGCGCAGGGTGGGGCGGAGGCCGATCCGGCGGATCCGGGTTCACACCGGATCCCGCGCCGGCGCGGCGCGCGCCGCGGCGACGACCGCGGCCCGGAGGGCGGTTCCGCGGGCGGGCCGCCGGCTCCGCTGGTCACCCGCTGACCTGCCGCCCGACGCCCGATGCTCGGCGCGGCCGCTCGGGCGGGCCGAGGCCGGGAGGAACGGCTTGCGCGAGCGCTGCGGCTGCACCGAACGCGCCACCGAACCGATCCGCGGCCGTGGCTCGTCCGACCCCCGGGCGGGGTCGCGGTCAGTCGCCCTTACGGAGGGTCTCGTAGACCTTCTTGCACTCGGGGCAGACCGGGGAACCGGGCTTCGGCGAGCGTGTCACCGGGAAGACTTCACCGCACAGCGCGACCACCATGGTGCCCATCACGGCACTCTCGGCGATCTTGTCCTTCTTCACATAGTGGAAGAACTTGGGGGTGTCGTCACCGGTGGTCTCGTCGGTGGTCGTATCGGGGCGGACCAGAGTATCGGTACTCACGACCTCCATGATGCCGTATCACCGCACTCCGCTCGCACGATCACCCCCGCGACCGGGCAGTACCGGCGCGTGGCGGCGCGGCGCAGGCATCACGGTGGAAGGTGCCGGACCCGGCATCGCGGCCGTCGCGCACGGTTACCGGCGGACGCGTTGTACACGGTGCCGGCGATAGTGCAAGACTCGAAGGTATGCAGCAGCACGGCGAAGACTCCGAGCGCGGCTCGGAGCACCTCGACGCCGGTGCGAGCGGTCCCGGTGAGTCCCCCGGCACACCGCGGCCGGCCCGTCCCTCGCGTTCGCGCGGATACTTTCCCGGCGACGACGCCAGACATGCGGCGCTGATCACGAAGGCGGCCCCGTCCTTCGAAGAGCAGCACCGGGCCCGGGTTCGCCGGTACACGATCATCATGGCGTTCCGGATTCCGGCGCTGATCCTGGCCGGGGTGGCCTACACGGTCTTCGGGAACGCCCTGATCTCGATCCTGATCATGGCGGCTTCGGTACCCCTACCGTGGATCGCGGTTCTCATCGCCAACGACCGGCCGCCGCGGGACAAGAACGAACCCAGCCGCTGGGATCGTCCGCGTCCCGCGCTGGAGGAACGCCGGCACGACCAGATAGACGGCTGAACCGCTCGTCCCCGCGACTGCGGCCGCATCGCCACGGCGGTGCGGCCATCGGGCCGAGTCCCCGGGGGTGGCAGAGTACCGCTGTGCCCACCTACGGATCGACTGTCCGATCACCCTTGACCGCCCTGTGCCCGACCCTGCGCACCGCGCTGACCAGGGTCGGATACGACGCCGGCACCCTGCTCGAAATGCTGGGCGAGGAAGCGCACAGCGCTCTGGGCCGCGGGGAGCCGGTGCCCGTACGCCGGGCCGCGCGCACGGCCGGTGACCTGGGCGCCCTCGTCCGCCTGCTGCTTCTCGGTGACGCGCTGGACGAGCGCGAGGCCGCCGCGGCGCTGGCCCCGGTCCGCATCGACGAGGCCGTGGCGGCCGGCCTGCTGACCCGCTCGGGTGGGGAGGTCCGCGCGGCGCTGGACCTGCGCCCGACCGATGTCGGCGCGGGGAACCGCTGGGTCCTGTCCGACCTCGACGATTCGATGCATCGGCGCACTCTGACCGAGGACCATGTGCTCGGGGTCGGACATGCCTCGCTCTCACTGCTTCGGGCCACTCCGACGGCCCCGGTCGACTCGGTGCTGGATCTGGGCACCGGCTGCGGTATCCAGGCCGTGCACGCCGCGTCCTATGCCCGGTCGGTCACCGCCACGGATGTCAATCCGCGCGCGCTGTGGCTGGCCGGGGCCACCGCGGCGCTCAACGATCTGGATATCGACCTGGTGCAGGGTTCGTGGTTCGAGCCCGTCGCCGGACGCCGGTTCGATCAGGTGGTGGCCAATCCGCCCTTCGTGGTCGGGCCGGCCCGAGTCGAGCACATCTATCGTGATTCCGGGCTCGCGCTCGACGGCGCCAGCGAACTGGTGATCTCGGGTGTCCCGGGGCTGCTGGCCCCCGGAGGGACCGCAGCGGTGCTGGCCGCCTGGGTGCACACCGAGGAACAGGACTGGCGGCAGCGTGTCTCGAGCTGGTTGCCCCCCCACGGTATCGACGCGTGGGTTGTCCAGCGTGATGTCGCCGACCCCGCGCTGTACGTGGGCACCTGGCTGCGCGACGCCGGTCTCGATCCACGCACCCCCACGGCCCGGCAACGGGCCGAGGAATGGCTGACCGCGCTGGAACAGGCCCAGGTGACGGGGATCGGTTTCGGTTTCGTCTACCTGCGCGCCGTGGATGCGCCGACCGAATTGCTCGCCGAGGACCTCACCCACGGCTTCGACGATCCGCTCGGCGCGGAAGCGCACGCCTACTTCCACCGATCCGCCTGGCTGCGCGATATCGCCGGTGATCCGGACCGGGCCCGGCGCTCGCGCTACCGGGTCGACCCGGCGACCGCGCTCGAGCGTGTTTCGCTGCCGGGCGAGCAGGGCTGGGAGCAGCAGGTGATACGCCTGCACCGGGGCGACGGACCGCGGTGGCAGCACGAAGTGGACGAGACGACGGTCTCCCTGCTCGCGGGAATGCGGCCCGACGGCCTGCCGTTGTACGAACTGATCGAACTGCTGGCACTGTCACAGGGAGCGGAGGAGGTCTCCCCCGAGTTCGCGGACGCCGCCCTCGGAGTGGTCACCGGTTTGGTGAGGCACGGGTTGATCCACCCGGTACCGCACTAGGGATACGCCGCCGACCGCGTGTTCCGCCGCCTGCCGAGGGACTCTCGTTCTCAGGAACTTCTCAGAACGTCACCGTGAAAACCGCAGTTCAGAGCGGTTTATCCGCGCCCGGCGAGGGAACTTTCCCTATGTCGGGTCCGTTGTTCGGAGTGAGACACCACCGACAGGAGGCAAGTCATGACAAGCCCCGCCACCACTCGTGTGCGCCCCAGTGATACGGACCTCGACGCTTCGAGCCCCGCCGCCGACCTGGTACGTGTGTACCTGAACGGAATCGGCCGGACCGCCCTGCTCACAGCTGCCGACGAAGTCGAACTGGCCAAGCGCATCGAGGCGGGTCTCTACGCCCAGCACCTGCTGGAGACCGGCAAGCGTTTGTCGGCGACCCGCAAGCATGACCTGGCCATCGTCGTCCGGGAGGGCCAGGCCGCCCGGTCGCACCTGCTGGAAGCCAACCTGCGTCTGGTCGTCTCGCTCGCCAAGCGGTACACGGGCCGTGGAATGCCGCTGCTGGATCTCATCCAGGAGGGCAACCTGGGCCTGATCCGCGCGATGGAGAAGTTCGACTACGCGAAGGGCTTCAAGTTCTCCACCTACGCCACCTGGTGGATCCGGCAGGCGATCACCAGAGGTATGGCCGATCAGAGCCGCACCATCCGGCTCCCGGTCCATCTGGTCGAACAGGTCAACAAGCTCGCCCGGATCAAGCGCGAACTACATCAGCAACTCGGCCGCGAGGCCACCGACGAAGAACTCGCGGCCGAATCGGGTATCGCGGTGGAGAAGATCGCCGATCTACTCGACCACAGCCGCGATCCGGTGAGCCTGGACATGCCGGTGGGTAACGACGAAGAAGCCCCCCTGGGCGATTTCATCGAGGACTCCGAGGCCACCTCCGCGGAAAGCGCAGTGATCGCCGGCCTGTTGCACCACGATGTGCGCAGCGTGCTCAATACGCTCGACGAACGCGAACAGCAGGTGATCCGGCTCCGCTTCGGTCTCGATGACGGCCAGCCGCGGACCCTGGATCAGATCGGCAAGTTGTTCGGCCTGTCCCGGGAACGTGTCCGGCAGATCGAGCGCGAGGTCATGTCCAAACTCCGCAAGGGCGAGCGGGCGGACCGGCTGCGCGCGTACGCGAGCTGACCCCTCTGGGAACGGTGACCGGCCGAGTTCGGCCGGTCATGCTGTACCGATAGCCCGGCTCACGGCTCGGTCACCGGGCCGGTCGAGACCTCGCCGGGCACCGAGGAATGCCGACGCACCGGTCGGTCCATGGCAGTCGGCGGCCGTTCCCGGCCGCCGCGCCGGCCGGATATTGCCGGAGAGCGGCGCCGGCTATCCCAATCGACGCGGACCGGCGTCGAAGCGGCTCGGCTGCGGACCCACCCGGGCCCGGGCATAGAGGATCGCCGCCGATTCCGGAGCGGCGAGCACCGGCTCGAAGGACAGTTCCCGCAGCTCGGGGAGATCGTCGAACATCGCGGAGATACGCCGGGCGAGTTCGATGAGAGCCGCTTTGTCCACTCGGGGGCTGGCCGGGGTCCCGTTCAGCAACGGGGCGGCGCGCGGCGCATCGATCAGCGCGGCGGCTTCTTGGGCCGACAGAGGTAGCGCTCGATAGGCGCGGTCACCGAGAAGTTCGATGATCGGCCCGGACAGCCCGAATTCGATCACCGAACCGAAAGCCGGGTCGTCCTGCACCTTCAGCACACAGCCGACGCCCTTGGGCGCCATACGCTGGATATGCAGGAGCGGATCACCGCACAGCTCGACCAGGTCGCGATAGGCCTGGCGGACCGCGTCCGGCCGCCACAGGTCCAGGCGCACCCAGCTCATATCGGGGCGACGCCGCCAGCTCTCGTTGGTGGCCTTCGCCGCCACCGGATAGCCCAGTTCCTCGGCCGCCGCCACGGCTGCCTCGGCATCGCGGACCGCCCGGAACTCCACCACGGAGATGCCGTAGCAGTCCAGCAGTAGAACGGTCTCGTCGTCGGTCAGCCACCGCCCGGCCGGATCGGTCGTCCACTGCTCCATCAGCCGCACAGCCCGCTCGCTGTCGATACCGGCCGGTCGCCCGTTCTCATCGCCGGTGTGGACGGTATCGGAGTCCGGGTACGCGGGCAGGTCGCGCCAGCGCGCGTAGCGATGCACTCTGGCCAGCGCGCGGACCGCGCGCGCCGGATCGGGGAAGGACGGAATGGATCCACGGACCGCGGCCGCGCCCGGCCCGCGGACCGCCAGCAGATTCGGGATACCGTCCCCGCCGGCGAAGGTGGTGAGTACCGGTTTGGTCGCGGGCACCGAAGCCACGGCAGCCCGGATCGCCTCGGCATATCCGGTCTGCGGCAGCGGAATCGGCGGCGCGAAGATGATGATCACCGCATCGTTGTCGTCGGATTCCAGTGCGGACTCGACAGCGATCCGGAAGTCCTCGGGTGTGGCCTGCGGTCCGAGGTCCACCGGTTCGACCACGGCGAGTCCCTCACTGCGCGCGGCGTCGGAGGTCAGCCAGTTGAGTGCGGCACTGTTGCCCACGACGGCCGGCCGGGGTCCGCGGGGCAGCGGCTGATAGCCCAGCAGGGCCGCGCAGTCGAACATCTCGGAAATCGAGTCCGCCTGCACCACACCCGATTGCGCGAACAGATCGTGCACGATGGACCGATCCAGTCCCCCGTCCGACCGGTCGCGCGCGGCCAGCCGACTGGGACTGACCGCGACGATCGGTTTGTTGCGGGCCACCCGGCGCGCGATGCGGGAGAATTTGCGCGGATTACCGAAACTCTCCAGATACAGCAGGATCACATCGGTATCTGCGTCGGTATCCCAGTACTGCAGCAGATCGTTACCGGAGACATCGGCCCGATTACCGGCGGAGACGAAGGTGGACAACCCCAGATTGCGTGTGGCGGCCTCGGCGAGGATGGCCACTCCGAGCGGCCCCGACTGACAGAAGAATCCGATCCGCCCGCGGCCCGGCAGCAGGGTGGCCAGCGTGGCATTGAGACCGACCGCCGGATCGGTGTTCGCGATCCCCAGCGCGCTCGGCCCCACCACGCGCATACCGTGCCTCCGGGCGGCCGCGACGAGTTCGGCCTCCGCACTGCGGCCCTGCTCCCCGGTCTCGCCGAACCCCGCCGACAGCACCAGTAGGCCCTTGACGCCCTTGGCCATACAGTCGTCGAGGACCGAACCGATGGCGGCCGCGGGGACCGCGACCACGGCCAGGTCCACCTCGTCCGGGATATCGCGAACCGTCGGATAGGTATGGACGCCGCGGACCGAACGACGCTCGGGATTCACCGGGTACACCGCCCCCTGGAACGTTCCGTCCAGCAGATTGGCGAGCACCACACCCCCGACACGGGTGATGCTCGGCGTCGCGCCGATCACCGCCACCGAGCGCGGAGCCAGCAGATTACCCACACTGCGTGCCTCCGAGGCCCGTTCCCGCGCATCGCGCACCGAGCGCAATGCCTCGGTCGGGTCGATGGCGAATTCCAGATGCAGCACCGAACCGTCACGACTGCGCTCCACCTGGTAGCCGGCCTCCCGGAACACGGTGACCATCACCGTGTTCTCGGCCAGCACCTCGGCGACGAAGGTGTCGATCCGGTTCTCCGCGGCAGCGCCGGCCAGATGTTCCAGCAGGATCGATCCGAGCCCGCGCCCTTGGTGCTCGTCGGCCACCACGAAAGCGACCTCCGCCGCGCGCGAACCGGACCGGTCCAATATCTCGTAGCGGCCGACCGCGATGATCGCATCCCCCAGGACGACCACGAGCCCGACCCGGTCCCGGTAGTCGAGGTGGGTGGTGCGGTGCAGATCCTTCGGCGATATCCGGGGATAGGGCCCGAAATAACGCAGGTAGCGGCTGCGCTCGGATAATGCGGTGTGAAATCGCTGCAGTTCGTCGGCATCGGCGGGAGTGATCGGGCGCACCCGCACCACACCGCCGTCGGAGGCCAGGACATCGGCCTGCCAGTGCAGCGGCGCCGGCGGTGGATCGTCGGGCACACGATCGGTGGGGTCAGTCACGCGGATCCTCCGGGTCCAGGCCGAGCGGGCCGAAGCACGCGCGGCGGGTGGCGAGAACGGCCGTATCGACGGCCCGCTGGGCCCGGTCGAACCGGGCGTCCCCGGTTTCGGCGGTACCCCCGGGACCGTCCCAGCGCCGGAATTCGATATCCACACCGTCGCCCATGGTGCGGGGCGGCGATATCCGCGGCCTGTCAGCGTGCACGAGATCGATCCAATCCTGCGGTATCGCGGTCGTCGGGTCCACCGGGCGGTCGAGCGCGATCCCCAGTAGATGGGTCCAGGCCCGGGGCACCACCCGCACCAGGCCGTACCCGCCTCCACCGACCGCCAGCCATCGCCCTTCGGCGTATCGGTCGGCCAGCTCCCGCATCGCCAGGAAGGCCGCCCGCTGTCCCTCGATACCCAGCTCCAGCTCCGCGAGTGGATCCTCGCGGTGGGTGTCCACCCCGCACTGGCTGACCACCAGCTGGGGCCGGAACGCCGCCACCGCCCCGGGCACCACCGCGTGGAAGGCACGTAACCACTGCGGGTCGCGGGTACCCGGCAGCAACGGGAGATTGATCACCGTACCGTCGCCGGGTCCGCTTCCGGTCTCGTCCGGCCAGCCGGTGTTGGGCCACAGCGTTGCGGGATGCTGGTGGATCGATACGGTGAGCACCCGCGGGTCCCGATAGAATGCGTGCTGCACCCCGTCACCGTGGTGGACGTCCACATCGAGGTAGGCGATCCGATCGAAGCCGTGGTCGAGCAGCCAGGAGATGGCCACCGCCGCGTCGTTGTACACACAGAACCCGGCGGCCCGGCCCGGCATGGCGTGGTGCATTCCGCCGCCGATGCTCACCGCCCGCCGAGTGGTGCCCGTGGCGATGGCGCGCGCCGCGGCCAGGGTGCCGCCGACGATCACCGAGGCGGCATCGTGCATCCGGGGGAACACCGGATTGTCGCTGGATCCGAGCCCGTAGGGCGGATCGATCGGAAGATCACCCACTGTCTCCCGCGGCACCGCCGAGCGGACCGCCTCGATGTAGTCGCTGGTGTGTATCCGCAGCAGCTCGTCGCGGTCGGCCGCGCCGGGCTCCAGTACCTCTATCCCGTCGAGTATCCCGAGCGAGCGCGCCAGCGCCATCGTGTACTGCAGACGGACCGGTTTCATCGGATGCTCGGGGGTCCACGAGTAGTCCATGAAGCGGTCGGTCCACACAACGGTCCCCGGTTCTCCGGAGCCGGGGTTCACGTCCGGCGGTGCAGTGGCCATGATCGCAACCGTATCGGGAAGGGTGAAACCCCATCGCACGTTGTCATGCAGTAGAAATACATGTATGCGTGACTGCGGCGTCGGGCCGCGCGCCGAATGTATTCCCATCGCGTCACGCGACCCGTTCGTTTCGACCGGGGTCGCTGGTGCGCAGGTAGAATTCGTGCCGACGAAGGGGCAACAGTGAAGGATCTGGTCGACACCACGGAGATGTATCTCCGTACCATCTACGACCTCGAGGAGGAGGGTGTAGTACCCCTGCGCGCCCGGATCGCCGAGCGCCTCGAGCAGAGCGGCCCCACGGTCAGCCAGACCGTGGCCCGGATGGAACGCGACGGACTGCTGCTCGTCGCAGGTGACCGGCATCTCGAACTGACCGAGAAGGGCCGCAGTATGGCGGTCGCGGTCATGCGCAAACATCGGCTGGCCGAGCGATTGCTGGTGGACATCATCGGGCTGGACTGGCAGAACGTGCATGCCGAAGCCTGTCGCTGGGAACATGTGATGAGCGAGGATGTCGAACGGCGGCTGGTCGAGGTACTCAACCATCCCACCACCTCGCCCTACGGCAACCCTATCCCCGGCCTGGACGAACTCGGTATCGCAGCGAGCCAGTTGCTGGAGGAACCGCTGAAGCGGTTGTCCGAACTGCCGCAGGGCCGTACGCATGCGGTGGTGGTGCGCCGGCTGGCCGAACACATCCAGACCGATCCCGAGGTGATCGGCCGGCTGCGGGAGGCGGGTGTGGTGCCCGACGCCCGGGTCACCGTCGAGAGCAAACCGGGCGCCGTGGTCATCACGGTGCCGGGCCACTCGGGTTACGAACTGCCCGACGAAATGGCCCACGCCGTACAGGTGAAGCTGGTCTGATCGATGAAACTCCTGGTCACCGGCGGAGCCGGTTATGTGGGTGGCGTCTGCGCGCTCGTGCTGCGGGAACAGGGCCACGAGGTGGTGGTCCTCGACGATCTGTCGACCGGCAATGCAGACGGAGTGCCCGAGGGCGTCGAATTCGTCGAAGGGGATATCGCCGAGGCCGCGCCGGATCTGCTGCGCACCCGGCAATTCGACGGGGTTCTGCATTTCGCGGCGCAATCGCTGGTCGGTGAATCGGTACAGCGGCCCGAAAAGTACTGGCACGGCAATGTGGTGAAAACGCTCGCACTGCTGGACGCAATGCGTGAAACCGATACCCGGCGGCTGGTGTTCTCCTCGACGGCGGCGGTGTACGGCGAGCCGGAACAGGTTCCGATCACCGAAGACGCCCCGACTCGTCCCACCAACCCATACGGTGCGTCCAAGCTGGCGATCGATCACGCCATCACCTCGTATTCCGCCGCCCACGGCCTGGCCGCCACCAGCCTGCGCTATTTCAATGTGGCCGGGGCCTACGGCGGTCTCGGTGAGAACCGGGCGGTGGAGACGCATCTGATCCCGCTGGTGCTGCAGGTGGCTGCGGGACACCGGGATTCCATTTCGGTGTTCGGCACCGATTGGCCGACCCACGACGGCACCGCGGTCCGCGACTACATCCATATCCTGGACCTCGCGCAGGCACATCTGCTGGCCCTGGAGACGGCCGCGGCGAGCGCTCACCGCGTGTTCAACCTCGGTAGTGGGACCGGATTCTCCGTACGGGAGGTGATCTCGGCGTGTGAGCGGGTCACCGGCGGGCCCATTGCCGCGGTCGACGCCCCGCGCCGCGCCGGTGACCCGGCCGTGCTGATCGCCTCCAGCCGGCGCGCGATCGACGAACTCGGCTGGAAACCCGAGCACAACGACCTCGACGAGATCGTTTCCACCGCCTGGAGTTATCTGCAGGGTCTCGGTTCGCGCGCGCACAGCGCGCGCTGACCCCGCCGCGGCCGGCCTCACCACACCGCGGCCGGGTCGACGCCGAGAGCGGTGGCGGTATCCCGGCCGCACTGCGCCAGATCGCGGAGGCGTTCGGGTCGCATACCGGCCTCCAGAGCGGTATGCAGCAGTGCGGCCATCGAATGGTGCGGCTCGATATCCAGCGCCGCGTCCAAGGCGATTCCGGCGAAGGGGCCGTCGCCCCGCACATAGGCGAAATAGCCCAGCAGGGTCGCCGCTTCCGCCCGGTCGGCACCGTCCAGCGCGCGGGTCAGCAGGGCCAGCAGGCTTTCGGCCGCTTCAGCGTGCGCGGTATCGGCCACGGCGAAGACGGAATCGCGGATTTCCCGGTCACGGAGGGCCACCGCGATCCGGGCCAGTTCCCGGGCATCGAGACCGGCGCCGGATTCGGCGTTTGCGATGAGCCAGAGCACGGTCTGCAGTTCGCCGCGCAGATAACCGGCCGGATCGCCACGCTGCGCGGCAGCGACGTATCTGTCCTTGGCACGATCCCTGGCGTCCTCCAATTCGCTCGACACCTGCGCGCGCAGCGCATCGTCCGGGGCGACCAACGCGGTCAGTTCGTCGCGGCTGCGGCGGATCGGCCGGCCGTCCAGAACCCGGCCCAGGGTCACCGTCGAGGCCGCCGGATCGGCGATCCGCCCGCGGCGCGGTGGGCCGACCACGCTCCACCACGGCTGCCCGGCCGCGATCGACCGAGCGGCCCAGGCGCCGCGCACCGGTACCGCACGGGACGCCAGCTGCCGTTCCAGTTCCCCGAATATCGGAACCTGTTGCGGTACAGCGCGTTCACCGTCGGTCAGCTCGTCGTCCACCAGGACGACGAGCACTCCGGCCACTCCCGGCCGCGCACAGACCCGCGCGGCCGCGGTGGCCACCGTTTCGGTATCGGAGCAGGCGCCGGTGCCGGGATGGCGGAGGTCGAAGCGCACCACGAGATCGATGACCGCGCTCTCGGCCGTGGAGGCCGCGCACAGGACGGCCAGCACCAGCGAACGTTCCGGACGGAAGCCGAGCATGGCGGGGAGCGCGGCGAGCAGATCTCCCGGGTCGTCGAGCCGGGCGGGGCCGGTACCGAGCGGGCGGTCGTACGCGTCACCGGCCCGGTCGGCGCAGCGTGCCCGCGACGCCGCGGCGTATTCGTAGGTTTCGCGCACAGCGAAGTACGGACCGGGGGCGCACTCACCGGACGCCCCCGGAGCCGGGCGTGACCCTGCGCTCGCGGCCAGTGCCCGCGCTGTGGGACACCGTCCCGGGGCCCGGCCGGAGCGGGATGGTGCCGAAGCCGGGCGGCCGAGGCCGCCCGCACGGCACGGGACCGACCGGGCGGAGGCGGAAGCGGGACGGGAGGACGGCGCAGCGGATGTCATGGCCCGAGCATGCGGTATCGGATCTCGCGCAGTACGGGCGTGAACTGGCAGAACACTGGTTCTCACGAAGTCTGTGGAGAACTCGGGGTTGGGGACAACTCCGGTCGGCGGCCGGTGCCCGCGCCGAGTGCTGGTTGCCGACCGGGAAATGGGGTACATCCGCAAGCGGAGTGTGCCAGACTCCCCGGTGCGTCGACCGGCCACAAGCCCACCTCGACTTCCCGGCCCGTCCCGCGCCGGGACCGGGGAATTCACCGGCGGCGACCGCTGTTGTCAGCACAGAGCGCCGGTGTACGGCCAGCGTGTGGCCCTGCATCTGCATGGGGGACAATGAAGGGCGATTCGCGGCGCGCGGCGCGGCAGCGAATACCAGCAGTGTTGCTCGACCCGCCCGCCACGGATCGCGCAGGAAGGAGTACGCGATGGACTACGAGTCGCGAATGTACGAACTGGAGTTCCCCGCTCCGCAGCTTTCGGCCGACGACGGCTCGGGGCCGGTCCTGGTGCACGGCTTGGAGGGGTACTCCGACGCGGGCCATGCGGTCCGGCTGGCCACGACTCATCTGCGGGAGAGCCTGGAGAGCGAACTCGTCGCCTCGTTCGATGTGGACGAGTTGCTGGACTATCGCTCGCGACGCCCCCTGATGACCTTCAAAACCGATCATTTCTCCGAGTACGCCGAACCCGAGCTGAACCTGTGGGCTCTGCGCGATACCGAGGGCACGCCGTTCCTGCTGCTCGCCGGCATGGAACCGGACCTGCGCTGGGAAAAGTTCACCACCGCGGTGCGGTTGCTCGCCGAGCAACTCGGCGTGCGCCGCAGTATCGGTCTGAGCGCTATCCCGATGGCGGTTCCACACACCCGGCCGCTGGGACTCACCGCGCATTCGTCCAACCGCGATCTCATCCCGGAAAACCAGCGCTGGCCGGGTGAACTGCAGGTACCGGCGAGCGCGGCCACACTGCTGGAGTACCGCATGGCCCAGCACGGTCACGAATCGCTGGGTTTCTCGGTCCACGTCCCGCACTATCTCGCGCAGACCTCCTACCCGGAAGCCGCGCAGACCCTGCTCGAACACGTCGGTGAGAATGCAGGCCTGGCGTTCCCGCTCGCCGCGCTGGGTGAAGCGGCGGCCCGGGTGCGTGAGCAGGTCAACGAGCACATCGCCGGGAACCCGGAAGTGGAGACGGTGGTGCACGCGCTGGAACGCCAGTACGACACCTTCGTCAGCGCCCAGGAGCGGCAGTCGAGCCTGCTGGTCGGTGAGGGCGAGCTGCCCAGCGGCGACGAACTGGGCGCCGAATTCGAGCGTTTCCTCGCCGAGCAGGGCGGCTACTCCGGCGACGACGACGAACGCGGCTGACCCGCCACGACAAGCCGAGACCCGGCACAGGCCCACCGTGCCGGTGAACGGTACGCGCGGGCCCGTAGGGTGTCCGGAGTGGATCTGACCGAGCTGCTCGAGATACCGGGGACCGACGCCGACGCACTGTACGAGTCGTTCGCGATATGGGCCGCCGAGCAGGGTACCGCGCTCTATCCGGCCCAGGACGAGGCGTTACTGGAGCTGGCGGCCGGATCCCATGTCATTCTCGCCACCCCCACCGGTTCGGGTAAATCGCTGGTCGCCGTGGGCGCCCACCTCTTCGCGCTGACCCGGGGGCTGCGCAGCTACTACACCGCCCCGATCAAGGCACTGGTGAGCGAGAAATTCTTCGCGCTGTGCGAGGTTTTCGGCGCCGAACGCGTGGGCATGGTGACCGGAGACGCGGCGGTGAACCCGACCGCACCCATCATCTGCGCCACCGCCGAGATCCTCGCAAACCTGGCATTACGGGAGGGTCCGGGCGCCGATATCGGGCAGGTGGTGATGGACGAATTCCATTTCTACGCCGATCCCGACCGCGGCTGGGCATGGCAGGTGCCACTGCTCGAACTGCCCGGCGCACAGTTCCTGCTGATGTCGGCCACTCTCGGCGAGGTGGATTTCTTCGCCGCCGACCTCGAGCGGCGCACCGGCCGCGCTGCCGCGGTGGTCGCGGGTACCCAGCGTCCGGTACCACTGCATTTCTCCTACGCGCGTACGCCGATCACCGAAACGCTGACCGAGCTGGTCACCACACATCAGGCTCCGGTGTATGTCGTCCATTTCACCCAGGCCGCGGCTCTGGAACGGGCTCAGGCACTGACCAGCGCGAACTTCGCCAGCCGGGCCGAAAAGGACGCGATCGCGGAAGCTCTGGGCGAATTCCGTTTCTCGTCCGGCTTCGGAAAAACGCTGTCCCGCCTCATCCGGCACGGTATCGGCGTGCATCACGCCGGAATGCTGCCCAAATATCGCAGACTGGTGGAGCGCCTGGCCCAGGACGGATTGCTGAAGGTCGTCTGCGGTACCGACACCCTGGGAGTCGGTATCAACGTCCCGATCCGCACCGTGTTGTTGACCGGCCTCACCAAATTCGACGGTGTCCGTACCCGGCGGCTCAAGGCCCGGGAATTCCACCAGATCGCCGGGCGGGCCGGTCGGGCCGGTTTCGACACCATGGGCACCGTGGTGGTGCAGGCCCCCGACCATGAGGTCGAGAACACCCGGTTGCTGGCCAAAGCCGGTAACGACCCGAAGAAGATGCGCAAAGTGCAGCGCCGTAAACCGCCCGAGGGTTTCGTGTCGTGGAGCGAGGAGACGTTCGACCGTCTGGTCGCGGCCGCGCCCGAACCCATGGTGTCGCGGTTCGCGGTCACCAACGCGATGCTGCTGAATGTGATCGCCCGGCCGGGCAATTGTTTCCAGGCCATGCGGCATCTGCTCGAGGACAATCACGAACCGCGGCCGGCGCAGCGGCGCCATATCCTGCGCGCCGTCCGGCTGTACCGCGCGCTGCGTGATGCCGGCGTGGTGCAGCAGCTCCCCGAACCCGACGAGCACGGCCGCTACGCGCGGCTCACCGTGGACCTGCAGCGGGATTTCGCGCTGGACCAGCCGCTGTCACCGTTCGCGCTCGCCACATTCGAACTGCTCGACAGCGCGTCGCCGAGCTACGCGCTCGATATGGTGTCGCTGGTCGAGGCCACGCTCGAGGATCCCCGGCAACTGCTGATGGCCCAGCAGCACAAGGCGCGCGGGGAAGCCGTGGCCGAGATGAAGGCCGAGGGCATCGACTACGACGAGCGGATGGAACTGCTCGAGGAGATCACCTGGCCGAAGCCGCTCGCGGAACTGATCGAGGGCGCCTACGAGACCTACCGGGCCGGGCATCCGTGGTTGTCGGAGTTCGCGCCGTCGCCGAAATCGGTGGTGCGCGACATGGTCGAGCGGGCAATGACCTTCACCGAACTGATCTCCTACTACGAACTCGCCCGCTCCGAAGGGGTGGTGCTGCGCTACCTTGCCGACGCCTACCGCGCTTTGCGCCGGACCGTTCCGGAGTCGGCGCGCAGCGAAGAACTCGACGATCTCACCGAATGGCTGGGCGAGCTGGTGCGGCAGGTGGATTCCAGTCTGCTCGACGAATGGGAGCAGCTGACCGGGGCAGGTGCGGAGACCGACACCGAGCAGATCGCGTTCGGCGCAGAGAGCGTACGCCCGGTCACCGCCAATGAGCGCGCATTCCGGGTGATGGTGCGCAACGCCGTGTTCCGCCGGGTCGAACTGGCCGCCCGGCAGCGCTGGGACGAGCTGGCCGAACTGTCGCCCGGCCCGGATTGGGCGGCCGATCTCGGTCCCTATTTCGACGAATACGACAGTATCGGTACCGGGCCGGACGCACGCGGTCCGCAATTGTTCCGGGTCGAGACGCGGCCCGGTTTCTGGCAGGTACGGCAGACTCTCGACGATCCGGCGGGCGACCACGGCTGGGCGCTGATCGCCACTGTCGACCTGGCCGAATCCGATGCGGCCGGTGATGTGGTGTTCGACGAGGTCACGGTGGTGTCGGGGTGATGGTCCCGGATACCGCGGACAGCGCCGGGGTGGTGGCCGAACTGGTGCGCGCTGCGCTCGCTCCCGAACACGTCCGTATCTCGACCGTGCTGCGCGGCCGGGCTGTCGGCGGTCAGGCCAGCAACATGTAGGCCATACCGAGATCCATGACGAGGTGCGGCAGCACCGCGACGGGCAGCCCGCGTCCCGTGGCCGGCGCGTCCGGATGCGCGACCCACCAGCGCGCCCGGCCGGTGCGCACCGAGACCAGCACCACGACGGCGTCCGCCAGGAATACGGCGGCGAATACAGAGGCCGCCCCCGGATCCGCACCGTGTCCGGCTCCGCCGTGTCCCGACATCGTGAACAGCATCACCGCGGCCCCGACCAGGTGGTAGCCGATGGCCGCCGCGCGCTGCCCGGCCCGCGGATACGCATCGCGATACCAGCGCACGAGCCGGTCACCCAGCAGGAGGGTGAACACCAGCGTCATCGCGAGCAGCACGCCGTGCAGGGCATGGGTGTGCACCCGGGTGGGGAACAGCACCATCACCAGCATGACCGCGCACATCAGCAGATGCGCGGCATCGGATTCGTGATCACCGCCGTGTGCCGGATCACCGCAGCCCGCGGCACCGCTCTCGGTCTCCCCCGTCGCGAGTACCGGCGCGGCGAACATCACCCGGGCCAGCACCACCAGCGCCGCCCCGGCGAACGCCAGCGCCACCAGAGCCCGCACGCCGGCCTGATCGAGTACGAATCCGGCCATGCCGCACCGCCTTTCACAAAAGCGCACCCCGTCCATACTCGCACGACCGATCGGCCGCAGGGAGATCTTCGATCCCCCGGGCACCGCCCGAGCCACCACCGGCCGGCGGTACCGGACCGGGCCGCGACCGGACCGGAGGCCGGGTTTCGATAGGCTGGTCGATGCAATGACCAGGACCGCAGTCACGCACCGGGAGCTTCGTACCCGGTTGGCCTCTCTCACCCTCCGCGACGAACACCGGCTGCACCGGCAACTGGATCGAGTGCGCGGTGGCGACCTGTCCCGGATCGAGTCCGAGATCACGGCGGCCGAGGAACGTATCGCCGCCCGGCGGGCAGCGCTACCGACGATCACCTATCCCGAGCAGCTGCCGGTCACCGGTCGCCGCGACGATATCGCGGCCGCCATCGCCGCCCACCAGGTCGTGGTGGTGGCCGGGGAGACCGGCTCCGGCAAGACCACCCAGATCCCGAAGATCTGCCTGGAGCTGGGCCGGGGTATCCGCGGGGCGATCGGGCACACCCAGCCCCGCCGGCTCGCCGCGCGCACGGTCGCCGAGCGAATCGCCACGGAACTGGGGACCGAGCTGGGCGACACGGTCGGCTATACGGTCCGGTTCACCGACCATGCCGCCGAGCACACGCTGGTCAAATTGATGACCGACGGAATCCTGCTCGCGGAGATCCAGCGGGACCGGCTGCTGCGCGCCTACGACACGATCATCATCGATGAGGCCCACGAACGCAGTCTCAATATCGATTTCCTGCTCGGCTACCTGAAGCAGCTGCTGCCCCGGCGCCCGGATCTGAAGATCGTCATCACCTCGGCCACCATAGACCCGGAACTGTTCGCCCGGCATTTCGCCGACGCCGCGGGCAACCCGGCACCGATCGTGGAGGTCTCGGGCCGCTCGTACCCGGTGGAGATCCGGTATCGGCCGCTGGTCCTGCCGGTACCGGAGGAAGCCGACGAGGAAGAAGATCACCGGCCGGTCGACCGAGACCCGGTCGATGCGATCTGCGCGGCGGTCACCGAACTCTTCGCCGAAGGTGACGGCGATGTGCTGGTGTTCCTCTCCGGTGAACGGGAGATCCGCGATACCGCCGACGCGCTCGCGGATCTGAAGCTGTCCCGGACCGAGATCCTGCCGCTGTACGCCCGGCTGTCCGCGGCCGAACAGCACCGGGTGTTCGCCCCGCACACCGGTCGGCGGGTGGTGCTGGCCACCAATGTCGCCGAGACCTCGCTCACCGTACCGGGTATCCGCTATGTGGTCGACCCCGGTACCGCCCGGATCTCCCGCTATTCCATGCGCACGAAGGTGCAGCGACTGCCGATCGAACCGATTTCGCAGGCCTCGGCACGGCAGCGGTCCGGCCGGTGCGGCCGGGTCGCCGACGGTATCTGCATCCGCCTGTACTCCGAGGACGATTTCGAGTCTCGGCCGGCGTTCACCGATCCGGAGATCCTGCGTACCAACCTCGCCGCGGTCATCCTGCAGATGACCGCGCTCGGACTGGGTGAGATGGAACGGTTCCCGTTCGTGGAGGCGCCGGACCAGCGCGCGGTCCGCGACGGTGTCGCGCTGTTGGAGGAGTTGGGCGCACTCACCCGCAGCGCACCGGACAAGCGCCCGGCCCACCCCCCGGCGCCGGCGGAAACCGGGGACCGGGAAGCGGATTCCGCGGACCACGACGAGACAGGCGACGATCGGAGGCGCCGACGGTCCGGATCAGGCCCCACCCTCACGCCGACGGGCCGGGAGATGGCGCGACTGCCGGTGGACCCGCGCATGGGCCGGATGCTCGTCGAAGCCCACCGCAACGGCTGTCTGGCCGAGATGCTCGTGATCGTGGCCGCCCTGTCGATCCAGGATGTCCGCGAACGGCCGGTCGACCAGCAGCAGGCCGCGGACGCGAAACACGCCCGGTTTGTCGTGCCGAACTCCGATTTCCTGGCGTACCTGCGACTGTGGGATTACCTCACCGGTCAGCGGCGGGCGCTGTCGGCCAGCCGTTTCCGACGGATGTGCCGCGAGGAATTCCTGCACTACCTGCGGATCCGCGAGTGGCAGGACCTGTACGGCCAGCTGCGCACCATCACCAAGGGCATGGGCTGGTCGCTGCACGAGCAGACCGCCGAGCCAGCGACGACCGATCCCCACCCCGCACGCTCCGCGAGCGGTCCGCGGCGCAGGCGCGGACGCAACGGTACGAAGCCGGAACGGGAAGCCGTCGAGCGCGCACGGACCGCCACCGCGTCCCCCCGGCCGGTCGAGGAGATGACCCCGGATACCGACCCGTGGGACGCGACCGCCGTCCATCAGGCGCTGCTGTCGGGCATGCTGTCGCATATCGGGGTCAGGGAAGCCGAATCCCGGGAGTTCCTCGGCGCACGCAACGCCAAGTTCATGATTTTCCCGGGTTCGGCGCTGGCCAAGAAACCGCCGCGCTGGGTGATGGCCGCGGAACTGGTGGAGACCTCACGCCTGTGGGGCCGGATCGCCGCCCGCGTCGAGCCCGAGTGGGCCGAACAGCTCGCCGGGGATCTGGTCAAACGCATCTATTCCGAACCGCACTGGTCGTCCAAGCGCGGCGCTGCACGAGCCTACGAACGCGTCACCCTCTACGGCGTCCCCCTGGTGACCGGCCGGCCGGTCGACTACGGGCGTATCGACCCCGAGGTCTCGCGGGAGCTGTTCCTGCGACATGCCCTGGTGCAGGGCGAATGGCAGACCCGGCACGAGTTCTTCCATCGCAACCGGGCGCTGCTCGACGATATCGCCGATCTCGAGCACCGAGCCCGGCGCCGGGACATCCTCGTCGACGACGAAGTGCTCTTCGAGTTCTACGACCGCCGGGTCCCCGCCGATATCGTCTCGGTCCGGCATTTCGACACCTGGTGGAAGACGGCCCGCCGGCAGGACCCCCATCAATTGGATTTCACGACCGAGACGGTGGTGAACGAGAACGCGAACCGGCTGGACCCCACGGACTTTCCCGACGTCTGGCGCCAGGGCGAGCTGTCCTTCCCGCTCACCTACCAATTCGAGCCGGGGCAGGCCGACGACGGTGTGACCGTGCGCATTCCGGTGGCACAGCTGGCTCATGTCCGAGCGGTCGGGTTCGACTGGCTGGTGCCGGGGATGCGTGCGGAACTGGCCGCGGCGCTGATCAAGACACTGCCGAAACAGTTGCGGCGCACAGTGGTCCCCGCGCCGGATTTCGCGGCCGCGGCCCTGCGCGTCCTCACCCCGCGGGCCGAGCCGCTGCGGACCGGGCTGGCCCGGGAGCTGACCCGCTTGGCGGGCACGCCGATCGCTCCCGGCGATATGGACCCGGCCGCGCTGCCCGAGCATCTCCGCATGACCTTCGCCGCCACCGATACCGACGGCCGCGTCCTGGAAACGAGCAAGAGTCTGGCGCAATTGCGGACCCGTCTGGCCGATCAGGTCTCCGCCTCGGTGGCCGCCGCCACGGCGAACGCCGAACGCGCTCCCGCGACGGTGTGGACCTCGGAATCCCTGGGCACCCTGGATGACACCGTGCGCCGGGAAGTGGGCGGCCAGACCGTCACCGGATACCCCGCGCTGGTTCCGGAAGCCGACGGTGTGGCGGTCCGGGTGCTCACCTCGCCCGCCGAACAGGCGCGGGCCATGCGAGCCGGGACCCGGGCGCTGGTGCTCAACGCCATCCCCACCTCGGTGCGCGCCGTCACCGCGGGTCTGTCCCCGGCAGATCGGCTGGTATTGAGCCAGAATCCGTACGGTTCGGTCGACGCGCTGGTCGAGGACTGCCGCGCCGCGGCGGCCGACCAGCTCATCGGCGCCGCGGGTGGGCCCGTGCGCGACCCCGCGCAGTTCGAGCGCCTGGTGGCGGCGCTGCGGCCGAAGCTGAACGAGCTGGTCACCCGGATCGTGCGGCTGGTCGTACCGGTCCTGGCCGCGGCGCACGAGGTGTCGACCGCGTTGATCGGCGTGCGGGAATCCGATATCGCCGAGGACGTACGGGATCAGCTGGCAGAGCTGCTGTTCGACGGGTTCGTCTCCGAATGGGGCCCGGCCCGGCTGCGGGAAGTGCCCCGATATCTGCGCGCGGCGCAGGCCCGGCTCGCGGCCCTGCCCGGGTCCGCGATGCGCGACCGCCAGGCGATGACCGACGTGGACACCGCGCTGGCCGCCTACGACCAGTTGCTGGCCCGGTTACCGGAGGCGCGGCGCAACGCATCCGACGTCACCGAGATCTGGTGGATGATCCAGGAGTTACGGGTGAGCCTGTTCGCCCAGAAGGTGGGCACGCCGTATCCGGTCTCCACCAAGCGGATCCAGAAGGCGATCGCGGCCGTGCGCCGCTGAGGCCACCCGATCAGTCGCCGGGGCCGACCGCCGCCCGGGCCTGCCGCATATCCCGGATCTCGCGTTCGAAATCCTCGGCGGAGGTGAAGGATCGGTAGACCGAGGCGAAACGCAGATACGCCACCTCGTCCAGTTCGCGTAGCGGCCCGAGAATCGCCAGGCCGACCTCATGACTCGGTACTTCCGGCGATCCCTTGGCCCGGACCGCGTCCTCCACCTGCTGGGCCAGCAGATTCAGCGCATCGTCGTCGACCTCGCGGCCCTGGCAGGCGCGCCGGACCCCGCGAATCACCTTCTCCCGGCTGAACGGCTCGGTGACACCGCTGCGTTTGACCACCGACAGGATCGCGGTCTCCACCGTGGTGAAACGGCGGCCGCATTCCGGGCAGGAGCGTCTGCGGCGAATGGCGGCGCCCTCGTCGGCCAGTCGCGAGTCGACGACCCGGGAGTCGGGGTGTCGGCAGTACGGGCAGTGCATCCGGGGTCCTTCGTCGCTGCGAACGCTCGCGGCCGAACCGGCGCCGGTCGCGGGTCCGGCGAGCGCGGGTACCGGGCCGGTGCCCGGGTACGGGTGGGCCGGTCACACGCACCGGCTCGAGTGCATAACACATCGAGGATACCGGTACGGGGTGTGTCGTGCGCGCGCTCACCCCTGGTCCGGACGCACGTGCCGCCGACACGCTATCGGGGCCCGGGCGCGTCGGCGGCCGGACCGGGCACCGCCGCGGCCGGAATTCCGGCCGGAGTCGGTCCGGGCGCCGGATCCGGGGCCCGCAGGTGGGACAATGCGAGGAAGGCGACCACCACCGTCGCGGTGATCACGGCGGTCAAGGCTGTCGCCGCATAACCGACTCGGGCCCGCCCGACCAGATCGCCGGGTTCGGGCGGCCGGGGCCGCAACGCCGGCCCGCGACGTGCGACCACCGCGGCGGACCGGACGACCGGTCGGTACCCGATCGCCCCGCCCCGATGCAGCCCCGCGCTGCATGGGCGGGACGGACGAGGCCGCCACGTGTCCGGGCCCGGCAACCCGCCCTCGCCCGGACGGGCCGTTCCGGTCTCCCCCGGCGGGACCGGACCGGGCCGTACCCGGGCGGTGACGTCTTCCCGCGTGCCGGTACCGGTCACGCTGATAGCGGTGTTCATCGGATAGACCTCCGTGCTGGTTGCTCGCGGAACCATGGGCGGCATTCGATCAAATGTTCGACGAACTGATGTTCGATTTTTACCATGCCGGGGGGATAATGTCAGTAGCAACGCCGGACATACCTCGAACAGATGTTTGATAGATCCGAGAGCGCCGACTAGATTCACTGCACGACATGAAACTTCGGGCACAGCCGGTCCGGGCCGTCTGCCGGGACGGCGGTCACCGGGCCGGAGACCGACGAGAAAGGGCGGTTGTGGTGAGCCAAACAGACGACACGGGTGACGGGGCCGGCCCCGGCACCGAACCGGGGGCGACCGGTGCGGATCTCACCGTGCGTCAGCGCAAGGTGCTCGAGGTCATCCGGTCCTCGGTGAGTCTGCGCGGCTATCCGCCCAGCATCCGCGAGATCGGTGACGCGGTCGGCCTGAATTCCACCTCCTCGGTCGCGCACCAGCTGCGCACCCTGGAACGCAAGGGATATCTACGCCGCGACCCCAACCGTCCCCGCGCCGTAGACGTCCGCGGTATGGACGAGGCCGTCCGCTCGGTGACCACCCTGCCCCCCGCCGATACCGCCGCCGCATCCGAGGCGACCGGCGGTACCGATCAGCCGATCCCGACCTACGTACCGGTGCTCGGACGGATCGCCGCCGGTGGCCCCATCCTGGCGGAACAGGCGGTGGAAGACGTGTTCCCACTCCCCCGCGAACTGGTCGGCGACGGTTCGCTGTTCCTGCTGAAGGTGGTCGGTGAATCCATGGTCGATGCCGCCATCTGCGACGGCGACTGGGTGGTCGTCCGCCAGCAGAACGTGGCCGACAACGGCGATATCGTCGCGGCGATGCTGGACGGCGAAGCGACCGTGAAAACGTTCAAACGCAGCGGCAAGGACGTCTGGCTGATGCCGCACAACCCGCATTTCGAACCGATTCCGGGTAACGACGCACGTATTCTGGGCAAAGTCGTCACCGTGATCCGCAAGATCTGAAATCCTTCCCCGGCATCGGGTACCCGCCGGTGCCGGGCCTTCTCTACGCGGCGGTGAGGAGCATATGGCCGCACACGAGGTCGCGCTCGCCCGGCCACGGTCGGGACTCGCTTCCGGGCCGGTCCCGGACCGGGTCTGGTATGCCGCCTACGGTTCGAATGCCGACCCGGAACGCTTGCGCTGCTACCTCACCGGTACCCGCCCCGACGGCGCGGTCCACCGCCCACCCGGTACCTGCAGCGGTGCGGCCCCACCGGCGGGTTGCCGTGACCGGACAGAGCCGGCGCGTTCGATCGCGCTGGTACTGCCCGGCCTGCTCTATTTCGCCACCGAATCGGCGATCTGGACCGGCGGCCGTGCCTTCTACGACCCCGTCACCCCCGCCGAGACGCCGGTGCGCGCCTACCTGCTGACCCGGTCGCAGTTCAGCGATATCGCCGCCCAGGAGATGTACCGTCCGGCAGGAACCGACCTCGACCTGTCCGAGGTGGTGCGCACCGGCCGGTCGCGCATCGGCCCCGGTCGGTACGAAACCCTTGTCTGCCCAGGGGTCTTCGACGGTTTTCCCATCTTGACCTGCACCGCCCCGTGGCGTTGGCGCGAGATCGGCGCAAACCCACCGGCCGCCGCGTACCTGCGCCGGATCGGCACGGGTCTGCGTGGCACACACCGATGGTCGGTCGGCGAGACAGCGGGGTATCTGGCCAGTCGTCCGGGCGCCGCCGGTCACTGGACTCCTTCGAGGGTGGCCGATCTACTGCGCGACGGATAGACCCCCGGGCCGCCCGACGGCATCAGCGCACAGATCTATCGCCGCTGTGCGCCCGTGTGTTGGTCGACGCCGGTGAGCCCGGGTCGATGTCCCCGTAGACCAGTCCACCGCGCGGTCACTGCCGGCACCGTCTTATTCGTCCGCGGTCTGCAGTGCCACCGAGACCGACCGTGCTCCCGCGCGCACGATGTCGATATAACGCGCACGGTCCGCCGGACCGGCCTCCGCCCGCAATGGACCGAGCTGGACCTCATAAGGTGCTTCGTCGCCGTGGAACACCGGCGCGGACACATAACTGAGCGGCAGCGCCTGCCGGGTCCGGATATCGACCTCGGTGTACGCGCGCGAGGTCAACCGGCCCAGCTGGCGCAGCGCCTCGGCCCGCAGCTTCGGTTGCAGGAGTTCGGCGCCGAGCGCGCCGAGTAGTTCGGTCAGCAGATCCACCAGACCGGCGTCGTCGGCTTCGGGCCGGAACATGGCGAATCCGTGCGCGGTGACGAAATCGAGTAGTTCCGCCGCCCCGGTCCGCCCGCGGGTCGTCGCCAGCCAGCGTTGCCGTTCCGCGGGTGTGCGCCACGGCATCACCGCGGCCGCCGCGGGATAGACGACCGGGACCGACTGCCCGACGGACAGGCCAGGCACTATCCGCGCACCCGCGTACTGTTTGGCGACGATGGTGAGTCGATCGTCGGAGATCCGGCTCAGGGTGGCTCCGCAACAGGCGGCCTCGGCCAACGCCACCAACTCGGCGCCCACCGCGATCGCCGCGCCCACGGGTTCGGCAGGTGACAGGCGGGCCAGCGCCGGTCCCCGCCGGTAGGCCAGGCTCGCGTCCCGGACCACCCAATTCGCCTCGCACAATTCGGTGAGCACCGCGGTGACCGTCGCCCGGGCCAGTTCCAGACGTTCGGCGATCTCGGAAACGGTCAACGCCCGCTCCGATTCCGCGAGCAGTTCGACCACCGCCACCACCCGGCGTGTCGGCGGGGACCCGGCCGTCGCCATATCCGATGCTCCCTTGTCGCCCGGTATCCCGGGATCTACACTGCATCGACTATTCGATGCAGTGACGTCGAATAGTCGACACCAGCATACTTCAGGAGGCGCCATGATTCTGGACCGGTTCCGGCTCGACGACCGGGTCGCCATCGTGACCGGCGCCGGACGCGGACTCGGCGCGGCCATCGCCCTCGGCTTCGCCGAGGCGGGCGCCGACGTCGTGATCGCCGCCCGCACCGAATCCGAACTGACCGCGGTGGCCGAGCGGATCCGCCGGGCGGGCCGGCGGGCCCATATCGTGATCGCCGACCTGGCCGATCCCGCGGCCTGCGCCGCCCTCGCCGAGACCGCGTCGGCGGAGTTCGGGCGGCTCGACATCGTCGTGAACAATGTCGGCGGTGCCATGCCCACCCCACTGCTCGATACCACGCCCGACGCCCTGACCCAGGCCTTCGGCTTCAATGTCGCCAATGCCCACGCTCTGGTCCGGGCCGCCGTACCGATCATGCTGGACACCGCCGACGGCGGGTCGATCATCAACATCACCTCGACGATGGGCCGGCTCCCCGGCCGCGCGTTCGCCGCCTACGGCACCGCCAAAGCCGCGCTCGCGCACTACACCCGGCTCGCCGCCATGGACCTGTGCCCGCGCATCCGGGTCAATGCCATCGCCCCCGGCTCCATCGCGACCTCCGCACTGGAGGTCGTCGCCGCCGACGACAACCTGCGCGGGGCCCTGGAGAAGGCCACCCCGCTGCGCCGGATCGGCGATCCCGCCGATATCGCGGCCACCGCGCTGTTCCTGGCGTCCCCCGCCGGCGGTTACCTGACCGGGAAGGTGATCGAGACCGACGGCGGCCTGATCGCCCCGAATCTCGATATCCCGATTCCGGATCTGTGAGGAGACAGACCGCGTCACTGTCCCGATCGGGGGCGCACATCCATCGACAGCCGCGGGGGGCGATGTTCAGGGCAGCGCCGACACGTGACCGAAGGCCCGAGGAGTGTTGCGGCGGGGTTGATGGAGACCAGGCTACTGACGAATCGGGGTACCCACTGCGGCTGATATTTCGCATTGGCGCGGTACAGGGTCTCCAGCTGCCACCACCGGGAGGAGAACACCAGCAGCGATCGCCACAACCGCAGGACCGGCCCGGCACCGATCCGCGCGCCTTCCTCGAAAACCGAGCGCATCACCGCGAAATTCAACGACAGCCGCCACAGGCCGAACCCGTCGGCGGCGGCCGCGAGTTCGGTCACCATCAGCTCCACACAACCGTTCCGCGCGTGCGGGCCGCGCCGCATCAGATCCAGTGAAGCACCCGAGGAACCCCACGGAACCAGTGACAGCAGTCCGACGCACTCCCCTTCCGCGGTCAGCGCCTCGACGAGCAGGCAATCGCCGTCGAGGCGGTCACCGAGCCGGCCGAGCGCCATCGAGAAACCGCGTTCGGTCCCGGTGTCTCGCCACAGGTCGGCCAGTCGGATGAGCTCGCCCATCTCGCCGGCTGGGATGTCACGATGCCGGCGCACCCGGGGACCCGCACGCCGCGCCCGCGGGCCCGGGTGGCGGCCTGCCGTACGGCCCGCATCTGCTGGCCGCCGAGGGTGCGCAGCGCACGGGTGGAGACGATCGCCTCGTCACCCAGATGCAGTACCGCCGCCCCGGCCGCCGCGTGCGCGCGGGCACCCGCCTCGCTCGCCCCCATCACCGCGGGTTCCCAGCCGTATCGCGCGCACAGTCCCCGCCATTCGGCGATCACCTGTGGCCAGTGGGCAGCGGAGCCGAGCGGGTCGCCGCCCGCCAGACATACACCGGCCTCGACCCGGTAGGTGATCGCCGCGGAAATGCGGAACCCCGGCGCGGCGGTCCGCCCACCCGAGCCGGGTATGCGAAGGCGCCGGCCCCGCTTTCGTAGTCATCGGCGACCCCTCTCGCGATCCACCTCTGATTTTGCCCGGTAATGCCTGTACTCCAGCGGGACGTCTCGCTTACAGACTTGGCCGCCGAGCACTCCGCAGCGAGCCTCGATCCCGGTGTGATCAGTCGTTCTCATCCTCTCCGGCGTCGATGCGAACTACTCCGTCGACAACGCCGAGAACCGAGCCCGCGTCCACGACGCCGGGGCCGCTGAGCCGCAGCGCGACCGTGACCAGCCGACCGGGTGGAAGGTGGCCATCGAGTTCCGCGCGCTGAGCGAGAACTGCCATCGAATCGATCGTCCATCCACGTGTGGTGCAGGTCGTGAGGAGATCGCGCAGCACGCCGCGGCCGTCCTCGTAGGTGATGATGTACCCGCGCTCGGCGTTACCGCGCCGCGATATCCAGCGCCCCAGCGGGGTGTAGCCGAGCACGATCACGAAGTGCAGTCCGGTGACCAGCAGGGCCAGCCATACCAGGCCGGCGCCGGCTGTCATGCCGATCGCGGCAGTCTCCCACACCGAAGCCGCGGTGGTGAGCCCGTGAATGGCGCCACGCCGGGTGATGATCAAGCCCGCGCCGAGAAATCCGATACCGGAAACAACCTGGGCCGCGACGCGCGACGGGTCGAGGACAACGGTGCCGGCCGAGAGAACGTCACCGAATCCGTACTTGCTGACGATCATGAACAACGCCGAGGCCGTGCCGACAATGGCCTGCGTGCGCAAGCCCCCGCTCTTGCCTCGGAACTGTCGCTCCAATCCGATGACCGAGGACAGCGCGAAGGCCAGCAGGAGTTGCCCGATCTGGCCCACACCCTGCGCGTTCGTGCTCGCCACCGCAGCGACCGTCGTCATCGATTCCAATCGTGTCCCACCCGTGAGCCGTTGTCGACACAGTCCGACCGAAGGCTCCGGCGACATACACCCGATTTCGGCGGCCCGAGACGAGTGGTTCTTGTGCTACGCACACGCGAAGGACAGGTGACCTGCTCACTTTCCAACCACGGAAGGTTGTCGTGAAAGGCCCGAAGTCACCGCTCGAGCACGCACGCCAGGTACGAGTCGACGCTCCGGGCCGTAAGGTAGCGCGCCCGTGGAGACAAAACGGGGCGAACCCGCCGGACACCCGGTGGACCCGCCCCGTTCCCGCGACCCTCGCGCAGGGATCCCTACGGATCCCGGCGCTCAGGACAGCTTCAGGCTGCGCCCGATGATCTCCTTCATGATCTCGGTGGTGCCGCCGTAGATCGTCTGCACCCGCGCGTCGAGGTAGGCCTGGGCGATCGGGTATTCGCGCATATAGCCGTAGCCGCCGTGCAGCTGCAGGCAGCGGTCGATGAGATCGACCTGCTCCTCGGTGCTCCACCATTTGGCCATGGCGGCATCTTCGGCCGAGAGGGTGCCCGCGTTGAGTTCGGTGATGCACCGGTCGACCAGCACCCGCACGGCCGTGGTCTTGGTGGCCAGTTCGGCGAGCACGAAGCGGGTGTTCTGCAGGGCGCCGATCGGCTTACCGAAGGCCTTGCGGTCGCGGACGTATTGGCAGGTGTAGTCCAGGCAGGACTCCATTGCCGCGGCCGCCATGACCGCGATCGACAGCCGCTCCTGCGGGAGGTTCTGCATCAGGTGGATGAAGCCCTTGCCCTCTTCACCGAGCAGGTTGGCGGCGGGGACCCGAACATCGGTGAAACTGAGTTCCGCGGTGTCCTGCGCCTTCAAGCCCAGCTTGTCGAGGTTTCGGCCCCGTTCGAAGCCCGGCATTCCGCGCTCCACCACCAGCAGACTGAAGCCCATGGCACCGGCCGAGGGGTCGGTCTGGGCGACCACGATGACGATATCGGAGTTGATGCCGTTGGTGATGAAGGTCTTGGCACCGTTGAGGACCCAGTCGTCACCGTCGCGGACCGCGCGGGTTTTGATGCCCTGCAGGTCCGAACCAGTGCCGGGCTCGGTCATGGCGATGGCGGTGATGAGCTCGCCGGAACAGAACTTCGGCAGCCAGCGCTGCTTCTGCTCGTCGTTGGCCAGCTCGAGCAGGTACGGCGCGATGACGTCGTTGTGCAGGCTGAAGCCGAGGCCGGAGTACTGCCCGCGTACCGATTCCTCGGTGATGATGGAGTTGTAGCGGAAATCCTTCACTCCGCCGCCGCCGTATTCCTCCGGCATCGCCATGCCCAGGAAGCCCTGCTTCCCGGCTTCGAGCCAGACCGAACGGTCCACGACGCCCTGTTCCGCCCACTGGTCGTGGAACGGCGCCACATGCGTCTCGAGAAACTTGCGGTACGACTCCCGGAACAGCTCGTGCTCGGGCTCGAACAGTGTGCGCTCCACACCAACCTCCTAGTGAACACTCCGGACGGGACCGCGCCGGCCCGTCGCTGTGATCTACCGTACCCGGAGTGTGAATCGGTGTTCACTTCACTGTCCGAATCACCTGGTGCATCCGTCTGGTGTCCAGCAGTCGCACCGCCTTGCCATTCACCGGTGGGCCCGGGCCCGTCACACGGGCAGCATTTCGCGCAGCCGCCCGCCGAGCGTGCGGCCGGGGTCGACGGCCTGGTGGCCGAGCAAGAAGAGCAGTTCCTCGCGAACCGCCTTCTGCACCACCCGGGAGAGCTGTTCCGCGGCTTCGTCGATATCGTCGGTACCGCGCCACGGCCCGGTTTCGATGGGCGTCCCGGCGGTGAAATAGAACCGTTCGGGACGCGGAATCGGTGTGAACCCGATACCACGCACCAGCGGCGGGGTGAGTTCGGTATGGATACCGAGCGCTTCGACCAGAAACCGCAGCGGCCGCAGCAACCGGTCGTCCTTGTCGGCGACGATGTCGTAGGCATCGTCGACCCCGATCATCGCCACCGGCACGATCGGCGCACCGGATTCGATCGCCATCCGGGCGAAGCCGGTGCGGCCCTCCCACCGCAGCGCGTACTTCTCCCCTTTGCGGCGGATCGCCTCGCGACCCCCGCCGGGGAAGACGAGAACCGCTTCGCCCCGGTCGAGCAGCGTCCGGCAGTTGTCCCTCGTCCCGCGCACCGACCCGTAGTAGTGCAGTAGATGCCGCACTCCCGGTACGGAGATGAGCAGATTCTCGGCGAGCCCGCGGATCAACCGGCCGCGCGTGCGCAGCACTTCTGGTAGCAGTAACGGCGCGTCGATCAAGCCGAGCAGGTTGTGATTGGCGACCAGTAGCACCGGCCCCTCGGCGGGAATGTTGTCGAGGCCGAAGAAACGGGGACTGCTCCAGGCCCGCAGCGGTGCCAGGACCGCTTCGAGGACCCGGAGGTCGATCGCATTCAGATCGACCGATACCGGCGCGCCGTCACTGAGCCCGGTCCGGTCCATCAGCGCCCTGCGCTCTCGGTCGTCGCCGCCGTGAGCGGTGCGGCCGGTCTGTGACATAAAACCCTCCTGAAGTCGATTCATACCGATTGTGAATCAACAGGAGTCGATATCCCACAGGGTTATGCGATGTCCCACATTTTCGCGACGAAGATCAGCCGGGGCGGCCGGTACCCGATACGGTCACGCCGGCGCAGCGCCCGCGTTGGCGTAGCCGGCAAGCGCCGCTGCCAGCGAGTTCGGTACGCGTGCGTGCACACGGGTGCCGTTCTCGGTGTGCTCGGACCGCGAAATCTTGCCGTCGGCATGGATTCTGGCGAGCAGATCGCCGCGAGTATACGGAAGAAGTACGCTCACTTCCACATCCAGCCCACCGAGAACCTCGTCAAGCCTGGTACGCAACGCGTCGATGCCGAGATCCTTGTGCACGGAGACGAACTCGGCGTCGGGCAGCAGTCCGCGCAGCCGGGTCAGCTCGACCGGATCGACCTCGTCGATCTTGTTGACCACCAGCAGCTCGGGCGGCGCGGGCTGTCCCGATTCCCGGATCACCTCGGTGACGACCTCCCGGACGGCTTTGATCTGCTCGGCGGGTAGTGCGTCGGAACCGTCCACCACGTGCAGCAGCAGATCGGCGCCGGTGACCTCCTCCAGTGTGGAGCGGAACGCCTCGACGAGCTGGGTCGGCAGATGGCGGACGAAGCCGACGGTATCGGTGAACACCACCTCGCGGCCGTCCTCCAGCTCGGCGCGGCGGGTGGTCGGGTCCAGGGTGGCGAACAGCGCGTCCTGCACCAGAACGCCCGAGCCGGTGAGCGCGTTCATCAGGCTCGATTTGCCGGCATTGGTGTAGCCCACGATGGCCACCGACGGCACCCCGCTGGAGGTGCGCCGCGCACGCTTGGTATCGCGGGCGGTCTTCATCTCCCGGATCTCGCGGCGCAGTTTGGCCATCCGCTCCCGGATCCGCCGCCGATCGGTTTCGATCTTGGTCTCACCGGGGCCGCGCAGCCCCACACCGCCGTTGCTGCCGGCCCGGCCGCCCGCCTGCCGCGACATGGATTCACCCCAGCCGCGCAGCCGGGGCAGCATGTACTCCATCTGGGCCAGCGCGACCTGCGCCTTACCTTCGCGGGAGGTGGCGTGCTGGGCGAAGATGTCCAGGATCAACGCGGTCCGGTCGACCACCTTGACCTTGACGACCTTCTCCAGCGCGGTCAGCTGTGCCGGGGTGAGCTCACCGTCGCAGATCACGGTGTCCGCGCCGGTGGACAGCACCACCGCGCGCAACTCGTCGGCCTTACCCGACCCGATATAGGTCGCGGGATCGGGCCGGTCGCGCCGCTGGATCAGGGCCTCGAGCACTTCGGACCCCGCGGTCTCGGCGAGCCGGGCCAGTTCGGCCATACTCGCCTCGGCGCGCGCCACACTGCCTTCGGTCCACACACCGACCAGCACGACACGTTCGAGTCGTAGCTGCCGGTACTCGACCTCGGTGATATCGGTGAGCTCGGTCGACAGGCCCGCGATACGGCGGAGCGCGCTCCGCTCGTCCAGCTGCAGTTCGCCGGTGGTCGGATCGGCGGACCAGCCGCCACGCCGGCTACTCGGCGTGGCACCGGGCGCACCCGAGTCGATATCGTCGACGGTGACTGCCGGATCGGGCTCCGGCGAGTGCGCGTCGAACGATTCAGGGGACCGGTTCGTGGTCCCGGAAATGTCAGAATTTCTCATACACCATCCATGCTGCCACTGATGCGCTGGTCGGCGCATATGATTTTCCGCCCGGACGCGGCTACAGCGCGTCCCACCACCGCGCGGCGAGCCGACCGGTGGCGAGCAGTTCGGAGGGGCCCCGCAGCCACGCCGCACCCGCGTTCATGCCGACGCGCACTTCCCCGCCCGGAATCCGGACGCCGACCTCACCGGTCCCGTCCGCGAGATCGAACCCGTCGGCCGCCAGGGCCGCCGCGGCCGCGGCGACGGTGCCGGTGCCGCAGGAGCGGGTCTCGCCGACTCCGCGTTCGTAGACCCGCATATCGACCGTGCCGTCGGCGTCGAGCCCGGTCAGGATCTCGACGTTGACGCCCCGCGGGAACATATCGGGGTCGTATCCGGGAGGCGCCGTGAGATCGAGTCCGGCCAGCGCATCGGCCGACAGATCCGCGACGCACGCCAGATGCGGGTTGCCGACATCGATACCCAGACCGGGGTATCCCCCTCCGGCCACCGTGGCGGTCGAGGCGCCGAGCACCCGCACCGGACCCATATCGACGGTCACCTCCCCCGCGACCGCATCGGCCGAGTGCACCACGACCGGGCGCGCCCCGGCCCGGCTGCCCACTACGAATTCCGCACCCTCGGCCATACCGCGGGCCATGAGGTAGTGCGCGAAAACGCGCACCCCGTTCCCGCACATCTCCGCGATCGAACCGTCGGCATTGCGGTAGTCCATGAACCAATCGCCCGGGCCCACACCCTCGGGGTATTCGTCGAGTACTCCCGCGGCCAGCAACTCGCCCGCGCGCGCGACGCGCAGTACCCCGTCGGCGCCGAGTCCGCGGCGCCGATCGCACAATGCGGCCACCCGCGACACGGTCAGGTCCAGCCGTACCTGCGGATCGGGCAGCACCACGAAATCGTTCTGGGTTCCGTGACCCTTGGTGAACTCCACGTCCTTGCCGTTCCACCTCTGGGGCACGTCGGGGCTCTCCTGCACATCGGGGCTGTTCTGCACGTCGGTTCGGGTCTCCTCGTCCGCTGTTCTCACCGGGCAAACGTCCGGCGCTGCCGGGAAATTTCGTACAGCGCCACGGCCGCGGCCGACGGCGCCCCCAGCGAACTGGCACTGCCGCCCATCGGAATGGTGACCGTCCGATCGCAGGCCGCCAGCCAGGCGGCGCTCATACCGCTGGTCTCGTTGCCGACCACCAGGATTGTGGCGTCGATCAGATCCTCGTCGAAGATCGCGCGCTCGCCGTTCTCGTCGGTCCCCACGATCCGGGTCGGCACACCACGCGCCACCTGCCGATCCCGGAACTCCAGGACCTCCGCGGGACCGGGTACCCGCAAGACCGGGACCGAGAACAGCGATCCGGTGGAGGCCCGGACGCAGCGCGGATCGTACTGGTCGGCGCCATGTCCGGCGACCACCACCGCGGACGCGCCGAACGCATCGGCGGACCGGATCAAGGTGCCCAGGTTCCCGGGTGAATTCGGCCGGTCGAAGACGACGACCACCGGCGCCTCCCCCGGCTCGCCGAGTTCACAACCGGCCAGATCGCCACCGGCGTACTCCGCGACCGCCACCAGTTCGGGCGGACCACCCGTCTTCTCGCCCAGATCGGCCATCAGCTCGGGCGCCAGCCCGACAGTGGGCACCGGGCTCGTCTCGAGAATTTCACGCGCCCACGCGGACAGGCCCGGATCACCCAAGCGGTACAGCAGGGTTTCCAGCGGCCAGTCGTGCGCGAGCGCCTGGGTGATCGGCCGGACCCCGTGCACCAGGAAGCGGCTGTCCCGGTGCCGTTTGGTGCGATTGTCCAGATAGGCCGTCCATACCTGGACAGCGGCATTACGGCGATGGATCTGCCGGGTCACGAGCGGGTTCGCTCCTCGGGTAGGCGGTCGGACGCCCGCGGACGGGGCGCCGGTGGATGGGATACCGCAGAGTCTGCCAGCAGCGCCAGGGCAGTCGCGGTCGAGTCCGGGGCGGCGCCGTCCACCCAGCGCACCCGGCGATCGCGCCGGAACCAGGAGCGCTGCCGCCGAACGTAGCGGCGGGTCCCGATGAAGGTCCGCTCCTGCGCCTGCGCCTCGTCGTATTCGCCGTCGAAACAGGCCAGTACCTGGGCGTAGCCGATGGCCCGGCGCGCGGTCTGCCCCTCGCGCAGCCCCTGGTCGACCAGCCCCCGGACCTCCTCCACCAGACCCTGCTCGAACATCAGCGCGGTGCGCCGGGCGATCCGCTCGTCCAGTTCGGCTGTCTCCCGGTCCACTCCGAGGATGCGGGTCCCCCAGCGCGGCATGCCGATCACCGGGGCGGAGGCCGCGAACGGCCGTCCGGTGAGCTCGACGACCTCGAGCGCGCGCACCATCCGCCGGCCGTCGGTGGGCAGGATGGTGGCGGCGGCGGCGGGATCGGCTCGGCGCAGCGCGCCGTGCACGGCGGCCACGCCCTGCTCGGCCAGCAATTCTTCCCATTTCGCCCGCACCACCGGATCGGTGGCCGGAAACTCCCACTGGTCGAGCAACGCCTGCACGTACATCATCGAACCGCCGACCACCACGGGTACCCGGCCGCGCGCCATGATCGCCTCGATATCGGCGGATGCGGCGGCCTGGTAAGCCGCGACGGTCGCCGTCTCGGTGATATCGAGCACGTCGAGCTGATGGTGCGGGATTCCACGCCGCTGGTCCGGCGGCAGTTTCGCGGTACCGATGTCCATACCTCGGTACAGCTGCATCGCGTCGATGTTCACGATCTCCCCACCGAGCTGTTCGGCCAGGTCGAGAGCGAGATCCGATTTACCGGTAGCAGTCGGCCCGACCACCGCGACCGGGCGCGGGTCCCCGGTCACCGTGCCACGGCGGCCGGCCGCCACAGACCTGCGAACCAGCCGACACCGAACGGCGCGCCGCGATACCGTTCGGTCGCCACCGGGGGCGCGGCGTCGACGGCGAAGAGCCCGGCAAGCGCTTGATAGGCGGCGCGGCCGGACACCATGAGTTCGGCACACAGCGCGGGGTCCAGGGCGAGCAGGGCCTCCGGATCGCCGGCGCCGGCCGCCCGGTCGATCGCGGTCTGCACCGGCGCCGACCGGGGATCGAAATATCCGGGTGCGGCGGTCGACAGGGTCGCGGCGCCGTCCGCGACCACCAGCACGCCCTGCGGTTGGTCCGCGGCGTCGAGGTCGGCACGCAACTTCGCACCGAACTCCGCGCATTGGCGCGCCGGTGTGTCGGCGGCGAGCAGATGCGCCCGCGCGGGGACGTGCGGGGCCACCGCCGCGCGCAACCATCCGGCGACGAGGACCGCCAGCGGCAGGTCCGGGTCCGCGGAGGTCTGCGCACCCGGTCCGCCCAGACTCACCCGCACATCCACCCCGAAGCCGCGGAAGGTGCCCACCGTATCGGCGTCGTAGGTGCGTTCGGTGGGCCCGACCCCGAGCACGGTCCAGTGCGGCGCCTCCTCGCCCAGAGTCGCCCCCGCGGCGAGAACGGCCGCGCGGAGTTCGTTCACCGCTGCCTCCGGGGGTTGCGCACCGCCCGGTTCGACAGCGGCACCCGCGCCGGCCGCCGGCGCGCCGCCACACAGCTCGGGGACGAGGACGGGCGGCGAGGGGATCAGAGCCGCTAGACAGAACACGCCGTCAACCGTAGCCCGTACCCGCCGACCAGGGACGCGGCCGGTTCCCCGGCACTGTCACGCCCACGCCGCGGTACGAGTGTCTCTCCCGGAAACCGGGCGGCAATTGCTAGGGTGCGAAGTATCCGGACCAGGTCCGAGAGGTTCGGATCCGCAGGTCCGGCCAGTGCCGCCGCTGTCGGCGGTGTGGTTCGGCGGAAGTGCGGCCGGGTTGAATGGGACAGCGTGCGGCCGCACGGCCTACGCACGCACGACACGTCGACCCCAGCACGGCCGAGATGGGCAGACGTAGCCAGAATGAGCGGGCGTGGCAAGAATGAGCAGAGCATAGCCAGAATGCGCAGCGCGTAAACCAGGCAGCCGTGACGCGCGGCAGGGACGAGGAGTAATGACCCACAGCAACGGAACCGCCAAACCCGGCCCGGGCAAGCCCGGTCGCCCGTCCAGCGCTCCCAAGCCCGGTAACCGTCCCAAACCCGGTGAGGCGCACCCCAGCCCGGCCGCGATGAAAACGTCGGGGCCCGCCACCGAACACCCGCATCCGGTGGTCGTACCCGGCACCACCGACCCCAGCGCCTGGGGCCGGGTCGACGAGGACGGCACCGCCTGGGTCAAGACCGCCGAAGGCGAGCGGATCATCGGGTCCTGGCAGGCCGGAGACGCCGCTGAGGGACTGGCGCACTTCGGCCGCCGTTTCGACGATCTGGCCACCGAGGTCGCCCTGCTGGAGGCGCGGCTGGCCGCCGGCACCGATGCCCGCAAGACGAAGGCCGCCGCCCTCGCTCTCGCCGAAACGCTGCCGACGGCCGCGGTGATCGGCGATATCGAGGGGCTGGCCGCCCGGCTCCGCGCGATCGCCGAACACTCCGACGAGGCGGCCGCCCACGCCAAGGAGGAAAAGGAGCGCACCCGGCACGAGCACACCGAGCGCAAGGAGGCACTGGCGGCCGAAGCCGAGCAGATCGCCGCCGAATCCACTCAGTGGAAAGCCGCGGGCGACCGGCTGCGCGAGATCCTCGACGAGTGGAAGACCATCCGCGGGGTGGACCGCAAGGTCGACGACGCCCTCTGGCGCCGGTACTCCAAGGCCCGGGAGGCCTTCAATCGCCGCCGCGGCGCTCATTTCGCCGAACTGGATCGGGAACGGGCCGCCGCCAAGGCCCGCAAAGAGGAACTGTGCGTCCAGGCCGAGGAACTGTCCGGGTCCACCGATTGGCCGGGTACCGCGGCGGTGTTCCGGGAACTGCTGGTGGAGTGGAAGAACGCCGGCCGGGCACCACGGGAGGCCGACGAGGCACTGTGGCGCCGGTTCAAGAGCGCTCAGGACGTCTTCTTCGCCGCGCGCAACGCGGCGGCCTCCGAACGCGATGCCGAGTTCACCGATAACGCGGTCGCCAAGGAAGAACTGCTGAACAGCTACGAGCCGGTCATCGATCCCGACACCGATCTCGAAGGCGCCCGGGCCGCATTACGTGATCTGCAGGAACGCTGGGACGCGATCGGCAAGGTCCCGCGCGAGCGGATGCACGATCTCGAGAGCCGGTTGCGCGCCATCGAGAAACGCGTCCGGCAGGCCGCCGACGCCCAGTGGCGCCGCACCGACCCGGAGGCACTGGCCCGGGCCGCGCAGTTCCGGGAGCGGGTGGCCCAGTTCGAGGAGCAGGCAGCCAAGGCCGCCGCCGCCGGTAAGACCCGCGATGCGGAGAAGGCTCTCGCGCAGGCACAGCAGTGGCGGGAATGGGCCGAAGCGGCGGAGGGCGCGGTCAGCAACCTCTGAGCGGTCCCTTGTTTCGACGCTCCGTCCGCCGTGGCCGGTCGGCCGCGGCGGACGGCTCCGGATTCCGGTGTCAGTCCTTGCCGAACCGATCGCGCCGCTGCCGCTCTTCCTCCTGGGCCGCGGCGATACGCCGCTGTTCCTCGGCCGCCAGTTGCAGCGCGGTCCGGCTCCAGACCACCTTCACCCAGTGGAAGGTCAGCACCATGATCGCGAGGGTGCCCAGCACCAGGCCGATGCCGGGCCCGGACCCCACATAGTTGTTCAGGCCCGGGGTCTGCCGATGCCAGATCGAGAAGACCCCGAACGCACTGGCGATCGCCGACCCGGCCACCGCGATCCACGCGAGCACCCAGCGGCGGGTCATCAGGGCCAGCAGCGAGAAACCGATTCCGAAGATCAGCACGAACCATACGAAGATCCGCGACGGCAACCCGACGTGCTCGACCGTGGCCGCCTGCGAGCCGAGCAGCACATCGAAACCGCGCGCGCCCCCGGTATGCGGCAGCACCAGCGACAGCAGCAGCAGGAATACCGCGCCGGCCACCACCATGGCCCGCATACCCGGGTCGATCTCGCCCGCGATCCGGCGCTCCACCGCGTCGAGGTCTTGGCGGAATTCTTCGAACTGCTCGGTCTCGGCCGGATTCACATCGTCCTCGTTTCCCTCGCCTGATCGGTGTCCCGCGCCCGGCGCGTCGTGCGCCGACGGGGTCGCATCCCGTGCATCCTCGGCCGCGCGCTCCTCGTCGCTGCGATCGTCGTCGCCGGTCCCGCTCATGTCCCGCATCCGGAAGCACAACCCGAGGCGACCGGTTCCGCTGCGGGCGCGCCGATCCGCGGCAGCCCGAGCCCGACGCCGATCGGCGCGGTCTTCGGAGTGGTACCGGCCTCGTGCGCATCACCGGCCCGGGTCCGGCGATGCACCCGGACACCCGCGTCCGCGACCAGGTGATGGGGTGCCGCGCCGGTCACCTCGACGGTGACCAGGTCGCCCGGGCGGATCGGCGCGCCGGCGCCGTCGGGCCGGAAATGCACCAGTCTCCCGTCCCGGGCCCGCCCGCTCATCCGGGCGGTCGCGGCGTTCTTCTTGCCCGCACCGTCGGCGACCAGGAGTTCCACCTCGGTGCCGATCATGGCCTGATTGGCCTCCACACAGATCTGCTCCTGTAGCGCGATCAGCCGGTCGTAACGCTCCTGCACCACCTTCTTGGGGATCTGATCGGCCATCTCCGCGGCGGGAGTACCCGGTCGCGGAGAGTACTGGAAGGTGAAGGCGCTGGTGAACCGGGCGCGGCGGACCACATCGAGAGTCTGCTGGAAATCCTCTTCGGTCTCCCCCGGGAAGCCGACGATGATATCGGTGGTGATCGCCGCATGCGGCATCGCGGCCCGCACCTTCTCGATGATTCCCAGATAGCGGGATTGCCGGTAGGACCGGCGCATGGCCTTCAGTACGCGGTCCGAACCCGACTGCAGCGGCATGTGCAGCTGCGGGCAGACGTTCGGAGTCTCGGCCATCGCCTCGATCACATCGTCGGTGAACTCCGCCGGGTGCGGTGAGGTGAAGCGCACCCGCTCCAGGCCCTCGATCCCGCCGCAGGCCCGCAGCAGTTTGGCGAACGCGCCACGGTCGCGGGGCTGCCCGGGATCGGCGAAGGAGGCACCGTAGGCGTTGACGTTCTGCCCGAGCAGCGTCACCTCCAGCACACCCTGGTCCACCAGCGCCTGCACCTCGGCCAGCACATCACCGGGGCGCCGGTCCACCTCCTTACCGCGCAGGGCGGGCACGATACAGAAGGTGCAGGTGTTGTTGCATCCCACCGAGATCGAGACCCATCCCGCGTACGCCGATTCCCGGCGCGCGGGCAGAGTCGAGGGGAACGCCTCGAGCGATTCCAGGATCTCGACCTGGGCTTCGTCGTTGTGCCGGGCGCGTTCCAGCAACACCGGCAGCGAACCGATGTTGTGCGTACCGAACACCACGTCCACCCAGGGCGCCCGGCTCAGGACCGAATCCCGGTCCTTTTGGGCCAGGCAGCCGCCGACCGCGATCTGCATACCGGGTCGGGACGCCTTGATCGGCGCGAGATGGCCGAGGGTGCCGTACAGCTTGTTGTCCGCGTTCTCCCGCACCGCGCAGGTGTTGAAGACCACCAGATCGGCCGTCGCGCCGGGCGCGGCCTTCCGATAGCCCGCATCCTCGAGCAGGCCGGACAAGCGTTCGGAATCGTGCACGTTCATCTGGCAACCGAAGGTGCGGACCTCGTAACTGCGCGCGCCGTCCGGCTCGATCCGAGTGGGGAGCGCTACCTGTCCGATCGAATCCACGGGTCCAGGGTACGGGCCCTCGCCGGGGCGTTTTCCAGCAGATCCGCCCCTCCCGCCGCGACGGCCGGAGCCGGCCCGCTCGCGGCCGCGCGGAGACGGTGCGCCCGCCGTGGTACTTCCCACATATGGGGAATCGGCCGGCCGATCCGCCGCTACCACCCCGCGGGCCCGGCGGCGGGCAAATCCCGGCCGAGCGAACGGATTACAGCGGATGACCACCGGGTTAAACCCGAATTTCGACTCGGTGTGGCGCCGGGGAGTGTCGTCGAAAGGCTCGCAAAACCGAAATTTCGGCTTAAGGTCATGTCCATGACCGACACCGACGCCGACACGCCAGAGGCGGCCGGCGACATTACTGCTGTGCCCATGATCACCCTACGCGCCGTCGACAAGCACTTCGGTGCTCTGCACGTACTGCGCGATATCAACCTCGAGGTGCCCCGTGGGCAGGTCGTGATCGTGCTCGGGCCGTCGGGCTCCGGGAAGTCGACACTCTGCCGCACCATCAACCGGCTGGAGCCGATCGATTCCGGAGAGATCAGCGTCGACGGGGTACCGCTGCCGGCCGAGGGTCGCGCTCTGGCCGCCCTGCGCGCCGATGTCGGCATGGTCTTCCAGTCGTTCAACCTCTTCGCGCACAAGACCATCGTGGACAACGTCATGCTCGCGCCGATGAAGGTTCGCGGAACCAAGAAGGACGAGGCCCGCCGCCACGCCATGGAACTGCTGGAGCGGGTCGGTATCGCCAATCAGGCCGACAAATATCCCGCCCAGCTCTCCGGCGGTCAGCAGCAGCGCGTCGCCATCGCCCGGGCCCTGGCCATGAACCCCAAGGTGATGCTGTTCGACGAGCCGACCTCGGCCCTCGACCCGGAGATGGTCAACGAAGTCCTCGATGTGATGGTCTCGCTGGCCAAAGAGGGCATGACCATGCTGGTGGTCACCCATGAGATGGGCTTCGCCCGCCGTGCCGGCGACCGGGTGTTGTTCATGGCCGACGGCCAGGTGGTCGAGGACACCGACCCGGAGACGTTCTTCAGCGCACCGAAGTCCGATCGTGCCAAGGACTTCCTGGGCAAGATTCTCAGTCACTGAATCTGCCCGGCGGATAGACAGGCACAGACTCGAGGGCATCGCGCCGTCGAGGAGATGAGGGAAGGAAAACCGATGAGGATCAATCGAGCACTCCGCGTCGCGGTCGGCGCGGTCGCGGTGGCCGTCACCGCCGCCACCACCGCGGCCTGCGGCGGCGGCAGCGACAAGACCGCGCTGGAGAATGCCCAGGAGGGCCGGCTCACCATCGGCATCAAATACGATCAGCCCGGTCTGGGCCTGCGTAACACCGACGGGACCTACAGCGGCTTCGATGTAGAGGTCGCCGAGTACGTGGCCGCCGAACTCGGCGTCCAGCCGGACGGCATCACCTTCAAGGAAGCCCCCTCCGCGCAGCGCGAGACCCTGATCGAGAACGGGCAGGTCGATTTCGTGGTCGCCACCTACTCGATCACCGACGCACGCAAGGAAAAGGTCGATTTCGCCGGCCCCTATTACATCGCGGGGCAGAGCCTGCTGGTGCGGGCCGACAACAACGATGTCACCGGCCCGGAAAGCCTCGAGGGCAAGACGGTGTGCTCGGTGACCGGCTCCACGCCCGCGCAGAACATCCAGAAGAAGTACCCCGACACCCAGCTGCAGACCTACGACACCTACTCGCTGTGCCTCGAGGGTCTGAACAGTGGTGCCATCGCGGCGGTGACCACCGATGACATCATCCTAGCCGGTTACGCGTCGCAGTCGCCCGGCAAGTACAAGGTCGTCGGCGAGAAGTTTACCACCGAGAACTACGGGATCGGCCTGAAGAAGGGCGATCAGGACACCCGCAACAAGATCAACGACGCGATCGAGAAGATGATCAGCTCGGGCGCCTGGGACACCGCGTTCCAGGAGACGGTCGGTAAGGCCGCGAGCTACGAGACCCCGCAGGCCCCGCAGGTGGACCGGTACTGACCACCGCATCGGAGGGCCGGGCCGCAACCGCGGTCCGGCCCTCCGGTCCGGACCCATCCTGCCGATCGGAGGCGCGCAACCACCGTGTTCGATTTGATCTCGGAATACGACACCCAGCTGCTCGAAGCATTCTGGATGACCATAAAACTGACCGTGTTCTCGGCGGTGGGTTCCCTGGTGCTGGGTACCGTTGTCGCCGGAATGCGAGTATCGCCGGTCCCCGTGGCCCGCTGGGTCGGCACGGCCTATGTGACCGTGTTCCGCAACACCCCGCTCACCCTCATCCTGGTGTTCTGTTCCCTGGGCCTGTACTCCACGCTCGGGATGAACCTGGCCTCCGAGGGGCCCACCTCGCTGGCCGACAACAACTTCCGCTGGGCCGTGATCGGCCTCAGCGTGTACACGGCGGCCTTCGTCTGTGAATCGCTGCGGGCCGGTATCAACACCGTGCCCATGGGCCAGTCGGAGGCCGGTCGCTCGCTGGGGCTGAGCTTCCTGCAGAATCTGCGGATCATCGTGCTGCCCCAGGCGTTCCGCTCGGTGATCGCCCCACTGGGCAGTGTGTTCATCGCGCTGACCAAGAACACCACGGTCGCCTCCGCGATCAGCGTCGCCGAAGCATCGTTCCTGATGAAGAACATGATCGAAACCGAGGCGGCGCTACTGGCCATCGGCCTGATCTTCACGCTCGGTTTCGTGATCCTGACGCTGCCCGCCGGCCTGCTGTTCGGACATCTGGCCAAACGATTCGAGGTGGCCCGATGAGCCGCACAGCATCCGTTCTCTACGATGCCCCGGGCCCCGTCGCCCGTATCCGCAATATCGTCTACTCCCTCGTGGTATTCGCTGTGGTCGTGGCCGCGGGCTGGTTCGTCTACCGCGGCTTCGCCGACAAAGGGCAGTTCACGGCCGAGAAATGGGAACCGTTCCTGGACGGGGCGGTGTGGAGCACCTATATCCTGCCCGGCCTGCGCGGCACGGTCCTCGCCGCACTGTTGTCCATCGTGTTCGCCATGGTGATCGGCATGATCTTCGGTATCGCCCGGCTCTCGGATCACCGCTGGGTGCGCTGGACCGCGGGCACGATCGTCGAGATCGCCCGCGCCATCCCGGTGCTGATCCTGATGATCTTCCTGTTCGCCCTGTACTCCGAATACGATCTCTTCGAATCCGAGTACCTGGCGTTGGGCGCCGTGGTGACGGCACTGACCATCTACAACGGGTCGGTGATCGCCGAGATCGTGCGAGCCGGCATCCTGTCGCTGCCCAAGGGGCAGACCGAGGCCGGTGTGGCGCTGGGCCTGCGCAAGGGTCAGCTGATGCGGCTCATCCTGCTCCCGCAGGCGATCACCGCGATGCTGCCGGCCCTCATCTCCCAGATGGTGGTCGCGCTGAAGGATTCGGCCCTGGGCTATGTCATCACCTACGAGGAAGTCGTCCGCAGCGCGCAACAGCTCGGGGCGGCGGAATCGAACACCATTCCGGCTTTGATCGTGGTCGCCATCATCATGATCGTGCTGAACGTGCTGCTCTCGACGGTCGCCACCGGGCTGGAGAAGCGCCTGCGGGCGGGCCGCCGGAAACGCGGCAGCGCGGTCGTCGCGGCCGATTCGGTCATCGCCGACGCCGCGCCCGGAGTGGACATCACCAAGTAGTCCGTCGCTGTGCCGGACCTCGCGGGGTCCGGCACAGCGGTTCGGTGGCGGGAAACCACCGCACAAACTTCCCGCGTGCGGATTCATCGGGCCGGCTCCGCTCACGGGTGAGCGCCGGGGCTCCACAGAGCCGAAGCGCCGTGGCCGACCGGGGCTCAATCCAGCGGTACATTCTCGTCTCCGAGACCGGCGGACTCGTATTCGGCCTTGACCACCGCGTATGCCACCGAATGTCCGTAGCCACGCCGGGCGAGCATCCCCACCAATCGGCGGATGGCTTTCTCCCGGTCCAGCCCCGCCGGCAGGCTCCGCAGTTTGCGGCGCACCAGTTCGGTGGCGCGCTCGTATTCGTCATCGGCCGTGACAGTGTCCAACGCGGCCGCGGAATCCTCCTGCGAAACCCCTTTACGCCGCAGTTCCTGCTCCAGCGCGCGCCGCCCCTTCCCGGAGAAACCGTGCCGCTGCCGTACCCACTGCCGCGCGAAATCGGCGTCGTCGATCAGCCCTACCTCGGCCAGCCGGTCGAGCACCTGCTCGGTCACGTCGGGCGAATACCCCTTGGCGGACAGCCGTCGCACGAGCTCGGCCCGGCTACGGGCCCGGACGGCCAGTAATCGCAGGGCGGCCTCTTTCGCCTGTTCGGTAACGCCCTGTGCCTCGGCGCCGGGGGATCCACCGACCGGCGCATCATCGGATGGGCCGGGGCCGGCCGGACGAACCCGCTGCGGATCGGGTTCGTCCGGCCGTGGACTCCGGGCGGAGCCGGTGGCCGTACCACCTGCCGCCAGGAGTTCGTCGAGCCGGCGCCGCATCTGCGCCACCGGGTCGGGGGTCTCGGTGTGCGCCCGTGGCCGTGTGTCCAACGGGTCAGAAATCGGCCGGGGTCTCTTCCGTCGCGGTCACATCCGCGCCGATCCCCAGTTTTTCCTTGATCTTCTTCTCGACCTCGTCCCGGATATCGGTGTTCTCCAGGAGGAATTTGCGGGCGTTCTCCTTACCCTGGCCGAGCTGATCGCCCTCGTAGGTGTACCAGGAGCCGGACTTACGGATGAATCCGTGCTCCACCCCCATATCGATCAGCGAGCCCTCCTTCGAAATTCCGTGTCCGTACAGGATGTCGAATTCGGCCTGCTTGAACGGTGGGGAAACCTTGTTCTTCACGACCTTGACCCGGGTCCGGTTACCGACCGCGTCGCTTCCGTCCTTCAGGGTTTCGATACGGCGCACATCCAGCCGCACCGACGCGTAGAACTTCAGCGCTTTACCGCCCGTGGTCGTTTCGGGGGACCCGAACATGACACCGATCTTCTCGCGCAGCTGGTTGATGAAGATGGCGGTGGTGCCGGAATTGTTCAAGGCACTGGTCATCTTGCGCAGCGCCTGGCTCATCAGGCGGGCCTGGAGGCCGACGTGACTGTCACCCATTTCGCCCTCGATCTCGGCACGGGGCACCAGGGCGGCCACCGAGTCGATGACGATGATGTCGATGGCGCCGGAGCGGACCAGCATATCGGCGATTTCCAGGGCCTGTTCACCGGTATCGGGCTGGGACACCAGCAGGGCGTCGGTATCGACACCGAGTTTGCGGGCGTAATCGGGATCGAGTGCGTGCTCGGCGTCGATGAAGGCCGCGACACCACCGGCGGCCTGCGCGTTGGCGACCGCGTGCAGTGCGACCGTGGTCTTACCGGAGGATTCCGGGCCGTAGATCTCCACGACGCGGCCGCGGGGCAGACCACCGATACCCAGGGCGACGTCGAGCGCGATGGAACCGGTCGGGATCACCGAGACCGGCTGGCGGGCTTCTTCACCGAGGCGCATGACCGCCCCCTTGCCGAAACTCTTCTCGACCTGCGCGAGCGCGAGTTCGAGCGCTTTGTCGCGGTCATAGGGCTGTGGCGCCATCGTGACTCCCCTTTTCACCGGGTGGTAGGTAGGTGGTGTGGATGGCGCCCACAGTAGAGGGCGGCACCGACAAGTTCTGGGCTCAGCCTAGACGAACAGGTGTTCGAGTCAAGCCAGGCGGCCGCGCGTCGCGGTGGAGGGAGAACGGCCCGCCCGACCTGCTCACCGACGGTGCCGGTCTCCGGATCCGGCTGGAGTCGGCGGGCCCGGCGCCTACGCGCCGGAGCCGACCGCCGCACAGCGGGCACGAGATCACCAGCGAGAGCGCGGCACGTCGAATTCTGCGCACAGCGCCCGCCATACGTCGCGTGGATCGACACCGGCTTCGATGGCGACGGCTCCGGTCCGGCCGCCGAGTGAGGGGATGACGTGATCGTTGAGCAGAGTGTCGCCCCGGGCCTCGCCGAATTCGGTGTGCATGAGTTCCTGGAATTCCGTCAACCGCACCGTGCACAAGATACCCGCACCGGCGGCAGTGGGCGCGGTGCGGTCAGTGTGTCCGCACCGAGTCCAGGACCCGATGGCAGATCTGTACCGGATCGGCCACTTCGGCGACTCCCGCGGCCGCCGTCCGCGCCGCCGTGGTGAACCCCGGTTCGGCCAGTATCCGCAGCACCGCGGCGCGCACCGCCTCCGGGGTGAGCGGGCGGACCAGTAGCGACGAACCCTGGCGTTGCGCACGATTGGCGAGCTCCCACTGGTCGCCGCCACCGGGAACGGTCACCACGGGCACTCCCGCGGCCAGCGATTTCGCCAGGAGTCCGTGCCCACCGCCACCGACCACCACGGCGGCGTGGGTGAGGAGTTCGTCCTGTCGTCCGAGGCCGGCGGTCGCCCATTCCGGCAGCGACTCCGGCGGCTCGTCGAGCATCGAGATCGCCACCCGGACCCCGGTTCCCGCCAAAGCGTCCAGCACCGTTTCCACCATCCCGGCGACCCCGGTATGCGCGGTGGACGGCGCCACCACCACCAAGGGGCCGTCCCCCGGCGGTAGCTCCAGTCGCCGCTCGGTCGGCTCCCACAACAGCGGGCCGACCAGTTCTGCCTCCTCCGGCCAGTCCGGTCGAGGTACCTCCAGCGCGGGCAGGGTGGCGACGAGCCGCGCGGCCGGACCCGGGTCGGTCGCCGGTAGACCCACCCCGGCCCGGGCGGCCTCCCGCTGCCGCTGCCCGGTCCGCACCGCGCGAGCGGTGAACATCCGCAGCACCGAGTCCCTGGTACGACCCCGCACCCCGGTGCCCGGCGCGAGCCCACTGCCGATCGGCGGCAACCCCTTCGATGGAAGGTAGAGCGGATGCGGTGACAGTTCCACCCACGGCACCCGCAACCGTTCGGCGGCCATACCGCCTCCCGCGGTGAGCACATCGGAGACAACCAGTTCCGGCAGCATCGCCCCGAGCTCGGGCAGGATCTCGGTCGAGATGTAGGCGGCCCGTTGGTGAATCCGCGCACCGGCGTCGCCGTCGTCGTCGATCGGCCTGGGCGCCAACCCCTTCAGCCGCCGCACCCCGATACCCGCCGCTCGCGCTGCCTCGAGCCAGCGAGGACCGGTGAAGAGGACAGGATCGTCACCCGCGTCCCGGAAACGCAGACAGAGCGCGATAGCGGGAAACGCGTGACCCGGATCGGGACCGGCGACGACAGCCACTCGCATCCGATCATGCTATCGGCGCACCCGCAGGCACCGAGTCCGGGCCGCGCTTCGGCGTTCGCGGCGGCCACCGCACCGTTGTCGGGGCGCGTCCCGCCACGGCGGTCGCACGGCGCGCCGCCGGCTCAGCCCGTGAAGGTGTACAGCTTGAACCCGACGGCGCGCTCGGCGTCGAAACCGGCCAGCTGTCCCGTGGTCATCGTGACCACCGCGCGCGCCTGATCGGCCACCGGCTCCGGGCTCAGCGCTTCCAGATAGCGCCGGTGTTCGGCCAGTGACGCCTCGGCAACGCCGACCGTGGCGGTGACATCCACCGCGTGGGTGGCGCCGGCCGGAACGGCCACGGCCGCCCAGCGCGCGGTCCACGGTGGTGGATCGGTGATCTCGGGGAAGATCCACTCGTTGCCGGCATCGGATACCGCGTCGAGTGCCGCGCGACCGACGGCCCGGTGGTCGGCGCTGTTGACAATGCCGGGGGCCCAGGTCGGCCCGAAGTGACCCAATACCACCAGTTCCGGACGGTGCCGGCGGATCGCGGCGGCCAGATCGCGGCGCAGGGCCGGGTTCGCTTCGATCCGGCCGTCGGGATGGCCGAGGAATTCCACCTCGCCGACTCCGACGACCGCGGCCGCGGAGCGCTCTTCGGCTTCGCGCAACGGACCCGCCTCGGCGGGCGGCATACCGGCGATTCCCGCCTCGCCGGAGGTCACCAGCAGGTAGCGCACGTCTTTGCCCTGACCGGTCCAACGGGCCACCGCGGCGGCGACCCCGTACTCGATATCATCGGGGTGGGCGACGATGACCAGGGCGCGCTGCCAGTCCTGCGGAAGGTGCTGCATGGCGCCATTCAAGCACCGGCGCCTGCCCTGTGACACGGAAAAGCCGGATGACCCTCCGGGCGGAGAGGCATCCGGCCGCATGGTCGCCTGCCGCGGCTCAGACCTTGGTGACCGAGTTGTCGTCCGAGCCGGAGATCGCCTTGTAGAGCAGATACAGCCCGAACACCACCGCGCTGATCACCAGGATCGGGAACAGCCCTTTGATCAGTGCGCCGATCACTGCCAGCGCGATCCAGACGACGGCGACCACGCCGATGATCTTCCACAGCATTTGTGCCTCCCAGCGGTTGTCTCCTGCTTCGAGCATGGCATCGCGAACAGGGGAAATCACCAGGTGAAGGGCAATATCGGGGGAAGATCAGGGTTGACCCTGAGACCGTTTACCCGCGCGCGCGAGAGCGGGGCAGCTCGGCCACGGGCGGTTGCCACGAGCTGTGGCCCGCGGCGGGCGGCAGCGGACCGGGAGCCCGGTCGGCGAGTTCGGTGAGTGCCTGCGCCCAGCCGTCCATCCGGTCGGCCGCGTGCCGTAGATCGGTGACGATACCGTCGAACTCGTACCGTAGCGCCGCGGTTTCGTCGACGGCGAGAATCCGGGTGGCCGCGGCGACCACCTGCTCGTACTCGGCGACGCCGCCGTCGAGCCGGGCAACGATCGACTGCAGTGTCTGCCCGAGCCGATGGACATCGGCCGCGTCGGTGATCTCGGCCGCGCCTCCGGCGAGGGCACGGACCGCGCCTTCCATCGTGGCGATATCGGCGGCCAGCGCGGTCAGCGCGGCGGCGCCGGAGCCGGCGGTGGCGATCAGATCCTCCAGTTCGTCGGCGGGTAGCCGACGTGACCGGGCGATCTGCCCGGCCACCTCGTGTAACGCGCGTTCGGCGCGCGCCAATCGAGCCATCGCGGGCCGGGCGGCGGACCGGCCGGAGGGGAGTTTGCGCGGGAGATAGCCGGCCGGCGGCAGCGGCGCCTGTCGCAACCGCAGATAACGGCGTGTACTCAAGGCGGCGCCGGTGACCAGGGCGACCGCCCCGCCACCGAGGAACACCACCGCCCAGGCGGGAGCGGACAGGATCACCAGTCCGACCGCCCCGGCGGTGGTGAGGCCGGAGGCCGTGCCGAGGCCGATACTGCGCCGCCGGGCCCGGCGGCGCCGGCGGAGTTCGCGTTCGCGCGGATCGGCCCAGCGGCGGACCGCGACGAGCGCGTTCGCACCGGCCTCCCGCAGACTGTCGGCGACGTAGGCCGCCTGCGGCTGCAGTTCGGGCCAGGCACGGGCGAACTCCCGGGACCCGGTGCGGAGTCGGGACCTGTCAGACTTCATCGCTGTCCTCGCCGAACTCGGTGGAGCCGCTACTGCTGCGCGGTCCGACCCTTGTCCATCTGTGGTTGTGCGGGTTCGGCCGCCGACTTCCCGGCGTCGAGCGCCGCGCCGGTGTTCCCGGCGGGCAGGGAATCGCCGCGCATGGAAGCGCGGATCTGCTCGAGCCGGCTGTGACCGGCCATCTGGACGCTGGCCTGCTGGACCTCGAGCATGCGCCCCTGCACGGTGTTCTGGGCGAGTTCGGCAGACCCCAGCGCGGTGGCGTAGCGGCGTTCGATCTTTTCCCGCACAGCGTCCAGGCTGGGGACGCTGCCGGGTGCCGACAGCGTGCTGTCCATCTGTTGCAGGGAGGCGCTGACCTGCTCCTGCATCTTGGCCTGCTCGAGCTGGCTGAGCAGCTTGGTGCGCTCGGCGACCTTCTGCTGCAGCAGCATCGCGTTCTGCTCGACCGCTTTCTTCGCCTGCGCCGCGGCCTGCAGCGACTGATCGTGCAGCACTTTCAGGTCCTCGACCGACTGTTCGGCGGTGACCAGCTGCGCGGCGAACGCCTCGGCGGCGTTGGTGTACTGGATGGCCTTCTCGGCGTCACCCGCGGCATTGGCCTGGTCGGCGAGGACGACGGCCTGACGGGCGTTGGCGTTGAGCTTCTCGACCTCGTCGAGCTGCCGGTTCAGCTTCATCTCCAGCTGACGCTGGTTGCCGATCACCGAGGCGGCCTGCTGGGACAGGGCCTGGTGCTGACGCTGGGCCTCTTCGATAGCCTGCTGAATCTGGACCTTCGGATCCGCGTGCTCCTCGATCTTGGAATCGAAGAGGGCCATCAGGTATTTCCAGGCCTTCGTGAACGGATTAGCCATCGGTTGATCCCGCCTCCATCTACTGTGCCGCCTCGGCGACTCGGAGTGCGCGACCGTCACGCACTCGGTATCTGCCTATCCTCCACCATGCGGCGCCGGGTCCCGGCCACCGAACGACGCCGCGTCTCGCCGGGCACGGCCACGCCGACGCATACTACGAATCTATCCGGTCCCCGGCGCCGCGCGCATTGTCACGATCGGATATACGGCGGCTATAACCGGTCAGGCCGCCTCGACCAGCACGAGCGGGCCGTTGCTGGGCGCCGGGATGACGATTCTGGTCTCTCCGTCGACCTGGGTCCGGGTACCGGCCGCGGCCGTCGCGACCGCGGTGGCGGATTCGGCTGCCGCGGGCTCGGTGGCCGGCTCCACC
>NZ_BDBX01000035.1 GCF_001613205.1 Nocardia sienata NBRC 100364 | reverse complement strand
CCGAATGCGCCGCCGCCGCGGCGGCGCTCGGGGTCGGCTCACTGCGCGATATCGAAGACGCCGGGCAACTGTCCGGACTCGCCGATCCGGTGCTGTACCGGCGGGCACGGCATGTACTCGGCGAGAACGACCGGGTGCGCACGGTGGCGGACCTGTTGCGCTCGGGTGCCGACCCGCGCGAGATCGGTCCGCTGCTCGATGCGGGACACGATTCGCTGCGTGACGATTTCGAGGTGTCCACCGAGGTACTGGACGCGGCGGTGGACGCGGCCCGCGCGGCCGGCGCCCACGGATCGCGGATGGTCGGTGGTGGTTTCGGTGGCAGCATCATCGCCCTGGTCGATACCGCTGCCGCCGGTCGGGTCGAGGAGGAGGTCCGGGAACGCCTCGCCGGCATAGGTTTTCGCGACGCGCGGGCCATCGAGGCCGTGGCCGGTCCGGGAGCGGGTCCGGTCGGTTGAGAAGCCCGGTCGGTTGAGAAGGCACGGCCCGGGAGCCGGCCCGGTCGGTTGAGAAGGCCGGTCGGTGGAAAAGGTCCGGCCGATTGAGGGGGTTCGGTCGGTCGAGGAGGTCCGGTGCCGGGGCGACCGCGGCACCGGACCTGCTCGCTCAGGCTGCCGGCCGCACGCGGCGCAGCGCGCCGACGAGGATGTCGACCACGAGGAAGGCCAGCAGGCTCAGGCCGAATACCGGAGCGAACCAGCCGATCACTGCGGCCGCGGCGAGCACCGGGACCGCCAGAACCGCCGACCTGCGCAGTGCGCCGCGGCGCGGTGGCCTACCCACCGCGAAGGTGCGGGCCGTTGCGATGGGGCGGCGCTGCCACCACATGAGGTATCCGCGCACGATCACCGTGACCAGCCCGATCGCCGCCACCAGCAGCAGCAACTGGTTGAGCAGGCCGAACATCAGGCCCATATGGAGCTGGATGCCCCAGTTGGCCATTTTGGCCATGAACGGCCACTCGGAGTAGGGGATCCGATCGGTGACGATGCCGGTGGCGCCGTCGACGGCCGCGGCATCGGCGGTCAGTGTGCCCGGCAGCCGCCGTTCCTTCACCGCGAAGGCGGTCCCGTCGGTCGCCGGGACCGTGATCTCCGCGGGGCGGGTGACTCCGGCCTCGCGGGCCGCGGCGAGTACCCGATCCAGCTGCTGGATCCGGTCCGCCGGAACCGAGTGGTCGGCCGGATGACCGGCGTGGTGGTCGCCGTGCCCACTATCGGCCGGCGCCACCGACCCGGACAGCGCGGTCGCGACGGCGGGCGTGGTCCAGCCGAGATTCTCCCGGAGTGTCTCGATATTGGCGCCCGCGTAGGCCGACCAGGTCAGACCGGTGGCCGAGAGCAGCAGCGCCACCGGCAGAATCCACACCCCGACCACCGCGTGCCAGTTCAGCCGGCGTTCCCGCGCGCTCGCGAGGTTCGGGACGAACAGCCACCGCGCCCCGTCGCGCTGCCGCCGGCCGCGCACCCGCCGGATCCACAGGACGAGCCCGGCCGCGGCGATCAGCCACAGCCAGGAGGCCGCCGATTCGGAGTACAACCGGCCGGGTTCGCCGAGATGCAGGTGGCGGTGCACCTGGGACACCCACGCCCGGAACGGCAGCGCACCGGAACTGCCGTACACCACCGATTCGCCCACCGGCCGCGCGGTCACCGGGTCGACGAATACGGCACGCCGCTCTGATTCGCCGAGAGTGGGATCGTGCAGCAGCACCCGGGTGGTCTCGCCGGGTGCCGGGGCGGGCGCGACCGCCACCAGCGTCAGGTCCGGCCGGACGGCGGTCCCGGCGGTCACCTGTTCGGCCAGCGGCCGGTCGGGCCCACGGGAATCCACGAACAGCAGATCCCGGTTCACGAAGGATTCGATACTGGGTGCGACGGCGTAGAGTCCGCCGGTTACCGCCGCGATCAGGAGAAAGGGTCCTACGAAGAGGCCGGCGTAGAAATGCAGCCGCAGCGCGAGCGCGCGGAACGCACCCCTGCCCGGTCGCGGTGAACTGGTCGCCGGGGCAGCGCTGTCGGGCCCCGCGGGGACCTCGGTGGTACTCATGGGTGTTACCTGCGTCCTGTGCTTGCCCGGCACCCGGCCGGAAGAGGCGGGTGCGCGGGGACGCGGCGCGCGCCGAGGGGACGGGCCGCCGCGCTGAGGGAAACCGGCGGGGCCACGGGCGCCGGCGCGCGGGGTCACCGCAGCGAGAGACAGCGCCCGGCCGGACAGCCGGGTGGGAGATCAGAGCAGGACGGCCCGGGGCGGTGCCCGGGTGCGGCCGGTATCGGCGGCGAGAATCCACGCGACGACCCGGTCACGATGGAGTAGCCGCAGCGGGGGTGGATCCGGGAGGGCCGGCGGCCGGGGCGCGACCGGTACCAGGCGCGCCAGGGCGGTCCCGGCGACCCGGTAGGCGAATTCGGCGCCGCGCACGACCACCGCCGCGGCGCATGCGACGACGAAGTGCGCCGCGAGCATGGTGGGGGTGAGCTGGAGATCACCGTGGTGCAGATGTCCGGAACCCCAACCGAGGCTCAGATGGCCGAGCAGTTGCCCGGCTGTCAGTGCCACGGCGAGTCCGGTGGTTCCGGTGCGCAGCGGACGCGATCCGGAGACCAGGGCGCCGACCGCCGCCGACGCCAGCGCCAGCAGGACGACCGCCGTCCCATCCGGCGAGCTCGTCGGCTCCGCCCAGCCGTGGGCGGCCACCGAGACGGCCCCGGAAATCAGGCCGGCTGCCGCACCGCGGACGCGGGCGGCGCCGAGATGGTCCACCCGATGGGTGGAACCGAACCTGATACGCACCAGAGGATGATATCCGACCACCCGCCCTGCCTGCGGCGAAGCCGATAACCGGCCAGGCCTGCTGCGGGGCCCGGAGTTCAGTCGCCGGGTTCGAGCTCCGTCAGCGGTTTCCGCAGCAGTTTCCCGGTGGCGTTGCGCGGGAGTTCGTCGAGGAACACCACCTCGCGCGGGACCTTGTAGCGTGCCAGGTTCGCCTTGACGTAGTCCTTGATCTCCTGGGCGTCGCGTGTCGAATCCGGCCCCGGGACCACCACCGCGCGCAGCCGTTTGCCGAACTCCCGATCGTCCACGCCGACCACCGCGGCCTCTAGTACATCGGGCCGTTCGGCGATGAGGTGTTCCACTTCCTGCGGGAACACGTTCTCGCCGCCGGAGACGATCATGTCGTCGTCGCGGCCGTCGATGAACAGCAGGCCGTCGGAATCGAAGTGCCCGACATCGCCGCTGGACATCATGCCGTCGACGGTCTCCTTGGTACGCCCGTCGGTGTAGGCCTTGAAGGCGTGCGGGTTGTCGATGAAGATCGTGCCGGTGACATTCGGCGCGGTGATCCGCCTGCGGTTCTCGTCGTAGAGGCCGATCCGCACCCCGACCGGCGCCCGGCCCGCGGTGGCCGGCGACTTCTTCAGTTCCTGCGGCGTCGCCACGGTGATCACCGCGCATTCGGTGGAGCCGTACAGGTTGTACAGCACATCGCCGAAGTGCTCGCCCGTGCGCACCACCACATCGGGCTGGATGGCCGAACCCGCCGCGAAGATCACCCGGATCGAGGAGACGTCGTAGCGGTCGAGCACCTCTTTCGGCTGATCCAGGATGCGTTGCAGCATGGTGGGCACCACGACCAGTGAATCCGCCCGGTAGCGGGCGATATTGGCCAGGGTGAGCTCGGGGTCGAACCGGCGCTGCTGGAACACCACCCGGTTGCCCAGCGCCAGGCCCAGGGAGAACTGGGACAGGCCGGTGCCGTGGAAGATGGGCGCGGCCATCACCATGGTGCCGTCGGTCGGCAGCGGGACCCGGTCGATGAACTGGGCGGTGATGAACGGGCTGACCTTGTCGCGCGGGGCGCCCTTGGGTGTGCCGGTGGTACCGCTGGTGAGGATGACCGTCCCACCCGGTTTGGCGGGTGCTGCCAGCGGTGCGGTGGACTGCCCCGCCGAGACGGATTCGACCGTCGGGATCGCGGGGTCGGCCTCATCGGATTCGTCGACCCAGGTGAGGATTCGCGGGATCTCGGCGGGGATGGCGCTCATCAGGTCGAAGAACTCGCTGTCGTGCAGCACCGCTTTGATCTTCTCGCGTTCGGCCACGTCCGCGAACTGCGGCTTGGCGAAGCCGGTGTTCATCAGGACCGCGCGCAGACCGAGTTTGCCGGCCGTCAGCATGCTCAGCACCATGCCGCGGTGGTCGCGGGCCAGGACCGCGACCACATCGCCGGGCCGCAGGCCGCGTTCGGTGAGGCCGCGGGCGAAGGCGTTCGAGCGGTCGTCGAGTTCGCGGAAGGTGAGTTCCCCTGCCTCGTCGACGATGGCGGGGGAGTCGGGGCGGGTCTGCACGGCGTGCATGACCACACCGGCGAAGGGGCCGTACTTGGTCGCGTTGCTCATCGATCGGACGGCGTGGTCGAGCCGCAACGGATCGAAAAGGCCGCGTTTGCGCATCACGTTCACGGCCAAGGCGATATCGCCGGCTCTGCGAACGGGGCCGGGCAGCGACAATGTCATCGGCGACAACCTTCCGCGGCGTACCGCCGGGAACGGCGGTTACCTCCTCGAACTCCTGTGCACCGCCAACCCTAGCAACCGTCGCGGGGACTTCCATCCGATTGTCTCGGACAGTAGGGAAACCGGGACATTACTGTGAGGATTCCCGGTTTCCCGTCGAGAAAGGTTGTCAGACCTCGTATTCGACCAGCACCCGGCGCAGCAGTTTGCCGGTCGGGTTGCGCGGCAGATCGTCGAGGAAGACGACCTCGCGCGGCACCTTGTACCTGGCCAGGTTCTCCTTGACGTAGGTCTTGATCTCTGCTTCGTCCGGAGTGTGCCCGGGTTCGGGGACGACGAACGCGCGCAGCCGCTTCCCGAACTCCACATCGTCCACGCCGACCACCGCGGCGTCGAAGATGTCCTCGCGCTCGAGCAGCAGGTTCTCGACCTCCTGCGGGAAGACGTTCTCCCCGCCTGAGACGATCATGTCGTCGTCGCGGCCGTCGACCATGAGCAGGCCGTCCTCGGTGAAATGCCCGACGTCGCCGCTGGACATATAGCCGTCGATGATCTGCTTGTGCCGGCCGTCGGTGTAGCCCTCGAAGGGCGCGCCACTGCGGACGAAGATCCGGGCGGTGACGTTCTTCGCGGTCACGGGCTTGTCGTTGTCGTCGTAGAGGCGGACATCGCAGGTGAGCGGTGGGCGGCCGACCGTCCCGGGCGCCTTGGCCAGGTCGGCCGGCTGGGCCACGGTGGCGATGGCGACCTCGGTGGAGCCGTAGAGGTTGTACAGCACGTGCCCGAAGGTCTCGGTCGCCTTGACGCACAACTCCGGCGACAGCGCCGAACCCGCCAGGATGATCCCCTTCAGCGAGGATGTGTCGTACTTCGCGCGGACCTCGGCGGGCAGCTCCACCATCCGGTGCAACATGGTCGGCACCGCGACCAGCAGCTGGGCCTTGTGGTCGGAGATCATCTTCAGGGTGGCCTCGGCATCGAACCGGCGCCGCGTGACGATTTTGTTGGTGAGGCCGATGCTCACCAGGTACGTACCCAGACCGGTGCTGTGGAAGATCGGCGAGACGATGACGACGGTGCCGCGTTTCGGGAACGGCATCCGGTCCAGGAACTGCGCGGTAGCCACCGGGCTGGCCTTCTCCCGCGGCGCGCCCTTCGGTAGACCGGTGGTACCGCTGGTGAGGATGATGAAGCCACCCGGTTTCGCCGGTACCGGCAGAGGCTCGGTGCCGTTCTCGGCGATCAGCTGGTCCAGTGTCCGGGAGCCCTGCGGAATCTCGGTGCCCTCGTCGACCCAGGTGAGGAAGCGGGGCATATCCGCGGGCAGCGCGTCGAGCAGGCCCAGGAACTCGCTGTCGTGCAGGACCGCCTTGACCTTCTCCCGTTCGCACACCTCGGCGAACTGCGGTTTGGCGAAACCGGTGTTCATCAGCGCGATCTTCACGCCGAGCTTGCCCGCGGCGGCCATGGACAGGATCAGGCCGCGATGGTCACGGGCGAGGATACCGATCACGGTGCCCTCGGTGATCCCCGCGGCGTGCAGCCCGTGCGCGATCTTGGTGGACTGCTCGTCCAGCTCGCGGTAGGTCAGCTCACCGCGTTCGTCGGCCAGGCCGGGCGCGTCCGGCGCGATACGCGCGGAGTGCATGAGCAGGGTGGCCTGCGGGATGTAGGTCTTGGAGTCCTTGAGAGTCCGCAGTGTTTCCCCCGGATTCTTCAGATCGATGAATCCGCTGGACTGCAGCAGCCCGTATGCCTTGACGACTTCCAGCGTGTGCGCCAGGTTCACCTTCGAACACCTCCACAGATCACTCGCGTCGGCACTCGACCTAGCGATTCCTAACGGCATATCGGTGGCCACGGTAGCAGTGAAAGTGTAATCGCTCACAACGTACGGTCCGGACAAAAAAGACATTCGCGCGCGCCCGTGCGGTGGCCGGTGCGGGCGGTGCCGGATATTCGACGCCCGCGCGCGCACCGGCTCGCTCGGTCGTCGGATCAGTTGTAGACCGAGCCCAGCGACGGGAAAGTGATGTCGCCGCGCACATACTGGAACCCGTCGGGATGCTCCGGGCTCACCGGTACCGGCCAGCGGTGCCACAGGTTGCCGTACACCGCGGCGACGATCAGGCCCGGGCCGGGATCGATCGGCCGGGTGCGGATGGTGGTGTCGGCGATGATGTCCGTATGCTCGGTCAGCTGCTCGATTCCGCTGCGGCCGTTGTTGAGGTTGAGCCACACGACATCCAGCCGGGCGCCCGTCTGGTCCGGGGCGATCGTGCCCGGTCCGCCGAAGAACGCGAACCGGAAGCCGTCGATGTCCAGCGACAGGCCCGAGCCGTACGTTCCCGGACCGCCGCCGCGTCCCACGGTGGATTCGGCCGGGATCTGGAACGGCTGCGCGGGCAGCGCGGCCTCCCGGTTGGCCGCGGCGACCCGAGCGTCGCCGAGTACCCGGGACACCGCCCGTTCGGCGGCCGGGTCACCGGCCGCGGCGGTATGCAGGGCCTGTGTGGCCGAAGCCCAATCGACCTCGGTGGGTTCGGCCGTCGCGTGCCCGGTGAACAGTACGGTGGTCGCGGCGGTCACCACCGCGGAGGTGAGAAGTCGACGGACAAGAACTGTTGTGCGCATAGCCAGTCTCCTTGCAGATTCGATATCCGGGGTACTGCTCAGTGACTCGGTGCGGGTGTGGCGGGGTGGCACTCCTACGGGCGCGGCCGGAAGCCGGGTGGAGCGGGCATCCCGCGGCGCCGTTCGGATAGCTCCGATCGAACAAACACTGTCACTCGCTCCCGGTGGTGTCCAGGACCGCCGCGCGGCCGGTCGCGGTTCGGTATCCGGTTGGCGGCGGACGGCCGGATCGGTCGGTGGTGACCTCCGCCGTCGCGACGCGGCCCCGGCCCGTCGGCCCGCCTGCTCTCCTGGAGCGGTAGCCGAGCAATGGGACCGCCGACGGCGATTGCGGTGTGTGCGCCGGTGGGTAGTGTCGAACCGCCGGGGACGCGGGCAGATCGGAGCGGAGTGGATGGTCGAGACGAGAGTCGTGGTGCAGCGGGGCGACGAACTCGGGGAGGGGTACCGCCGCCGTATCACCGAGGTCTACGTGCGCAGTTTCTCCGGAGATTTCGTCGCGTTCTCCCGTGACACCGGCAAGCTGGCCGACGCGTTCGAGCACATGCTGCTGCTCGAACGGTTCTATATCGCGCTCGTGGACGGGGAGCCCGCCGGCCTCGCCTCGCTCACCGAGGGTGAACAGACGTTGTTCGCGCCGCAATGGCGGGAGATCCGGCGGCATCTGGGTCCGGTACGAGGTCTGCTCGGCTACACCGTGATCCGCAGATGGTTCATGCGCCCCTCCGACGGCGCCCGGCCCGGACTGGCCGAGATCGGATTCGTGGCCACCGAACCGGCTCATCAGGGCCGGGGCGTCGCGACCGCGCTGCTGCGTCATCTGCTGGCGCAACCCGAGTATCGCGAATATGTCCTCGAGGACATCAAGGACAGCAACGCGGCTGCCCTCGCCGTCTACACCAAGCTCGGTTTCACGGTGTACAAGCGCCGGAAGGTGCGATTCGCGCGCCGCGCCGGATTCACCGAACTCGTATCCATGAGGCTCGCGCAGGACCCCGGGAGTGACGACACGTCGACGTAGCGGGTCGCGCGCCCGGCTCCGGGCCGGTGGGGCGCCGGGCGAGTTGTCCGGTCACGAACGCGCGCGCCGGGTCGTGTACGAAGCGGTCGAAATCCGGGAACATCCCGCCGACGACGGTCTGCAGGCGGCCTGAGAACCGCTGCGGCGAAAAGCGCTCGCGCCGAAGAGACGAAACCGGCCCGGGCCATGCCGGCGACTCGGACCGGTTTCTCTCCTCCTACCCGCCTACTTCAGTTCGGCACTGGTCTTCCCCAGCACCCGGCGGGCCACGATGAGCTGCTGGATCTGCTGGGTGCCCTCGAAGATGTCGAGGATCTTCGAGTCCCGGCCCCACTTCTCCAGCAACAGCCGCTGCGAGTACCCGACCGCGCCGGCCAGTTCGACCGATTTCAGCGTCACATCGGTGCCGGTACGGCCCGCCTTCGCCTTGGACATGGACGCCTCGAGCGAATTGGGCTTCTTGTTGTCGGCCATCCAGGCCGCCCGCAATGCCAGCAGATAGGCGGATTCGTAATCGGCCTCCATCCGCAGGAATTCGGCCGCCGCCGCGTGCTGATTGTTGGGCGGGGTGTCGTAGGAGATCTCGATGCCCGCGTCGGTGAGGATGGCGCGCAGTTCCTCGAGCGCGGCGCGGGTGACGCCGATGGCCATGGCCGCGACCATGGGGCGGGTGTTGTCGAAGGTCTGCATGACCCCGGCGAAACCCTTCTCCACGTTCACTTCCGGACTGCCGAGGATATTGTCCTTCGGGATCCGGCAGTCCTGCAGCAGCAGCACCGCGGTATCGGAGGCCTTGATACCGAGTTTGTGTTCGAGCCGGGCCACCGACAGACCGGGAGCGTCCCGCGGGACCACGAACGATTTGATGGCGGCGCGGCCGAGGCTGCGGTCCACCGACGCCCACACCACGATATGGGTGGAACGCTGCCCCGCGGTGACGAAGATCTTCTCGCCGTTGAGCACCCATTCGTCGCCGTCGAGGACGGCGGTGGTGGTGACCGCGGCCGAATCGGATCCGAAGCTGGGTTCGGTGATCGCCATCGACGCCCACACCTTGCCGAACCGTGCCAGCTGTTCGTCGGTGGCCACCGCGGCGATAGCGGCATTGCCCAGCCCCTGGTAGGGGATGGACAGCATCAGCCCGACATCGCCCCAGGAGGTTTCCAGGGCGTTGAGCAGCGCCGACATATTGCCGCCGTTGGCGTTGAGGAGTACATCGGTGGAGGGCTTCTCGTCGTCGGAGCGCCCGCCGCTGGCCCCGCTGATCTTCTGCGTGCCCGAATCGCTGAGCCCGTCGACCATGGCGGCCATGGTGTCGAGTTCCACCGGGTATTCGTGCTCGCCGAGATCGTATTTGCGCGAGATGGGCCGGAAGATCTGCGCGGCCACCTGATGCGCCTGGTTGGCGCTGGCCCGCAGCTTCTTGGGAAGTTCGAGATTGATCATGAAAGTCTCCTGGGAAAAAAGCTGTGACGACGCCGGGAACTCAGACCAGCACCACGCCCTCGGCGACCGCGATACCCCTCAGATCGCGGTACCAGCGTTCGACCGGGTGTTCCTTGGTGAAGCCGTGGCCGCCGAGCAACTGCACGCCGTCCAGCCCGAAGCGCATACCCTTGTCCGCCGCCAGCTTCTTGGCCAGCGCCGCTTCGCGGGCGAAGGTGAGGCCCTGTTCGGCGCGGGCGGCGCCGCGCAGCGTGACCAGGCGCAGACCGTCGAGTTCGATGGCGATATCGGCGACCATGAACGCGACCGCCTGCCGGTGGCTGATCGGTTCGCCGAAGGCTTCCCGCTCGTTGACGTAGGGGATCACATAGTCCAGTACGGCCTGCCCGGTGCCGGTCGCCAGCGACGCCCAGCCGAGGCGGGCGAGCTGGACGGCATCGCGGTAGTCGGCCGCGTGCTGCGCGGCATCGCCTTCACCGAGGATCGCGTCGGCGGCGACGGCCACATTGTCCAGAACCAACCGGCCCAGCCCGGCCGCGCGCAGACCCATGCTCGGATCGGCTTCCACCGACAGGCCCTTGGCATCGGATTCCACCACGAACAGGGCCGGGCGACCGTCGAGTTCGGCGCCCACTACGAAGATCTCGGCGTCGGCGGCCGCGGGGACCAGGCTTTTGACACCGTTCAACCGGTATCCGCTGGGGGAGCGTACCGCCTTGGTCTGCAGGCCGAACGGGTCGAACAGGGCGCGCGGTTCGCTGATGACCACGGAGGCCTGGGGCACGTTCTCACCGGTGAAGGCCGGCAGATAGGTCTGCTGCTGGGCGTCGGTGCCCCACTGGGACAGCGCGACCGCGACCCCGCTCGGCGCGAGCAGCGGCAGCGCCAGACCCATATCGCCGTGCGCGAGCGCCTCGGCGACCAGCGCATTGGTGACCGCACCGCGTTCGGTGGCCGCGCCCTCGAGCTCCTCGGGCACGTTGATGAGGGTGATACCCAGTTCCGCGGCCCGGCCGAGCAGATCGGCCGGCGCGGCGGCCGCCTCATCGGCGTCGTGCGCGGCCGGGCGCAGGATCTCGGCCGCGAACTCACGCACCGTCTCGACGATCATCTGCTGTTCGTCGGTGGGGGTGAGGTCGAAATAGTCCTTGGTCTTGGACTCGTTGTCCGGGAGCCGCTTGGGCGCGCCACCGCCGGCGACCTTGTTGAAGGCGCGGGTCGCCGCGCCGAGGGTGCGGAATCCGGTTTTGGTGCTCTGGTAGGTGACCCGGTCGATCGGCTTGCGCAGGTTGTACTTCTCGGCCAGCTCCGAACCGGTGATGGTGGACATGACCCGCATGGCGGCGCCCATCCAGTCCCGTTTGGGTTGGTGCAGGCCCACCCCGTTCTCCTGGCGGACGCCGCCCGGCGACCGCCGCTCGGTAGCGCTGTCTCGAATGCTCATGATCACCTGTTTCTCGCGCGGGGGTGAGGGTCGGACCCCGGTTTTCTTACTGCGGAGTAAGGCTATCTTACTGCGGAGTAAGAAAGGCGTCGAGTGGTCCTTACGTCCTGGTGCGCGGACGCATGCGCGGAATCGGCAGGTGGTGAAGCCCAGAACGCCCGCCCCGCGGTGCGGGGCGGGCGTTCTCGGTCGCCGGAGTCGCCGCGGGTGGGAGTTGTCGTCGCCCGAGGCCGCGGCCTCCGGACGGCTATTCCCGCACGTACCAGCGCAGGGTCGCGTAGGCGGTGAGACCGGCGAACAGCACGCCGACCGGCATCACCATGAGCGCGGTGGTGAAGATGTCGTCGAAGGTGATCTGCGGGAACACATTGCTGGCGAACAGATCGCCCAGTGCCCGGTCGATCACCAGTGGCCGGGCCACGAACAGGCCCACCGTGGCCAGCAGACCGCCCGCCAGCGCGGCGGCCACCGCTTCCAGCAGGAACGGCAGCTGGGTATACCAGCGGGTGGCGCCCACCAGGCGCATGATGCTCACCTCCGTACGCCGGGTGAAGGCCGCGATCTGCACCATGTTCGCGATCAGCAGCAGCGCCGCGACCGCCTGCAGCAGTGCCATACCGAACGCGGCGTTGCGCAGCCCGTCGAACAGGCTGACCAGCCGGTCCACGATGTCCTTGTCATTACGGACCATGCCGACGCCGGGCCGCTCGTAGAACTGCTCGTAGATCGTCGGGTACAGCGACGCGTCGGTCATCTTCACCCGCAGTGAGGCCGGCAGCGGCGTCTCGCTCACGTATTCGGCGAGTTCGGGCTGGTCCTTGAAGGTTTTCTCCTTCGCCTCCCGGACCGCCGCGTCCCGGTTGAGGTACTGCACGTTCTCCACGCCGTCGACGGCCTCGAGATCGGCCATGAGGGTCCGGCACGGATCGTTCACGCAGTCCGGATCGGTGGCGGAGACATCCTCGGTGAGATACAGCCGCACCTCGAGCCGGTCCAGGAAGTACTGCTCGGTCTTGTCGGCGATCCGCACCGCCAGCAGACCGCCGCCCAGCATGGTCAGCGAGACCGCGGTGGTCAGGATCATCGCGATGGTCATGGTGACATTGCGGCGCAGCCCCTCGGAGACCTCGCCGAACAGGAATCCCGCCCGCATTACCGGCGCACCTCGTAACCGCCGTCGGCCTGATCGCGGACCAGATGGCCCTCGTAGAGTTCCACCACCCGCCGGCGCATACCGTCCACGATCAACGGATCGTGGGTGGCCATGAGCACGGTGGTGCCCATCCGGTTGATGTGCTCGAGCAGCAGCATGATCTCGTAACTCGTCTCGGGGTCGAGGTTGCCGGTGGGTTCGTCGGCCAGCAGGACCAGCGGCCGGTTGACGAAGGCCCGGGCGATCGCGACCCGCTGCTGTTCGCCACCGGACAGTTCGGTGGGCAGCCGGTCGGCCTTGTTACCCAGCCCGACCAGTTCGAGCACTTCGGGCACGGTCCGGTCGATGAACTGCCGGCGTTTCCCGATCACCTCCAGGGCGAACGCCACGTTCTGGGCGACGGTGCGCTGCTGCAGCAGCCGGAAATCCTGGAAAACACACCCGATCCGCTGCCGCAATCGCGGCACCCTCCGCCCCGGCAGCCGGTCGACCCGGAAATCCGCGACCGAGATCTCACCCGCGGTCGGTGTCTCCTCTTTGAGCAGCAACCGCATGAAGGTCGATTTACCCGAACCCGACGGACCGATGAGGAAGACGAACTCACCCTTGTCGATATGGACGTTGATGTTTTCCAGCGCTGGTCGCGTAGCGGTCGGATACGACTTGCTGACGTTGCGCAGGGTGATCACGAGGAGACAGTGTAACCATTCGATAACGAAGCGGCGCGCGGGCCGTGTCGCAACCGCTACCGGACGGGAATCACCTGCGCAGGGACCTGATGGACGGCGGGTACGGCGGGCGCGGGCGCCGGTTTCGCGGGCGCGATCTGGTCCGGTTTGACGAACAGGTACAGCACGAAGGTCGCCACCCAGCCGCACGCCAGGATGAGCGTCGATCTACGGGCGCGCATTCAGGCCCTCCCGGCGCATGGCCGCGGCCACACGCACCCGTAGCTCGCGACTCACCTCGAACTGTTTACCCGGCAGCGTCCGGGCGACCATCCGGATGTTCATCTGGTCCACGGTCAGGTCCTCCACGCCCATCACCGTCGGCTCGTCGAGCAGCAGTGGTTCGAGGCGGGGGTCCTGGTAGGCCTGGCCGCCCACCTCGTGCAGCACTTCGTTGATCCGGATGATATCGGCACTGGCCGAGACCGGGACATCGATGGCCGCGCGGGCCCAATCCTTGGACAGATTGGTGACTTTCACGATCTGGCCGTTCGGGACGGTGATCACCTCACCGTCCGGATTACGCAATTTGGTGACCCGCAGCGTCACATCCTCGACCGTGCCCTCGGCCGGATCCTGGATACCGGTCACCGCGATCCGCACCACATCGCCGAACCCGTACTGCCGTTCGGTGATGAGGAAGAACCCGGCCAAGATGTCCTGCACGATGCGCTGGGCGCCGAAACCGAGCGCGGCACCCAGGACTGCGGCCGGTGCGACCAGGCCCGACATCGAGAACCCGATCCGCCCCAGCACCTCCATGGCGACCAGCACATAGGCCACGGTGAGTACCACCCAGGTGAGCACCTGCGCCAGCGCGTGCCGGTGCTTGGCCTCCTCCGAGCGGACCAGCGCGTCACCGCCGCGGAACCCCGAATCGATCTTCTGGGTGACCCGGTCGCGCACGTAGGTGGCGAAGCGGGCGAACAACATCGCCCCGAGAATCAGCAGCACGATCTCCAGGCCGGACGACCGCAGCCACGAGGTGACCTCCGAGGATGCCGCCAGCGACAGCGCCAGGGCCTGCGCCCCCTCCGCATGCATCAGACCACCTGCTCTCCCGTGCATCACCGAAACAGCCCGCGACCACCCGGAATCGGCGCCGCTAGCTCTCCTGCAGCACTGTACTCATCCGCCAGCGGATTCCGGATTCGATGAAGCCGTCGATATCGCCGTCGAGTACCGCCGAGGGATTGTTGACTTCGTAGTTGGTGCGCAGATCCTTGACCATCTGGTACGGGTGCAGCACATAGGACCGCATCTGGTTGCCCCAGGACGCGCCCTCGTTGGTCTTGAGCGCATCCATCTGGGCGCGCTCCTCCTGCCGTTTGCGTTCCAGCAGTTTGGCCTGCAGCACCCGCATGGCCGAGACCTTGTTCTGCAGCTGCGATTTCTCGTTCTGGCAGGTCACCACGATTCCGGTGGGGATATGGGTGATCCGCACCGCCGAGTCGGTGGTGTTGACGCTCTGGCCGCCGGGCCCGGAGGACCGGTAGACATCGACCCGGATATCGGTTTCCGGGACCTCGATATGGTCGGTGGTCTCCACCACCGGCAGCACCTCGACCTCGGCGAAGGAGGTCTGGCGGCGGCCCTGGTTGTCGAAGGGGCTGATCCGGACCAGCCGGTGCGTGCCCATCTCCACCGAGAGGGTGCCGTAGGCGTACGGCGTCTTGACCGCGAAGGTGGCGCTCTTGATACCGGCTTCCTCGGCGTAGGAGGTGTCGTAGACCTCGACCGAGTACTTGTGCCGGTCTGCCCAGCGGATGTACATACGCATGAGCATCTCGGCCCAGTCGGCCGCGTCCACACCGCCGGCGCCGGAGCGGATATTGACCAGCGCGTCGCGTTTGTCGTACTCGCCCGACAGCAGGGTGCGGACCTCGAGGGCCTCCACATCGGTGTGCAGTGCGGCCCGTTCGGCGTCGGCGTCGGCCAGTGCGCTGGTCTTGGCCTCGCCTTCTTCTTCCTCGGCCAGTTCGTAGAGCACGGGGAGATCCTCGAGCCGCTGCCGTAACTCCTCGACCCGGCGCAGTTCGCCCTGGGCGTGCGAGAGCTCGCTGGTGACCCGCTGCGCGTGATCCTGGTCGTTCCAGAGTTCGGGATCGGCGGCCTGGTGCTCCAGCTCGTCTATACGGCGGCGCAGCTCCTCGATATCGAGGACCGATTCGACGGTCTTGAGGGTCGCGTCGAGTTCGGCGAGGTCGGCGGTCACGTCTGGATGCACGGTGTTCAAGGCTACTAGGACTGTCCATCGTGGTGCATCGCGCGGCCCGCGGAGGCCACCTGCGGTCGCCGCGGGTCAGCTCGGGACGGCCCGCAGGTTGCCGGGGCGGTGGCCGGCGAGCCGGTCCAGGGCGGCGGCCGTCGCCGGGTCGGCGGGGAGATGGACGATCAGCTGCTGATCGTCGTCGGCGAACAGGTCCAGGGTCTCGAAAGCCAGCCGCAAGGTCCCGGCCGTGGGGTGCGCCATCCGGGTCACCCCGGTGGCGGCGGGCAGATTGGGCACCGTGGCGACCCGATCGGTGAACGCCGCACCCGCGGTGATGGTGAGCTGGTCGGCCAGCGCCGCGATCTCCGGATCGGCGCGGAAGGGGCCTTGTTTGAGGGTGGCGACCAGATGGTCGGCCAGATGATCCCAATCCGGGTAGACCTCGCGGGCCCGCGGATCGGTGAAAGCGAAATGAGCGAGATTCGACCAGTGCTCACCATCGAGCGCCCCGGTCGACTCCATCAACCTGCGGTAGCCCTCGGTGCAGGCCAGTACCTCGGTGAGCCGGTTGACCACCACCGCCGCCGCGGGTTCGAGCTGATCGAGCAGCGCCCGGATTGTCGGCCGGATCTCGCGACCCGGGCGGGCCCGGCCCATGCAGTTGAACCCGGTATCGGCCTTGGTCAGCCGGTACAGGTGGACACGTTCGGCGGAGGTGAGTCCGAGCGCGTCGGCCAGCGCGGCGAGGACCTGGGGCGAGGGATTGCGGTCCCGGCCCTGCTCGAGACGGGTGATGTATTCCACGCTGACCCCCGCCAGCGTGGCCAGTTCCGCCCGTCGCAGTCCGGGCGCCCGGCGGCGCGCCCCGGTGGGCAACCCCACCTGGGCCGGTGTCACCGCGTCACGCCTGCTGCGCAGGAACAGGCCCATCTCGTTCTCACTCACGGTCCCACGGTAGCGGCGGGCCGGCCGCACAGGGTGGCCGTGGCAGTACCACTCTCGGCGCGGTCTCCCAGCGCGGCGCCCGGGACGGCAGATTCGATTCCGGCGGCCGCCGGGCCGCTCGAAGAAGAACGGAGCACACCATGTCCGCTACGCCCCTGCGCCTTGCGGTGATCGTCGGCAGCGTCCGCGAAGGCCGCTTCGGGCCGGTCGTCGCCTCGTGGATCGCCGCGCAGGCCGCCCGTCACGAAGGGTTCGAGATCGACGTCATCGACCTGGCCGAGGCCGAGATCCCGCTCGCGCTGCCGGCGGTTCCCCCGGCAATGGAGCCGAACCCGCCGCGTCCGGCGGGAATGGGCGACCTGACCGAACGGCTCGCCGCCGCCGACGCGTTCGTCGTCGTCACCCCCGACTACAACCGCAGTTTCCCGGCCTCGCTGAAAGCCGTCATCGACTGGCATTTCACGCAGTGGCAGCGCAAGGCCATCGCGTTCGTCGGCTACAGCGGGGCCAGCGGCGGGCTGCTCGCCATCGAACAGCTGCGCCAGGTGTTCAACGAGCTCGACGCCCACACCGTGCGCGAGTACGTCTCCTTCCCTCGCTACTACCTGCTGTTCGGGGAGGACGGGCAGCTGCTCGCGCCCACGGAACCGGAGGCCGCGGCCCAGGTGATGCTGGACCGATTGCACTGGTGGGCCCAGGCTCTGGTGGCGGCCCGCGCGGTGGCGGTCTGAAGGGCCGGGCCGGCCACGGTCGCGTGACGGCACGGCGCGCGGCCGCGCCCGGACCGACTCGATAGTGTTCGGGTGTGGCTGCTCACTCCTCTGACCTCGAACTCGCATTGCGGCTGGCCGACGAAGCGGACGCGATCACCCGGGAACGCTTCCGCGCGCTGGACCTGAAGGTCGATGCCAAACCGGACCTCACTCCGGTATCGGATGCCGATCTGGCCGTGGAGGAGGCGATCCGCCGGATGCTGCGACACGGCCTCCCCGAGGACGCGGTCCTCGGGGAGGAATTCGGCGGCACGGCCGAGTTCACCGGCCGGCAATGGGTGATCGATCCGATCGACGGCACCAAGAATTTCGTGCGCGGCGTCCCGGTGTGGGCCACTCTCATCGCCCTGCTGGAAGACGGTGTGCCGGTAGTCGGTGTGGTGAGCGCGCCCGCGCTGGCCCGCCGCTGGTGGGCCGCGGCGGGGCAGGGCGCGTGGTCGAGTTTCCACCCCGGTGCGCCGCAGCCCATCACCGTCAGCGCGGTCTCCGATCTCGGTTCCGCCAGTCTCGCGTTCTCCAGCCTGTCCGGCTGGCGCGACCGCGGTCTGCGCGAGCAGTTCATCGACCTCACCGACGATGTGTGGCGGGTTCGCGGTTACGGCGACTTCTTCAACTACTGCCTGGTCGCCGAGGGGGCGGTGGATATCGCGGCCGAGCCGGAGGTGTCGCTGTGGGACCTGGCCGCGCTGGACATCCTGATCCGCGAGGCCGGTGGCACTTTCACCTCCCTCGACGGTCGCGACGGCCCGCACGGCGGAGACGCGGTGGCCTCCAACGGGCGGCTGCACGAACAGGTTCTGCTCCGCCTCCGCGGCTGAGCCGCGACTGCCGCGCCCGGCCGGCGCCGCGACGGGGCAGGGCCGCGTGCGCTACGAACCGCGCCGGTGGACGCCGACTGCGCCGATGACCGACGATGGGCTGATGTCGCTCAGTACGCATGAGGCCGAGCTCTTCGAGGGCGCCCGGGGCCGCCTGGAGGCGATCGCCTACCGGCTGCTGGGGTCGGCCGGTGACGCCGAGGACGCGGTACAGGAAACGTTCCTGCGGTGGCACGCGGTGGACCGGGAGCGGATCGAGACGCCGGAGGCATGGTTGACGAAAGTGCTCACCAACCTGTGCCTCAACCAGCTCACCTCGGCGCGGGCCCGGCGGGAGACCTACGTCGGACAGTGGCTTCCGGAGCCGGTCCTCGCCGGGAACCCGATGCTCGGTCCCGCCGAGACCGCCGAGCAGCGCGAGTCGGTCTCGCTGGCGATGCTCACCGTGATGGAGCGGCTCACCCCCAACGAGCGCGCGGTGTATGTGCTGCGTGAGGCGTTCGGGTACCCGTATCGGGAGATCGCGGAGATCCTCGAGCTCACCGAATCGAACTGCCAGCAGATCTACCGGCGGGCCGCGCAGCACCTCGGCGGCCGGTCCCGGACCGAGGTCGACGCGGTGGCCGCGCGGCGGATCGCCGAGGAGTTCCTCGCTGCCGCGCTCAGCGGCGAGACCGAGCCGCTGGTCCGGTTGCTCACCGGCGATGTCGTCAGCGTGGCCGACGGCGGCGGTACCGTTCCGGCCCGCAGGACCCCGGTCGTGGGGGCGGCCGAGGTGGCTCGTTACCTGCGCAATCTGTTCCGGCCGACCGGCGCGAAACGCGCCATGGTCGGCGCCGATCTCACATTCTTCGCGGCTGTGCTCAACGGCGATCCAGCGATCGTGATCGAGGTCGGCGGCCGGGTCTACGGCGCCCTGTGCCTCGAAATGGCGCCTGCGGGCATCGCCGCCCTGCATGTGCAGGTCGCGCCCGAGAAGCTGGCGCATCTCGCTGGCGAATGGGAGGCCGCCGGCCCCCATCTCCCACTCGCCGCGAAGTGGTGACCCACCTCACAATGCCGATCTGTCAGGGATCGCGGGGCTGTCCGGTTCAGGAAGTGATCGCAATCGGATAGGAGCCCGCCATGAAACACCGCATCCTGGTCCTCGGCGCCGGATACGCCGGAGCCATCGCCGCCGGCCGCCTGGCCAAGCGATTGCACCGCGACGATGTCGAGATCACTGTGATCAACGCGGACCCCGACTTCGTCGAACGGGTGCGCATGCACCAACTCGCGGCCGGCCAGGACCTCGCCCGCCGTCCCCTGCGCGAGGTGTTCTCCGGTAGCGGCGTACAGGTCCGGACTGCCCGGGTCACCGCGGTCGATGTGGAACGCCGGACCGTCGATCTCGCCGATACGCACGGCGCCGAGACCCTCACCTACGACAACCTCGTCTACGCCCTCGGCAGCATCGCCGCAGACAACGGCGTGCCGGGCGTCGCAGAGTACGCGCACGGTCTCGCGGGGAAACAGGCCGCGTTGCGGCTGCGGGCCCGCCTGCAGGAGTTGACCCCCGGAGCGAAGGTGCTGGTCGCCGGTGGCGGCCTGACCGCGATCGAGGCGGCCACCGAGATCGCCGAGGCCCGCCCCGACCTCGCGGTCGAGGTAGCCGCCCGCGGCGGGGTCGGTGACTGGCTCAGCGACCGCGCCCGGCGTCATCTGCACGGCGCGTTCGACAGGCTCGGTATCACGGTGCACGAGAACACCGAGATCACCGCAGTCACGGCCGACGGTGTGGACCTCCACGGTGGCGGCCGGATCACAGCCGAGGTGACGGTGTGGACCGCGGGGTTCACCGTGCACCCCCTCGCGGCGGCCACCACGCTCGCGGTCTCCGAGACCGGCCGCATCGTCGTCGACGCCACCATGCGGTCGGTTTCGCATCCCGAGGTCTACGCCGTCGGTGATGCCGCGTACGCCAAGGGCGTGGGGGGTGCGCCGCTGCGGATGTCCTGCGCCACGGCGAGCCCGATGGCGTGGCAGGCCGCCGACGCTCTGGCCGCGCGGTTGACCGGTCGGGAGGTTCCGGAGACGACGATCGGCTATGTCACCCAGTGCATCAGCCTGGGCCGCCGCGACGGGATCATCCAGCGGGTCACCCCCGCCGACGAGCCGACATCGACCGTCGTCACCGGACGCATCGCCGCCCGCATCAAGGAGTTCGTCTGTGCGGGCGCGGGCTGGAGCATCGCCCATCCGACGGTGCTGCTGCCGAGCCGGCGGCGGCATCTCGTGGTGCCCGCCCGTCAGCCCATCGTTTTGGCGCCATCGATCGCCTCACGAATGATGTCCGCGTGACCCGCGTGCTGCGTGGTCTCGGCGATGATGTGCAGAAACACCCGGCGTGCCGACCAGTGGGTCTCCCGGAACCAGGGGGCCTTGGGGAGCGGGCACTTTGCGTCCAGGTCGGGCAGGGTGGCCACCATTTCGTCGGTCCGCCGCGCCACCTCCTCGTAGGCCGCGAGCACCCCGGCGAGCGTTTCGCCGGGCAACATGCGGAATTCGTCGTCGCGCGCCGCGAAATCCGCCGCGGTCATATCGGCGAAATCCTTCGAGACCGCGGCGCCCTCCTCGAAGAAATCCACCCAGCCGCGTTCGACACCGGTCACATGCTTGATCAGGCCGCCCACGCACAGTGCGCTGGGAGTGGGGCGGGCCGCGGCCTGTTCGTCGGTCAGCTCGCGAGCGGTGAAGCGCAGGAAGAAGCGCGCGGCGCGCAATTCGGCCAGCAGGTCGGCGCGTTCGCCGGACAGGGTCGCGGCGGTGTCGGTCCGGGGGAGGGTGGAGTTCTCGCTCAAGGTCATCGCCTTCCGTCGGGGATCGGGGTGGAATTTGTGTTCGAAAAGCACGATATGACCCCTGGCGGCCACTTTCCGACCTCAATTCACGCAGGTTCGGATATTTCCGGAAACTGCTGCTGAACTGGCCAGTACTTATCGGCGCCGAGTGGCGTCGGCGGGTGTGAGGTCGATATCCGGCGGCGGGCGCAGCCGCCGCAACGCCCCGTCCATCCCGGTCACGAACAGGGCCCACGACTCACCGTCGCGGGCGATCCGCACCGACGTGGTGCCATCGGGCACAGTCCGGACCGGGTCGGGCCGTTTGATCAGGCCCGTGATGATCGCGCATCCGGAACCCGTGGCCGGGTCCACCCGGTAGATCGCGCCGACTCCGTGATCGGCGACGTACAGGTCACCGGCGCGGGTGGCCTCCATATCGTCGGGCACGGTGAGCAGGTTCGGTGGCCCCGCGACCACCTGGGCGTCGGCGGGCGAACGCAAGAGGACACGGAAGATCCGCATGGTCAGATTGCCCGTGTAGATCGACTCCCCGCCGGGAGCCAGGGCCAGGCCGTTGGTCAGCGGGAGCGGCGACCACGATTCGGTGAACTCGCCGGTCGACGGCCGGTACCGGGCGATTCCGGTAGGCGGCCGGGAAAGCCCGATCGTGCTGATCAGCAGGTCCCCGTCGGGGAGCAACAGCAGGCCGTTCGGGCCGTTGAGCCCGGTGCGGAGCACGGTCACCGCGCCGGTATCGAGGTCGTAGCGCTGTAGCGTGCCCGGCGGGTCGGTCACCCCGTCGCCGGTCAGGAAGTACACCGAGCGCCCGGCCACTCGAATGCCTGCCGGATGCTGCAGCCCGGTGACCAGCTTCTCGAATTTCCCGTCGGCCGAAACATGGGCGAGATAGCCGTCGACGAGGCCGGTGACATAGAAGCCACCGGCCCCGTCGGAATCCAGGTTCTCCAGATTGCCGACCCCCTCGACGATCGTGGTCGCCTGCCAGCCGTCCGCGCACCGGGACGGGAAATCCTGCGCCGGCGCGGGCACCGCGCTGAGCCATGCCACCGCTGCCGCCGCAGCGCCGACCGATACCCATCGAGCGCACGATCGTGTCCTGGATGTCATACCGGAGAACCTAGGTGATCCGGAGCGGTATCGCCGGACTGCGCGGCCGGCGTGGGCGTGGTCACGGTACCGGCGGGGCGCCGTGGTGGAAATCCACATGTGCGCAACTGTGCGCGGCACCTCGGCACCCGCGCCGGACGCCCCCGGGGTTGTCCGGCGGTGCTCGTAGGATGGGCCGCGTGGAAGCCCCCGAAGCCCCGACCGTGCCCGCTGTCGAGTCCGGTGCCGAACCCGATGCGGCACAGCGGATTCTGAGCCGGGTCTTCGGTTACGACAGTTTCCGGGGTGAACAGCGCGCGATCGTCGATCAGGTGATCGGCGGCGGCGACGCGCTGGTGCTCATGCCCACCGGCGGCGGCAAATCGCTGTGCTACCAGATTCCCGCGCTGGTCCGCGACGGCGTAGGGGTGGTGGTCTCGCCGCTGATCGCGCTCATGCAGGACCAGGTGGACGCGCTCAGCGCGCTCGGGGTGCGGGCCGGTTTCCTGAACTCCACCCAGTTCCCGGACGAGCGCCGGGCCGTGGAGGCGCAGTTCGCGGCCGGCGAGCTCGATCTGCTGTATCTCGCGCCGGAGCGGCTGCGCATGGAATCCACCGCCCAGCTGCTCGACCGGGGGCGGATCGCGCTGTTCGCGATCGACGAGGCGCATTGCGTCTCGCAATGGGGTCACGATTTCCGGCCCGATTATCTCGCGCTGTCCGTACTGCACGAACGCTGGCCCGACGTGCCCCGGATCGCACTCACCGCGACCGCCACCGAGAAGACCCGCGACGAGATCATCACCAGGCTCGATCTGGGCGGCGCCCGGCGCTTCGTGGCCAGTTTCGATCGGCCCAATATCCAGTACCGCATCGAACCGAAGAACCGGCCCGATCGCCAGCTCCTCGAATTCCTGCGCGCCGAGCATCCCGGCGACGCCGGCATCGTGTACTGCCTGTCCCGCAACTCCGTCGAGAAGACCGCGGCGTTTCTCACCGAGAACGGCATCCGGTCGGTCCCGTACCACGCGGGTCTGGACAATCGCACCCGAGCCGAGAACCAGGCGCGCTTCCTGCGGGAGGAGGGCCTGGTAGTGGTAGCGACCATCGCCTTCGGGATGGGTATCGACAAACCCGATGTGCGTTTCGTCGCCCACCTCGACCTCCCCAAATCGGTCGAAGGCTACTACCAGGAGACCGGGCGTGCCGGGCGGGACGGGCTGCCGTCCACGGCCTGGATGGTCTACGGCCTGCAGGATGTGGTGCAACAGCGCAAACTCATCGAAACCTCCGAGGGCGATATAGCGCATCGCCGTCAGCTGCAGCTGCACCTGGACGCGATGCTCGCCCTGTGCGAGACGGTCGACTGCCGCCGGGCCCAGCTACTGGCCTACTTCGGTCAGCCGCCCCCGCCGTGCGGGAACTGCGACACCTGCCTGAACCCGCCCGAATCGTGGGACGGCACCGTCGCCGCGCAGAAACTGCTCTCGGCGGTATTGCGCCTGAAACGGGAGCGCGGGCAGAGCTTCGGTGCGGGTCATCTCATCGATATCCTGCTCGGCAAGAAGAACCAGAAGGTGCAGCAGTACGACCACCACGAACTCAGTGTGTTCGGTGTCGGGACCGATCTGCGCGATACCCAGTGGCGCGGGGTGGTCCGGCAGTTGCTGGCCCAGGGGCTGCTCGCGGTCCACGGCGATTACGGAGTGCTCACCCTGACCGAGGCCAGCGAAGCCGTCCTCTTCGACGGCCGCACCGTCGCGCTGCGCCGTGAACCGGAACGGCCCACTCCCGCGCGGGCGGCGCGCAGCGCGAAATCCGGCCGGGCCGCGCCCGCGGATCTCGATACCGCCGATACCGCGCTGTTCGAGAAACTGCGGCAGTGGCGGGCCGATACCGCCAAGGAGCAGGGTGTGCCCGCGTACGTGGTGTTCCATGACGCCACTCTCCGTGATATCGCCGCTCGTAAACCGGCCGATCTGCGGGAACTGGGCACGGTGAACGGCGTCGGCGAGAACAAGCTGGCACGTTACGGAGAGCAGGTTCTCGAGGTCCTGGCAGCCGGATGAGCCATGGACAGGCGGAAGCCGCTGCGACAGAATCGCTTTCGTCCCATGATCCCTCCCGTCAGTGACGATAGGGGCCTGGACAGAGGCCCTAACCTGGCAGTATGTCCAGCAAGCGCACTCCGTGGTCGCAATCACGCCACCGCGCAGGCTTGCTCGCCGAGCATTTCGGCAGCTTGGACCCAGGGGTTATCGGGGCTGCGACCCACCGCGCACCTCGGAATCGCCCGGCGATTGCCGGGTCGCTCGAATCGGTTCGTCTACTCGGAACCGCCGCGCACGGCTCCGGCCTCGGGGACGGCAGGTGGAGTGAGGACGTCGCATCCGACAGCGAGGACGACCTATCGGAGTGTCCGCCCGGCCAGGTGCCCGGCGCCGCGTCGAGTGGGCCGTCGCCGGTACCCCTGCCCCCGGAGCCCGGGCCGGAAGGACACGAGTCCACGGATTTCCCCGCTACCTCCGTCCCAGCGGAAAACCGGCCCGCGGAACCCGGTGTAGACGGCGGCCGACGGCGGGCGGTGCCCGATCCACCGGCGGCGCACCCCGCGCCCGGGCCGGCCCCTCCGGAGGCGCGCACTCGCGGAACCCATTACGCGGCCCCGCCCCCCGAGCCCGCGAATCCCTCGTGGTCCGGCCCGGAGCCCGAACCTCGCGAACTTCTTCCCGTCGGCGGTCACGCGCTGCTCGGCCTGTGTCTCGGGATGGCTGTCCTGCTCGCGGTGACATTCTTCTACCTCGGGCGGACAACCGATCCCGACCAGTCCGCCGCCCCGACCTCGGCCATCGCCGCCTCGACCATGGCACCCCGCGAGACCGAGGCGCCGGCCCCGAAATCCCCGGATATCGGAGCCGGCTTCGCCTGGGGGAAGGTGTTGACCAATGACGGCCGCACGCTCACGATCAAGAGCGAGATCAATCATTCCGAGATGGTCGTGCACACCGACGACCACACCAAGATCTATGTGCTGATCGCCACCACCATCGAGGCCATCGCCGAGGGGGCCCCGATCATGGTCTACGGCCGTAAGCACGCCGACGGGTCGATCCTCGCCGACACCATCACCGGCGTATCACTGCGTGCGCTCGGAACGCACTGAACAACATGCGGGCGGCACCATGACCGCTCCGCGCTCTCCTCGGCTTTCCGCGAATCCGCGCCAGCGGCCACAAACCGACCGCAATTCGAGAACAATCGACGGTATGGCCAATACGAGCACGCGGACGCTGCGCCTGCTGTCGCTGTTGCAGACCCACAAATACTGGCCCGGTACCGAGCTGGCGCAGCGGCTGGGAATCTCGCCGCGGACCCTGCGGCGCGATATCGACCGCCTGCGCGACCTGGGCTATCCGGTGCAAGCGCAACGCGGTGTCGACGGTGGTTATCAACTCGCCGCCGGGGCGGCGCTGCCACCGTTGATGGTCGACGACGACGAGGCCGTGGCACTGGTGGTGGGCCTGCAGTTCGCGATGCAGGGCATGGTGGAAGGCGTTGCGGAGTCCTCGGTGCGGGCGCTGGCGAAAGTGGTGCAGGTGATGCCGCCACGGCTGCGCAAGCGGGTGGAGGCGATCCGGGCCATGACCGTGCCCGCGGACTGGGGTGACGGTCGCTCCGCTGCCGCCCTTGATCCCGAAGCGCTCGCCGCGGTAGCCCTGACCTGCCGCGACAGTGAGCGATTGCGTTTCACCTACACCGCCGCCGACGGCCGCCGAAGCGTTCGGCACGTCGAACCGCACCGCCTGGTCGCCCTGGGCCGGCGCTGGTATCTGGTGGCATTCGATCTGACCCGCCATGATTGGCGCAGCTTCCGGGTCGACCGGCTCACCGATCCGGCGGGCGACGGATCCCGTTTCCGCCCGAGGGAACTGCCCACCGCGGACGCCGCGGAGTTCGTCCGCTCCGGCGTGGACAATATGCCGCATCTGCATCGGATCGAGGCACTGGTCGAAGCCCCGGCGGAGTCGGTCCGGCAGCGTCTCGGGCGCTGGGGCAGTGTGGAGGAGATCGACGCAGGCCGCTGCCGGGTCTCGATGACCACCGATTCGCTGGACTGGCCCGCCCTGTCGCTGGGATCGCTCGACGCCGAGTTCCAGATCCTCGAGCCTCCGGAAATGGTCGAGCATATCCGGATCTGGGGTGAGCGCTTCTGTCGCGCCGCCCCGGGACCTGCCGCACCGTCGGCCGCCTCGTGAGCGGGTCCGGCGCGAATCAGTCCGTGCCGGTAAGCCGGACCGCCCGTAACCGGCGCGCCGGCCGCCCGTCGGCCTTCGGCGCGGTGACCCCCGCGGTCACCTCGCCGTTGCGCAGCGCGTCCACGAATTCCGTAGTGGCGGAAGCCAGCAGCCCCGGATGGGAGAACGGCATCCAGTGCCCGGCGGGAATATCGCGGCGCCACAACCGCGAGACCCACCGCCCCGTATCGTCGTAACCGGCGGGCCGCACCGCGATATCGCGACCGGCGACGATGAGCTGGACCGGTACGTCGGTGGTGCGTTCGCGCGGGTGCAGCAGGTGCGCGAAAATATTCGCGCGGTAGATCAGCAGGCCGTCGACCATATCCCGCTTCAGTGTCGGGGCGAAGAATATCGTCGAGGGCGCGGTGTCGTTCATGATCTGGATGACCCGGCGCCAGCGGTGTTCGGTGGCGAGCAGGCCGAACGCCAGCCGCGGCAGACCCGGTGTCATGAAGAACCCGGTATAGGCCGAGGACAGCAACTGCGTGAACGGCTGCCAGATATTGCGCGGGCTGGGTCGGCCGAGCCGGTCGCGCACCCATTTGCCCAGGTGGTCGAGGTTGGGTCCGGAGACCGAGGTGAACGAGGCGATGCGCTCGACCGCTCGCGGCTCGCAGACCGCCTCCCAGACCTGCACCGAACCCCAGTCGTGCGCGAGCACGTGGACCGGCCGGTCCGGGCTGACCGCGTCGGCGACCGCGAAGAAGTCCGCGGCCAGTTCCGCGAGCCGGAAATCGGCGACCCGGCCGGTGCGGGTGGAAGCCCCGTGACCTCGGGTGTCGTAGGCCACCACATGGAATCGCCCGGCCAGCTCCGGGATCACTGCGCGCCACAGGTGGTGCGTATCGGGCCAGCCGTGTACCAGCACCACGGTTTCGGCGGCGGGGTCGCCGTATTCGTAGACCGCGAGGTCGAAGGCGCCGCTGCGCACCGTGCGCCGGGTCGTGGTGGGTTCGTTGCCGGATTCGATCACGCTTACTCCTCGGTGCTCACGGAATACTAGAGGTCGAGTACCAGACGGGCACCCGCACAGCGCGATACGCACGCCAGCAGATCGCCGGCGGCACGCTCGGCCGGGGACAGGACGGAATCGCGATGGTCCGGTGAACCGGACAGCACCCGTACCTTGCAGGTGCGGCAGAAGCCTTGACGGCACGAGTACGGCTGATCGGGGCGGTGCGCGAGCAGGACGTCCAGGGCGGACCGGTCGGCCGGGACGGCGAGTACCTCGCCGCTGCGAGCCAATTCGATCTCGAACGGCACACCGTCCACGATCGGCGGTGCCGAGAATCGTTCGGAGTGCAATTCCACACCGGAGATCCCGCGCAGGGCGGTGGCGACGGCGCCGACCATCGGCGCCGGACCGCAGCAGTACACCGCGGTGCCCCGGCGCACGCCCGCTACCAGTTCGGTACCCGCGGGCAGCCCGGACCGGTCGTCGGTGCGCACAGTGACCCGGTCGCCGAAACGCTCGACTTCGTCGAGGAAGGGCAGGCTCTCGCGGGTACGGCCGGTGTACAGCGCCGTCCAGTCGATGCCGAGGGAATCGGCCAGTCGCATCATCGGCAGGATCGGTGTGATGCCGATACCTCCGGCCACGAAACGCAGCCGCGTGGCCGGAGATCCGTGCCCGGGTACCGCGAACGGAAACGCGTTACGCGGCCCCCGCACCACCAGCGCGGACCCGACGGTCAACGCCCGGTGTACCTCCTCGGAGCCTCCGCCGCCGCCGGGGATGCGCCGGACCGCGATCCGGTAGGTCCGGGTATCGGCCGGGTCCCCGCACAGCGAGTACTGACGCAGCCGCCCGGAGGGCAGTTCCACATCCAGGTGTGCCCCCGGCCGCCACCTCGGCAGATCCCGGCCGTCGGCCGCGGCCAGCCGCAGGCTCACCACTTCGTCGTCGTGCGCGCGAACCCGGCGCTCGACGACGCGGACACCGATCCGCCCGTCGTCCGCGCGCGATGCCGGCTCGCGCCGATTGGTGAGGGCGGTCCAGCGCATGCGGGCGCCCACCACGACGTCGAGCAGGCGCAGGGTCCGGTCGCGACGCGGTCTGCCGTACAGATCGTCCGGTAGCGGAAGTGACGCCGCCGGACGGGAGCCGGCGACGGTCACGAGGCCGCCCGAGCGGCCGGCGACTGCGCCAGATAAGCGACCGCCTGCGCGGTGGATCCGACCGATTCCGGGCTGTATCCCGGCCGGAACGTCGACAGCGCACTGATCAGCAGGGCGGGAACCCCGGGGAGCGCCCCGCGCCGCATCGCGCCGAAGATTCGCATCAGTAGCCGCGGATAACCGAGATCGGGCAGGGACGGGTCCCGTAACACCAGATATTTCGTACCGCGCACCAGCAGCACCAGGAACGACGGGAAGACCAGCAGCATCAGCGCGCCGCGCCGGAAATAGCCCACGCCGAAGTATTCGGCGACATCGTGGGCCACATTCCGGTGTTCCACTTCTTCGGCGCCGTGCCAGCGGTACAGATCGAGCATGCGCGGGTCGGCGTCGAACCGTTCCAGTTCGCTGTTGAGCACCCAGTCGCCGAGAAAAGCGAAGAAGTGCTCCAGTGAGGCGATGACCCCGAGCCGGTCGACCAATTGCTGGCGCCCGGCCCGCGTCCGCGTGCTCTGCCGGGGGCCGACGGTCTTGCGGAACAGGTATTCCGCCTGCCGCAGGAACGGCCGCGGATCGATACCGTTGGCGGTGAGCAGCATGTCGTGGGAGCCGGCATGGGTTTCGGCGTGCATCGACTCCTGGCCGATGAAACCGAGCATGTCCTCGCGCAATTTCTGGTCCCGCACAAACGGGAGTGCCTCGCCGAAGGTGGTCAGGAAGCTGCGTTCGCCTTCGGGCAGCAGGAGGTTGAGCGAATTCATCACATGGGAGGCGATGGGTTCGGCGGTCATCCAGTGCAGCGGGATCTCGGCCCAGTCGAAGCGCACATCGCGCGCGTGCAACGCGATGTCTCCCGGATCGGTGGCCCGGGTGGGGGCGGCTTTGCCGAACAGCCTCATCGATCCTCCTCGATCGTCGCCGGTACCAGCGGCGACACGTCGCGGCGGGCGGTGCACCGGCACCTGTGATGATACACATTAGTGGGACGATGAGTTACAGAAAAGATGGGTAACAGGAATTCTTACCGGTCAGTTCGGTGGCTTCCAGTCCGCGACCAAGTTCAGCAGGCCCGGGAATCTCGCCTCGAGATCCTCGACGCGCACCACATTGCGGCGTTCCAGGCCGTGCTGCCACTGTCGGATCAACCCGGCCTCGCGGAGTACCCGCCAGTGGTGGGTGCGCGTCGATTTCGGCCGATCGATCCGGAACCAGCCGCACGCCTGCGGTACGCCACCCGAGTCGAGGTAGTACGCGCGCACGATGGCGAGTCGCATGGGGTCGCTGAGTGCGGCCAGCACGGTTTCCAGGCGTAGTTCCGCGCGCGTGGGCTCGGGAAGCAGCTCGCCGGGTGTATCTGTGTGGCCCGGCGGAGTGGTGGTATCCGGCACGGCTCTCCTCGGCTCGATATCCAGTACGACAATTATCGTACTTGATGCTACAGTTCGACTCTGTTCGTACTTGTTCGAGAAAACTCGTACATGAGTCAGGAGCGCACCATGGCCGTCACCGCCGCCCTCGTTGCCCACCCGCCGGGGGAGCGTCGCACCCACCTGCGTATCTGGTCGGCCGCCTGGCCGATCGCCGCGGTCTTCGGCCTCGCGAATGCGGCCACCCCGCTGTATGTGCTCTGGCAGGACGAATTCGGCTTCGGCAAGAGCACTCTCACCGCGGTGTTCTGCTGCTACATGGCCGGTATGGCCTTCGCTCTCCTCGTCTCGGGAGTCGCCTCGGATCGGCTGGGCCGAAAAGCGGTGCTGGTACCCGCGCTCGTGCTGGCGATCGTCGCCGGGCTGCTTTTCGCCGCCGCGCCGAGCACCCTCGCCCTGTTCGTGGCGCGCACCCTGACCGGTATCGCCAGCGGCGCCATGGTGTCCGCGGGAGTGGCCGCGGTAACCGATATCGCGGGCCCGGCCGGCACCCGGTCCGCGGCGCTGGCCGGTGCCGTTGGAATCGCGGTCGGAACCGGATTGGGCCCGCTGCTCGGTGGGGTGCTCTCGGAAACCGTGCCCGGCCCGACCGTGACCGTCTTCCTGCTCGAAACGCTGTTCCTGCTGGTGGCGCTGGCCATCGTGGCGCTGGTGCCGATTCCGCGCCGCGGCGCTCGCGGCGGTACGGCATGGATCCGGGTGCCCCGGGTGCCGGGCCCGAACCGGCGGCCGTTGCTCGTCGCCGTCACCGTGGCGGGTGCCGCGCTGACCACGACGGCGTTCATGCTGTCGCTGGCGCCGTCGCTGCTGTCGGAACTGCTCGGCACGACCAACCGGATCGTCGCCGGTGCCCTGGCCTGTCTGACCTTCGCCGTCGCCACCGGCAGTCAGTTCGCCCTGCGCGGCCTGCCGGTGCGTCGACTGCTGCTGATCTCGGTGGCCGGCACGATCGTCTGCGTGGCCGCTCTGGTCGTCGCGGTCGACACCTCATCGGTGGCCGGTCTGACCGCCGCCGCGGTGCTGGCCGGGTTCGCCTACGGTCCGGGAATGCTCGGCGGACTGGCTCTGCTCAATACCGATATCCCGGCCGGTCGGCTGGCCGAGGCCAATGCGGCACTCAATATCGGTGCCTATGCCTTCGCGGGCCTGCTGATCCTGGCCCTGGGCTTCCTCAGCGACCGTCTCGGTTTCGCCGCGGGCGTCACCCTGTTCGCATTCGTCGCCGCGACCGTCGCGCTGGCCGGTGGGTCACTGGTGGTGGCCGGATTGCGCGCCGGGCGGGAGTAGCTGCCGGGTATCAACGGTGGCCGCAGGCGGCCGGTGCCGTCATACGGTAGGCCCGTACCGCCGCAAGGAAAAGGCCCGCAGGTCGGTGACCTGCGGGCCTTCTGTGGAGCTGCCGGGAATCGAACCCGGATTAGGGGGCTGGCAGTGAGGTCGATATGGCCTCCAACTGCATAAATACGTCGCGCTGGTTCACCCTCAATCACAGGGTATCTCGGCGAGTTGTGCCCAAAATGTGCCCAAAACCGCCCGGATGTTCGATCCGCCTACGCCCGGAACAGCGCGACGGTGAGCCCGGCGAGCCCAAGGGCGAGCAGCACCAGGGCGATATCGTGGCCCGTCACAGCTGCACGACCGGCCAGCGGTGCCCGCGGAAGTAGACGCACATCGGCGTGACGAGCGCGGCGTGTTCGGTGATCGCGTGACGCACCGAGTCGGCGTGTTCGAACGACGGCACTATGACCGCGGCGGCGGCGTGCTCCATGATGGCGCCGGCCACTATGAGAGCGGATGCCAGCGGCCCGGTATCGAGGCGCAGCGTCCACACGAGTCGGTAGCCGTGGCGCTCGGCGACCTTGTACACGTCCACACCGTCACCGTGTGCGTCTCTGCGGATCAGCGCGATAGCGCGCGGTTGTTCCCCGACCACTGTTCACCCCTGCATCCCCGGCCCACCATTGGATTGCACCCACCGCCGGGGCCGGGGAGGTCAGCCCGGCGGTGGGGCCGGTGAGAAGCCTTGTACAGGGGCCGGTCGTGCCGCTATGGCACTTTCAGGAGGTAGGGAACCGAAGTGCCACATCAGTATTCGAGTCGGATCATGTCGGCGAGCTCGCGCATCTCAGAAGTGAGCGTGCGGCGCTTGGTGATGATCCGGCTCAGGATGTCACCGGCCGATCGCTGTTCGACGAACCACGGTCGAGCTTCACACGACAGTTTCGCCAGGACCTCGAACGCGTTGTCGTAGCGCTGTAGCTCGAGCTGGGCAGTGGCCACGTCCAGGAGATGGCGGTTGCGGTTGTCCGATGTCGGGCGGAGGTCCGGCGGGATCTCGCGCGCCAGCCGTAGCGCGAGGTCGGGCCGGTCGTCTATCACCGCGTTCTCTACCCGCTTCATTGCGACGGTGGCCGGGTCGAACGTCGTCCAGTACTGGTGATACGGGGCGCGTTCGGGCCGCATCGCGACTGCGCCGGCCGCGGCGAGACGCATCATGTCCTCGGCTTCATCGGGCCGGTTGTCGCGCACCGCCGCGGCCGAACCGCGCAGCAGAAGCCAGCCCCAAGTGGAAATCTCGCGGCCGGTAGCAACCGACAACCGCGGCTCGACCCGATCGGCCCACCGAGTGGCCAGATTCCGCACCTGGTCGAATCGTCGTTCGACAATCAGCAACCAACACAGTGTGATCACCGCGGATGCCGCGTCCAGCACATTGCCGGTGGATTCCGCGTCGGATAGCGAGTGGTCCAACGCGAGGCGTGCCGAGTCCGGTTGCCGCGTCTGTATCAGGATCGAACCAGCCAGTTGCAGCACCCGCGAACGCAGCAACGGTGCCGCAGTGTGGCTTTCGCGGACCAACCGCGGGAGCACCCGGGCGAGCTGGTCGTACTCGTTGTCGTGGTACAGCCGGGTAGCGTGCGCGAGTGCCGCCTCGAGGCCGGGCGCTGGCTCGGCATCATCGGTTGGGGATGTGAGGGCTTCGCGGGTGGGGGCCCACAACGCCACATTGGCCCCGGCCGCAGGCTCGGGTGGTGCGGGTGTCGGGCCCAGAAGGGTTGCCAGCGGCCGACCCAAGGCCACCGCCAAGCGGCGCAGAGTGTCTATGCGGGCGTCGTCACGTTCCCCCTGCTCGATCTTGCGGATGAGCGACAGCGACACCCCGGCCGCCTCGGCAAGCTCGCGCTGGGTGAATCCGCGCCGCTTCCTCAGACTCTGTAGCCGCTCCCCAAGGTCCATGTGTTCAGGCTAAGTGCGGCACAGTCACACCGACCAGAGGCAATCAGGAGACTGAGACCTCGGCCAGCGACGTTCGCGAACTCGGGCAACGCTGCGGCCCGGTGGCGGTAGCGTTCCACGCCATGACATTTGAACTCGAGCCTTGGTGGGAACTCGACCTTTCTGAATCCGGCATCGAATACGACAACGACACCCGCGTCGTGCGGGATCTGCGCAGCGGCGAGAGCATCGGCCTGGCCGACTTCATGGTCGGAACCGGCACGGATTACACAGCGAAGACGGTCGAGCATATGGTCCGGGTGCGTGGGAAAACGCCCCCGGGTGTCGGGACCTGGCACAAGGTCGAATCCGAGTAGCGACCGCTACCCGACCGCACGTCAATTTGTGGCATCCGGTCAGTTCAGAGGGTAAATTGCACCCATTTTTCGGGGCCGTACAAAAAAGAGATGACTGCCACCGGAGTCACCTACACCCCCACCCCTGGATATTTCGAGGGGTGGGGTGTCTGGTGTGCAGCTACTTACCCCGGCGCTGCGGGGGAACCGGTATGACGACCATTGGCACTTTCCGGCCGCCGACCTTGGCGCCGGCGACTACGTAGGTGCGGCTTCCCCGGCGGGTGACCTCGAATCCGTACGGTCTGACAACAGGCATGACGTTCGTCCTCTCGTGTGTGTGATGTTGAACCACGGACACCCCCGACCGGTGGAGCTCCGGCCGAGGGTGTCCGTGTGGGCGCGCGCTGGCAGGTCTTCGGGGCAAGGAGGCCGGGAGCCAACCCCTCGCTGCCATACAGTCCCGTTCTCGCCCGGCGTGGGGAGGGGCGAGTGGGTGAGCTTCACGCGCGCATCGCCGGCATTGACCGGGCGCCGTCGACGGTCGCCGACATTCACGGCGTGCTGTCGTCGATCCTGAGCGAGGCTGTCGACGAACGCCGGATACCGGCGAACCCGGCCGCGGGTGTCCCGCTCCCGCGGCGAGTGCCGGTTGATCACGTCTACCTCACGCACGACCAGGTGGCCGCCCTCGCCGCCGAGTGCAGCAAGGGCCACGAAATCGTGATGCTGCTCGCGTACTCGGGGCTGCGGTGGGGCGAGATGGCGGCACTACGCCCGCGCGATGTAAACCTGCGGCGGCGTCGCATTCACATCGTGCGTTCGGCGTCCAAGGTGAACTCTCGGACGGTGATCACCACGCCGAAGACGTGGGAGCTGCGATCGGTTGCGATACCTGCCGAAGTCGCCGACCTCCTGGCGCCGGTCGTCGCGGCGCAGCGCGACCCCGTGGGGCTCCTGTGGTCGCGGCCGTCCGATGGCGGGCCGATCCGGCCCCCGACGACCACGCACTGGTTCACCAAGGCGGTAGGCCGCTGCGTCATGGCGTCGATCCCGCTTGACGAGGACGGCGAGCCGGACGGCCCGGCAACGTTCCCGCGCGTGACGGCGCACCAACTGCGCCACTCCGCGGCGTCGCTCATGATCGCCAGCGGCGCGCATGTGAAGACGATCCAGCGCCAGCTCGGGCACAAGTCGGCGACGATGACGCTCGATAACTACGGGCACCTGTTCGACGACGACCTCGACGGCGTAGCCGATCGGATGGGCGCAGGATTCCGCAATGCCGCGGCGAGATGTGCCCAAAATGTGCCCGCACGGCCCAACCTGCGGGTGATCAGCGGATGAAAAAAGCCCCTCACCTGCTGGGCAAGTGAGGGGCCTTCTGTGGAGCTGCCGGGAATCGAACCCGGGTCCTCCGCCGTTTCATCAAGGCTTCTCCGTGTGCAGTTCGCTGTGCCTCTACTCGGATCTCCCGGTCTCGCGAACAAGCCGGGATGACGATCCCAGTCGCTGTTGGATGTCCCGCACTACTCCGCGACCGAGTCGCGCGGTGAGCCCTCTAGCTGATGCCGGCACCGAAGCCGAGGGCGAACCTCGGGCCGACAGAGACGCTATCGCTTAGGCAGCGAGAGCGTACTCGCGCTGATTGGAATCGGCGCTTAATTGGTTGCAACGACGCTTACGGTGGTCTCTTGCCTGCACCGACACGCTTCCCCTGAATCTACGTACGCAGTCGAAACCGTTCAGCCCCGTACGTCCCGGCACCTTACCGGGCTAGTCATGTTAACACCTGACCCACCGTGGTTCATTCCCTTTTCCGGGTGCCGCCGGGTCCGCTCAGCGCATGCCCTTGATACGGCGGCCGATCTCACGGGTGACCTCGCGTTCGGCGGTCCGCCGGGCCAGATCCTGCCGTTTGTCGTAATCCTGCTTACCCTTGGCGAGGGCGAGTTCCACCTTCACCTTGCCGTCGGAGAAGTACATCGACAGCGGGACGAGGGTTTGATTGCCCTCGCGCGATTTGCCGACCAGGCGTTCGATCTCCCGTTTGTGCAGCAGCAGTTTCCGGACCCGGCGCGGTGCGTGGTTGGTCCAGGTGCCGTGGCTGAACTCGGGGATGTGCAGGCCGCGCAGCCACACTTCGCCGTTGTCCACGGTCGCGAAGGCGTCCACCAATGAGGCCTTGCCCTCACGCAGACTCTTGACCTCGGTACCGACCAGCGCGATCCCGGCCTCGTAGGTGTCCAGGATCGTGTAGTTGTGCCGTGCCCGGCGGTTGGTCGCGACGACCTTGCGCCCCTTCTCCTTCATAACGACAACCTTAAGCGGCCGCGGCAATCGGATTATTCCCGGTCGCTGGTCAGCCGGGTTGCAGGAGCAGATACAGAACGAGCACGGCGGCGAAGGCGAGGATCAGCGCGATGGTGGAGAGCCGCGGCCTGCCGGGAGGATGCGGCCGGTATCGGCGATCGAGCCAGCCGCTGTCGACCGCCGGGTCTGCGCTCCGGCTACGCGGTGGACCGTCGGCGGGCTCGCCGGGGGAACCGCCCCCGTCTCCGCCGATGGTGTCGTCGGACCCGTCCCCGGATACCATGCTCGCAGACTAGCCGTGCGGGCAGATATTCGCGGGCGGGGCACGCGATTTCGGGTCGGCGAGCTTATCTGAGGATCCGTAGTGTGATGCCGAGGCCGATGAGAATGCTGGCGGTGGCGAGCAGTGCGCTCGTGAAGGATTGCGTGATGGCGGCGATGCTGGTGCTGAAGATGAGGCACGTGGCGAAGGCCAGCAGTGCGGTGCCCCATTCCATACCGGCGATCCGGGTGGGTCGGTTGCGCAGTGCTGTCATATCTTCCGTATACCCGGCAGGGCGGGTTACCAAACCGTGACTGCCGTAAGTGCTTGAAATATGGTATCCGACCCGCGAGTCCGCCGGACGGGGAATGCGGTGGCGAGCCATGGCAGAACCTCCGTTTCGGTGGCGGTTGGATGTGTCAAGGGTAACGGAGAAATCTCCTCCTGGATACCACCCAGCAAATCAAGAGACGGCCATCACAGCAGGGTGGGCGAAAGCGCGGAATCGCGCGATGAACTCGTGATCTTTCGGTAAAACTGCCTGTTAAAAGTCTTGAGGTCGGTTTACGGCAGATTATCGCGACCGCCGGGTTATGCGGCGTTCGAAAGCCGGATCGGAATACGGTTAATGGTTGCTGCTAGTTAACTGGCGGCTGTTTGTAGATGGACCCGTGCCGGGTGCGATGTTCGCTGCCTAAGCTCGGGGACATGTGCAATCCAACCCCTCGGGTGACGCTGTCCCACGCAGCGCGCAACCGGCCGGAGGCGCGCCGGTGACCGGCTGGTACGCGCGCACCGGCCGGATCGCCGCGCTGACCGGCGCCGGTATCTCCACCGACAGCGGTATCCCCGATTTCCGCGGGCCGCGCGGGGTCTGGACCGAAGATCCCATCGCCGAACTGCTGTCCACCTACGACCACTACCTGGCCGATCCGGCGCTGCGCGTGAAATCCTGGCTCGCCCGCCGGGACAATCCCGCGTGGGCGGCCGAACCGAACGGCGCGCACCGCGCGCTGGTGGATCTCGAACGGGCCGGCCGGGCGCTCACCATCGTCACCCAGAACATCGACAGGCTGCATCAACGTGCCGGGTCCGCGCCCCAGCGGGTGGTGGAGATACACGGCAACATGTTCGACGTCGTCTGCGTGCAGTGCGACTACACCGCCACCATGGCCGCCACGCTGGAGCGGGTGGCCGCCGGTGAGGCGGATCCGCCCTGCCCGGCCTGCGGGGGAGTCCTCAAAGCCGATGTCATCATGTTCGGCCAGGCCCTCGATCACCGCACGCTGATCAAGGCGACACTGGCCGCCGAGACGGCCGAGATCTTCCTGGCGGTCGGTACCTCGTTGCAGGTGGAGCCGGCGGCTTCGCTGTGCGGGCGGGCGGTATCGGCAGGTGCCGATCTCATCATCGTCAACGCCGAACCCACGCCCTACGATTCGCTCGCGACCGAGGTTGTGCGCGAACCGATCGGCACCGCGCTACCCGAGCTGGTCGACCGCATCCTCGGTCGCTGACACCGGGCCGAGTACCCGGTCCAGATAGCTGTTGGCGAACCGGCCCTGGGGGTCGTAGCGCCGCCGCACCGCCGCGAACCGGTCCCAGTCGGGGTAGCGGCCGCACAGTGTCTCCGCTGTCTGATAGTGGCGTTTACCCCAGTGCGGGCGGCCGTCGTAGCGGTCGAAGATCGCCTCACACGCGCGGAAGAAGGGCTCGTGATCCATGCCCTGGTACTGGTGCACCGCGATATAGCAGGTGGCGCGCCCGCCCGCGGGGGAGAGGAACGCGTCGTCGCCCGCCACCCAGCGCACTTCGATCGGCATCGGGCTGTCGAAACGCTGCGCGGTCGCTTTGATCTCCCTGATCGCCGCGACCGAATGCTCCCGTGGAATCGCGTATTCCATTTCGGTGAAGCGGAACAGCCGGGGGCTGGTGAACACCCGGTAGGAACGATCGACCTGGCGACGGTAGCTGCCTGCGTAGGCGGCGCCGCGCTGGATCCACGGAATGAGTCCGGGCCGCCGGCGGGCGAGCCGGCACAGCGCGTCGAAGGTGTGGTTGGACAGCAGGACATCGGCGAACCAGTCGACCAGTTCGGGTCGCGGCGCGGCGGGGAGATCGACGCGGTTGTTGCGCTTGGTCATGGCGATCGGACTGTGCGCGAACATGTAGAACTCGAAATGGTCGTTGCCGTCGATATAGGAGTCCAGGTCGGCCAGTACTTCGTCGACCGGAACCGGGCGTTCGACGCCTTCGAGGACGAACGAGGGGACGAGTCGCAGCGTGAACGCGGTGACCACGCCCAGGGCGCCCAGCCCGACCCGGGCGGCGCGCCAGGCCTGTGGATCGGACTCCTCGCTCAGCTCGACGACGCGGCCGTCGGCCGTCATCAGCTCCACCGCGTGCAGGGCGGCGGAGATATTGGGCAGCCGCCCGCCGGTGCCGTGGGTGCCGGTGGCGGTGGCGCCGGCGATGGTCTGGACATCGATATCGCCCAGATTGGGAAACGCCAGGCCGTACTCGTGGAGCCGGGTGTTGAGCGCCGCCAGGGTCGTCCCCGCCTGCACCCGGGCCAGGCCGGTCGCCGGGTCCGCGTCGAGAACACGGTCCATCCTGGACAGATCGAGCAGAACGCCGTCGGTGAGGCAGGTATCTGTGAACGAGTGACCCGAACCCGCTACGCGGACCCGGTGCCCGGCCTCGGTAGCGCGAGCGAGTTCGGCTGACAGTTCCGCGTGATCGCGCGGCGCGCACCGGCGGGCCGGTGTGCACTGCTGATCACCGGCCCAGTTCACCCATAAATTGGTCACTCGTCCAACTCTAGGGTAAGAGTGCGCTCGATGGGGAAAAAGCGTGGAGAAATCGGGCCAGGGGTTCCGGCGGCAGGCGGAGGGCCGCGCACGCTACTGCTACCCGAGCACGCCCCCGACCGCACCCGGTCCGCGCAGCGGCCGCCGAAGCGCGGTGCGCCACCGTATCCGCGATCGGCGCATCGTGAGAACGCCGGTGCCGGTCGGGCTTCGGGACCGCGGAAAAGCCGAGCGGTCGGGCGCGCCGGCCGGCGCCCGGGCCGAATCCTGGAACCGGAGCTGCGGAGTTCGCGAGAAGCTCTCGGGACTGGTTGGGGGGCCGGGGATTCGACGATTCCACCGCGCGCGGCCCCCTTCTCCCGATAGGACGGTAAGTGCTGGTCACCGGGATCGAGGCCTGCCTAGGCCCGCCCGTGCGGTTACCGGTGCCGCGCGAGTGGCAGGGTTCACCACCGTTTCCGGTAACCCGGGCCGGGTTCGTACACTGCTCGGACCGGAGCCGCCGGCGCGGGGATGCGCCGAGCGGTGGCGTGCCGGTACCTGCTGTCGGCGCGGCCCGGTACGGCCGCCCGGTGAGGTGGCCGGAAGGCACGGCGGGGCAACGCAGTACGGCACGAGCTGAACGCAGTACGGTACGAGCGAGAGGGGTCGGGTCATGATGGTGTCGGGAAGGTCCGGATCACCGGCCGGGGTGGTACGCCCGGGATACGCGCGATGATCGGGGGGAGATCGGTCGCCGGTGAGATACCCGGTACGCCGGTTCGGTTCGTACCGGCCCGCACCGGTATCGCGGCCGTCGATTCCCCTCTGTCCCAGAGGGCGTCGACGGTTAACATTGTGTGCTCCGCGGTACAGGGTGCCCGGGACGAGGCGGACATGATGCGGACGGCACCGGCAGGTGTGGGTTCCGGATCCCGTGGCGCGCTCGCCGCCGCGGGCGCCCCCGGCCACGAGAGGGCCGGTCGCGTCCGCACGCACGGGTTCGGCGGCACTGTGCGCGCCGGCGGGATCGGTCTCGTCGCGGTATCTCTCGCGGCCGCGGGGCCGCTCCGGTGATCACGATGACCAGCCGCGTGCGGCCGACCACGAAGGGAGACCCGAGCATGGCCCACAATCGAGCCGGACGGCCCGCCCGCCCCGGCGATCTGGTGGATGTTCCGGGGCTGGTGACCGCGTATTACAGCCGGGTGCCGGACCCGGGCGAACCCACTCAGCGGGTGGTCTTCGGTACCTCCGGGCATCGCGGTTCGAGTCTGGACGGCAGCTTCAACGAGGCACATATCCTGGCCATCACCCAAGCCGTCGTCGAATACCGGGCGACCCGGGGCATCACCGGACCGGTCTATCTCGCCCGCGATACCCACGCGCTGTCCGAACCGGCGTGGACGACAGTCCTGGAAGTGCTGGCCGGCAATGATATCGGCGCCGTGGTCGATTCCCGCGGCCGCTACACCCCCACGCCCGCGCTGAGTCACGCGGTGGTGCGTCACAACCGGGACGGCGCCCGGGCCCAGGCCGACGGCATCGTGGTGACCCCGTCCCACAACCCCCCGCGCGACGGCGGCATCAAATACAACCCCCCGCACGGCGGCCCGGCCGATACCGGCGCCACCGACAGCATCGCCGAACGCGCCAACGAACTGCTGCGCGGCGGCCTGGCCGGGGTGAAACGCGCTCCCCTCACCCGGGCGATGGACTCGGTGCAGCGCTACGACTACCTCGATCACTACATCGCCGACCTGCCCGCGGTACTGAATCTCGACGCCGTCCGGGGCGCGGGGATCCGGCTCGGCGCCGACCCCATGGGCGGCGCCAGCGTCGATTATTGGGAGGAGATCGGGCAGCGCTACGACCTCGACCTCGAAGTGGTGAATCCGAGTGTCGACCCCACCTGGCGGTTCATGACGCTCGACAGCGACGGTCAGATCCGGATGGATCCCTCCTCTCCGCACGCCATGGCCTCGCTGGTGGCCATCCGTGACGATTACGACATCTCCACCGGGAACGACGCCGACGCCGACCGGCACGGCATCGTCACCCCCGACGGCGGCCTGATGAACCCCAACCACTTCCTCGCGGTGGCCATCGAATACCTGGTGGCGAACCGGCGGGGCTGGGACGCACTCACCAAGATCGGTAAAACCGCGGTCACCTCCTCGATGATCGACCGGGTGGTGAGTGTGCTGGGCCGCGACGTGTACGAAGTGCCGGTCGGGTTCAAATGGTTCGTCCCGGGGCTGTTCAGCGGAAGCCTCGCCTTCGGCGGTGAGGAGAGCGCGGGCGCGTCGTTCCTCCGGATGGACGGCACCGTGTGGACCACCGAGAAAGACGGCATCCTGCTGGCCCTACTGGCCGCCGAGATCGCCGCGGTCACCGGGCAGAGCCCCTCGACCCGCTACCACGAACTCGAACGCCGCTACGGTAGTCCCGCCTACGCCCGCATCGATGCTCCCGCCGAGCCGGAACAGAAGAAACTCCTCGCCGGTCTCAGCCCTGAGCAGGTGACCGGTGACGAGATCGCAGGCGAACCCATCACCGACATCGCCACCCGAGCCCGCGGCAACGGCGCCGCGCTGGGCGGACTCAAGGTGAGCACCGAGAATGCCTGGTTCGCCGCGCGGCCGTCCGGCACCGAGAACAAGTACAAGATCTACGCCGAGTCCTTCCACGGCGCCCAACACCTCGCGCAGGTGCAGGAGGCGGCCCGGGAAATGGTCGGGCGCGTCCTGGCCGCCGGGTAGCAGCCGGGAACCCGGGCGGGCCGAGGCCTACGGGTCGAAGCCCCATCGACGGATGACAGCCGGGAGCCGGGCCGGTCGGGCGGGACCGGGTCGGTCGGGCGGAGGCCGGAGCCGGGGCGTAGGCAGGATAGGACGGAGAGCCGGGGCGTACGGCCGGTAGCGACCAAGGGCTGAGGACCGCCCACGCGCCGCCGCGTTCCGGGCGGTGCGCCCCGGACCGGCCCGGTGAACCCCACGCCGGCGCGGGGAATTGTCGGGTCCACCCCGGCGTTGACTGCCTGGGTGAGTGGTGAGGCCCTGGCAGATGATCGACCCGGATCCGGGAGTGCGCACGGAACGGGTGGACAGGCCGGGCCGCGAACGCCGGGACTCCGGCGTCTGCTCCCGGCCCGCCGGCGTGTGAACACCTCGGGCAAACCCCCGCTACCCAGCGAGATATGGGTCCTGATCGGCGCCGCCTTCTGTATCGCGATGGGGTTCGGCCTGGTTTCCCCCGTGCTGCCGCAGTTCGCGCTCAGCTTCGGTGTGGGCGTGGCGGCCGCCTCTGCCATCGTGAGCGCCTTCGCCGCCATGCGGCTGCTGTTCGCGCCGGTCAGCGGTCGGCTCGTGCAGTTGCTGGGGGAGCGGCGGATCTACCTGGTCGGCCTGCTCATCGTGGCGATCTCCACCGGTGCGAGCGCCTTCGCCCAGACCTACTGGCAGTTGATGGTGCTGCGCTCGTTGGGCGGGGTCGGGTCGACCATGTTCACCGTCTCGTCGATGGCGTTGGTGATCCGGCTCTCCCCGCCCACCGAACGGGGACGGGTCACCGGACTGTGGTCGACCTGTTTCCTCATCGGCGGTCTGTCCGGGCCGCTGATCGGCGGCGCGCTGGCCGGCTTCGGTCTGCGTGCCCCGTTCCTCATCTACGCCGTAGCGCTGCTGCTCGCCGTCGCGGTCGTCTACTTCAACCTGCGCGATACCCGCCTCACCGAATCCGATACCGGCCGCGATGTGGCCACCGTCAGTTTCCGGCAGGGGCTCGCGCGCCCCGAGTACCGGGCGGCACTGTTCTCCAACTTCGCCAGCGGTGCGGCGGTGTTCGGTGTCCGGATGGCGCTCGTCCCGCTGCTGGTGGTCGAAGTACTGGGTCAGCCGTCCGGGATGGCGGGTGTCGCGCTCACCGTGTTCGCGGCCGGTAACGCGACCGTGCTGTTCTTCTCCGGGCGGCTGTCCGACCGCTACGGCCGCCGCCCGCTGCTGATCTCCGGTGCGCTCGTGTGCGCGGTCGGCACCACAGGCCTGGGCCTGGCTCCGGATCTGACCTGGCTGCTGGTCACCTCGTTCGTCGCCGGTATCGGGTCGGGCCTGCTCACCCCCGCCCAGCAGGCCGCCGTCGGCGATATCATCGGCAATCGCGCCCGCGGCGGCACCATGCTCGCCGGTTTCCAGATGTCCCAGGACCTGGGGACGGTTCTGGGCCCGATCGTGGTCGGCGCCATCGCCCAGCGGCTGTCCTACGGCGCCGGCCTGGCCGTCACCGGTTCGCTGCTCGCCGTGGCCGCGCTGGCCTGGTTGATCGTGCCCGAACCGATGGATCGCGCTCCCGCCGCACCGGAACCCGGCCCTACAGCCGAGCGCTCCGGCGTCTCCGTGGCGAAGACCTCCGGCGACGACCACACCGATAGCGCCGGTCCCGGTCCCGCGACCGCCGAGAGCGGCTCGGGAAACCGCACCTGACCCGGGCCGGAACGATTCGCGCGTGACCGGTTCGCCCGGATACGGCAGAGTGGTCGCGTGAGCAACTCGCCGTCCGACTACACCCCGCGGCCGATGTCCAACCGGACCACCTACGCCCTCGGCGCGCTGGCCCTGGTCCTCATCGCGCTGATCGTCGTGTTCGCCTACCGCTGGGGCGGCAACCAGCAGGCCGAGGTGCGCAACGACGGCTACGGCACGGTGCGCAACGAGGCGGTCACCGCCGCCCTGCAGGCCGACGGCGGCGTCCGGCTCGGCCGGCCCGAGGCCCCCAAGACTATCGAGGTCTACGAAGACCCCATGTGCCCGTCCTGCGGCACCCTGGAAACCCTCTACGGCCAGGAAATCGCGCAGAAGCTGGACGAGGGGAAGCTCGCCGTCCACTACCGCTTCGTGAACTTCCTCGACCCCAAATCCTCCAGCGGCGACTACTCGACCCGGGCCATCGCCGCCCTCCAGTGCGTCGCCGACACCGGTTCCGGCGTCGCCTACTCCGAATTTCACGACACCCTGTTCACCACCCGTCAGCCCGACGAGGGCTCCGAGCTCACCGATGAGGAACTGCTCACCATCGCGACCGAATCCGGCGCCACCCAACCCGCCCGCGACTGCATCACCGGCGGCGCCCGCCGCGGCCAGGTGACCGATCAGGCCGCCGCCACCCTCGACGACCTGTCCGCGGCACTCGACGGCGCCGCGGCCACCCCGAGTGTGTTCGACGGCACCACCAAGATCGATGTCAACGAGCCCGAGTGGGTCCAGCGGCTGGCGCCGTGACCTCGACGTTCACCCGGAATCCAGGCGATTTGGTGCCCGGCCTCCCCGTGGTGTAACTTCGTTCAGGCAGCCGGGGAACCGGCGGCAGACATCCGGGGCTATGGCGCAGCTGGTAGCGCACCACACTGGCAGTGTGGGGGTCAGGGGTTCGAGTCCCCTTAGCTCCACTTGAAACCCCAAGTCAGGCCCGGTCTAGTACCGGGCCTGACTTGTTTTATTCTGACCAACCCCCCGTTTATCCCCGGACTTGGTCCCGAAATGGTGTTGACGATGGTTCTGCCGTCATCCTGTTAGTGAAGTAGTGTGACCTGATCCGGGTGTATGTCCGGGACCGGGTGTCATTGTGGCAGGTCGGGTAGGTCCGCCAGTGTCTGTAGTGCGCCTTCGTACCAGGCGTGTACAGCCAGCCAGAGATAGGGCGGTCGTCCTTCCACGGTTTCCATCTACTGGGCCTTGTGGATCAGATACTGCAGCATCCGGTTGTCCCGAAGCAGGAACGGGTAAGGGAAGGAGCTGCCGTAAGAGAGGTGGGTTCGGCGCAATCTCGAACTCGTGAACCAGCTGCGAGTTCGGAGTCGTGTGTCATGCACCGGCGAGCGTCTCGGCAGCTAGCCGACATGCGGGCGTTGAGGCGGGTACTCGATGGCCTGGATTCGTGCGAGCGCGCGGCGGCCCCGGGTGGTTGCGCTGGCGATGCGGACTCCTCGTCGTTCTCGGTGTATCCACACCAGGTCGAGCTGGACTAGTTCGTCAAGGTAACGTTCGTAGCGCTGAAGGGTGGCGGGCGCATCGGAGGGCGCTGAACCGCGTATTAGTCGTGGCACCTCGATTTGACCGCACGCGGCGATAACCGACAGAAGCCAGTGGAGCCGCTCGCGGCGCCGGAGTTTTGTGGTGAGGCCCATTCCGCGAGGAACCCCCGATTCCATCAACGGCTCCGTCGCAGAAGGATTCGAAGAACTGCCACTGCGGTTTTTCGATGCTCGCGGTCGCGATGGAACACAGCTCCGACGGTAGCCACCAATACCGCGACGGAGGCGGGGACACCAACCAGGAAGGACAGCAGGCCAGCTGCAATCGCGCTACTCATGGATTCGACACTGAGGTCATCCCGTCCGGCAGGCAAGCCGCTCCTCGTTCGGAGTGGAAAATGGGGTGTATTGGCGTAGAGGGCCTGGTCAGGCTAGCAAAATATACAGATTGTGTTTCCGATCACTGAATGGCTATTCGTGCCGGAGTGGGCTGGCTGTGCTCGGTGTACATGACAGTTGCCGCCCGCTGATGTACGTGGCAAGGCTGAAGTATCGCTACGCGCGTCGAATGTGTCTGCTCGGACATCCCTCTGCCGTCACCGCGAGGCCAGCGGCTTGGCTGGTCGGACTCGGACTGAGCTGTGGTCGTGATTCTGTCGCACTCTTTGGGGTCTGTCGCGCTATATCGCGGTGGTCCGCTCTGCGGATTTCCTATACAAGCAGCAGGTCCAACCAGTCGAGGGTCGGCCGTCTACAGCCCGAATCGGAGCGGAACCGACTGTCACACAGACGATTCCGATAGCGGACACCTCGCCGGACCCTTCAGTTTCCCGTCGGCCGAAGCCGTGATGCCGTATACGCGTTCGGTGAGTTCGGGGATCCTCCCCGGGGCAGCGCCCGTCCCGGCCGGTAAGCCGGGCGGCGGGCTTTCGCCTTCCAGGTGCGGCTACTACAGGAGGCCGGTTCGGTCGGCGCCGGGGCCGGCAGCCGCCACGCGTGCCCGCCAGGCATCGCAGATCCGGCGGATTGCCCACTTCTGATCGTTGCCGTCGATACGGCATCCGTCGCGCGTGTAGTCCCACCGGTCGTAACCGTCCTCGTCGTAACCGTCCTCGTCGTAACCCCACGTGTCGAAGCCGGCGCGGTCATAGCCATCGCGGTCATAACCCCACCGGTCGAAACCTTCCTTGTCGTAACCGCGGTTATCGCGACCGAATCGGTCATAGCCATCGCGGTCATAACCCCACCGGTCGTAGCCGTGGCGGTCATACCCCCACCGGTCGTAGCCGGAGGAGTCATAGTCATCGGAGACGGGGGCGAGGTGCGTCGTGATCGAACCGATCCCTGGTTCCGCCGATGCCGGTGCCACTGCCAGGGCGGGGGCAGCGAACAGCGCGCCGAGCAGCGCGATCCGAAGCGAGGTGTAGCGCAATCCACGGTGCGCCGCAATGGTAGTCGACATGATCGATCTCCTATCCAGAACACGGTTCGCGTATTCCGGATGATCCATCGCCTTTACCCTTTGACGGGTTACAAACCGCAGATGAGCGTCCTGGCGAAATCTTTCGCGTCCGAGGGAGTTCGGATTCTGCGCCGGTCAGCTCCGCCGGGCCGCCCCGGCGGAGCGCAATCGTTGCCGGTGCTCGAGGCCACCGCATCCCATTGGCCCCATCGAGATTCAGGCGTTCTGCGATCGTCACTGACGGAGCCCGGAGGAGGCCGCGGGGCGTGCCGCGGCCTCCGGCCCGGTCAGAGCGTATGCGTCAACCGATCGGCGAGGATCTGCGCGAATTTGGCCGGGTCCTTCAGTTCCCTGCCGGCCATCCGGGCAGGCGCGGTCACCGCAGCGGCGTCCACCATCGCCATCACCTACGACTTTTTCCCATTCTCCTTCGACGACGAGAACCGCACGATCTTCTACACAGCCGCACTCGCCACTTGGGGCGCACAATGGTTCGTCTACTACTACGCATACCGCGCGCTGTATGCCCACAACGTGGCGACCGATACCGAGTCGACACGGGCGGCCGGTGTCATGCCGTGAGGACCCACGCGGTAGCGCCCGACCATTCCGGACGGCTATTGGTCGGGCTGGATACGTATCTCTTGCCGTTCAGGGGGTGTAAGCGGTTCGGCGATAAGTTGCACATCGGCGCCCTTGCCATGGCTGGCAAGAGAGGTCGGTTGCGCTCGCGCCCGGGTTGCGGGAATCTACCACCCGAGTGTGATCCTGACGGCCGAACAACGCTCTCCGGGTCGAGGTTCGCATACCGGCTTGCAGGGCAGAGATCCGCTGAGGTGGGAGTGTGCTGTGATCAGGTCCGGGAGTCCGGAACTCGCGGAGCTGGCCGATCAGATCGTCGCTGAGCTGCGTGAGCTCGCGCCGGACGGGTGCCGCAGGTTGGAGGCCGCGTTCGCGATGACCGTTGTCGCCGAATCGGCGCTGTTCCTCGCCGATGACGGCGACCACCCGGTCAGGTGTCAGGTGTCGGATGCGGCGTGGGAGTTGGTGCGCCGGCATCGGGACCTGTTTGCCGCCGACGAGGACGGGCCGTGGTGGCGGCTGGTGGTGCACGTCGATACCCAGGGGGCCGAGGTCGTCGCCGATCGGGGCGCGGAGCCGTTTCCCGGTGAGCAATTGTTCGCGCCGCAGGCGTATCTGGCGGATCTGGAACGGTATCCCCGTAGCAGGCTCCCCGTGTGGCTGGCCGCCTACCTCGGACGCGGTGAACCCCAATCGAGGTCACCGCGCGCGGCCGCGGACGGCGTGCGCGCTGATCGGAGTGCGGGCGTGCAGGCAACCCCGGTGATCGGCGAGTTGCCGGATCTGGCGGTGGTGTGGGCCCGGTGGGCGGTGCTGGCCGCGGCCTTCGTGGCGGCCGGATCGGAACGAGGCCCGCGGATCGGCCCATCGGTCGGCATCTTCGAAAGTTCGGGACGCAGCGGTTCGACGTTGACACTGCTGCCCGGTGACCGGGCGGTGCTGTCGGGCGGTGTCTGGGACGCGCCGGTTCTGGAAGCCGCCTACAACGGGCACGGCGCGATGCCGAAATTGTTTTCCGGAGCGCCGGATTGGGTGACCGACCCGGTGCTCAACCCCCGCGTGATGACCGGCATGCTGTCGTTTTGTTACTGGTGGGATCAGGGACAGTGGTACCGCGGCGAATCCGCTCCGATGGCGGAATGCGCACCTGCGTTGCCCGCCGTGTGGACGGCCGATGCGGTGGCGAAAGTAGTGGCAGGCGTACTGGATCGCCCGTCGCCGGATGCCGCCGAAGTGCTGGTGTCGGCTGCGCAGGCCGCGGCGGTGACCCGTGCGGCGATCGTGCAGGTTGTGGGCGAGGACGCCGAGGTCGATATCGACGGCGCCCTGTTCCAGTTCGTGCTCGCCGATCTGGTCGCCGGTGACATCGTGGGGATTCAGCAGGCGGAGGCACTCAACCTGGTTCGTGATCACATCCGCAGCCGGGGTTACGACACGACCGGATTCCCGCTCTCGACCTTGCGGGCCGAGCGGATCAGCGTGGGCTGGATGGTGCGATCACCGGTGCCGGATGGAGAGATCGCGCTCGACCGGGCGGTCTTCTATGTCGCAGACGATGGTGCCGTGGAGCGGTCGAGCTCGTCGGTACCGCTGTCGGCGTTCATCACCGATTTCGAGCACCGGTTCCGGCTGCGGACCGGCGGACCGATGTCATCTGCCCGAGGTGGGAGATGAGCGGCGAACTACGACTGGACTTGGATGACCTGCGCGAGCGTGGCGCGCGGCTGGCCGATATCGCTGATCGGGTGCAGCAAACACACGCCGGGCTGCGGTACTGCTTGCAGCAGGCGGAAGGCAGCTTCGGCGACGACTATATGGGGCGCACCTTCGCCGAGCAGTTCACGCCGCGCGCCGAACAAGTGGTTTCGACCGTGCAGGCCATGGCGGAAGGAATGCGCAGTAACGCGGCCGGAATCATCAGCGCCGCCAACGACTTCGGCGCACAGGACATAGACAGCGCCGCGCGCGTGGCCGGGGCCGCCCAGGATCCGGGTCCGGGACCGGCCGGCATCGCCGAGTCGCCCCCGGCGGGTACGGTCGGCCCACAATCGCCGGCCGAGGGACCCTGGCCGAACCCATCCGATCAGGCCGTGGTGACGCCGGAGCAGAATTCGCCGGTCTCTCCCGTCGGCGGGCCACGGAGCACCGACCAACTCCCGGCCGGTGGGCACAACCGGCCCGGTAGCGCACCGGCACCGGACGGATCCCCGGGGCGTGCCGCTGCGGACAACGGACCACGGTCCGAGTCGCCGTGGAGTCGTTCCCGCCCCGAATCCGGTCCGGTGAGCAACGAGGCGACCGGCACCCCCGGCCCCGGCCGGCGTTCCGGACCGGCGGTGCCGCCACCGTCCTCCGCGGTCTCACCCCCGCCGGTAGCAGCCCCATCGCGTAATACGCCTCAGACGTCGGGAAGACCGTCCGGCAGCCCCGTGGCAGGGCCCGCGGGACGGGCCGCAGCCCCGGGGACCGAGACGCCGCCCCGCACGCCCGGCCAACCCGGAACGCCGGGTTCCCCTGGAAACGCTGGAAGGCCCGCGAACACCGGGCAGGCTCCGCAGCAAGGTCCCCCACCACGACCGAACTCACCGGCCGGCGACAATGGCCGCGACCGTGATCGGCGCGGCGGCCGCGAGCGGTCGCCGGCCGATCCGGCAATCGAACGGCTGGCACGCGCATTGGCCGAGCGGCACGGCGTCGAGGTGACGGGTTTCGATGCCCCCGATCTTCAGCTCGCGCCGGTACAGGAGTTCGTGACCGCGGTGGACCGGGTCCTCACCGACTACCCGATGATCGTGCTGGAGACCGTTGCGGTCGCCGAGCTCGAGGACGAGCTCGGCACGGTGCGGTGGGCCGGGGCGCCGACGGACAGCGAAGGCGGTGCCCGGTCGATAACCCTCGACCGGCGCGCCGCACAACAGCCGCAGCCACCTGCCCGATCATCCCGGCCATCCGGACACCCGCAGGACCCCACCGCCGATACCGAGGAAACGGGGGAGACGACACAGCCGGATATCTACACAGCCACCTTGCGGGCATTCGGCCGGGCTTTCGACGCTGCCGGTGGCGGTGTCGCACACCGGCGGGCACAACGCGTCCTGATCTCGGAGTACCTGGACACCCAGCCGCGCCCGCGCCCTGCGCTGTCCGAAATGGTGCGCGGCTACCGGGAGTGGCGTGCCGAGTTGACCGGGAATGCCACGGAACGAGGCGGATTCGATGTGGACGAGGCGCTCGGCGTCGCGTTCGCCGAGGTGGTCCAGCACGGCGAGAAGGCCGGTATTCAGGCACGACTGCTGCATGCGGTGCTGGTCGCCGCGGCAATCCGACCGGGGTAGGGCGAGGCGATGGACGGTTCGCTGTTCAGCCCGGTCGTGCAGCTACGCAACGCCTTCGAATGTCTGCCCGGATTCCTGCGTACTCCGATCGAGATGGTGGTGTTCGGTGGGGAGCTTCCCGGCGCCGACATTTCCGGGATGCGCCGGATGGTGGCCGAGCTGCGTGCCCGCAGTCTGGAACTAGAGGGCCATTCAGCCGATATCGACAGCCTTTTGGCGCGGGAGGATTCGGTAGGCGAGACGGCCGAGCAGTTGCGTGAGGCGTTGAGTTCCTATCGACAGGGCGCGGCTCAGCTCGGCAAGGATGTGAACGCCCTGGCCGATCAGGGACAGGCGGCGGCCAACGACGCGGAGAAATGGCTGTGCGTGATGTTCACGTTCGGCATCCACCTGGCGTGGAAGATCTACGGTTTGCTGGCCGCCGCCACGGCGTCGGGCCCGGCCGGCCAGGTGGCGGCCGCGCCGACGGTCGAATCCACGCTGGTCCAGGGGCGCGCCGAGGTCGCCGTGATGCGCGCGAACCTACAGCGGGCCATTCAGGCGGGTGGCGCCAAGGCGGCCGCCCAGCTGAGCGGTATGGGGCCGGCGCAGTTCGCCAAGTGGATGGGCACGGCGGTCGCGCTGCCCGTCGGTGTCGAAGTGGGCGTGCAGGCGCTACAGGTCGCCACCGGGGACAGAGCGCTCGAGATCATCGGGGAGGATGGTTCCAACCCCACGGGCATCGATCTGAAGTCGATCGAGGTGGCCGCCGTGTCCGGCGCGGGCGGAGCGGTCGGCGGCATGCTCGCGGGCCGGTTCGCTCCGATGGTGTTCCCCCAAATCGGGACCAGTCGTCTGGCCATGGGCTTGGTGCATGGTACAGCGGGGGCGATCTCGGGCCTGGGTGCGGCGGCCTTGGTCGCTGGTTGGCCGCAGCATTACACGGAGGTGCTGGGGCCACTGCTCAACGGTGCTTTCTCGGGAGGCGTATATGCCCAGAGCGCCCGTCCGCCGGCGATCGACGGTGGCGCACCATTCACGCCGCCCGATGCGATCTCGGCGGGGCACGACGCGAATACCGCGGCGCCTCGGCAACCGATCGAGATATCGGTGGAATCGAAACGGGCGTGGGAGGCCGCAAGGCAGACCTGGAAACCGGCTGCGGAGACCGCGAATACCGCTGGTGAGCGTGGCGGTGCTCCCGCCGAGGTCGCGGGGAACGCAGCGGCCGCGCAATCACAATCACGGAGTGGGCAACAGCCATCGGCTTCGGCCGACGGCGCGGGTGGTGGAACACCCACCGCGACCGGTGGTCGAGCGCCCGAGGGAGCCGCCGGTAGAGCGCCCGAGGGAGCCGCCGGTAGAGCGTCGGAGGGAGCGGGTGGTCGATCGTCGGGGTCGCAGGCCGCTGCCTCGTCCGACGCCGCCGCGGCTCGGCCGCGTTCGGAAGCGACCACAACGGTCGAGCGGCCACCGGCGGACAAGCAGGGCGCTGCCGGCCGAGCGTCCGCGCCGCGCTCGGTCGAGGCGGCAGGCGAAACCGCGCCGCCGCCGAAGATCCCGACGGACGCGCGTCCGGCCGACGGGGTTCCCGAAAAGGCCGGTGCTCCGGCCGCAGCACACGCCGCGGTCGCCGACGGTGCCGGCAACGAGGCATCGGCGCGCCCCCATCCGGTCGCCGAGGGCGATGCGGGATCGCCGGATGCCCGCGCCGAACATGGGCCGCCGGTTGGCGACGAGCCTGCGACCGCGCAGCGGGATTCGACCGCCGAGCAGTCCGGCCAGGAAAGACCTGAGAGCTCGGCCCGGCCCGAGACGGACGGCACTGACACCCATGCTGCGGACGAACATTCGGCATCCGTGCGCGACGAACAGAATGTTGCGGCCACCGATCATGACAGTCTCGCCGAAGCCGCCGGTCTGCCACGCAGTGACCGCGACCGGGCGGTCGATCTGCTGATCGACTTCCACCAGGCCTCCGCCGAGCATGTACCGGAAAGTCAGCGTCTGTCCAACCTTCCGGACGACGTACTGAAGGCCGGACTGCACGGCGGCGATGAGCACCAGTCGATGCTCGCGACAGTGGAGCTCATCCGGCGCGGCACGGTCAGTGACGCGGTGCCGGGCGGCATGGTGTTGCGGGTCGAGCAGGCGGAAGCTGTCTACGCGATGAAATCGCGCCCGGTGGAGATGAAACCCGGCGAGGGCAAATCGCTGGTATTCATGGCGACCGCCATACAACGCGCGGTGCACCACGGCTCGGTTCTGCTCGTGACAACGACCGATGGGCTGGCCAATCGCGAAGTCGTCACGTATGAGAAGTTGTTGAGCGACTCCGGGCATCAGAAGTTGATGACCGACTTCGGGATCGACGTGTTCCGCGCCGATCAGGAGAACGGCTTCGGGCCGTTCAAGGAAGGCCGGCCGACGATCGTGGTCGCGACCGGCGAAACCGTCGGCCATTTGTGCAATGCCGGTAAAGAGCCACCGCGGCATGTGCTGATCGACGAGATGGACGGCATCATCGACCGCGGTGAGCGGCAGTTCCTGCTGTCCGAAGGTCCCGAGCAGAAGGCTCCGGAGGAAACGGCCCGGCAGGTGTTCGGCGCGCACAAATTCCTCACCGAGGCGCTGGCGGACGGGTCGCTGTCGCACGAAGATTTCGGCCTCCGGCGAATCGCCGAGGAAATCGGCGTGCAGGCCGACGGCACACCGGAGATCATGTACTGGTACGACGGTCAGCCCGAGCTCACTGCCGGGGGGCGGGCAAAGGTCGAGGCGCTGCCGAACGGCCAGAACTGGCTGGAGGGAATGGGCGCCTCTCGGCTCGAGACCGCCGCCCACGCCGAATTTCTCGTCCGGGCAGGTGTCCACTACGAAATGGACGCGGGCAAGATCGTCATCATCGATCAGGCCGAGCACGGGTTGCAACGGAACCCGAAGACCTCGAGCGAATCCCGGTGGAGCGCGGAGCCGGGTAAGGCGAGCCTCGCGCAGGCCATCGAGGCGAAGGAGATCCGCGCGGCCGAGGCCCGAGGGGAGAAGGCCGGGGACCATCAGATCGTGGTGCGCGCGGATGCGGAATCCGCCAAACGCCTCGATTCGGTCGAAATCTACCGTGTCGGAGAGGGATCCTTCTTCGATGAGGTAACCGGTGCGTCCGGCACGCTCACCGACCTGAACCCGGTGCTGAAGAAGATCTACGGTCTGGAACCGGCGCACGAGGTCGGACGGTCACAGACGCATCGGCTGGTGGAAGGCCAGCCCGATGTGGCCGACAGCACCCATGTCAAGCTGAGCACGATCGCCGAATACGCGAACGAGATGCGGAACGGGGGTGCGGGACGGTTCCAGGAGATCCTGTGTCACCGCAACGACCTGGTCGCCCGGCAGGTGGAGGCGCTGGTGCGCGCGGGGGTGCCGCGCGAGGCGATCGAAGCGGTCGACGCCAAGCGGATCGTCGGCTGGGGTGCGGACTGGGAAGCCCAGCTGCAGAGAGTTTTCGACGAGGCCGGCGAGCAGGGCAACATCCTGGTGATCAACAAGCAGGGTCAGCGCGGCGTCGACATCTCGGTGTCGGATGCGGTGAAGGCCATCGGCGGCATGCATGTCTGGATGACCGAGGCGCCGGAGCAATCCTACATCCACGAGCAGGCCAAGAATCGCACGGCACGTAACGGTCAGCTCGGCAGCGCGCAGGTGGTGATGTCGCCCCAGGACGCGCTGATTCGCAATGCCATGCACCTGCGCGAGGTCCGTGAGGCGGTTATCCACTACGAACAGACGGCGTCCGCGCACGCCGCCGATCCCACCTTCCGGACCCACGACGCGCTGGTCGAGGCACGCCAATCCGTCCGCGAGCTGGTGCCCGAACTACAGCAGCGGGCGCTGCGGCACTCCACCGCGGATTTCGTCCGGCACCACGTCCACTACACCGACCCCAACATGCGCTTGGTCACCCTCGCCGAGGCCGACACCGGGCAGTACGACAACGACCGCGATTTCACCCGCCCTGACGGGCCGGCAGACCGGGCCGCGCGCCTGGCCGGGCTGCTGGGTATCCCGGCTCCCGAGGTCGCGAATCAGATCACCGCACTCGAACGCGCCGGTGTCGACGACCCGATGCGCGAGTTGCTGCACCAGGCCGGTATCGCGCCGGCAGCGGCCGAGGCACTGAAACAACATGTCGACGAGACCGCTCCCGCGGCGGCGCGGGACAGAGAAACTCTCGGCAACGAAGACGCATTGATCCATATAGGCCGGTTAAGGGGGGAGCTCGCCGAACAACTCGGTAAACAGCTCTCGGATATCGACGGCGCCGAAGGTATGCGCATGCTCGATCCCGAAGTCACCGAGGCGAGGGACGCGCTCGCCGCAGCGCTGGGTTATCCCGCCGCCGGCATCAATCCCGGTATCGCCCGCGACATCCTCGGTGAAGCGGTAGGCGATCACCTGCCCGCCGCGAACACCGCAGAATCGGCTGCGCGCGCCGATACTGCCGCGGCTACCGCACATTCCGAGCCAGCGGGTGACGGCCTCCAGGATGCGACATCCCGGGATGCCGCTGCTCAGAAGTCCGACACGCAGGACAGCGACGTCGATCACGGGACAGCCGACGATATCGTTGCTGCCGCGTCACGCTATTTGGCACTTTCGGCGCTGTTCGATTTGGTTGTGCAGTTCCATCGGCGCAGTCCCAACAGTTGTGTCAACAATGCCGTGACCGGAATGCGAGTGTTGTGTCCCGACAACGCCGACCGCTTCCAGGTGCCTCGGACCAGGACCAAAGGATACGGCCACGACGATGTGCGCGACATATTCGGCGCCGAACTGCAGCAGGCCGGATCGCTGGACCAGGTCGCCGAATCGCTGAAAACACGGCCCGGTGGAATCACCGTCCTGGTCTACAAATGGAAAGACACCCGAGCCAACGGCACCAGCACCGAGGCCGACGACCATATGGTGCTGCTGGTCAACGACAGCACCTCGGTCGACAAACCCAACCTGGTCGTCGTCGACCTGGCCGCATCACGCGACCGCAACACCGACAACGACTACGGTCCACGCGATCTACGCAACCGCCGCACGTTGCTGAACAAGGCCGTCGGATTCGATGAATGGCGCCGCGAACAGGAAGTATTCTTCAAGATTCCCCCGGACAAGCGGCGGTTCGAAACCATCGAATTCGACCGGGACGGCAACCCCGTCCCCCGCTCCGGCACAGAAGTCTCCGACGCCGAGACTCCGCCACAAAACCAGCAAGTCGACGTTCCGTCGGCCATGCAGGATGAAACCAATGCGATACCCGTTGGACGACCGGGCCCGGCAGAGGCGATACCGGTTCGATCGGGTGCCGCTGGGGATGTATCGAACAATCCGCGCCGTGACGAATACCGGCTGGTAGGCAGCCGCCCCCACGACGGTCCGGAGTTCGGCCATGACTACGAGCCGAACGACCTCGCGGATGACGAAGACTTCACCGTCGCCGACCTGGTCGACGAAATCGCCTACGAATGGCTCGGGCTCGATGGCCTGCCGTCGCCGGATTCGGCTCAGTACGCGCAACTGCGCGAAGCAGTACAGCAGCAGATGCCCCCGGAACTGAGAGAGGTGATGACCGGCGATCTCGAGGCGCTGCTCTACGCGATCGCTCAACTCCCGACCGAGCAGCAGCGACACTTCGCGCAGCTGTTCTACCTGAACAACCTCCCTTTCGGGCGGGTTGCGACCGAACTCGAGGTCGACCGGGTCGCCGTTCGGGCGCTGCGCCGCGACGTCCCCCGAATGCTGGCAACCCGGATGGCAGACCCGATCGAGCTACACCCCGATGCCGATAGGCTTCCGCCTGCCGGATCCGATGAGTACACCCGGTTGTCCCGAGCGGTGCAGTGGCGCCTTCCCGCCGAGGTGTGGTCGGCCGCGGATGGCGATCTGACTGCACTACTCGAGGCGGTCGCTGGGCTGCCCGAGGCCTCCCGGCAATATGCCGAGCTTGCCTACCTGAAGGGTCTGGCACTCCCTGAGGTCTGGGAGTCGATGGGGAATGTCCGCGGCGTGCTGCGGCAGCACGTACCGCGCCAGTTGACCGAATATCTCGCCCGCGGCCCGATATTCGACGTCGGCTATGAACTCCCGCTTCCGGGTTCGCTACGGTACACAGAGCTCTTGGAGGCCGTCCGCGGGCGAGTGCCGGACCAAGTAGCCGCTGCGATGAACGGCGACCTCGGGGCGTTGATCCGGGCAATCGCGGCGCTTCCGCACCAGGAGCGTATCTACTGTGAAAAGGCGTTCTTCGGAGGCGCCCGCCCGACCGAGATGACACAGATTTTGAGCCTGCGCTCCCACCGGGAGACGGCACAGGTACTGATCAAAGCCACATCGCGGCTGCTGGTCGAACTGAACCGTGATGACACGCGTCACCGCGCGGCCACCTCGGCGGCGAATACCCGCGACGCGATCGCCGCGCGGCTCGGTCCGAGCCCGGCCGGGTGGGTTTCGGAAACTCCTGCGATTATGGAGGAGCTGCGAGTCACCTATGATGATGCCCGGGCGAACCTCGCCACACTGCTTGCCGTCGATCCCAGCGTGATCCGTATCGGATCAGTGCGCCAGGCGCTCGATATCGTCCAGGCACAGCTACGGGCGATGAGTCCGGACGCGCTCGCGACAGCTGTTCGTTCGGGAGCTGCCTCCCGTCTCGGGCTCTGGATCGGGCAGCGCGTCCAGCTGGACAACGATATTCAAGCCGCGACAGCTCGAACCATAAACGACGGTTCAGTGCCGACGGACCTCCGGGATCAGCTTTTCAGCACGGGTGAACGCCTGGACGCCGAGCTGCGGCAGCTGCTGAGTATTTCGCATTTGCAGGCGGTTTCGGACAGCGGGACGGGACACTCCACCAGCGAGCTCCGCCGATTGGCCGAGTTGTCCACCGTGTCGGACCTGTCCGCGCTGGTCGCGGCGCTCGACCTGTTCTTCGGTACCACCGACAGCGAGCGACTGCTCCAGTTCTGGGACGAGGACAGTCGCCCGGCACACCACGTCTTTCTGCTATCCCGCCTCACGGGTGCAGGCACGGCTACCGACCACGATCCGCTCGGGACGCCATCCGTCGATCCGGCTCCGTCGGCCAGAGATTTCCGAGCCGACCTCGGCATCGAAGGCATTGCCACCCTGCGTTCCGTCCTGTCCGACGGCTGGGGCGTCGACCCGAAGTCGATGGAGCAAAACGCACTCCGTGAGCGCCTCGAGGTCGTGCAACGAAGCTTGCGCGCTCTGGACCGCGAGGGCTGGCGCCGAATCGCACGAACAGGGCAGTTCGGCGATGTCATGGCGTGGATCCATCGCCGAATGGCGCATAACCCCGACGTTGCGAGCGATGCCCTGGAGCACGAGCTGTCTCAGCTGCTGGAGCCCGCCGGATGGGGTGCGACGCAACCGTTCGAGGCCGGCGATCCGCTGTCGGTACTGCGGGTGATCGCGGAAGCCACCGGCGAAACGGCACTCCGGGGCCTGTTGTCGCTGACGGAGCTGTTCCTCGGCCTCGACGTGTCGCAGGCCCACCGGCGGCCACGGGCTGTCGATGTCGCGCGATTGGCCGGCGTCGACGAAGCCACGGTCTCGAATGTGTTCGGCAGCTATGCACGCCGCGGCAAACCGGCCCATACCGAGGAAGAGCAACGTGTGCTCATCTCGGCACAGTGGCTCGGATACCCGATACCGGCGGACTACCGCAAAGCCATTGACCCCGAATTCGTCCAGACGCGGTGCAAACCACCGCGGTTCGACGGTCGCGATTTCATTCCCGGAAGCTTTGCGGTGCAACCCTCTACCGCGCGGGTGGCTCGCATGGCCGGGGTCGACACCAAGACGGTCAGCGCAGTCTTCGCGGGCGAGATCGATGCGGACTCCGATCGCGGACGAAGGGTTCTCGAAGCGGCAGACCGGCTCGGGTTCTGGCACGCACGCGCCCACACGGCGGACTTCGTCCAGATCCATACCCTACGTGTCGAACTGGCCAGGATACTCGGTCTGGAGCCGAGCGCTGTGGATCGTGCGACGGTCCTGGCGGGGTTGCGTAGACGGGCAATGGCAGCTGCCGAACCGGACACCGTGCGGCTGACCGAGCTCGCCGATCGTTTTCTGGATCTCGCGGGGTGGGAGCTGGATCAGCAGTTGACGCACCAGGATATTGCACGGCTCGCCGGTGTGAACCGCCGAACCGTGAACAAGGTTCTGGCTCGTGAGGAACCCACCCATACGGAAGAGGAACAGCGAGTCCTTGTTGCCGCCCAGTGGCTGGATGTGCCGCTTCCGGCCGCGCTGCGGGATGCCATCGACCCCGAGTTCGTCGCACAGCGGTTCACGCCCCCGACATACCGGGCAGGCGGAAACGTTTCGGCACGTTTCACACCTCAGCCGACGCAGGCACAGATCAGTGAGCTGTCCGGTGTCGATCGGGCGGCTGTCACCCGGGTTCTCAACGGACGGATTCCGGCGGACAGCGCGCGGGGACGCAAGGTCCACGCTGCCGCCGCCCAACTCGGCTACTGGTGGTGGGACGCCACCCGGGCGCTCGAATCACAGCCTGCCGCGGGCACCGCTGCGCCGGACGAATCGGTCACCGACAACGCCGACCCAGTCCGTCCCGATCGGCCGCTCGATGTACTGCAGGTGCAGATCCTGCGCACCCGGCTGTCCGAAATCCTGGGAATCGACCCGGATGCCCTACAACAGGACTCACTGCGGACCGCGGTCCGCACCGCGCAGGCCGCACTCGAACTCCTCGACGGGCGCGGCTGGCAGCGACTTCTTGCCGACGGGAATCCGACAGCGTTGATGCGGTGGATCGGCCGATGCGTGGAGCAGGGCCCGGCCGAGGCCGTCATGGCTCGACTACAGAGCCTGCTCACGCTGCGGGAGGACGATCGGATCGCGATACCGTCCGCGGAAGATCCGCTGACCGAGCTGCGACTGGCCGGCGAAATGGCGACAGAACCGAACCTCGTCCGATTTGTCGAGCTGGCAGAACTGTTCCTCGAACTCGGCGAGTCGGAGGCAAGCGCGACGCCGTCGCGGTCGGACGTGGCCCGGCTGGCCGGAGTGGACCGGGGGACAGCCATGCTCCTCGACCAGGACGAACCTGCGTATACGGAGGAAGAACAACGTCTCCTGGCTGCAGCACTGTGGCTGGGCTATCCGGTTGCGACCGCACTGCTGTACGCGGTCGACCCGATGTTCTTCGCCCGCAGATTCGTCCCCGGCAACTACTCCGCGGGCCGATTCACACCGTCGAGGTTCGCGACACAACCCAGCCAGCGTGCGGTGGCCGAGGCAGCGGGCGTGGCGGCGTCGACGGTGAGCGAGGTATTCCGGGGAGAGATCCGGGCAGACTCGGAGGTCGCGCTCCGGGTCCACGAAGCCGCCGAGCGTATCGGCTACTGGCGGCATATCCGCCGCGAGGTCGACGTCGAGTATGTGCATGCGCTCCGCACCATCCTGGCCAGTGCAATGGACGTGCATCCAGCGGATCTGACGCGGGAGAAGGTGACCGCCTACCTCCAGCGATTCGACTCGAACCACCCACCCCACCGCCATGTCGCACGATCGGCGGAACTGTTCCTCGAGTGCACCAGTCGAGAATTGGCCAAACCGGCCACTCAGGCCGACGTCGCGAAAATTGCCGGAGTTCATCGGGATACGGTCAACGTCACCCTCAGCCGTACCGACCCCACATATTCGGAGGAGGAGCAACGAGTTCTCGCCGCGGCGCAATGGCTGGGCTACACGCCCCACGGGGAACCGCTCGCACCAGCACTGCAACAGGCCATCGACCCGTATTTCATCGCGACCAGATTCACTCCGGGTCGATTCGCAGGCGATCGTTTTGTCCCCGGACAGTTTGCTGCGCAACCGACACAAGCAGCCATCGCGGAACGTACCGGCCTGCACAAACCGGTGGTGAGCGCCGTACTTCGCGGCCGGATCGGCGCGGATACCCCGCGCGGCCGCAGAGTTCTCGCGGCGGCCGCGGAGCTCGGCTATTACTGGCATCCGAAACGAGCGGAGCGGTTGGCCAGCCGGGCACGCACATCCACACCGGACAGCATCGGCAGTCGGCCGTCGGAGAGCTCGGCCGATCCGTCGTCACCGAATACCGCGAATGCGTTGAACCGTGCGCGGGGCGCGTGGATCACTGCGCGACGTGACGACAAAGGCCGGCGTGACGGCAGGACTATGACCGCGGCCGACCTGGCCAGAGCTGTGGGAGTCAATCGCAGCACCATGAGCCGGATCGAGCAGGGAAGCACGCGTCCGCGGCCCGGACTCTTCGTGAAGATCGGCCGGGCGCTGGGTGTGCCGAGATCCGAACTCGTGGATGCTGCACATAATTTCTACCCGGACGCCGACTTCGATCTGGCACCGACCGCATACCCCCTCGACGCGCCGGGGCGTTGGCTCTCGGCGATGCTTCACGACCGGGACATGTCGTGGGAGGAGTTGGCGGAGGCCGGCGGGATCGGCGCGAAATATCTGAACTCGATCGGTAAGGGCGCGACCGTCCCTGGGGCCGCTGTGTTCCTGTCGCTGTGTAAGGCGTTGAACCTCGGACGCGCAGCCATCGACACGGCCGCCGACCGATTCTTCCCGGGAGCGACAGCCGATCTCGCCCCAACCGCATACGCCGCAGGTGAACGCGGACTCTGGCTCCGAGCGCACCGCAACGACCATGGCATATCAGGCGAAGAACTGGCGCAGGCCGCAGGGATCGACAGCGAACATCTTCGATCGGTCGAACGGGCGGAGCGTGACCTCGGTGTAGTTGATTTCCTGTCGTTGTGTAAGGCGTTGGGCCTCGAGCGCGAAGCCATCGATACGGCCGCCGACCGGTTCTTCCCGGGTGTGCGGGTCGGCCTCGACCCGGATGCGTACGCTCCGGAGGAGAAACGCCTCTGGCTCCGAGCGCTCCGTTACGACCGTGGCAAATCACCCGAGGAGGTGGCGGAGGCCGCGGGGATCAGCACCATCCACCTTCGCTCGATCGAAGCAGGTGAACGAGCCCCCGGAGTAGTTGTCTTCCTTTCGCTGTGCGACGCACTGAATATCGAAGCAGACGTGACAGCTCGGGCTGCCGGACGGTTCTACCCGGATGCGAGGTTCGATCTCGACCGGGCCGCCTATACTTCCGCGGAGCAGGGACTGTGGTTCAGGGCACTGAGGTATCACGATCGCCTGCAACGGTCCGATGTGGCAGACCGTACGGGCCTGACCGAGAAATATATCGGCCAGATCGAACGCGGGGAACGCACCCCGAGCCGACGCGCTTTCCGGCTCCTCGGCCGGGAACTGGGGATCGGCCCGATCGACCTGGATGCCGCCGAGGACCACTTCTTTGCTTCGGCGCTCACGGATGATCCAGGCCTGCGGTTCGACGACCTCACTGCCGGTAACGAGGCACAGGCCGACCTGGTGGAACGGCAGATCGTCGAGTTGCTGGAGGGTTGGTCGGATCCGGCGTACGTGCGGGAGATCGCCACGGCTGTCGGTGCGTCGATTCGGTGGGGGCAGGGGCGGATATCTCTCCGGGCCGAGATGGATGCGGACGCGGTGCACGTTGAGCTTGTCGACATCACGGGGGACCACAGCTATGTGCGGGTCGAGTGGCGGCTGGGGCGCACTCCGGTTGCGGTGGAGCGGGCCGCCGAGCCGGCGGTCGAACGAAGCTCGGAGGAGATCGACCTCGACCGCTTGATGGAGATGTTCGGCGAATCCGAGCCCGAAGAGATACCGCCGTACCAGCGGGAGGTGCGCCGGATTCGCAATGCCGTCGAGGCACGGTTGCTGGAATACGATGTGGACATCTCCGGCGATCTAGTCGACAGCATCATGCGCGCGGTGAGCGAACTGGTCACCAACGCGAAGAAGCACCTGTACAGCAACGCCTCGTCGGCGGGTCTGGCCCCGGAGGAAGTCCTCGATCTGGCGATCAGAGGTCTCGGAGATGACCGCCAGGTGCACCTCACGGTCACCAATGACATCGCATCGGGCGTCGCCGCGAAACTGCCGAAGTGGACAGCCGACGAGCAAGCTGTGGACCGGGAGGGCGGCCGCGGCACGCAGCTCGTGATCGCCGAGAGTACGGTCGCGGTCCGCCGCATCATCTTCGCCAACGGCAAGAACACCATCGAGCATTCGGTCGAATTCCATGCGACACCTCCTGCCGGTGATGTCGCCGTCACGCACAGCCGCAGCACGACACGCAAGCCCGCTACCACCCGCTACACCACAACGGGCCGATTCCTGCGCCCCGCCACACACGAGCCGGCCGATGCCGTACCCGATCACGTCGTCGCATGCGCCGGGTCGACCATCCGGGCCGCGTGGGCCGATGGACTCGACGATGCGCTCATCCCGCATCAGGACTCGGAGAGCTGGAACGACCTCGTCACCGGCCTCACCACCGGTCTCGCCGAATTCGTCGATGCCGACAGGACGCTTGCCGAGCGCCTGGACCGTGAAATCGACAGCCTGCTCGAGCCCGGCAATCCGCGGCACAGCTCGGTCTTCGTCGTCGAGCGCGACGGAATCGCGCACGCCTTCTATGTCACCCAACTGGACGGCGTCATCTTCGTCCACGACACCAATGTCCCCCGCATAACCGATCCCGCCCTGGGCGGCAAAACCATTGCCCGAATCCGCGACCGCGAAACCTGGCAGCAATTCTTCCGAGAGTCGTTTCCCCGGGTGGACCGCGCGTTCTTCGCCCACTTCGAACGCGCCGCAGGCGTTCTCGCTCCCTTGACACACGAGCCCGGCGCCGCGCTCGACGGCACGAACGCGCCGGTCCGCGGACTACCGAGCGACCGGGATTCCGGCGCAACGAGCCGGGAACGGGCGAACCCGGCAGACAGCGGTGTCGACCGCATCGGCAGCAGGCCATCGGAGGACTCGGCACGTCGACCGTCACCGAACCACGGTCCGTCGGCCGCCGCGATTCCGGTCGCCAATATCCGAACACGCCTCGCGGAACTGCGGGCGGCCGAGCAGGCGAATACGCCCGCCACCGAGCGGACCCGGCAGTTGATCGAATTCGCGAACGCGGTCAAGGAAATGGAGGACGCCGCCGCCGCGATGGCGCGCACCCGCGCCGATGCCGAAGCCGGAGCCCGCTGGCAATCGGCACTTTCCACCGTCAGCTCGATCGCGGCCACGGTGGAGGCCGCGGCCCGCGACACCGGCCGCCACGAAGAAGCCGTCCGCATGCTCGCCCGTCTCGACGGCGCGGTCGTCGGTCAGGTACACCTGGTGTACGCCGCATTGTTCGAGCGCATGCGGGACGCGGGCCAATATGTGGACGAGGTCGACGACACCGACGAACGCGAATTCGAGCGGGCGGCCCGGCAGTACGAATCGCTGGTGAAACAGATCGATTGGCTCGATGCGCTGATCACCGTGCTGGAGCACACGTCACCGAAGGATTACTCCCAGCAGTACCGATCGCTGATCGACACCATCCCCTACGACCCGGACCCACGCGCCCTCGATCCGTCACCCCTGCAATCCTCGCTGATGCGGGAGGCGACCGGTAGCGCAGACCGATCGACCGAGCTGGAACAGCGGGCCGCAGCCGCCGAACAACGCCATCGAGCCGCTGTAGCCGCTGTCGGTGAACTCGACCGGCTTCTGATCCCCACCGATCCTCGCGGGCCGGTCGGCGTGGCACAACCCGGCACCACAACGGATGCGCAGGCGTCGTCCACCGCCGCTGCAGAGTCGACGCTCGCCGACCAGTTCGCCGAGGATCCTCCGCTCATCCAATCGCTGGCACACACCATGCTCGCCCGGCAGCCGGCGAATATGGCCCAATTGGTCGCCGACGCACAGATCGTGCTGTTCGGCGAGACCCACACCAACCCGGCGGGACGGGAATTCCTCGAGCAGCAGGCGGCTGCATTGCGGGCCGCCGGCGTTACCCACTACGGCATCGAAGCACCTCCGAATCCGGTCTTCGACGCACTGAACGCGGGAGAGCAGGTCGACCTGACCGAGATCCAATGCGGTCCGGGCTTCGGCAACTGGGCCGACGCGGTCAAGGCCATGGCCGCCGCCGGGATCACCATCGTTCCATTCGATGTGGAACAACCATCCTCCCCGGAGGGGTCGCCCCTGCGTGACGTACGCGAATCGCACATGGCGCAGGTCATCACCGATACCATGCGGGTGCCGGGCGCGAAAATGGCGATCTTGGTCGGCCTGGATCACCTCACCAGGCACCAGCGGATGTGGTCGCGCGTCACCGGCGCCTATGGCATTTCACTGGCGGAACGACTGACCGACGCGGGATTCGCCACCCGCACCGTGGCGATGTGGGGTGGCCGACCAGATATACGGGAGGTCGTCGACGACGTCGCACGCCGCCTCGGCCTCGGGGGCGAAACCTTCGTCACCGATCTGGCGGAGGTGTATGGCGCGGACCGAGGATTCGGCTCGTGGGAATCCGATGTGCTTCTTCACCTCGGCACGCCGGAAACCTACGCGGCACAGAAAGACCCTCGCTCCCCGGCGCAGCCCACAAAACTCGGGTACCAGGAACCCGGCGGGCCGCACTCGCCCACCGACCGCACCGCTCCGGTCGGCACAAACCAACTGCAGCTGACCACGGCCGCTGATCAGGACTCGACCGGCCGGCAGCACGCCATCGGCGCCGCTCACGCGGATATCCGCCAGTTCGTCGCCGATTGGGCCAACGCGGACCAAGCGCGTTCCGCCGAGACTCTCGGTTCGAACTTGGTGTCGATGTACACACATGCGCGGCATGGCGGGATGGTTTCGGCGACGAAGTCGGGAACCAGGGGGGCTCGAATACTTCGCTTCGACGTATCCGACGTCGGCCCGGTGACGCCGACCCCCCTCATCGAATACTCCGAAAGCGTTGTCATGGAGCGGCTCCGCTACATGGCCCACCGCTTCGGTATCGATCGCCGCTCGGACGGCACGACCACGATGTGGTTCGAATTCGACGAGGCGGGACCGAGTTTCAGCGAGTTCGCACTGGCCGCGGTGCATGGACAGGAAATGCCCACCGCCGTTCCGGCCGCGACGCCCCAGAGCACCGATGGTCGTGACCACCAAGAGCTGGATCTGGGGCATGCCGATGCGGGAGATCCGACCGGAGCCGGGAATGACAGCATCGGCAGCAGACCGGCGGACAATACGGGCGCGGGGGCGTACCGGCGCTATCGAGACCGGCTCGGGGGGCAGTACCGCGATCTTGCGCAACGGCTGAGTGATGTCACAGGCCAACCGTTGTCGTCGGCCTTGCGGCCGGAACTACCGGCCGTGCTGGATGGATTGACCGAGGCGGGGGTACTCGTCGACGCCGACCGGCTCGTACGCCTTGCCTGGCGAATGCAATGCCTCGACGAGATGAGGGCGGCACAGCGCCTCGCAGAGATCACCGTGCCGCTACTCGGCGGCAGCGACACCGCCGCTGCCACAGCACAATTGGACCGGAATCTGGCGCAGATTTTCGGTACACCACCGAGCTCCTTGGGGGTGACCTTTCCGCACGGGGCCGCCGCGGCCGAGAACGTCGGTGGGCTCGACGCCCGGAGTGTGCTGGTCAGACATGTCGACGCAACGGGTGTCGAGCGGTTCCTGGTGGTCAAGGAACCCGTCGGTGACGACGGCCTACCGGGACAGTGGCGGTCCCCGTCGGCGGCGGAAACGGTGGCGTTGAATGTGCGTACGACGGGCTCGGCGAGACTCACCGATGACGGCGTCGCGACAATCGAGGCGTCGGTGCGTTTCGCCGCGGGTGTCGGGGAGGGGCGGATAACCGACGCCCGGTGGCTGACGAAGGGTGAACTCGAGTTCGAGGAAACCAAGGATCGGTTGCATCCGAGGTTCGTCGATACCTTCCTGCCCGCCTATCGCACGTATGACGAGGTGCCCGAGCCTGCGGACGCGGTCGGGGAAATCGCGCGATTCGGATCCCGGCTATCGCTCGGCACGGACGCCGTAGAACGTCTGGTTCGCGACGTGGCCGCACGGCCAGCGACCGAGCACGACGATATTGTCGAGTTCTTCGATCAACTCGCCAAGTGGGCCGAGTTCATGCGCATGTCCGAAGATTTCACCGATTCCCGCGGCACCAATCTGTTCGCTGACCCGCTGCACACCCAGCAGCTATGCCTCACTCTCGCTACCCATCCCCGGATCCTGGACGCGCTCACGACCGCGATCGGCACCGAGGTCCTGTCCGATGTCGTGCACACTCCTGGTTGGACTGTCGACAGACTCGACGCGAGGGTGGAGTTCCTGGCGAGGGCCGAGACCCGCGCCGCATTGCGGAAGGTCGATGCGAACAACGGCGATTTCGCGATTCATGCGCGCGGCAGGCTGGAGCATCCGCGCATCGATGATCTCGACGGGTTGCGCCGGGAGCTGCAGCGGATCGCCGATATACCCGCGGGTGCTCTGGACGCTCTGCTGTTGAAGGCGATTCTCGATTATGTGGCGTGGAATTCGGAATCCGGCGCGCCCACTGCCGAGGAAGTCCGCGGCGCGATGCTGGCGTCCTCCCAACAGGCGTGGAAGTTCCTGGCCACGCAGGAGGACTGTTCTCGCGATGCCATCCAGCAAATCCTGGCGGATGCCGCTCTGCGGTCGGGACGACTCGGCCATATTCCGACGAGATTCCTCGACGGTGCGAAGTTCACCGCGCAGCAATTGCAGGATGTGGAAGATATCTACATCGAGCATCCCAATAGTTTCGCCTTCGCAAGATATATCGAGTTGATATCGGCACTGTCCCCGAAACGGCGACCGCCGGTGCTGCGCACAGCAATGGATCTGATCCCGGAGGTAACGCAGGAGCTCGTGCGTTCCCTGCGTGCCATCATGAGCGATAGCGAGCACGGACGTCGAGAGCGAGCAGCACTCGGCTTGCACGGTACCGGCGAAACTGTGCTGCCCGAACTGAAAACCGTCGTTCGCGACTTTCTCGCCGACGTGACGAGGGCGCGCTTGCCGAGCGAGACCTTGGCGAAAATTCATTCCTCCGACTTTCTCGCCGGTCTGCTGATGGGCGTCACCCACTACGAGATATCCGAGTGGAACCCAGGTGATATACCCTCGCTGCGTCGGCTGCTCGCCGACCACGAGCGGGCACAAGCCAACGGGCGGGTCGCTGCGATGCCCACGGCCTACCAACCGAGCGATGTGGTCGAAGTCGCCAAACTGCGCACCGCGTCGGCTCCGCAATGGACAGAGGACCTGCGGGCGCGTTACGCGCGCCTGGCAAAGAATGTGCGGGACGCTCAGTCGGCGATGACCAGCGTGCGGCGGCCGATCACCCATCTGCTCGATGAGCTCGGAGACGGCATCGCCGAGTACGTGACGACGCTGGAACGTTCGCTGGCTTCGGGCACTCTGACCAATGGCGCTCCACTGAACGAGGTGGCACGCCGGAAGATGGGAGCCCTGGCACAGGAGTTGCGGGGGCTCGTCGCAGCGGACGCACACAGTGCGAATCGATATCCGTCACTACGTTCACTCCGGGACTTCGAGCAGAACTTCGCGCGATTGGCCGGAATCGGTGAATTGCACGACCACCTGCGGACGATCTGTTTCGCCTGGGCGATGCAACAGCATCCGGGATGGATCGACCGACTACGGGACCTGAATCCGGACGAGCCTGTCCTGGAGGATATCGTCCTCGTCCGGGAATTCGTCGAACACATCACCAACCAGGACGTGTTCTCGCAGTATTTCTCGGAACGCGAACACGCCCGCACCTTCCGCCGGATGACCAGCGCGATCGCGCTCGAGCAGGCGATAGCCCGCGCGCAGGGAGTGGGCGTCGCGAGCGACACCACGCCACTGCGATTCGTCCCGACACGGGGGCCGCTGCTCGAGCTGTCAGGGCAGATTGCCAATGCCTGCTGGGGCGGCGGATACGGCTCGATTGCCGAGACGATGCCGAATATGACGGCCGTCATCATGGTGCGCAACCCTGACGACCCCGACCGTGCCAGAATGGTGGGTGCGGTCCTTCTCATCGAGACCACCAGCACATCCGGTGAGCCGTTGCTCTTGGTGCGCGGGCTCAATCCGTTGGAAAACTACATCAACCAGGTCTCCGTCGATGACTTCTACCGCACGTTCACCGACTGGGCACACGGCGTCGCCGCCGCCCTCGGACGTCGCCTCGCAATCGTCATAGACCAGCGCAGCGGTATGGCGGCGACCAATCGACCCGCTCTTTTCGACCACCTCGACGGAATCCGCCCGCACCTGGCCCCGGTCCGAGTCGATCCGGCGGATACGACATTCAACGGCTACCAGGTCGCGGAATCCGCCTACCTCGTTGGGCCCGTCGACGCGCCGGAACGCACCGCCGACCGGATCGGCAGCAGGCCGGCGCACGAGCCCGCAGGACCGCGCGGCATGCAGGCGTTGTCGGAGCCGGACGCGGTGCTGCGCTGGTTGCACTCCGAACGGTCCGGCGCGGACGATATTCCCGATCGCCGGGCGCTCATCGATCACCTGCGCGAGCGCGCCGCGGTCACCCACCCCCACACCGGAGACCGGGCGCCGGAGGGGCGGTCGACGGACAACCGGGACATGCGTCGCGACCACGCGGCGAAGGCGCTGGAGATTGCCGGGCGATTGCAGGCCGACCCGGGCTACGGCCTGCAGGATGCTGAGCGTGATGCTCGGTTGCATGCCTTGGAGATGCGCGATGAATACGGCGGCTTCCGCTGGCAGCTGGTCGTTTCCGGCGCCGATGTAGCGAGCCCTGCCGCACTGGCCGCCGCGGTCGCGGCCGGGCTCCCCGCGGAGGACTCGAAACCGGCACCCGAGAACATTGTCGCCGCGGCCGCGCGTCTGGCCGAACTGACCATGACAGTCGCCGGCCAGGACCGTCTTTTCGTCCTCACCTCCACCCAGGACCCCGACGGTCGGCACCGGCTGTTCGCCCAGCTGGAATACACCCGCCTCGATGCTGCCGATTCCGATCCCGGCCTGACCGTCGATGAGCTGCGCCGCGGCCTGTCCGCTGTGGACGGCCGCATCGATCTCGACACCGCCGAGCCGCTGCCGGATGGACGGGTCTGGCATCAGGTTCGACTGGATCGCCCACAAATCACCGACGGCGCCGAAGCGGCCTCACCGGCGACCCCCCGTACAAACGGCGTACCCGACGACGAGGCGAGCCACGCTGCGCACGAGACCCGGCTGCCGGACTACGACCCGCTGACGGCACGTGGCATCACCCGCGCCATCGCGCACGAGATCTTCGACACCTACGGCATCGACGTGGTCGGCCTGGAGAAAGTGCCGGTTGCTTCCGCACTGTCGATCCGCAACGCGATCATCGACGAGTACGACGAGATGTTCGAGCTGTACAAGCACGGAATCACGATCGATTCGTCACTTGCCGAACGAAAAGCATTGTTGGCGTCGCTGTCCCCCGGACGGGATGTCGGCTTCGATGTGATCGCCATTGTGCCGTTGGCCGTCGACGGCAGGGCCTTCCGGCCGTCATTCGCTCCCGATGTACGTACGATCTTCGTCAACGAGCGGAGTGTCACCGGCAACACGAGAGCCGGGGAGAAACCCGCCAGGGTGAAGCGGGAGAATTACCTGCTCGATCCGATCGGCGACCGAACCTACGCGACGGTCCGGCATGAAATTGCACATCATCGAGACGGTACGGTGTCGAGTGCGGTTCCCTCCGACGAGTTGAAGACACGACGAGCCAGGGCATTCGGGTTCCTGCAGACATATTTCGAGGGCCTGAAGCACCCCGGGAGTGCCCGCCGTAACGCCGAGTTCGGGACGTGGACGGATGAGGATTCGGCGAACCTCGGCGATTTCCCGGCAATATCCGCCGATACCAGTTTCGAAGACTGGCTGGACCAGCTGCCCGGCTACAGCAGAGCAAAGAAGAAGCGAAACCGTGACGATGACATCTACGAAGCGTTCCAGCACTGGCTGAACCAACCGAAGGACAAGCCTGGATTCGACATCGACCTGTCCGGGCTCGAGCGCGCGTATCCGAACGGAAAGTATCCGTTGTCGGCACTATTCGCAACGTGGTCGGAACAGATCACTCGGGACCCGAGGCGGCATGCCCCAATCCTGCGCGATATGGCCCATCACAAGCAGACCGCACTCGGACCCGACGGCTGGCCGATGCCGGGCCTGGGTGACCGCGGCGTACTCTACCCGGCCGAAGCGATCGCCGAGGCCGGCCTCGCTTTCGGCGCCGCCGCACCTGCGGACTTCACCCATCCCGCGTATGCCCTGCAGGCGCTGCTGCGGGGACTTTCACCGGTCGAGGTCTGGCGTGACGCCCACCGCCGCAACGAGGTTGCGCGGCGGCGAGCCGCAGATCGCGGCCCGATTCCGGCACCGTCGCGGCCGCGTCCGTCGATTGCCGTCGACGGCCCGGCCGCAAAGCTCGCGCGAGCCTGGCGCTCCCAGCCGGACGCCGCCCCGCATGCGGCGCGCGCCCGGCCGGAATCATCCAAGGTCCCCGACGGTGTGGCTTTCGCGATGGACGAGTTCGCGCGCCTGGTCGATCGGCAGCGCGGCCTGTCCTTCGGCATCGACCCCGACTCCACCGGCCCGGCCGACAGTCCGTCAGGGGTGTTTTTCACCGAATATGCTCATGTCCCGACCGGCGAACTGGCACGACAGATTCAGAACGTGGGCGATTTGGCCCACGAGCGCATGCGGCGACTGGAGGCGGTTCGCGACGAGCTGAGCACCGAGGGCGGCGCGGCTGTGCTGGGTCTCGTCGAGCCGAGGAATGCCGGGACCGAGGTCGCCGCATCGGATATGCGGCGGATCAACGAGGCAGAGGCGTCGATAGCCGCAGAACTGCGGCAGGCCCTGGCTTCGGCGGAACAGTTGGCGATCGCCGAGATCGCCCAGTCGTCGAACGGCGTGCAACGCCGCGGCGATGTTGTCGTTTTCTTCACCCGTGCCGAGGATTACCTGGACGCGACCGAGGGGGCGGCGGATGTCCGTCGGCAGGGAGGCCTCGCCGCGGTGCGCCGGGTGCACATCGATCTGTCCGGGCGGATCTTGGTCGAAGAGTTGTCCGACGAGCCCACCGATCCTGCCATCGGCGCGAGGCCCACACACTCTCCGTGGTCGCGAACCAAGCGGCGGGCGGCGGATGCGCAGACCACGGGTAGACCCGGGCAGGCGGAGCCCACGACCGGCCCGTCGACCGAGGATCCCCGCCCCACCGCCCAGCCGGCCGAATACTTCGATGCGGAGGCCACCGAGCGGGCATCGGTCCAGACTGTGAACCCCGACGATGTGACCGGCGCGTCCACGCCGAGCCGAAATGCCGCTGATGAACCGCAACTGAGCGGGGACCACCTGCGGGTACTGCGGTGGATCACCGATGGGTGGGACAACGCGCGGATCACCGAGGCACTGGGTGGGCAGCAGGCATCGAAGTATGTCGGGGAGGTGGCCGCGGCGCTCGGCATCGCGAACAAGCGCTATCTGATCGCCGCCGAAGCCGCGCGGCGCGGTTTGGTGCAGCCACGATCGCCATTGGCCGACCTCGGCAAGCGGCTGACGCCGCGCCAGATCGTCGTGCTCGCGCATTTGTCGCGCGGACGCACCAGAGGCGAAATCGCGAGGATGTTCGGTCTCTCACCCCGCACGGTCGATGAGCATGTCAACCGTGCGCTGCCCGATATCGGGTCGCCCACTCTGGTCACGGCCATGCCGCGAATCGTGGGCGTGCTCGATACGTTCGACGAGAAAGCTCTCGCCCGGCTCGCCGCATCGATATCCGATACGACCGCCGGACGTAGCCGCGACGAGACGCTCGCACAGCGCTTGTCCCCGACGGAGGCAGCTGTCCTGCGACAGGTGCGGCAAGGGCGAACCCATACCGAGATCGCCGCCGATTCCGGCATGTCCGAGCACGAGGTACGACGAGTGCTGGCCGATGCGCGGCGCAAGGTCGGGGATTCCGACCGAGGCCGCCTGGCCGCACTGCATGCCGAGGAGCGTGCCCGCAAGAGCAAGAACGCCGCCGCGCCAACGCGAGCCGAGCAGACCTCGGCACCGGCACCGCGGCAGGGCGGCAATACCTCCCGGCCGGCAGCGGACCGGCCGCGGACGATGAATCGGGTACAAACACCCGATCCGGCGGCACAGTCGCCCTGGAGCCGAGCGAAGACCGGCACGCCTGGCGACGCACGTACCGCATCATTGCCCGACGAGTCCACAGGGCGTCCGCGCTCCGACAGCATCGGTGCGAGGCCACGGTCCGAGGAACCGGGCCCCGGGGCAAACAATCGCGAGACGCAGTGGGGTCGCAACCCCACCGGGGAAGACCGTCCCTTGGACGACAGGATCCGCCCAGCGGAACTGACCACCGACATCAGAGAGCTCGCGGTCCTGCATGCCACCGGTGGCGGCGGCCCCCTGGGCGGACAAGAGGAACCCGAAAACCAGAAGCCGTCCCCGGATCAGGAAGCAGAGCAGGCCGCCACCCCGAAACCCGAACAACCGGACGAGCAAGCACAGAATCCCGAACAATCGGGGAATTCGGCGATATCGCCGAGCACTTCGGTACCCGCCGCCGAGGCGAATCTCTCGAATGCCGAACCCACCGGAACCAAGGAGGACGATACAAAAAGCAAATCGCTATCACAGTTGTTTCGCACCGACGCCGATGCTCGACGTCGTATGAGCGCCGAGTTCCTGAACGCGGTCGGTGCCGATGTGGGCAGCGCGACATTCATGTTGTACATGGTGAATGAAATGGGAGCGGAATCCGGCAGCTGGATCATGATGGGCGCGAGTGCACCGGCGTTTGTCGGTCCACTGATCGCGGGATATATGGCCGACAACTACTCACGGAAGAAGCTGATGGCCGGTGGTGGTATCACATCTGCATTGGGGTGGCTGGCCGCGACCGGCGCCCTGGCCGCCGACACTTCGTACACCGTCCCTGTAGTTGCCGGATCGATTGCCTTGACAATGGCTGGCGGCATTGTGTACAACGCCGCCTCCAATAAGTACTTCAAAGTGGCGTTCGAAGGCTCACAAGACGCGGTGGCCCGCTTCAACAACCTCAAAATGAACGTCCCCAGAATTATATCGCAAAGCGCCGCACCGTTATTGCTGATTGCCGACACTTGGCCGGCCGCGGCCCTGGGGTTGGCATTCAGTATCCAGAATTTGGCTTCACTGAAGCATATGCCGGATAATGCGCCCACTCGAAATAGCGACGAGACGATCGCGCGCGCACTGCGCAATTCGGTATCCAACGGCATTCGAGAACGTTACCGCCCCCGTGAACAGCGGCGAATCAGCGTGCATTATATGGTCACCAATCTGTACTTGGGAATACAAGGAATACAATTCACGGACCTGGTTCTCAGTTCCGGTCTCAGCGGATTCCAGCAGGGTGCGGCTTTTGCACTGGTTCCCAGCGCTGCCCTGCTCGGAAACCGAGTGCCGGATGGATGGCTGCAAAAATTCAGCTTGAACACATTTCGCCTCACGAGAATGACGGCCTTGACCGGAGCCTCGGTCGTATTGGCCGCGTCGGATAGCGTCTTTCTGTCGTCGGCAGCACTTGCGGCCGGATGGATAGTCCAAGGTGCTGCCGGGATACCGCTCAATGCCTACACCAGAAAATCTATCCCGGCAAAACATTTCGCAGCGGCGAGCGGCGTCAGCCAGGTGCAGACGCAGGCTGCACATAAGTTGGGTTGGGGGCTCAGCGGTGCCGCAGTTGCGCTGATGGGGGGCCAATCCATGGGCATTGCCGTCAGCTCGGCACTCGGTGCATATACCATCGCGAGCGCCACCGATTCCTACTCTCGACGACGCAGACGGTCGAAAATGTTGGACGGCATCCACCAGGTCGCCGCAGTCGCCACCGCGCTCGGCCTCGACAATGCGACCGAACCGAAACAAGGTCGAAATACTGTACGAGATTTCCGAGCGGCCATCACGCCCGACTCCGCGACCAACGAGAACGCCGCCCTGACCCAATTCACCAAAACCCACCTCGATCCCGACACCGTCGACCCTCTCGCTCACGTCCTCGACCTCGTCGAAGATCCGAACAACCGGGTCGATACCGTCTTTCTCCTCGTCGTCGACGGCGACGATGTCCGGCCCTCCCTCATCACCGACACAGGTGGCGAAGGCGCCACAATCTTCGACGTCACGGTCCCCGAACCGGACAACCGTGACCTCCGGAAGCCGAACAAGCGTAATGCCGACGACCAGCGCGTACCGCGGGTTCGCACCCGCGAACGATGGAAACCGTCTTTCCGCGCGATCGAGGACATCGACGGGGCCGAAGCCTATATCGCCTGCTTCGAACGCGTCGACGGCAAGCTCTCACCCCTCGCCCTGCCCGACCGCAACCTGTCGGTACCACTTGACGACCTCGAAATCCTCGGCCCACGCCGTATGTCTCCCCGTGTCAACCAACGACGCGACGACGAGTGCCTCGACCGCACAGCGGAAATCGCTACCCTGATTCCCGACCCGAACCGCAACTCATATGACGACCGGAACAAACTCGAAAAGCTCCGAGATTTTCTCGATCTGCGAGCAAAAATCGGCAAAGAGGACGACCTGTCCAGATTCGAGAAACTGGTGGACGGCGCCCGGCCCATCGTAATCGACGCCAAGAAGATTGATGATGTCAAAAAAGAGGTCGTCGATATCGCCGATAAGAATGCCGACGGCAAGACTTACATTCTCGTCGACTACGGCAAGAAGAAGATGCATCTGATTCTTGCCGAAATCGCTGGTGATACCACCGTCTTCTACGATATAAACCAAGTGGACAAGGACGATGAAATCCCCCGCGTCCGGACCGCCGAGAAATTCGATGAGGACTTCGCCGATGCGAAGAAGATTTTCGTCTACCAGCTGATCGATAATCCCGATGGAACACGCGAGGACCTGAACAAGGATTCCCCCGAAGATCCCAAAGCGCCACGGCCGCAACGCGGCAGCAAAATCACTGGCCGACCAACCGGGAACGACCCCGACGATGGGTCGGACGGTCACGGCGTAGGCGCACCACTCACCCGGCCGTCCGCTGCCCCCGCACAGGACGGGCCGGGCCGCCGGTCACCGGGCACGATCGGTGCCCGGCCCGGTCGGCCGGACGACCCCTCGGAGTTCTTCGCCGACGATCAGCGGGGTACAGGATCTGCACGCGCCAACGGGCGGGCCGGATCACGCGCGCGGGCCTTGCTCGAACCGGACGAACAGCTGGTCGACGAGATCTATCGGATTGTCGGCGACCTCCCTACCGCACGTACTATCGTCGCGGCCGTGGCCGGACAGCCGACCGCCACGCCGGAGCGGCTACGCGCTGACGCCGAAGTGGCCGCGGTACAGCATGTTCGCTTCGCCCGGTGGCGGCAGGCGGTCCTGATCAAGCTCGTCGAGCTGGCCGATTACCCGACAACCGCCGCGGACCGGGGCCTACATATTCCCGATGCTTGGCTCGAGGCCGTAGAGCAGGCGACTCGCGAACAGTGGGATAGCGCATTGGCCACCCTCGAACCAGAACAGGCCGAGTTGCTGACGCGCACCTATTGGCATGGAGAGGAGCCCTCCACTCCGGACCACGGCCACCTGAAGGAGGCACTCACGCGCTTTGCGGGCGCAATCGCCGCGGCACGCTCGTCCGAATCGAGCGGCAAGACCGATGTCGTCGGCATCGAAGCGCCGGTTACGGAGGCCGGTGCCGTGCCGCAGATTTCAGGGCTGCTTCCGAGAGAGGAGTATCGCTTCCTCGGTGGCGAGGACGGAGTCGAACTCGACGAGGGCACGGCGCGGCGCATGATCGACGCCGCATTCGCTGATGTGCCCGCGGCAATGGCGGGCAGCTGGAACCTCAATATTCCGGTCGGCGACCGCGAAACCGGCCGGTTCATGGTTCGGATCGCGAAATCCGGTGGGGACGGTATGGATGCACGCGTGGCCGCCGAATGGAAGATCCTCGAACTGCTGGCGCGGCACGGTGTGCAGAACGTTCCACGCGTGTACCGGGTGTTGCACGATGTGGAACTTCCCGACGGCAGCCGGGCCACCGTGCAGATTCACAGCTTTCTCGACGAAACGACCAACGTCGCGGACCTGTCCGGAATCCCCATCGACCAGCTGCGAGCGGGCATCGCGGAGATTCAGCGCGAGCTGCGTCGCGTCCCGGCCGGTGAGGGCGACCCCGGGCGGTTCATCCGCCGGCTCGTGGCGGAGAAGCGCACACTCTGGGAGTCGCTGCGGGCAGAGTTCGGGCCGATCTTCGACCGGTTGGAGGTGCCGGAGGATCCGTTCGAGGCGATCGTGGCGAAGTCCTGGTATCTGGATCGGGATCAGTTCCAGATCATCCACGGCGATCCACACGCCGGGAATCTGTTGTTCACGCTCGTCGACGGCCGGCTGGTTATCTCCGAAACCGAGATGCGGGCGGTGGACTGGGAGATGGCGCGGTTCGGGATCCGTGCCTATGACAATGAGTGGATCAACCACATCGTCGGCAAACCGCTGGCCGAGGCGCTGCCCGGGGGATTGGTACTCACCGAGTTCTTCGAGGTCCAGCGGGTTGTGCACGATACGGTGCGATTGGCGCGGGCGGCCGCAGTCGGGCGCCTGACCGTGGGGCAGATCAGATTCGCCGACAACGGATGGTGGGCTGCCTATGCGCTATCCATGTTGGTCTGGAGGCATACCGGGCCTGGCGGGAGGTTCGAACCAGGGCACACTGTCGATGTGAGGCGTCGGCCGCTGGCGGCTATCTCTCCGACAACACCGCCTGCTGCCCAATGGAGTACCCCACCGTTCAGACCCGCACCGCGCACTGCCACCAACGCACCACCGGCAGAACTCTCGCTCGCGGACAGTGGTCTCGCCGTCGAACCGCCTACCGCACAGCACATTCGGCCCGCTTCGGCCTCCCCCGAGGTGAGTCGATGGATTGCCGATTCCCGCGACGCCTCGATCGCGGACCTGCTGGCCCGGGTCCGTGACCTGCCCGAAGACCAGGCGCACCGCTTGCTCGACGGTTTGACTGCCACCGTCAACGGGTATGTTCAGAGGCTGCGCGCCGGCGACCCCGGCCCGGGCCGCGATCTCGTGACGGCGCTGCGCTCATTGTCTGCGCTCAACCATCAGCTCTGGTTCCGGTTCGACGAAACGGACTCCGGCACCGATTACGCGACTCTCTTCCGCACCGCCCGCTACCTGCTGGACCGCCTCCCCCTCTTCCGGTCCATGGCCGCCGCCGCGGACGCAGTGGTCAACGGTCTGGGGACTCTCGATGATCCGGACCGGTACACCGGTTGGCCCAGGTCCTTGGACGATTTCGTCGTACGGGCACACCGGGCCGCCGAGATGACACAACGGTTGTTCGCCGAGGTGCCCTGGGGTATCGAGGACAGTGCTCCCGGTGATGCCGAACCGTCCGCCACGCATCACGCACCTGTGCAAGCGGCCGGTCACCAGCTCGCGATGCCCGAAACGCGCGCGACCTCCTTGACCGGCCGAGCCCAGTACATCGATGACTGGCTCCGGGCAGCCCAGCGGCCGGGAGAAGATCTCGCGGCGGCCGTCCGCACCCACGCAGCCCGGACGGCGTCCTTCGACCGGGCCCGCAACGGCACCGATGCGGAATTCGCCGCCGCGGCGGCAACCCACTTGGCCGGAATGATCAGCGTCGCGAGGTACTACCTGACTCGAACCCGCGATGTCGGCGCCGGTGTCGAACTGATCGGCCGGCTGCGCGACGATCTGCGCACCGTCGCCGAGCGTTTGCCGCACCGGAACCTCGGAGAGGCCGTGGAATTCGTCGGAAAGCTACACACGATGCTGGCCGACGAGTTGGAAGTGGGAGCCGGTTACCTTCGAGCCCAACGTATTGCGGAAACGACCCTGGTCCAGATGAGGACGGGCGGTGACGTCGGCGACGAGCTGGACCGGATACTGACCGACCTGCGTGCGCAGGGCGGGCTGCTTCCTTCTGGATCGGATTCCGGTTCCGGCCCGGCTTCCCCGGACGAGTCGGCCGGCGGCGATCAATTGATCGACACCCATCCGATAGTTGTCGATCTACCGGAGTCGACCTCGGACCAGCTGTCGAACCGGCTGGAACGCCTGACCGACGCGGAAGCCATCGCCCTGCTCGATCCGGTCCGCACCCGGCTCGACGGACAGCTCCTACGCCTGCGCCGTGGGGAAGCAGTACCGGTCACCGAGATAACCGACTCGACTCGCTTGCTGTTCGCGGTCGCACGCTCCCTGAGTCACCGGATCCGCCGCCTCCGCCGCCAAATCCATGATTACGTCGCTCTTTTCGACTTCGGCGAGGAGCTGCGGGCTTGGTCTGCAGCAGCCACCGCGCTCGCCGCCGCGACCGATACGTTGTTCAGCGGTGTCGCCATCCTTACCGAAGGGCAGGCCGACCTCAGAGCCCTTACCGCGTTCACCACACAGGTCAGCGATATCGCAATCCGGATCGGCGGAACTGGGCAGTCGATCCGCGCCCTCAGCCTGCTGTCGAATGCCGACCCCGGGGAGCCGACGCTCGACGGCCGACCGGCCGACCACCATCTTTCGAGCGCAAAAGATCTACTTCGCCACCTCGACGAATTGTGGGTACCCGGCGGCGCAGATACCGACGAGATGCTGCGCGCACATCGCCACATCGCGCCGGAGTCCTTCGAACTGCTCCGCTCCGCGAACCGGATAACCACCGGGCTGGACGCAATCACCACCGCCGCGGAACCCATGACCGACCGTGATCTGGCCACCGGAGTCCGAGAGCAGCTTTGGGCGGCCCTGGATACCGCGGCAGAACTCTGCAGTTTCAGCTTCCATGCCGACACAGCGTGGATGCTTTTCGGGCACATCGCCGAGACGCTCACGAAGATCGCCCCGCGATTGCCCGATCTTGCCGCAGTGGCCGATGCATCGGTTCAGCTGACCAGGTCAATCCGCTGGGCGGACGGTCGCGAGTCCGCAACCGCCGATAAACTCCGCCGCCTGCTTCGCGAACTGTCCTTGAGCAGATACCGTGGTCTCCTCAGCACAGCACTGTTCGAACTGGCACATGTCGACGACCCCTCGCCACCACAGTGGAGTCCGGCCGCGGCGCGCGAACAGCTTCCCCTCGCCTACCAGAACCTACACAACGGCGAGTTCCACGAGCCGAGCTTCATCGTGGCCGAAGTGCAGGATATCGGTCCGCGGGACCCTGGTGAGGAGAATGTGGTAGGCCCGGACGGTGACGACTACATCGTCGCCGCCGGCGCCGCCACCGAAGCTTTGCGGCGACTGCATCGCCGCACTATCAGCTACGAAAGAGCGCGCCAGGGTGCCACTCACAACCTCGCCGCCGCCACCGCCGACTATGTCGAAGAACTGGTCACGGCCGGCCGGCGGAACCTGACCGGCAGTGAAGGCACAGCAACCGGTTTCGATCAGCTCGCCGCGGCGGCCGAGGCGCTCAGGTATGCGGCCGAGCGACGGCCGGATCATCCCCCACTCGCCGAAGCCGCGGCGGCACTCGGCCGCTTCCACGAGCAACTGACGGCCGCGGATGCGGCACGGATCGGTGAACTGGCGGCGCAGCTGACCGGGAACACACCGGTACATCATGCGATCGCCGACGCACTGATCACGCTGCGCGTTATCGGTTGCGTCGCTCATGCCGCCGCCACCCTGTGGGCTTACGGTAGCGACAACACCGTCATTCCCGCCGACCACCTCACCGACCCCGACACCGCGGAAGAGGCCATCCAGGGCCGTCTGCGTCCGGTCGGCGATACCGACCCGATCGCGGCAATCAAGAACAAGCTGCTGGCCCGGGACGGCAATACCGCCGTTGTCGCCGCTGTCGACACTGTCGAGGCGCACCTGTGGGTCATCACGAACATCGCCGGCCACCTGTTCGTCACCGACCCGCTCATCGAACAGGAGCCCGGCATTCCCCGCACCCTCCACATCGACGACTGGGAACCCGCCTACAACCCCGCCATCGATAAATTCTTCGCCGCCTACTTCACCGCCGAGACCGGAAGCCTGACCGCCCGGCCCGGACACACCCTCGACACCGCCCAGACCCCCGGCCTCCCCCGTAAATTCGACGGCCCGCCCGGAGAGAGTGAGGTGCGCGCCGAACGCAGTATGCCGACGGTGCGGGAGACCGACCGGATCGGTAGCAAACCGACGGAGAGGCCGGTTTCCGACACATACGTCGAGACCCCGCCCGACAACGGTGCCGCACTGCAGGCGTCCGAGGGATTGGATGGTCGAGTACTGGCAGCCGCGATGAGTGACGAGGCGAGCGGGGACCGCAAGCGCGCTATCGGCAGTCGCCCCGGCGGATCGTTTGTTCTCGACTTGGAGATCGCCGATGTGGCGATGCTGCGGCAGGCGATGGAGGACGGGCGAACGACCTCGGTCGCGTTGGTCCAGGAATACCTGCGCCGGATCGAGGCCTTGGACAAGAGCGGGCCCCGGCTCAACGCGATCCGGGCGGTGAACCCGCAAGCATTGCAGGACGCGGCGCGGTTGGATGCCGAGCGGGCGGCGGGCCGTGTGCGTGGGCCGCTGCACGGTATTCCTGTACTGGTCAAGGACAATATCGACGTCGCGGGTATGCCGACGACGGCAGGTGCGCTGGCACTGCGTGATTCCTATCCCACCCGTGATGCGTTTCTGGTGGCTCGGTTACGCGAAGCGGGAGCGGTAATCCTCGGAAAGACGAATCTGACGGAATTCGCGAACTTCGTGACCGACGGAATGCCGAACGGTTACAGCGCGCTCGGTGGACAGGTGCGCAACCCCTACGGCCCCGAGTTGGATCCGTTCGGCTCGAGCAGCGGCTCGGCTGTCGCGGTCGCGGCGGGGCTCGCGGTGGTGGCGGTGGGCACCGAGACGTTCGGCTCCATTATCAGTCCGGCCGTGTTCAACTCGCTGGTCGGTGTCAAACCGACGGTTGGTTTGACGAGCCGCACCGGTGCCATCCCGATTTCGGTCACCCAGGACAGCGCCGGTCCTATGGCGCGCACAGTCTCCGACGCGGCGGCCATGCTGACCGTGCTGGCCGGCGTGGACCCGGAAGACCCGGCAACCGCGGCCGGTGCCGCCGTCGCGGGCTACGATTATGTGGCCGGACTTTCCGTGGAGGCTCTGCGCGGCAAGCGCATCGGGGTGGTGACCCACATTCCCGGAGGTTTGTCCGGGGTGGCCTCACCGGCCGATGTGCTCGCCCTGTTCGCTGAAGCCCAGACCGTTCTGCGCGCGCGAGGCGCGACCCTCGTGCCGGTCGGCAATGTCGCCGCGCTGGGCACGGGAATTCTGCTGGACGAGTTCAAGCCGGCATTGGAGGGCTATTTCGCCCGGCTCCCGGCCGATGCACCGATTCGGACACTCCACGACTTGATCCGAGTCAACATCGAACACGCCGACGAAGGGGCGATCCGATACGGTCAAACACTGTTCGAGCAGGCCGCAGCGATCGATCTGGGTGACCCGGCGGCATACGCCGAGTACCTGACCCGGCGTGATCTCCAGGTGGCCACCTACCGAGCCGTGTTCGATGCCACGCTCACCGGAAACCGGCTGGACGCCGTACTGTATCCCCACTTCTACTCTTATGTGATCGCGCCCAGAGCCGGGTACCCGGCCGTCACGGTGCCGATCGGATACGACCCTGCCGGTCGCCAGCCCTACGGTATGACCCTGGTCGGCACCGCGTTCTCCGAGGCATCATTGTTGGCCATGGCCTACGCCTATGAACAAGAGGCGCAGGTGCGTCGCCCGCCCTCGGCATTCAACCCGGCGCTTGCCGCTGCGGCCGCTACGACTCGACCATCCACGATGTCGGCGCCGGAGGCTTCCGCGATGCCGGGGGCCGAATCATCCGATGACGCGGCTGTCGGCCCGGATCTTGCCCACCGGTCCGAGCCCGGGCAGGCGGCAGTCCGGTACACAGGCCACGACATGGCGAATACCGATCCGGAGTTGTCCGAGGTCGAGGTGCATATCGTGCGCCTGGTTGCCGGCCTGGCCTCAGTGGCCGAGGGCGCACCGACCCGCTCGCTCGGCGCCCTGCTCGAGCTCACCTCGGAACAGGTCAACCGGCTACTCGTGCGGCTGAACTCGAAGCTCGACGGTGCGACCGGCGTGAATACGGCGCGGCCGGGCCGATCCGCCGGGCAATTGCAGTTGTCACCTACCCAGGTCGAGATGCTGGGCTTGCTGGTCGAGGACCTACCGGGCGTCGGTCTCGACGGTACGACAGCGGTGTCGCCGAGCGCTCTGCAAGTCTTCCGACATATGGCGAATCATCCCGGCGCCGGATTGGGGCAACTCGAGACCGCAGTTCTGCATCTGTTCATGCTGGGCCACTCCGTCGAATCGACCGCGGCAGTTCTCGATGTCCGGCCCAGCACGGTCAGCGGCTGCTTCGCTCGTGCAGAGCGCGGACTCCGCACCCGAGGGCTGGTGTCGACAGTTCTGGCAGCAGTGCGCGCCGGTGTGCTCGACAACGACGGTGAACCTCACGGTACGGTCGAGCTGTCCGAGATCGAAATCCATGCTCTCCGGCTTGTGGCAGAAGGCAGGTCGAACGAGACCATCGCAGCGGACCTGGGGCTGGGTGTTCGCGCGAGGCGACGGCTCATGGCCGAGTTGTACGGCAAGTTCGAGGTCGGCAGCAGACTGGCACTGGTCTTGGAGGCCCACCGCCGAGGACTCCTCGACGGTACCGAGACAGGTTCGGTCCAGCAGTCGGCTGCCCGTGCTCCCCAGGGGACCGGTCCAGCAGCATCCGGCGGGCGCACCGGGGATTCCTCCCACTCGCCCAACGCTGCTGTACTGCGAGAGCTGCGGGCCGGATTGCAGACGGGGCGAGCGCGCGCCGAAATGGCACAGTTGTTGGATGTGGAACCGGATGCGGTGGTTCCGGGCCCCCTGCTGGCGGCGCTATCCGCCGTCCAGCAGCTGATCCCCGGCGGGGTACTGGCACCCTATTTGGTCGTTACGGTGGTCGAAGAGATCGTGCAGTGGATCGGAGCACGGCTCTGGCTGGATCACTACACCGCGGCTCTGCTCGGTGACGCTGTCCCGGCCCGGGCGGAGAACCAGAGCCTGGCTGCAGTCCGGGAGGAACTGGCCGAGCGAGACGAAGAACTGTCCGATCAACTCACCCGGCTCTTCGGTGGGCTTTCTCCGGGTCCACTCGCTCACCTGCTCGAGGACGATCCGCTGGGCATCTTGCGCGAGGTCGCCCAGAAGAGTGGTTCGCTGCGGCTCGGTCGTCTCATCGACACAGCCGCAGAATTCTTGAAGCGCTCGGCGGCCGCCGGACCGGTGGCGCCGGTCGGCACGGTGCAGGTGCAAGCGATGCGCCGTCAGCTGACCGAGGCTCTGGGGCTCACCGTGGACCTCGTGGACCGTGACACGGCGGTCCTGCTCGGGCTCAGTGCGACCGACCTGGACCGGCAACCGGCGAATTCCGATATCGCCGAAGTCGGCGGACGATCGGCCACGGCTACAGGCCCCGATTCCGGCCGGATCGGTGCCAAACCGACTGCGAGCCGGAACGGCGGGGCCCCGAACGATCGGCGGCCATCGGACGACCGGACCCACATCGTCGAGAATCACGTCGCACATGGCAACCCGGAGACACCGCCCCACCACGGTGGCGCATCGACGGCGCCCCAACCTCGTATCCCGGCGCGGCCCACACCGTGGAGCGGGGCTGCGCAGCGTATATCGGATGATCGAAGTCCGCGGGTGGGTCGACAAGATCCGGCGCCGGAGATGCCGACGGCGCAATAGGCTCCCGGCCGGATCGGCTTCCGCCCTCCGACCCGAACAACCCACCCGAGAGGAGCTGCGCGGTGACCTACGCTATGCCCGCGCCTGTGGGATGCGGCCACCGATCCCGCATCGTAGGAGTCCGAACCGCGCCCACCTGCCCGGCACACGTCGTGGGGTGCGCTGCCGAGTGCGCATCGGATGATCGGCAACGGTGGGCCCCGAAAAGGACATCTTGTCCGTTGTCCTGATATGGGCCGAGGATGGGTTCGAGTTCACCCTGTCGTCGCAGCACTTGATGCGGGAGGGTGCGGCGGCGTGGCGATGGAGCATCCGGTCGGCGCGTCGGTGTCGGCCGTGAGGGCAGTGGCGGAGCCTCCAACCAGCTCTGGGTGGGGTGACTGCCTGGCAGATTCCATCAAGGGACCGGTGCAACCCGCCGGACTCCGACCGGATGCTCGGCAACGACCATGTGCGGCGGGTCGGGCGCGTTCGACTATTCAGAAAATCTGCAGCGGCCATAGTAGACATTCATGAGTATGTGGGGTAACTTGTTTGTCGTTGGTAGCGAAGGAAGTGTCCGAACGGCACGGGAGGTAATGGAACTGCCCGTGAGGTAAGACCGGCGGGCGCGGCCAAGGGACCGGGAAGTACGACGGTCCTACCGCCCGCCGGGCAGCACGATGAAGTTGCCCGGAAAGAGAAAATGAGGAGAAGGGAGGCGTTGCCCGTCGGGTCACCCATCGGGTCACCCATGAGGATCTGTGGTCCGGGTGATCGCCGACGTATCGGTTACATGTCGGAAGACGAAGTAATTCCCCCTTTCAGTGCCCCGGCGCCGCTGGCGCCGGGGCCATTCGGCGTCTGGAGATCGCACAATTTCTGAACCCCCCACCGCTGACGAGAAATTCGACGACGACGACTATCCCGCCTACACCATGGGCCGGGCGGCGGACCTGCTCGGCACCACCCAAGCATTCCTGCGCAGCCTGGACGAGGCGAAACTGATCACCCCGCAACGCTCCGCGGGCGGGCATCGCCGTTACTCCCGCTACCAGCTGCGCATCGCAGCCCGCGCCCGCGAACTCATCGACCAGGGCACGCCCCTGGAAGCGGCGTGCCGGATCATCACCCTCGAAGACCAGCTCGCCGAGGCCCGCGAACTCAACGCCAAGCTCACCGAAGAGGATTGACCACATTCGCACGGTCGCCGTCCCGGCCGGCGAAGACGCCCGGCCACAGGGGCCGGTTGTCGCTGGATCGGATACCGGCGCACCCGTTTACCGGGCGGCGTACCTCGGTGCGCTGCCGGCGTTGTCTCGAGATCGGCATCGACCGGCGGAAACCATCCGGTCGCAGTCGCGGTCCGGGCTCGGTTCGCCGCGGTCGGCTTCGGTGTGGGTGCCCGGAAAGCAAGAAACCCGCGCCGTGGCGCGGGTTTCTGTGTTTGTCGGCTCCTAGATGGCGCGGACGCTCTGAGCCTGCGGGCCCTTCTGGCCCTGCTCGATCTCGAACTCGACACGCTGTCCCTCGTCGAGGGACTTGAAGCCGGAGCCGGAAATTGCGGAGTAGTGGACGAAAACGTCAGGCCCGCCACCGTCTTGCGCGATGAACCCGAAGCCCTTTTCGCCGTTGAACCACTTCACACTGCCTTGCGACATACTTTTGTTTTACTTCCTGTTGTGAGCCGAGCGATCACTGCAACAACCCGTACTCGCCTTCGAGCATGCCACAGAACCGGCCGCCGCGCCCCATAGGTGAGGTAGCACACGCTCGACCGGGTGCTTCGAAGGTGGTCTGTTCTCGTCGGCCGGTCGGCGCTGTGTAGGACCATCACTGTCGATCCGGGCCACCTGGTGGCTGTCCACCCCGACATCGTGCACGTCCTCGCGGACCAGGTCGGCGGCCTTCGATGTACCGCTCCGTATGGCGAATCCCGTGCGGCCGTCGCCGGGTGCGAGCCGACCCCGGCGACGAGAAATCGCCGCCGTCGCCGGGGTGTGTCCGGGAGTCCTACCAGAGGTGGGGACCGTCCGGCCGAAGCTCACTCACCTGCGCGAGAACGCGCGGGCCGCGACGGCGACCGCTTCATCGAGCACCTGTCCTTCCAACCGGACGGCTCCGTTGCGATGAATCCGGGCCTTGTCGAGTGCGTCGAGTACACGCCCGGCCTCGCGCACGGCGCTCTCACCGGGAGTGAAGGCCGCGGGAGGCCGGACGGCGGGTTCGGCCCGGAGCGGCGTTGCCTCATCAGAAAGTGATAGTTACTCTCAAAAGAAAGTATCTATCACTTTTGAGAGGCTGTCATGTCGACCCTGCTGTATCGGATCGGGCGGTTCAGTTTTCGCGCTCGACGACTCGTGCTCCTGTTCTGGGTGCTACTCGTGGCCGTCCTGGGGGTGGGGGCCGCCACCCTGGCCTCCCCGTCCGCGACATCCTTCAGCCTGCCCGGCACGCAATCCCAGGAAGCTCTCGATCTGCTGGCGGAGCGTTTCGCCGAGGTTCCACTGGACGGTGGGTCCGCCCAGATCGTCTTCGTCGCCGAGAACGGCACGGTGACCGATCCCGCCTCGCGCCGGCAGATCACCGAGGTGGTCCACGCCGCCGCCGGGGCCGCCGAGGTGGCGGCGGTGCGGTCCCCGTTCGACAGCGGTCTGATCTCGGCGGATCGGCGGATCGCCGTCGCCGAGGTGACCTATGCGGTGTCCTTCGAGGCAGTGCGTGATTCGAGCCGTCAGGAGCTCATGGAGCTGGTCGAACGGAGTGGTTCGGCCGACCTGCGGGTCGCGGTGGGCGGCGATGTGATGGAGTTGATGCCGGATGTGAGCAAGGAGCTCATCGGGTTGCTCATCGCCGCGGTGGTTCTCGTGCTGACCCTGGGATCGCTGGCCGCCGCGGGGATGTCGCTGGTCACCGGGCTCACCGGTGTGGCGGTAGGCCTGCTGGGAATCCTCGCGGCCACCGCCTTTCTCGACCTCGGCGTCACGACCCCGATCCTCGCGCTCATGCTCGGTCTCGCCGTCGGCATCGACTACGCGCTGTTCATCGTCTCCCGCTACACCCATGAGCTGACCCGGGACGCCGACCCCGCGGAGGCGATCGGCCGGGCGGTGGGCACCGCCGGATCCGCCGTTCTCTTCGCCGGCCTGACCGTGGTGATCGCGCTCCTCGGGCTCGGCGTCGTGGGTATCGGACTGCTCACCGAAATGGGGGTCGCCGCCGCGGTGACCGTGGTCGTCGCGGTGCTGGTGGCCCTCACTCTGCTGCCGGCGCTGCTCGGGTTCGCCGGGCGGCGGGTACTGCCGCGCGGCCGGCGCCGGCAATCGAGCGACGGTGCCCCGCCCGCCGCGACCGGCCGGCGGACACTCGCGCAGCGCTGGGCGACGCTGACCACCCGGCGGCCGGTGACCACACTGATCGTCGCGCTTCTCGGACTCGGTGTCCTCACTCTTCCAGCGCTGGACCTGCGCCTCGGCGTTCCGGACCAGGGGACCTACCCCGAGCATTCGACGCAGCGGCAGGCCTACGACGCGGTGGCGGAAGGGTTCGGCCCGGGATTCAACGGCCCGCTGCTGGTGGTCGCCGATCTCACCGGCGTGCCGCAGCCCGAGGACGCCGCGCGACGGGTGCACGCGGCCCTGGCCGGAACCGAAGGGGTCGCCATGGCCGCACCGCCGGAATTCAACCCGGCCGGCGACACGGTCATCATCGGAGTCGTCCCGCGCAGCGGTCCCGACAGCGAGCAGACCGAACAACTGGTTCAGCGGCTGCGCGGCGGTGTCGCCGACAGCGTCGCCGCGTTCGGCGCCCGGATCGCGGTCACCGGAACGGCCGCCGTCATCATCGACTTCAGCGACCGGATGGCGGACGCTCTGTGGATCTACCTGCTGGTGGTGGTCGGTCTCTCGTTCCTGCTGCTGATGACGGTTTTCCGCTCGATCGTCGTACCGCTGAAGGCCACGATGGGTTTCCTGCTCACCGTGGCGGCGACCTTCGGGGTCCTGGTGGCTACCTTCCAGTGGGGTCATCTGGAATGGCTGGGCATCCGCGATACCGACGTCGTGGTGAGCATGCTGCCGATCTTCATCATCGGCGTCGTATTCGGGCTGGCCATGGACTACGAGGTGTTCCTGGTGACCCGGATGCGCGAGGAGTACGTCCACGGCGCCTCGGCGACCTCGTCGATCCGTGCCGGTTTCGGCCACGGCGCGCGCGTGGTATCCGCGGCGGCGATCATCATGGTGAGTGTGTTCGCCGGGTTCGCCACCGGTGAGGCGAGCGATATCGTGCAGATCGGCGTGGCACTGGCGGCGGCGGTCGCGGTCGACGCCTTCGTGGTGCGGATGACCATCGTGCCGGCGGTTCTCGCGCTCGCCGGGGACAAGGCCTGGTGGTTGCCGGCGTGGCTGGACCGGATACTGCCGAATCCGGACGTCGAAGGGGAGAAGCTGCGCGTAGCGGTGGTGCCCGACCACGCCGACGCGCACCACCGCGTTGTTGTGCCGGCGGAAGGTTCGGCAGGATGAAGCCATGAGTACCGGCGGGCTGCGAGAACTCAAGAAGAAGCGGACGCGTGAAGCCATCCAGGATCACGCACTGCGCCTCTACCGGGAGAAGGGGTACGCCAACACCACGCTCGAGGAGGTGGCCGCGGCCGCCGAGGTCTCGCCGAGCACGCTGTTCCGCTATTTCCCCACCAAACCGGATACGGTGCTCTTCGACCGCGTGGACCCCCTCTTCCTGGAGAAGTTCCTCGCCGAGCCCGCCGATCTGTCGCCACTCGAGGCCGCGCGCAACGCGCTGCTCGCGGTACTCGCCGGCGCACAGGTAGACCTGGCCGCGGTGGAGACCACTCGGATGAGACTCATCGCCACCGTGCCCGAACTGCGTGCCGCCGTGGCGCACAAGGTGGAGACGGATCTGCCGCCGTTCATCGAAGCCGTCGCCCGGCGGACCGGCCGGGAACCGGACGATCCGCGCATCCGGTACTGGACCGGAGCGATAGCCGGGGTAGCAGTGATGGCCTACCTGCGCGCGATCGACAACAATGAGGACATCTACGCCGTCGTCGACGAGGCACTGGAGTTCCTCGAGAACGGACTGCCTCTCTGAACAGGAAGAACCGGGCCGGGTGACCGCTCGCGCGCCGGTACCCCGAGCGGCCCCCGTCGACGACGGGAGCCGCTCGGTTACGCGGCCGAGGCGGATTACCACCGGCGTGCGCGCCTCGTGCGCGGGTGTGGCGGGATTACCGAAATGCGCGCCCTTGTTCTCTGTCCAGCGCGGTCTCGGTCTTGTTCTTCAGTACGAAGAGATAGACGACCAGCGAGATCCCGATGACGACCGTCACGTACCCGATGAACCACGGCACCTGCCCGCCGTTCTTCGCGGCCTGGTAGATCATCGGGGCGGTACCGCCGAACACCGAATTGGCCAGGGCGTATCCGACACCGACACCCAGGGCCCGGATATGCGAGGGGAACAATTCGGCTTTGACAATGGCATTGATCGACGTGTAGCCGGTGAGCAGCACATAGCCGACACAGGTCACCACCAGTGTGGCCGCCACCGAGGTGGCGTCCTGGAGGAAGGTGATGAGGAACCAGGTGTAAAGGACGCCGCCGATACCGAAGAACACCAGGACGGGTTTGCGGCCCACCTTGTCGCTGATCAGCCCGCCGACCGGTTGCAACAGCATGAGGAAGACCAGCCCGGTGAGGTTGATCCAGGTGGCGGTCATGCCCTGACCTTCGAAGGCCGTCTTGACCATGGCCGGGGCGTTCACGCTGTAGGTGTAGAACGCGAGGGTGCCACCCATGGTGACCAGGAAGCACACCAGCAGCGGCCGCCAGTACTCGGCCAGCAGTACGCGCAGGGAGCCCGATTCGGAATCCTCACCGCGCCGGACCGCGTCGAGCTGTTCGGTGGTCAGCGATTCGTCCATGCTCCGGCGCAACCAGAACACCACGACCGCGGCCACACCGCCGATGAAGAAGGCGATACGCCACCCGTAATCGGAGATCTCCGCTTTGTCCAGGAACACCTGGAGCACCAGCAGGGTGAGCTGGGCGAGCACATGACCACCGATGAGGGTGACGTACTGGAACGACGAGAAGAAGCCGCGGCGTTCCCGGGTGGCCGCCTCGGACATATAGGTGGCCGACGCACCGTACTCGCCGCCGGTCGCGAACCCCTGCACCAGCCGGCACAGGATCAGGATCACGGCCGCGCCCACGCCGATCGTCTCGCGTCCCGGCACGAGCGCGATCACCAGCGAACACGCCGCCATCAGCGAGATACTGAAGGTGAGCGCCGCACGCCGGCCGCGCCGGTCGGCGTAGCGGCCGAAGAACCACGAGCCGACCGGACGCATGAGGAAGGTGACGGCGAAGATCGCGTACACGTAGACGGTGGAGTTCTTGTCCGCGGAATCGAAGAAGTGGCTCTCGAAGTACGAGGCGAACACCGTGTAGACGTAGACGTCGTACCACTCGACGAGATTGCCCGACGATCCGCGCAATGTGTTCCAGACCGCGCGGCGCGTCGCCGCCGGCGACGTCGATTCGGTGGTCGGTGGCCGGCCGTCGGGGACGGCCGGACCCGAGGTCATGGTTTCGGACATAAGTGATCCCTCTCGTTCACCTGTACACGGAGTGCGCGGTGACCGGAATCCCGCACAGCTCCGCACTCAGTGTGCAGGTAGGAGCCATGGGCCGGCGGCGGGGTTCGGAATTTCTGCACCAGCCGCCACAGCGACGTGACCTCGGACCGCCGCGCCTCGTGCAGCGGGTCGGTGGTATCCGAGGCCCGGGGATGCCGCGGCGCGATGTCGTGGCGGCCCGCCACCCGAAGCCCGGCGGCCGCGATGCGGGCGAGAAGCTCCTCGCGCGTCCGTAGTCCGAGCCGCTCGGCGAGATCCGACAGGACGAGCCACGCCTCGCCGGTCCGGGTCAGATGGGCCGGGAGGCCCTCCAGGAAGCGATGGAGCATATCGGATCCGCGATCGTAGATGCCCAGCTCCAGGGCGGAGGTCGGCTCCGCGGGGAGCCAGGGTGGGTTGCACACGATCAGATCGGCTCGCCCGCTCGGCCACAGATCGGCCTCGGCGATCCGCACGCGGTCGGTGAGGCCGAGCCGGCGCATGTTCGCGCGTGCGCAGGTCACCGCGCGGGGATTGATATCGGTGGCCACCACCCGGGCGCCCCGGCGGGCGAGGACGGCGGCGAGCACCCCGGTGCCGGTCCCGATGTCGAACACCAGCGGCTGTGCGGCTCCCGCCGGGAACGCCGCGCGGTCGACCAGATCGATGTACTCGCCGCGAACCGGCGAGAAGACGCCGTAGTCCGGGTGGATGCGCGCGCCGAGCGCGGGAATGTCGACACCCCGGCGATGCCATTGGTGGGCGCTGAGGACGCCGAGGAGTTCGGACAGCGCCACACAGATCCGCTCGCTGCTCACCGGGTCACCCGGGGCGCCACCGTACGCGTGGTCGCAAGCCGGCCGTACGTCCGGTGCGCGCCGTAACAGCAGCGAGTGGTCGTGTTCCAGCACCACCAACAGCCTGCCGAGCAGTCCGGCTCGTTCGGCTCGTTCGGCGCGGTGCCCGTAGAAGAGAGCGGCCGGGTCGCTTCCCGAAGACGTGGAACGAGGAATGCGTTGCCGGCGGCGATCCACGGCCCGCATGAGGCGGCGGGCATTGTGGAAATCGCCTCGCCAGAGCAGACCCGTACCTGATCTCGCCAGACCGTACGCGGTCTTCGCGGTGACCCGATCGTCCACTGCAACGACGTGTTCGGGTGCGGGTGTGGAATTCTCGGAATGCCACCGGGCGGTGAAGGACGATCCGTGCTCGGTCCAAGTGATCGTGGACATGATGTACTCCTGGGGATGCGAAGGTGCCTGCGGGCGGCAACGCTTCGACGTGGGAGTACGGCAGGGATCAGCCGCTGATCAGCAAGTCGACAGGCCGGATCGCTCCCACGTCGAAGCGCGGAAGCGGCTATTGCCCAACACCATTCCCATGACCACGGTCGATCCCTTTCGTCCGTATCCCAGCATGGCACAGGTACGCGGCCGGATCGAACGGACTGGTCGCTCAGGGACCGGTCGCAGGGCAGGTCAACCCGGCTTCACATTCCCATTGTTGAGGAGCGGGCCGCGATTCGGCTAGCGTTGTTCGGTCGACAACCAGGGGAAAGCTGTATCGGTCGACACTACAGGTGGTGTGCGATTGCGCCGTATGGCATCCCCGTTGTCGAGCACGTCGGTACTCTCGGCACCTGACAGGTTCCGGCACGACCAGAGAACAGCGATATCAGTACAGGAAGTGTTGATATGAACCGTATTTCGGACGATCGCTGTTCGATCCCGAGTCCAGCTGCCGGATCGGACGAAATCGGTGTGGACCACGGCGGGGCATCGCGTAGATCGCGTGAGCGGATACGCCGCCGAACCACGCTGCCGGAAGCGAGGTCTGCTGGATCGGTGGGCAGCCTGTGTCGATAGGAAGCAGGTTGGCACAACTGCCGGTACGGCTGACTGTTGTGACCAGCGATCTGGCGGAGGGGCTGACACGCCCTTGGCGCGGCCTGTTGGACAGGCGTATCTCACGATTGGAAAACGCCGACGACGCAGCGCAGGTTCGAGCAGCACTCGGTCGACGTCCGGACCTGGCCGACGCGAATTCGGTGTCAACGCCGTTCGCCGACCTGCACGACGAGTTGAGGATTCGGGATTCGCTGCGAGAGCTGGAGCGGCAACGGTGGACGCTCGCGCAGCGGCTGAGTGATTTCCCGGAGGCGCGGGGGCTCAGGGCGAAGCTGGCGCGAGTCGAGCGGGAATGCTCGGCGCTCACGGCCGCGATGAACAGGCTCATCGCTGACCGGGACTGGGTGCCGAACCACAGCGAGCGCGATATCGCGGAATTGCGAGTCGCGCAGAACAGGGTGCACGAAAGAAGACAAGGCCTGGAGGAGCTGAGGGCACAACGGGACGAACTCCGGGCACGACGGGATGAGCTGCGCAGACAACAGCAAAGGGAGTGGAATGACACCACCCCGGCCGTTGCCGACGGGAGCGGTGTGAGAGCCCAGCCGCGATGGCAGCCTTTGGAAGGCCGATACAGCGACCAGCAAGCAAGGGTGCTGCCGGATCTGGCCGGGGCGCGCAACAACGCGCACTGGATGGCGGAACAGCTGACGAACGAACAGCAAAGGGTGGCGCGAGAGATCCAGGGGCTGGAGCGCGACGTGACGAGAGAGCAGACACGCCTGGACACGGCACGGGAAACGGCGCACACCCATGCGCACGCGGAGGAGCGGGAACGCGTGGAGAGAGAGGCGAGGGAACAGGCACGCCTCGAGGAAGAGCGGCAGCAACGCCTGGATCGGGAGGCGAGGGAACAGGCACGCCTGGAGCGGGAACGTCTGGCCAGGGAGGAGGCGGAACAGGCACGCCGGGATAGGGAGTCGGAGCGACAAGTGGCCATGCAGGAGCCGGGCCTCCCTGACCGCAATCGTGCGGATCCGGATGTCGGTCGGCGTGGGGGCGAGCCGGCTGCTGGTGGGCGTGGTGGTGCGGATCCGGATGCCGGTCGGCGCCGCGATGAGCCTGCCCGTGGCAGTGGTTCGGGTGCGGGGGCTGGTTCGGGTGCGGGGGCTGGTTCGGGTGCGGGGGCTGGTTCGGGTGCGGGGGCTGGTTCGGGTGCGGGGGCTGGTTCGGGTGCGGGGGCTGGTTCGGGTGCGGGGGCTGGTTCGGGTGCGGGTGCGGGGGCTGGCTCAGGGTCGGGAGCCGGCAATGGTTCGGGTGCCGGCCGGACCGCCAAGACTGTTGGTGCCGTTGCTGTCGGCGCAGTCGCAGTGGGCGCCGGCCTGTACGCCATCGACGCTTACTCGGACTCGGACTCGGACTCGAACGCGAGTTCGGAGGATTCGAGTTCGATGGAGGAGGGTTCGGCCTCGGAGGACCCGGGTTCGAAGGATACGGGCTCGAACGGTGCGGGTTCGAAGGATTCAGGTTCGAAGGAAGAGGGTTCGGCCCCGGAGGACCCGGGTTCGAAGGATACGGGTTCGAAGGGTTCGGGCTCGGAGCGTTCGGGTTCGCAAGTTGCTGCTGCGGCCCCGGCCGCAGGTACGCAAGTTGCTGCCGCGAATACGGGTTTCCAAGCGCCCGTGTCGGATTCCCTTTCGTGGGGTGCCGCGGCGGGTTCGACTCCTGCGGATGTGGCAGCCACAGGTTCTACCGGTGCCGATCCCGGCCTCGGCTCCGACACAGGCCTCGTCTCGGACCTCGGTTCCCGCGGCGACCCGTCGGACGACTCCGTAGCCGAGATCTCCCGCGCGCAGGACAACGTACCGGCCCAGAACAGCATCGGGCCGGACCGGCTCGCTGCGGCGGCTCCGCTCGGCGGGGGGCCACAATTCGATCCTTCCAGTCTGCTGATGCACTCGATGCTGTCGAATCTGCAGGATCCCGGCTTCGGTGATACCGGTTCGGAGGCGGACCGGGAACTCGATCGCGACCGGTATCACGATTCCGGTCAGCCACGGGGAGGTCCACCGGCGGCCTCGCAGCCCGCTCAACGGGCGGTCGCCACGCCTGCGGTCCAGCAATTGCCGGGTGAGGCGACAGCGACGGCGGATCCCGGACCGCAGGATGACACGAACGCACCGCGGACGGTGGCTCCGGCCGGCGAAAAGGCGCGAGACGAGGACGGACGTATCCAGTACACCCATGAGAAGGGGGACCGCGTCACCGAGTGGGTGTGGCCGAGCGTCACCGAGGCTTACGAAGCGGCGTACAACAACAAGGATGGTACCGATGGGAAGGCAGCCTACGCCGGTACGGACTCCGAGTGGCTCGACGAGCGGGCATTGGAAACGGTCGCCCCGAGTGACCTGACCAGCGGTGACCTCATCACCTTCGACAACGGATCGGCCGTGGTACGCGTGCAACCCGAGGAAGGCAATCCGGAAGGGGGCATCGTGGATGTCATCATCAAGGGGCAGTTGACGCCGATCGCGGAGGTGATGGCCGACGGCGCAGGCGAACTCGGCAATTTCGCCGGTTTCCGACGTCCGCCCGGTATCGAACCGCCCCGGTCGGCGGAGGGGAGCACCGGTGTTGCCGACCCGGGGTCGCCGGGTGACCAATCCGGTGACGCGACCATTCCCATCTGATCGGGGGACCGGCTCGGCCGGCTGCGATGGTCGGCGCGCGTCGAGCCGCACGCCCGGCGCGTATTCATCGACCACGGACACCCGCGCGGCGCTCGGCGGGTGTGCCCGGAACAGAAGATCTCACACCGCAGTGCGATCGACTGTCATACCACGGGTCTACCTGCGACGAGAAAACGGTCGATAGCTTCGGTTGGAACGCAAACGTCACCCGCAGATCGGGCGATGCCGGCCGGATCTCTGCACATGAGTCGACCGGCGGGTATCGAAGTCGGGCAGGTGGCGTCTCCGGCTCATCTACCAGAAAGCTTCTGCATGACGACCCCGGCCCTGACTCCAGCATCATCTTCCCGATCATCGCGGCGCGGCGACGGCGGTGATTACGCTCGCCTGCTGCGCCGGATCTCCGACGCCGGACTGATGAACCCGCGCCCCTTCTACTACACGATCCGGCTCGGTCTCGTCGGGGCCGCGTTCGTGGCCGGCTGGGTGGCGTTCGTCCTCGTCGGCGACTCGTGGTGGACGCTCGGGGTCGCGGCGTTCATGGCCGTGACGTGCGCCCAGGTCGCACTCGTCATGCACGATATCGCACACCGCCAGGTCTTCCGGCTACGGCGGCCCACAGAAATCGTGGGCCGAGTCGTCGGCAACGCCGGGGTAGGCCTGGCCTACGGCTGGTGGCAGGACAAACACACCCGCCATCACGCGAACCCGAACCATGAGGAACTCGACCCCGATGTCGCTCCCGACATCCTGCTCTGGTCCCAACGGCAGGCCAGGGCGAGCCGAGGGCTACCCCGTCTCATCGGTAGGGCGCAGTCGTATCTGTTCTTCCCGCTTCTGCTGCTGGAGGGCCTGAACCTCCATGTGGCGGGGCTACGAGCGCTCGGCAATCGATCGATGAAGCAGCGTGCCCTGGAGGGAGCCTTGCTCGTCGGTCACTTCGCCGCCTACCTCGCCGCGGTCTTCGCGGTCCTGCCCGCGGACAAGGCTGTCGCGTTCCTCATCGTCCACAAGGCGCTGTTCGGCCTGTACATGGGCTGCGTCTTCGCCCCGAACCACAAGGGCATGCCGACCCTGACCGGTGACGACCGCCCCGACTACCTGCGCCGGCAGGTGCTGACCTCACGTAATGTGCGGGGTGGCGTCCTGACCGACCTCGCTCTCGGCGGGCTCAACTATCAGATCGAACACCATCTGTTCCCGAGCATGCCGACCCCGAACCTACCTCGCGCACAATCGATCGTCCGCGATTATTGCGGCGAAATCGGCGTGCCCTACCACGAGACGGGGTTGTTCGCGTCGTACCGGGAGGCGCTGGGTCACCTGCACCGTGTCGGCGCACCACTGCGTGCCGCCGGCTGACACCCGGACGCCGGTCGCGGACCTTCTCGGCCGGTTCGAACCGGCCGCCTTTCGTGTCATCGGGTTTCGCGATGCCCGGCCCGGCGCGGGCCGGCCGGCGGGGCGGTGGTGATCCGCGGCGGCCGACCGGCCCGAGAGAGCGTCATCTACTCGCCGTCGATGGAATTCACCATCGGATACCGCTTCGCCGCAGCTGGATCAGTGATACCAACCGGAGAGCATGCCCAGCATGTTCAGCCACAAAATGTATTTCAGGAAGCCAGGCATATCGATCTTTCTCAGTTGTCGGTCCTGGTCTTCGAACGGCATCCACGTACGGATCGCCTTCCGAATCCCATGCGCCGCTCTGGAATGCGTGCGCTACTGCGTCTTTCGCTCGCCGATGCGCGTTCGTTACTTTGCCCTGCTCGCCCTCGATGTCGGTCACCGGCTCGATCGAAGGCCGGCCGGGCGAACACGCCACCAGCGCCACGTCCCGGATCCGGCGCTCGGACGGCAGCGCGGTGCGCGTCGAGGTTCGACCGGTTCCGGGCCGGTGCCGGCCCGGAACCGCTTCACAGCGGAAGCAGGTGATGCTTGCGCGGGTAGCGGATGACCTTTTTGTCGCGGAGCAGATGCAGCGCCCGCCGCAGCTCCAGGCGAGTGGCCGACGGCTCGATCACGCTGTCGATGTAGCCGCGTTCGGCCGCGATCCACGGGGTCGCGACGGTCGCGTTGTAGAAGTCGATCATCTGCTGCCGCAGTGCGCCGCGCTGGTCCTCGGGGGTCGCGTCGAGGACCTTGCGCTGGGTCAGACCCACCGCGCTCTCGGCTCCCATGACCGCGATGCGCGCGGTGGGCCACGCCAGGTAGATATCGCAGCCGAGGGCCTTGGCGCCCATAACCGCCCACCCGCCGCCGTAGGCCTTACGGACCACCACGGTCACCTTGGGGACGGTCGCCTCCACGTAGGCGAACAGGAACCGGCCACCGCGCTTGATGACACCCACTTTCTCCTGTTCCACGCCGGGCAGGAAGCCGGGGGTGTCGACCACCAGCACCAGCGGGATCTCGAAGGCGTTGCAGATGTGGATGAAATGCGCGGCCTTGTCGCCGGCCTTGGCGTCGAGCGCGCCCGCCAGTACGGTCGGCTGATTGGCCACCACACCCACCGGGCGGCCGTCGACGCGGGCGAAACCGGTGATCAGGTTCTTGGTGGCGGCCGCGCCGATCTCGTGGAACTCACCGTCGTCGAAGATGCGCAACAGCACGTCGTGCATATCGTAGACCGCGTTGTCCGAGTCGGGGACCAGCGTGTTCAGCGTCAGATCGGATTCGGTGACCTCCGGCTCCAGCCCGGGGTTCACGATCGGCGGCAGTTCGACAGCGCTCGACGGCAGGTAGCTCAGGTAGTTGCGGACCCACGCGAAAGCGGCCTCCTCGTCCTCGGCCACATGATGGATATTGCCGTACGCGGCCTGGTTGTAGGCACCACCCAGCTCCTCCATGTCCACCTTTTCGCCGATGGCGTCCTCGATGATCTTGGGGCCGGTGACGAACATGTGCGCGCTCTTCGTGGCAACCACGACATCGGTGCAGATCGGCTGGTAGACCGCACCGGCCGCGCAGTTGCCCAGGATCAGCGAGACCATCGGTACCGCCCCCGAGAGCGGTTCCATCTTGGTCGCCAACTCGCCGTACCAGCGCAGCGACGTCACGGCCTCCTGGACGCGCGCGCCGCCGGAGTCGTTGATACCGATCAGCGGGCAACCCATCCGCCCCGCCAGGTCCATGATCGCGGCGACCTTCCGGCCGAACATCTCGCCGATGGTGCCGCCGTACACGGTCTGGTCGTGGGAGAACACGGCGACAGGCCGGCCGTCCACCAGACCTCGTCCGGTGACCACCCCGTCGCCGTAGAGGGCGTCCTTGTCCGCCGGATTCCGCACGAGCGCGCCGATCTCCACGAAGGTGCCCGGGTCCAGCAGCATTTCGATGCGGTCGCGGGCAGACGGTATGCCTTTACGTGCGCGTTTGGCGGCCCCCGCCTCTCCGGCCGGCTCCTGCGCGAGCTCGAGCTTCTTACGCAGGTCGGCCAGTTTCTCGGCGGTAGAGGTCATCGGGCACATCCCTATCTCTCAGCAGGAATACCGCACCGTGCTCGGCGCGCGGATGTCACCGTACCCGGCGGCCGCGGCTCGTCGTAGTTGTCGGGGTTTGTGAGCTCTCACCGACTGCTCCGGGCGGACCGGGAGATGGGTGCCCGTGTCGGTCCAGCCGCACCCCAGGGGCCGGGCCGGCTGCGCTGCGTCCGGTCAGAGCCGGTGGCGCAAGGGAGGGCAGGCGGATTCGAAAGGAATCCAGATCCAAGATAGGTATCAATAGATGCGAAAACAGTGTTGGACAGGAATCGCATCGGGTTTTTACTGTGGTCCAAACCACTAGCGAACGGTTTGCTATCCGGAATACCGCCACCGAGACACCGCCCGTGTCGACTCCGAAGGAGACGCCCGTGACCCCTCGCTATCGGATCCGCCCGGCGGGCGATCCGGGGACCGGACCGGAATCCGGCCCGGGCAGGGCCGGGGCGGATTCCGGGCCTCCTACCGCGGCGCTGCTGCCGATTCCGGGGGAACAGACAGGTCGTATTGTGTTCGACGGATGGCCCACCGGGGCCGGGATCGGTCGCGCGACGGTGGACAGCGGCCTCTTCCCGGCCGCGACGAATTCCCGGCCCACCTCGGCCGGGACCCCGGCGATCGAGCGCTTCCGGCGCCCGGTGGCCCATAAAGACGTGCCGGCTACCTGGTTGCCGGCCGAGGTATGCGACGACACCGCGCTCGGCGGATGGCGTCGGCCGGCGGCGGACCCGTTCGCGGGCCGCCGTCCGCTGCCGGCGCCCTCCGGCCGGTCGCGCAGGCCCGCGCGACCGAATCGGTCGCGTGGAATCGTTCGTCGCGTCCCTTCTAGTGTGATGAGGATCCAATGACAGCTCGCTCGTTCCCGATATCTCTCCCCAGCGGACCTGTTGAGGGGAGCCGCCGCCATGGCAATTTCTGAAATCGGTTCGGACCGGCACCGCCCGCGTACTCCCGAAGTGCCGGCTCGCAGGCGAACAGTGTCCTGGCCGAAAATGCCCGGCCGTGATTCGCTGGCGACCGGCGTCAAGGCTGTCGCCGGTATTCTCGGGCTCTTCGTCGTCTGGGAGCTGCTGGTAATCGTTTTCGATCCGCCGGAATTCTTGCTCGTCGGCCCGATTTCGGCCATCCAGGAATTGATCGAGCGCCCCGAATACTTCGCCTCCAATACCTTCGTCACCCTGCAGGAGGCGCTCGCCGGTTTCGCGCTCGGCACCGCGCTGGGCGTGCTGTGCGGCGCGGCACTGCACTATTCGGCCACGATACGCAGTTTCCTGTATCCCGCGCTGGTCGCGATCGACACCATTCCCAAGGTCGCACTCGCTCCGCTGTTCATCGTCTGGTTCGGCTTCGGCTTCGAATCGAAGGCGTTCGTGGCAATGGCCATCGCCTTCTTTCCGTTGGTCATCAATACCTACGACGGCTTGAGTTCGGTACCCCACGAACTCCAGGAGCTCGCGCGGATCAACAAGGCCTCCGCCTGGAAGAAAATGACGAAGATCGAGCTGATCTACGCGGTTCCCTCCATTTTCTCCGGTGCCAAGATTTCCATCTCCCTTGCCGTGGGTGGTGCGGTGGTCGGTGAATTCATCGCCGGCTCGAAAGGGCTGGGATATGTGATCCTGCTGGCCAACAGCCAGGTCGATCTCCCCTCGATGTTCGCGGCCTTCATCGTGCTCGCCGCCATCGCGTTGGCCCTGTTCTTCCTGGTCGATTTCGCGGGACGCAAGCTGGTCCCGTGGAAGAACCACGCGAAGTGATCACGGAACCGGAGACTGTGATGCGGAAACCGAGACGCAAGATCGCCGCGATCATCGGCGCGATGATGCTCGCCGCGCTACCGGCCTGCGCCGCCGGTGGCGGGGAGAACTCGATGACCCTGATGCTCGATGTGGGATATCTGCCCAAACACGCGCCGTTCTTCGCCGCGGTCGATCGGGGCTTCTTCGCCGCGGAAGGCATCGACCTGACGGTGATGCCGGGGTCGGGTTCGACCAATACCGTGACCTCCGTCGACACCGGAAAGGTCGATGCCGGCTTCGCCGACTTCGGCAGCACCGTGATCAGCCAGGGGCGCGGCGCCGCGGTGAAGCAGGTCAACCTGCTGCAGGCCAGGTCCGCCTATGCGGTCGTCGGCTTGGCCGACCACGGCATCAAGGGATGGGAGGACTTGCGGGGTAAAACGCTCGCGACCGAAGGCGCGGGCGCGATGACCGCGATGTGGCCGTACGCGCTGAGCCGGTTGGGGTTGGCCGAAGGCGACGTCAACGTCGTGCACGCGTCGAGCGGTTCGAAACTGCCCGGGTTGCTGGCGGGCCAGTGGGACGCCAACCTCGCGCTGTACATCTCCGATGAGCCCACCATCGTGGAGCTGGGCCGGGAGGCCGTGGTGCTGAAATGGTCCGATATCGGCATCGATCTCTACGGCAACGGGATCGTCGTCTCCGATGACAAGCTCCGTGACAACCCCGACCAGGTGCGCCGGTTCAATCGGGCGATGCAACGCGGTTTCCTGTGGTCGTGCGATCACCCGGAGGACGCGGCGACGGATTTCCAGCGGCATGTGAGTGGTTACGAGACCTCCACCATCGCACTCGCCATCCGCGCGCAGTGCTCGCTCAACTGGGGCGACGGGGAGTCGGCGGATCAGTTCGGCCTGATGAGCGATACCGGTATCCAGGAGATGCTCGATATCTCGAAAGAATTCCTGGGCCTGCCGGCGAACAGCGGCCTGACCCCCGAAGACATCTACAGCAATGACTATCTCGCGCCGGTGCGTCGCGGCGAGACCATCCAAGCCCCGTAACAGCCGGAGAACCACATGAACAACGAATACGCCATCTCGGTCGACAATGTCGGTGTGACCTATCGTTCCCGGGACGGTCACGACAACACCGTGCTCGAGGGCCTGGATTTCAAGGTCGAACCCGGGCAGTTCGTCTCGATCGTCGGGCAGTCCGGGAGCGGGAAGACCACGCTGCTCAAAACGATCTCCGGCCTGCAGCAACCGACCGCGGGCGAGATCCTGGTCAAGGGCAGGCCGATCAGCGACGGCGTCGAGGATATCGCGATGGTGTTCCAGAGCCCGGTGCTGCTGCCCTGGCGCAACAACATCGACAATGTGCTGCTGCCGCTGGAATTCCGCGGCACCCGCACCGAGGAGTCGCGTCGCTACGCTCAGGAGCTGCTCGAAATGGTCGGCCTGGGCGACCGTGCCACCCGCTACTCCTACGAGCTCAGTGGTGGTATGCAGCAGCGGGTCGCCATCTGCCGCGCCCTGGTCTCACATCCCGAACTGCTGCTCATGGACGAGCCTTTCGGTGCGCTGGACGCCATGACCCGCGATTCGATGAACTTCGAGATCCAGCGCATCTGGCAGACCACGGGATGCAGCGTCCTGTTCGTGACGCACAGCATTCCCGAAGCGGTCTGGCTCGGTGACCGGGTGGTCGTCGTCGGCGGCCGCCCGGGCCGGATCGTCGCCGATATCACCATCGACCTGCCCCGGCCCCGGGGAAAGGAACACCGGTTCTCGGCCGCGTTCTCCGACTACACCACCGAAATCGAATCCCATATCGGAGTCACCACCGGGATCAGCTGAGGCCTGCGCGTGCGCATCCGGCAGACACCCGAAACAGATAGTCGAAGGGAAGAAATGCTCACCATCACCGCTGACACCGCGCAGGTCGCCGATATCTACGGCCTCGACGCGCGCAAGAGTCTCCTCTTTTCCGCGATCCGCCTCGACTCCCATCCGCTGGTGGCACCGCTGATCGCGCGGACCGACGCGGAGCAGTATCTGCTCGTCCGCCAGCAGGAGCAGGGCAACGCGCTCTCGGCCGGGGTACCGAAGGAGCAGATCAAGTTCTACGCCCCCTGGGTGACCATCGACCCCCGGGTGGTCGCCGATACTCCGGCCGCGGAATCGTTGACCGTCCTGGTGCGTGAACTCGCCGACGGCGGGCCCGTGCATCTCACAGCCGATGTGGTCTACAGCCACTACCGCGCGCTCTCCGCCGCCCTGGACGTCACCGCCGACGATCGCGAGCCGACCCCGGTCCTCGCTCGTGAGCTCGACCTCGACGAGGTACTCGCCCGATTCGCCGCCTGGCGTGAAACCGGGGTCGAGACCGCGCGCCGGCTGATCGCCGACGTCGAACATCTCGCGGGTCTGGCCGACGAGTTCTCGGCCACCACCGACAGCCGGTTCGCGGCGCTGCGAGCGCTGGTCGCCGACCGCTCCCTCGACGCGCTGCTGATCGCCGCGCCGCCGAACTTCACCGAAGTGACCGGGATCGCGCAACCGGACGGAGCGGTGGCCCTGTGGCTCGCCGGTGCGGAGAAGTTGCTGATCCTGGCGCCCGAGGACACTGCCGAGGTCCCCGGGGTGCCGGTGGGCCGATTCGCGTCGGTGGGTGCCGCCGTCCGCGAACTCGCCCGCGGTCCGCGCACCGGCGTCGAGGACGAGTGGATCGGCATCGGACTGGCCCGCGAGCTCGAGCGCGACAATGCCGAACTGGTCCCGGTGTCGCGCGAACTCGCGCACTGGCGCGATATTCGCGATCACGAGGACCTCGCGTTCCAGGTGGTGGCCGCCCGAGCCAGCGTTTTCGCCATCGAGGAGGCGCTGGCCTGGGCCGAGGCGGGACTCGACGCGGGCCGCTCGTTCACCGAACTCGATATCAATGCCGTGTACCTCGACAAGATCGTCGAGTTCCGGACGGCCCACGAGATACCTTTCGGGATAGAGCCCTACTTCACAAACCTGCACTCCTCCAACCGGATGCTGTTCCCGGGACCCCCGGTCGACTTCCCGATCAATTCGGAGACCACCTGCATCCAGCTCGACGCCGGAGTGCGCGTCGTCATCGACGGGGTGGTCGTCGCCACCTCCGATATGGCCCGCTCGCTGCCCCGCACACCCGCGGCGAAGGAGGCCTACGCTTTCTTCTTCGATGTGGTGCGCGAGGGCATCATCGGACAGCTGAAACCCGGCGTGATCTGCGAGGATGTGCACGAGGGGACCTTGAACTACCTGGCGCCGCATCTGGATCGGATGGTCGAGATCGGGATGCTGGGCACCGAGGTGGATTTCAACACCGAATACCGGAAGCGCAATGTCGGCCATCTCATGGGCAAACAGGAATCCTTCGCCAACGAACTGCGGCCCGGATACAAGCATGTGCTCGACATCGGGTCCTACGGCGCCGCCGAAATCCCGTGGCGCTACGAGAACGCGGCGATCGGTACCGAGGACCTGTGGTACATCGGCCGGGACCGCACCTACATCGTGAGCAAGCGATGACCATGGCACCAACCCCGGGGGCGGCGATCGCCGCCTACCCGGTAGTCGAAGGGCTCCACCGTGACTGACCCGCACGAACGCCTCCGGGCGCTCTCCCTCGAGCTCCCCGTGCTCGGAGCCCCCAAGTACTCCTACGAGCCGACCACCCGCTGCGGAAACCTGCTGTGGGTCTCCGGCCAGATCTCGCGCACCGCCGCGGGGGAGATCCTGCGGGGCCGCATGGGCGAGGACGCCACCCTCGAGGACGGGCGCCGGGCCGCCGAAATCTCGGCACTCAACCTGCTGGCCCGGATAGACGACGCGGTGGGTCTCGCGAATGTCGAAAAGGTGCTGAAACTCGATGTCTGGATCGCCGGTACCGGCGATTTCATCGACCAGCCGACGGTCGCCGAGGGCGCCTCCCAGTTGTTACGCACGGTACTGGGCGATGCCGGGCGGCACGCGCGGACCGCCCTGCCCGCCCCGGTACTGCCCCAGGGCGCACTGGTGGAACTCGACGCCACCATCGCGGTGCGCGGCGGGGTCTGACGGTTCTCCGGGTCGCCGACCGTCGGTGGCCGGCGCTTTGCCCGCACCGCCGCATCGAGGATGCCGCGGTGTGGGCAGCGGCGTCCGAGGCGCGCGAGAGCGGGTGAGATCACGCCCGGCGCGGTATCACCAGGCCGGATTCGTAGGCCAGGACCACGAGTTGGGCGCGGTCGCGGGCGTGGAGTTTGGTCATGGCCCGGTTGACGTGGGTTTTGGCGGTCAGTGGACTGATCACCAGATGGGCGGCTATCTCGTCGTTCGAAAGACCCCGCGCAACGAGGGCGACCACCTCCCGCTCGCGGTTGGTCAGCTCGGTCATCGCAGCCCGGTCCGGGCCGAGCGGCCGGCTGACGTACCGGTCGATCAGCTTGCGCGTGATCGACGGCGCCAGCAGCGCGTCACCGCGGGCAGCGACCCGGACGGCGTGCAGGAAGTCCTCCGGTTCGATGTCCTTGACCAGGAATCCGGCCGCGCCCGAACGCAGGGCGTCGAAGACGTGCTCGTCGAGACCATAGTTGGTGAGGATCACCACGTGCACCCCGCTCAGGGCCGGGTCCGCGGCGATACGCCGGGTCGCCTCGATACCGTCCACGAGCGGCATCTGGATGTCCACCAGTGCGATATCGGGCCGATGTTCGCGAGCCAGCTCGACGCCCCGTGCGCCGTCGGCCGCCTCGGCCACGACCTCGATATCGTCCTCCAACTCCAGCAGTGCGCGGAAACCGCTGCGGATCAGCGGCTGGTCGTCGACCAGCAGGACACGGATCACGACGTCCGCTCCACGGGCAGCTCGGCTCGGACGGTGAACCCGCCCTCACTCCGGGGCGCGGCGTGCAATCGGCCGCCGAGGGCGGTGACCCGTTCCCGCATCCCCAACAGTCCCACACCCGGCTCGGAAGTGGTGTCCGGCGTGGCTCGACCGTCATCGTCGACCCGGATCACCAAAGAGCCGGGGTGGTAATCGATACGGACCGTGGCGGCCCCGGCGGCGGAGTGCCGGGTGATATTGGTCAGTGACTCCTGGACGATCCGGTACGCGGTCCGGTCCACGGCCACCGGCAGGGCCGTGCGCCGCCCGGCAACCGTCAATGTCGCCTCCAGTCCGGTGGTGCGGACCCGGTCCACCAGCTCCGCGACATGATCGAGTCCGTACGACGGTGGGCGGTCGTCGCGCAGGACCGCAAGGGTGGCCCGCAGCTCCCGGGATGCCTCGCGCCCGGCTTCCAGGATCGCCGACAGCGCCTCGGGCACCTGTTCGCCGCGCCGGCGGGCCGAGTGGACGGCTACCTCGGCCTGCACCTTGATCACCGAAATCTGGTGTGTCAGCGAGTCGTGCAGCTCCCGCGCGATATGTAATCGCTCTTCGTCGGCCCGGCGCCGCGCGGTCTCCTCCCGGGTACGTTCGGCCTCGTCGGCACGCCGCTCGGCCTGCCGCAACGCTTCGCCCGCCGCGCCCGCGGCGACCAGCCACGCCAACTGCAGCACGTCCCGGGACTCCATGAGGGCCTCGTTCAGGAGTAGTTCGCGCGGCGAAACCAGCAGCGCCACGGGCATGGCCGCCACCATGACCACCGACCCCGCCACGGCTGCCGGCCAGCGCCCGGCGCGGACAGCCGCGTATACGGCGACCAGGAACGCGACCGCGGGTACGTCCACCCCGAGAGCCTGGTACGCCAGCGCGGTCGACCCCGTGACGGCCAGCACGGCGATCGGCGCCCGGCCGGCGGCGGCCGGCGCCAGCCCGCCCAGGACCAGCAGCACCCAGCCCAGCGGGGGCCCGGACAAGCCGGAGAGGAGCTGGAACACCGCGACGCCCCCGGCGATCGCCCAGTTCCGGAGCCTTTCCATGGGTGCACCCTATCCCGATATCCACCGGGGGAAGTCGGGCACCAGGATGATCCCACCTACTGCGTACGCAGTATTCCGGCCGGGTTTCCACGCCTCCGGCGGCAGCCTGGAACGCCTGCGTGCGCACGACGACCGGAGGCCGGTCCGGCGGCGACGATGGATACGCATTCCAGTCGTTGGAGAAGGAGCACGCCATGCCCGTCCGTCACCTGTTCGCCACCTCGCAGATCCTGGCCCAGTCGGAGGCCTCCGGATTGACCGCCGGACGTTTCTGGTCCCTGGTGGGTGTCGCGGTGGCACTCGTCGGTGTGGTCGTCGGCACCCGCGCACTCCTGCGCCGCACCGGACGCCGCTCGGCGGTCGCCGCACTGGCGGCCGGGATGGCCGGCCTGGTGCTCGGTGGGCTGGTCGTGCTCGCCGCCGAGGGCGGACCCGGCACCGGATACGGGATCGTCGGCGGTTTTCTCGCCTCCCTCATCGGGTTGGTCGCCGCGGTCGTCGGCGCGTTCGCCCTGCGGAGGATTCAGCCCTCACTCCCCACCTCCGAGCATCGCGGATGAGCAACCGGATCAGGTACGGGTCCCCGAGGCAGACGGTGACGGCACCGACGAGGGAAATTACGCCCGAACCGGATGCTGTGCCGCCCGAACTCCTGCGCTGTCCGCGCGATACGAGGAAATCGCGCGAGTGTCTCAGTGCGGGCGGTAGTCGGCGACGAGCCATTCGTCACCGACACGCTGCACATCCACTGTCACCAGGGTGGACGTGCCGACCGGTTCCGGGTGCCGGACGTTACGGGTCTGCTGGGTCGCGAAGACAGTGACGCTGTAGTTGTCACCGTCGACGGCGTCGACCGCGGTGCTCACGACCTCACCTTGGGCGACGACCTCGGCTTCGATCATGATCTTCGCGAGTGAGTCGCCGACGGCGTCGTAGCGGTTGGAGAACCCGGCGGTCGTTCCCTGCCGGACCCCGGCGAAGAAGGCGTCGAGACTACGGAAGTCATAGGTCAGCGAGCGTTTCGCGTAGTCGGCGGCGACGGCGGCCACCCGGTCGCGATCGGTGATGCGGCCGTGTAGGTCGTCCAGCTGATCCTGGGCGGAGATCCAGCGCCAGCAGAGAAGTACCGCCAGGACGACGAACGCGGCCGCGGCGAGTCCCCACGCCGATACGGTGGCCACCGAACCGGATGCGCGCTGTTCATCGACCTCGCGTGGGTCGCGCGTCATCGGCACACCGCCTCATGCTGCGCTCCGGCGAGGACGGCCGGGGCGAACGGCCAGGAAGAACAGGGGGACGCGGATGCGGAGCTTGCCGCCGGATGGTCGGAGTTCAACCCATTGATCAGTTCCGGCTTCAGCGACAGGACTTCCACGAGCTGGTCGGGGCGAGAAGCGAGGATGCGCAACTGCTCGTGCAGAGCCGGATAGGCGTCTTCGGAGGGAGATCCCGGTTCGGCGAGAAGTCCGCCCTCCGATGCGAGGCTCGAATCCTGCGAGAAGAGCGAGTCGACCAGTTCCACGGCGTTGTCGAACAGACCTACCAGTGCTGCGATCCGCTCGATCAGTACGCCGACCTGTTCGGCGATACCGCCGAGCTCGGTGGCGATCTTGCCCAGATTGTGAATGAACACCGCGACAGCGGCATGCTCGTTCGTCGCGTACTGGAGTAGGTCACCCAGAGCCGTCAGTACCGGTCCGATACCCGAGCTGTCGCCCTGGAGGACCCGGCCCACGTTCTCCGCCACCCGTCCCAGCTCCTCGACGTCCAGCGCGGTGAACAATGGCCGGAAGCCGTCGAACAGCCGCGATACATCGAAACCCGGCGCGGTCCGCTCCCGCGGGATGGTTGCCCCCGGGGCGAGTTCGCCTCCTCCGGGGCCGGACTCGGACAGTTCCAGGTAGTACTGCCCGAGCACGCTCTGATAGCGGACTGCGGCGTGGGTCGTGTCCAGGACCGGCCGATCGTGACCGACGCTGAATCGCACCCGGGCCGTGGCATTGTCGGATACGTCGATCGCGGTGACGGTTCCGATCCGATTTCCGGCCAGCCGGACACCGCTTCCGGTGCTGAGTCCGGAGACCTCGGTGAAGACCGCCCCGTACTCGGTGCCGACTTCGGCGGCGGGTCCGCGCGCGGTGGTCAGGACCAGGCTCAGACAACACACGGCGACAACACCGAAGACGGATAACCCGATCATCGCGGGGCCACGCGCGGATGACATCGCACTCCTTCTGGGCTCGGCCGACCTGCGATGTGCGGCGCGGTGTCGGCGACGATTCAGGGTTGCGCTTGCACCGGCCCCCGGCGACGACCCGGAAACGTCTGGGCGAGAGGGTCATTCGATTCCGGCGTCCGGTAGCAGGCAAGGGCGACCGAACCGTATGGCATGAACGGTCGGATACCCAGGTCCAGAATCATGGCGAGCATTTCTCGGCGGCTCGGCGCGGCCGGCCGGCCACTCGAGTAGTCGAAAGGTCATGCCTCCGTCGTGAACTGCGCTACGACAAGGGATTACCGGCGCCTGATTACGACACTTCGCGCGTCGTCGGCGAGCCGTATCGGCGCGATCCGCGAAACCACATCGCTGCGCGGACTCCGCTACGCATCGACAGCGGGTGCCGACGCGGCACCCTGATCGGCCAGTCCCGATACTCGTTGCACCACCACGAGCGGAATCTCCCGTCCGGTCTGCTGCTGATGTGCGGCCATATGCGGAAATCGGCTCTCCAGCATCGCGAACAGTCGCTCACGTTCGGACCCGGTGGCAGTGTGCGCGGTGCCGGTGAACAGGTCGATACCCGCCGGGGTGGGCAGCTCGACGATGACCTGCGGCTCGGCGACCAGGTTCCGGTACCACATCGGATGTTCGGCCGCGGCCATATTGGAGGCCCACAGCACGATTCGATCGTCACCGTCGGTCAGGTACGCGAGCGGAACGATATGCTGGCGCCCGCTGCTTCTGCCGACAGTGGTCAGCAGAACGAGGTCGGCCCCCTTCAGCATCCCGTCCATGGTGATCTCCCCGCCACCTGCGCGGAAATTCTCGACCACGGACCGGTTGAACGCACGCATATCACTCGGCAACGACATCTGCGCAATATTAGTCACCCACTGCGCCGGGCCCTGGGATACCTGCGGGGGCACCGAAGTATCAGAAGTGATCTACGTCATGCTGTGAACCGGCGGTATTGACCTCAATATTTGTTCAGGTTTCAGGATGGTTCCACACGACCCGCACAGCTTCAGGAGATCATCATGAGCACCGCGACCACCACGGCCCATACCGCCGCCCGCATCCCCGCACTGAATCGTCCCGTCGCCCTGTTCGGCGCGATCGGCGCCGCGCTCCTGGCCAACCTCGTCGTCTGGCTGATCGGGGCGGCCGCCGGTGGCACCTTCGAAACGACCGAGGCGGGCCGGGTCCAGAGTGTGGCTCCCGGCGGCATCATCGTGATGACCGTGGTCCCGATGCTGATCGGTCTCGGTGCCGCCGTGCTGTTGTCCTACCGGTGGATCGGTGTGCTGCGCGTCGCCGCGGTGACCGGTTCGGTGCTCGCGGTCGCCACTATCGGTATGACCGTCGGCGCCGACTTCGACACCGCCTCCACGATCGCGCTGTCGATCACGCACCTGACACTGGTCCCGGCCCTGGTCGTCGCCACCGAGGGCCTGCGCCGCACGCTGCTCGCAGGGTGACATACGCGGACGAGAAGGGTCTGTATCCGACGGATGCAGGCCCTTTCGGCCGTGGCCGTGTTCTACGAGCGGGGTGAACACGCGGGCGAGTTCGTCGGGTGTTGCGGCGATATGTGCGTTGTAGTCACTGGATTTCCACTGCGAGTACCGGCACGCGATCGCCGGGTCGGGACCGATGGCTTCGCGGATCGCTGCGACCGCCGCGGCCAGGAAGTGGACGCGGGCCTCGAGCGTGCCGCCGTAGTCGTCGGTGCGGGCCGCCCCGGCCCGCCGCCGGTGGTCCGCGAGCCGGCCGGGGCGGCGGCAAGATCGGCGACCGGAGAGTCCGGCGGGCAGTGGGTCGCACCGGCCGGCTCCGCCGGACTGGCTTTTTATTTTTTCTGACGTATGGTCGAGGTCGGTCGGATGGAACTTCGGAAAAGGAGCGACAGTGGCTGATAAATCGCGTGGGAAATCGTTGAAGAAACCCTCGTCGACCTTGGAGCAACGCCGGGCAGCGAAGCGTGAACGGCAGGAGCAGTCCAGGGTGATCGTTCGAAAGAGGAAGCGCTGAGTCGGTTCTCGACCTCTCGCCTGGCGGTTGCCCGCCCTCGTGGCGGGTAGGATTCGAGTGAAGTCCCGGAGGGCCGTCTGCCGCCGGGAATAGTGAGGCGAGAAGGAAAATTCCTCCGTTATCGCTTATTTACGGATTCTCTTGCGATATTTTCGCACCGAACCGATGCATCCCAGTTCACGGCGATGAGCCGTGCAATTTTTATATTCGAGGAGTAACCATGACTGCCCCGGGAATCGCGGACCGAAAAAACGACCGTGAGTCGCGATTCAGCACCGCCGAGATCAAGTCCCGGATCGAGGCGATGTTCGACGCCCGCACACCCTTCGCACACACAGACAGGTACGACAGCCGTGATCGCCACGAGAAAGAACCCTAGGGGCAGGACGTATGCGCGGCCTCGGCGCAGCACGTTGCTGCCGTCCACGGATCGGGAAGCCGGCGGGGCGGCGGTTGTCGCCGGCCCGCCGACCCGCCTTCTCGACGCGATCTTCGCGGAGTTCCACCGCTGTGGGGTCCCGGCGGGTCGCGTCGGCCCGCCTACCGCGCGGTCGTGGCCGTGCGGTAGGGCCCCGGTCCTCGCGCAACCGATCACCGCCGGGATCGGGGGCGGCTCCGAAGCGATTGTCGTCGTCATCGATCGGCCGACGGTGAATTCCCTGTTCGGCGAGTGCGGCGGCGGTCGAGCACGCCTCCGGCTGCTTCTGCGCGCGACCAAGGCTCGGTCCTGCGAGAACCAGTTGTGCGAGACGACGACCGCGACCGCGACCGCCCTCGCCGCCCGCCGCCTGCTCATCGTGTGTGATGCCGGGCGGACGACCCGGGCCGAGCGAACACGCGCGATCCGGTGGGTTCGCGAGGTGGCACACCGCATCGGCTACGAATGCGCGATCAACGGCCTGCACGATCTCGGCACCTCGTACCTCGTTCTGGTCGCCGACACCGAGGCCCGCGAGGCGGCACGGTCGATCGTGGATTGGTGTCGGAGCGGGGAGATGCGGTGAACCGCCGACCGGCATGCCCCTGAGCCCCACGACCTCTCGGCGGCGACGGCCGCAACGGGAGGGAAGTGCCACCCGAAAGGGAAAGCCTTGCCGAGTGCGCGCTCGATATCCCGGGACCGTCCCCCGATCAAGGTGTCCGAGTCGGTGTAGTGGTGGTGGCCGGGGCGCCGCGCAGCGGAGCGATCTCCCGGTCCCAGCCGGCGGTGTCGGCGGCGGCATCGTAGGTGGATCGGAGGAACTCCAGCACGGTGGACTCGGGGTCGTCGGCGGTGCGCACGGCCTCGTAGGGAAGCAGGAACTCGTGGAGGGAGGCGTCGTAGTAGCCGGCCTGCGGCCGGATCGGTGTCTGCGCGTATCCGTCGGGCTCGGGATAGGCGTAGGCGTAGAAACTGCCCTCGGCCGAGCCGCCGGGCCAGAAGCCGGTACTGGCCAGTTCGTGTGAGTAGCCTTCGACCATGACCCAGTCGGCGCAGTTCGGGGCGCCACCCGGATGGGGTGGGGCGGTGCGCCCGGAGAAGCGGGTATAGGCCAGGTCCATCGCACCCCAGAAGAAGTGCACGGGGCTGGCCTTGCCGACGAACTCCCCGCGGAACCGGTTCAGGACCCGATCGGCGGCCACCAGCTGGCGCCAGAACGTATTGGCGTGGTCCCGGTCGTAGGCGGCATGCGTGGTGTCCTCGGCGAACGGAATCGCGCATTCCACCTCGACCGGTCTGGCCAGGATCGTGATGTCGATGCCCAGAGCGTGCAGCGCGGCCATCACTTCTTCGTAGAACGCGGCCACGGTCTGGGGCTCCAGATTGATCCGGTGCCGCGCGCCGGTGCACGATCGGATCACCAGCTGGTGGTCGATGAAATCGAATTCGATATCGAAGGTCCCCCGGTCGTAGGGGATCGCCGAGGTGGTCAGACCGCGTGCGGAGACATAAAGGGTCACCTGCCACCAGTGATTGACCATCGGGGCGCGGGCCAGGCGGAGTTTGCCGACGATCTGCATCCACATATGCAATGTGTCGCGGGTATCGGCCCAGTCGTCCACCCGCAGGGCCGGCCAGACTTCGTTCGAAGTGGTGCGCATATCCGTCCCTTCGGCTCGCTGAACCCGGGGGTTCGGGGCAGGCGGCGACGCGTCAGGCCTCGGCCATCGGCCTCTCGCCGCGCAGCACGATGCCGAGGCGATCCGGGAATACGGCGAAGACGTGATCCAGCTGGCCGGGCGACATCATCCGGTCCAGTGCGGAGGTGACACAGCCGGCGGTGAACGCGACATCACCCGCCGGGATCCCGGCGCGCTCCGCGAACTCGTCGACGAACTCCGCGACGCCGTGGTGGCCCGGTGTCCGGCTCGGGACCCACCCCTCGTACCAGATCCCGCGCAGGAAATCGGGTAGTTGGGCGGTGAGATGGGCGGAATTGGGCACACCTATCCGGTCCCGGACGGTGTGCATCCATGCGCGCAGCGCACGCAGCGCGAACGCGAGATCTTCGGTACCCAGAGCGTCGGCGACGGTCCGCAGCCAGGTGTGGGCGGTATGCATGCCGGCGGCGAGGGGATCATTGTGATGCGTCATTGGTGCACCTGCCTTCCGAGTGGCCGGTCCGGGTGCGCGGTTCGATACCGTAATTCTACGGCGTCACCAGCGGGAACAGCAGGTTCGATTCCTGTCTCCCGGTCGCTCGCGGACAGCACCGCGCTGGTGACTTCCACGAGACCGGGGATCGGCGCTACGCCCGGGACGGCGCGGAATGTAATGGGTACGTGGCGCTGCACGATCATGTACGCATGACGATCGCACGCAAATTGGCCACGACAGCAGCTACCGGAATCGTCGGTGCGGCGATGGCCGTGACAGCGCCGGGCATCGCCGGCGCCGCCGATCCGTGCCAGCTCGGGGTGTCGAATGTCGGACCCCGGACATGCGCCACGACCGAGGTCCGCACGGCCCCGGCATGGACGGTGGGCAATGGTGTGTGCGTCGGCATGCTGAGTGCCGCCGGAGTCGCCTACGACGGCCCCCTGTCCCAGTACCACGCCTTCCCGGGGACAGCGCACTCCATAGAACTGCGGATAACGCAGGGCTTCTCCCCACTGGGCAATTACGCGCCGACCCTGCTGGCCTGCGATGTCACGGCGATCGTCGACTGGCGGAATCTCGACACCGGCCGGAGCGGCTCGGTGAGCCACTTCATCCCCGCCGGCCATACGAGCTCCCGGCCGTTCTACCTGCACGTGGACTCGGGCCGGGGGCGGGTCGCGCTCACCGTGCGCACCGACCGTCCGGGCATTCCGGCCACGTCCGAAGTCCTCGTCCCCTGACCGCACCCGCACCATGAAAATACTGCGCGTCGTCCCCGGTCGGTCAGAGCCGAGCGGCGGGGGTATCGATGTGCGGAACAGCGGAAGCGTCCCGCTCGGCCTGTCGTAGAGTGCGCTGCCCTGACGATTCCGCGAGAGGGGGGAGCGCGCCCAGTAATGCCGCAAGCTTTGTCAATTGCGCGGGGCGCTGCGCGGAATGCCAGATCAGCGCCATCCTCGACTCCTCGTCGAATCCGGTGACGCGCACGTAGCGCAGGTCGGCGCGTTGGTTGCGCTCGGCCACCGGACGACAGGTCAACATCGCGTACCGACCGGTCGCGGCCAGAGTCATCCCTTCCTGGAGGGTGGTCGCACGGACCGTACCGGCTATCTGTTTCCCGAGCGGTGTGAAGCGCGGAAAGTGCACATCCCGCCAATACCGGGGCGCCGGCCCGTCCACCGAGACGAGGTCCACGTCCGCCAGCGCTTCGGCATCGATACGCTCCATCCCTGCCAGCGGATGCCCGTGGCTCACGGCCAGCATCCGGGGCGCAGGTGGGAACGCGAACCCGACCGAGAGCCCCGGCTCCCGAACCGGGAGCAACGCGACGGCGGCATCGATATCACCGGCCAGCAGCGCACCGAACGGGTCACCCAGCGGTAGCTCCCGCAGCGACAGCGCCACGTCCGGGTTCTCCTGGGTGAATCGGGCCAGTGTCCAGGTGATCGTCTCGTAGGCGAGGCCCTGGAAACCGATTCGGATGGGCGCGGCCCGCCCGGCATCCCGCCGCGTGCTGTCGACCAGCTCGACCAGCTGGGTGTAGGTGGGGCGCAACCGTTCTACGAAATCCGCGCCGCGATCGGTGAGCGTCACCCGGCGGCTGGTGCGTTCTACCAGCTGCGTCCCGATCTTGCGTTCCAGGGTGGCGACGAGCTGGCTGACTCGGCTCTGCGATACCCGTAGCCGCTGTGCTGTCCGGCCGAAATGCAGCTCCTCGGCCAGTACCAGCAGACATTCCAGCTCACGGACGGGAAGGTCCGGCATCCCGCTCCCTCCGTCGCGGCGATCGATGAGTTCAGCTGATCGAACAATGAGCTGATCGCTGTTGTTCCGCCCCAGCGGGCATCCTTGACTGGATTCATGTCCACTGTGCGTGAATCGCGAGCACCCGCCACCGAATCGAGTGGCCGTTGGCCCTCGATCGCCGTCCTCGCCCTGTCCACATTTCTCGTCGTCACCTCGGAGATGCTTCCGGTCGGCGTGCTGACGCCGATGTCCGAAGGGTTGGGCGTCACGCCGGGAACAGCCGGGTTCAGTCTGGCCGTCACCGGGATCGTGGCCGCGCTGGCCGCGCCTTTCGTCTATCGGATGATCGGCGGCGCGGATCGGCGCCATGTCCTCATGGCGGCCGCGCTCGTGCTCGCCGCCGGAAATCTGATCACCGCGATCGCTCAGGGATTCGCCGTGCTCGCGCTCGGCCGCGTGGTCGTCGGATTCGCCATGGCGGTGGTGTGGGCACTCGCGGCGGCGCTCGCAACTCGGCTGGTCGATCCCTCTCGCGCGGGGCCGGCGGTGTCGACGGTCGTCAGCGGCGTAGCGGTAGCGTCCGTTCTGGGGGTTCCGTTCGGTACCTTCCTCGGCGATATCGCAGGGTGGCGCAGCGCCTTCGGCTCACTCGCGCTGGCCGCTCTCGTGCTCGCCGTGGGGCTCGCCGCGCTCTTGCCGGCACTGCCACCGCAGCAGGACGCCGGATCAGGCGGCGAAACCGGTTCGCTGTTGGCGATTCCGGCGGTGCGCCGCGGGCTGATCGTGGTGACCCTTCTGGTCACCGCACATTTCGCCGCCTACACCTACGTGCGGCCCGCGCTGGAGGAATTGTCAGGCGTCTACGGTGCCGGTATCTCGCTGCTGCTCCTGTTCTACGGGCTCTGCGGGATCGCCGCGAACTTCGCCGCGGGTGCCGCTGCCACGCGTCGCGTCCGATCGACAGTGCTCGTCCTGGCGGCCGGTATCGCCGCTGCGCTGCCGGCACTGCCACTCGTGGGCACGACCCCGATCGGGGCCGCCGTGGTACTGGTGCTGTGGGGGTTCTCCTACGGGGGTGTCTCGGTCTGCAGCCAGATCTGGGCAGTCCAGGCCGTGCCCGAACGGCGCGAAGCCGCCACCGGTCTCTTCGTCGGGGCCTTCACCGGCAGTATCGCGCTGGGATCCTTCCTCGGCGGAGTGATCATCGACGGCGCCGGATTGCACGTGCTGCTCTGGGTTTCGGCGGGTATGGCGGCCGCGGCCGCCCTGGCCGCGGTGCCCGGCGGAGCCGTGGTTGCCCGATCCGGGAGAACCGGGGTTGCGACCTGAACCCGTCGGCCCGGCGGACCGTGAGCTGCCGGCCCGAGGATGCGCAACCCTGAGTCGGGTGTACCGCACGAACAGCCCGGGTGGGGAGCGCAGAGTTTCGATATGGCCCTGTGTGCCTGTGTCGCGCGCAGCGGCGGCACCACCCGGCTCACAGTGTGAACTGTGCTGGAGCAAGTGCGGTGGGATGTCACAGTCGGCGGGGCTGCTCCGTCGACTCTGCAGCAGATGAAAACGGGTGCCGCACCCGCCGAGACAACGGAGTTCCGATGACCGCTTCCGCGCAGACCGCCGCCCCCGTCCTCGTTCGTGCCGAGGAGGCCGAGACCCTTCAGGATGGTGCGCTGAGCCTGATCACCCTGCTCGCCGACGCCGGACAGACCGGGGGCGCGCTGACCGCCAACAAGGCGACCCTGCGCAAGGGTTCCCCCGGTGCGCCGGCGCATTTCCACACCGCCGCGACCGAGATGTTTTTGGTGCTCGACGGTTCCGTGCGGATTCTGCTGGGCGAGCGGATCGTGCGGCTCGAGCGGGGTGATTTCCTGACCGTGCCGCCCACGGTTCCCCACGCGTTCGCCCCGGCCGCCGGTGCCGAGGCAGAGCTGCTCGTGGTGTTCACTCCGGGGCTGCACCGGTTCGACTACTACCGGCTGCTCGAGCGGGTTCACCGCGGCGAGGCGAGCGTCGAGGAGATCCGTGCGAGCTCGCAACGCTACGACAACCACTATGTCGACAGCCCGGTCTGGCGCGACGAGCTCGCCGACGCGTGATCGCATAAGCCCGCCGCGTAGTCGGGACATGCCCGGACGGGAGAGCCTGCGCCGAGCGGTCCTCAATCGGCGAGGTAGCGCAGCATCACCGCGGTGTCGAAGTGCTTCGTCTCGGCCAGTCGGAGCCGGAGGCGCTGGGCCAGTGGGGGAAACATCGGTGTGCCGCCGCCGAGCGCCACAGGCAAGAGGAACAGCTGGAATTCGTCGATGAGCCCGTGCGGCATCAGCGAGGCCGCGAGGCTCGCGCCACCGACCTCCATGATGCCGTCGCCACCGGCCTTGAGCGTGCGAACCTCCTCGACCGCGTTCTCGCTGACCAGAGTGCTGTTCCAGTGGACCTCGGTGAGTGTCCGGGAGAAGACTACCTTCGGCTTCTCCGTCCAGAGTGCGGCGAAGTCGCGCTCGATGGGCGGCGCGTCCTCGGGCACGTGCGGCCAGTACTCGGCCATCAGCTCATAGAGGCGACGGCCGTGCAGCGAGACCTCGACCTCGCGGTACCGGTCGTTGTGGAACTGGTGCAGCTCCTCGTCCGGGTGGGTCCAGTCGATGCTGCCTGCGCGGTCGTTGATGTAGCCGTCCACAGACACGCTGAACCCATAGATCAGTCTCCTCATAACCGTGTAGACCTGTGTCGCGCGCGGAACTCATCGGTGCTCGCACCTGAGCCGGGACATTCGGTCAGTGCGTCCACCACGACCGACCGAGCAAGCCCTCCGCCGGGACAGCGCCATCCTCACCCGGCCGCTTTCTCCCGCGCCGCGGTGGGGCGACCGGCGAATCGGCGCATCAAGGGGTCGTCGAGCCAGTGATAGATGGCCGCCGCGGCGACCATGGACACGACCAGGCTCAGTCCGGCGAACCCCAGCCAGCCCAGCGGCCCGAACTGCTTTCCGCCGATGAACAACCGGGTGATCAACGCCATCACCGGGAACTGGATCAGATAGAAGGCGAAGGAGATATTGCCCAGCCAGACCATTCGCGGCGAGGCGGTGAACCCCCGCATTCCCGCCAGATCGCGCGCGGCCAGCGTGGCCACCAGGGCCGTCATCGGCGCGAGCAGCAGCGCTGACATCTTGTAGTTCGGCGGCACCGCCCAGGTCGCCGCGTAGGCGACCATCAGCGCGATCGCCGGCGGCGCAAGCCGGGTGTGGTGCCAGCGTCCCTCCAGCACCAGTCGTGCCGCGAGCACCCCGAGGAAGAATTCGGGCAGCCGCGAGAGCGGGAAGTTGTAGCTGAGCCAATACGACAGGGCCACCGGGATATCCGACTGCTCGAACCAGATGGGCGCGGCATGGAGTTCGAAATACGGTGACGCCTCACCCGGTATCAGCCGTGGTGCGAAGGTATTCGCGGTCCCCTTGGGTCCGGGCGCCCACAGGTAATACGCCGTGTGCAGCAACAGGATCGCCACCAGCGTCCCCGCCAGCACCCACAGCACCCGATGCCCTTTGATCCGGCGCACCAGCGGCAGCATGAGCGGAAAGCTCAGATAGAAGAGGATCTCCGCGGCCAGCGACCAGGACGGCACATTGAGGCCGCCGACCGTCGTCCACTTCGGCACCCAGGTGTGGATGAGCGCGAGGTTCGGCGCCCAGACCACCGGCCGCGTCAAGGGGACGCTTGCCACCAGGATGAACGCGGCGGCCGCGACCAGGTGGGTCGGGTAGATCTTCAACACCCGGCGCCAGTAGAACCGCGGCACCGAGCTCCCCGGCCGGAACGACCAATAGATGATGAAACCGGACAGGACGAAGAAGAAAGTCACGCCCGCGGCACCCAGCTGCATCGGCATCAGCTGATGGATCTGCCGGAACAACTCCGACTTCTGGAACGGATACACCGGCAGAAACACCAGGGCGTGCAACACGAACACGGCGAACGCCGCCCACCAGCGTGCCCCCGTCAGCGAGGGCAGCGACGGTCGTACCGTCGCCGCATCGAGGAATTCCGATCCGGCCTCGACCCGGGCCGGCGCCGTGCTCACCCGCGGATCCGCTCGTACACCGCCTCCGCGGTCACCGCATCACCGTGCGCCGAGGGATGGAACGGCATTCCGGCCACGTCGGCCTCGGGATCGAAGAAACCGTTCAACCACGGTTCGGCCGAGCACAGCCCGTGGCCCGCGGTCACCGAGCGAATATCGACGAACTCGAGGTGCAGCAGCTCGGCGGCCTCCCGTTGCGCGGTATCGAGGCGGTCCAGGTATTCGGTCACCGCGCGGCCCCTCGGCTGCACGACCTGCCCGGCGCCGAGTACGTTCACGCAGACGTGCCCCTGCGCCGCGGGGAACAATTCCGGGTACCCGACCAGCATGATCCGTGCGTTCGGCGCGTAGTAGCGCATATAGGTGATCACTTCACGGATGCGGTTGGCGTAGAGCTGCCCTGTGACGTTCCGGTATTCGGTGAACCGTCCTTGTTCGGCCGCCTCCAGCCCGCATCCGTCGACGAAGTTGAATACGCAGGTCTGCAACGAGCTGATCATCGACGCCGTATTGGTGCGGGACCAGACGTCGTTCATCCCGGTCTGAACAGCGATGACCTCGGTCTCCGGCCCGAACGCCTGCTGCTTCGCCGCCTCGGCCACCTCGTGTACCAGCCACCAGCCCTGCCCCGAGGCGATCGTGGATCCACTACAGGATGCATCCACGAAGTCCGGCGTGCCCGCGAGCTCCATCCGCTGGCTCAACCGAGTCGGCCACGACGTGGGCGCGTGCAGGCACTCCTTGGTGCCGGAGAACACCTTCGGGTAGTTCGCGGTGAACGAATCACCCAGCACCACGAGAGATTTTCCTGCGGGGCGGCTTTTTTCAACCGGCGCCGCCGCGGCCGGTGCGTACATGGCGGTCACGGCGAGTGCGGCCGCCACCACGGCGCCGAACACCCCGCTTCGACGCCGAAGGATATTGCGGAGCAAAACTATCCCGTCGGTCAGTATCCGGCCTGCGGATCGAAATCGGGCAGGGTGAGTGTCGGCTCGGGCTGGGCCGGCTCCGGCTGCGCGGGCGCCTGCGGCTGCGTGGGCGGCTGCGGTGCCGGCTCAACGGCCGGTGGCCCCACGGCCGGCGGTTCAGCGGCAGGCGGGGGTTCGACGGGGGCGGGGGGAGCCGGTGCCGGACTCTGCGGCATCGGGGTGGTCGAGGCAACGCTCGACGGTGCCTCCGGGCTGGTCGCAGCTGTACTGGAGGTCGTCCCGTGGTTATCGTGCGATTCCGATTCGTCGCCACACCCGCTCACGCCGAGCACCACTGCAGCGCATGCAAACACGGTCACCAGGCAACGTTTCATGAAAACTTCCCAATCCTGCTGGCATCAAAGCGTTCTCGACCCCCCACTCCGGATCGCGGAGTCAGCGAATTATCGCCGTCTCCGTAGAACCCGTTACAGCCCTGATTTCCTTGGGCAGGGTAGGAGGCCCCCGTCGTATCGGTCAGGGCGCAGCAGTCGCGCTCGGTCCGCGGCGAGGACGTCGCGGGTGGCGGCCAGTCGAGGAGAGCAACAGTGTCGTCGCGTCCAAGCGATCGGGCAGCGGTAGCCGACCGTATCGCCGCCACGGTCGGTGTGACATCGACGCCCGGATACGAGGCAGGCTTCGCCGCGTGGTCGTCACAGTCCGCGATACGCGCTCGGAGCTCATCGGCGCTCGCATGTGTCCGGCCGGTCTCGGAGGTGCGCTCGGGATCAGATCTCCGCGCGGCGATCGAGGCCGAGTGTCGCGAGAAGGTCTTCGTGTAGTTCGAACCAGATCCGATGGCAGGAGTCGACGTCGGTGCGATCCACCCAGCCGTGCTCCCCGCCTTTCGCTCGGCGCAGCGCCGTATCGAAGCGCGTCCCGTAACCGCTGAGTCGCGCGAGAACCGCACCGAGCTCGTCGGCGAGCGGACCGAGCGCGTTGCCGATGGCGGAGAGCTCTTCGAGGATCCGCTCGTCCCGCGCGGTATCGGAGTGGTCGTTCGCGGCGAGTGTGTTGCCGGGCGTCGGGCGGAGTTGCCAGTCGGTGCAGGCTCGTTGGAGACGCGCGTTGAGTGGGAGGAAGTCGCGGTAGAGGAGACGAATCCGATCTGCTCCGCCGATGCCGGATAGTTCCTCGTGGAGTTGCTGTTCGTTTCGAGCCCGACCCGATTCGGTCAGTGACCAGCCGTGCATGTCGGCGAATTCCGCATATTGCACCCATCCGTACGCCTGCGCATCGAGCAGGAACTCTGTCGTTTCGGCGGGGTCGAGGTGGAAGCGGTGGGCGATTGCCGGGGCATCGGCGAACCCCGATATCCGGACGGCGTGCAGGGCGAGCAGATCCGGGGAGGAGTGATGGGTCATGAGTCGGATCCGTGTCGGGTGGTCAGACGGTTGTAGTACTGCTGGCACGCCTGGGGTGAATTGAATCCCATGGCGTCTGCGATCTGCGCCCAGGTCAGCCCCGTACTGCGTGCGGCGAACAGCATCCCGGCTTCCAGGCCGTCGAGCTCGGCACGAGCGGCGGGAAGCAGTGTCAGGGCGCTGGCGATGTCGTCGGGGGTGAGCTCTCCGGATCGCCAGAGCGTGTATTGGACGAGGTCGACCGCCGAAGGTGGTGCGGGCGCGGGACGCCACGGGCGAGGGGCTATTCCACTCGCGCCGACCGCCAGGAGGTGGTCGGTGGCCTCGTGTTCCCGCTTGGCGTTCGAGTGATCCCGGCTCGCCGGGTTCGTCTCATCGCGCTGGCGTTCCATGCCGCAATCCTGCACAATCAACAAAATGTTGTCAATGTTCTGTTGAAAGGTGGCGTGTGATCCATCAGTTGCGGGATGCCGTCCCGGAAACCTGCGGTGGGAAGGCGGGCACGCTCGGGGCGCTGGTCCGCGCCGGCCTGCTCGTGCCGGACGGTTTCGTGATCCCGTTCGACGTGTATCGAGCCGCCCTCGCGAACCCCACCACGACGGTTACCGATGTGCTGCGCGATGCCATCGCCGAGGGGCTCGCGAGACTGGGCGATCGGCCCGTCGCGGTCCGTTCGTCGGCGGACGACGAAGACACGCCCGCGGCCTCCGCGGCGGGGCAGCACGAGAGCGTTCTCGCTGTGCAAGGCGTCGACTCGGTCATGAACGCGGTGCAAACATGCTGGACTTCGTTGTGGTCGCAGCGTGCGACCGCCTACCGTGCCGCTCTGGGCGGGCACGAACGTGGATCGGGTCACGTGGCGATGGCAGTCCTCGTCCAGCGTCTGGTCGACGCCGAGGTCTCCGGGGTCATGTTCACTCCCACCGGCCGGTGCGGCAACACCGCGATCGAAGCGTCCTGGGGCCTCGGGCCCACTGTGGTCGGCGGTGCTGTCACCCCCGATGCCTACCGAGTCGACGGCAGCGGGGCGGTCACCGAGAACATCTCGGATAAGCGTCTCCGGATGGATCGCGACGGCGCGGTGCTGGTCACCCGCGATGTGTCGGCCACCGATCGTGGCGCGGCGACGATCGATGACGAGACCGCGGTGCGTCTGAGCCGGCTCGGGCACACGATCGCCTCCGTTCTCGGTGGACCGCAAGACGTCGAATGGGCGCTCGAGGGTGATCGGATCTGGATACTGCAGGCCCGTCCCATCACTGCCGGGTTTCCCTCACCCCCACCGGATGAGTCCGCGAACAATGCCGCAATCGGTTCCCCGCCGAGCTCGACGGGCACACCGGGCAGTCCCGGAACCGCGACCGGCACCGCCCGGATCGTGCGCGGCCCCGGTGATTTCGCCCGGGTCCGCCCTGGGGACATCCTGGTCTGTCCGTACACCGATCCGGCCTGGACACCTCTGTTGCGGATCGCGAAGGGCGTCGTGACGGAAACCGGGGGTGTGCTCTCCCACGCTGCGATCGTCGCCCGCGAAATGCGTATTCCCGCCGTCCTCGCGGTTACCGGCGCAACCGATCTGATCCGCGACGACACCCCCGTCACGATCGACGGCTCGGCGGGAACCGTGACCGCCGTCGGAATTTGACCCGCACGACCCACCGGCCGAAAGAGGCGCGAGCCGAGCAGGCCCTGTATCCCGAGCAACATATGGCGATCCGATATCTCTACCTCACCCGACACGGCCACGCCGACCCCTTCGGGCAGCTCACCGCCACCGGACGCGAACAAGCACGCCTGCTCGGCGCACGTCTGGCGCATATTCCGTTCGACGCGGTCCGGCATTCCCCCCTGTCCCGGGCAGCCGACAGTGCTCGCGAGACAGCACAGCGCTTTCGGTCCCGCGTGCCGGTCACCGAAGCCGCGGAACTCGTCGACCACATCCCTTACGTACCCGCACCCGACGAAACTCCCGCGTCCTGGATGCCGTTCTTCGACGGCTACGACACCGCGGAAGCCGAGAACGGACAGCGAATCGCGCAGCGCCTGATCGACACCTTCGCGACCACGCCCGAGCACGAGCGGGACATCCATGAACTGCTCATCACCCACGCGTACCCGATCGCCTGGCTGGTCAGAGACGCGCTCGGCGCACCTCCCGCCCGATGGCTCGGCCTCGACAGCGCGAACGCCGCCCTCACCGTCGTCGAGTACCGCCCGGGCCTCCCCCCGCGCCTCGTCATGTTCAACGAGATGAGTCACCTTACGCCCGGGTTGCAATGGACCGGATTCCCAGAAACCATCCGTCCTTGACGGGCCTCTCCGCCGGCCTGGAAGGAAATATGTCGATTGCGTAGCGCTCGCCGGCGCAGCCCCGGATAGGTTGATGGTCATGCTGCTCTGGATCAACGGTCCCTTCGGCGGGGGAAAGACACAGACCGCGTTCGAGCTGCGCCGCCGGGTTCCCGGCAGTGTCGTGTGCGACCCGGAAATGGTGGGATACGGGTTGCATCGCATGATGCCGCCGAAGCTGCGGACCGATTTCCAGGACTATCCGAGCTGGCGGCAAGGCGTGTTCGAGGTCTTGGACCATGTGCTTCGTGAGCACGAGGGCGTGGTGATCGCCCCGATGACCGTCGCCGACCCGCGGTACTTCGACGAGACGGTCGGGCGGCTGCGCGAAGCCGGTCACGATGTACGCCATTTCGCGCTGCTGGCGCGCCGGGAGACAGTTCTGGATCGTCTGCGCGATCGTGGGCTCGGCTTCGCTCCGATTCTGCGAGCGGTCGGCCAGGAGGATCTGCTGCTGCGTGCGGAACAGTTCGCGGTGGACCGGTTGGATTTCTGCCTCGAACAGCTGAGCAAGCCCGAGTTCGCCGACCACATCCGGACCGACACGATCCCGGTGGCAGCGGTAGCCGCCCGCATCGCCGACACAGTCGGCCTGACACTGACGCCCGACACCGACGGCCGGATACGGGGCCGGCTCCGCCGCATGGCCGTCACAGTCCGCAACATCCGTTTGTGAGCCCCTCCGGACTTTGTACCGCATCGCGGCGATATCGGGTCGCGCCTCACATTCCTCCGGGCTACTTCGTCGGATTACTGCAAGCGCAGGGTCGGCTGCCGGGTAGTCGGCTGCAGCCGGAAAGCGTCGAACGGAGAGACGATGATGTCACACGAAGCCCAGATCAGGGCGTTGCTGGAGAGCCGTACCAATGCACAGCGGTCCAAGGACATCGATCGCCTCATGTCCTTCTATTCACCGGACATCGTCTATTACGATGCCGTAGCGCCCTTGCGGTTCACAGGTTCGGCCGAAGTGCGCCGCAACTTCGTGCGATGGTTCGATGGGTACGTCGGCCCCATCGGCTTGGAAACCCACGATCTGACCGTCATCACAGCCGAGGACACGGCTTTCGCCCACATGCTCCACCTGGACTCCGGAAAGCGCCCCGGCGGGATCGAGCTGCCGATATGGGTGCGCGAGACAGTGTGTCTGCGACGGACGGACGACGCCTGGGCGATAACGCACGAGCACATCTCACTCCCGGTCAACCCGGCGAATTTCCAGGTCTGGTTCGCGTCCGAGAAGGACTCTCCCGCCCGAGGCGGTGGACGATCCATATTCGGGCTGGTCACGACCGGTTTGCTCATGCGTTTCGGTCTGCGGCGGAGAGGGGTTCGAGAGACCGGAGTCACAAGCCCGTCCTGATTCGGGCTCAGCGCCCCGGGTGAACATCACCTTCGGCGAGACCGCTTCGTCTATCCATATGCGACAGAGAGGGCCGACGACACCATGAGCGGCGAACATGGGACTGCGCCCCGCATCGAATCCGGCTCGGACTCGGTCATGGGCGAGCGCCACCAACTGATCAATCTGGCGTACCGCCTCCTCGGCTCTCTGGCCGATGCCGAGGACGTCGTACCCGGCCTGGCGATCCAGACGAACCGAACCATCACCTCGGTCGTCGCCTTCGACCTCGCCGACAACCGGATCGCCCGCGTCTGGGCCGTTCGCAATCCCGACAAACTACGGAATTGGATCACCGCAGACAGCATTCATTCGCAACCGACTATGGTTGTTGCCTCGCCAAAAATGTTGGACTGTAACGGTTCCCGGTAATATGCGCCAGCATGCCCACACAACGAATGCCGGGCCGTCGGGCGGCAGGCCGAAAGGGACGCAACGCGGCACCGCGCAGGGGAGTCACGCGTTGAGCGACACAGATCTGGGTTCGCAGGGCGAATCCGTGATCGCACAGGGTCCCCCGATATCCGCCGGCTCTCATGTTCGGCTGGACATCCCCTCGTTCGCGGCCGATCCGCACCGCACCTACGCGGAGCTGCGACGTCACGGCCCGTTGGTGCCGATCGAGCTCGCTCCGGGTGTGCCGGCCACGCTCGTGATCGGTTACCAGGTGGCCATGCGAATCCTCAACGACGAGGACCATTTCCCCGCCGACCCCCGCCGATGGGAGAAGAACGCCCCCGGGGACTCTCCGATGTTGCCGATGCTGGGCTATCGCCAGAACGCGCTGCGAACCGCAGGCCTGGAACACGAGCGCTATCGGCGCACCATCATCGCGGCGCTGGACACCGTCGACATGCACAAGGTGCACGGAGCGGTGGCGCGGGCCGCCGACGCGCTGATCAACGACTTCTGCGAACGCGGTACCGCCGACCTGCGAACGGACTACGCGTATCCGTTGACCTTCCGGGTCATCAGTGAACTGATGGGCTTTCCCGAAGACGCCGCGGCCGAGGCCTACCACGGTATGGCTGCCATGCTGGAGGGAGTGGGCGCCGAGGAGGGGCAGCAGCGTTTCGTCCAGGCGCTGATCGGAGTTGTCGAGCAGAAGCGGGCCGAGCCGGGCGACGATCTGACCTCGGAGCTGTTGCAGCACCCGGACGGGCTCGATGCCATGGAGATGGTGAACCAGGCCGCCCTCCTGTTCTCGATGGGAACGGAGCCGACCTGCAATCTCATCCTCAATGCGTTGCTGTTGTTGATGACCGACGAGCAGTACGGGGGCGAGGTCCTCAGCGGCGCCATGGCCACGCGGGACGCTATCGATGCGGTGCTGTTCGAGGATCCGCCGCTGGCGAATTGGTGCGTGAGCTACCCCAGACAACCGCAACTCGTCGGCGATGTGTGGCTGCCGGCCGATCAGCCCGTGGTCATCAGCCTGGCCGCGTGCAACAACGATCCCGGCATCGCGGGCGGTGACCGCAGGGGAAACCGTTCGCACCTCGCATGGGGAGGTGGCCCGCACGGCTGCCCGGCCCGGACCCTCGCCCAGACCATCGCCTCGCAGGGTATCGACCTGCTGCTCGATGCCCTGCCCGATATTCGCTCGAAAGTACCCGCCCGGCAACTACCTTGGCGGCAGGGACAGTTCCACCGCGCCTTGGCGGCACTACCGGTCGAATTTCCGGCGTGCCCGCCGATGCGTCTCGCCTGATAGGGCTACACCGGACACCACACGGTGGCGGGCGCTGCGGTGCCCGCCACCGGCAGTGCCTCGGTCACCGCGTCAGAGTGAACCCGTCGTAGTCGTCGGCGGCGACCTGGTCGCATTTCTCGCGATATGCGCCGACGCCGCCGATGTAGGCATACATCACCCTCGGCTTGCCGGGCACATTCGATCCCACGTACCAGGAGTCCACCTTCGGATACAGCGTCATATCGCCGGCTTCGCCGACGTGCCGCGTCCATTCCTGTTCAGCGTCGCCCTCGGCCTCCATGGTCGTGACGCCCTTGGTTCGCATCACATCGATCGCGTCCGCCACCCAGTCGACGTGCTGCTCGATGGACACCAGCATGTTCGACAGAACCGCCGGGCTGCCCGGGCCCGTGATCGTGAAGAGGTTCGGAAAACCCGCCACGGCGAGACCGAGGTAGGTGACGGGCCCGTCGGCCCACTTCTCTCGCAGCGACGCACCGCCCCGGCCGCGGATATCGACCGCGTCCAGCGCACCGGTCATCGCGTCGTATCCGGTGGCGTAGATGATGTCGTCGAACTCGAAGCTCTCCTGCGTCGTCTCGAGTCCGGACTCGGTGACCTCGGTCAGCGGGGTCGCGGAAACATCCACGAGCCGGACATTGGGACGATTGAAGGTCTCGTAGTAGTCCGTACCGAGAACCGGGCGCTTGACGCCGAACAGGCCGGAGGGCTGAAGTAGTTTCGCGACAGCGGGATCCGTCACGATTTCGGCGATGCGGTCGCGGATGAACTGGGCGGCGGTCTCGTTGGCGGCTTCGTCGGTGAGGGTATCGGTGAAGCCGGTCAGCATGCTGACCAGTTCGCTGTTCTTGTCCTCCCAGACCGCCCGGTAGAAGGCATTCCGCTCGTCTTCGCTCACCTCGAGCGCCCCCTTGGTGGCCTCGGGCCGTGCGATGCCGAACGACGATTCCCGGTTGGCCTTGCGCACATCGCGATAGCGAGACTTGATATCGCGCTGGAATTCGGGATCGATCGCGTGATTGCCGGCGGGAAGCACATAGTTCGCGGTCCGCTGGAACACGGTGAGCTTCTCGGCCGTCTCGGCGACGAGCGGAATAACCTGCACCCCCGAGGAACCCGTGCCGATCACCGCGACCCGTCGGCCACTGAAGTCCACCTCCTGATCGGGCCAGTCGCCGGTGTGGAAGCTGCGACCCCGGAACGTATCGATGCCCGGCACTTCCACCATCTTCGGCGCCGACAGGCAACCTGTCGCCATGATCGCGAACCGCGCCGAGACGACCTCGCCCTGATCGGTCGTGATCCGCCACCGCGCGGCGGGCTCGTCGTACACCGCGGCGGTGACCCGGGTTCGCAACCGCACGTCCTTACGCAGATCGAAACGATCCGCGACGTGGTTGATGTAGCGGAGCAACTCCGGCTGCGGCGGCAGCTTCTCCGTCCACTCCCACTCCTGCTCGAGCTCCGGATCGAAGGAGTAGTTGTAGTACATGCTCTTCACATCGACGCGTGCGCCCGGATAACGGTTCCAGTACCACGTGCCACCGAGTCCGCCACCGGCCTCGTACACCTGCACCGAGAGTCCGAGTCCGCGCAACTTGTGCAGCATGTAGAGACCGGCGAATCCGGCTCCGACGACGACTGCGTCGATCTCGCGAGCCTCATGCCCGGTCGAGAATGTGGAATGCTCCGAGGTCGTTGTCATCGTGGGTCCTGCCTTTCCATCAGTCGCCGTGGGAGGAACACAGCGGTTCGGTTCGACTATGTGGCGAGCCGGCAGTTACCTGGTCGAGGAAAGAGCTGGGCGTGATGTGGTGGTCGGACGTTGTAGACGATGACACCGCAGAAGTTCCTGCCCCCTCCCTCATATCGCTGCAACCCGGTTGATGTCACGAGCTCATCGGTGCGCGAACGAGACCCGCCGAGCGTCAGTATTGCAGAACGTCACAGTTCGCGGTCGGCGGAACATCGTTGCGCGCGTTGGTATTTGCTCGGTCATTCCTGGGTTGTGGTCGCCCCGCAGCCTTCGTGCGCGGAAGCGTCTCGGCTCAGCCGATATCACCGAAATAGAGGCCACACCGACGAGCTTCTGCTGACCGCGTGTCAGCTCGCCGGGCCGCCGCGCCGCGGTAATCAGGTCGGAAGCGCCGAAAAACGCAGTCCCGTTGCTCGCCGTGGGGCTATTCGGACATCCGGAGCAGTGCGGGGTAGCCCTCGGCAGTGATACGGACGGAGAACCGCTTCCTCAGCGGAACGGCCACCACCAGCGCCGGCGGCGGGGGTGACGGACAGTGATTCCGGCGTGTTCGATGCGGCCGCTGATCCGGAGCCGGGGCATTCCGGCTACCGGGGGGACCGCCTTGTTCGTGATGCGTCCCCACTCGGTGACCATATCGTCGAGGTCGATGATCCAGCCCTGGGGTACGACGAATTCGACGCCGCCGTGTTTGGAATCCACTTCGACCAGGATTTCCCGGGACCGCAGCACGGCAGTGCCGAAATCGAGTACCACTCTGCCGTGTTCGGAGCGCACGACGATCTGCGGTGGCACCAGCCAGGCGCCCTGCCGTGCGAGTTTGCTGCCCTTCGAGCGCAGTACCAGGCGGTCTGTCGTACCGCCGTGCGCGACAGGCGACAGGTCGGCAGTGACCACCTCCAGCTCCGACCTGGTTCTACTGGAGTACACGGCGGCGAGTCGCTCATCCAATTCGGTGAGGTCCAGCCGTCCGTCGGCGTGCGCCTGCTGGATGAGCGCGGCGGCGTTCTCGCGTTCGTTGTCGGTGGCGCGCACCGCCGGGAGGTCCTCGGGTGGTGGCTCTACCGTCATATTCGTCACCATAGCGGAGCGGTGAATTCGCCGGTTTCCGTTCCGGTGTGAGTGGTGCGGGGGCGTGCAGTTCGGATCGGCTCGCCGCGGTGCCCGGCTCGGGGCGGGGAGTGACGGGGGACGACTGTAGTGGCCTTATTCGGTGGCAGCCCCAGGAGGACGTGCCGGGACGCGCTCGGTTGTCCGCGTCGCGCTACGGAACTGCCCCGGAGCCTGCGAGCGTGCCCGGCGAAATGCTCGACTGAACGCGTAGACCGAGGTGTATCCGACCGAGCGGGCGATGGCATCGAGAGGATCGTCGCTGTCTCGCAAGCGGATCGCGGCCAGATCCATCCGCCATCGCGTCAGGTATTCGGCCGGCGCGGTACCGGTCACCGCGCGGAACCGCCGCGTCAGTGTGCTGCGGGAGAGCGTCAGCTCCGCGGCGAGTGAGTCGATGGTCCACCCCCGGGCCGGCTCCTGATGGAGTTTGGCGAGCGCGTCGGTGACCACCGGGTCGGCCAGCACGCCGAGCCAGGAGTCGTGCGCCTCGTCCGGGCTTTTCGCCGACCAGACCCGTAGCAACTGCACCAACAGAATGTCGACCAAGCGGTTGAGTACGAATGCGGTCGCGATCTGCGGGTAGGCCAGCTCCCGCGACAGCAGCCGGACGGTGTCGTCGAGGCAGTTGCCGCCGTGCTCGGCCCTGATGTGCAGAACCGGCGGCAATGATGTCATCACCTGCGTCGACACCGTGCGGTCGTATTCGTAACTCGCGCCGAGGATATGCGTCTGCACCGCACCGTCGCCCAACCGCAACACACTGCCGTCCGCCATGGCCGCGTCGCCTCCGCACCCGCCGCACGGGGCCAGCGGCACGCCGGGTGCGCTGCTCAACGCGTGCGCCGCCCCGCTCGCCAACAGCACCACATCGCCGGGCATGAGTTGCTGCGCCTCCTGGCCGGGCAGGCACAGCCATGCGGTGCCCGAGGTGACGGCATAGAACGCGGCGTCGCAGCGCGCGTCCCAGGAGATCCCCCAGGTGCCGCCCGCTTCGATGCGCGCACCCGCGGTACCGCGGACACCGCCGACCGCGAGTACGTCGGCAAGAACATCCATATAATCGATGATAGTGCGACAAACGGATATGTTTCTGGCCAATTCTGCTATCGATCAATTCACCCGGTATCGCATATGGTCGAACCATGGCAGACGTGGACGAGATCATCGAGATGAACACCCAGGTCATCACCGAATTCCGCGAGAAAGGCGGCACCGTCGGCGGCATGTTCGAGGGCTTCCCGCTGATCCTCGTGCATCACAAAGGCGCGAAATCGGGCGTCGAACGTATCGCGCCTCTGGTCCCCTACATAGAGGGTGACCGGATCTTCGTCTTCGCGAGCCTGGGCGGCAGCCCGAAGCACCCGGCCTGGTACCACAACCTGGTGGCCAACCCCGACACCACCGTCGAGTACGGCACAGAGACGTTCCCGGTCACCGCTCGGGTGCTGCCCAGGGCCGAACGCGACGAGATCTACGCAAAACAGGTCGCCGTGCAGCCCCAGTTCGGTGAGTACCAGCGCAAGACCGACCGGATCATTCCCGTCGTCGAGTTGCGGCGGACCGGCCACTGACGCGAGGCTCGGATTCCGTTCGTTTCCCCACGGCCTCGCGCCCACCGATCGGGTCCGAACTGAAACAGCGCTGGTCAGAAGTCGCTCGAGTAATCCTGGCTGATCCAGCGGTCGGGGCGGATGGTGAACAGGACGGATTGGCTGCCGTCCATCTTGTCGGCGAAGTCGCGTCCACCCTCGGGACCGAGATAGCGGACGGCGATGGCTTCCCGCGCCGCATGCGGGGACGGGGTCTCGGCACCGACCACGGTGCCCTCGACGATGACGTACTGATACGGCAGCTCTTCGCGCTGAACGACCAAGGTCACCACCCCGGCCTCCTGGATGAGCCTGGCCTTGCGCCTGTTCGCGCCGGTATTGACCCTGATGTCACCGCCCCGGACGTAGTCGTACCAGATCGGGACCGAGGTAGGCGGCCGTCCATCGGTCGCGGCGACCGACAACACCGCAATGTGCTTGCCCGCGAGAAATTCTTGGCGTTCGGCTTCGGTGAAGGGTTTCGGCATACAGCATGTAACCGGCCGGTCGATGGCTCTCTTCCCGTATGGCCCGTCGGTGCGGACCCTCCCCCTGCTTTGCCGGCTCGACCGTCGTACTCGTCACGACGGCGTTGACGAGCGGCTCGGACAGAAGTCGCGCTGCGCCGTTCCCTTCTCCTGTAGGCGAGGTATCCTCGGCTCCAAGCTCGAACGGGGGATTCGATGTATATGTGCAGCGGCATGTCCCGCATATCATACGGCTGTTCCGGTCGAGGGCGATGGGTCTGCATGAGTTCGTGTGAAAGTACGGGGGACACATTGTGACCGATGTGACGGTCGATCCGGCAGCCCTCGCCGGGTTCGAATCGGATCTCACCGATATGGGAGCGAACTTCATCTCGAATGCTTCCCGGTTTCTACCCGGGACGGCCCTTCCGGTCGGCACGACGGGCCTGATGGCCACGCTGACGCCGTCGTTCGAGAAGTCTCAAACAGCGATCTCTACCGCCCAGCGGACAGACTCGATAGCCATCGAGATGTTCCGAACGAACCTTTCCGCGTCGGCGGCCTCCTATCGGGCCACAGATGGTGCCACGGCGAGCGCAGTCTCCGCGGCATCGACTGGTCTTCCCAGCGGTTCGGGCGCCGCCGACCCGGCCGGCGCGGGGCAAGGCGTCAACAGATTCAGTGGCCTGCAACTGCCCGGTTTTCCGGACGTTTCGGAGGTCGAGTACTCCGTTCGCCGAGTGCTGACCGCGGCGATCGATCAGATACAGGTCTACGACGACGACTTCGCCGTGGCGATCGGGCTGAAACCGGTCGCGGACTACCTTGCACCGCTGGTTGCGGACTGGGAGGCTCTGCAAGCGATCGGCCAGCGGATCGGCTGGCTCGGCATCAACGACTATGTCACCTCGGAGAACCTGGTCAACGGCACGAGATGGTTACAGAACAGTTGGACCGGTGACGCCGCGCAGTCGTTCGGCACCGGCACCGGCACCGCGGCGCGGACGATGGCCGACAGAAGTATCGATCTCGATGCCGTCGCGAAGATCGTCGAGAACGGCGGGCTCGTACTGACCCGGCTGGTCTACAACCAGGCGGTCGGCCTGAGCGATCTGGTGCTGAAGTCGATCAGCCACCAAGAGGCGTCGTTTCCGCTCGGTGTGTGGGCGTCACTGATCAACAACCCGATGCCGGAATCGCTGAGGACAGAGATCCGGTCGGCGCTCGATGGATTGCGAAGCGCTGCCGAATCCCGGCATACGACCATCACAACGATGCTGGAGAAGGTCTCCGCCGCCGTGGACTACGCCCCTGGGCGGAAGGCTGCGGTATACAGCCCGGTCGATTTCGAGGTGCCGGAGAAAATCGTGGTCGACCCGGGTGTCGCGAAATATGGGTTCGGTGACAACGTGTGGTGGGAGGAAAGTAATGCATCCGCAGGTTGAGTACCTGGTGACAGGGATAGGAACGGTGTTCTGATGTCGCCGGAGATCCCCGGAATGCCGACGCCGTTGCCGCCGACAGATCCCGGGCAGGGGGCACACGGTTCGCAGCCCTGGTACAGCCGGGCGGACGACGCCGCATTCGCGAAGGTCGCCCTCGGAGGAGCAGTAGCGGCAGATGCTGCGGGATGGACGAACGCGGCACGGCACCTCCGCCACTACCTCGGCAACAGCGGCAAGGACCTGACGATCAGCCCGGACGAGATGATGACCGACGATCCCATCATGAAGCGACGCGTCGACAGTTTCATCACCCTCACTGTGCAGCAAATCGCTTTCGATCCGGCAAACCACGGAAGGACTGTCACATTCCAACAGCCGTGGACCGAGGACCACACCTTCGATCAGGACACGCAGGGGGACTGGTACTTTGCGGTGAACGCAGTGCACTTCACCGCGAGTGGCGTGGTGACGGTCCGGGCCCCGGAAACCGACGGCGGGCAGCCCTCCGTCGTGGTCGACTACAAGTGCTATGTCTTCGATCGCTACAACTGGGACAGCTCCGGGCCCAGCCCGAAAGGCGTCGAACTGCTCGGCTTCGACATCAGTGACAAGCGGATGGGCGGCTTGCACACGGCGGGATACGCCAAGGAATTCAATATGTTCGGAACTTCGTCGGTCCAACACTACGAGGGGGTTGTACCCACCCATGGCGCTATCGATTTTCCGGACCCACCGGACAGCAGGAACGGCGACCGCACCGATCCGACCCGATGACAGCGGGTCGCCGAGGGTTCTCCGGGTGTCGCTGCGCGTCCTGTTCGTCGGTCTGCTCATGTTCGTTTCGCTGGCCGGCGTGGGATGCACCGAGTCCGTCGACCGTGCTGCGGCGGATACCGAAACCGGAACCGGCCCGGACCTGATCCGTGAGGCTACCGAATACGGCGATTGGACTCTTCCGGTGAACGGGAAGGTTCTGCTGGTGAAGAAGGAAGTCGGTCGCGTGCCCCGGTTCCGTCTGGCCGTCGAGATGTCGCCACCGGATCTGGTGTGGATGCTGGAGGAGTCCCGTTATTCCACTCCCCTCGGGCCCGGGCACGCGTTGTCCATTTCGACGATCGCCGGTCCTGATCCGAACTCTTCGCCGAAGCTTCTCTACGCTCGCGACAACATCACGTCTCCGTCGGGGAACCTCGTTTTCCGTAAGGTACTGGTCGATGAGCGTGACGCGCAGACTCGTATCGTCCATCTCGAGTTCTTGAACATCTGAACAACGCGATCCGCCGCCGGGCACGGATCGGGTTGCCGGTTTCTTGATGCGCGCCCCGAGCGCATCCAGTTCGCCGAGAAGCAGGACTTCAAAATCGCTGGCGCATATCGGTGGGCACCTGCTGAAGATGCCGACCACTCCCGCTGCGTGAGGTGAGGAGGTTCGCGGCCTTTCCTCAGATCTGTCGCGGTTCTGTCCGGAGCGTGGTCTCGGTCGCATCCGATCCCATACCGACCGGCTGTGGCTGCGGGAATTACCCGATCTTTCTGCGCAGCGCGCCGGTGGCGAAATCGATCAAGGGTCGCTGTTCCACCAGCCGCGCGACCGACGAACCGAGCCGTCCGGTACTGATATCGGCCGGTCGTGCTGCCGCGAACTCGTCGAGAATGTCGGCGAAGTGGGTGTCGTCGTAATCCAGGTCCGGGAATCGCACCCACTGCCGTTGTCCGTCGCGGATGAGCGGAGCGCCCTGGGTTACCACGGACGCCGTACCGGCGCGAACCTCCGCGAGGTGCAGGCTCGTGCAGTTGTTCGTGCCGATCAGCAATACCCGTGCGTGGCGGTCGTACAAGCGCGCCAGCGGTGATCCCTCGCCGAGCGACATGCTCAACTCGTGGCCGTCGACGATCGCTGCCGCGTCGGTACCCCAGGCGGCGAACGAGACATGGGGATGGTGACTCCGCCGCACGTCCGGCCAGGTGCGAAATGTCTCGGCCACCGCCCCCATCCACTCGCTGGGGGTTCGCCGGGGATCGAAGGCCGGCAAACTGGCCCGTACCTCCGGCACCCATTCCGGAGGTACCGGAGGGTTCTGCCATCTCGCGGGATCTGTCAGGCCCGATGTATGGGTCGGGACGACCAGGGTGCCCGAGGGGGTGAGTGTGTCCTGTAGTGCCTGGATGACGGCGACGGCTCCACCGGACACCCATCCCAGCGATTTCAGGCTCGCGTGTACCAGGACGAGGTCGCCGCTACGCAACCCCAGTGCTCTCATGTCTTCTGCAAGGGAATCCCGGGTGTGGGGGCGGGTTTGGTCGCCCGGTGCCTGTGGTGGCCGCGATGCCGGCACAGTGGAGTCGCTGTACACCATGGCCGGGAATTTATCAGGGCCACCAGATCGTCGCCGCGATCACCAGCAGGAGGTTTGTCGGCATGTGGCCCGGCAACGGCTCAGGTTGCCACCTTCCTTGATTCGTGCGCCGAGTGGTGAGTATTTGCTGCCGCCGTAGTGCAGCTCGCTCGTGAGCGCACGTGTTCTCTCTACCCGACAGCGCGGCCGATGAGTTTGTCACTCCCGGCCGGTCGAAGCTCGTGACACCTAGGAAAGGACATCGCCATGTCGGAGCTTCTCGTCGACTTCATCACTTCCCTCGACGGCTACGCATCGGGAGAGGGATGGCCCGGGTTCTGGGGCCTGGAGGGCCCGGAGTACCTCGCGTGGCTCGGCGAGCAGCCCGAGGTCACCTACCTGATGGGAGCGAACACCTACCGCCTGATGTCGGGCTTCGCCGCCGGCGAGGTCCCGGAAGGCCAAGACGAGTTCCGGCCCGAAGAAGAGGCGTCGGTCGATGAGCTCACGCGAGCATCCAAGGTGGTGTTCTCCTCCTCGCTGGAGGAGCCGTTGAGGTGGGCCAACTCCAGGCTGGTCCGTGACGACGCTGTCGAGGCCGTCCGCGCCATGAAGTCGAGTGGTTCAGGGCTCCTCAGCACGATCGGCAGTCTCGGCCTGTGCCGGTCCCTGCTGCGAGCCGGACTCGTCGACCGCTTCCGGGTCGTGATGTTCCCGGTGATCACCGGGGCGACGGGTGCAGAACGCATCTACGACGGCTATCCGGACGTCGCCCTCGAGATGATCGAGCACCGCACCTTCGACGGCCGCATCCAGCTGGTCGAGTACAAGCCCCGCGTACTCGAGCACCCGCCGCTCGGCGCCCCCGCGTGACGACTCCTGCCCGCCGGTCCGGCCCACACTCACACTGCATGCTGCCTCAGTACAGTGACTTCGTATGACCGGCACCGAGCTGGAGATCACCGCAGACCTGGTCCGTGACCTGCTGCGGGAGCAGCATCCCGATCTCGCGGGCCTGACCATCCGCGAGGTGGCGGGTGGCTGGGGCAACCAGATGTGGCGTCTCGGGGACGAGCTGGCCGTACGTATGGAGCGCATGGATCCCACCCCGGACGTGCAGCTGAAGGAGCGGCGGTGGCTACCCGCGCTGGGCCCGCACCTGCCGCTGCCGGTGCCGGCCCCGGTGCGATTCGGTGAACCGTCCGAGCGTTTCCCCAAGCACTGGACCGTAATGACGTGGGTTCCCGGCGAGCCGCTCGACCACGCCACGATCAGCCGCGGCGCCCATGCGGCCGAGGCGCTGGCGGCATTCCTCCGGGCGCTGCACGTTCCCGCACCCGCCGAGGCGCCGATCGCTACCGACCGCGGCGCCCATCCCCGGGACTGCGCAGATGGCTTCGAAGCCTTCTTCCGAGCCGTCGCCCCTGCCGACCGCGCTGCCGACGTCCGGGCGGTCTGGGACGATGCCGTCGCCGCCGGCGTGTGGGAGGGCCCGCCGGTGTGGGTGCACGGCGACCTCCATCCCGCGAACGCCGTCGTCTCGGACGGAACGCTCTCGGGCATAGTCGACTTCGGTGACCTGTTCGCCGGTGACCCGGCGTGGGACCTCGCCGCCGCCTGGGTCCTGCTGCCCGCGGGCATGGCCGCACGGTTCTTCGACAGCTACGCGCTCGCGGACGAGGCGGCGATCCGGCGAGCCCGCGGACTGGCGGCCATGAAGAGTTTGTTCCTGATGCTCATGGGGCAGAACGGAGATCGGGGCCTCCCGGGCGGAAAACCGCACTGGGGACCTGTGGGCCGAGCGGCACTCGAGCGTGTTCTGAAGGGCGTGTGACCCACGGAGATCGACCTCCGCTGAGGTCTCGCCGGCAGAACCACAGCCGACTGTGGTGGTCGACGGCGAAGTCTACGAGTCGAGCTGCCTGCGAAACCATCGCGTCAGGATGTCGTCGACGGCCTTGGCTTCAGGACCCTGTGGCGCCGGCTCGAGCCCCGGTTCGTCGGCCAGCGGGTGCGCGAGATTCGGCACGGAGACCAGTTCGACGTCGTCCGGCTGTGCGTAGCGCTGACGCAGAGTGTGGACCAGCGCGGCCGCATCGGCGCGGAGGTCCGGGTGATCATCTTCTCCGCTGACGACCAGCAGCGCCGGCGCGACGGTGAGTTCGGCGGCGCGGGCCACGAAGTCCAGGCTGTCGGCGACACGCTCGGCTTCGGCGGTCCATTCATACGGGTGACCGGCTATGCCCTCGGTCAAGGGGACCACCGAGCGGATACGCACGGCCGGGTTCACGAGTGCGATATGCCGGATCGGGATCGATTCCGTGGCCAGCACTCGGAGTGCGACCGCACCGCCGAGCGAAGCGCCGAGAATGCCGATCGGCTCCTCGTCGATCGGCAGCTGATCGCGGAGTGCCGCCAGGGCCGCGGGGAACTCGTCGGCAGCCTGTTGCGCGAACGGTGCGAGGAATGCGAGTAGCGCGTCCCGGCGGGCGAGTTCGAGCACGGCGTCGACGCGGCCGTCGACCATCCGGGCGCCACACATCGGCATGCCCAGATGGACCCGCCAGGCCGGCACCCCGGCCATCGGCAGGGCCGCGGCGAACGCCGCATCGGTGCGCGGCGCATCCAGCATGTGCCAGGTCACGATCAGTGGGGCGGGAGCGTCGACCCCGCCGTCGGGTGGCAGCGCCGTGTAGGGGACGCCGGCAGCGGTTCCAGTGATCGTTTCCATCAATCTCCTCGGTTCGCGTAGCGATCGACGTGCACCCCGATCGGCCGGGCTCACCCGACCGGCCGGGCCGGCCGGATCGACACGCAAAGTGTCCGACACAGCTACCTCGGACGACAAGAACGCTGTGCCCAGTGGTGACCTGTAGGTGAACCGCCGGTGGGTCGTCGTCGGGGCATGGCTCAGGTTGCCGCCTTCTTGATGCGTGCCCCGAGTGCGTCCAGTTCGTCGAGAACCAGGGCGGCGCCCCACACCTGATTTCTCTTTCGGGACGTCAGAGGTCGGATCACTCCGCTCTCGTGCAGGCGTTCGATGGCGGCGTAGGCCCTGCTGGTGCTCAGCCCGAGTCGGTCGGCGACGTCTTCCGCGGTGATGACGGGCACGGCGACCAGTGACGCCATGATCTTCGCGGCGGCGCTGTGGCTGCGTACCGGACCTGTCAGTTCTCGCCACTGTTCGGGAATGGCGGCCAGATGACCTGCTGTCCGGCGCGATTCGGAAGCTGCGATTCGTGATCCCGCGGTAAACGAGTGCATGAGCGGTTCCGGGTCGCCGTTCCGGTAGGCGGCCAGATCGTCGAAGTAGCGGTCCCGATGCGCGACCAGGGCCGAGGCCAGGGGCACGACCACGGTGCTCGTTACGGATCGGCGCCGGAGTACGGCGTTGATCAGTGCACGACCGATGCGGCCGTTACCGTCGGTGAAGGGGTGGATGGATTCGAATTGCGCGTGCGCGATCGCGGCTTGGGTCAATGCGGGAATGTCGTCGCGGTTGGTGTACCTGACGAGGTCTTGCAGATAGCCGCCGACAGTTTCCGGTGGGGGAGGAACGTACAGGGCATCGCGGGGTGAGTACTTGCTGCCGCCGATCCAGTTCTGCATGTCGCGTACGCGTCCGGCGTAGTCGCCGTCGGTCGGGTCGTCCCGCATGAGTTCGCGGTGGGCGGCCGTCAAGTCGTCCGCATCTATTCTTCTGGTGCCGGTGACCTTGGCCAGAAGCACATCCGTGGCAGTCGTCGCGGCAACCATCGAGGTAGCCGAGGGATTGGCTTTCACCCCGTGCAGCGCTCGCGCATAGTCGTCGACCCCGGCGTCGATCTCTTCGATTCGGGAGGACGCCACGCACTCGGTGCGCAACAACAATGTGCCGAGAGCGCCGAGTCCGGCCGCGTGCTCCGCGTCGAGGGCGGTGATCTCGCGTAACGCCGCCTCCATGTCGGCGAGCAGGTGCGAAGGCAACCGAATATCCGAATCGGCGATGGCCGGGGGGAGGCTTACCTCGACTTCGCGCATCGTCCGGTCTTCGCGGGTACCGCCTCTGAACTGCTGGCGCCATGGAACCGCTGGCCGCTCATGCGGAGGCCAGTCGATATCGGCCATAGCGCCTCCAAACCAGGATTAGGGACATTGTTATTCCTGCTTTCAGCCTAAAGCAGGAATAGAGGGCCGCCAAATCCCACTTTCGTCGCGCTTCGCATGTCTCTCGAGAGCGACGAGTGCCTCGTCCAGGTCGTTCCCGGACGTTTCGCCTACGGGAGTCCGATCGAAATGCGGGGCATGCCGGGCTGCCGGAAAGCGTGTTCCTCGAGCGTGGACATCCGGAAATCGCGTGTCCGCGCAGCTATGCCCGCTCCGGGAGGTCCGGAGGTGAACTGGTCAGCGCAGGGTGACGAGCTTCGCCCTGCGGAGGAGCCACACCGCCGGGACCAGGCAGCACAGCAGCGCGAAGAGGCTCGCTTCCGGACCGAAGGTCCCACCGGTGAGTACCTCCGGTCCGGAAAGGACGGTGCGCAGCAGGCCGGGTTCGCCGTCGGCGCCGGATACCGCAGTGCCGAACACACCGGACTCGGTGAAGTTCCAGGCGAAATGCAGGCCGATCGGCAGCCACAGCGACCGCGTGGCGGTATAGGCAATGGCCAGCAGTGCACCGCCTTCGACCGCGATGGCCAGGGCGCCCCATAGCGTCGCGTTGCTGTTGACCGAGTGTGTCAGACCGAAGATCAGTGACGAGGCCGCGATCGCGACGATGCTGCCGGTCCGTTCCTCCAAAATGCGGTGCACCACGCCACGGAACAGCAGTTCCTCGGTGACCGCCACCGAGGCCATCGAGCCGGCCACGCCCAGACAGGCCCCGAACGACCCACCGGTGACGTCGGCGTCGGTGAACAGGGCCGCGAGCAGCATGGTCGCGAGGAAAGCTCCGGCGCCGATGAGCGCGCCACGCCCGAGCCCGCTCCACCGCCCCGCGGCGGCCAGTTCGGTGACCGCCGGCCGGTTCTCGACACGGCGGGACAGCCACGTATAGGCGAAGATCGCCCCGGCGGCCGCGCCGATCCCGAGGGCGAAACGAAGCACAGGCACATCCGAAACGAGCGCGTCCAGCCCCCGTGCGGCGATCAGCAACACAACCGTCCCGACGAGCAGAATCGGCACCCGGAACCGCTGCATCGGCCATTTCCGTTTGGTGGGGGCGGCCATCGAAAGTCCTTTCGCCGTTGTGCAGTACGGCGAGACTACGAACGAGCCGAGCCGCGTCGCATCACTCCACGGGAGACTTCCCGGTAGTACTCGAGGGGGACACCGTACTGTCCGCTAGCTCTTCGGTCAGGCCCTCGAGGCGAGGCTTCGCGAGGCGTGCGAGTCCGGCGTCGGCGATATCGATGAGAACGCGGCGACCGCGTGCTGCCTGTTACCCGTACACAAGGTCGTCACTATCGTGAACGAGAGAGTCACCATTCAGCCACTCCGGATAGTGGCCTCGCGAATCGGAAAGACGGCATCGGATCATGGCAGAAGACCTGACCGTGACTCGGACGCTGGTGATACCCGCCGCCGAGTTACGCGAGCGGTTCTCACGCTCGTCCGGCCCGGGCGGGCAGCACGTCAACACCACCGACAGCCGGGTCGAGCTGTTATTCGACCTCGCCAACTCGCCCTCCGTGCCGGAGTCGCTGCGCACCCGGATGCTCGACCGCCTGGCGACCCGCCTGGTCGACGGGGTGCTCACGATCGCCGCTTCGGAGCACCGCGCGCAGCTGCAGAACCGCGCAGCCGCCCGCGAACGCCTGGCCGCGTTACTGCGCGACGCCGCTGCCGCTCCACCGCCCGTTCGCCGCGCCACCAAGCCTTCGCGCGGCGCGAAGGAACGTCGCATCGCCGCGAAGAAACGGCGCGGCATCACCAAGCGAAACCGCCGCGCCTTTCCCGACGACTAGCAACACTTCGGCTCGACCCGAGCCTACGAGGTGCCGGCGGCCGATTCGAGAATCGGACGGCAACTTCTTCCAGCCGACGACATGGGGGAGGACGGAAACCGGGTCTACAAGCGCAGGACGGGCAGGCGGGGTAGGCCGGATCATCGGCGAGCACGGTTTCTGGCCCGCTCCGACCGAGATATCGAAAGCGAGCATTACACCGGCCGATACGACATTATGGTCGCAGATCTGACTACTCAGGTCGCACACTGCGTTTTTCGACTGATCAGGGATCTGCGTGCATATGTTGAAGATATCGACCCGCACCATGCTCGGCAGCGTCATTGCCGTGCAACTCATTGTCGGTTCAGCGGGCGTCGCGGCGGCCGAGCCGGCCCCGGCGCCCGCGCCGGTCGCGCCGGTGCAAGCACCCGATGCTCCGGGGCGCGGGGCGGTGGCGCCCGTCGCGGCGTGCATGGCGCCCGGCGACTCCATCGAACTCCGGGCCGGTCTGGGCGCCCTGCTCGGGACCGGGAGCGGCGCGATCGCAGGGCTGCCCATCTTCTTTGTCGGGGCCATCCCCTTCGGGATCATCGGCGGCGTGATCGGCGCCATGATCGGCTCGACCACCTACGCGCAGGACGCTTGGCGGGCTCCGAAGGGCTGCTGATCGGCCGGGGCCGCGGGGTCAGCCCTTTGACGGGGTAGGTGGCGTCGAGCCATTCGGTGAGCGAAGGTCCGCCGATTCGGGCGTGCGCCCGGCCACCGACCCGCGGTCCTCCGGCAGCGCCCGATACACACCGGCTACGGTCGCGGCGCCGACGATCTCGCCGCGGTCGATCCTCCGCACCGATTCGTCGAGCGAAATCCACCGGATCATTTCGGCTTCGTTGATATCCGGCCCGGTGTCGGTGAGGTCGGCGCCGTGGGCAAGATAGATGTCCTGGGGGTCCACGCGCGTCGAGTGGGTGCCGGTCGAGCAGATACCCGACTTACCGATGGACCGCAGCCAGCGCAAGCGCATCGACTGGGCGCTGAACGAGAGCGGACCTCATATCGACCCAGATACGCGCTGAACGGCTGCACGCAGTCGCGGTTCCGCCTTCGTAATCGCCGTGTGAACGGCACTGCCTGGTTCTAGCGCCGCAAGATTTCAGCGAGCCGCTCATCCACCGTGAAATCCTCTCCGTTCGGACCCGTCGACAGGTCGGACCACCACAGGAAACCTGCGGCCTTGTCGAGCCCGGTCACAACCGGGAGCCGGAACTCATCGAATATGTCCGCGCCCAGGCCTCTCACTCCAGCCTCGACCTCCGCTGCCGTGTGGAACGCGACCATATGGCACACGACCGGCGAGTACCCGAGTGACCGCAGCAACCGGGCACCGTCTCAGCAGAGCCGGCAGGTCAGCCACAACCCGATTCACGGCCGCTATGGTACGCCCGGCATCACAGAAGCAAGATATGGCTTACTCTCCCCCTGCTCAGGTGCCCTATTCGGACATCTCGAGCAGCGCAGGGTATCCATCGGCGGTGATTCGAACGCTGCTGGAGTACTCACCGGGCCGAAGGAGATCGGGGATGATGTAGGTTGCCCGAGCGACCTCGCCGTTCTTGAGAAAGACGAGGATATTTCCCTGTTGCATGAACGTCTCATCCATGTCGATCTTGCCCCCGACCTGGCGCTCGACGTAGTCGCGGGAGACCGGCTGATGCGACACATAAACGGAGTCCCAGTCGCCGCCGGTCAGCTCGTGGAGGCTGACCGACCCACCGTTCTGGCGGAGGTCGGCCAGTTGAGTCGACAGTGTCCGGTCTTCTTCCAAGGCAACCCCTTCATCATCGGAACACGCAGTCAGCGTCAGCGCAGCGCATACGAACAACGTGAGCAGTACCGTCTTAGCTGTCATACGTGCCGTAACTTTCGCCGTCGCTTCCCGGGTTGTACCCGCCCGAGGTGAACTCCGTGTCGGTGGGCGGAGGTTTGGTGCCGCCTGTCGCCGGTGGCCCTTCGGCACGGCCCGTCTCACCGAGGGCGACCTGGTCGCTCGGCGTCAGCATACCGTCCGGTCCGACGACTACCATGTCCCCACGGAGAACAGCTTCTTTGACGTATGTGGCCAATTCTTCGGGGCTTGCGTCGGGATGTTCGGCGGCGATTCTGCGCCCCACCGCATTGTTGTGAAGGTCCATCGCTTCGGCGGACGCCGCATTGGTGTCCACTCCCTCGTGGGCGTTGGTGTACTCCTGTGCGAACTCTGGTCCGAACCGGTTGGCCAGCATCGCGTTCCAGTAGGCGTGCCGGAACGCGTCCGAGTGTCCATCGGTGATTCCCGCGCTGTCGAACACGTTCTCCGACTCGTGAATCGCGGTCTTGTAGATGCCGTAGGCATCGCGAGCACCCATGAGCCCGAGATCGTCCAGTAGACGCGCTTCCTCGGCTGTCATCTTCTGGCTGCCGAACGGCCAGCTGAGTGGTGGTTTCGGCCAGGTCGTCATGCCATCAGGGTCGACGGGGACGTTGAACCGAGCGAGGAGGTCGTCGTGGTACAGCTTCGCGAGTGTTTGTCGCCGATTGTTGGTCGATTGCTCGTCGATGAAGTTTCCCGATCCGAGCAGGTCACCTGCCGCGCGTATCAGACCCGCCTGGTTCAGGATGTCGATCTGAAGCCGGGAGACCTCCTGGATCAGCGCATCGTATGCGACCCGGATCGCATCTTGATGGGTCTTGACCTGTGCCTCGTCGGTTCCGTGCACGGTCCAGTCGTCGTCGACGCGGAGACCCGCTTCTACTGCGTCGTCGGCCTTGCCGCGGAGTACGCCGCGAAGAGAAGTCAGGTCGGTTGCCGCGTTCTTGATGATCCCCGGTACGTCGGAGATTTCGTAGTAGACGCGACGGGATTGGTCGTGGTCTTCGGAGATGCGCTCGTACGCTGCGTTGTAGGCGGCTCCCTGCCAATGGGTTCCGGCGTCGGTGAAGTAGTTGCGGGTGCTGTCGATGGCCTGCATCGCCTGCTCGTTGATGTTGTTCAGAGCGTCGGCCCAGTCGTTCATGGCTGTGAGGTCCCAGCGCTCCAGCTGGGATTTCGAAATCTTCATCAGCTCTGCGCAGGCTTGAAGTCGAGTTCGTTCATTCTGGCGGCGAACCCTTCATCGGTCATGCTCATGTCGTTCGCGCATGCTCTCGTCGCTCCGGCGACAGCCCGCATCCGGTCGGCGATACGTAGGTAGGCGCCTTCGGTCTTCTCGGCCAGTTCGGCGAACGACTGACCTATCTCGACCCCGGGCAGTGATGGGCTCGGCCTGGTACGGATGTCCAGATCATCGATCGCGGTGCCGTTCTGTTCGAGCTTCTGCGCCAGCTCGTTCAGCTTGTCTATGTCTGCCTGTAACAAGGTGCCCTCCCTCTGCCTTGCGGCAGTGCCGACTCGGAACTGCGGCTTCGACCACACCGCCTTCGAGCCAGGATTCAGCCTACCAAGGCTGTTCGGACCGAACGATCGGTCGAACCGGCTTCCCGACCCTGCCCGTAGCTGTCGGCCTCCTAATATTCTGGTCAGTAGAGTGATTCGATTGTCGGGCCGAACTGTCGGGTTGAGAGTCAGGTCTGCCAGGTTGGCCATGATGCGTTGGGCGTCGTTGAAAGGACCCGGTTGGATCGGGTTCGAGTCAAGGTCGGCAAGCTCTACAAACGAACAGAGCGCGGGCGAAAGGCAACCACCCGACCCGATCGCTGAGCTACGTGACCGGATGCGCCCGCTGGTTAATGCACAGATGTGAGCCAATGCGGATCGCTGTGACCGGGCACATGAACATCACTGCCGAAACCGCGGTGCTGGTGCGTGAAGAGATCGCTCGGCACCTTGCCGAGGTTCCCGATTTGGTGGGCGTGAGCTGTATCGCCCGCGGAGCCGACTCGGTATTCGCGCAAGCTGTGCTGGAGGCCGGTGGTCGGCTCGAGGTGGTGCTGCCCTCTCGGAATTACCGCGAAGCCAAGGTGAAACCCGATCATGTGCCGGTGTTCGATGAGCTGGTGGCGCGTGCGTCCGAAGTGCACGTGATGGATTTCGAAGAGGCCGGACGGGAGGCGTATGAGGCGGCGAACGAGGCGCTGCTCGGATCGGCTGACCGGCTGATCGCGGTGTGGGATGGGGAAGGTGGCGAGGCCGGCGGTACCGGCAGCGTGGTGAAGCCGGCGCGGGAGCGTGGGTTGGCTGTGGACGTGGTGTGGCCCGAAGGCGCGGCGCGTTCCTGAGCTCTCATTAACCGGAAATTTCCCAGACCTGCTGGTAGGCCAGGCGCCATGCCTGTTCCCGGGATAGTTCTTAAGGAACGGACGGAGGAGGAAGGGCGATGAGTAGCTTCTCCAAATGGGATCGTGAAGGCTATCGCCGGCGTGTGGGCCAGGAGGAGGCCGCGCGCCGTCGTCGGTCGATCATGGCCGAGCAGTGGGGTTACCAGCTTGCCGAGGAGCGGAAGCGGCTGGGGTTCACGCAGGCGGGTTTGGCCGAGATCATGGGCGTCAGCCCCGGGCGGATATCGCAGATCGAGCACGGCGAGGTCGCGACGGTCGAAGCTCTCGCCGCGTATGTTTCCGCGTTGGGCGGGAAGCTGGAGCTACTGGCGGACATCGGCGGGCATCTGCTGAAGATGCCCACCGACCCCGCGGCGTGAGGTGTCTGTTGCCGACAGCGGGCTGCACCGTTGCACCCGAGTGTTACTGCCGGTGGCCCATTCACGATGCGACGATCAGGGCCACCAGATCGTCGCCGCGATCACCAGCAGCGGTAGTCCGACCGCGATGGCGAAACCGGCCACTACCAGGGCGCTCATGGTGTGTCCTGCACGGAGGTCCAGCGTGGGAAGCTGAGACGCGGTAGCACGGTTTCCACATCGCAGACGTCCAGTACGGCGTCGAGTTCGTGCGGGCCGAGGTGGTCGGGTGCCGGCAGGATCACCAGGTCGGCGCCGGTGTTGCGTGCCTGGTCGGCCACGCGTAGCACCGAGTGTTCGCCGGGCCATACGAGGTGGTAGCCGAGTCGGTCGGCGAGGCGGTGTACGCGGTCGCGGTCGGTCTCGGGCGTTCGGCTGATGTCGTGGTTGATCCAGCCGAACGCGATCGAGTGGCTCATGGCGCGATATCGGCGTCGGTGGCGGGTTCCGGGATATCTCGACTGGTGCGGAGCCCGGCCGCCACTCGTTCCAATGTTGCTGTATCGATGCAGTATTGGTCGCGCAACAGCCGGACGGTCGCTTCCATTGCCCGGTTTCGTGCCGGTCGCTTGGGCAGAGGTGGTCGTTCGCGCACAGTGCCTCCTGGGTGGGGTGTCATGGCGTGCACCCGGCGCCGAGGAATTCCGTGGTCGGTGGCCTCGTAAGGTGCTGGCCGGCCTGGTGGTTCGGCCCGGCGCCGGGGCTGGTTCAAGCCTCATCGGCCGGTGTTCGCGGTCCCAGGGACAGCAGTCATAGAGAACCGCTACGCTTCCGCTAAGTGCGCAGCGACAGGGGGTTTCGCGTGATCGTGGAGGTCTGGACAAGGGTCGAGGTGCGGGCGCTGCGTGACGCGGCGTTGCGGATGACGCAGGAGCAGTTCGCCGAACAGATCGGGTGGTCTGTTGCGACCGTGCGAAAATGGGAACGTGCCACCGAATCGCGGCCGGTACGCGGGCAACGTGCCGCCGACCTCGATAGTTGCCTCGAGAAGCTGAGCCCGGAGGCGACGCGCCGATTTACGCTAGCCGTGTCGTCCGCGTGGCAATCAGCGCAAGGACACCCACCGCCCGGAAGCACTTACGATGAGGCAGATGTGAACCGCCGCGAATTCGGTAAAGCCGCAGCGCTTACCGCCGCGACATTGCCGACGGCCAGCCACTCCCGGATCGGTATGGCCGACGTCGAACGCCTGAACGCATTCACGGCGGAACTGGAAGCCGCCGATCAGGCTGTGGGTGGAGCGGGCCTACTGTCCTCCGCCGTTGACACGTTGGAACGTAGCCAGAGCTTGCTGCACAACAGCGTGTTCGATGCTGCAACAGGCCGAGCGTGGATCTCCGCCGTAGGCGCGCTGGCCGTGGAAACCGGCTGGCTCGCATACGACGCGGATCGAGTCCAGTTGGCGCGGAAGTGCTACTCCAATGCGCTCTCGTTGGCGTCTATGGCCGAAGACGACGATCTGGCTGTCCACGCCTGCATGAATGCTGCTCTGCAATCCATCAGCTTGGCCCGCGCCGGTGATGCCTCGCCCTCCTACGCACTCGCGTTGACACGCCGGGCTGCGGATCTGGTGCGGAGGCTGCCCGCTGGACGGATACACGCGCTGATCGCCGCCCGCGAAGCCGCGGCGTACGGCACAGCCGGTGATCGACGAAGTGTGGAGCGAGCCATGTCGGCGGCATGGCGGGAAATGGACAATGCAGCCGAGCATGAGCCGGTGGCAGAATGCGCTCCATGGCTGCGGTTCGTCGACCATTCCGAAATCCGATTCCATGAGGCGCGGGCCTGCACTGACATCGGCAACCACAGCCGAGCACTCGTCCTGCACGAGGTCGTTGCTGGCGAACCGGCAAGCGCTGGTAACACCGTGCACGCGTCGGCCTGGTGGTCGGCGGCGCTCGCCCGTACCGGCGATACGAGGTCAGCGGTCGAAGCGGGCACACCGGTGCTCGATGCGCTGGAAGGATGGTTTGCGTCACCGCGTGCACTCAAAGCGCTGGAACCGGTACGACAGCTGGCCGACACTTCTTCCGAAGGTGATGAGTTCCGAGCTCGGTTCGACGCACTCGCCACCACGAAAGGGTCTTTGGTTGATTGAATTCCGCCGTTTCGATCAAATCGGTGCGCGCGATATGCGCGACACGGTCCAGAACGTCTATGCGCGCTCGTACGCGGAGACCATCGCGACCGGCGATCCCTTCGAGTCGCTGGAGGCGTCGATGGATCGGTTCGATGCCTACCTGCGTGTACCGGGCTTCGACCTGGTAGTGCTGTACTTGGACGGTGAACCGATAGGGCAGGCATGGGGGTGGCCGCTCGGCGAGAACACCGCCGGCTGGGACGGATTGCAGCTCAACGAGGACGATCCAGAATTCACCCAGGAGGACGGGACCCGGACCTTCGGACTGTCGGAGATCATGGTCGTACCCGAGCACACCGGCCGGGGTTACGCACGGATGCTGCATGACGAACTGCTGGGTACTCGGCAGGAGAGGCGGGCGACGCTGTTGGTGGATCCTGGTAACGAGCGCGCCTACGCACGGTATCGGCGATGGGGTTGGTACCGGGTCGGCGTGCAGCGTCCTGGCTGGTACGGGGCGCCTACCTTCGATGTACTGATTCGCGCTCTACCGCTATGACCGGATGCAAGCTGTTTCGGTCCCTGTGATCTGGGTTTGCCTGAATGCAGTCGCTCAATCCGAGAGCCCGACGGAGCTGCCGCGAGCGGTTAGGGTGTCGTCGGCACCAGCTACAGGTTGGCGTTACCGGGAGGTGGAATGCTTCGATCCGGAGGAACCACAATGACGTCTGAGCATGAAGTCTCCGAATTTACTTGGTCGTTCACTCGACTGACCGGAGATCGCGCCAATACGCCAACGCGGGCAACATATTTAAGAAAACAGTAGGTGGGTGTTACCGCACAGCGGTAAACACCCACCTACTACTTCGACCTTTACCCGCCTCCCGACGCAACCAGTGGTGGCCAATCTTGCGGTTCGACATTGGACGGCTTCTGGCTGACGTCATCGTCCCAGTCGAACTGCGGCGTTGGGGGTCCCCATCGCCTCGGGTTGGCAAAGGTTATATTGCCTGTGCCAAAACTTGCTCGTCTAAATAGGGTCGATCCGGAGAAGTTCGTTCTGTTGAAAGAGGAGTCTGTCAGAAACTTCGTGTTGTTGAACCAGGCGTCCGCCTGGAATATTGCGTCATTAAACCGGGTGGTGCCGGCGAACTTGGAGTCGTCGAACCAGGTGGGGCCGGCGAAGAGCGCGCTGTTGAACACGGCGATGTCAGAGAACTCTATGCTGTTGAACCAGGTGTTGTAGTCGGAGAATTTGACAGCGGTGAACTCGGCGCTGCCGACGAAGGTTGCGGTCTGAAACCTGGTCTCTGCGAGAAATTTCGTGTAGGTGAAAATGGCCTTGCAGGAGAATTTTGCGTGATCGAACAAAGCATTCCCGGAGAAGTCGACCCGGCTGAATTCTGCGTCGCCGGAGAATGTGGCCTCCTGGAACCAGGAATCGCTGAAAAATTTGGCCATGTAGAATTCCGCGTCACGTGCGAAACTTGCCTTTTTGAACCTGGCGATTCCGGAAATATTCACCCCGGCGAAGCTGGCGTTGCCGGAAAAGGTAGCGGAATGGAACATGGCGTCTGAGAGGAATCTCGCGTAGCTGAACCTGGCGGGACCGGTGAACATCGTGTCGGCGAAGTCGACGTCACCGGCGAACTCAGTGGAATCGAACCGTGCGGTGCCGAAGAAGGTTGTGCTGCCGAACCGGGCGGCGCCGAGGAAGATCGCGCGACTGAAATCTACGTCTTCGAGATGTGCCGTGCGAAAGTCGAAGTTGCTGGCTGACCAGCTGTGCTCGGCGCTCGGCATCAGGTGGTCAGCGATAACGCGGAGGATGGTGGAGCGGACTTCCTTGTCATTCTGTCGGAATTCAAAGTGCTCTTCGATTTCACCGCGAACTCGGCCGTTTTCGATACGGGGTTTCTTTATTATTTGCTTGGTGCGTCCGCTGGCGCCATGCGTGGCGTCGTAAGGCAGTCGGAGGTAGCCGCAGAGGGCGTCGATACATTGCTGGCGGTGTGGGCTTTCGGAATCGTCGGCGATACCGGCCATGGCGTAGACGCCGGCGATGCGCACCGCGGCGTCGACGTCCCCGAGCTGTCTCGCTGCGGCATCGAAGCGTTCGACGAATCTGCTCTGTTCGAGATCTCGCTGGCGTCGATAGGCGATCACCAACGCAACCACGCCACCTGCTCCGGCGACAACCGACAACGCAACGCGGGTTACGTCGATCTCGGCGGCAGCCCTGCTGGTGTCCACTGGGGTCATCCACCGTAAGAACCCGTAAGCAGCAAACGCGACGCCGAGTCCGGCGGTGAGCGCGGTCAACATCGCCGGAAACAACTGAGTTTGAGCCGCTCGGCGACTGAGCGCCGCCCGTCTGTCGTCGCTCAGCGCCTCTCGGATCGCGTTCATTGGTTTACTGGTCAATGCACCAAGAGCACTCATCCACCCAAGCATCGTCTAATTCTGACTGACGCCGCTCTCGCCCGGGATCTGAACCTGCGCAGGTAGGGGACTGGTTCGAATTCAGACCGCCGCTTGTCGGTGTTGCGGAGCCTCGCTGTGCGCCTTGCGGTCTCGGCCGTTAGGTATATTGGTCGCGTAGTGCACCCCGGCGGATTTTTCCGGTCTGTGTCTTAGGCAGGTCTGCGAGTACTTTCACCGTCCGAGGCCTTTTGTAAGGCGCCAGTCGGTTCCTTGTGAACGAAGTGAGTTCGTGCGCATGTGCGCTGTGACCTTCCTTCAGGGAGACGTAGGCGACCACCGACTCACCCTGGTACTCGTCGGGGACCCCCACAACCGCGGCTTCGAGCACCGCCGGATGTTCGTAGAGTACGTCCTCGACTTCGCGCGGCCACACCTTGTACCCCGACACGTTGATCTGGTCTTTGATCCGGTCTACCAGGTAGACCCAGCCCTGTTCGTCCACGATCGCGCTGTCGCCGGTCCGGAGGCGGCCTTCGGGTAGGGCGGCCTCGGATTCATCGAGTTTGCGCCAGTATCCGCGGATGACCTGTGGACCGGTGACAACGAGTTCGCCTTGGCTGCTGGGTGCGAGGGGGTGGCCTTCGGGGTTGACCACCTCGACCTGCACTCCCGGCAGCGGTAACCCGATGGACAGGGTGCCGCTGTCCGGGTCGACCGGGGCGCTCGTTCCCGGCGGGACTGCGGTGACTGCCGAGGAGGTTTCGGTCATGCCGTAGGCGTTGTGGATGTAGTGGCCGAAGCGTTCCTGGAAGCGGGCGACCGTGCTCGGTGGGACCGGCGCACCCCCGCTGTACAGCGTTTTGATGGTGGAGAAGTGTTCGGCCGTGGCGTATTCCGAGTTCATCATCGCGTTGAAGGCGGTGATGGAGCCGATGGTGTAGGTGACGCCGTGTTCGCGGAGGGCGTCTACGGCTACGTCGGTGGTGAAGCGGCCGGTGAAGACCAGGGAGGTGCGTTCGGTGAGGGCGAGGGCGCCGATGACGACCGCTCCGGTGATGTGGAACAGCGGGGCCAGGGCGTAGACGACGTCGCCGGGGGTGATGCCGGCGAGTTCGGCGAAGCTGGTGGTTACCGCGCGGACGTTGGCGTGCGAGTTCATGGCGCCCTTGGGCGGGCCGGTGGTGCCGGAGGTGTAGGCGAGGAAAGCGAGGTCGTCGCCGTGGACCTGGATCGTTGGGGGTTTCCGGCCGGTGTACTCGTGGGCCAAAGTGAGTAGGTCTGCGGACTTCTCGCCGACAGGGGCGGTTTCGGGTTTGAAGACGCGGGGGTCGTTGCGGGACTGGAGGTCCGACTCCGCGGTGCCGAGTACCCAGCCGACGGTGGTGCCCTCGACGTCCTCCCGGACCTGTTGCACATCGCGGTCGGTGGTGATGATCCCGACCGGTTCGGCATCGGTGACCAGTTCGCGGAGTTCGCGGCCGCGATACATCGGGTTGAGCAGTAGGGCGATCGCGCCGAGTTTCCAGAGGGCGAGCAGGACGAGCGCGTATTGCGGGATGTTCTGCAGGTGGATGCCCACCCGCTCACCGTGGCCCACGCCGCGGTCGGCGAAAGCGGCCGCGAGGGCGGTGGCGAGGTCGTCGGCCTGCCGGACGTTGAGGGTGGTGTCGAAGTAGACGAGGGCCGGGGCATCCGGTTCGTGTTGGACACGGTCGTTCCATGCCGCCACGAGGGTGGAGAACTGTTCGGTTACCTCTCGCGGGCGGGAAACCCCGCCCGCCGCACCCTCATCAAATGCGGCGGACGGGGCTGACCCGGTGTTACCGGTGGTCATGCAGGGAGTTCCTTGCGGCTGGTTTCGCGGATGGTGGCGACGGTGAGCAGGCCGATGGCGCAGACACCCATCACCCAGTAGGCGGGTGACATCGCGTTGCCGGTCGATTCGACCAACTGCGCGGCGACATAGGGGGCGGTCCCGCCGGCGGCGATGGTGCCGATATTGAAGCCCAGCGAGACTCCGGTGTAGCGAACCGTTCGCGGGAAGAGTTCGGTGAACAGCGGGAACGCCGGAACCTGCACAACCCCGTTGAGCACCATGTACAGGAAGTAGACGATGCCGATCACGAGAATGCTCTCCGTCGCCCCCATGATCATGAACGCCGGAAGCGCGATCACGACGTAGGCGAGGTACCCGCCGACGAGTACCGGTTTACGACCGAACCTGTCGGTGAGCATGCCGCTGATCGGGAAGGTGGCGCAGGCCAGGGCGATGGCGATGGCGGAGGTCCAGTAGACGGCGTCCTTGGAGAAGCCCAGGTCTTTGATCAGGTAGACGCTGAAGTAGGTCAGGCCGATGTAGCCGGAGCCGTTCATCGCGATGGCGACACCGACGACGCGGAGGACGGACCACGGGTTCTTGGTGACCGTGTCCAGCAGCGGACTCTTGGTGACCTGCTGCTTCTCGGCCATCTCCTCGAATTCGGGGGTGTCCTCGAGCTTCATCCGGACGCGGAGGCAGACGTAGGCGAGGGGGAGGGCGAGCAGGAACGGGATACGCCAGCCCCACGACTCCATCTGCTCGTCGGTGGTGATCAGGGCGACCACACCCACGACGGCGGCGGCGACGGCGAAGCCGAGGGTGGATCCGACGGGGGTGAAGGAGCCGAAGAAGCCGCGTTTGCGGGGCGGGGCGGATTCGGCGATATAGGTCGCGGCGCCGCCGACTTCGCCGCCGGCGGAGAAGCCCTGGGCGAGGCGGACGAGGACCAGCAGGATGGGGGCGAGGACGCCGACGGTCGAATGGGTGGGGAGCAGGCCGAGGATGCCGCAGGCCACGCCCATGCTGACGACGGTGATGACGAGGGCGTGGCGGCGGCCGCGGCGGTCGCCGAGGCGGCCGAAGAATATGCCGCCGAGGGGGCGGGCGACGTAGGCGACGCCGAAGACGGCGAGGGTCGACAGGATCGACACCCCGGAATTGTCCGAGGGGAAGAACAGGGGGGCGATGGTGACGGCGAGGAAGCCGTAGACCGCGAAGTCGTAGTACTCGATGAGGGTGCCGACGCCGCCGGCGATGGCGGCGCGGCGGGCCACGGAGTTCGACTTCTTCGGTGCGGTCACCGGCAGCTGCCCGGCGGGCCGGCTGTCAGGGTTCTCGACGCGATGATCGACATTGGTCATTGCGGTTGTCCTTGGCGTGCGTGCTCGGCGAGCAGGAGTTCATACGAACCACCGGCCTCGATGACCTGAACGGTCCGCGGATTCGGTGGGGTTCCGACCAGGTCGGGTCCCTCGGGCCGGCGCAGGGTGGCGGTGCGCCAGTCGAGGGCCACGGCGTCGTCGACCCGGACTGCGGTCGAGACGCCGGGGATCGTGATCAACGGCATGCCGTTGAAGGTCTCGCCGCGCCAGAAGCCGGGCGAGAAGGATTCCGCGACGATGGCCGCGATACCCGCGTTGCGGAGGGCGACCATGGGCGGATAGTGCGGATGACCGTAGCCGAAGTTACGGCCGCCGACGATGATATCGCCGGGGCGGACGCGGTCGGTGAAGGTGGGGTCGTAGGCCTGCATACATACCGAGCGCAGACGGTCGGGGTCGTAGGACTTGATATTGGCGACGCCGACGACGAGGTCGATATCGAAATCGTCGCCGAAGACCCAGGCGACCTTGCCTTCGATGATGTCCGGGGGTGGGGGATAGGCGCTCACTGGACCGACTCCTGGATGGTGCCGGCCAGGGCGCTGGCGGCGACGGTGTAGGGGGAGCCCATGTAGATATTGGCGTCGGGGCTGCCCATGCGGCCGGAGATGTTCAGGACGCCGGTGGAGATGCAGTTCTCGCCGGCCTGCAGGGGTTTCTGGTAGCCGAAGCAGAAATCACAGCTCGATATATTGATATGCGCACCTGCGGCGCGGAGCACATCGAGGATGCCTTCCCGCTCGGCCTGCTCGTACACCTTCTGTGAAGTGGGGACGACATTGAGTTCGACGCCGGGGGCGACCTTGCGGCCGTCCAGGACCAGTGCGGCGGCGCGTAGGTCTTCGATGCGGCCGCTGGCGCAGGAGCCGATGAATGCCTTGGTGATGGGTGTGCCGGCGAGTTCCTGGGCGGTTTTGGTGTTGACGGCCCGGGCCGAACCGGGGAGGACCACCCGGGGAGTCAGGGTGGAGAGGTCGATGGTGTGGCGGGCCGCGTAGGTGGCGTCGGGGTCGGGATAGACCGGGTCGAAGTCGCGGCGGGCGACATTCTTCGCGTAGGCGAGGGACGTCTCGTCGGGTTCGAAGAGCGCGGAGACGGCGCCGGTGAACATGGCCATGCCGCACAGGCCCTGGCGGTGGTCGATGGTCATGGCGCGGGCGCCGGGGCCGCCGAATTCCATCACCTGATGGGCGCAACCGTCGGCGCCGACCAGATCGATGATGGTGTGCACGAGGTCGCGGCTGTCGACGCCGGGCGGGAATTCGCCGACGAGGTCGAAGCGGGTGGTGGCGGGGATATCGACGAAGACGCGGCCGGTGACCCAGGCTTCGATGAGGTCGCGCCGGATACCCCACCCGAGGGCGCCGAACGCGCCGATACCGCTGATATGGCCGTCGAAATGGACCAGGAATTCGCCGGGGATCGCCAGGCCCAGCTCGGCGGTGAGCTGGTGGCCGATACCGCGGCCCTCGTGCAGTTCGATGCCGTAGAACTCGCACCAGTCGCGGGTGACCTGGTGGACTTCGGTTTCCTTGTCGTTGCCCTTGGTGAGCATGTGGTCGATGAAGACGATGTAGCGGCTCGGGTCCTCCAGTTCGGTGATCCCGAAGTCCTCGCGCATCTGCCGGAACATCACATCGGTGTAGCCGGGGAAGTCGTAGGCGATCATGCGGGCCGGGTGCACGGCGTGGTTCTCGCCGGCGCGGACCGTGTCCCGGTCCGAGGCGCGGCCCAGGATCTTCTCCGTCATCGTGTAACCCACGGCGGTCACTGCTCCTTCGCGGGTAGGTACTTGTTCTGCATGGCCTCGACCTCGGGGAACCCGATCAGTTCGACGAACTCGTGGTGCTGAAGCGCGTCGGTGCTGACCTGGGCGGGGGCTTCACCGGTGGCCAGCCGCTTCAGGGTTTCGCGGGCCGCCCCTGCCACCGCCATCAGCACCTGGGTGGGCAGCAGGGCGAGTCGGACGCCGATCTGGTCGAGGATCTCGGGGGTGAAATCGCGTTCGGTCCAGGTCGAGGCGGTGAGGGTGGCCATGAGCGGGACGCCGACCTCCTCATGGCAGCGCAGCCACTGCTCGACGGTCTCGAAGGTCTTGGTGACCGGCATGATCATGTCGGCGCCGGCCTCGACGTAGGCCTGGGCGCGGCGGATGGCATCATCGCCGCGAGCGTCGGTGCGGGCGATCAGCAGGACGTCGTCGGGGATTGAGTCACGGACGGCGCGGATCTTGCCGGTGGCCTCGGCGACGGTGATCAGGTCGACGGGGTCGCCCACGCAGATGGGGCAGGACTTGGGGGAGACCTGGTCCTCCATGAACATTCCGCCGACGCCGGCGTCGGCGAACTTGGTGGCGGTGCGGGCGGCATTGACGGCATTGCCGTAGCCGGTGTCGATATCGGCGACCAGCGGCAGCTTGGAGGACTCCCGGATCGTGCGGACCGCCTGGAGGTTCTCGGTCTGGGTGTAGAGCTCGGCGTCGGGGAGGCCCAGCGCTGCCGAGACGGCGAAGCCCGAGGCGCACAGGGCGCTGAAACCGGCCTGTTCGGCAAGGCGGGCGGTGAGGCCGTCCCATACGCCGGGGGCGTAGACGAGTCCGTTCGACGTGAGGTCTTTCAAGGTCGGGCTGCGCACCAGTCCACTCTCCGTTTCGCAATGCGGAATGCGTTTCGTATCTCGATATGAGACGGTAAGGTGGCTCAGGTCACAAAGTCAACCCCGAACGAGGGATGTGTTCGTATGGTGGCGACATCGATCGCACGACCCGTGGAAGCGAGTGAGTAGCAGTGGCTGTGCCCGTAGAGTCCGAGGCGCCGGGGGGTCGCGATGTCGTGGGCGCCGTCCTCAAGGCGTGCACGCTGCTCGGTCACTTCAGCGCGGACCGTCCCGCCTGGACGCTGAACGACCTCACCGTGGCGAGCGGGATGAACAAGACGACGGTGTTCCGTCTGATGGCCACGCTTATCCAGGCGGGGTGGGTTGATCGCACCGAGGAGGGCGCCTACCGGGTGGCGATGCCGGTCTTCGAGATCGGAGCCGCCGCGTTGTCGAAACTCGATATCCGTTCTGCGGCAAAGCCTTTTATGGAAGAGTTGGCGACTGCGTTCGGTAACACGGCCTATCTGATGGTCCCCGCGGAACAGGGCGCGGTTTGCATCGATCTGCTCGAAGGGCGGAACTCGCTCGTCGTCGCCGGGATCACTGTCGGATCCGTGATGCCCTATCACGCCGCGGCGGGGCCGACCGTCATGCTCGCCCACTCGGAAGCATTGCGGGAAAGATGGATCAGCGACGAGCTGCCGGCGATCACCGAGCGGACCATCACTCAGGCGGACCGGCTCGTCGAACACCTGGACGAGATCAAGAATGCCGGCTACTCGCTGAGCAATTCGGACTATCTGCCCGGGGTTGCCGCGGTGGCGGCGCCGATCCTGGGGCGGGACGGATCTGTGGTCGCGTCCATCAGCGTGGGCGGCCGGGCCGAAGAGTTCGAAGGCGACGCACTGGCCGCGAAGATCGAGAAGGTGCGCGACGCCGGAGCTCGGATCACCAGGATCGTGCAAGCCTTACCGCGAGGCTGAGGTCCCGGGCTGCCCGCAAATGGTTGCGGTCGACCGCAGTGCATCCGATACCGACATGCGGCAGGCGCCTCCATGCGAGCCGGAGCCCGGGTCGCCGAGTAGCGCTGAACGGTTCACCAAGGCCCGCGGCCGTAGTGGATCTCGAAGGGGATCGATCTGTCGTAGAGGAGCTCGCCGTCCTTGAGCCGCATGTTGTACATCGCCTCCGTCAACTCGTTCACCGAGGTCAGCTGCACCGCATCCGTCACACTCGAATATTCGGTGGCCTCGTCCCAGGTGAGTGGGTGTTTCGGTGCATGCCAGAACGAGTACAACTCGGGCGATCCGTCCGCAGCGGTACGGCCGGTGGCCATCGTGACGTGGTCGGCGGTGCTGTTCCACATCACGATATCGCCGCGCCGCGGTCGCGGGTCGCCCGGGTCACCGGTGTAGATACGGCTTCCTTTGGGCATCCGCTTACGCTCCATGCGTTCGAGGAACGAGTTCATATCGCCCTGTCTCCAGGTGCCGTCCGGGTCGCGTGGTAACTGGAACAGGTCGCGAAGTCGATGTTTATCCAGTACCCCGGCTCTCGCCGCCGCGTAGCCGATCATCTCCCAGCAGTTCAGGCCGTAGTGTTCGGTGAGCGGCGCGAGCGGGCCCTCGGTCCGCAGCCAGTGTTCGAACCCGCGAAGGTCTTGTTTCAGCAACTTGGTGTCGTAGTTCGCCCAGCGTGCCTTCTCGCCCGCCCGGTACATGCGATCGAATTCGTCCGCGACCAGCAAACCCGGATTCTGTCCGGTGCGCAGCGGAGGTCCGAGCCGATCCGGCGGATTCAACGCGAGATCCGCCACGGGGTCGGGCTTGCCGGCCTCGCTCCGGTGGACGCCGCCGAGGCCGACATCGGCGCGGTTCTGCAGCGTGTCCGCACCACCGCGACTGGTCCGAGCTATCGCTTCGGTATCGCGAAAGAGCACACCGGCCACTCCGTCGAATGACGATTTCAGACGGCGCAGTGTTGTGGCGACGATCGCGCCCAGATCTCCTCCGGCCACCGAAAAAGGATACCGACCAATCGGACTGGGACGCGAAGACAAACCGCACACGCGAAATCTCCGGCCCGCGAAGAGCTCATCTCCACTTCCGATTCGTGGGAAGTTTCGTGCGGGCGTAGTGGGTATCTCGCCGGTAGCGTTGTTCAGCGGCGCGATTCGAGACCGACGACTGAGTACGAGGTGGTTAGTGGAGAGGCGGCAGGCTGCGTGGGGGCGGCTGCGGAAACTCGGTGTGTTCGTTGCGGCACTGGTGCTGGCCACCGGTGCCGGCGGGGCGGTGGCGGGTGCGGCGCCGCTCGGTGCGCCGGCACTGCGGGCCCCGGCCGGTGGGTATCAGGAACTCGTGGTGCCGTCCGGGATGGGTCCGATCAAGGTTCAGGTGCAGTGGGCGGCGCGCGGTGGGCGGGCGGCGCTCTATGTGCTCGACGGCCTGCGGGCGCCCCACGACCACAATCAGTGGACCAGCGATACCGATGTGCTGCGTCGGTTCGCCGGAGACGATGTGACGCTGGTGTTCCCGGTCGGCGGGCATTCCAGTTTCTATGCCGACTGGTACCGGCCGAGCAGCACGAACGGCCAGGCCACGACGTATAAGTGGGAAACCTTCCTCACCGAGGAGCTGCCGGCCTTCCTCGCGAAATACGGTGTCTCGCGCAGCAATAACGCCATCGTGGGTGCCTCCATGGGCGGCGGGGCGGCCCTGGCGCTCGCCGCGCACCACCGCGGCCAGTTCAAGTTCGCCGGATCGTTCTCCGGATTTCTGCACCCGGCCTTTCCGATGTGGAACGAAGCGGTCCGCGCCGCACTGTGGGACGAAGGCCGGTTCAACGTGGACGATATGTGGGGGCCTCCCGGCGACCCGGCCTGGAACCGCAACGATCCCACTCTGCAGGCCGAACTGCTGCGCGGCCTGCCGATGTACATCTGGGCCGGTAACGGCGTGCCCGGTGCTCCCGACCTGCCCTACGGCGCCGGTAACACCGTGAATGCGATGGGCCTGGAGGCCTTGGCGACGGTGGCCGCGCAGATCTTCCGCGATCGGGTCGCGGCGCTGGGCATCCCGGCCCGCGTCGATCTGGTCAACGGCACTCATACCTGGCCCTACTGGGGGCAGGCGATCACCACCGCCCGCCCGATGATCCTCGACGCGCTCGGCGCGGGCTGACGACGGGATCAGTGCAGCGCGCCCACCCGCAACCACGGTCGCAGGAGGTTCTCCTCGGTGGAAGGACCCATCTGCCACTCGGCGATCCACGGACCGGTGCCCTCACTCGGGTCGAGCGCGCCCTCCTCCACCCACCGGTAGCGGCCGTCGAACAGGTTGCGGGCCAGGCGCACGTCCGCGTCGTCGGTGTTCTCCCACAGCGAGTCGAACAGTTGGCGTACTCGGATCCGGGACTGCCGGCAGAAGACGTCGGCCAGTTCCGTGGCGGCTTCGCCTTCCGCCGTGCCGTCGGCGCGCTCGGCCTGGGCGCGGACACAAGCCGCCGACATGGCGAACAGTTCCGCGCCGATATCGACGAGGCGACCCAGGAACACCTGCCGGTACTCGAGCTTCGCCTGCCAGCGGGCCATCCCGTACATCAGTGCGCGGGCCTGCTTGCGCGCCATCCGCTCGACGAAGCGCATATGCCGGGCCAGCGGCCCGAAATCGGCGAACCCGGCCGGTGCCGTCCCCGGCCCGACGGCCAACTGCGGGAACCATTTGGCGTAGAAGCCGCCGGCCCCCGCCGCGGCCTTGGCCTTCTCCTTGAATTCCGCGTGTTTGTCGACGAGTGCTCCGGCGGCGGCCATATGCGCGTCGGCCATCTCGCGGGCGACGAGCAGGCGCATGATCTCGCTGGAGCCCTCGAAGATCCGGTTGATGCGCAGATCCCGGACCAGCTGTTCGGCGCCGACCGCTCGTTCGCCCCGGGCCCGCAACGACGCCGCCGTCTCGTAACCGCGGCCGCCCCGGATCTGCACGAGTTCGTCGGCGATCCGGCAGCCCATCTCCGAGGCCCACAGCTTGGCCAGCGCCGCCTCGATACGGATGTCGTTGCGGTTCTCGTCGGCCATGGTCGCCGAGAGATCGAGTACCGCCTCCAGTGCGTAGGTCGTCGCGGCGATGAAGGACACCTTGGCGCCCACCGCGGCGTGCTCACCGACCGGCCGTCCCCATTGCACCCGGGCGGTGCTCCATTCGCGGGCGATCTTGCACGACCACTTGGCCGCCGCGGTGCACAGCGCCGGAATCGCGAGCCGACCCGCATTGAGCGTGGTGAGAGCGATCTTCAACCCGTCGCCTTCCCGGCCGATCAGATTTTCTCTGGGCACCCGGACGTTGTACATGCGGGTGACGCCGTTCTCGAGCCCGCGCAGACCCATGAACGAGTTGCGCCGCTCCACGGTGATGCCCTCGCTGTCGGCTTCGACGACGAAGGCGGAGATACCGCCGCGGTGCCCGTCGCCCTTGGGTACCCGGGCCATCACGACCAGCAATTCGGCGACCACGCCGTTGGTGGTCCACAGCTTGACGCCGTTCAGCTCATAGGCTTCGCCGTCGGCCGTGGGGGTCGCGGTACTGGCGATACGGGCCGGATCGGAGCCGACATCGGGTTCGGTGAGCAGGAAGGCGCTGATCGCACCCCGCGCGCACCGCGGCAGGAACCGCTGCTTCTGCTCCGGGGTCCCCGCCAGCTTGAGGGGTTCGGGAACGCCGATCGACTGATGCGCGGACAGCAGCGCGCCCAAGCTGGCGTGTACCGAGCCGACCACCATCAACGCCCTGTTGTAGCCGACCTGGCTCAGGCCCTGCCCGCCGTACTCCTCGGGAATCTTCAGGCCGAAACAGCCGAGTTCGGCGAGCCCATGTACATATTCCTCTGGAATACGGCCCTGTTCCTCGATCACGCTGCCGTCGAGGGTCTCGCAGTAGGCCCGTAGCCGCGCCAGATACGCGTCGGTGCGGGCGGTGTCTTCCGCACTGGGCTTCGGGAAGGGATGGATGAGGTCCACCCGGTAGCGGCCGAGGAACAACTCCTTCGCGAAGGAGGGTTTGGTCCAGGTGGCCTCCCGGGATTCCTCGACCAGGGTTCTGGCCTGCTCCTCGGTGGCGTCGACTTTCGCGGCAGTGGCCATAGCTTGACTCCCTCGTGAGTGATGACAGTCATAGCCGAGTGTAGGAGTCTTTGTTACTCGCCGGTAGCCCGAAATCGCGCCGGGTCGGGGCAGAGGCTACCGCGCGGCCGCGGGGTGGGTTTTCGCCGTTCCGGCTCCGCGGAGCGGAGTACGGTGCCTCCGGCGAAGTCCGTTCACCAGGGACCGCGACCGAACACGACCTCCATGGCCATGCTGGGCGGATAGATGCGATTACCGTCCTTGTCGCGCAAGGTGTGCATCGCCTCGGTCAATTCCCGCACGGTCGTCTTCTGTACGGCATCGCAGACCGCGGAATACGACTTGGTGCCCTCGTCCCAGACGAGCGGGTCTTTCGGTGCGTACCAGAACGAATACACCTCGGGTGAACCGTCGTCCCCCAGACGCCCTGTTGCCATCGTGACATGTTCGGCATTGCCGTTCCACATGACGATATCGCCGCGTTCGGGTAATGGATCTTCGGGCTTTCCGGTGTAGGTGCGACGGCCCTCCGGGATGAGCCAATCCCCCATGCGCGGCAACCACGCGTCCAGGTAATAGTCGTAATTCGCGCCTTCGGTGAGCGGTCGCCGAGGGACTTCCAGTAATTCCCGTGCCCGGTGTTTGTCCAGGACGCCGCACCGCACGGCGGCGTAACCGATCATCTCCCAGCAGTTCAGACCGTAGTGCTCGCTCAGCGGGGCGAGCGGTCCTTCTGCCTTCAGCCACTTTTCGAGCGCTCGATGACCTTTCTCGTACAGCTTGGGGTCGTAGTTCGCCCACCGGGCCTTGTCCCCGTCGAGATATATGCGTTCGAGCTCGTCGGCGATCCGGGCGGGACCGTTTTCCACCCGTAGTACGGGAGGTTGCCGCCACTTTCCGCGCATTTTCGTCACCCAGACGGCAGGCTCGGCCGCCTTGACCCCGCTGCGGCGTATGGCGGTGGATCGCTTGTCCAGTTTGTCCATCTTCGCCAAGACCAGGCCTACCTGGTCGCTGTTGCGTAGCTCGGTGCCGGCGCGATTCGTGCGCCGCGCTATCCGTCCGGTATCGCGAAAGAGCACCTCTGCGACGTCGTCAACGGCAACGGAAAGCCGACGCAACGCCTGTCCGAGGGTTGCGTCGGCCCTGTTGATCGGCATAGCACTAATATACGGTCGTAGCAGGGGTATTCGACACCGAGACCGCCCGCGATGGCGCACATCACTGTCACGATTCCACCCGCTTCCGGTCGGGAGGCCGAAGCAGTGGTCGGAGCGCTACATCGTATCGGGAGCCGATATCCCCAGCAGGTTGAGACCGGTTGCCAGGGTGCGGGCGGTGAGGTCGCACAGGGCCAAGCGACTGGTCCGACTCGGTTCTTCGGCTTTCAGGACCGGGCAGCGTTCGTAGAACGCGGTGAACGCCGTCGCCAGCGCGAAGAGATAGTTCGCGAGCCGATGGAACTCCATGGTCTCCGACACCGCGGCGACGATATCGGGGAATGCGAGCAGCTCGAGCGCCAGCGCCCGTTCCGCCGGCTCCTGGATCTGTACCGGTGTGCCGTCGTAGCCGGGGGTTACGCCGCCACGCCGGAATATCGACCGAATACGGGCGTGCGCGTACTGGAGGTAGGGGGCGGTATTGCCCTCGAAGGAGAGCATACGGTCGAAGTCGAAGGTGTAGTCACGGAGGCGGTCGGTGGAGAGGTCCGCGTATTTGATCGCCCCGATACCCACCGCGCGGGCGACCTCGGCGCGGGACCCGGCGTCGAGCTGGGGATTCTTCTCCGCGATGGCCCGGGTCGCCCGGTCCACCGCCTCGTCGAGCAGGTCGACGAGTTTGATCGTCCCTCCGGCCCGGCTGCGCAGCACTTTACCGTCGGCGCCGAGCACGGACCCGAATCCGATATGCGCGGCACGCGCCGGTGGGGCGAGCCAGCCGGCCTCCCGGGCGGTCGTGAACACCATCGCGAAATGTTGCTGCTGCGGCATACCCACCACATAGAGCAGCCGGGTGGCGCCCAGCGTGGTGAGCCGGTCGCGGATCGCGGCGAGATCGGTGGTGGCGTAGCCGTACCCGCCGTCGCTCTTGCGGACGATCAGCGGCAGCGGCGCGCCGTCGCGGCCGGTGAACCCCGCGGGAAACACGCAATCGGCGCCCTCGCTGGTGCGCAGCAGCCCGAGCCGGTCCAGCTCCGCGATCACCGACGCGAGTTCGTCGTTGTAGGCGCTCTCGCCGACGAAATCGGCTTCGACCAACCGGACGTCGAGACTGTCGTACACCTTCATGAAGTACTGCTTCGACTCGGCGACCAGCAACCGCCACAGCCGGAGGGTGGCCTCGTCACCGCCCTGCAGCAGGACCACCCGCCGCCGCGAGCGTTCCTTGAAGTCGTCGGAGCCGTCGAATTTGCGCCGGGCCGCGGTGTAGAAGGCGTTCAGGTCGCCGACGGACAGTTCGGCGGCGGCCTCCGCCTCGCCGATATCGAGCAGATGCTCGATGAGCATGCCGAACGGAGTGCCCCAGTCGCCCAGGTGATTCCGCTTGATCACCCGATGCCCCAGCCACTCGGTGATCCGCACCGCGGCGTCGCCGATGATCGTGCTGCGGAGATGTCCGACGTGCATCTCCTTGGCGGTGTTCGGCGCCGAATAGTCGACCACCACGGTTTCCGGGTCCGCGACGGGCGGGACACCCAGGCGGCCGTCGGCGCCGGCCGCGCCGATCATCTCGCCGAGAACCTGTGGTCGCAGCGTCACATTGATGAACCCAGGTCCGGAGATCTCGGTGTGCTCCACCAGATCGTCGAGGTCGGCGGCGGCCAGCACCGCGGCCGCGAGGTCGCGGGGTTTGCGGCCCAGGCGCTTGGCCGATCCCAGGGCGGCATTCGACTGGTAGTCGGCGAACTGCGATCGCTGGACGAGCGGGTCGAGGGGTTCGCCGACCACGGCCTCAAAGGCGTGCGCGAGGCGTTCGGACAGTATCTGCTCGGGGGTGCCCACGGAGGAGAACCCTAGCGAACGCGGTGTCGCGCCTACCGATCGGAACTGCCCCCGGACTTCGCCGCTCGGGCGTAATGGCTATTGCGAAGCTCCGCCATAGGATCGTAGTGCCTCAACACCTCTGTTTCCAACAGCATATCGCGGGTCGCGGGATCGAGACTCCACGACGCGAAGTAGTCCCGTGCCTCATCCCAGTTGCCGGTTTCCCCGGCCGCGCGCAGCAAGTCTCTGGACCGCAGCATGAACTGTATTACGATGGGACAGTCCGGGTTGTCCCACCAGAAATCGGAAAAGGCGTCGAAATTGCCGAATTTGTCGACCCAGCTGTCGAATGATGGGTTCGGATAGTGCAGAATGGCCGGTTGATCGACGGTGTGATGTTCACCCTGGTAGCCGCTGAACGAATGTACTCCCGATTTCACCCCGGGAGATACGCGTACGGCACTCTTGCCATTGCCGTACGCCATGAAATCGGTGCGGCCGTTGAGGCGGAAAAGCAGGCAATCGGTGAAACGATTGGCGACCTTGTGACCCAGGGGGACTGCTTCATGATTCGTGAAGGTCACGTGCCCCACGTTGTCCAGCGTCTTCCAGCTGTGATCGCCTTCGTCGTATAGGATCTCGTCGTCGTCCAAGGGGATGAGCCAAGAGATCCCTATGTCGAGAGCGTACGAAACCGCCTTCTGATAATTGGCGACCTCGCGGTTGAAAAGCCCGGATGGTGTCCTGTCGGTGCGCGCTGTGACACCTGGCATCAGCAGAACCCGATCATCCCGCGCGAACGGCTCGAACAGCGGTCGTTGGCCGGGGTCGTCCATGAAAATCAAGATCGCATCCGCCCGACGTAGATGATACTCGATCCAACAGTGGAGACCCGGATCCGGATTCATCATCGTCGAGCATATGAGTAGGTCATGTGAAACCGGGGGTGAGTAATTCGTGTCCACGGTTGAAGCCTAACATCGTAAGGATGAATGGAAGCCGAAATATTCCGACGAACCGGGCCGGTCGAGTGGATTTGCTGGTTGGGTTCGATTACGGCGGTCTCGGCATAACTCAGGTAAGTGAATTCTCCTGATCAGTCGGTGATGCCGTATCGGCGCATCCACTTGTTTATTATCCATTTTTCGCCGGAAAGGACCGGCTGCCCGGCGTGTTGGGTCGCCGGATCGAGTTGACCCCGCTTGTTGAAGTACCGGAAATATAGTGCCTGGCCCTTGCGTGGGGAAAATGATATGCCGGCTCGGGAGAAGAATGTTTCGCCGCCGGCCTCGACGTCATTGAGATAAACAATGAGAGTCGCGATCCGCTGTCCACCGCAGACGAGATGGGGAATGCAGCCGGGATCCGCCGGCGGAAAGTAGTCGAAATGAGACCCGTACCGCCCGCCGGGTTTGTAGTGCACAACCTGTAGACCTTCGCCTTTCTCCAACGGCCAGTTCATCAGGGCGGATATTCGCCGGTCGAGATTGTCGACGAACGAGTTCTCGGACACTGCGAAGGTGCAGCTCTCGCTGGTTCGGTTCTCCGCTTGTTCGAGCTTTCCGGTGGCGGGGTCGATGGTCGCGGAAGGTTGCAGTCGATCTCGCGCCATCTCGATCACCTGATCGCACTCATCGGCCGAGAAGACGTTGTCGAAAAGGATCAGTTGCGGCTGTTCCACTCGCAGTAGCACGGGGATCATGCGGTCGTGGGCATGAACAACTCGTTCCCGCGACACGGGGCTCGGATCGTATTCGTAGGCGGAGTCGCCCGGAATTTCCCCCCTCAGCAAGGAGAGTACCGCTGCGGTAGCCGTTTCCTCGGCCAAACCCTCGTTGATCATGGATTCGATGATCGAGTCGACAGAATGGCCCTGCTCGAGGTTTTCGTTGATCCACGACTCGATACGGCCCCCCCACGAAACATCCAGTGCCACCGTCATCCTCGAAGAATAACAGCGGATTCCGTACGTCCCATCGGTGGCGAACACTCGACCGTTGCCATCGACGGCGGGCCGCTGGCGTCGTGCCGAAAAGTGTGGCCCGCCTGTGGTGACCCGACGCCCGAGCTCGGTTCCTTCCCGCGTCGGTCTCGCGCTTCGCAGGTTCGTCGTGGGTACCGGGGCCGCCCGGAGTGTGCTGTGAACTGGTGATTCTCCGCGGTTCGGCGGTTTGGCGCACTCTCCCGCTGCTCGGTCGGGGATGTGCTCCGAGCCTGGTGGCTTTTCCTCTCCGCCGCGTATGTCCGAATGGCCGGCCCGGAGAGGTCACGCTCGTATTCCCGGTGTTGGTGATAGTGGGACGTTCCGGAAGCTGGACCGTCGCCGCGCTCCGACAGTCGGACCCGCCGGTTCTCCTCTGTGTCGGCCGGAGCGTCGGGATCATCGTGTAGCTCCGTGGCGGCGCGCCGGTGCAACCCGCAATTCTCCCCGCCGGATGTGGTGGAACGCGGGCGACCTGCGCATAAGTGTGGTTTTCTCTCCCGCCCCCAGGTCGCTCGGCCAGGGCGAGGTGATGTCGGACGGATCCGGCGACGAATGGAGCGCGCGCCTCCCATGATCTTTCGGTGGCGATCCCTCGACTCCGTTGGGGTGGCGCAGAACGTACGCCGGTACAGCGCGCTCAGCGTTCGGCGGGCCGATGAACGATGAGTCGGAAATCCGGGGTTGGGTAGTCTGTCCGGAGCCCGAATCGGTATGGCGAGTTGGTGCGCTGTCTGAACGAACGTGTACGAAGCGAGGTGCGTGAAGTCGAATGTCGCGGCAGTCTGGGCCCTCGTCGCGCCGGTGCTCTACGCGGTCGCGGGGAGTGCGAGCTCGATGACCTCTGCAAGGAGGGCCCGCAGCACCCGCCGTGCCCTGACCGGTCGTCCGGATGTAACTCACGGCCCAGCCGACCCGTTCACGCTGCGGTGAGAAGGTTCGAGAATTGAGTATCCACATACCGAGTGAGGTTGTGTTCTTTCTCAATGCCCTGGGCATTCCTTATCCCGATATCGACGTGGACCAGGTTCGCGAGATGGCGCAGGCCATCAATGAGTTCGCCGTGGATGTTCGAAAGACCTTCGATGACTCGACCGTCACTCTCGAAGAGATGGAAACGGTCCTGTCCGGCGATTCCTACCAAAGTATTCTCGTGCTGTGGTCCCATACCACCGGAAAGATGGCGGAGCTGGAAACCGCATTCGATGTGACATCGACTGCGCTCGATATCGCGGCGGATGTCATCGAGGGGATACAGATCGCCGTTCTCGTAGAATTAGCGGCGCTCGCCGCGAGTTTTATCGCGAGTATGTTCACACCCGCCGGGCCGGTCACCGGCCCGCTGCTCGCGGCTGCGGCGCGTCAGATCGCCAAGGCGATGGCCGAATTCCTTATGTGGTACGTCGCGGGCGAGTTGATGGCCAAAGCTTTCGAGCCGATGCTCGACAAGTTCGACGAGTTCCTTCGGGACGCTTTACGCCCGCCCGATGTGGCTCTGCCGACACCGGGCTCCTCCTCGAAGGTGCACATGGATCCCGAGGGAGTCGACCGGGCCATCAGGGTCCTGGAAAACCATGTGCGCGATATGGAGGAGCACGGCGCAAAACTCGGTAACCGCCTCTCCGAGCTGGACTTCAATACTCCGGGGTTGGAAGTGCCGACCGAAGAACTGCCTGGACCGGCCAATGTGTCTCCGCCGGTGAACGTTACACAGCCGAATCCGCTGACGACGATGTTCCCCGATCTCCTGCCCGGCCCACAGCAACAACCTGACGCTGCGCGGCAGTCGACCATCGAAACACCTTCCGAGGGCGCCTCGGCCCGCGAGTCCGGCTCCACAGCGCCCGCAGACCCACGTACAAACGGCGACACCGCGCCGCCGGTTGAAACCTCGTCCGATTCCGGCGCGGGTCGGCCGGCGGCTACCGTGCCACCAGAAGCTGCTCCGTCGTCTGCACCCGGAAGCGCTTCCCTGCCGGCGGGTATCTCGGCGGGTGGACCAGATCCTTCCGGTCAAGCCGGGATCACAGCGGACACCAGATCGATTGCGCCGGACAACGCGAGCTCCGGCGCGGATACTGCCGCCGACGCGGCATCTACGCACCACGAGGCCGGTATGAGTCCCGGAATGGTGCCCCAGGCAACAGCGCAGTCCACCCCGTCGGCTGCCGGCGCCCAGTCGGCTGCCGGCGCCCAGTCGGCAGCCGGTTCGTCGCAGGCCGGGGCCAATTCGAACGCACAGCGTCCCACTGACGCTGCGGCAGGAAAGGGCCAGAGCGGCGCAGCTCGCGGTGCAGGTGGTCAAGGTGGAACAGGCGCCCCTGCTGGATCGGACGCTCGACCCTCGGACAAGAAGGTTTCGAAAACACCGTGGTCGCGTGCGGGCGGCAAAGCGGGGCGTGTCGCACCCGCCACGAAAGATGCGGACCAGAAAGTGCCCGCGGTCTCGGCGGAAGATCCCGGCACGAGTGGTGGTGCTCCTCGGACAGAGGCGGCACCCGACAGCCCCCGGGCCACGGCTCCGCAGGTTTTTGCCCCCAGCACCGCAGTGCCCCCACCGGATATCCCAGCCGACAAGTCCACCACAGACAACCGAGACCGAGACCACGATGTCCCTGTCGCGGCGCCGGCCAAGGAGGGCGACCCCTCCGGGGCGGAAACCCGGCCGCCGGCGAGCGGGTCGGCATAATGCGCTCCCGTCCTGGCTATACGGCCGCGCGGGCGGGGCGCGACTCAGTGCCTGCGCAGTGGTGAGTCCCCGATCGTGGGGATAGCTCAGAATGGGAGCGGCCTGACGACCAGCTCGACAGGTAGCGGTTTCGGCGGTACGGGGACCTGTCGTTCGACAAACTGGCTCGGGCACTGTTCTCGCCGACCCAGCCGGGTTGCCGAACTGCGGGGAACAGGGTGAACGGCGGCCCGCTGTTTGCGTCGAGACGGTAAGTGCACCTCGAGTGTGACGAAGAAGCGGGCATGACGGAAGCCTCGTTCGAGGTTGGAGGAGCAAGTGGCGGGTTCGGGCGGATTCAAGGGACTACTTCGAGCCGGTAAAGCGAAGCTCGTAGAGAAGCTTCCCGCACTGGCCAGCGTGCTCGAACAATTTCCCAGAAAGTTGAGAGACCTCGAGGGACGCTTCAGGTCTAGAGACAGTCAAACGGCCGACGGGCTGCTTCGCGGGGACGGCGATCAGGCCCCGCATTGGATGCACTATCTTCCCTTTTTCGGGAATCGACGGGGTGATTCTGCCGGGCTTGGCCCAGACAGCGCGGCCCCACGGTCACTCGGTGAGGGGGGCCGCCCGGGCGCCGGGGCCCAACCGGGTAGGCAAGCCTCTCTGCCGGGACCCACACTGCGGCCACCACAGCCCACAACTGCACCGCCACCTGGTATGCGTTGGCATTATTTCGGACCCTCGAACAGGTGGGTTCATACGCCTGATGGCTCCTCGCCGGATGTGCAGGTATGGCCGCCGCCGCGGACCGGTCCACGGGCGGATGGACAGCCCGCGTCGTCGCATGGGCCGGGTTCCGATGGGCGGGGACCGGACCTACCCACCGGCGCTGGTGATACCAGCGGGTCCGGCGATCCGGTTGGGGTGGGGACTCGGCCTACGGCGGACGACTTGAGCCGTCGGGAGCAAGCGGAGCTCGACCGCCGTGCCAGCAGCTCCGGTGGCGAAGGTGGCGGTTCAAGGCCGTCGCGCGGGTCGGATGGTCCGTCGACGGGCCCCTCGCCTG
>NZ_BDBX01000034.1 GCF_001613205.1 Nocardia sienata NBRC 100364 | reverse complement strand
ATTCCCTTCAGGGGCCCACAAATGTGGGCCCTTGAAGGCGTTTATGGGGAAGTTTCAGAAAAGGGGCGCGCGCGTGGCTTATCGCCTACGCCGAGCGCGGGGCCTGAGCCATGGACGTGGCCCACTGTCCTAGACTCTGCCGGATGCGACTCGTGATTGCTCGTTGCCAGGTGGATTATGTGGGGCGCCTGACCGCTCATCTGCCGATGGCTCGTCGGCTGCTGCTCATCAAAGCGGACGGCTCGGTGCTGGTGCATTCCGACGGCGGATCCTACAAGCCGTTGAACTGGATGAGTCCACCGTGCCGGCTGGACGAGCGGGTGCCTGACGCAGCTGCCGAACAGTTGAAAGCGCTGTGGGTGGTGACCAACAAGGCCGGCGAGGAACTGCGGATCGGCATCGAGGAGATCGAGCACGATTCCAGTCATGAGCTCGGGGTGGATCCCGGACTGGTGAAGGACGGGGTGGAAGCTCATCTGCAGGAACTGCTCGCCGAGCATGTGCAGACACTCGGCGCCGGGTACAGCCTGATCCGCCGGGAGTACATGACCGCGATCGGGCCGGTGGACCTGCTGTGCCGGGACGCCGACGGGCGCACGGTTGCGGTGGAGATCAAGCGACGCGGTGAGATCGACGGCGTGGAACAACTCACCCGCTATCTGGAACTGCTCAACCGGGACCCACTGCTGGCGCCGGTCGCCGGCGTGTTCGCGGCGCAGCAGATCAAACCGCAGGCGCGAACACTCGCCGAGGATCGCGGGATCCGCTGCCTCACCCTGGACTACGACGCCCTACGTGGGACCGAGAGCAACGAATTCAGGCTCTTCTAGACTCGGACTCATGCCTCGACGAAAGCCCGGCCGTACGCGCTCGCGCGATGCGTCGCCGCGGCCGGGTAGCGGGCTGGGTGATGTATATCGGCGGACCGAGTCGGGGGCGGACGGAGACGAGTACGTTGTCCGCACGGTTCCGGGGTCACGCGCGGTGAAACGGTACCGCTGTCCGGGTTGCGATCACGAGATCATGCCCGGGGTCGCGCATATCGTGGCCTGGCCGGCCGATGGTGGTGAGACCGACCGGCGGCACTGGCACAGCGGCTGCTGGAACGGCCGGTGGACGCGTGGGATCACCCGACGGTGGTCCTAGGCGTTGAGGAGGCGCGCTCCGCACCTATCGGCCGTGCGAGTGTGGGTGCATTATCGGGCTCGCTGCTGGTGTGCGGTTGCGGAACAGCGCACGGTGAGCTGCCGGGCTGATGCCGAGGATCCGATGGAAGTGGTGGCGCAGATTCACCGCGCTGCCGAATCCCGCATCGGCGGCTATGCGTTCCATGGTGTTGTCGGTGTTTTCCAGCAGTAGGCGTGCCCGGTCGGTCCGTTGGTGCAGCAGCCACTGTTGCGGGCTGTTGCCGGTGCGTTCCCGGAAGCGGCGGGTGAACGTGCGTCGCGACATCAACGCGGTACGGGCCCACTCGTCCAGACCGACCGGCTCGGCCAACCTGGTGCTCGCCCACACCATGGCGCGTTCGATGGGATCGTCGTCGGTGGCCTCGAGTACCGCCACCGGAATGAACTGGGACTGAGATCCACTGCGGTGCGGGGCGAGAACGAGTCCGCGGGCGAGGTCGGCCGCGACAAGGCTGCCGAGGTCGGCGCGGACCACGTGTAGGCAGCAGTCGAGGGCGGCGGCGACACCGGCGGAGGTGATCACGTCGCCCAGATCCGACCAGAGCATATCCGCGCGCACCTGTACCGTCGGGTGCGCGCGAGCCAAGGCCTCGGCGGCCGACCAATGAGTGGTGATCTCCCGGCCGTGGACGAGTCCGCTGGCGGCCACGACCCAGGCCCCGAGACACAGTCCGACGATGCGCGCGCCCGCGGCGTGCGCGGCGCGCACGCTGTCGAGAAGGGGTTCCGGCGGGACGATATCGGGCAGCCAGCTCGGGACGATCACGATATCGGCACCGGAAACCGCCGCGAGGTCATTCGGTACCGAGATATCGAATCCGGCCGCGGTGGACAGCATGCCGGGCGTCTGCGCGCAGATCCGGACCTCGTAAGGCCAATCGGCGGGTTTGCCGACGCCGGCGCGGCCGAACACCAGCGTGGGTACCGACAGGTGGAAGGGGCTGATACCGGCGAAGGCGACAACCGCCACGGAAATCATGGCCTGATATTAGCGATACATGCCCTGCAGGCCACTGTTGTCGATCGATCAGGGTGCCGAGACTGATCCTCATGACGAATACGATCGCCCGCAGCACCATCGAAGTCCTGCATATCGGCGGCCCGACCCTGCGCTTCCGCTACGCGGGCCTGACCTGGCTGACCGACCCGACCTTCGACGCTCCCCGCGCCTACCCCGGTCCGGTCACGCTGCGCAAGCTCGACGGTCCGGCGGTATCGCCAGCGCAGGTCGGACCGGTCGACGTAGTGCTGCTCTCGCATGATCAACATGCCGACAACCTCGATATATCCGGCCGCGAATTCCTGGCCACGGTGCCGACCGTGCTGTCCACCCCGGATGCCGCCGAACGGTTGGACGATGTACGCGGCCTGCGCAACTGGGAGACATTCGCCATCGGGGGAGTACAGGTGACAGGGACGCCCGCGCTGCACGGGCCGCAGGGGTGCGAACCGCTCAGTGGTGTCGTCACCGGATTCGTACTGCGGGCCGCGGGGGAGCCGACGGTGTATGTCTCCGGCGACAATGCCTCGGTGGACGTGGTCCGCGAGATCGTCGAGTGCGTCGGGCAGATCGATATCGCGGTGGTGAACGTCGGCGCAGCCAATGTCGGCCGGTTCGGCGATGCAGACGTGACCCTCAATGCCCGCACTGCGATTCTGGCCGCGGAGTTGCTGGGTGAGGCGGTGCTCGTCGCGGTGCACGGTGAGGGGTGGGCGCATTTCACGGAGACGCTCGATCATCTGGGTCGCGCCTTCGAGTACGCGGGCCGTCGAGCACAACTGGTGATTCCGCCGCGTGGGCAGTCGGTCCGCGTCTGAGCGGGCTACTGCCGGCGGACGCTCACATCACGGCCAGAGTCCGCGGGTCGCGGGGAAGGATGACCGCCTCGTATACGGCGAATATGAGGAAGGCCGCCCCGTCGGGGCGGCCTTCGGATCGATCTGGTGTCGCCGTGTACGTTCCGGCAGCAGCTCAGTGGCTGATGTCGGCGTTCTCGCGTTCTTCCTCGAGGATATCGTCGGAATCGTCCTCGGAGCTCACCTCGGGGATGGCCTTCTGACGCGGGCCGTTCACAGACTTGTTGTTCTGGCCGCTGCCGAGGGACTTACGCGGCTGCTCGGGCACACCGTCGAGCAGTTCGCTCTCCCGGTTGACGGCCGCGAGCATGGCCGGGACCGAATCGAGCTGGCCGCGGATACCGAGCAGCTGGGCGAGGACCCGGCCGCGCAGGACGCGCATCTCCTCGGCCAGTTCCTTCGCGTGCGCGATCTTGCGCTCGGAGGTCTGGGTCGCCGAGGTGATGAGGCGGTTGGCCTCGTCGGTGGCATCCTTGATCCGCTGGGCGGCCTCGGCGCGGCTGGTGGCCTCGAGCTCCTCCATGGCGCGGGTCAGCTTGGTGCGACGCTCGGCCATGGTGACCTCGAAGTCCTGCTGCGTGGCCTTGCGCTTGGCCTCGGACTCCTTGGCCAGGCGCTCGGCGTCGGCCTGGGCGGCATCGATGATCTTGGCGGATTCGGTACGAGCATTCGCCAGCGTCTGCTCGTATTCGATTTCCAGCGCTTCGCGCTTTTCCTTGGTTTCGGCCAGCAGAGATTCGTATTTGCCGCGCATTTCGGTGGCCTGCTGCTCCGCGATGGAAACCATCTCGGCGGCTTCGGCCTGGGCGAGGGCGCGAACCTCGGACGCCTCGTCCGAGGCCAATCGCAACATGCGGGAGATGCGGTCGCTCATCCCCTCCGCGGTGGTCGGCGGTACGGACAGCCGGTCGACTTCCTTGCGGAGTTCGTCGATTTCGTCGCGGGCGTCTTCCAGCTGACTGGCGAGGTTCCGGGCCTGGGCGGCGGCGGCGTCGCGGTCGGTGGCGGTAACCCGCAACTCGGCATCGAAGCGGTCGAAATAGTTACGCACCTCGTCTTGCGCATAACCCTTGCGCACAACGGTGAAGGGCAGCGCAACGAAGCGATTGCGATCGGACTCGGGTGACGACATGGCCAACAAACTACAGCCTGAGACCTACGCATGGTGACCCGACCGGGAATGTTATCGGAGCGTCTCCTTACAGCCCGATGTTGATACTAGTGCGTAACATTCGGATCCGGTTCCAGTAACTCGACCAGCACACCGCCAGCATCCTTCGGATGGACGAAATTGATACGGGAGTCGGCGGTTCCGCGTCGCGGCGCCTCGTACAGCAGGCGCATACCGCGATCGCGAAGATATGCGGAAACGGCTTCGATATCGGTGACCCGGAAGGCCAGCTGCTGCAGACCCGGGCCGCTGCGATCGATGAATTTCGCGATGGTGGAGGTTTCGTCGAGAGGAGCCAGCAACTGCAGAGCAGTCGAGTCGTCCTCGGCGGCGGGCGCGGACAGCATCGCTTCCTGAACGCCCTGTTCCTCGTTGACCTCCCGGTGGGTTTCGACCAGGCCGAGGTTCTCCGCGTACCAGGCGACGGCGGCGTCCAGGTCGGGGACGGCGATACCGACGTGGTCGACCGCGACGATGTAGTCGGCGGGGATGAATTCTGATGACGGGGTAGCGGTGCTCACCCTTCGAAAGTAGCGCGTTCCACCGTGCCGCGGACGCGTACCCACCCGGATGGGTATCAACAGAGGGCGGCTGCCTTCAAATTTGGACGGGGTGATCTGCGCATCCCTGCGCATCTATCCGGGGAGGCCGCAAGCTACCGTGGAGTAGTCCGCGCCGCGCGTCGCTTCCCGAGTGAAGAACCGGGGTCACGCGACCCCGGCCGGCCCGCCGGAGGCGGGCAATCGAACAGACCGGGGCCGTGCCAGGCCCCGGCCCGCGGCGCCGACGGCGACGCGAGAGATACAGGAGGCTCGTCGTGACCAACTCCGTGATCGTGGCCGGTGCGCGTACCCCGATCGGCCGGCTGCTGGGCGGTCTGAAGGATTTCAGCGGATCGGATCTGGGTGGGTTCGCGATCGCCGCGGCGCTCGAGAAGGCCGGCGTCCGGGGCGACCAGGTCGACTACGTGATCATGGGTCAGGTGCTCACCGCGGGTGCGGGACAGATCCCGGCCAGGCAGGCCGCGGTGGCGGGCGGTATCCCGATGGATGTGCCCGCGTTGACGCTGAACAAGGTGTGCTTGTCCGGGATCAACGCGATCGCGTTGGCGGACCAGCTGATCCGGGCCGGGGAGTACGAGATCGTGGTGGCCGGCGGGCAGGAATCGATGAGCCGCGCCCCGCATATGCTCGAGAAGAGCCGCGAGGGGTTCAAATACGGTGATGTGACCCTGCGCGATCACATGGCCTATGACGGGCTGCACGACATCTTCACCGACCAGGCGATGGGCGCGCTCACCGAGCAGCGCAACGACACCGATCCGATCACCCGGGCCGATCAGGACGCTTTCGCCGCGGCCTCGCATCAGCGAGCGGCCGCCGCCTGGAAGAACGGGATCTTCGACGACGAGGTGGCGCCGGTGGAGGTGCCGCAGCGCAAGGGCGATCCGGTCGTGGTGCGGCAGGACGAGGGGATCCGGGCCGATACCACCGCGGAATCGCTGTCCAAGTTGCGTCCGTCGTTCCGTAAGGACGGGACGATCACCGCCGGGTCGGCTTCGCAGATCTCCGACGGTGCGGCCGCGGTGGTCGTGATGAGCAAGGCCAAGGCGCAGGAGCTGGGGCTGAGCTGGATCGCGGAGATCGGTGCGGCGGGTGTGGTGGCCGGTCCGGATTCGACGCTGCAGGACCAGCCGGCCAACGCGATCGCCAAGGCGTGCGCCAAGGAGGGTATCGCTCCGGCCGACCTGGACCTGGTGGAGATCAACGAGGCGTTCGCGGCGGTCGGTATCGCCTCGACCCGCAAGCTCGGGATCGATCCGGCGAAGGTGAATGTCAACGGCGGCGCCATCGCGGTCGGGCATCCGCTCGGGATGTCGGGTGCGCGGATCGTGCTGCATCTGGCGCTGGAACTGAAGCGCCGCGGTGGCGGGATCGGTGCGGCGGCGCTGTGCGGTGGTGGCGGCCAGGGCGACGCGCTGATCGTAAAGGTCTAGACCGCCCTGTTTGTCTCGTGTGACCGGTGTGACCGGTTCGACTACGACACTGTGTAGTGGCTAGTGCACAATGGGCGCATGAACTTCCTTGGTCTGGGTACCGTTGCCGGCAGGTTCCGCTTTTTCGCAGTGCTCGAAGCGCTGTCCTGGCTGGGCCTGCTGGTGGGAATGGCGTTCAAGTACATCCCCGCGGAGGGCAACGAGATCGGAGTGAAGATCTTCGGCCCGGTACACGGCGGCGTCTTCGTCCTGTTCGTGCTGACGGCACTGCTGGCCGCGCGTGAGCTCGAATGGAACTGGAAGACCACGGTTCTGGCGCTGTTGTCCAGCATCCCGCCGTTCTTCACGGTGATCTTCGAGGTGTGGGCCGTCCGCACCGGCAAGCTGGGCGAACTGAGTGCGGCCGGCGCCACCGAGTCCCCGAAGACTCTCGCGCCCTCCTCGTGACAAACTGGAACCTGTGACTCGACCAGCATCCCGCCGTCCTTCACCCGCCGTAGCCGCCGCCATGTCCGGGGCGGTGGATCTGTCCGCCCTCAAGCAGCCGCCCGCGGGCACGCCGGCCGCGGCGGGCGACCATACGGTCACCGAGGCTGATTTCGAGACCAAGGTGCTGCGCCGCTCCGCTCAGGTGCCGGTCGTGGTGGCGCTGTACTCGCAGCGCAGCCCGGGCAGCATCGAACTGGTTCAGCTGCTGGAGCGGCTCGTGGGCGAGGCCGGCGGCGCCTGGGATCTCGCCGCCGTCGAAGCCGAGAGCAATATACGGATCGCGCAGGCCTTCGGCGTCCAGGGCATTCCGACGGTTATCGCGGTCGCGGGCGGACAGCCGCTGGCCGACTTCCAGGGCAACCAGCCCGAAGCGCAGGTATCGCAGTGGCTGACCGCTGTCGTACAGGCGGTGGAGGGCAAACTCGAGGGCGACCCGAACGCACCCCAGGAGCAGCCCACCGATCCGCGCTTCGCCGCGGCGGAGGCGCTGCTCGAACAGGGCGATCTGGCGGGCGCGGAATCGGCCTACGAGTCGATCGTCGCCCAAGAGCCCGGTAACGCCGAGGCCAAAGCGGCGCTGCGGCAGGTGAAGTTCCTGCGCCGGGCGCAGGAACTCCCGGAATCGGCGATCGCCACCGCCGATGCCGACCCCGGCAATGTCGCGGCCGCGCTCGACGCTGCCGATGTGGAACTCTTCCAGCAGCAGCCCGAGGCCGCGTTCGACCGGCTCATCGCGTTGGTTGCCCGGACCGCCGGCGACGAACGCACCACGGTCCGGACCCGCCTGCTGGAATTGTTCGAACTCTTCGACCAGGCCGAGCCGTTCGTGGTGGCGGCCCGCCGCAAACTGGCAACCGCGCTGTACTGAGTTCATGGCGCG
>NZ_BDBX01000033.1 GCF_001613205.1 Nocardia sienata NBRC 100364 | reverse complement strand
GAGGCCTGAACGGCGGGACGGGCCTCGACCCTTTCAGGGCCTCGCGGAACTCGGCGCCGGCAGATGGCAGGCTATGGAGGCAACGCATGGGGCAGTGGGCACCAGCAAGATATCTCCGATCCTCGAGTGTGCTCCGGCCCTTGGGGAATCGATGCGCGCCGGCCGTCGCTCTTCGGTGGCGGTAGCGGCTATTCAGGGGCGGGGGTCAGCCAGATGACGCTGAGCGGGCCCAGCGTGAGCGCGGCCGAGGCGGGGCGGTCGTGGCGGCTCACCGGGTCGGCGTGGACCATGCCGAGGTTGCCCGAGCCGGTGCCGCCGTACTCGAGCGCATCGGTGTTCAGGATTTCTGCCCAGTGCCCCGCCGCGGGCAGGCCGATCCGGTAGTCGCGGTAGGTGGTGCCGGAGAAATTGCATATACAGGCGACCGTGCTGCCGTCGGCGCCGTGGCGCAGGAACGCCAGGACGTTGGAATCCCGGTCGTCGGCGGTGATCCAGGAGTGGCCGCCGGGGGTGGTGTCCTGGCTCCAGAGTGCGGGATGGTCGCGGTAGACACGGTTGAGGTCGGCGACCAGCAGCTGGATACCGCGGTGCAGCGGATTGTCGAGTTCGTGCCAGTCGAGACTGTGGTCGTGCCACCATTCGCGGTAGTGCCCGAACTCCTGGCCCATGAACAGCAGTTGCTTGCCCGGGTGGGCCCACATATAGGCGAGCAATGCGCGGACCCCGCCGGCTTTGGCGAACTCGTCGCCGGGCATCCGGGTCCACAGTGTGCCCTTGCCGTGCACGACCTCGTCGTGACTGATGGGCAGGACGTAGTTCTCGCTCCACGCGTACATGAGCGAGAAGGTGATCTCGTTGTGGTGCCAGGTGCGGTGCACGGGATCTCGGCCCAGATAGCCGAGTGTGTCGTGCATCCAGCCCATATTCCATTTCATGGAGAAACCGAGCCCGCCGACCTCGGTGGCGCGGGTGACGCCGGCCCAGGTGGTGGATTCCTCGGCGATGGTGACCACACCCGGATAGGAGGTGCGCAGACTGTCGTTGAGTTCGGTGAGGAAGGCGACGGCCTCCAGGTTCTCGCGGCCGCCGTGGACATTGGGTTCCCAGCCGCCGCTTGGCCGGGCGTAGTCGAGGTAGAGCATGGCCGCGACCGCGTCGACGCGCAGGCCGTCGATATGGAACTCCTCGACCCAGAACCGGGCGTTGGCGACCAGGAAGTTGCGCACTTCGGGCCGTCCGTAGTCGAACACGTAGGTGCCCCATTCGGGCTGTTCGCCGCGGCGCGGGTCCGGGTGCTCGTACAGGGGGGTGCCGTCGAAACGCGCCAGCGCCCAGGCGTCGCGCGGGAAATGCGCGGGAACCCAGTCGAGGATGACGCCGATACCGGCGGCGTGCATATGGTCGACGAAGGCGCGGAAGTCGTCCGGGCTGCCGAAGCGTGCGGTGGGGGCGTAGTACGAGCTGACCTGGTATCCCCAGGATCCGCCGAAGGGATGTTCGGCCACGGGGAGCAGTTCGACATGGGTGAAACCGAGCCCGCGTACGTATTCGCTGAGTTCGGTGGCGAGTTCGCGGTAGTCCAGTCCCGGCCGCCAGGATGCGAGATGCACTTCGAAGACACTGAACGGCGCACGCGCCGGATCGGTGTGGCTACGCGCGGTGAGCCAGTCCTGGTCGGTCCATCGGTGCTCCGTCGTGGTGACGACGGAGGCGGTGGCCGGTGGCACCTCGGTGGCGAACGCGACCGGGTCGGCGTGATCGGTGATCCGTCCGTCGGCCCCGCGCACCCGGTATTTGTAACGGTCGCCGGGCGCGGCGCCGGGTACGAAGACCTCCCACACTCCGGAGCTCCCGAGCGAGCGCATCGGCCAGGTACCGCCCTGCCAGCGGTCGAAATCGCCGAACACGGTGACGCCGCGGGCGTTCGGCGCCCAGACCGCGAAGGAGACACCGGCGACTTCACCGTCGAGCCCCCGATAGGTACGCGGATGCGCGCCCAGTACCTCCCACAGTCGTTCGTGCCGGCCCTCGCCGATGAGGTGCAGGTCCAGTTCGCCGAGGGTGGGCAGGAAGCGGTAGCCGTCGGCGGTCACGGTGGCCGGTCGATGGGGGTGCACGGTGACGATGCGGTAATCGAGGATCTCCGGATACGGCAGCACGGCGGTGAAGATTCCGTATCCCAGGGAGTCCAGCAGATGTTCGACCCCGCCGACCAGCACCGACACCGACTCCGCGGCGGGTCGCAACACCCGGACAGCGGTGCCGTCGGGGTGCGGGTGCGCGCCGAGCACCGTATGCGGGTCCGGATGGGTGCCCGCGGCGAGGAGTAGCAGGTCGCGGCGATCCATCACGGCGTCACCGGAACCCGCGCCGGTACGCCAGGGCGGCGCGGGCGTGATGGGGCACCGGAGGCAGCGCGATGATGTGGGCGACCGCGTGCGCGGGATCGAGCCGGATGTAGTTGGTCTGCGCCCAGTGGTACTGCTCGCCGCTGATCTCGTCGTGCACCACCGGATGGTCGTGCCATTCCCGGCCGACGGCGGGCAGGTCCAGCGACAGCATGCCCTGTTCGGCGGTGAAGGGATTCAGGTTCACCACCACGAGAACCGCGTCGCCGGTGGCCGGGTCTGTCTTCGAGTACGCGAGCAGGTTGTCGTTGTCGATATGGTGGAAGTGCAGGCAGCGCAGTTGCTGTAACGCCGGATGGCGGCGGCGGATCTCGTTGAGCCGGGTCAGCAGTGGTTCCAGGGATTCGCCCCGGGCGCGGGCCTCGGCGAACGGGCGCGGGCGCAGTTCGTACTTCTCCGAATCCAGATACTCCTCGCTACCCGGGCGCACCGCCCGGTGCTCGTACAGTTCGTAACCCGAGTACACCCCCCAGCTGGGGCCCAGGGTCGCGGCCAGGACCGCGCGAATCGCGAACATTCCCGGACCGCCGTGCTGCAGGCTCTCGTGCAGGATGTCGGGCGTGTTGACGAAGAGGTTGGGCCGTGCTTCGTCGGCTTTGGCGGCGAGTTCCGAACCGAATTCGGTGAGTTCGTGTTTGTGCGTGCGCCAGGTGAAGTAGGTGTAGGACTGACTGAAACCGCGTCGGGCCAGACCGTAGAGCCGCGCGGGATAGGTGAACGCCTCGGACAGGAAGATCACGTCCGGATCGGTGCGGCGCACCGTGGCGAGCAGCCACTCCCAGAAATCGGCCGGTTTCGTGTGCGGGTTGTCGACCCGGAAGATCTTCACACCCAACCCGATCCAGTACCGCACCACCCGCAGGATCTCGGCGTACAGGCCGTCCGGGTCGTGGTCGAAATCGAGCGGATAGATGTCCTGGTACTTCTTGGGCGGGTTCTCGGCGTAGGCGATGGTGCCGTCGGGCAGCGTGGTGAACCATTCAGGATGCGCGCTCACCCACGGATGGTCGGGCGCGCACTGCAGGGCCAGGTCCAGCGCGACCTCGAGGCCGAGCTCCGTCGCGGTGTGGACGAAGGCGGTGAAATCGGCCTCGGTACCCAGTTGCGGGTGGAACGCATCGTGACCGCCCTCGGCCGAACCGATCGCCCATGGTGAGCCGACATCGTCGGGGCCGGCGGTGAGCGCGTTGTTACGGCCTTTGCGGTTCACCGCGCCGATGGGGTGGATCGGCGGCAGGTAGACCACATCGAACCCCATCGACGCGATCCGGGGTAGTTCGTTCGCGGCGGTCGCGAAGGTGCCGTGCACCGGGGACCCGTCGGCGTCGCGCCCGCCGGTCGAGCGGGGGAAGAACTCGTACCAGGACCCGGTGCGGGCCCGCGGGCGCTCCACCAGCACCGAGAATTGCGGCCCGCGCGTGAGCAACTCCCGTAGCGGCGTCCGCCGCAGGATCTCGGTGACCTCGTCGGTGAATGCCGGAGCCACCCGCGCCGGGAGCGGATCGGTGCCGCGGAGCGCGGCCGCGGCGGCCCGCAGCCGCTCGAACTCCTGCTTCGGCACCGCCTGCGCCGCCCGGTCCAGCAGCCGGGCGCCGATCTCCAGATCGTTGTCCAGATCCGCCGCGCTCTGCCCGACCGCCAGTTTCACCTCCACCGCCGACCGCCAGGTCGCGATGGAATCCGCCCAGCCCTCGACCCGGAAATGCCACATCCCGGGCGCTGTCGGCGTGAAGACACCGTTGAAGACATCGGGTTCGTAGTCGGGGGTCATCGGGACCCGTATCGACCGCGACGAGCCCGGCGCCCGCACCGCCAGGGTGGCGCCCACCGCGCCGTGACCGTCCCGCCACACCACGGCCCGCACCGGGAAGACCTCCCCGACCACGGCCTTCGCCGGGTAGCCGCCGGGGACGTGCGGGGCGGTGTCATCGATGGCGATGCGGCCGGTCATCCTCCCCACGTTATTGGCAACGACACCGGTAGCGGAAACCGGCGCGAATGAACTCGGCGGAGTGCCTCTCCTACCTTCTCTGGGCGGTCCACCTCCATGGTCGGGGCCCGCCCCCGGCTCTGGAGCGACAGCGCGGCGACTCCAGCGGCGGAGTGAACAACCGGCGTCACAGGGCCCCGGCCTGCGCGCCGAAGGCGCGCAGATATCCACAGCTAAGCTCGGGCGGATGAAGGCACTGCGTCGGTTCACCGTCCGCGCCCACCTGCCGGAGCGGCTGGCCGCGCTGGACGGGCTCTCCACCAATCTGCGCTGGTCGTGGCACGGTCCGACCCAGGATGTGTTCGCCGCGATGGATCCGCGCCGGTGGACCGAGACCGGGCACGACCCGGTCCGGATGCTGGGGGAGGTGCCGCCGCAGCGGTTGGACCAACTCGCCGGCGACGCGGAATTCTGTGCGCGGGTGGACGCGGCGGCCGCGGATTTGCGGGCATATCTGGATCGCCCGGCCCCGGATGCGGGGGTGCGGGGGATCGCCTACTTCTCGATGGAGTTCGGGGTGACCGAGGCGCTGCCCATCTATTCGGGTGGGCTCGGCATCCTGGCCGGGGACCATCTGAAGGCGGCATCGGATCTGGGGTTGCCGCTGATCGGGGTGGGGCTGCTGTACGGGGCCGGGTATTTCCGGCAGTCGCTGACCGCCGACGGCCGGCAGGCCGAGCGGTATCCGGCGCTGGATCCGCAAGGGCTGCCGTTGCGGTTGTTGACCGCCGACGGCGCGCCGGTGCTGGTGCACGTGGCGATGCCGGACCGGCGCGTGCTGACGGCGCGGGTATGGATCGCGCAGGTGGGGCGGGTGCCGCTGCTGCTGCTCGACTCCGATATCGCGGCCAACGATCCGCAGCTGCGGTCGGTGACCGACCGGCTCTACGGTGGCGACCAAGGACACCGGATCGAACAGGAGATCCTCGCCGGCATCGGCGGAGTCCGGGCGGTCCGGGCCTACACCGCGGCAGCCGGTCTCCCGGACCCTGAGGTCTTCCATATGAACGAGGGGCACGCGGGTTTCCTGGGGCTGGAGCGGATCCGGGAGTATCTGGCCGCGGGCCACGATTTCGATACCGCGCTGGCGGCGGTGCGCGCGGGGACCGTGTTCACCACCCATACGCCGGTGCCGGCCGGGATCGACCGGTTTCCGGTATCGCTGGTACACCGGTATTTCGGCGGGTCGTCCGGGGAATCGGAATCGCCGCTGCTGCCCGGGATCACGGTGGACCGGATCATCGCGCTGGGCCGGGAGGACGATCCCGCGGTATTCAACATGGCCCATATGGGTTTGCGGCTGGCGCAGCGCGCGAACGGGGTCTCCCGCCTGCACGGCGCGGTGAGCCGGAGCATGTTCGACTCGCTGTGGCCCGGTTTCGATGCCGCCGAAGTGCCGATCGGTTCGGTGACCAATGGTGTGCACGCACCCACCTGGGCCGCCCGGGAATGGGGGGAGGGGCTCGATACCGGCGACGGTCCCCGGATCCGGGAGGCGCTGGAGGAGCCGTCGCCGGAGCGGCTCTGGGAGATCCGCGGGACGCTGCGCGCGAAGCTGGTGCGGGAGGTGCGGCGGCGGTTGCGCGAGTCGTGGCGGCAGCGGGGAGCGGCGGATGCCGAACTGTCGTGGGTGGATTCGGTATTCGACCCCGAGGTGCTGACCATCGGCTTCGCCCGCCGGGTTCCGACCTACAAGCGGCTGACCCTGATGTTGCGCGATCCGCGGCGATTGCGGGATCTGCTGCTGGATCCCGACCGGCCGGTGCAGTTGGTGGTGGCGGGTAAGAGCCATCCCGCGGACGAGGGCGGTAAGGCGCTGATCCAGCAGGTGGTGCGGTTCGCCGACGATTCGGCGGTGCGCCACCGGATCGTGTTCCTGCCCGACTACGACATGTCGATGGCCCGGTACCTGTACTGGGGTTGTGATGTGTGGTTGAACAATCCGCTGCGGCCGCTGGAGGCGTGCGGTACGTCCGGGATGAAATCGGCGCTCAATGGTGGGTTGAACCTGTCGATTCGGGACGGCTGGTGGGACGAGATGTTCGACGGCGAGAACGGGTGGGCGATCCCGACAGCCGACGGCGTGTCCGACGACGAGCGTCGCGACGATCTGGAGGCGAACGCACTCTACGAGCTGATGGAGCGGACGGTGGCGCCGCGCTTCTACGAGCGTGACGGGTCCGGTGTTCCGGGCCGCTGGGTCGAGATGGTGCGCCACACGCTGCGCGTTCTCGGACCGGTTGTGCTCGCGGACCGGATGGTGCGCGAGTACACCGAGCGGTACTACGTGCCGGCCGCCGCGGCGTCCCGGCGAGTCACCGCAGAGGACCTGCGGGGTGCCCGGGAGATCGCCGACTACCGCAGGCGGCTGGACAACGCGTGGCCGCGTGTTCGGGTGGTGCAGGTGGATGCGGCCGGTCTTGCGGACACCCCCGTGATCGGGACGCCGCTGTCGTTGACCGCGCGGGTGGACCTCGGTGGTCTCGAACCCGGCGAGGTGACGGTCCAGGCCGTGCTGGGACGGGTCTCGCCGGACGACGAGCTGACCGACACCAGTACCGTCGCGATGTCATGCACCGGAGTGGAGTCCGCCGAATCCCCGCTCACGATCTTCGGCGTCGAGACTCCGCTACCGCGCTCGGGCGCTGTCGGCTACACGGTCCGGGTGCTGCCGGCACACGATCTGCTGGCCACACCCGCGGAGCTGGGCCGAGTGGTCAACGCCTGACCGACGGCGCCGGGGTCACATGCGTCGGGGTGGGTGGCGACTTCGGTTCGAACAGGGATCGGATACCGTTCCACACTGGCGCTGCCGGGCGCCGGACCTCCCGCTGTGTACTGCGCTCACCGGTAGGGGGCATACGAGGCTGTCGCCTCTTCCGGTTCGGTTCGGTGCGTACGCGCCGGGTGTCGGCCGGAGCGGTGCCCGGCGAGTTCCTGCCGGACTCCGGTCCGCTCCCCGCCCGCGCTCGGGCGGGTGTCTTGTCCAGCCGACTGGAGGTCTGATGGCCACCGATCTTCTGACCCGGACCCGCGGGCGGATCGATACCTATTTCGCTGTCGGGGTGCACGGGTCGACCATGCGCCGCGAGCTCATGGCGGGCACGGTGACATTCCTTGCCATGTGCTACGTGCTGGCGGTCAACCCGTCGATCCTCGGTGATCAGGGCGCGCTGGGCGAGCAGGGGATCCCGGCCCAGGCCGTGTTCACCGCGACCGCGGTCTCGGCGGTGGCCGGGTCCTTGGTCATGGGATTGTGGGCCCGGTACCCGATCGCGCTGGCGCCGGGGATGGGCCTGAACGCGTTCTTCGCGTTCTCGGTGGTGCTGGGTATGGGCATTCCGTGGCAGGTCGCGCTGTCGGGCACATTCCTGTCAGGGGTGATCTTCTTCGTGCTCGCGGTGACCAGGATCCGGGAGAAGATCCTGAACGCGATCCCGTTGCAGCTGAAGCTCGCGGTCGCGGCCGGTGTCGGCGTGTTCGTGGCGTTTCTCGGGTTCAAGAACGCGGGCATCGTGGTCGACAGTGATTCGACGCTGGTAAAACTCGGCGATTTCACCCAGGGCACCACGGTGCTGGCACTGTTCGGCCTGGTGGTCACGGTGATCTTCCTGGTCCGCGGCTGGCACGGGGCGGTGCTGTACGGCATCGTGCTGACGGCGGTGGTCGGGATGGTCGCCGGTCTGGTGGATGTGCCCGACGGTGTCGCGGCTCTGCCCCGGGGGCTGGACCAGACCTTCGGGCAGGCGATCGTCCATTTGCCCGACGCGTTCACCGCGCAGATGGCCGTGGTGGTGCTGACCATGCTGTTCGTCGATTTCTTCGACGCATCGGGCACGCTCATCGGGGTCGCCAACCAGGCGGGCCTGCTGAACAGCAAGGGAGAGCTGCCACGGGCCGCGAGCGCACTGTCGGCCGACGCGGTGGGCACCATGGCCGGGGCGGTGATCGGCACCTCCACGACCACGGCGTATGTGGAATCGACAGCCGGTGTGTCCGCGGGCGGTAGGACCGGACTGACCGCGGTGGCGACGGCCGCCTGGTTCGCGGTGGCGATGTTCTGCTACCCGATCTTCTCGGTGGTGGCGGCGTCGGGGGCGGTGACCGCGGCCGCGCTGATCGTGGTCGGGGTGCTCATGGCCCGGTCGCTGGGGGAGATCGACTGGACCCGGCTGGAGTTCGCGGTACCGGCGTTCATCACCATCGTGATGATGCCGTTGACGTATTCCATCGCGAACGGACTGGCCATGGGAATGATCTTCTACCCGGTGGTGATGGTGGCCCGCGGCCGATTCCGCGAGGTGCATCCGGTGATGTGGGTGCTGACCCTGATCTTCCTCGCATATTTCTTCTTCCTGGCGGAATAGCCTGTGAGGGGGCCGGGCCGGCAACCGATAACCTTGACAAGAGGACCTCGGTCCGTTTGTTTCCGTGGCTAACTATCCGGATAGCTTGGAGGGGTTCATATGACAGTCGAGTCGACGTTGGACCGCACCGCGGTACCGGCGACCCGAGACCGATCTCTGTCCACCGATATCGGCCTCCTGATTCTGCGGCTGGTCTTCGGTCTGCTCATCGCCGCACACGGCAGCCAGAAACTTTTCGGATGGTTCGACGGTCCGGGTCTGAGCGCCAATAATTCCGCTTTCGAGCAGATGGGCTTCAACCCGGGCAGCTTCTTCGGCACGCTGGCCGGGCTCAGTGAATTCACGGGCGGGCTGCTGCTGGCGCTCGGCGCGTTGTCTCTGCTGGGCGCGGCCATCGTACTGGGCACCACCATCGTCATCATCCATACGACCTTCGATGGCGGGCTGCTCACCGGCAAGGGTTATGAGACCGGCCTGCTCTACGCCACGGCGGCGGCGGCCCTGGCGTTCACCGGCCCGGGCCGTTTCTCGGTGGACGGCCGCCGCCGGTGGGCGCGCGGAGGCCTGGTGTGGGGACTGACCGCGGTGGTGGTCGCCGTGGTCGCCGCGGTGCTCACCCTGATCTTCAAAGCGGCGCTGTAGACCTCGGACCGGATCAGACCGTCGCGGCGGCGGAGAGCCGGCGTAGTGCCTTCTCCACTACGGCCGGGTCGGCCGTCTCCCAGTACGGGGGCAGGGAGGCGCGCAGGAAACCGCCGTAGCGTGCGGTGGCCAGCCGGGGATCGAGGATGGCCACGACGCCGCGGTCGTCGACGCTGCGCAGCAACCGCCCGGTGCCCTGGGCCAGCAGCAGGGCCGCGTGGCTCGCGGCGACGGTGAGGAAACCGTTGCCGCCGCGCGATTCCACGGCGCGCTGCCGGGCCGCCAGCAGGGGATCGTCGGGCCTGGGGAAGGGGATACGGTCCAAGATCACCAGACTCAGCGAGGGACCGGGCACGTCGACGCCCTGCCAGAGCGAGAGGGTGCCGAACAGCGAAGTCTCCGGGTCGTCGGCGAATTTGCGCACCAGGGCGCCGGTGGAATCCTCGCCCTGGCACAGGATCGGGGTGTCCAGGCGTTTGCGCAGCACCTCGGTGGCCGCCTTCGCCGCCCGCATGGACGAAAAGAGTCCCAGGGTGCGTCCGCCCGCGGCGCCCACCAGCCGCTCGATCTCGTCGAGATAGGCGGGGGGCAGGCCGTCGCGGCCCGGGGCCGGCAGATGTTTGGCGACGTAAAGAATCCCGGATCTGGCGTGGTCGAACGGCGAACCGACGTCGAGCGAGGTCCAGCGCACGGTGTCGGCGTCGCTCGGTGCCTCGGCGCTGTTGGCCGTCGCCGGATCGACGCGGCTGTTCGATTGCGGCGGCAGACCCCAGGTGCGGGCCAGACCGTCGAAGTTTCCGCCGATCTGCAGCGTAGCCGAGGTGAGGACGACCGTCGCGGCGCCGAACAGTTGACTGCGCAACAGCCCGCCCACGGCCAGCGGGGCCATGCGCAGGGTCCGCCGGGTGACGCCGCGGATCTCGTCGGCCGACAGCCACACCACATCGCGGCGGACCGCCGGGTCCGGTTCGTCGAAGGCGGTGAGCGCGCGGACCGCGCTGTCGTGGATCTCCTCCACCCCCGCGATGGCCATATTGCGGCCGGCGGCGGTCTCGGGGTCGTTGCCGGGCCCGGAGCCCTGCGGATTGAGCGCGGTGCGGGCATTCCAGGCGGCGTCCCGCACGAGCGCCAGCACCCCGGCGACGCCCTCGGGCAGCGTGTCCCAGCGGGTTGGCGGCAGCTCGTCGAGCGCGGTGTGCCAGGCCTCGGCGGCCTCCTCCAGCCGGTCGACCTCCCGTTCGTCGATGAGTTTCGCGCAGCGCCGGGCCGCGGTGCTGATGGCGGTGGCGGACAACTCGGCGGTCGCGATCCCCGTGACCCGGTCGACGAGTTCGTGCGCCTCGTCGACCACCACGAGATCGTGTTCGGGCAGTACCTGCACACCGCTGATGGCGTCGATGGCCAGCAGCGCGTGATTGGTGACGACGATATCGGCCTGCGCCGATTCCGCCCGGGCCCGCTCGGCGAAACAGTCCTGCCCGAACGGGCAGCGTGATTTGCCCAGGCATTCGCGCGCGGACACGCTCACCTGCCGCCAGGCACGGTCGCCGACGCCCGGGGTGAGTTCGTCGCGATCGCCGGTCTCGGTATCGGAGGCCCATTCGTTGAGCCGTTTCACTTCGCGGCCGAGCCGCGAGACCGCGAACGCGTCGAACAGTTCGGCCTCGGCGGGCTCTTCCGGGACGGCGCTGTTGATCTTGTTCAGGCACAGGTAGTTGTTGCGGCCCTTGAGGATCGCGAACTCCGGCGTGCGGCCCAGCGGTTTCGTCAGCGCCTGGGCGAGGCGGGGGAGATCGCGGTCCACCAGCTGGCGCTGGAGCGCGATGGTCGCGGTGGAGATCACCACCGTGCGCCCGGTACGCACCGCGTATCGCAGGCTGGGCACCAGATAGGCGAGTGATTTCCCGGTGCCCGTTCCCGCCTGGACGGCCAGATGCTCTTTGTTCTCGATGGCGTTGTCCACCGCCGCGGCCATGGTCATCTGACCGGGCCGTTCCTTACCGCCGAGTGCGGTCACAGCGGTCGCCAGCAGCTCGGAAACGGGCGGGAGTTCGGGCACTCGGGCAGCCTACTGCGCCGCACCGACAGCCGTGCGCTCAGCCGCGGCCCGGCTTGTCCTGCCCGCTCGACAGGTGTGTGCCGCACTTCCCAGTCATCTTACTCGGAAGTAAGGTCGGACCATGGCGTGGAAACCTGATCAGATAGCCGACCAGCGCGGACGCACATTCGTCGTCACCGGCGCCAACGGCGGACTCGGAGCCGAGACCACAAAAGTACTCGCCGGCAAAGGAGCCACCGTCGTGATGGCCTGCCGAAACACCGAGAAAGCACAGGAGGTCGCCGATGCCATCGGCGGCGACCTCCTGGTCCGCCGGCTGGACCTGGCCGACCTGTCCTCGGTCCGGGAATTCGCCGAGCAGACCGAGGAATTCGATGTGCTCGTCAACAATGCCGGCCTGATGAACGTACCGTTCTCGCGGACCGTGGACGGTTTCGAAACTCAGTTCGGGGTGAACCATCTCGGCCATTTCGCGCTGACCGGGTTGCTACTGGACCGGATGCGCGACCGGGTCGTGACCCTGGCCAGTATCGCCCACAAGCAGACCCCCAAGTTCTGGGTCGACGACCTGAACTACGAGAACCGCCGCTACCAGCGCAACCTCGCCTACGCCCAGGCCAAACTGTCGAACCTGATGTTCGCGCGCGAACTCCAGCGCCGGCTGGCGGCGTCCGGCTCGGCCAAACGTTCCTACGGGGTGCACCCGGGGGTATCGGCCACCGAACTGTTCACCCGCACCGAAACGCCGCTGGACTGGGTCAGCAAACCGGTGATCCGGCTGGTCGGGCACGCGCCGGCGAAGGCGGCGCATTCGACGCTGTTCGCGGCCACCACACCCGACGCCGATCCCGATACGTATTGGGGCCCGACCCGGTTGTTCCAGTCCCAGGGCCCGGTGGAGGCGTCCCCGTCCACCCGCCTGTCCAAGAACACCGACCTGTGGCAGCGCCTGTGGGCGGAGTCCGAACGTCTCACCGGGGTCGTCTACAAGTTCTGACCGGCGGCGATACCGGCTGCCGCGATACCCACCTCACACTACGGTCCGTGTAGTAGACGGGTACCGTGGTAGCCGTGTCCGCAACACCTCGCCGCACCGTGCACCGCCCGGCCCTGGTCCTGCTGGTGGTCGTGCTGGCACTGGCAGCGCTGGCCCTCGGCTGGTGGCAGTGGGAGCGGTTCTCTTCGGCGAGCGGCACCGCGCAGAACCTCGGGTACGCGCTGCAGTGGCCGCTGTTCGCCGGGTTCGCGTTGTTCGCCTACTTCCGCTTCGTGCGGCTGGAAACAGAGACCGCCGGTACCGAACCGTCCGGGGTGAGCGCCGAACCGGGCGCGAACACGCCGGACACCGAATCCGGCCCCTCGAACACCCGCACCGGCCTGTTCGCCGGCCGGCGCGGTGTCCCGGCGGCCGGTCCGCGGGAGATCCCGGCCGGTTTCCTGCCCGAACGCCCGCGAGCCGCCCGCGACGACGATCCGGTGCTCGCCGAATACAACAGCTACCTGGCCCGTTTGAACGCCGCCGACGGCGCCGCGGGCAGCACCGCGGGCCCGGCCCGCGAAACCGAGAGGAGCGCGGGTTGACCGCGAGCGAAAACGCCACCACCACACCCGAGGCCGGCGCCGCCGCGCCGACCGGCGACCGGCGGATCGCGGGCGCGCTACTGCGCTATCGCGTCCTGGCCTGGGTCACCGGTCTGTGGCTGCTGTTCCTCACCGCCGAGATGATCGCCAAATACGGCTTCGGTGTGGATACGCCCAGTTGGATCGCGGTGGTACACGGCTGGGCGTATTTCATCTACCTGATCCTCACCGCGGATCTTGCGGTCAAGGTGCGCTGGCCGATCAAACGCACCGTCGGCACGCTGCTCGCGGGTACGATCCCGCTGCTGTCGTTCTTCGTCGAGCACCGCAACACCCAGCAGGTCAAGCGCGACTTCGGGGTCTGACCACCCGGCGCGGGACTCAGCCCGCCAGCGCGGCGAGCGCCGGCAGGAGCTGAGCCAGCGCGCGGCCACGATGAGACGCCCCGTCCTTCTGCGCCGGGGTGAGCTGGGCGGCGCTGAGTTCGCCGCCGTCGGGATGGAACAGCGGGTCGTAACCGAACCCACCGTCGCCCTGCGGCTCCCGCGCGATGGTGCCCGGCCATTCGCCGCGCACCACGATCTCCGCGCCCGCCGGGATCACCAGCGCGCACGCGGAGACGAAACTCGCGCCGCGGCGTTCATCGGGTGTATCGGACAATTGCGCCAGCAACAGCGCGTTGTTCGCGGCATCGTCACCGTGTCGGCCCGACCAGCGCGCCGACAGCACTCCGGGCATACCGTTGAGCGCATCCACCGCGATACCGGAATCGTCGGCGATACAGGGCAACCGCGTGGCGCGGGCGCCGTCGCGTGCCTTGGCCAGCGCGTTCTCCTCGAAGGTCGCCCCCGTCTCCGGAGCTTCCGGATACTCCGGCACATCGTCGAGGCCCACGATCTCCAGACCCTCGATTCCGGCCTCGTGGAGGATGCGGCGCAGTTCGGTCAATTTCTTGGCGTTGCGACTGGCGAGCAGGACCCGACGCGTCATCACTTCTTCTTCGGGTTCTCGGTGGCCGTCGGCAGTACGCCCGGATAGGGCAGGGCCAGCGCTTCCTTCTGGACGGCGAACAGCTGTTCGCACCCGGCCAGCGCCGAATCGAGCAGTTTGTCGAGAGTGGACCGCGGGAAGGTCGCACCCTCACCGGTGCCCTGGATCTCCACCAGGGTGCCGGTATCGGTGGCGACCACGTTCATATCGACCTCGGCCCGCGAATCCTCCTCGTAGGGGAGGTCGAGCCGGACCCGTCCGTCCACCACACCGACACTCACCGCGGCGATGGCGCAGGAGATGGGTTGCGGATCCGCCAGCGCCCCGGCCGCCCCCAGATAGGTGATCGCGTCCGCGAGCGCCACATAGGCGCCGGTGATCGCGGCGGTCCGGGTGCCGCCGTCGGCCTGCAGCACATCACAGTCGACGGCGATGGTGTTCTCCCCGATGGCGGCGAGGTCGATACAGGCCCGCAGGGAGCGGCCGACCAGCCGGCTGATCTCCTGGGTGCGCCCGCCGACCTTCCCCTTGACCGATTCCCGGCCGCTGCGGGTGTGGGTGGCGGCCGGCAGCATCGCGTATTCGGCGGTGAGCCAGCCCAGACCCGAGTCACGTCGCCACGGCGGCACCCCCTCGGTGACGCTCGCCGTGCACATCACCCGGGTCTGCCCGAACTCCACCAGCACCGAACCCGCCGGGTGCGTGGTGAAACCTCGAGTTATCCGTACCTCGCGGAGTTCGTCGTCCGCCCTGCCATCGGCTCGTCTCGACACGGGCTCAGCGTAGTGGGGTACCCGTGCCGGGACATGCCTGGGTCTACAGGTCGAAGGACTCGCCGGGGGTGACCGCGTGCACGGGCCCGGTGAACTCGGCCTTGGCCTCGGCGATGACGTCTTCGCGGGAGGTCCACGGCGGAATATGGGTGAGCAGGAGTTCGCCGACCCCCGCCTCGGCGGCGATACGGCCGGCTTCGGTGCCCGAAAGGTGAACACCCGCCGGGCGATTGGCGGGGTCATGGGTCCAGGACGCCTCCGCCAGCAGGACATCGGCGCCCCGGGCGAGTTCCTGGACCGCCGGGCAGACCGCGGTATCGCCGGTGTAGACGAAGGTACGGCCGGCGGCGGTGGTGATCCGCAGACCGTAGGACTCCGGCGGGTGGAACATCCGCCGGGCGGTGAGGGTGTGCCCGGGACCGAACTCCACCGTCTCGTCCTCTTTCCACGGGCGGAAATCGATCACATCGGACCAGTCGTCGCATTCCCCGCCGATCTCGGCCGAGGCATTACCGATCCGCAGCGGGGCGTCCGAGGGACCGCGGACGATCGCTCGCCCGGCGGGGGGTGCCGGATGGTAGCGCCGCCACACCAGCAGCCCGGGAAGGTCGAGGCAGTGATCGGCGTGCAGATGGGTGAGGAAGATCGACACCTCGCCCGGATCGGCGAATCGCTGCAGCGCACCGAGGATGCCCGGTCCGAAATCGATGACCACCGGCGACATATCCGGACCGGTGAGCAGATAACCCGACGCGGGGGAATCCGGGCCGGACACACTGCCCGAGCACCCGAGGACGGTGAGGCGCATGTCACCATGCTGCCACGAGGTTTCCCGATTCAAGACCGCATCCCCCGAAAATACTGGCCGCACCCACGGTCACCGGGGTGAGGCGAGTGACCCGGTGTGGAGTTGACGACGGTGTCGACGTTCATCACTGGAGAGTACCCACCCGGCGAACAGTCCACCCATAGCGCCGAAAAGGTGTCCCTGCCAGGAGATTCCGTCTTGACCGGGTAGGACGCCCCACAGCAGTGAACCATAGAGGACCAGGACCACCAGGCCCAGTACGATCTGCCCGAGCTGCCGGGCGAACCAGCCGCGGCAGATGAGATAGATGAGCCAGCCGAAGACCAGCGAGGACGCGCCGACGTGCACGGTGTTCTCGCCACCGGTCAGCCAGGTGCCCACACCGGCGACGAGCCAGACGATCGCGGTGGCGGCCAGTCCGCGGCGAATGCCGGTGGCCAGGGTGAGGAAACCGAGAATCAGCACGGGCAGGGAGTTGCCGATCAGATGGTCCCAGCCGTGGTGCAGCAGGGGCGCGAAGGCGATCCCGTCCAGGCCGTCGACCTCGCGAGGTTCGATGCCCAGCGTCCGATCGATGGACGAGTCGATCACCGCGTCGACGAACTCGATCAGGTACAGCACCACCAGGAACGCAACGGTCAGGATCCCGGCCCGCGACCAGGTGCGACGGGTGGTGGCGAACCCGCCCGAACCCGAGCCGCCGGGAACCGGTCCACCGCCCGGCGGGGGCCGGAGTGCGGCGATACGGTCGGGGTCGAACGAAGCGCCCAGCGGCCCACCACCGGTCATGACGATCTCCTCCTCGTCACGCGCCACAGGTACCGGCGCGTCGCTTCCGAGGGTACCGAGCCGGCGCGGTCTCAAGCCCAGAGCTGGCCGTCGAGGCGTTCCTCGGCTTCTTCGAGGGTGCCGTCGTAGGCGCCGGTGGACAGATATTTCCAGCCGCCGTCGGCCACCACGAAAGCGATATCGGCGCGGCGGCCCGCGGCGACCACCTTACGGGCGACCCCGAGTGCGGCGTGCAGGATGGCGCCGGTGGAGATACCGGCGAAGATGCCCTCTTCGAGCACCAATTCGCGGGTGCGGCGCACGGCGTCGTAGGGGCCCACGGAGAACCGGCTGGTGAGTACCGATTCGTCGTACAGCTCGGGGATGAAGCCCTCGTCGATGTTGCGCAGACCGTAGACCAGTTCGCCGTAGCGTGGTTCGGCCGCGACGATCTCGATGTTCGGGACCTTCTCGCGCAGGAACCGCCCGGTTCCCATCAAGGTGCCGGTGGTGCCCAGACCGGCGACGAAATGGGTGATCTCGGGCAGATCGGCGAGAATCTCCGGGCCGGTGGTCTCGTAATGCGCGAGCGCGTTGGCGGGGTTGCCGTACTGGTAGAGCATCACCCAGGCCGGGTTCGCGGCGGCGATCTCCTTGGCGCGGGCCACCGCCTGGTTCGAACCGCCCGCCGCCGGCGAGTCGATGATCTCGGCACCGAACATGGTGAGCAGTTGCCGGCGCTCCACCGAGGTGTTCTCCGGCATCACACACACCAGGCGGTATCCCTTGAGTTTCGCCGCCATGGCCAGCGAGATCCCGGTGTTGCCGCTGGTGGGTTCCAGGATGGTGCAGCCCGGGGTCAGCCGGCCGTCGGCCTCGGCCTGCTCGATCATGCGCAGCGCGGGACGATCCTTGATGGACCCGGTGGGGTTGCGGTCCTCGAGCTTGGCCCACAGCCGTACCGGCTGCTCGCCCTCCCACTGCGGGGACAGAGTGCGCAGACCGACCAGCGGGGTGTTCCCGAGGGTCGCGATCAGTGACTCGTAGCGTGCCACGGAATTATCGGGCCCCGCCCGCGACGGCCGGCAGGATCGTCACGGTCGAGCCCTCGCCCACGGCGGTCTCCAGGCCGCCGGAGAACCGCACGTCCTCGTCGTCGACATAGATGTTGACGTACCGGTTCAGCTTGCCCTCCTTGAGCAGCCGCTCGGCCAGCCCCGGGTGGTTGGCCTCGAGGTTGTCGATCACCGCGGCGAGTGTGGACCCCTCGGCCGCGACGCGCTTCTCGCCTCCGGTGTGGGTACGCATGATGGTCGGGATGGACACGGTGACCGGCATGGTGCTGCTCCTCGCTTGTACTCGGTCGTGGATCGGAAAATGTGGCGGTCAGACGGTTTCGTAGGCGTCGACGATCTGTACCGGCTCCTCGGTGACCTCGCCGTCGACGATCCGGTAACTGCGCAGCTCGTGCCGCCTGGCGTCGCGGGTGGAGATCAGCACGTAGTGGGCACCGGGCTCGGAGGCGTAGGAGATATCGGTACGACTGGGATAGGCCTCGGTGGCGGTGTGGGAGTGGTAGATCACCACCGGCTCCTCGTCGGCGTCGTCCATGGCCCGCCAGACCTTCAGCTGTTCGCCGGAATCGAAACGGTAGAAAGTGGGCGACCGCTCCGCGTTCATCATGGCCACGAAGCGCTCGGGCCGGTCGGACCCCTCGGGTCCCGCGATGATGCCGCAGGCCTCGTCGGGATGGTCGGCGCGCGCGTGCGCGACCATCGCATCCACCAGGTCGGCCCTGATCACGAGCACAATCGAACCCTTCCACCTCTTGTCACGGCCATCGCCGACCGGTCACAGCCGACAACCGCCGAGGATATTCGGGTATTCCCGACACCCTGCACGGCCCCTACCGCTCTGCTCGCGCACACCCTCGTCACACGCTGGCCCACCAGGTCCCCGGCCCGTCCCGCCGGAGGCGGGCGATCAGGTACCGAACAGGTCGTTGTAGGCCGGGATGCCGGCCACGGAGTGGGCGGTACGGATCGCGTCGACCACCGCGCGTTCGACGCAGACCGCGGCGGCGGTGCTCAGTGCGTCGATCACCGCCAGGTCGGCCGGGAACGCGGCGGGCAGGTCGGGCCCCTGCGGCGGTGTCGCGGTGCCGGTGGCCAGCGCGAAGAAGGTGTCCCCGTCGAGCGGGGAATGGGCCGGGCGGACCGCCCGGGCCAGACCGTCGTGGGCGACCGTGGCCAGCCGGCGGCATCCGGCCGGGTCCAGCGGTGCGTCGGTGGCGACCACTCCGATCGTGGTGTTGAGGACGGTGCCCTTGACCGGCAGCGCGTTCGCCGCCGCGAGTTCCTCGGCGGTACCGGGCCGCAGGCCGAAGTACTCGGGGCCGTCGGTGCCCGCGCCCCACGGTATCCCCGTGCGCGGGTCGAAAACCGATCCGACCGGGTTGGCGACGACCAGCGCGCCCACGGTCAGCCCGGCGGCGACGCCCTCGTCGAACCGGATACTGGCGCTGCCGATACCGCCCTTGAGCGCGCCGGCCTGGGCACCGGTCCCGGCGCCGACACAACCGCGCAGGAAATCGGGTCCGGCGGCGTCGGCGGCGTAATACCCGAATTCGGCGGTGGGGCGGGTGTTCCAGTCGCCGACCGGAAGGTCGAAGATCACGGCACCCGGCACGATCGGGACCACGCGAGTGGGGTCCTCGGGCGACATGGGCAGCCCTTCGCCGTGTTCCTCCAGCCAGCGCATCACCCCGTCCGCGGCGGCCAGGCCGTAGGCGCTCCCGCCGGTGAGCAGAATCGCGTGTACCTGCCGGACCGTATTCGCGGGGTCGAGTAGATCGGTCTCCCGAGTGCCGGGGCCGCCACCGCGCACATCCACCGCGGCGACCGCGCCGCCCGGCGCGCGGACCACCGTGCAACCGGTGGCCGCGCCGGAGCCGTGGGTCGCGTCCGGATCGAGTACGTGGTGGTGGCCGACGAGCAGGCCCGCCACATCGGTGAGCGCATTGCGCGCTCCGGGCGCGGCGGTCACGGGGCCATCGCCTGCAGCAGGGAGTCCTGCATCCAGGTCAGCCAGTGATAGACGTCCAGATGGGGAGCGCGTGGATCATCGGGCGGGAACTGCTCGGGCGTGTCGGCGTCGATCTCGAGTACCACGCCGAGGGCCAGCCGGACATCGGTGAGCGCGGTGAGCCAGGAGTCGGCCTCTTCCGGAGTGATCACGATCTTGCCGCCGTCTTCGGGGAGGGTGTTCAGCACCACCCCGGCGGCGGCCAGTTTCGCATCGATGATCTCCGGCTCGTGTAGACCGCGCAGCGCGCTGTTCAGATCGGCTCGTTCGGCGTCGGGGGAGCCCGGTTCGGCGCGATGGAATTCGGGCAGCAGCCGGGCGAGCCGCGGATCGTCGGGCGGCGCGGTATTACCGCTGCGCAGACCGGTGAGAGCGGCGAGCTCGTCCTCGGGGGCAGAGGAGGCGCGTTCACCCAGCAGACCCGAAACCGCTCCGACCAGCGAGCGCAGCACACTGGCTTCGCGCGCGTCCATCTCCGACCGCAGTTTGAGACCGCTCAATGAGTTCTTCCGGCTCCATTTACGCACGTCGCTACGGTAACCGTCCGATCAGTCGTCTCGTTGCATGGTCGCCCACAGGCCTGCCGCGTGCAGGCGGCGGACATCCTGTTCCATTTTGTCCCGCGATCCCGACGATACGACCGCTTTGCCCTCGTTGTGCACCTTGAGCATCAGTTCGGTCGCCTTGGCTTTGCTGTAGCCGAACAGCTTCTGGAAGATGTAGGCGACGTAGTGCATGAGGTTGACCGGATCGTCCCAGACCACAGTGACCCACGGCCGGTCCTCCGCCTCGAGGATCTCGGTGTACTCCACGGCCTCCGGTGTCGCCTGGGCCGCCGACAACGTGACGCCGGGGGCGCCGAGGAGGACCTCTGCCGTCGATGAGCGGGGTGCGGTGTTGCACAAGGCCATGAAACCAAGAGTACGACGCGCGGAGTAATTCACAACACCCGGAGCAGCAACGATGCCGCTCGTCCCCGCCTGCCCGGACGTCGCGTACCAGTCGCGACACGCCGCCGCGCGGGTTCGGTGCCCGGCACCGCCCGCGGCGGGCATCCCCGCCGCGGGCACGGGCTGTTTACAGTGACACCCGTGGACCTGCGCGACGCGGCCGGCAGCACCGCTCTGCTGACCGACCAATACGAGCTCACCATGCTGGCCGCCGCTCTCGCCGACGGTTCCGCGGCGCGGCGGTGCACCTTCGAAGTGTTCGCCCGGCGTTTGCCGCACGGTCGCAGGTACGGCGTCGTGGCCGGTACCGGCCGTTTCCTCGATGCGCTGGCCCGCTTTCGATTCGGTGAGCAGGAACTGGAGATCGCCGCCCGGTTCCTCGGCGCCGACACGGTCGCCTGGTTGCGCGATTACCGGTTCACCGGCGATATCGACGGCTATCCGGAAGGCGAGCTGTACTTCCCGGGTTCGCCGATCCTCTCGGTCACGGGAACCTTCGCCGAATGCGTGGTGCTCGAGACGCTGGCGCTGTCGGTGTTCAACCACGACAGCGCGATCGCCGCCGCGGCCGCCCGGATGGTGAGTGCCGCGGACGGACGCCGAATGATCGAGATGGGTTCGCGCCGCACCCACGAGCAGGCCGCACCCGCCAGCGCGCGGGCGGCCTACCTGGCGGGTTTCCACGCGACTTCCAATCTGGAGGCGGTCCGCCGCTACGGCCTGCCCGGCGCGGGTACCAGTGCGCACGCGTTCACCCTGGTGCACAGCGGTGTCGACGGCGAACACGAGATCGAGGCATTCCGCAGCCAGGTGGCGGCGCACGGCACCGGCACCACTCTGTTGGTCGACACCTTCGACATCACCCGTGGCGTGGCGCTCGCGGTCGAGGTCGCGGGTACGGAACTGGGTGCCGTGCGCATCGACTCCGGTGACCTCGGCGTCCTGGCCCGGCAGGTACGCCGGCAACTGGACGAGCTGGGCGCGGTGAAGACCCGGATCATCGTGTCCGGGGACCTGGACGAATACGCCATCGCGGCACTGCGGGCCGAACCGGTGGACGCCTACGGCGTCGGTACCCAGTTGGTCATCGGTTCCGGTGCGCCGACTGCCGGAATGGTCTACAAGCTGGTCGAAGTCGACGGGCTGCCGGTGGCCAAACGATCCAGTCACAAGGAATCCCGCGGCGGTGCCAAACGCGCGGTGCGCCTGGCTCGCGGCACCGGGACCATAGTGGAGGAGATCGTTTACCCGGCGACCGCCGACCGACCGGCGCCCGCCGGCTACGAGGTGCGCGACCTGCTGGTCCCGCTGGTGCGCGGCGGTGAGGTGCGGGACCTGCCCACCCTCGCCGAATCCCGGGATCTCCTCGCCCGCGGCTTGGTGAGTCTGCCGTGGGAGGGACTCAAACTGTCCGGCGGTGATCCGGCGGTTGCGACTACATTCCTGGTCTGACCGGGCGTACGCGAGGAGACTGAAACTATGAAACGCGCGCTGATCGTGGTGGATGTGCAGAACGATTTCTGCGAGGGCGGAGCGCTGGCCGTATCCGGTGGCGCCCGCGTCGCGGAGTTGATCAGCGAATATCTGGCGGAGAACCGATACGACGCGGTGGTGGCCACGCGCGATTACCACATCGATCCGGGCGCCCATTTCTCCGAGACACCCGACTATGTGGACAGCTGGCCGCCGCACTGCCGGGTCGGCACCCCGGGGGCCGATTTCCCTCCGCAATTCGATACCGCCGCGGTGCAGGAGGTCTTCTCCAAGGGTGAGTATTCGGCCGCCTACTCGGGATTCGAGGGCGCGTCGACGGCCGGGGAAACCCTCACCGAGTGGTTACGGGCCCGCGATATCGGCGCGGTCGACGTCGCCGGTATCGCCACCGACCACTGTGTCCGGGCGACCGCACTGGATGCCGTCGCCGCCGGTTTCACCACGCGGATCCTGCTCGGTCTCACCGCCGGCGTCGCACCGGAGGCCATCGAGAAAGCTCTGGACGAACTGAACCGGGCAGGGGTGGAGCTCTCCGGGGCCGTGGTCAGGGCCGGCGCCTGAGGGCGAGCCCACGATCTTCGGCTGCCGCGGAAGCCGACTCCGAGGTGTGCGAACGGTCCCACGGCGGGTGAACTTGTCACCGGCGACGGGCAGAATCACGGTCATGACCGCCACCGGGGACGATGTCCGCTCCTATGCCCTGGCCCTCCCGGCCACGACCGAAGAGTTCGCCTGGGGTATGCCGGTATTCAAGGTGGAGCGCCGGCTGTTCCTCACCCTGCCCGAGGACGAGACCTCGATGGCGGTGCGCTGCCCGGTCGTCGACCGCGACGAACTGGTGCAGGCCGAACCGGGCAAATTCTGGATCGCCGGGCACGAGGCGAACAACCCGTGGGTCCGGGTACGGCTCGCGGCGCTGGACGATCTGGACGAAATGCGCGACATAGTCCTGGATTCGTGGCGGCTGGCGGCGCCCGCATCCCTGGTCGCCGACACGGTGGAGACTTCGTAGCGACCGGCCCCTCCCCGACGGGCCGCGCTCGGTCTCGACGGCGAAGGCGTCACATAGCCCGGTTGACAGGGAAACCGGGATCGATCTCTTGCCGCCCATATACTCGTCAACGTATATTCGTAGGCGAGTAAGGAGGGTGTATGGCGAAGAAACGCAAGGTCGGCAATCTGCTGGCCCTCGCGGTGCTCGCGGTGATGCAGGACGAAGCCATGCACCGGTATCAGATCGCGGCCCGGCTGCGTGAATACGGCAAAGACCGGGACCTCGATATCAAATGGGGGTCGCTGTACACGGTTGTGCAGAATCTGGCGAAGGCCGGTTTTCTCGAGGTGGTGGGCAGTGAGCGTGCGGGGGCGCGGCCGGAGCGGGTGATCTATCGGATCACCGCCGCCGGACGTCGCGAACTCGTGGACTGGACCCGGGAGCTGATCGCGGAACCGGAACCCGAACGCGGCCGGTTCGTCGCGGGCCTGTCGATTCTGGCGGTGCTGCCGCCGGAGGACGTGGCCGAGCTGCTGGGCCGCCGGCTGGCCGTGCTCGACGAGCAGATCGCGCAGGTGCGCGCCGAGTTCGCCGAGCTCGCCGACACCTTGCCCCGGCTGTTCCTGATCGAATCCGAGTACGGGCTCGCCGTGCTCGAGGCCGAAGCGGAGTGGACCAGGGCGTTGCGCACCGAGCTGGTCGAGGGAACTTTTCCCGATCTGGCGGAATGGCGGGCCTGGCACCGGAACGGACCGGGTGTGGACAGCGCGCGCGCTCGCGCCTACGTGGAGGGGGCTGATAGCACGACGGATCAGTGAACCAACCGGGCCCGATGGAGGTGCGGCAACACCACCATCGAGCTCGGATCACCGTCTCGGACCGTGCCCGCGCGCACGCACACCCGGCCACGAGTTTGGCAGAACACAGGATAACCGGGTGGGTGGACGCCGGGGTGGTTCGGCAAGGAAACGGTCCGGACCGCGAGGTTCGCGGACCGTGCCGCCGCGGGTCGGCGGCGTCGATTCGAACTCCCGAGGAGTACTCCCATGTCCGCAACAGCGACCGCCCTGGTGATCGGCGGCGGAATCGCGGGGCCCGTGGTGGCCACCGCACTGCACAAAGCGGGTATCGATGCCCGCGTCTACGAGGCCTATCCGAGCCCCGCGTACACGATCGGCAGCGGCCTCGCCCTGGCGCCGAACGGTGTCGCCGCTCTGGATGTGATCGGAGCCGGGGACGCGGTCCGCGATATCGCCGTACCCATCCCGCGGATGGCGCTGTCGGTCGGCGCAAAGCTGCTGGACATGCCCGTGCTGGGTGATCAGCCGCCGCTGCAACTGGTCGATCGTGGCGAACTACACCGCACCCTGCACGAGCGGGCGGTGGCCGCCGGGGTGCCGGTCGAATTCGGCAAGCGGTTGGCCTCGGCGGAGCAGACCGCCGACGGCGTGCTCGCCCGGTTCACCGACGGGAGTACCGCCACCGCCGATGTGCTCATCGGCGCGGACGGAATCCGCTCCACCGTCCGGGGGCTGATCGATCCGGCGGCACCGGGCCCCGAATACACCGGGATGCTCGGTTTCGGCGCGACCGTGGACTGCGCGGTCGATATCGAACCCGGCACTATAGTTTTCGCCTACGGTTCGCGGGCCTACTACCTGTACTGGAGCGTCGGTCCCGGCCGGGTCGGCTGGGGGGCGAACCTGCCCAGCAAGGAATACCTCTCGCTCACCGACGCGCGCCGGATACCCGCCGAGCATTGGCTGGAAGTGCTGCGCGAGACCTACGGCGACGACACGCCGGGCGGGCAACTGGCCCGGGCCACCACCGCCGACCAGCTGGAGACCGTGGGCGCGTTGCACACCATGCCGCCGGTTCCGCACTGGCACCGGGGGCGAATGGTACTGGTGGGCGACGCGGTGCACGCGCCGTCGAACAGTTCCGGCCAGGGTGCGTCGCTGGCGATCGAGAGTGCGATCGAACTGGCTCGGTGCCTGCGGGACATCCCCGAACCGGCCGAAGCGTTCACGGCCTACGAGACCTTGCGCCGTGCCCGGGTGGAAGGTGTGGCAGCCCGCGCGGCCAGGATCAATCACAGTAAGACGCCCGGACCGGTGGCCCGCAGGATGATGCAGTGGCTGATGCCCGTCCTGGCGCGCACGGTGATGAAACCGGAGAAGACGGTCGCCATCGAGCAGCGCTACCGGATCGCCTGGGACGAGCCGGTGCTCCGCACCCCGGCCTCGGCCCGGTAGCCGAACGGCCCGGCGGCGAGGGTGGCTCGCCGCCGGGCCGTCCGGCCGGTCGTCAGCATTCGAAGGGGATCGTGTTTCCCGCGGCGTCGCGTGCCCCGATGCCCTTCACTATCGCTTCCTCGAGTTCCGCGACCGATTTCCAGGTCCGCGGCTCGTCGTCGTCCAGATTGCCGATCGCGTACCAGTCCTCGGTCTCCCGGTAGCGGACGAGGCCGAAGCCCTCGGGATCGACGGTGATGTCGAGATCGCCGGAGATGGTGCCGGCTTCCCGGGTCATCACCGATGCCGAGGCGGGTAACTCGATGACTTCGGCTATTTGAACTCACCCCGTTCGACGCAGTCGTCCACCGCGGTGCGCAGTGCGGTCTGTTCCTCTGGGTCAACACTCAGGCCGTACTTTAACTTGACCTGGACGTAATGCGAGACATAGCCACACCGGAAGCTTCCCGGCGGCAGGTAGTGCGCCGCGTCCTGGTCGCCCTTGGAACGGTTGGCCGACGGATCTGAGGCGATGAGGTTCAGCGCGTCGTTGGCGATCCGGCGCCGGGTGTCGGTGTCGAGGTCCTTGGCCCCCGAACGCCAGGCCTCGGCGAGGGGCACGATGTGCTCGGCGTCGACACTCTTGGCCTCGACGATGAACTTGTACGGCTTGAGCTTCCCGGTCTTGCTGTCCATGACGCCGTAGGCGTCCTGCCAGCCGCCGTCCTTACCGATCTTCAGATCGCAGGTCTTCGGATCGAGGCTCACCTCGCCGGTGGCATCGCGCAGCATCATGACCTCGCGGGTGGTGCATTTGAGGTATTGGGCGAACTCCGGACCGAAACCGTGTTCGGGTTCGTTGTTGTCCCAGTGCGGGAACTTCTCCCGGCTGTATCCGGCCATCCCGACCTCGGCCTTCACCGGCAGCTTGTCGAGCGCGGACCGTATCTCGGCGGCGGTACCGGCAACCGATTTCGCGGCGCCGGCGGCGGGGTCGGTCGGGCTGGGTGCACAGCCCTGCAGCAGAAAACCCGCGACCAGGGCTATCGCTATCAGCACGGGCACGACAAGGGCGGCGAACCTGCGGGCCGGGGCGGGCAGGGCAGAAAGCAGCGAGTTCATCGCCGGACCTCCGCGAATCGATGGGAGAGGGGCGCGATGCCCGCTTGGTGTTCATTTGCTGTGCGCTTCAACGAGATTCCTTGCCGAGGTACCGGGATGTGCCGAGCGTCAAGCTACCGGCCGGTCAGCTAACCGAAAGTTACTGTCCGGTGTGATATTCGGCATACCTGAGCGGGAGTACCCGATGGGGGAGCGGGGTATTCCTTCCTCCGGAAGGGCACCACCCCCGAGTCGCCGTGCCGGCGCCGACTCGGGGGTGGGCGTGTCACGAGCGAGGGCGCTGTATCCGGCGCGAGTCGCGGGCCGGTTGTCCGGACCGGCGGTCGCGACGCACCGCGGGGCTTGATGAGGGGGAGACCCGAGGTCTTTCCGCACCGGTGCGCTCGCCGTGACGTTCAGGGGGCCGGATGCGATCCGGCCGGTTCTCGATATGAAGCTGTAGTGGCCGCAGTGGGCCGGTATTCCGGCTCCGGGTGTACACCGATCCGCCGTCAGATGAAAAGCATAGGGAATTCCCATGATTGGGAGCGAGCGGGCGCGGGCGAGGGGCTGCGGCGTTATTCGGCGATATCGGCGTCCGCGTCGTCGGTGCGGATCTGGGCGGTCGGCGGGACACCGGTATCCAGGAAATGGATCAATCGTTCTATGCGTTCGGTGTGGTCCAGGGTCCGGGCCAGTTTGTGACCGACGAGGGCCAGCGTGATCGTGGTCTCGGTGGCGGCGTCCCCGGTCGAGGCCAACGCGTTGTGCAGTTTCTGGTTCAGTGTCTGCATGGTGTCGGCCCCTGTGTCCTCGGCGGGCGTGTGCCGGCCGCGGGTGACGGCGCGCTGGGCCCGGGCGGTGCATTCGGCGGTGAGGCCGGCCATCTGTGCCAGTACGTCGAGGATCGGCGGTCCGGCGATGGGGTCCGGGTGGGCTTGGTACACCTGATCGGCCACCCGGCTGAACAGCCGGCCGATCCGGGACAGTTCACCGGCGATCTGGATCGCGGTCACCACATGGCGTAGATCGCGCGCGACCGGTGCCTGTAGCGCCAGGAGCACGACGGTGCGCGCTTCGCAGGCGCCGTACATGGCCTGCAGTCGTTCGTCGAGGGCGAAGACCTCGTAGGTCGCGGCGAGGTCGGCCCCGACGACGGCATCGGTCACACGTTCGGCCGCTTCATGGGTGATACGGCACATCTGTGTCAGATCCGCTGTCAACGCGACGAGCTCGTTGGTGAACTGAGTTCGCACGGGGGAATTGTCGCCCATGGCGCGTGCTCCGGTCGAATGATCCGACGATTGCTTCGGCCGGGCGCCTTACGGGCGCGTCGGGGGCGCCGGTGTTACCGTCGCCACATGATCGACAGGCGACGTATGAAACATCGCATCGTCACCACAGTGCAGCGGCATGTGGCCAATCCGCTGAACCGGAAACGGTCGGCGCAGCAGCTGCTGGAGACCACGGGCCGGGTCAGCGGAGCGCCCCGGGTCGTGCCGGTCGGCGGCCGGCGGACCGGTAACGAGTTCTGGTTCGTCTCCGAGTTCGGTGACCGCTCGGATTATGTGCGCAATATCCGCGCGGACAACCGGGTCCGGGTGCGGTTGCGTGGTGAATGGCTGCCCGGCACCGCGCACCTGCTGCCCGACGACGACCCGGTTCGCAGGTTGTCTTCGCTACCGCGTGGCAACAGTGCCGCGGTACGGGCCATGGGTACCGATCTGCTGACGATCCGTGTCGATTTGGACGGCTGAGAATATTCGCGAATATTCGTGCGCACCGCACGGTTCGTTCGATGAAACGCGTTCTAATTCAATGTGAATATTCTTGTGACCGGTCGCGTCATCTCCAGAAATTGATGTGCGCGGCCGCTTTGTCGTGTTCACTGTCACACCCTCGCGGATTTGTCCGTCACCGCGCGTAACGATTAGCTTCCTCTCCGTTGGCATCGATGCCGGACCGGAGAGATCACACGCATGAATTCCGCAACAATCCGTCCCGCGAGAGCGGTACCTGGATCTCGGCCATGAACTCCGAGCGCCATACCGCGGCGATCGATTCCGTGGCCCGATCCGATTCCGCCGAACTCTCGCGAAAACCCTCCGCGCGAGAAATCGTCCAGCAGAATTTCTCGGGCACCATTGTTTCCTCGCTGCGCACCTTCGGCCGCGCGGTCGGTATGGCCCGGGAATCGGTCACCGGCGCGGCGTCGGATGTGGTGCGCGGCCGGTTCCAGTGGCAAGAGATGCTGATCCAGGCATGGCGGCTGGTCACGGTCACCGCCTTCCCGGCGATCCTGATGGCGATCCCGTTCGGGGTGATCGTGTCGGTACAGGTCGGCAATCTCATCCACAACCTCGGCGCCGATTCGCTGCTCGGCGCCACCGGCGGCCTCGGCGTCATCAAACAGGGCGCGCCCATGGCCACCGGATTCCTGCTCGGCGGCGCGGGGGCCGCGGCCATCGCGGCCGACCTCGGCGCCCGCACGATCCGCGAGGAGATCGACGCCCTGCACACCATGGGTATCAGCCCGGTGCACCGGCTGGTGATTCCCCGGATGGTGGCGATGCTGCTGGTCGCGCCGCTGCTCAATATTCTGGTGATCTTCGTCGGTGTCATCGCCGGATACCTGGTCGCGATCGGCGGGCAGGGTGTGACGCCCGGTTCCTACTGGGCGACCTTCGGTTCCTTCACCACCGCCGCCGACGTCTGGGTTTCGCTGCTCAAGGCACTCATCTTCGGATTCCTGGTGGTGATCATCGCCTGCCAGCGCGGTCTGGAGGCCAAGGGCGGGCCGCGCGGTGTCGCCGACGCGGTGAACGCCGCGGTGGTGCTGTCGGTCGTGTCGATCGTCATCGTGAATCTGGCCATGACCCAGGTGACCGCCATGTTCCTCCCGACCAGGCTGGCGTGATGGCCGCGACCTCCTACGCCCCGAAAGGGCTCGGATTCCTGGCGCGGTACTTCCGGCGCGGCAGCCGGATCCTGGGCGCGGTCGATTCGCTCGGCTTCGTGGTGGTGTTCTGCTGGCAGGTGCTGTCCTCGATCCCGCTGGCGTTGAAGCGCTATCGGGCCGAAACCCTGCGCGTCATCACCGATATGACCTGGGGCCGCGGTTCGGTGATCGTCGGCGGTGGGACCGTGCCCATGATGATCGTGCTGGGTCTGGTGATCGGCGCGTCGATCGGCGTGGAATCGTTCGCCACCCTGGACATGCTGGGAATGGGGCCGGTCACCGGTATCGTCTCGGCGTTCGCGACCACGCGCGAGCTGGCCCCCATCGCCGCCGCGGTGGGATTCGCCGCGCAGGCCGGCTGCCGGATCACCGCGGAGATCGGTTCGATGCGGATCTCCGAGGAGATCGACGCCATCGAGGCACTGGGTCTGCGGTCGGTACCGTTCGTGGTGACCACCCGGGTCATCGCCGGGGCCATCGCCATCGTGCCGACCTTCCTGATCGCGCTGATCGGTTCGTATTTCGCCTGCCGCGGCCTGATCACCCTGGTGCACGGCCAGTCCGCCGGCGTGTACGACCACTACTTCTTCCAGTTCATAGCCGGATTCGACATCGTCGCGGCGACGGTGAAGGTCGCCGTCTTCGGCACCGTGGTGATCTGTGTGCACAGCTACTACGGCTTCTTCGCCACCGGCGGGCCCGAAGGCGTCGGTATCGCCTCGGGCCGGGCCGTGCGCGCCAGTTTCGTCGCCATCATCGCCATCGATATGGTGCTGACCCTCCTGCTGTGGGGATTCGACTCGGCGATCAGCTTCACGGGATAGGGACAGATGCCGAAGTACGGAATGCCCGGGGTCGCCGCCGACCCGCGCAGTGCGCGGCGGGTCGGCGCGGTGATGGTCGCGCTCGTGGTGGTGCTCGCTCTGGCCGGTTACGGGTACCGGGAGCTGACCGCGGACGACGGATTGCGGATCGCCTTACGGACCGAACAGATCGGGGACGGTGTCGTGGCCGGCGCGCTGGTGCGGATCGACGGTGTCCAGGTCGGTTCCGTCACCGATATCGCGCCTGTCGGGCGGGGCACCCAGGAGATCGGGCTGCGCCTGGAGCGCGACCGCCTGCACGGGATCGACGACAGCATGCTGGTCGACTACGCGCCCGCCAACCTCTTCGGTATCAGCGAGATCGAACTGCGGCCGGGCGCGGGCGGCGCGCCGCTGGAATCCGGCGCGGTGGTCGATCTGACCGGACGCCGGGCCGCCGATGTGTACGACGCGACCATGGGCGCGCTGCTGCGTAGTCTCTCGCAGACCGGTGACACGGTGTTCACGCCCGATATGGCGATGGTGATCTCGCAGGCGGCCGCCGATGTGAAGGCGTTCACCCCGCTGGCCGAGGCGCTGATCACCGCGGGCCGGGTGATCGCCGACCATCAGTCGATGCCGGCGAACGAGCTGGTCGGGCGGCTGGGTCCGGCGTTCGAGGGCGGTGGCCAGTTCGCCGGCGCCACCATCGAGGTGCTCGACCAGATCGTCGATATCGATGTGCTGCGCACCGATCGCGCCGACTACGACGCGGGCGTCAAGGCGCTCACCGGCGATATCCTGCCGAGCCTGGCCGCGACCGCGCACAGCGCCGGGCAGCTGTCCGGGTACACCGACATGCTCGCGCCGACCCTGAACCTGCTGGCGCTGGCCGTTCCGGATCCGCAGCAGTCCGCTGCCGACCTGCGCACCCTGCTCACCCGCCTGGGTGTCGCGTTCAAGGACGGCCCCGACGGGCCGGTGCTCGATCTGGACGTGGAGCTGGGAGGTGCGCGATGACCGCACGCCGGGCCGCCTGGCGGCTGGCCCTGTTCGCCGGGGCGATGGGCCTGGTGCTGGCGCTGGTGATCGGGGCCATCGAACGGCCCGTGAACGGTGCGACCGAAACCCATCACGCGCTGTTCACCGATGCCAACGGGCTGAAGACCGGTGACGACGTCCGGATGTTCGGTGTGCAGGTCGGCAAGGTGGAGGCCGTGACGCTGGAGGGCGACCGGGCGAAGGTCCGCTTGACCGTCACCACCGCCACCCCGGTCTACGACAACAGCACCCTGGCCATCCGATACCAGAACCTCACCGGCCAGCGCTATATCGACCTGCAACAGCAGCCGAACGCCGGGATCCGGCTCGATGACGGATCGACCATCGGCCCGGAACAGACCATTCCGTCGTTCGATGTGACCAGCCTGTTCAACGGCCTGCAGCCGGTGCTGGCGACCCTCTCGCCGGAGGCCCTCAACCAGTTGACCGAGAGCCTGCTCGCCGTGATCGAGGGCGACGGCGCCGGTATCGGTCCGGCCCTGGACGCCATCGGCACACTGAGCGAATACGTGGGCGACCGGCAGCAGGTGATCGGCACCCTCGTCCGGAACATGTCGGATCTGTCCGACCGGGTGGGTGGCCGGCTCTACCATCTGGTGCCGCTGCTGGCCCGGCTCACCGATATCTTCCAGGCTCTCCAGCGCAATGTCGGCGGGCTGGCCGATTTCGCGATCAGCGCGCCTTCGGTGCTCGAACCGGTGGACCGGCTACTGGCCGCGGCCGGATTGAGCCCGGAGATGGGCCCCGATATCGATGCCATGATCCGCGGCCTGTTCCCCGACCCGCAGCAGGCCGTCGATGTCTTCGGCCGCCTGCCCGGGTTGCTGGCCGCGGTGGACACCTCCTTCCCCCGGACGCCGGCGGGGTTCCGGCCGGAGTGCAGTAAGGGCACGGCCGAGGTACCGGCTCCGGTGCGGGTACTGATCGGCGGACAGCGGGTGGCGATATGCAACGGGTGAGGCTCGGGAAGCGGGCGGCGGTACCGGTCCGGTGGTTCGACCGCGACCAGCCGATCACCGACGAACCGACGAAACTGCGCAAACAGCTGCGGCTGGGCCTGATCGGCGTGTGCGCGGTGGCGCTGCTGGCGGTGGCTGTCGGGACGCTGTATGTGGTGCCGCTGGGCAAGCGGACCTACACCGCCGAACTCAGCGAGGCCCAGTCGGTGAAACCCGGCGACGACATCCGCCTGGCCGGGGTACCCGTGGGCGAGGTGAAATCGCTGGATCTGCGACCGGACCGCGTGCTCATGCGATTCACCGTGGACCGGGATGTGTTCGTCGGCGACCGCAGCTCCCTGGATATCCGGATGCTGACCCTGGTCGGCGGCCACTATGTGGCACTGTTCCCGGCGGGTAGCGAAGAACTGGGTGACAAACCGATTCCCGCCGACCGGGTCCGGCTGCCCTACAGCCTGATGGAAACCTTCCAGGACGCCACCACGCCGCTGCGGGAAACCGACGGCGACACCCTGCGCCGCAATCTCGCCGCGCTCGACACCTCCATCGACGCCGCGCCGGAATCGCTGCGCAGCGTGCTGGACACGGTCGGCAGTTATCTGGACGCCATCGAACGCCAGCGCACCCAGGTGTCGAACGCCATCGCGACCGCGGACGAGTACGTCACCATGTACGACGGCGCGAAAACAGATCTGGGCCGTCTGATGGACAACGTCAATCTCATGGAGACGGTCCTGTTGGACAAACGCGCCGAATTGCGGCAGGCGCTGGCGCTGCTGAGTTCGGTGGTGCAGCGGGTGAGCGCGCTGGCCCCGGCCTGGGACGACACCCTCCGCCCGAAGGTCGGTCAGCTGGCCGACGCCCTGCCTCGCTTGCAGGAGTACGGCAACCAGTTGGAGCCGATGATCGTTTCGGCGCAGAGCCTGGCCACGAAACTGCGCGAGCTGACCGGTCCGGACGGCGGAGTGCGGATCGACCGGTCGGGGACCACGGTGACCGCCCCGGCACTGGATCCCGGTGCGCTCGTCTGTGTCCCGCTGCCCGGGAAGGCGTGCTGATGGTCAGGAAACTACTCGGGTCGCCGGCGCTCATGTCCATCACCGGGGCGCTGGTGCTGGTGCTGGCAGTGGCGGCGGCCTATGTGATCGCGTTCGAACCGCTGAAGCAGACCCGCGCGTACTGCGCGCTCATGCCGGACAGTATCGGCCTCTATGCGGGCAATCAGGTTTCGATGCGGGGAATCGCCGTCGGCACGGTGACCGGTATCGCGCCGGAGGGCGCGAAGGTGCGGGTGGATTTCGAGGTCGACGCCGACCATCCGCTCTACGCCGACTCCGGCGCCACGACGGTGTCCAACACGGTGGTCGCCGACCGGGAACTCGCGGTGCTGTCGAGCGGGAAGACCACCGAGGAATGGGATCCGGGCAAGTGTGTGACCAAGACCCTCACTCCGAAGAGCCTGACCCAGACCGTGACCGCGCTCGCGGAGCTGTCCGATCAGATCGGCGGCACCGAAACCCGGCCGGGTGCCCTGGCCGGTGGGCTGGACGCGCTCGACACGGCCTCCGCCGGTACCGGACCCCAGATCAACCATCTGATCGATCAGCTGGGCCGGGTCCTGGAATCACCGGACGCCGATATCGCCCACCTGGCCGGCATCTTCGACGCCTACGCCTCGGTATCCAACAAGGTGGCCGAACACTGGGGTGATCTGAAACTGATGCTCACCCGGCTGGCCCCGACCCTGAACCAGGCGCACACCGAACTGCTCACCCCCGGTATCGCGCTGTTCGACGGGCTGGGCGAAATCCTGCCCGTCCTCAACGATCTCACCGTGATCCTGGCCGATCCGCTCATGTCCTCGCTCGACGGCCTGGTGCCGCTGGTGAAGCTGCTGCGCGCGAATGTCGGGTCGCTCGGCGATATCGTGCGCACCACGCCGGTGCTGGTCTCGGCGTTCCGGACGGTCACCGATCCGGTGAGCGGGGTACCCGGACTCACCTACGCGCCCCCGCGGGTGGCCGTCCCGCAGGCGAACGCCGAGCAGGTGTGCGCGGCGGTGAACGCGGTCTCGCCCGGCCGCTGTGCCGGTGCGGCCGACGGGATGGTCGATCTGGATCTGATACGGCTGGTGCTGGGATCGGTAGGTGCTCGATGACCGCGCGGATCACGGTGGATCTCACCCGCCTGCGGCGCGGCCTGGCCGCGTTCGGCCTGGCGGCGACGCTGGGCGTCGCGGGCTGTGCGTTCGATCCCTCCGAGATCCCGGTGCCCGGAGCCATGGTCGCCGGGGACAGCTACCGGTTGCGGATCGAATTCACCAATGTGCTGAATCTGCCCGCGCGGGCCAAGGTCATCGCGGGCGGTGCCCAGGTCGGCAATGTGGACAAAGTCGAGGTCGTGCCCGGCGACGCGTCGGGTCCGGGATATGTGGCCGTGGATATCGAGGTCGCGGATTCGGTCGAGCTACCGGCCACCACGATCGCCGAACTCCGGCAGAACACTGTGCTCGGGGATATCCATATCGCGCTGACCACCCCGCCCGGCGAATACGGCACGCTGCTGCGCCCCGGCGACACCATCACCCGCGACCGCACCCGGCCGCCGGTGCAGCTCGAGGACACCATGGCCGCCATCGCGTTCTTCGTGAACAGCGGGTCGGTGGGGCAGTTGCAGGACATCGTCAACCGCGTCAACTCGGTGCTGCCGCAGGATCCGGCGGAGACAAAGAGGATCGCGCAGGTTCTCGCGACCGATACGGTGGATCTGGCCGCGCACCTGGACCAAGTGGATCTGCTGCTGTACGGCGTCGCGTCGAATGCCGAGGTGATGCACGGGATCCAGGACGAGCTGGACAATATCCTGCGCCCGGAGTCGGTCCGGCAGATGAGCGCCGCTACCGAATCCATCGCCGGGGTCACCGAGATCTTCGGTGGGCTGGGCCCGGTGGGCGGGTCGCTGACCTGGCTGGCCCCACTCGCGCAGTCCGGCGGTGCGGCCGCGGCGGCGCTGATTCCGATGGTGACCGGCGGACCGCTGGACCTGCGGCAGCCCTCGAACCTGAACCTGCTGGTCGCCCTGCTGCGGGACAAGGTCATCCCGTTCGTGGAGAACGGGCCCCAGGTGAACCTGCGCTCGGTGCACGCCGAGGATATGTCCGCGGACGACCAGGTGAACCGGATCATCGAAACCCTGCGCATGATCGGAGCCGTGCGATGAAGATCGGGCCACTGGCGTCGCTGGGCGGTATCGCGGCCATCACCGTGCTCGGTGCGAGCTATCTGACCTTCGGGGTGGTGCGTGCGGATCCGTTCACCGAGTATCTGAACGCCTCACTGGTGCTCGACGATTCCGGCGGGCTCGGAGTGGGGGCACCGGTCCTGCTCACCGGTATCGAGGTCGGCCGGGTGACCTCCGTCGACCGCGTCGCAGACGGGGTGGAAGTCGGTTTCCGAGTGGACGATTCCCATCGCCTGCCCACCGACAGCGTCGTCACCGTCGAACACCTCTCGGCGCTCGGGGAACCCTATGTGCAATTCGCGCCCAAGACCGGGGTGGGCCCGTACCTGCGCGACGGGCAACGGCTGGAATCGGAGGACATACACAGCCCGCTGTCGATTCCGGAGGCCGCGCGGATGCTCACCCGGACCATGAACCAACTCGACCCGGCGACCATGGGATCGCTGGTACGGACCCTGCGCGATGCCCTGCACGGCACCGACGCGGTGCTGCCCGAACTCACCCGTGCCGCCGATCTGCTGGCGGCCACGATCATGTCCCGGGAACCGCGTATCGCCGAACTGCTCGACAATTTCGAGACTGCCGCCGCGGACAGCGACTGGTCCGGTCCCGCCACCTCCGCGGCGGCCGCCGAATTCACCCGGTTCGCCGAAGTGCTCGACGATTTCATCGAAGCGGTGGGCAGGTTCACCGGCGCCGAGGGATCACCGGAGAGGTATTTGAGCGACGACGGCCTGGTCCCGCTGCTGCAGCGCCTGCGCGAGTTCCTCGACGAAGCCGGCCCCGAACTGGCCGCCCTGCAACCCGGGCTGGTACCGCTCACCGACGCGCTGAACGGCGCTGTACCGCAACTCGATATCGGTAGCCTGATCGGTCAGGCGTTGCAGAGCACCACCGACGATTCGGTGCGGCTGCGAGTAGGGATCAAGTAACCGGACCGGTGAGTTCAGGGCTGGTCCGGAGCGTCGATATTCGCGCGGCCGAGGATGGCCTGGGCCTGGTTGTCGACATCGCCCAGGGCCGAGATCAGGTCCAGCGCCCCGAGTTCGAAAGGGGTCTCCTCGGCCATCTGCCGCAGTTCGGCCAGGACGGAATCGATATCGTCCTCGGGCGGGCGGCGGCGTCTGGGATCCGGGGCGTCGATCGGTTGCCAGGCGATGGCCTGCTGCCACCACGGGTCACCGGTCGCCCAGGCCCAGATCGTCTTGCGCACCAAAATCGCGTCGTCGGTGTAGAGCTGGAAGAACGCGTCGAGGTCGCGATGTTCGAGCTCGAATATCCCTTCCGGTAATCGGCGCGCCCGGATATGACACATGGGCGCGCGGATCACTTTCAGCGCCGGGTCGCGCGGATCCGGCGGGGTTTCCAGGATCTCGTCGAGGATGCTCTCGGTGAGATAGGGCAGCCGGAAATCGCCCGCGGTCACCGGGACCCGGGCGGCGCCCCGCGGATTGTAGAAGCGGCGGGTGGCGACATCGAGCACGGCCAGGTCGCGGTCGGCGGTGAGGGCCAGCAGTGCGCGCAGACAGTCGAAACGATCATCGACGGTGGCCTCCAGCAGTGCCCCGCGGGCTTCCGGACGTCGGTACACCCGCAACCCTGTGCCGGAACGGTGTATCAGCGTGCATACGACCCCCACCGGTTGCGGCGGCGGCGTCGGCTCGGGTGCACCGGCCAGGGCCTGATAACGCTCGTAAGCCTGTGCGGCCGACTCGATCCCGGCCGCGGGCAATACGGCGAATAGAGAACTCACCCGCCAAGTACAGCAAAGTATCCGACTCGCCGCTGGTTCACTTAACAGAAATAGCTCTCCGGCAGCAGGATTCGCGGCAGATCAGATGCCGGTGACGTCCGCGAGCTGGCCGATCCCGTAGGTGACCGCCATCGCCAGTGCGCCACCTGTCACCACCCGGGCCATCGCACGCGGCCGGCTGCTGCCACCGAGCCCGGCACTGATCGAACCGGTGAGCGCCAGCGCCAGCAGGACCGCGACCATGGTGACAGGTATCCGCGCCGACTCCGGCGGGAGCAGGATCGCCAGCAGCGGTAGCAGCGCGCCGACGGTGAACGCAACCGCCGAGGACAGCGCGGCGTGCCACGGATTGGTCAGCTCGTCGGGGTTCAGTCCCAGCTCGGCCTCGGCGTGCGCGGCGAACACATCGTAGGCGGTGAGTTCCTCGGCCACCTTCCGCGCGGTTTCCGCGGACAATCCCTTGGCGTGGTAGATGGCGGTGAGTTCGTCGAGCTCGTCGGCCGGATCCTGCGCCAGTTCCCGGCTCTCCTGCTCCAGCAGCGCCTTCTCCGTATCGCGCTGGGTGCTCACCGAGACGTACTCGCCGACCGCCATGGAAATTGCTCCCGCGCTGATGCCCGCGATACCCGCGGTGAGAATCGTGTCGGTACTCGACGACGCGGCCGCGACCCCCACCACGAGCCCCGCGGTCGAGACGATCCCGTCATTGGCGCCCAGCACTCCGGCCCGCAGCCAATTGAGTCTGGCCGCCAGCCCGGTCTCCGGGAGGTATTTGTCCTCCGCTGCCTCGGTCATAGCCGCACACTAAGCCAATATTCGCAGGTGAGGACACGCTTGGTGGCCATGGGTTGCTCGCGCACGTCCTAGTTGGGCACCGCGTACACGTACAGCAACCCGACCGTGACCAGGCCCATCAGCGGGGTCAGTACCCAGGTCTCCACCTTGTTCCCGGTCCGGGAGATGATCGGCACCGCCAGCCGGGGCTTCAGCGGCCACAGCAGCGGACAGCCCCGGTCGGTGAGGCAGTCGCCGACGATATGGATGAGCGTCCCCAGCCCGATCGCGAACGGTAGCCAGTAGGGCGCGTCCGGTAGCCAGCGGTCCATCAGCACGGTGCCGCCGCCGGCCAGTAGCACGCACATCCCATAGGCGCGCAGCGAATCGCCCTTCGGCGTCAGGTGCAGCGCCCGGACCCCGAAGGCGAGCATCACGAAGATCATGCCCGAGGTGAAATACCGGCCGAGATGGTGCACTCCGGCCCAGGTCGCCCAACCGGCGAGCAGGATGAACAGCAATCCATGCGTCCCCTTGCGGTGTCCGCCGGACACCACCGAAACCCCTTTCGCGAGCGCGTTGCTCACCGGGCCGAGTGATTGGGCGATGGTGCCGTTCGGATGGTCGATATCGGGAAGCAATGCCGCGCCTGCCGTGATCAACGCTCCCAGAACGAGTTCGAGCGCGCTGATCTCCACCGGCCCCTGCACCACCTCCATCACGGGAGTCGGAACGACGGTGGCGGCGGTGACGAACGCGAGCGCGCCGCTGGTGGCGTGGGAATGGCCGAGCACTGACTCTCCGATATCTGAAAAGCGAACGAACGGTAGCGTTCAAGTTAGCAATCGATTCCGACACCCCCGTATTCCGCGCGTCGTGCGCACGACTCGCCGACTCACCGGCCGATCCGGGACACGCCGCCTCGACCGGGATTCCGGTGAAAGTTCCGATGACCGTCTGTACTGCCACGACCGGAGGTGCGATGCTGTCGCGGAAGGAAACGTCGTGGGGGCGATCCGTTTCGCAAAGGGGGGCGTAGAAATGTGTGATTTCCGGCCGGTACTCCATCGGGTGCCGGGATACGAGCCGCCGGTACGCCGGTCGTGTGCGCGAGCCGGTGCTCCTCCGGAGGCCGGCAGGGTGTGCGCCGAAGGCCCGGCCGTGGCACCTCGACCGCAGGCGGCCGCTTCCGCAGCTGCGGTCCCGCGACCGGCGTCCCCGGCAGAAGCGGTCGCCGAGCCGGCCCGCGGCCGGCTCGCGACAGTGCCGGATTCCGACACGGCCTCCGCCACAGGGGAGACGGAAGCCGAAGATCGCGATGCGCACCGGGAGTCGCTCGCCCGAGGCTGTGCGACCCGTCCGGATCGGAAAACGCTCCGGCGCAACCACAGTGCGCCCGCTGGTGTGCGGCGAGCCCAGCGGGCGGGTCACGATACGTCCCGGAATCCCGAACCCGCCGGTGCCCGGGCCTTCGCCACGACCTCGGTCCGGATCCTGCTCGAGGTACTCGACCGCCGGCGCCCGGTCGCGCAGCTCACCGCCCTGTGCACACCCGGGCTGGTCAGCGCCATCGGCGCCCTCGTGGCGGGCGATCACGCCCCCGGCCGGACCCTCGGGTCGGCGGTGCCCGGCACGGTGCGGTTGTTCCAGGTGCAGGAGCGCGCGGCGGAGATGGTCGCCACCTATCAGCGCGGTCCGCGCCGCCTGGTCCTCGCCGGGCGTATCGAGCGCGGCAGCACGACGCCCTGGAAGGTGACCGCGCTGCGCGTCTTGTGAAAACGCCCGTGACCTGTGTCGGGGCCTCCTGAGAATTGGCGGCGGTGTCCGTGCTGGTGCGTAACCGCGCAGCCGGGTAGTGCTCTTCGAGCGCACGAAGACCGCATTCAGCGACAGCCGCGACCGATCGAAAGCCGGATGCGCGGTCCATGTGTTTCGGGCAGGGTGAACCGGATGACGGCGCGGAGTGTCAGTGAGTTGATCCATATCGTGGCCGAAGGCGGCCGGGTGAAGTACCTGCCGTTCTGGGGCCATCATCCCCGTAGCGACGGGTCTGTCGGTGCCGGTTGCCTCAGCCAGTGGTGGCCGGCGGAATTCACAGTCGGCGGAGAGGTCTTTCCGACGGCCGAGCATTACATGATGTGGCGCAAAGCGATGCTGTTCGACGACGGGGCGATCGCCGCGGAGGTGCTGGATGTGAGCAGTCCCGGAGCGGCGAAGGCGTTGGGACGGCGGATCGGCGGTTTCGACGAGGAGTTGTGGGGCCTGCATCGATTCGGCATCGTCGTCGCGGGCAATATCGCGAAGTTCGGTCAGCACGAAGAGTTGCGGCGTTTCCTGCTGGAAACCGGGGACCGGGTTCTGGTCGAGGCCAGTCCGGTGGACCGGATCTGGGGTATCGGGCTGGCGGCGGATGACCCGTGTGCGGCGGACCCCACGCGGTGGAAGGGGCTGAACCTGCTCGGTTTCGCCCTCATGGAGGCCAGATCGGCGCTGCGCGGATAGCCACTCGGCAGCTGATCGCGTGAAGGACCGGGCCGGTGAGTGCTGCGCGATGTGACCTTCTCGCATCGCGACGCGAAACTCCACACCGGCCGTAGGGTATGGAAGGACGGCCTGGTCGCGCCGGTGCGTGTCCGGTGGGATCCATAAAGTGGCATTGGTTTCCGGCCGCCGCCGTACTGTTCGCCGCAGGTCGGTTTGCCGGGTGAGGCGGTCCGCCGCTACTGGATTGTGGAATCGCGGTATCCCACGCCCGCTGATATTCGCGCCGTGCTCGGTATGGAGGCACGGACGGGACCGGTGCGGCGGTGTAGACGCCCGCTGCTCAGGGACGGTGGGCGCGGATATCGACCGGGCGACCGTCCGGATCCTGGGCCGTCATCGTCCACTGGGTGGGCAGCGTCTCGATCGGTCCGGCCGGCAGCCCGGCACCCATGATTCGTTCCCGGACCTCGCACAGCTGGGCGTAGGTGGCCAGGCGCAGACCCCATCCGGCCCGTCCGAGCGGATCGAGGCCGGTGGCCGGACCGGTCGTGGTCTCGACGATCGCCAGGTGGTCGGCGCCCCCGACATCGAGAATCGCGATACGGGGGCCGGTGCCCGAGGCGGGACGTTCGAAGGACAGCCTCGCTCCGAGCACTCCGGTGTAGTACGCCACGAGCTGGTCCAGGTCCGTCGTGGACAGCGTCAGATGATTGATCCCGAGGAGTTCCGGCATGGTCATCCGAGCCTAAGGCCGCACACACGGAACGTCCAGTACTGCCCCGGAATAGGAAGCGGTCGCGAATCCGGTACACCGAGCCGGACGCGCCCCGTCGCTCTTCGAGACCCTGTCGTTATCGACGAGTCGTGCCTCGGCGGCTTGCCATCGGATGTGCAGTCCCGACATCATCGCCTGTTCGCGCCGGCAGGCCGGGTCGGCGCTCGCCTCGTGGCGGTAGCCGCCGTCCTGGCCGGTGCACGGAGCCGCCGGCATCACGCGTGAACGCGCCACGTCGGTTCCCCGTGTCGAAGGCGCCGCACAGGCCGGCTGTTGCGCTACGGGGACGGCGAGATGAGCGTCGGAGGAAGCGCCGGTTCGGCGGCGGCCGGGCCGGGACGGCCGAGAGCGTCCCGGGCGACAGGGAGACCGTCGACGGCGGTCCGCCCCGGATCCCGGACCGACGGTTCACCGCCGCGCTCTGCGGGCCACGATCCGACATCCGGCGGACAGCATCGTCCGGCTTCGATACGGGTCTGCTGGGTGCCCGCTTTGTCCGATCCGGTGTGCCTTACGCTGCTCTTCCGGATGGCAGGTGAGCGGAGGGTGCATGATCAACGGGAACGAACCGGCGGGTCGTCGACGGGATGCCTCGGCCACGCGGGCCGCGATTCTGACGGCGGCGCAGGAACTGTTCGCCGAACGCGGGTACGAGCGCGCCACTGTGCGGGATATCGCCACCCGGGCGGGGGTGAACCAGGCGCTGCTCTTCCGGTACTTCGGGAACAAGGACGAGCTCTTCCGGGCGACGATGACCGATCGTGGGCGTTCGGTGCTCGACGCCGGGCCGGTGGACGCGTTGCTGGCGCGGTTGCTGGAGCGCGCGCTGGAGCCGAGCGAGACTGTTTCGCCCGGTAATTGGTTACAGGCGGCGTTGCGTTCCAGCGGACACGAAGAGGGCGCGTCGGTGATCCGCCGGGAGTTGGGCGAGGAGTACATCCGGGCACTGTCGACGCTCACCGACGGCGGTGACGGGGAGTTGCGCGCGGATCTGCTGCTGGCCTGGCTGCTGGGGATCGGGCTGGTTCGTTCCGTCCTGCATCGGGAGCCGCTGCACAGTGCCGATCCGGCCCAGATCGCCGGCCATGTACTGCGGGCTGCGGAAGTGCTCCTGGAGCGCAACGATACGAGATTCCCTCCGGCGTAAGGCCGTTGCGTCGTTGACGCCACCTCGCGAAAACCCTTACCCTGTCTAAGTAAGCAATCGCTTACCTGGCTGGAGTCGCCGGGCGTCGGGAAAGGGAGACCTATGACCGCGAACACCGAGGTACGTCGGTACCCCTTCGGAGAACCGGTTCGTCTCGAGATGGACCCGCTGTTCACACAACTGCGCCGTGAAGAGCCTGTCTGCCGGGTCGAACTGCCCTACGGTGGGGAAGGCTGGCTGGTCACCCGATACGAGGATGTGAAGCTGGTCCTCGCCGACCCCCGGTTCAGCCGCGCGGCGACCGTCGGCCGGGAGAACCTGCCCCGGGCCACTCCCGCGCCGGTCCGCCCCGATTCGCTGCTGAGCATGGATCCGCCCGAGCACAGCCGGTTGCGGAAACTGGTGGCCAAGGCGTTCACCAGCCGCCGGGTCGCCGGATTGCGCCCGCGTACCCGCGAGATAGTGGACGAGTTGCTCACCGCACTCGGACACACCGGTGCGCCCGCCGATCTGGTGGAGGGTTTCGCGCTGCCGTTACCGGTCACCGTGATCTGCGAGATGCTCGGGGTGCCGCCGCGTGATCAGCACCGGTTCCGCGACTTCTCCGACGCGATCCTGTCCACCACTGCCTACACCCGGGAACAGATCGAGAGCGCCCGGGATTCGCTGGAGACCTATCTCGCCGAGGTGGTCGCCGAGCGCCGGCGCCGGCCCACCGACGATCTGCTCGGCGCGCTGGTCGCCGCCCGTGACGAGGAGGACCGCCTCAGCGAACAAGAACTGGTGAACCTCGGTGTGGGCTTGCTCATCGCAGGCCATGAGACCACCGCCAATCAGATCGCCAACTTCACCTATGTGCTGCTCACCCAGCGCGAGTACTGGGAGCTGCTGCGCGCGGAGCCCGAACTGATCCCGGGTGCGGTGGAGGAACTGCTGCGCTACGTGCAGCTCGGCGCCGGTGCCGGACAACCCCGCGTGGCGACCGAGGACGTGGTGCTCAGCGGCGTGACCGTGCGGGCCGGGGATTCGGTTTTCGTGAACACCCAGTCCGCCAACCGCGACGAGAACATCTTCGATGATCCCGAATACCTGGACCTCACCCGGCAGCGCAATCCACACGTGGCCTTCGGCTACGGCGCCCACCACTGCCTGGGGGCGCAGCTGGCGCGCGTCGAACTCCAGGTCGCACTGGAGGCGCTGCTGGAACGCTTCCCCTCATTGCGGCTGTCGCTGCCGCTCGACGAAATCCCGTGGAAGTCGGGTCTGCTGGTACGCGGCCCGAAACAGCTTCTCGTGGAGTGGTGAAGCCCGCTCAGAAGAGCTGACCGGCGGCGAACCCGGCGAGCAGCACGGCGAAGCCGCCGATCTCGCCGACGATCAGGGCCACCAGCACGAAGCGGAACGACGGCGGCGGATTGTGCATCTGGTTCGTGGTGTCGCGCAGGATGCCGTGCCTGACATAGTTCGCGATGGTGATCACGAACATAAGCACCAGGAGCCCGGCGGCGGTCGCGTCGACCGCCGCCGGCCACGCCGAGAATTCGACGAAGAGCGCGATCATGGCGGTCGCGAACGAGTACAGCAGGGCGGACCGGTGTGCTATGTCCACATACGGGTGAGCCACACCGTCGGGCGAACCGACCATGGCCTGCCATTTCCAGACTCCGAGACCGAGCGCGGTCAAGAACAACAGGCCCGCGGCGAACAGCACCAGCGCGGTGGGAGCACCCATGTCGTGACACCTTTCATGATCATGTCGTGACGAGGTGAAGTATGTCCCCACCGGCCGCAGCGCGCGACCGATGTGAAGTCCCGATGTTTCGCGACCGGGTCGGGTCGTCCAGCGAGCGGCAGTACGAGATCGGCGACGGCGCGGCCGATATGGGTTGGGCAGCATTGGATACGCTGCGGGAATGCCGGAAGTACGGGAATCATCCCATGGCCGGGCGGATCGACCCCGGGTCTGCGGAGTACCAGGCATCGACCTTGGCCGGACTGAAGCGCATGGCCGGTAGCTGAGGAGGCAGCACCGACGCATCCACTGCCGAGATCAGGATCGAGTCGACTTCGAAGAGCTGCAGGTCGAGTACCACAGCGCCCGATACGGTGCCGCGGTGATTCCGGGCGTCGGCGGCATCCGCCCGCCGTTCGCGCGAGTCCGTTAGATTGGCGAATCGGGTGATCCCACCCGGTTGACCACGGATCGTCGAGGACAGGTGTTGTATGACCAAGACCGCGCTGGTGACCGGAGCGTCCTCGGGGATCGGCCGGGCTACTGCCGCGCTGCTGGTGCGGCGGGGCTACCGGGTGATCGGGACCAGCCGGAACCCGGAGACGATCGCGGACTCGGCGCGGGTGGCGGGGGTGGAGTATCGCGCGCTCGATCTGACCGATCAGGCGGGGATCGAGCGGTTCGGCGCCGACCTGGGGCCGGTGGATGTGCTGGTCAACAATGCGGGGGAGAGCCAGTCGGGTCCTGTCGAGGAACTACCGATCGAGGCGATCGAGCGATTGTTCCAGTTGAATGTTTTCGGGGCGGTCCGGCTGGCGCAGCTGGTGCTGCCGGGGATGCGGGAGCGGGGGTACGGGCGGATCGTCATGGTGGGGTCGATGCTGGCGAGTTTCCCGCTGGCATATCGGTCGTCGTATGTGGCGGCGAAGGCGGCGATCAAAGGGTTCGCGGATGCGGCGCGGCTGGAGACGGCGCCGTTCGGGGTGTGGATCAGCACCGTGGAACCGGGATCCATCGCGACCGGGATCGGAGAGCGGCGCACGAAGTACATCGCGCCGGACTCGGTGTACAAAGCGGACTTCGACACGATGATCACGCACCTCGACCGCAACGAGAAGGCGGGGATCTCGCCGGAACAGGTGGCCGGGACGATTCTGCGGGCGATCGATGCGGACAGGCCGAAACCGCTGTACGCCAGAGGGAGTCGCGCGCCGATCGTCTTTCTGCTGCGGCGGTTGGTGCCGGCGTCGGTGATCGAGAAGATCGTGGCGGGGATGCACGGGCTGAAGCGTTGAGGCTCTACGTCGGCTGCGCCATGTGGACGCATACCGCATGGCCGGTCCGCGGTGACAAACTGCGCGGCTATGCGCAGTGGTGCAACGCGGTGGAGGGAAATACGACGTTCTACGCGGTTCCGGCCCGGCGGACCGTGGAGAACTGGGCGAACCAGACCGATCCCGATTTCCGGTTCGTGATCAAACTGCCGAAAACCCTCACCCATGAGCGTCGGCTCTCCGGTGTGGATGCCGAACTGCGGCAGTTCCTGCACACGATGGAACCGCTGGGGTCCCGGATGCACGCGCTGTGGGTGCAGCTGCCGTCCTCGTTCGGTCCCGCGGATCTGGGTGCGTTGGCGATGTTCTTCCGGAGGCTGCCCGCGGAGCTGCCGCTCGCGGTGGAGGTGCGGCATCCGGAGTTCTTCGCCGAGGAGGGTGCCGCAGCGCAGCTCGAGCGGGTGCTGGGCCGGGTCGATGCCGAATGGGTGCCATTCGACACCACCGTGCTGTTCGGCGCGCCCGCCGCGAGTCCGGCCGAATTCGAGGCCCGATCCAAGAAGCCCCGGTTGCCGCGCCGGATGAAGGCGCTGACAGGCGCGCCGATCGTCCGATACCACGGTCGCGACGACCACGCGGTCACGGTCGCGGGCTGGCGGCCGTGGGTCGTGCGGACTGCCGAATGGCTGCGCGAGGGGCGGTCGCCGACGGTATTCCTGCATACTCCCGACAATGCTTCGTCCCGGGACCTCGCGCGCCGGTTCCACGACGATGTCCGTTCCCTGGTGCCCGAACTCGAGCTCTTGCCGGACCCGGCGGATGCCGAACCCATGACGCTCTTCTGAGGTGCGAGCGTCGAGTGCGCGCCGGCCGCGCCGCCACCTCCGGTGACCGAAGCCGGCCTGTGCCGCGTCGCAGGTGCAGGATAAGGCGTGCGAGGCGCGTGGATCAACCGGCAGCAGACGCGATGACGGCGTGGGCGAGGTCGGCGAGCGCGGTGGTGATCTGCGTGGAACTCAGGCCCCGCTCGCGCTGATGCCGATAGACCTCCACGGCCACGGGAGCGAGTAGGACGTCGACGAGCGAATCGGGTCGCGCTACTCCGGCCGTCACCAGCAGGGCCCGCACATGCGCCGACCAGAACCCGTACGCGCCGGTGGCGAACCGCGCTTCACCGCTCTCCGCACCCAGTACGAGATCGGCATGCGCATCGAGCAGTCCCACCATGGCGGCATAGAAGGCGGCCAGCCGTTCCGCCGGCGGTGCGCCCGGTCCCAAAGGTGGTGACCCACCGAGCAACTGCGCCTGGAGTTCTCGTTCATGGTCGTCCAGCAGTGCCATCGCGATGGCGCCGACATCCGGATAGCGGCGATACAGCGTGCCGCGCCCCACACCGGCCGCCTTCGCGATGTCGTCCATGGTGACCGCGCGCGGATCGCGGAGGGTGAACAGTTCGGCCGCCGCGGCGAGGATCTTGGCCCGGTTGCGCGCTGCGTCCGCTCGTTCGCCGCCACCGGCCGCCTGTGTCGTGAGCAGGTCGACGCGAATATCCATGTCGGCACCATAACGCAATAAGTGGACATTACGTCCAGTTCGCCTTACGATCAACCAAGTGGACGCACTGTCCACTTGGTTGGAGGTTTGATCATGTCCACTCTTCTGCACCTGGATGCGAGTGCGCGCACCCGTTCGATCAGCAGAGAGGTGAGCGCAGCGTTCGCCGGATCCTGGCGCGCCGCACATCCCGGCGCCGGTTATGTGTACCGGGATCTGGCGGCCGATCCGGTGCCGTTCATCGATACCGGCTGGACCGAGATCTGCGATGCGGTTCTCGCCGCGGGAGCCACCGACCTCGATCGGCTCGCCATGCTCGCGCGTACACCCGCCCAGGTCGCGGCGTGGGGGGTCGTCGAGCCGCTGCTGACCGAACTGCTCGCCGCCGACATCGTGCTCATCGGCACCCCGATGTACAACTATTCCGTTCCGGCGGCGCTCAAGGCGTGGCTCGATCAGGTGACCTTTCCGCGAATGTCGCTGGCGCCGCGCCGTTTCGTGGTGGCCACCGCCCGCGGCGGCGCCTACTCGCCTGGCACGCCCAAGGCCGCCTTCGACTACCAGGAGAGCTATCTCCGCGATTTCTTCGCGGGCCATTTCGCCGTGTACGACACGGTTTTCATCAACGCCGAGCTGGCCAACTCGCGGCAGGATCCGGCGCTGGCGTGGTTGCGCGACGACCATGACGCGTCGTATGCGCTCGCCCTCGACACCGCCCACGAACTCGGCAAGGAATACTGAAATGAGCTGGCTCGTACTCGCTCTGGCGGGAGCGGTCGAGATCGCCTGGTCGCAGAGCATCAAGCCGACGCAGAACTTTACCCGGCCGTTGCCCACGCTGCTCTGCTTCGGGCTCGCCGCGGTCGCTGTATACCTTCTCTCGTATGCGATGCGAACCCTGCCCGTCGGCACCGCCTATGCCGTGTTCACCGGCATCGGCGCACTCGGCGCCATCGGCCTCGGTGTGATCGTCGACAAGGATCCGCTGAGCGCGGGCCGGGTGCTGGGACTGTCGATGATCGTCTGCGGAATCGTACTGGCCCGGATCGCCGACCCTCACTGACGAGCGGTGGTCCGGACCGCCGACCGCCGCCGCCCGGGTCGATCGGGGGAGCATCCGGGGCGACCCGCTGGGATCTTCCCCGGATGCCGGAGTACACGAGGGTGATCGGCCGCCCGTCGAAGTAAATCGGTGTTCTGGAATATTTGCCGTATCCACGGCGGATTTTATCCGCTTTTGTAAGCGGTGATTCACACTCCGTGATAGAACTTCGGCAATCTGAAAGGCGGATGGGTATGAAGGCGACTGCCAAGCAACGTGCCGCGCTCGGGACGATCTGCGATACGTTCGTGCCGGGGGACGGATTGACGATGCCGTCGGCGACCGAAATCGGCGCCGTGGAAACGGTATTCGAACTGCTGGGGCGTAATCCCCGGGCGGCCGAGGGCAAGCAGCTGGCGACGCTGCTGGATGTATGGGATTCCCCCGTGACCGGTCTGCTCACCGGGCGCGGGCCGCGGCGATTCTCGAAGCTGTCACAGGAGCAGCGGGAGCGGGCGCTGCTGCGGCTCGGTGACTCCCGTATCGGTGCGGTCCGGGCGGTTTTCCAGGCGCTCAAACAGGCGTCGCTGCTCGCCTACAACGTCACGCCGGGGCCCACCGGATTCCACCCGCTGTGGAAGGAGATCGGCTACCCGGGGCCGCCCGGACCGCTGCAGACCGCGCCGCGGCCCGCGCTGGCGCCGCAGCGGATCACCGAACCCGGCACACTCACCTGCGATGTGGTGATCGTCGGTTCGGGTGCGGGCGGCGGGACGGCGGCCGCCGTACTCGCCGAAGCGGGACTCGACGTGATCGTCGTCGAACGCGGCGGTTACTACGACGACAAGGATTTCGGCGCGGGGGAACTCGCGGGTCTGCAGCAGCTGTACGCGCCGGGTCCCTCCGCGTCGGCCGCAGGGCAGATCACTCTGGTCGCGGGGACGTGTCTGGGCGGCGGGACCGTCGTCAACTGGAGTACCTCGCTGGCTACACCCGATACCGTGCGCGCGGAGTGGGCCGAGGTCGGCGCGAAGCAGTTCGGCGAGGCCGAGTTCAGCGAGTCGTTGGACGCGGTGGTGCGCCGGCTCGGGGTCAACGAACGCCGCTCGATCCTCTCGGCGCGCGACGGGGTGCTGGAACGCGGTGCCGGGGCGCTGGGCTGGGCGGTGGACCCGCTGCCCCGCAATGTGACCGACGCCTGCGACGCCGGGGTGGAATGCGGCCGGTGCGGCAACGGCTGCCGGGTGGGAGCCAAACAGTCGGTCACCAAGACGTGGCTGGCCGATGCCGCCGCGCGGGGTGCGCGGTTGATCGTCGACGCCGATGTGCGGCGGATCGCGGTCCGCGGGGGCAGGGCCGAATCGGTGTCGGCGCGCACCACGACGGGTGTCGAATTCGAGATCCGGGCCCGGGCCGTGGTGGTCGCGGCGGGCGCGATCCAGACCCCGGCGCTGCTGAAGCGCTCGGGGCTGGCGAACAAGAACATCGGCCGTTATCTGCGGCTGCATCCGGCCGCGGCGGTGTTCGGAGTGTTCGACGAGGAGATCCGGCCCTGGGAGGGCGGATTGCAGACCCGCATCTGCCGTCGGCACGCGGACCTCGACGGCAACGGATACGGGGTCATCTACGAGACCGGGCCGCTGCATCCGGGGCTGTCGACCGGGTTCATGAGCTGGCGCGGCGCCGCGAACCATCGCACCAATATGCTGGACTTCGGCCGCTCGAACGCGATCGGCATCATCACCCGCGATCGTGATTCCGGGGTGGTGAAGGTGGACCGTGACGGGCACCCCACCGTCGACTACCGCATCTCCGACTACGATGCCGGGCATCTGCACACCGGGATCGAGGGCGCGGCGAGCATTCTCGAAGCCGCCGGGGCGCGCCGGATCTTCTCCGGGCACCAGGCCGGGATCTCCTACGAACCCGGTGTCCGGGGGTCGCACGCGGAGTTCTCCGCCGCCTGCCGCACCGCGGGCTATGGGCCCGGCCGGTGTGCGCTCGGCGCCCTGCACATCATGGGCTCGGCACGCATGGGCGGTTCGCCGGAGATCTCGGCGACCGACCCGGACGGCGCCACCTGGGACGTGAAGAACATCGTCGTCGCCGACGCGTCCTGCTTCCCGACATCCTCAGGGGTCAACCCGATGGTGTCGATCGAGGCGATCGCCCATATGAACGCCGAACGGCTGGCCGCCCGGCTGACCTGATCGGTTCGGTTCAGCCGCCGCGCAGACTGTTCGCGATGGTCCGCAGGAGGCCGAGATCGGCGTTGTCGCCGGTCTCGGCCGGAGCGCGGACCAGCAGGCGGCCGTCGTCGACGAGATCACCGATGAGGACCTTGGTCAGCGCGAGCGGAACGTGCAGTTGCGCCGACACCTCCGCCACCGATTGCGCCACCCGGCACAGGCCGACGATAGCGACGTACTCGGGTTCGGTCCGCCGTGAGGCCAGCCCGGGCGATGCGTCGACCACCATGGTGTCCAGGGTGAGGTCGCTACGTGATGTGCGGCCGCGGCCCCGGGTCACCGCGTAGAGGCGTACGACGGGGCCGGCGTCCTCCTCGTCCCAGTCGTCGTGCGGGCCGCTCACGGTTGCGGCGCGCCGTTCGTGTGCGGGCGCGAGTCGACGGCGAGATGGCTGCCGACCCGCTGGACGGTTCGGTTCATCTCGAACGCGACCATGCCCATATTCGCGGATTCGGTGGCCAGAGCGCCAGACACGCATTGGCGCCCGCGGCGGTGATGAACAGCACCGCGCGGTCGAGTTCGACCACGGTCTGGCATACGCCGCCGGCTTTGAAATGGCTACCCGCGCTGCGGGCCAGGCTGTGGAAGGCCGAGGCCATCGCGGCGAACCGTTCGGCCTCGGTCTGATCCAGACCCGCCGAGCGTCCCATCAACAGCCCGTCGGTGGACAGCAGGACCGCGGATTCGGCGTCCGGCAACCCGCTCACCAGTTCTTCCAGCAGCCAGCTCAGGTCAGTGCGCGGAGGAGTTGTCATCGTCGCCTTCCTGTCGGGGCCGATCGGCCGCGGTCGAATCGGGACGCGGGTGGCGTCCGGACCGGGTGCCGCCTTCGATGGCGGCCATCAGATTGCGAGCCTGTTCCGGTGTGCGCGCCCGCGGGGTCTCCTCGGTGACCGGCGCTTCCGTGGCTTCTGGTTCGGCAGACTGTCGGCGTCGGCGCGGGAGCGCGGGACGGGTGCCGTCACCGGGTGCCGGTGCGGTGGCGACCGGTGACGCGGAGGTGTCCTGCGGCGGGGCGGTGCTGTGGGAAGCGGCAGTGGTCACCGCGGCGCGGGCGGGCTCGGCGGGCGGTTCGGGGGTGCCCGCCGTCTCGATGAGCGCGGCCGGGATCACCACCACGGCCTTGATCCCGCCGTAGACCGAATCCGCCAGCCGTACCGAGACCCCGTGGCGGGCCGCCAGGGTGGCCACCACGAACAGGCCGAGACGGGTATCGCCGGTGAGAGCCGCCACGCCGAAATCCGGTGGTTCGGCCAGCAGGTCGTTGCGCTCGGTGATCTCCTCCGCGGTCATCCCCAGACCGCGGTCGGCGACCTCGACCGCCACACCGCGTCCGACGACGGCGGCCGATACCTCGACGCGGGATTCCGGCGGCGAGAAGGTGGTGGCGTTCTCCATCAGCTCCGCGAGCAGGTGGATGAGGTCGGCGGTGGCCGGACCGGTGATCGACAGATCGGGTATCTGGCCGGTGTGGATGCGGGTGTAGTCCTGGCTCTCCGCCGCGGCGCCCCGGATCAGATCCCACAGTGGAACCGGTTTGCGCCAGCGGCGGCCCGGCTGCTCGCCGCCGAGCACGATGAGATTCTCGGCGTGGCGGCGGGCCCGGGTGGCCAAATGGTCCAATTCGAAGAGGAGTTCGAGCTGGTCGGCGTTCTCCTCCTGACGCTCGGCCTTGTCCAGCAGGGCCAGCTGGCGGTGCACGGCCAGCTGGTTGCGGTGGGCGATATTGAGGAACACCGTGCGGAAACCCGCGCGGGTCTTCGACTCGGCCACCGCGGCGGAAACCGCCGCGACCTGCGCGCGGTTGAACGCGTCGGCCACTTCGCCGAGTTCGTCGGTGCCGAAGTCCAGGTGTGCCACTTCCGCGGCGGTATCGATCTCGGCCCCGTCGTCGAGTCGGCGCATGAGGTCGGGCAGCCGCACGTCGGCCAGTTCCAGGGTATCGTCGCGCAGGCGGCGCATCCGCGCGATGAACCGGTTCGCGCCGATGAGCGCGGCCAGCAGCGCCACCGCCGTCACGATCAGCACCACAATGCCGCCGACCAGGGAAATTCCCGCGGTATCGGTACCCTCGGACCGGGCGATGGCATGGGCATCGCGACTCTGGTTCTCCCACAGGCTCAACAGAGCCGCGCTCAGCCGCACCGAGGCATCCTGCCACGCGGGCACTGTCATCGGTAGCGGAGCGGGCTCGGTTTCGCTGGACTGCTCGTAGTCGTAATCGGTATCGGAAGCGTCCGTACCGGAGTCTGCGGCGGGAACCGGCCCGCGCAGGATGAGTGCGTCCTGCATGGCGGTCACCTGCTGCCAGTCCGGTGAATCCGTGATGGTTTGCAGCTGGGCGAGCCGCGGTCCGGTCAGCACCGTGGCGGAATAGGCCATCTGCGAGCGGACTTCGCCGGTGTAGCGGGTGAACTCGAGCAGTTCCTCGGTGGTGAGTGTGCCGCGGGTCAGGGCGACGGCACCGAGCGTGTCGGCCTGGGAGAGTGCCTCGGCGGCACGCAGCGGCTCGACGCCGTAGCCGAGGGCGATACCGAGTTTGGCGTCGGGCGCAACCCGGGCCGCGACCAGCGATGCCTTGGGGATCGTGCCGATCACGGTGCTGAAGAATTCGAACGCCTCGGCGTGCGGCATCGCGCGCGAGTCGATCGCGGTGCGCACGCCGGGTACCCGGTTGTAGAGCGGGCGGAAGGTTTCGAGCTCGGCGGCCGATCCGTCCGGGTTCAGGCGCTGGGCCGCCTCGCCCTTGGCGATCACCGCCGCGAGCGCGGTATCGGCGCGCTTTCGTGCCTCTACCAGCTTGTTCGCCGCATCCGGATCGCCCGCCAGATACAGCAGTGACAGCCGCCGCTCCTCTTCGAAGGTCTGCACCATAGAGATCACCGGCGTGGTGGTGCCACTGATGAGATTGGCCCAGATTGTCGCGGCGACACTGGTTTTGACCAGATATCCGGCGGCGCCGACGCCGACGACGACCAAGGTGACGCTGGTGATCAGCACGATCGACAGGAGCCGGGCGCGGATACCCAGCCGGCCCCGAGTCGCGTCTGCGCCGGAACGGAACGCCCGCACCAGTGCCTCGGGCAGAAGCCGCCGAACAGCCACGATAGATCAACCCGTTCCGGGCGTGCGCCGGTGCGACACCGCGGTGACCGGCGCGTCACCCAATGTTCTCGGCATTGCCGTTCTCCGGCAATGCATCAGCTCTCGTCGGAGACGATAGCGAAAGCCGGGCGCCTACCGGAGACCGGTCTCACCGAGTGGGGCTCAGAGTATCGGTGTGAGCACGGCTACAGAAGCCGCCGAAATGTTAAAGGGCGATCGTTCGAAATCCGGGGTGCCGGGCCCGGGTCGTGGCGAGCGCGGTAGTCGTTTCAACCACCCCGCAGGCTGTTCGCGATGGTCCGCAGCAGACCCAGATCGGGTGCGCTGTCGGTGGTCTCGGCGGGAGCCCGCACGGCCAGCCTGCCGTCATCGATCAGATCCCCGATGAGGACTTTGGTCATGGCCAGCGGAATTCGCAGCTGCGCCGAGACCTCCGCCACCGATTGCGGTACCCGGCAGAATCGGATGATCTCGACATATTCGGGATCGGTGCGCCGCGGCGCGAAGCCGGCTCCTACGTCGACGACCATGGTGTCGAGAGTGAGTTCGGTTCGCGCGGTGCGACCCCGGCCGCCGGTCATCGCATAGAGCCGTGCGACCGGACCGGCTTCCTCTTCCTCCCAGGGTTCGCGCGGCCCGTTCACGGCTGTCTCGCTCCGTTCGGCCGCGGGCGCGAGTCGACGGCGAGATGGCTGCCGACCCGCTGGACGGTTCGGTTCATCTCGAACGCGACCATGCCCATATTCGCGGATTCGGTGGCCAGTAGCGCCAGGCAGGCGTTACCGCCGGCGGCAGTGATGAACAGGACCGCGCGGTCGAGTTCGACCACGGTCTGGCATACGCCGCCGGCTTTGAAATGGCTACCCGCGCTGCGGGCCAGGCTGTGGAAGGCCGAGGCCATCGCGGCGAACCGTTCGGCCTCGGTGCGGTCCAGACCCGCCGAATGGCCCATCAGTAGACCGTCGGTGGACAGTAGTACCGCGGATTCTGCGTCCGGCAACCCGCTCACCAGTTCTTCCAGCAGCCAGCTCAGGTCAGTGCGCGGGGGAGTGGTCATCGTTGCCTTCTTCTGGAGTGTGATCGGTTGTGGGCGAGTCGGTATCGGGGCGGCGGCCGGACCGGGAGCCGCTCTCGATGGCGGCCATCAGGTTCCGGGCCTGCTCGGGCGTGCGGGTACGCGGCATGTCGACGACCGGGATGACCCCCGTATCCGCCTCGGCGGACTGCCGCTGGCGGCGCGGCAGGGCCGGGCGAGCGCCCTCGACCGGGCGGGGCCGGGAGATCGCGGTCAGCGGTTGCGAATCGGCGGGCCCGGGCGACGCGGGGGCGGTGATCTGCTGCGCGGGCACGTTGGTGGGGGTCGCGGGGGCCGCCGCCGCGGCGGCCTCGAGGGCCGGACGGCCGGGCCGGGCCGGGCCGCCGGATTCGGTGAGCGCGTTGGGGATCAGCGCGATCGCCTTGATGCCGCCGTACACCGAATCCGTCAGACGCACGGTGACACCGTGGCGGGCCGCCAGGGTGGCCACCACGAAGAGACCGAGACGGGTGTCGCCGGTGAGAGCAGCCACGCCGAAATCCGGTGGTTCGGCCAGCAGCGCATTGCGCTCGGCGATCTCCTCCGCGGTCATCCCCAGGCCCTGATCGGCGACCTCGACCGCGACCCCGCGGCCCACGACGGAGGCCGAGACCTCGACCTGGGATTCCGGCGGCGAGAACGCCGTGGCATTGTCCATCAGCTCCGCGAGCAGATGGATCAGGTCGGCCACGGCCTTACCGGCGATCAGCACATCGGGTACGCGTCCGGTGTGGATCCGGGTGTAGTCCAGGCTCTCCGCGACCGCGCCGCGAATGAGTTCCCACAGCGGAACCGGGTTGCGCCAGCGGCGGCCCGACTGTTCACCGCCGAGCACGATGAGGTTCTCGGCGTGCCGGCGGGCGCGGGTGGCCAGATGGTCCAGCTGGAACAGCAGCTCGAGCTGGTCGGCGTTCTCTTCCTGACGTTCGGCTTTGTCCAGCAGGGCGAGCTGACGGTGGACGGCCAGCTGGTTGCGATGGGCGATATTGAGGAACACGGTATGGAAGCCGGCGCGGGTCTTGGACTCGGCCACCGCGGCGGAAACCGCCGCGACCTGTGCGCGGTTGAACGCATCGGCCACTTCGCCGAGTTCGTCGGTACCGAAGTCCAGCCGCGCGACCTCGGCGGCCGAATCGATGTTCTCGCCGCGGTCGAGCCGGTCCATGATGTCGGGCAGCCGCTCGTCGGCGAGTTTCAAGGTCTCGTCGCGCAGGCGGCGCATCCGGGCGATGAACCGGTTGGCCAGCACGAGCGCGGCCAGCAACGCCAGCGCCGTGATCCCCAGGACCGCGGCGCCGCCGACCAGCGACCGGTTGGCGGTGTCGGCGCCCTGGGCGCGACCGATGGCGTGGGCGTCGGCGCTCTGGCCCTCCCAGAGTTTCAGCAGGGCGGCGACGACCTCACCGGAAACCCGCTGCCAGTCCGCGACGGTCGACGGCAGGGCCGGGATATCGGACTCGGTGGACTCGTCGGCGCTGCTGTAGCCGGAACCGGTACGGGTGCCGGTGCGCCCGGTCGTGGAGTTCTCGGTCTCCGACTCGTCGGCCGAGACCGAGCCGCGCAACATGACGGCGTCCTGTACAGCGATCAGCTGTTGCCAGGCCGGTGAGGCGGTGAGGGCCTGCAGCTGGGCCAGGCGGTCGCCTTTGAGTACCGTGGCGGAGTACGCGACTTCGCCGCGGAATTCACCGACATGCCGGTTGAATTCCACCAGCTGCGCGTCGGTGAGCTCACCGAGAGTCACCGCGACGGCGCCGAGGGTGTCGGCCTTCGACAAGGCCTCGGCCGCTCGCAAGGGCTCGACGCCGTAGTTGAGCGCGATGCCGACCCCGGCGTCGGGTGCGACCCGGGCCGCCAGCACCGACGCCCCGATGATGGTGTCGATCACCGAGCTGAAGAACCCGAACGCCTCTTCCCGCGGAATCGCGCGCGCGTCGATGGCCGCGCGCAGATTCGGTACGGCCTCGAAGAGCTTGCGGTAGCCCTCGATCTGGCCGGCCGAGTTGTCGGGATCGAGCCGCTGGGCGGCATCGCCTTTGGCGGTGATCTCGGCCAGTGCGATATCGGAGCGCTTGCGTGCGTCCGCGAGCGCTGCCACGGCCCCGGGATCGCCCGCCAGATACAGCAGCGACAGACGCCGTTCCTCCTCGAGACCCTGCACCATCAGGATGGCGGGGGTGGTGGTGCTACTGGCCAGATCGGCCCATTCCTGTGCCTGCCGACCGGATTTCACCAGATAGCCCGCTGCGGCGATCCCGACCGTGACCAGCGTGATGCTGGTGATGAGCACAATGGCGAGCAGGCGTGTCCGGATACCGACGCGGCCGCGCGTTCGACTCGGTCTGGAACGGATTGTCGATGCGAACTCGGGGAGAGGCAGCCGCTTGGACACAGTAGATCAACTCGTTCCCGGGGATGCGCGCGAGCAGCATCATCGCCGTCGGCTCACCACCCAACTATCCCGGCACTGCGGTCACCCGGCAATGCGTCGTACTCCGGTACCAGACATTAGCGAAAGCAAGACGTTTCAGTCTCGAAAACTACTACTCTCACCAGGCATTCTTTTCGGGTATCGAAGCCGGGATGTTACGGCTTATTCGGGAATTGCCCGTGATCGGTTTCCCGGGCCCGCCGTAGCCGCGCGTTTCGTGCCCGCGGCCCGGAAACACAGCACCCGTTCACCGTATCCGGCCAGCGGCTGGGCCTCGGCGGCCTGCCGGATACCACTGGCCGGGAGTTCGGTGAGTTTGGCGAACATGGTCGCGTTTCCGAACGCGGAACGGATCTGGGTCTCCGAGGCGTAATCCGCGCCGTAGTCGGCGAGTTTGCCGAAATCCAACGGCGCCAGCGGAGTGTCGAGGGCGACCGGTTCGGCGGGCCGGCCCAGTGCCGCGTACTGGGTGGCCGAACCCTGCTCGTACCAGCACAACTCGTAGGCCAGGTTCTCGGTACTCGTCACACTCATCACCGGCCACTGCTGTGAAAGGGCGAGCGCCAGTGGATTCTTCGCCACCGGCGTCAGCTCCCATTTGAGGCTTTTCACCGCGATCCAGCTACCCGACATCCGCTCGATCAGGACGATGTCCTCACCGAGTTCGGAGGCGGCGTTGAGCTGAGGATCCCGGGTGCCCCAATGCGCCTTGTCCACGCCGTAGGCGGTATTGATATCCACCGGTTCGGCACCGGCCGCGGTGAACGCGGCGACGATGGCGTCGCGCACCTGCTCGAGCGCATCCGGTGCCGAGCACAGCACGCTCAAGGCGCCGAACGAGGAGCCGATCTCCACCGGCTTGGCCGGCTGGTCCGGCATGGCTCCGGCGACCAGCGGTTTCAGCCCGATCAGCGCGAGTTGCCAGTTGATCTCCTCGATCGTGGCCAGATCCCCCGCGCTTTGATACAGGATCTGCTGCTGGGTCAGATAACCGGCGCGTTCGAGGGTCCGGCATTCCAGCTTCCGCAGGGCGGCCTGCGTTTTGGTGGTGAAGCCGATCTCTTCGATCTTCAGGTTCCGCAGCTGGGAGGCCATGGCCGGGGTGGTGAGGGCGGTATAGCGTTCGCGATACATGGCCACCGCCTGCTTGCGCTGCCGTCCCACCATCAGGGTGCGCAGCAGGGTGTTGAGGGTGGCGAGATATTTCCGGGACTGCTCCGGATCGGCCTCGAACAGCGTGGCGCGGATGCGGACCGCCTCGTCGGTGGCCACCACGGCAGCGCCCGGGTCCAGCCGGCACAGCCACACACCGCATTTCGACAGGCCGTCCGCGCAGACACCCGCAGCGTTCGGATATTCGTGCGCCACCCGGGTATAGGCGTTGCAGGCATCGCGGATGGTGGCGGTCGCCAGCTCGCGGTGGCCGATGGCGCGGGCGGCCTGTTCCAGCAGCCGCAGGGTGTCCTGGACCTGGTTGGCGAAAACCGCGGACACATGACCGGAGGTGAACCAGCGCAGCCGGATCATCACCGCTTCCTGTGCGGGTTCCAGCGCGCCGGCCACCCGGTTGCGCACCGAGCCGTCGGTTTGGGTGGCCAGGTAGGCCGAGGCGAGTTCACACAGGGTGGTGGCCAGCTGGAGTTCTGTCTCCGGTGTTCGGTCCCGCGCCGCGAGTCGATCCGCGGCCACCCGGCCCTCGATGGCGATCAGGTCCATCGCGATCTCAATTCCCGCATCACCTTCCGCGCACGGTCGTCGAGCGGCCGTAGTCCGAGCATTCCTCGAAAGTCTGCCACAGGTGCAGCGGAGATAGCAGGGCTACCGGGCGGTTGCCCTCACCAGGGCCGCAGATGTCCCCGGCGGTGCGGGTCGCCGGTCACTCCGCGGGGACGGTGCTCGCGCCGATCCCCAGGTAGAACAGCGTGATCAGGAAAAGGAACCAGCCCGCCCCCTGCCATATCGGCCAGGGCCCGCCACGCCGCCAGACCCTGATGGTTTCCACGAAGGCGCCGATACCGCCGGCGAGCAGTACGAGACCGGGCCCGAAGAGGACGGCGGTCTGGGCGGCGGTGTCGCACAGCAGTGCGTCGGCGTCGCGGCACCGCCCGGTGGCCGCCCAGAGGGCGGCGACCGCGCAGACCAGCGCCGCGACCCCGAGCACGACGAGCGCGTAGCGCACGGCCCGCCGGAAGTTCCCGTCGTCGGACCAGCGTTTCTCTGCATCGTTGGTCATCGCACAGTCCTCCTGCCCGCCGTGTTTCCCGATGGCAGCAGGACAAACATCCCCGGTCGGCACGTGTGGCCGACCGCTCAGAGGTATCGGTCGCGGAGTTTGCCCTTGACCAGCTTGCCCGTCGGCGTACGTGGTAGTTCGTCGGCGAAGTCGATACTGCGCGGCACCTTGTAGTGGGCCATGCGCTCGCGCAGGTAGTCGCGTAGTTCCGCGGCGAGTTCCGGGCCGGGGGCCGCTCCCGGCGCGGGTTGGATCACGGCTTTGACCGATTCGCCCATCTCCTCGTCGGGGATCCCGATCACGGCGACATCGAGCACCGCGGGATGCAGGGCGAGCGCGTCCTCGATCTCCTGCGGGTAGATGTTCACCCCGCCGGAGATGATCATGAACGCTTTGCGGTCGGTGAGGAACAGGAAGCCTTCGGCGTCGACGTAGCCGATATCGCCGGTGGTGGTCCAGGTCGGATGGTCCGGATGGATCGCCGCCTCGGTTTTCGCCGGGTCGTTGTGATAGGCGAAGGGCAGTTCGTCGCGCTCGAAATAGATCGTGCCGATCTCACCGGCCGGCAGTTCCGTGCCGTCCTCTCCGCAGACCCGGATCGAGCCCATGCCGGCCGGGCCCACCGAACCCGGTTTGCGCAGCCACTGCTCGCTGTCGATGAAGGTGGCGCCGTTGGCCTCGGTGGAGGCGTAGTACTCGTAGAGCACCGGACCCCACCATTGGATCATCGCCCGTTTCACGTCGACGGCGCAGGGCGCGGCGGCGTGCACGGCGACCTTGAGGCTGGAGATGTCGTAGCGGGAACGGACCGCCTCGTCGAGTTTCAGCATCCGGACGAACATGGTGGGAACCCACTGGCTGTGCGTGACGCGATAGCGCTCGATCGCGGCCAGGGCCTGCTCGGCATCGAAGCGCTCCATCACGACCAAGGTGCCGCCGAGAGCGTGGACGACACCGCCGAACCGCAGCGGTGCGGCGTGGTAGAGCGGGGCGGGCGATAGATAGACCGATTCGGTGTCGAAACCGTAGAGCGGACCGAAAACGGCGGTGTAGGGGTCGCCGGGGGGATCACCGACCTGCTGGTCCGACAGGGGCTGTTTGATGCCCTTGGGCCGCCCGGTGGTGCCGGAGGAGTAGAGCATATCGGCGCCGCGCGGCTGGTCGGGCAGCGGTTGCGCGGGCTGGGCGGCCAGCGCGTCCTCGTAACTCTCGTAGCCTGCCACCGGACCGCCGAAGGCCAGCCGGATCTTCACCTCGGGCGTCTGCTCGGCGATCGCCTCGGCCGCTTCGCGCAGACCGGCGGACGCGATCAGCGCCTTCGCGCCGCAATCGTTGACGATATAGCTGATCTCGGCCGGCGAGAGATGACGGTTCACGGCGGTGATGTAAAGCCCCGATCGCAGAGCCGCCCAGTAGGCCTCGTAGACCTTCGGGTCGTTACCCGAGAGCAACGCAAGGTGGTCACCGCGGCGCAATCCGGCGTCGTGCAGATGCCGCGCGAGCCGGACCGAGTTGTCCTCCAGCTCCCGGTAGGTCAGTGTCTTGCCGGTCTCGGCGACGATAACGGCTGGCTTATCAGGGAAATTATCGACATGCGCGCCGGGATACATACTGCTCCTCTGCGGAACGAAGCGATCGGAGGACGACCGCCGAGCCGAGCCGGGGCCCGCGACGCGTGCACGCCACCGACCCCCACCGGGCAATCGCCCGGCGACCGCGACGATAGCGGAAAGTGAACAGCGATTCGTCGGTTTTCCGGAACTGGCGAGCCCGGGCGGTATTCCGGGCCCGGTTCCCGTTCCGGGCCGCGCCGGTTCACGCGGTCGGGTACAGCCACCTCAACGCGGCAAGGCTCTTGTCGAGATATTCGGGCAGCCCGTTCTCGAGCCCGTAGGCCATATCCTCCAGCACGCTGCACCTGGCATAGAAGGCAGCACGGGTCCGGATCGGCCGCAGGTCATCGGCACCGGCCCGGTAATTGTCCAACGCCGTGTCGAGAGCGGCCGGGCCGAGGTCGCGATAGATGAGGCCGAAATCATAGGCCGGGTCGACGAGCGCGGCATCGCTCCAATCGATGACGCCGGTGACGCTTCCCGAAACCGGGTCCACGAGGACGTGCTCTGTTCCCAGATCGTTGTGGGAGAACACCAGGCCGTAGCGATCCTCCACGGGCGTCGCTCCGAGGAACGCCTCCACCGCCGCGCGGTGCCCGCGCGGCACAGCGTCGGCGACCAGCTCGTAGGTCCGCGCGGCCTCCTCGAGCCACAATTGCCCGGGCTGGTCGTCGGTGTCCACCAGGTCGGCCATCCGGTCGACGGGTGCGGCATGCAGAGCGGCGAGGAATCCACCGAGCGCAGCAGCGACCGGCCGCGAATAGGCCGATCGCTGCGCCGCGGGCAGGCCGATCAGCGGTCGGCCGGGGAGTCCGAAATACGCGAGGCAACCCTGCTCGGCGACCCGGAAACAGGGTTCGGGAACCGGCAGCGGCGAGAACTCCGCGACGGTGGCCAGAAGAGTGGCTTCCTCGATCACCCGCGCGGCTCGGCTCTCGGGATCGGGCTCCTTGCCGAAGCGCACGATCAACTCGCCATTGACCTCATAGGCGATGTTGTCCTCCCCCTCCCCGAGTAGCGCTACCGAGTCGATCCGGTAGTCGGGCAGTTGCGCGGCCACGATGTCGCGGACGTCTGCGGCGCGATCGCCGTCCCGAATTCCCATGCCATGACTCTAGAACTCCTGCGCGCGGGTCAGCAGCCGTCGTCGGGCGGCGGTTGGTCCGCACGTCGGAGGCCGGCCCGGATCTCGTGTACCGACGCACCCCGGCCGAAGTGGTTGTGGCCGTGGGTTTCCCCGGGTACGGACGCATCGTTGCCCACCGTCGCGACCTCGGGCCCCCCGCCCGGCACGAGTTCGACCTCGAAATCGCCCGGTGCGGTGCCGCATCGGGCGATCAGCCGGTACGCCTCGCTCCGGATGGCGGACTCCTCGTCCACGATCTTCCGGACGCCGAACGCAGGTGCGCAGATGAGCCAGCGGTCCCCGTATCTGCTCACCTTCACCTCGAATCGCATGCTCACCCCTTGGTCGTATGGCCCACCCGCACAACTGGTTCCCGGCACGGTTATCGGGCGCGACGGTTGATTCGACGTTAAGGAGTCCAGACCGATCATGGCGAGCAGTGAGCACAAGTTTGCACAACTACGCTGCGCTCTTTTCCCCGTCACAGCGGAGAAGTGCATCATGTACGGAGTGCGGGAAAACTCGTGCTAACCATCGAACAGGGGTTGAAGTATGCGTCTGCGGTTTCTCGGTAAGGGGGGCTCGGATCTCGGTGGATGCCCCAGTCTGTACACGACCGATCAGGGAAGCTATCTGGTGCAGGGATGGGAGACGGACAGACCGGCGACCGTCGAGATCCCGCATCTACTGCTCGGTTACGCCGAACCCGACACCTTCATCGGCGCGCCCATGCAGGATACCGGCCGGGGAACGTTCACACTCGCCGGCCGTCCGGTCGCCGAGCGTGAGATCTTGGAGCAGCTCGATCTGGCACCCGACGAGGTCGCGATCGAGGTCCCGAAGACCAGAAGGACGTTCTACGGTGCGCTATCTTCCGCATGAGCCGCCGGACTGGACCGCGCTCTTCCGCGAATGCGTCTCCGAGGCATTCCATCTCGAAGTCCGCGACGTCTACGCCGTCCCGGCCGAAACCGGCCGGCTCGGTCGCTTCCTGGACGGCCGGCCCGCGCTACCGGACGATCAGAAGACGCGGTGGAACACGCTGATCCGGGAGACGACCGGCCGGGGCGTCACGGTACGGAGGGTCCGCGTGGTGTCGGTGCCGCACAGCGACTATCACCGCTGGTTGCTCTCGGTGACCGGCACCAATACCGACGCGGGCGAGGATATCCGGTACGTCCCGCGGCATCTGGCCGGCGACGTGCCCTCGGACGACTGGTGGCTGATCGATGACGATCGCGTTGTCTACAACCTGGTCGACGAGCACAGCAAACCCGCCGGTCTCGCGGTGACGACCGACCGGGGGATCATCCAGTACGCCCGGCGCGTGAAGCACCGGCTCTGGGACATGGCAACGCCCTACACGGAATATGTCGACAGATGAACGAAGTGCACGACGCGCGCGAAGCTCTCGGGGCACGATTGCGGGAGTTGCGGCGCCAGGCCGGCCTCACCAACCGCAGACTCGCGCAGCTCTGTGGCTGGCACGAATCCAAAGTGAGCAAGATCGAGTTCGCCCGGATCAGACCCTCCGCCGACGATATCCGCGCGTACTGCCGCCACTGCGGCGCCGAGGACCAGCTACCGGACCTGCTGGCCACCTCGAACACCATCGAGGTGGCCTACCTCGAGTGGCGCAAGATCCTCGGCACCGGTCTCGGTCGCCGACAGCAGAAATCGCTGAAATTGGAGGCGGCGGCCACCCATATCCGTGATTTCCAGCCGCAGATCGTGCCCGGGCTGCTCCAGACAGCGGAGTACGCGGCCGCCAAACTGCGCCGCGGGATCGAATTCCACCGCATCCCCGACGATGTCGAGAACGCTGTGTCCAAGCGGATGGAACGGCAGCGCATCCTGTACCAGCGCGACCATCTGTTCCACTTCCTCATCGCCGAGCAGGCCCTCTACACCACGGTCGGTGACGATGCGGTGATGATCGGCCAGCTCGACCGGTTGTCCTCTCTCATCGGTATGCCCCGCGTGACCATCGGAATCGTTCCGTTCACCGCCGAAGCGCTGGTGGTGTCCACGAATTTCGCCATGTTCGACAACCGGCTGGTCATGGTCGAGGGGACCGCCGCCGAGCTCACCATCACCCAGCCGCGCGAAATCGATGTGTACGGGCGGGCGTTCGATGCGCTGGCCGGGCAGTCGGTGACAGGGGAGGCGGCGCGGGGGCTTATCCACAAGGCCCAGCGCGGGCGCATCGCGAATACCGGGACGGCCGACCGCCGATGACCCTCGAACGCCGGCGGCGTGCCGTGCCGGCCGTGGAACGCCCGTGCCGCCGACACGCGGGGTGCCGAGCGACGGCGTCCACTCGTCGAAACTTCGGCCGCAGGTGCGAGGACGAACCCGCCCGGGGGTCAGCAGTGTGGTGCGTGGCGCCGGAGGAAGTCGTCGATGAGGGCGTTCACCACGTCCGGTACTTCGAGGGCCACCAGATGGGCGGCGTCCTCCACGAACGACAGCTCGGCACCGGGGATGGCGCGCGCCATCTCTTCGACCTCGACGGGCGGGAAGGTCGAATCCTGCCGGCCGCCGACCACCAGTGTGGGTGTGCGGATGGAGGCGGCGAGTTCGCGCTGGTCCGGACGGCGGATGACCACGCTGCGCACCGCGTGCGCCGCCGACCCGATATCGTTGGCGCGCACCGTGCGCCGCACCTGCTCGACCACCTCCGGCCGGTTCCGCATCGTCTCCGGACCCAGGAAGGCGGAGAGCGCGGCGTGCACGAGCGGTCCTCGGAACCCACCCAGCATGCGCGCGAGTGCGAGCAGGGCGCCGTATTCGAGGCGCTGCCGTGTCCCCGCCGGTGAGGCGGTGCCGTTCATGAGGACGGCCGTCAGCACCCGCTCCGGGTAGAGCGCGCTGAAGGTGGTGCCGGTCATGGCGCCCCAGGAATTACCCACGATGTGTGCGCGGTCGATCTCGAGGGTGTCGAGCACCTGGAGCAGGGCCTGTGCGCATTCCCCGAAAGTGAACGGCCGGTCCAGCGGGGTGCTCGCGCCGTGGCCCGGTGGGTCGATGGCGACGGTGGTGAACCGCGCGGAGAAATAGGCGACCTGGCCGTCCCAGAGCGCGTGGTCCATCAGCAGGCTGGGCCACAGCAGCATCGCCGGCCCCGCCCCGGTGATCCGGACGTGGAGCGTGCCCAGTCCGGTGGAAATATCCCGGTCCACTCCACTCAATTCGACTCTCCTGTGCCGACGGGCAACTGGTACGGCATCCGCTCGCCGACCACCCGCAGGTGCTGTTCGCTCGGGAGACAGCAGCGGCCGCTCTCGATATCGTGCACCAGATCGCGGTAGATGAGCTGCAACTCCGCGAGGCGGGTCCATTCGAAGTGCATGAGCTCACCGGACGGATCGTCGTGCCGCAACAGATGGAACGCGCGAGCGGCGCCGGCGGCGATCACATCGATCAGTTCACCGAGGGTGCGTTCGTAGACGCGAATACCCGGGGTCGGTGCGGGCAGATGCCGCGAACTCCAGGCGTCGATCTCGGCGATCAGCGTCCGCCGGCGCGATTGCAGCCGGATTCCGGCGAGCCCCGCTTCGAGCCGATAGGACTCCGACAGTGCCGACGCGTTGCTGCACACCGGCCCCTCGGCGCGCCGGCCGCCGACCGCGTACAGCAACTCGGTGGCCGTGGGCAGGCACGAGGTGCCCGAGCCGGGCTGTGGCCGCACGATCACCCGCTCCTCGCAGTGGTGCGCGGCGGGCACCGCAGGGCGGTCGGGGAACCTTCGGCGCAGCCGTGGACCGACGAGCATCCTTTTCCGGGCGCGCGATACAACTGAACGTGCATTCGGGAGTCGTACTTTCGCGATGGATTCGGTGTGTAATGAACCGGCGGGGGTTCGAAGGAAGATTCAGCGGCCGACGGCTTTCACCGGCATCGTGTCTCTCCACCGCACAGCATCTCGAACTCCGATCGGTGCCGAATCCCCGGTGGCATAGCGCGAACGAGGAAGCGCGTCGCGTGCCCGATCGGACCTGGCATTGTCATCGTAAGGCGGCCCGGCGGCCTCGCCTATGGGCCGGCGTCATGAAACATCGGCGCGCTCTCGTGCTGCGCGCACAAACGGAATCGTGCCCCTGTCCGGTCGGACCGGACTCGCCGCCGTAAACGGAGAAACATCGTATGACCATTCGTTTCATTCACCGCCGGTTACGGGAAAGGGGGCAGGCGGTACGAGCCGAGGTCGGCGCCGCAACGCCGCCGGACCCAGTGCGCCAACTGCCCGGGGATCTCCAGGTGTGCCGCGTGCCCGGTGCCGGGAAGGACCCGCCACTCGATGCCGAGGGCCGAGCCCAGATCGCGGACGGATCGGTGCCTGGTCGGCGACGAGGACCGGCCCACGGTCAGCGTGATCCGGTCCGCCGCCCGGCCCACCGGCCCGGGTTCGAACGCGCGGAACATCGCGAGTTCTCCGGCGACGGTGTCAGGCGAGGCCGTCGTGAGCTCCGGTGTCCAGCTCGGACCGTAGAGAGCTGCGCCGAATCCGGCCACCCCCTGCCGCCGGAACGCCCGGGCAACCTCGTCCAGCAGGCCCGGCGCCAGCGACCCGGCCGCCGGTTCGTGCAACAGCGCCCCGGCGAATTCGACACCGCGGGCGGCCAGCTCCAGGCCCAGGGTCGCACCGCCGCTGACCCCCACCACGAGCGCCGCCTCGCACAGCGGCGCGAGGGCGGCGATCTCGGTGTCCATATCACCCGACTGCGGACGGTCGGGGGCATAGACCTCGGCGGCCGGGCCGAGAGCGGCGATCGTGCCCGCCCACACCCGGCTGTCGGTGGCCACGCCGTGGATCAGGACGACTCTCATGCGGTGACGGACTGCTTCCCGAGGGCGGCCAGCAACTGATCGGAGGTGGCGACCGCGCCGAAGATGCCGCCCTGCATGGTGACCATGCTCAACGCCGCCTCATGGTGTTTGCGTTCGGTGGCCCCGGTGCAGTCGGAGAGGATCAGGCATTCGTAGCCGCGGTCGTTGGCCTCGCGCATGGTGGTGTGCACGCAGACATCGGTGGTGATACCGGTGAGGATGATGTGGGTGATCCCGGCGCCGCGCAGCAGCAGGTCGAGATCGGTGGCGTAGAACGCGCCCTTGCCGGGCTTGTCGACGACCGGTTCCCCGGGGATCGGCGCGACCTCGGGCACGATCTCCCACCCGGGCTCACCGCGCACCAGGATCCGCCCGCACGGGCCCACACTGCCGATCTCCGCACCGACCTGCGCGGACCGCCAGCGCTTGTTGGCGGGGAGATCGGAGAGGTCGGGGCGGTGGCCTTCGCGGGTGTGGATCACCGTGAGACCGAGTTCGCGGGCGGCGGCCAGGACGCGGGCAGTGGGTTCCAGGCCGGCCCGGGTGAGGGACAGCTCGTAGCCCATCTGGTCGACGTAGCCGCCGGGTCCGCAGAAATCGGTCTGCCAGTCGATGAGCAGCAGCGCGGTGCGCGCCGGGTCGATCGGGCCGTCGAATGGCCAGGTGTAGGGGGTGGCGTCCACGGTTGTCGGGGTCATGCGGTGAGCTCCTTGTCGCGTCGCGCGGTGAGGGCCGCGCCCAGGGTGAGAACCAATGCGGCGGCGGCGAAACCGATGACGGCGTCCGACAGCCACGGGGCGAGTCGATGAGTGAGCAGGGCGGCGACCGCGCCGCCGGCCCAGGCGGTGAACGCCGGCAGGTGCCAGCGGGCGCGGCGGTCGCGCGGACCGAGACCGAACGGGGGCAGGACCAGCTGATCGAGGATGACCACGGCGCCGATCGGCGGCACGATCACACCCAGCAGGTTGAGCCACTGTTCGAAATACGACCAGATGCCCGCCACCGCCAGCACCACGCCGACCGCGCCCAGGACGAGGGTCAGCCGCCGCATCCGGCCGCCGGAGAGCTGGCTCCAGCCGACCGCGCCGTTGTAGAGGCAGTGCGCGCAGACCGAACCCAGGTTGATGAATACGAACGCCACGGCCAGCGGGACCAGCAGGCCCCCGTGGTCGACGAGGAGCCCGAGGAAGTTCCCGCCGTCGGCGGCGGGATCGGCGCTGCCGCCGAGGGCGACCACGAGTCCGCCGATCACCAGGGCGATCGAATTACCCACCGGGAAGGCCGAGGCCGCGGCCAGGAAGGCTTCGCGGCCATTGCGGGACCAGCGGGTGAAATCGGCGGTCATGGTGCCGGAGTCGATGAAGGAGGCGATGACCAGGGTCACCGCCGCGCCGAAACTCATCGCCGCCGCGCCGGCCTGCCCCTGATAGGACGTGGGCGAACCACCGCCGTCGGCGACCGCGAGCCCGATCGCGACCAGCCCCAGCACGATGTACACCGGCGCCGCGATCATTCCGATCGCCGACAGCGCCCGGATACCGAGCAGGGTCACCGCGATGAAGCCGAGCCCGGCGGCGAGCGCGGTGAACTGTTCGTGCCAGCCGAGGGTGTCGTGCAGAATCGCGCCGGTCATACCGGTCTGGAAGGCGAACCAGCCGATCACCACGGTCGCCAGGAAGGCCGAGGGAAGGAAAGCGCCGGCTTTACCGAAGGTTTCGGCGGCCGACAGCGCGAAGTTCTTCCCGGTGCGTCCGGCGAGCACGCTCAGCGCGCCGACGTAGAGCATCATGCAGATATTGCCCACCGCGATGGCGAGCAGCCCGAGCCAGAAGCCGAGCGCGTAGACGATCAGTCCGCCGAAGATGGCGCAGGTCAGCACCATCGGGAAACCGAACCAGACCGCGGAGACCGAGCCCAGGCCGCGCCGCCGGTCGGCAGGCACCGGCACGTTCTCGAACTCCTCTAGCTCCCAGTTCTTCTCGGGTTCGGTCAGCGTCGTGGTGGTCATGGCGCACCTGTCCCTTCGGGGGTGGGGAGTTCGTAGATCACGGTGACGCTGCCGCCGCCCGGTGGACCCTGGTGTTCGGCGCCACCCGAGACGTAGACCGCGCCGTCGCCCTTGAGCGCCGCCAGCAGGCCGCCGACGGCGCCGCGGGCATGCCGGGTGGCGTTGATATCGGAGTCGGTGAGCATGGTGTGGCGCAGCCCGCGGACCGAACCGCTCGGATCGGCTTCGGCCTTGGCGAAGATCTGTCGCACGGTGCCACCTGCCGCCGCGACCTGCGCGAGCAGCCGCTGCACCGAGGCCAGATCGATCGCGTCGGCCATCTGCCCGTGCAGTGCGCGCAACGGGTTGGCCGCGGTGGGGCTCTCGGCGACCACCAGCACATGGCAGTCGTCGAGTTCGGCGCCCGCGCTGGCGGAGGCCCGGGCCGACCAGACATCGGCCACGCCGGCCAGGGCGCGCAGCGCGGTCTCCCGATCGCATTCACCCAGCGCGACCGCGATACCCAGCGAACTCGCCGCCCGCGACCAGCCCATCGACGCGTAGGTGTCGGTGGCGACCGGCGTCCGCCCCGCGGCGTGCAGCGCGGTGATCTTGTCGGAGGTGAGTAGCGGGCATTTCACCAGCACGAGATGGACATCGGCGGCGGTGACACCGAGCTCGGCGAGCAGTTTGCCCACGGTGTCGGTGACCGTATCGACCTGCTCGGCCCGGCCGATTTCGCCGGGGTCCAGGACCCGGCTGCGGCGGGCCGCGGCGACCAGGCCGCGATCGAACCCGCCGTGGCGGCGCTCGTCGCGGACGAACATGTTCACGTGCGGGCTGAGCACCCCCTCGGTGCCGCCGGAGAACACGGTGACGGCGGCGTCCGGGATCCGGGGCTCCCAGACGGCGGTGGCCAGGGTACGGCTGAAATCGTTGACGCAACCGTTGCCTTCGGTTTTGCCGATCACCGAGACGAGATCGTCGGCGCGGAAACCGGTCTCGGTCAGTACCTCGAAGGGCCGGGTGTCGCCGGGATCTGTGGTGGGCACGGTCAGCAGGGCGATGCCGGTCATGCGGCGTTCTCCTTCGGGGTGCGGGCGGGGGTGAGGTGGTTGAAGACGAGGTTGAGGACGAACGCCACGATGACCGTGCTGGTGATCGCGCCACCGGCGATGATCCGGACCGAGGACGGGAGCCCCTCGTAGACCTCCGGCGCGACCACCGGGATCATGCCGATACCCATGGCCAGCGAGACCACGAGCAGGTTGTCGTTGCGCGAATAGTCGACCCGCGCCAGCGTGGCGATGCCGACTCCGGCGACGGTCGCGAACATGACCAGGCTCACCGAACCGATCACCGCACCCGGCAGATTGGCGACGACCTCGCCCATCTTCGGCACCAGTCCGAGTGCCACCAGCAGACCACCCGCGACGGCGACGGCCCGGCGGCTCGACACCCCGGTCATCCGCACCAGGCTCACGTTCTGCGCGAAGATCGTGTCCGGGAACGAGGTCAGGAAGCCGCCCAGAACCGCCGAGGCGCCGTCGGCGCCCAGGGCGCGGGCGAGCCGGTTCGGTTCCAGCGGGCGGCCGAGATGGTCGGCGGTGGCCATGAGGTAGGCGGTGGATTCGGTGAAGATCACCAGCATCACCAGACACATGGAGATGATTCCGGCGATCGGGAAGGTGGGGGTGCCGAACAGGAACGGGTCGGGCAGGCCGAACCAGGCGGCGCTGCCGACGGCACTGAAATCGGTGAGCGAGAGTGCGGCGGCCGCGAGCGTGCCCGGCACCAGCGCGATCAGGACCGCGGACTGCGCGACGAGACCCCGGCCGTAACGCATCAGCACGATGATCATCACGACCACCCCGAGGGCCAGCGCCAGCGGCGCGCCACCCGCCGGTTCGTCACCGAAGGTCATGGAGACGGCCTTGCCGATCAGGATCATCGGCGTCACCGCCGTGAACGAGGCCCCCGCCACCACCGGCATCCGGGCCCCGAGCAGCTTCCCGATACCGAGCGCTTGCACGAGGGTGATGACCCCGGCGACCAGCAGGTCGGCGTTCACCAGGGTCGCGATGGTGGAGGTGTCCAGTCCCAGGGCCGCGCCGAAGACCAGCGGGACCGCGACGCAGCCGGTGTACATGACCAGCACATGCTGGATGCCGAAAAGCGACGTGCGCCAGAACGGTAGGCGAGCGGGTGGAGCCAGCGGCGGCGACTGAGTCGGGGCAGCGTCTGTGGACATGGGACCTGGCCTCGGGCAGAAGAAACAAGCAACACCAGAATTTGTATACAAATACTGTTTCGCTGATGTTGCTCGAGGTTCCAGGGTTGTGAACTATGCAAGATCACGCGATGGTGGCGTAATTCTTGTATACAAACCTTGTCATTCGTACCGATCGGTCTGCCGTTCGGTACCCGAGGAGGAAAGCGGGGGGTCTGCGGTGGACCGGCCAGTTGCACCACACCCCTTCTCGGCCGCCTCCGGTCACCGGGCGATCACCCGGCCGGAGGCCCGGCGCTCGCCTCAGTCCGGCGTCGCCTCGGCGTCCATATCGGCGAGCAACTCCTCGTCCCGCCCGATGTGCTCGTCCATCAGGTACCCCGCCTGCACCGGCGACCCGTTGAGGATCGCCTGCGCAATCGCCGCGTGGTCACTCCACGAGATATGCGTGCGGCTCTCCAACCGCTGCCCGAAAATCCAGGAAACCCGCTCCAGGATCTGCTCCAGCATGGCCCCCAGCTGCTGATTACCCGACGCCTCGGCGACCAGGGTGTGGAACCGCAGGATCAGCGGCGGCAACTCCTCGTGCGCCTGACTGAGATCCGCCGAGCGGCCCAACTCCACCACCCGCGCCAGCTCTTCGGCCACCGGCCCGCCCTTCGCGCGCGCGGCCAGCTGCGCCGCCAGCACCTCGAGCCCCCGCCGGATCTGCACCAACTCCCGTGCCGCCGATCCCGACGGCGCCGATACAGTCGCCCCGCGATACCGCACCAGCGTGACGAAACCTTCGCTCTGCAACTGCGACAGTGCCTCGCGTACGGGGACCCGGGAGACCCCGAAACGCTCGGCCAGATCCACTTCGCGCAACCGGTCGCCGGGGGAGAGCCGGCCGGCGAGGATGTCCTCGCGGACGGCATCCGCGACGGCGGTACCGGGGGCGGTCCGGCGGGTGGGCTGGGAGTGGGTCACGGTGGTGAGGGTAATCGGGGCGATCGGGTCGGCGTGCTGTCGGACCAGGGAGGGGAGTCGTAGTCTGGTGCGCTACCGCGCTGTTCTTCTGTGGATCTGCAACACGCCAGATCGAGGTCGTGATGGGAGGGCGAAAAGTGAATGAAAATGGAGGCTTCTGCTTGGAAACCGCCTGATCAGGAAGTGTGCTCACCGCGCAGGCGGGGATGAGCCCTGGCCGACTGCGCCGACCTGGCTGCATGCTCCCTGCGCGCGGGGATGGCGGTCAGGGAACATCGACGACAAAAGTCACGCTTAGCGCGTTACCGCAGATAGCCGCGCACTATGTGCGGCAACTCAGTTCCGACCTGGCGCAACTGTCCCCAGTGATTCGGTCGACTCACGAAGCTATGTGCGGTGGTGCCCCGGATCGGCGCGAGTCTCGGCCTCTTGGAAGGCCAATTGGGGACTACCCGAACATTTCCCGCCGAGGTTCCTCGACCCCCGTAAGGATCGCGCGGGTCAGTGCTCGTCAGTGCTTTTGCGAGTGCGGCGGCGGCTACGGGTGGCCTCGCCGACCATTCCTTTCCCTTCAGGGTCGTACTCGTCGACCGGGGAAACGAAGGGCTGGAGCTTTCGACGTTCGTCTTCGGCGTGCTCCCGTTTCGTGGTGTACTGCTCTGCCTTGTCCTTCCAGCGGCTCTGAGCGGCTTGGCGGCTGATGCCGGCGGCGTCACCCAGTTCGGCCCAGGTTGCTCCGGAGTGCTTGGCCACGACCGCGGGCAGCGATGGATCCACCCCGGCGGCGACGAGGATGCGAACCTTGGCGAGCGAGAGAGCGCGCTCAGCGAGAACGCGTTGGTCGCTGTCGCGCAGCCCCCACCAGTCGGACCACTCTTTCCGCTTGGCGGGATCGGCGAGTTCTCCTGGGTGGGGCTTCTTCAGGGCCTCATGGGCCAGTTCTGTGCATCGAGCATCGAGGTAGCCAAGGAGTCTGCCCGCAAGATGGTCGTACAGTGGGGGCCCGGAGAGCTTTTCACTCACCGGGCGTTCCGAGGTGCTCTCAGTGTGCATTGTCACCCCAAGCCGACAGTGTCAACCCAACATTGACATAATATCCTGGTGATTCGCGCCCGATAATGTGATCTAAGTAACATTAATTCTGTGATCTGGACCACTATGGAAACGGCTGTGCGGGGTAACGCGAACCTGAATCCCCCGATCAAGTCGCTGAAGGCGTCCACTGCCGAGGTCAACTCTACCGTGAGGCGGAAGCGAAACTGCCCTCCGATTCGTATGGTTGACGCATGCCTTGCCGCCCGGTCTCCCAGGTATCGGCGACATCGGGACGGCGGAGCCAAACCTGGTGCGGCCGAAAGAGGTCCACCCGGCAGGGTCCGAGGGAGGCTATCCGCCGGCAAACATGATTGCTGACTCGATTGGCACAACACGGCGCAACATGTTGTGTCAGTAAGGAATTCGACCCACCGGATATAGGATGCGTTACGTTGCCGTGGTATTCGGCGGCGCACAACTGAAAACCCGTAGATAACGCCGAGGCCCCTGGTCGGAAGCGGAACTACCGGCAGGGGTCTCGAAGTTGTCTTTGGTCGGACGCCTTCGATGCTACGTCAGCCGAGGTGACCTGGAGATACCCCCGGCGTGATCACTCGTGCCCAGTGTTCCGCAAAGCCTGCTCGCTTCGGTCCAGTGTGATCCCACGTAACCCCCGAGTGGGGCCGATCGGAGCAGAGATGAACCGCAAGAGTATGTACCCCGAGGAGGTTTTGGCGCCATGCTGACCGCCTGGGGCGATGAAAGTGGCTCGCAGCCGCATGCCGACCCCGATACCTACATCGTGGCCGCCGCCCTCATTGAGGAAGGGGACGTCCAACTCGTCCGGAAAGCGATGAGCGATCTGCTACTGCCGGGCGAGAAGAAGGTCCACTGGCACGGTAGCAGCGAAGTGCGGCGCGGTGAGCTGATTCAAGCTGTGGCCGAACTGCCGATCTGCGGCATCTCCGTGGTCTACCACGCGGAAGGTACGAAGGATCGGCGCGGCCGGCGCAAATGCCTGGAATGCATCCTGCCTCATCTCGCGCTGCTGGACTGCAGTGGAATCACCCTCGAATCGCGGGGGACCCAAGACGCCAGCGACCGGGATATCCTGCACAAGTTCCGCGCCCGCAAGGTGATCGATGACAGCCTTCGGATCCACCATGAGATCGGCCGCGCCGAGCCGGTGCTATCGGTTCCCGACATCATCTGCGGGGCCGTCGTCCAACAGCGCGTAGGAAATCCGACCTACCTAGACGTGCTCTGTTCGGTGGTAGAGATCCACGAGATCTGACCCGGAAACGACGCGAGCCGTAGGCCTCGTCGTCCGGCGAGTAATCCTACGGCTCACTTCCAACCCCACCTCGATGGGGCGGCGATGTATCAACCGTAGCAGATTTACATACTGCGTATGCAAACTCTGTGATCGGCTATGCGAGCGCTATAAACCTGATCCGGCTCTCTATGCAGAGTCCTTTACGGGCGGTCGGACCGGAGATTCCCGGTAGATGCCCTGTTCGGAGTGCCGATTATCGCCAGGATCGACGGCATGTTGGAGAGCTTCCTGGGGGCCGCGGGCGCGGTCGGCGGTGTCGTGACCCTGGTGACCGCCCGCTGTCTACGTCCTCGCGCTGACCGCCGTCTTCGCCCGGGACCGGGACCGGCGGCTCGCGCCCCGGTGTGTGCTGGAGATGTTGTGGCCCTTCGGCCGGTGAGGATCGCGTTTCGGCTGCGCTTACAGTCGCACGACGGCCGAAACGGCAGTCGGAGAAAGGACGATCATTCGATCTCCCTTTTTCCTCGTCTGCGGCTCGAACCCTGAGCCGCCTGTCATCGTCGGCCCCGCACACGCGGGGATGAGCTCCCGCTCACCTGGGTCGCGACCGGCCTCGCCGCGTGCCCCCCGCGCGCGGGGATGAGTCCCAGCGCAGCCGGCCGTTGTCGAGCCGGTCGAAGTGCTCCCCGCGCATGCGGGGATGTATACGTGTTGGTGACGGGGGTGACTCAGCTGGTGGAGGCGGTGGCGAACGGGGTCCCGGTGGCCACGGCGGGCCGGTCGACCGGCCGGCGCCACAGGCCCTTCTTCTCCAGGATCGGCAGCACGCCCTCGCCGAACCAGTACGCCTCCTCGACGTGCGGGTAGCCGGACAGGATGAAGTGGGTGAGGCCCAGCCGCGAGTACTCGATGAGCCGTTCGGCGACCTCTTCGTGCGACCCGACCAGTGCGGTGCCCGCCCCGCCGCGGACCAGGCCGACGCCCGCCCACAGGTTGGGGGCGATCTCCAGGCGGTCGGTGCGGCCGCCGTGCAGTTCGAGCATGCGGCGCTGGCCAACGGATTCGCTCTTCGCGAGGTTGGCCTGTACGCGCGCGATATCGGCCGGGTCGATGCCCTGGAGCAGGCGGTCGGCCTCGGCCCAGGCGGCCTTGGAGGTGTCGCGGGTGATGACGTGCAGGCGGATGCCGTAGTCGAGGGTGCGCCCGCGGTCGGTGGCCAGGCCGCGGATCCATTCCAGTTTCTTGCCGACCGCGACCAGCGGTTCACCCCAGGTCAGGTATGTGTCGGCGTATTGCGCGGCGACCGGGCCCGCGGCGGCGGAGGAGCCGCCGAAGAAGACCGGCGGTACCGGGTCGGGGTGATTGTTGAGCAGGGCATTGCGGACCTGCAGATGTTTGCCCTCGAAGCTGATCGGTTCCCGCGATTCCCACAGTTCGCGCACGATGTGCAGGAATTCGCCGGTGCGCTCGTAGCGCTGCTCCTTGTCCAGGAAATCACCGAACGCCTGCTGTTCGTGCGGTTCGCCGCCGGTGACCACGTTGAGCAGCAGCCGGCCCCGGGAGTGCCGCTGGTAGGTGCCGGCCATCTGCGCGGCCAGGGTCGGGCTCACCAGACCGGGCCGGAACGCGACCAGGAATTTCAGGGTCTCGGTGGTCTCCACGAGCATGGCGGTGGCCAGCCAGGCGTCCTCGCACCAGGCGCCGGTCGGGGTGAGGACCGCTTCGAAGCCGTTCTCCTCGGCGGCGCCGGCGATCTGGTTCAGGTAGCGGAGCGAGGCGGGACGGTCGCCGGACATGGACGTGCCGTGACCACCGGCCATCAGGCCGCGGGAATCGCCGTAGGTGGGTAGGAACCAGTGGAACGACAGACTCACCGGATATCTCCTTCGAGGGGCTCTGGAGCGGACAGTGCGGTGGCCGAGCTCCTCGCCGGGCCGATCTGTGATCCTGACCGAGCACGGCCGCGATGTCACCGGTTGGAATCGGCGGGATTTTTTGCCGCGAGTGTTTCGAATCCGGCTGCGTGTAACCGGTGAGGCGGAGTGCGGGGTCGGTGATCGTGGATTGATGACTTCCTCCGCACAACCTGTCTCCGATACCGATCTGGACGCGGTGTTCGCGCCGATCTACGCCGATATCGCGGCGGGCGCGGTCGAGCGCGAAATCGACCGCCGGCTCGCCCACGACGAAGTGCGCCGGTTACGCGCGGCGCGGTTCGGCGCGCTGCGGGTGCCGGTCGAATACGGCGGGTACGGCGCGAGCGTGCGGCAGCTGTTCCGGCAGCTGATCGAATTGGCCGCGGCCGAGTCGAACCTGCCGCAGGCGCTGCGTGTGCATTTCGTGTTCGTGGAGGACCAGTTGCTCGCCGAGGACGGGCCGGTGCGTGAAGAGTGGCTGCGCAAGGTCTCGCAGGGGACGCTGGTCGGGAACGCGATCACCGAACCCGGCGTGGGCGCGGTCGACCGGTACCGGACAAGGCTGACACAGTCCGGGGACGGCTGGCTGCTCGACGGGACGAAGTACTACAGCACCGGGTCGCTGTATGCCGACCACATCCTGGTCGCCGCCGACCGGGACGGTGAGCGGGTCAGTGTGCTGGTGGACGCCGAGGCCGAGGGGGTGCGTCAGCACGACGACTGGGACGGTTTCGGGCAGCGGCTGACCGCCAGCGGCACCACCGAGTTCACCGATGTCGCGGTCGCGCAGGACCGGATTCTGGGCCCCGGTTACGGGGACGCGGGTGCCACCTACTCGACCTCCTACCTGCAGTTGTTCCAGCTCGCGGTGCTGGCCGGTATCGCGCAGCGGGCCGAACGCGACACCCGCGAATGGGTGGCCGCGCGCCGCCGCGGCTACACCCATTCCGCGGCCGATCTGCCCCGCCATGATCCGCTGGTGCAGCAGGTGATCGGCCGGTTGTCGGCCGCGGCGTTCGGTGCCCGCGCCAGTGTGCTGGCGGTCGCCGATGTGCTCGACGAGGTGCTCGCCGCCGGCGCCACCGAGGAGCAGGGTCTGATCGATGCCGAACTGGCGGCGGCCCAGGCCCAGCTCGGGGTGATCGATACCGTGCTGACCGCCACGACGCAGCTGTTCGAGGTCGGTGGTGCGTCCATCACCTCGGAGGGGCTGCGGCTGGACCGGCATTGGCGCAACGCGCGGACCGTCTCGGTACACAATCCGGCCATCCAGAAGGCCCGGGCCATCGGTGACCACCTGCTCAACGGCACCGCGCTGCCGTTCGCCTGGAGCGCGGGAGAGCGCAAACCGGTGGAAGGGGCGGTGTGATGGCCCGGCGGATCCGGTTCAACGCCTTCGATATGAACTGTGTCGCCCACCAGTCTCCCGGACTGTGGCGGCATCCCGAGGACCAGTCGCATCGGTACAAAGAGCTCGGCTACTGGACGGAGCTGGCCGCGCTGCTGGAGCGCGGGCGGTTCGACGGCCTGTTCATCGCCGATGTGCTCGGCACCTACGACGTCTACGGCGGCGACGATCGCGCGGCGCTGCGCAACGGCGCCCAGATCCCGGTGGCCGATCCGCTGCTGCTGGTCTCGGCGATGGCGGCGGTGACCGAACATCTCGGCTTCGGAATCACCACCGGCACCGGGTTCGAGCACCCGTATCCATTCGCCCGCCGGCTGTCCACCCTGGACCATCTGACCGGCGGCCGGATCGGCTGGAATGTCGTCACCGGGTATCTGCCCTCGGCCGCGCGGAATTTCGGGGCCGACGATCAGCTCGACCACGACGACCGCTACGACCAGGCCGACGAATACCTGGAAGTGCTCTACAAACTGTGGGAGGGGTCCTGGGAGGACGACGCGGTCGTCCGCGACCCGGAGCGCAATATCTATGTCGACCCGGCGAAGGTGCACCATATCGGCCACTCCGGGCGGCATTACACGGTCCCCGGGGTGCACCTGTCCGAGCCGTCGCCGCAGCGGACGCCGGTGATCTTCCAGGCGGGTGCCTCGCCGCGCGGAGTCCGGTTCGCCGCCGAGAACGCCGAGGCGATCTTCGTCGCCGCCCCGTCGAAACGGGTACTCGCGCAGACGGTGTCCGGTATCCGGGCGGCGCTGGAGGCGGCGGGCCGTGATCGCTACGCCGCCCGGATCTACGCGCTGGCCACCATCGTCACCGATGCCACCGACGACGCCGCGCGCCGCAAACACCGGGAGTACCTGTCCTACGCCAGTGTCGAGGGCGGCCTGGTGTTCATGTCGGGCTGGATGGGAATCGACCTGTCGCGCTACGACCTCGACGACCCGATCGGCGAGGTGGAGAGCAACGCGATCCGTTCGGCGGTGGCGGCGTTCCAGGAATTCGACGACGACGGCCGGGAATGGACGGTCCGCGATATCGGGCGCTGGGCCGGGATCGGGGGTATCGGGCCGGTGTTCGTGGGCTCCGGCGCGACGGTGGCCGACCGGTTGCAGGAATGGGCGGACGACACCGATGTGGACGGGTTCAATCTCGCCTACGCCGTCACGCCCGGGACCTTCGAGGACATCGTCCGGTACGTGATCCCGGTGCTGACCGAACGCGGCGTCTACCCCACCGACTACGTGCCGGGGACGCTGCGCAACGCACTGTTCGGACGCGGGGACCGGCTCCCGCCCGAGCATCGGGGCGCGCGCTATCGGCCGGGTGGGCCCGGTTCCACCGTGTTGCCGGACGAGGTGTCTCGCAACGTCGCCGGCGAACTGATCACCTAGTACGTGGCGGCCGGACCCGCGCGGCGCCCGTCGTGGTCTGTCCGAGCGTGAGCATCGCCTCGGCGACCTCGCCGACCGCCACATCGGGGATCGCGGTGGCGGCGTCTGCGAGGACGAGCAGCCGTGCCCCGGGGATCTCGCGCGCGATGGCCTCGCCGTTGCCGACGGGGAAGAACCGATCGCGGCGGCCGTGGACGACGAGCGTGGGAATTCCTATCTCGGGTAGGCGCTCGCGCCAGCGGGGTGTGCAGTCGAGCCTGGAAAACATCATGCCCAGCTGGTTGGCCATCTGGACCTGGGGTGTGGTCCCGGGTGTGCGGTCCCAGATGCGAGCGGCGAGTGTGCGGGCGGCGACGGGGTCGTCGCCGCGGATCTCCGCGCCGGCGGCGGCGAACTCCGCAACCGCCTCGCGGTCGGACCAATCGGGCATCGGACGCGCGAACAGCCGCCTCATCGTCGCCCGGTCGTGGTCGGGGAGGTCGTCGTCGGGCGGACCAGGGGCAACCGCGCGGGTGCCGACCAGGGTGAGCGCCGAGAACACGCCCGGATGGTCGAGCACGGCCACCTGGGCGACCATCCCGCCGACGCCGATCCCCGCGAGGTGCGCCGGCCCCCCGCCGAGCGCGTCGGCAAGGGCCGCCGCGTCGGCGGCGAGGTCGCGCAGGGTGTAGGCGGGCGCCTCCGGGTCCGTCGTCGTCGACTCCCCGCTGTCGCGCAGGTCGTAGCGCACCACACGGTGCCCGCCGGCGGCGAGGCGCTCGCACAGCGCGTCGGGCCAGGAGAGCATCGTCGTCCCGCCCGCGAGCAGAACGAGTGGCGCGTCGTCGTCACCGAACGATTCGATGCCCAAGGCGATCTCATCGATATCGACAGTGGTCATCGGATCACCGGAAGACGTCCCGGGTCGGGTGCGTCGCGGTCGATGTCGAGTCGCTCGCGCGCGGCGGTGACGGCGGCGGGCAGACCGGTGACGACCGTCCCGAGGCCGGTTGTCCGCCCCGACGGTGGCGGCGAACTCGTCACGACGAGCGCTCTGTCAGCGATGATCCGGGTCATGAAAGGGCAGACGCGATCCGCTGTCCGAACTCATCGCCCATACGTGAATCGTGTGGTGGAGGCGCACTCGCCCGCACGACGCGCGTGGCGTAACGCCGGCCGTGGGGAGGATGGCCCCGAGGACCTGAGCGGCGCATGCACAGCCCCACGGGTACAGCAGTCGGCGGTCCAGACGATCTACGGTCGTATACCGGTCGGTGGCCTGTCGGTTCACGGCCGGTGCGGGCTCACCACACCGGCCCGGCCGACCGGAACTCCGCCATGGACATACCGCGGCGCCGCCGGACCAGGTTGCGCAGGGTACCGCCGTTCAAGTAGCCGACCTTCGCCGCCACGGTGTCCACCGTGAGCGCCGTCGTACGCAACAGGTGTGCGGCGCGCTCGAGCCGGATGTCGTCCACGAAATCGCGGGGTGATCTGCCGAGTTCGGCCTGGGTGGCGCGTTGCAGGCTGCGTTCGGTGACGCCGAGTTCCGCGGCGGCCCGCGAAATCCGGAAACCTTCACCGATGTGTTCACGGACCCATCGCTCGAAACCGGAGGTGAGCGAGTGGCCGGCAGCGATCACCTCGGGGACGGCGAAATCGGCCTGGGACCGGCGGTTCCCGTCGGCCAGATACCGGCCGGTGAGGTCGGCGAGCGCGGGACTGCGCGCGTGCACGAACGACAGCGCCAGATCCAGATGTGACAGCGAGGCGCCCGCCGTGGTCACCCGCTCACCGCGGCACAGCGTCGCGCTCTCGTCCAACTCGACCTCGGGGTAGCGGCGCCGGAAGCTCGGGCCCAGCCACCAGCTGGTGGTCGCCCGCGACCCGTTCAGCACGCCGGCCTCGGCCAGCAGGAAGGTGCCCGTACACGCGGCGCCGAGCCGGGCACCACCCGCGTGTATCCCTCTGATCCGATCGAGCACGGCGGCGTTCTCGGGAGCGGACACCAGTTGGATCAAGGCGTCGGCCTCCAGCGCGCTGACCGCGGGTATCAGGAGCAGGTCGGGGTCGTCGTCGAGTTCGCCGAGCGGAACCGTGGGCACGGTGTGGCCGTGGCCGGAGCGGATCTCGGTACCCAGTGAAGCGACCCGGACCTGCCACGGTTCCGGCGGCGTGTCCAGTCTCGTACGCATCGCATTCGCCGTGGCGAAAGTTTCGAGCAGGGCGGCGAAGCCGAAATCGGCGATACCGTCCACGACGAATATGGTCACGTCCATGTCGGGAATAGTACGTAATATGTCGTTTCCGACACTCCTGTTCGGGATGAATCGGTTTTACGCTTTCGCGATGGAGAAGCCGCACCGGCCGCCCGGTCGGTTTCTCCGCCACCTCGACGCCCAGCGCGCAACACCCTTCCCGGAGTGCATATGCCCGTCCTCGCCACCCACGGCCCCCACCACATCCGACTCACGGTGACCGATATAGACCGGTCCCGCGACTTCTACCGTGATGTGCTCGGGTTCGATATCGTCGCCGAATCCCCAGGACATCCGGACGATCCGGAGGTCCGCACCGATCCGTACCGGCTCTACGGCGGATGCGTGTTCCAGGCCGGCGCCATGCTGCTGGGTCTGCGCCCGGTCGCGGCCGCCGGTGATTCATTCGATTCCGAGCGGGTCGGGCTGGACCATCTGAGCTTCGCGGTGGATTCCAAGCAGGACCTGTTCACCGCCGCCGAGCGATTGGCGGCCGCGGGTGTCGAACACGGGGTGGTCACCGAAATGGAGCAGTTCGGCATTGCGATCCTGTCGTTCGACGATCCGGACGGGATCCATCTCGAGCTCACGGCCCCGCTGTGATGCCGGCCCTTCGTGACTTCCGCCCGGCAGCGCGCGGCGCCTGCGACCGTCACGCGGGCTCCGCGTACGAACCCGGGCACTCGGTCGTTCGCGAACCGTGGCGTGAGCTGTCCGAAGCCGAGCGCGCGGTCGCGATTCTCGCGGCCGCGGGCTGGACCAACAGCGCCATCGCGGTCCGCCGGGGCACCTCGGTCCGCACCACCGAGGCGCAACTTGCCGCTGTACTGCGCAAACTGGTGATCGGCTCACGGCGCGACATCGTCGGCTTCGTTCCCGAGCATCTCGTCGCGCAGGTGCGGCTGGAAGCCGCGCGGCGAGCACCGCGCCGGCGCGGGCGGCTGCACCACCGGCCCCAGGACCAGCCGGTGCGGCGATAGGATCGGCCCGGATCAGCCGCCGGGCAGCGACCGCACGAAGACCTCGGCGACCGATTCCAGCCCACGCCGGTCGGTCTCGTCGAATCGCGCGACGCGCGGACTGTCGATATCGAGCACACCGATCAACTCGTCACCGCCGCCGATCAGCGGCACCACGATCTCCGATCGGCTGTCGGCGTCGCAGGCGATATGGCCGGGATAGGCGTGCACATCGGGCACCAGCTGGGTGCGGCGGGTATGTGCGGCGGTACCGCACACACCCGCGCCGAGCGCGATCCGTACGCAGGCCGGTTTGCCCTGGAAGGGGCCCACGACGAGTTCCCGGCCGTCGTAGAAGTAGAAACCGGCCCAGTTCACCTCGGACAGGCTGTGGTAGATCAGCGCGCTCAGATTGGCGGCGTTCGCGATCCGGTCGGCTTCGCCGGACAACAGAGCGTCGGCCTGCGCGGTGAGCTGCCGGTACCCCTCGGCGCGGTCGCCGGTCAGTGGGACGAGATCGAAGGTCATGCTCGGCGATGGTAGAGCGGCGCGGACCGGCCCGGTCGCGCGGAAACCGTCGATGGTGTCATGAAAAACGCTGCCGTGCGGGGTTGTTCGCCATCAATTCGCGCTGAGTGTAATAGTGCACCCCGGCCGCGGTGATCGTGACCATGGCGCTATGACAACACAGCACACCTCCCACCGTAAGGCCGCCGTGATCGGGGCCGGGCAGACCGGCGTGACCGCGGCGCTCGGCCTGCTCGACGCCGGTTTCACGGTCACCGTCTACAGCGACAAGGACCAGCGCGACCTGCGCGACAAGGTGCCGGCCACCGGTACCGCGCTGATCTTCGGTGAGGCCCAGGCCGCCGAAGCGGCGCTCGGGCTGCCCACCTACCTCGATCGCGCACCGCTGCACAGCGGTCTCACGGTTCGTGTCGCCGGTGGCGGCGAGGAACTGATCGCCTTCGACGGTGCGTTCGACGGATTCCACGGTCTCGCCGTCGACACCCGGCTCAAGGCCGACGAACGGCTGACCACCTTCCTGGAACGCGGCGGCCGGTTCGTCGTCGACCCGGTGACACCCGAACGGCTCGACCCGATCGCCGCCGACAACGATCTGACGCTGGTCGCGACCGGCCGGGGCGGGCTGTCCCAGCTGTTCGAGGTGGACCGGACCCGCACCGTCTACGACGCGCCCCAACGCAGCCTGCTGACTGTCACCGTGACCGGTCTCCCGCACGACGAGTCGGTGTTCGCCCACCGCAGCCCGGCCGGCGGTGGCCGCAGCGGTTTCTCCATCGTGGCCGAGGAAGGCGAGGCGTGGTGGGGACCGTATCTGCACAAAGACGCCGGGCCGACCTGGGCGTTCCTGGGCTGGGCACGGCCGGGCGGCGACTGGGAGAAGCGGTTCGCGGCCGCCGATTCGGCGGAATCGGCGCACCGGATCGTGACCGACCTCTACCGCGACTACCTCGACTGGGACCTGCCGGAGGTACTCGCCACGAGGGTGCTTTCCGAGGATCCGCACTCCTGGCTCAAGGGTGCGGTGCGGCCGCTGTTCCGGCGCGGGGTCGGGCACACCGCGGGCGGGCATCCGGTGGCGGCGCTGGGCGATACCGCCGTGGCCTACGACCCGATCGCCGGGCAGGGGGCGCAAAGCGGGCTCATCCAGGCACAACGTCTGGTCGCCGCGGCGGCCACGCACGACGGCGCCTTCGACGACGCCTGGATCACCGCAGAGTACGAGGCGTTTCTGGAGGCCCGCGCCGAGGACGCCGCCAAGGTCACCCGGCTGTTCCTCAGTGACCCCGAGTTCGCCGAGATCGGCGGCCAGTTCTTCAGCGCGGCCGCGGCCGACCCCCGCTTCGCCTCGGCGCTCGTGGGCACACTGCACCGCCCGCAAGCGGCCCGCCCGGTGAACTCGGTGGCCGACGCGCACCAGCTCATCGCGCAGGTCACCGGGGAGGACGCGGCCGAGGTGCTGGCCCGGTTCCGGCCCGCCGGCCGGTTCAGCAGGTCGCAGTACAGCGCAGCCGCCGCCACCGCCTGACCCGACCCCGGCGACTCGGGGCCGCCGGGCGGCCGGCTGCGAGCCCGAGTATCGGATGCGGGTCGCCGGTACTCGGGTGCGGGGTCCACGGGCGCGTTCCCGCGCCGGGCGACCCGGCGTGGCCACCGCCTGCCCGACCCACCGCTCCCGGTCGCCGGGTGCATGTATCGGGATAGGTTCCCGCCGATTCAAAACCTCGTCCCTCCACAACCGCGCTGGTGAACTGGACTCGCGCCGGGTGCAGGAGTTGCCGTGCCCGGCCTTCCAGACCACAGAGGCCGCGGACCGGCGGCGGGAGCAGCGATATGCGCCACCCCCGCCGACGCTTCGGCCTCCGCGGACCGCATGTACCAGCTCGAGGGAGGCTCGATGAGTACTGAGAAGATCACCGACCGGCTCCGGTTCGCCTACTGGGTCCCCAATGTCAGCGGCGGTCTGGTGACCAGCGATATCGAACAGCGCACCGGCTGGGATTTCGAGTACAACAAGAAGCTCGCGCAGACCGCCGAACGCAACGGTTTCGACTATGCGCTCTCCCAGGTCCGCTATACCGCCTCCTACGGCGCCGAGTACCAGCACGAATCCACTTCGTTCAGCCTGGCGCTGCTCGGCGCCACCGAACGGCTGAAGGTGATCGCCGCGGTCCATCCCGGCCTGTGGCATCCCGCCGTACTCGCCAAATTCGGTGCCACCGCCGATCATCTGTCGGGCGGGCGGTTCGCTATCAATGTGGTCTCGGGCTGGTTCGCGGGGGAGTTCACCGCACTCGGTGAGCCGTGGCTCGAACACGACGAGCGCTACCGCCGCAGCGCGGAGTTCCTGGAAGTGATCCGCAAGATCTGGACCGAGGACAACGTGAACTACGGCGGCGATTTCTACCGCATCCGCGATTTCACGCTCAAGCCGAAGCCGCTGAACACCCCCGAACGCCCGAATCCCGAGCTGTTCCAGGGCGGTAACTCCAGCGCGGCCCGCCGCAACGGCGGACGCCACGCGGACTGGTATTTCTCCAACGGCAAGGACTTCGACGGCGTCACCGAACAACTCGACGATCTGCGGGCGGTCGCCCGGGCTCACGACCGGGAAGTGAAGTTCGGGCTGAACGGCTTCATCATCGCCCGCGATACCGAGCGCGAGGCACACGACACTCTGCGCGAGATCATCGACAAGGCCGACAAGCCGGCGGTCGAGGGTTTCCGCGACGCCGTGCAGCAGGCCGGCGCCGCCACCCGGGACGGCAAGGGGATGTGGGCGGATTCGAGTTTCGAGGATCTGGTCCAGTACAACGACGGGTTCCGGACCAAGCTGATCGGTACGCCCGAGCAGGTCGCCGAGCGGATCGTCGCCTATCGCGAACTGGGCGTGGACTTGATCCTGGGCGGATTCCTGCACTTCCAGGAGGAGATCGAGTACTTCGGGGCCAAGGTGCTGCCGCTGGTACGTGAACTCGAGGCCGCGCGACGTCCGGCAGCGGTGGCAGGGCGATGACCGCGGTCGGGGCTGCCCGGATCGCCTCGGCCGCGCAGGCGCGCGCCGTTGCCGCGGAGCTGGCGGCCGAATTCGCGGTGGGTGCCGCCGACCGCGACCGGGAGCGGGCCCTGCCCTTCGCCGAAGTGCGCGAACTCGCGGCCACCGGGCTGCTGGCGGTGACCGTGCCCGCGGACCTGGGCGGCGCTGATCTGCCGCCCAGCGAGGTCGCGGAGGTGGTGCGGCTGCTCGCGGTCGCCGATCCGAATATCGCGCAGATTCCGCACAGCCACTTCGTCTATGTGAACCTACTGAAGCTGGCGGGGTCCGCCGGCCAGCGGCGCCGTTATCTGGGTGGTGTCCTGGACGGCGCACAGATCGCGAACGCCCAGTCCGAACGCGGCGGCGCGACCGTCGCCGATATCGCGACGACCGTGCGCCCGCTCGCGGGCGGACAGCGCTTCCGGGTCGACGGGGTCAAGTACTACTGCACCGGTTCCCTGTTCGCCGACTTCCTGGCGGTCCTGACCGAGCTGGATGATCCCGAGGGTGCTGCCGGGCTGCCGGGCGGTCAGTACATCGCCTTCCTGCCCGCCGACGCCCCGGGCGTGCGGATCGTCGACGACTGGAACGGTTTCGGTCAGCGCACCACCGGCAGCGGTACGGTGTCGTTCGAGAACGTGGTGGTCGAGCGCGATCAGCTGGTGGCCCGGACCGCCGCGGTCGACCGGCCCACCGCCTACGGTGCCTCCGCGCAGCTGCTGCACGCGGCAATCGACACGGGTATCGCCCGCGGGGCGCTCACCGCCGCCGCCGGCTTCGCTCGGGAGAAGAGCCGGCCCTGGTTCGAGGCACAGGTGAGCCGGGCGATCGACGATCCGCTGCTCGTGCAGCGGTTCGGGGAACTGGCGGTCGCGGTCGCCGCGGCCGAGGCCGGGCTGGCGGCCGCCGGTGCGGCGGTGGACGCCGCGCTGGGTGCGCCGCAACAGGTCGCCGAGGCCTCGCTCGCCGTCGCCACCGCCAAGATCCTGGCCGACCGCGCGGCCACCGAGGTATCCAGCGCGCTGTTCGAGGTGAGCGGTACCCGCAGCGCGGCCGACGACCTCAACCTGCACCATTTCTGGCGCAATGCCCGGACCCACACCCTGCACGACCCGGTCCGCTGGAAATACCAGCACCTCGGCCGCACACTGCTGCACGGCAGTCTACCGCCGCTGCACGGGGTGATCTAGCCGGACACCGGCCCGGCGGGAAAGTGCTCCCTCGCCGGGCCCGCCGATAGTGGCCGAATGTGGGTCGGCCACTATCGGCGTCCGGTCGGGAAGGGAGCGGCGGCGGTGCTACCGCGCGAGGCGTCCGGCAGTGCCGGCCGGTCAGCGGGACGCCGTCGCGCCCTCCGGATGTACCGGATGTTTCCCCTCCGCGAACTCCTCGACGATCTTCGCGCAGAACGCGGGCAGATCGCCGGGGTTGCGGCTGGACACCAGACCGCGGTCGTTCACCACTTCCTCGTCGACCACATTGCCGCCGGCATTGCGGATATCGGTCCGCACGCTCGGATAGGCCGTGAGTGTGCGGCCCCGCACCACATCCGCCTCCACCAGCGTCCACGGGCCGTGGCAGATGACGCCGACCGGTTTACCGGTGGCGAAGAAATTCCGCACGAAGGCCACCGCCGACTCGTCCTGCCGGAGTTTGTCGGGATTGGTCGTGCCGCCCGGCAGAATCAACGCGTCGAACTCGTCGGGGCTGCATTCGCCCACCACGCGGTCCACGTCGAAGGTGTCGCCCTTCTCCACATCATGGTTCATGGCCTGGATCTGCCCCGGTTTCAGCGACAGCAGCACGGTGCTGGCGCCGGCGTCCTCGACCGCGGATCGCGGCTGCACTAGCTCCACCTGCTCCACCCCGTCGGCGGCGAGAACAGCGACTCGTCGCCCTGTCAGATTCTGCTGACCCATGCCTGCTCCTTCCGTATGCGCGGATTGCGGTCTGTCCCGCGGCCTACCCGGGCCCATGGCGGTGAAACGTGGCGCCCACCGCCGGTCAGTGGGATCGCGCACACCCGGGCCGGTCGCTGATTCGAGCGCGGACGACCGGGTAGTCGGCCCCTGTCCGGCGAACGAGAAGAAAGGCATTCGACGATGAACGTCCCCATCAAGAGCACCCTCGACCCGGAACAGCAGCACATCGCCGGTGAGGCCCTGCGCGCCACTGTCGTCGACCTCATCGATCTGTCGCTGATCGCCAAGCAGGCCCACTGGAATGTCCTCGGCCGTAACTTCCGCTCCGTCCATCTCGCACTGGACGAACTGGTGACCGCGGCCCGCGAGTTCACCGACGAGGCCGCCGAACGGGCGACCTCCATCGGGGTCAGCCCGGACGGCCGGGCCGCGACCGTCGCCAAGGAGGCCGGCGGTCTCGAATTCCCTGACGGCTGGCAGCAGGACACCGATGTCATCGATGCCATCGTCAAGAACCTCAGCAAGGTCATCGGCCGCCTGCGGGAGCGCATCGACGCCACCGAGAAGGCGGATCCGGTGACCCAGGATCTGTTCATCGCGATCGCGGCCCGGCTCGAACAGTTGCACTGGATGTGGCAGGCTCAGGTCTCCTCCGCCTGACACGTCGTACCGCGCTCGCGCGGCCCGGCGGGCAGACCGCCGAGCCGGGCGAGGAGTACCGCCCGGTCGCGCCGTGACCGGGCGGCAGTGCGAGGAGGAGTGCGAGTGGTTCGGGTTTCCGGATCGCCGTATGGGCTCAGTGCGGGCCCGGACGGCGCTCTGTGGTTCACCATGGCGGCCGAGGGCGCCGTCGGCCGATACCTCGACGGTGAGGTCCGGACCTTTCCGCTCGAACCGTCCGGCGGACAGCCGACGGTGATCGTCCCGGGACCCGGCGACGCCATGTGGTTCACCGAATTCCGTGGTGACCGCATCGGCCGCATCGCTGGGGAAGGTGATGCGACCTGGTTCCCGGCGCGATCTCCGTACGGCATCACCGCGGGCCCCGACGGTGCCGTGTGGTTCACCGAATTGCAGAACGACACCATCGGCCGGCTGACCGTGGACGGAGAACTGACCCGGTTCGCCGTGTCGGGAATGCCGTCGATGATCACCACCGGCCCGGACGGGGCGCTGTGGTTCACCCTCAATCAGGGCAATGCGATCGGCCGGATCGAGCCCGTCAGCGGCGCCACGGCCGTGTACCCGCTGCCGACCGAAGGCGCCATGCCGGTCGGTATCACCGCAGGTCCCGACGACGCGCTGTGGTTCGTGGAGATCGGGGCCGGGCAGGTCGGCCGGATCGGGACCGACGCCACGATCACCGAGTTCGCGCTCCCGGACCGCGCGGCCCGGCCCCATGCCATCGTCGCGGGCCCGGACGGGGCGCTGTGGTTCACCGAATGGGCGGCGACGCGGCTCGGCCGCATCACCACCGACGGCGCGATCACCGAGACCGGACTTCCCGGTGCCGAACCCCACGGGGTGACAGTCGGGCCGGACGGCGCGCTGTGGGTGGCGATGGAATCGGGCAGCCTCGAGCGCATCGCGGTCCGACGGCCGGAGACGGCCGTCCGCCCGGCGCGGTGATCACCGCGCCGAGCAGGCGGGTTCAGGGCTCGCCTCGCCCCGGTCGGGGCTCAGCCGGCTGCGACGGGCCCGGCGACCTCGCGTAGTAGACCGTCGGCCAATCGCAGTCGGCGATGCACCCCGATCTCGGTGAGGAACCGCTCGTCATGGCTGACGACCACGAACGCGCCCCGGTAGGCATCGAGTGCGCTTTCGAGCTGCCCCACGCTGACCAGATCGAGGTTGTTGGTCGGTTCGTCCAAGAGCAGCAGCTGCGGTGCCGGCTCCGCGAACAGCACGCAGGCCAGGGTGGCGCGCAGCCGCTCACCGCCGGATAGCGCGCCCACCGGCAGATCGACCCGGGAACCCCGGAAAAGGAACCGCGCCAGCAGGTTCAGCCGTTGCGGTGTGGGCAGGTTCGGGGCGAAGGCGGCCAGGTTCTCGGCGACGGTGCGATCGAGGTCGAGCAGGTCCAGTCGCTGCGAGAGATAGGCGACCCGGCCCTCGGCCCGGGTGACCGAACCGCTTTCCGGCGTCAGATCGCCGTGCACGATCCGCAGCAGGGTGGATTTGCCCGCACCGTTGGGGCCGGTCAGCGCGATCCGTTCGGGACCGCGAATCGTCAGATCCGCGCCGGCACCGGCGAAGACCTCCTGTTCGCCGAATCGGTAGCGGATCCGCTCCCCGGCGAACACGGTGCGCCCGGCCGGGACATCGGTACCCGGTAGCTGCAGGGTGATCCGCTGCTCCGGGCGCAGGGCGCGCTCGGCCAGGTCGAGCCGGTTCTTCGCGGCGTCGACCCGGGCGGCGTGGGTCTCGTTCGCCCGCCCGGCCGACTCCTGGGCATTGCGTTTCATGGTTCCGGCGAAGATCTTCGGCAGCCCCGCGTTACCCAGATTCCGGGCCGCGTTGCTCGCCCGCCGGGCGGCGCGCTCCCGGGCCTGCTGAAGTTCCCGCTTCTCGCGTTTCACCTCCTGCTCGGCATTGCGGATGTTCTTCTCCGCGACCTCGCGCTCGGCCCGCACCGCCTCCTCGTACTCGCTGAAATTCCCGCCGTAGAAGCGGATCTCGCCGGCATACAGTTCGGCGATACGGTCCATCCGGTCCAGTAGTGCCCGGTCGTGGCTCACCAACAGCAGGCAGCCCTTCCAGTCGGCCAGTAGATCGTAGAGCCGATGCCGGGCCGCGAGATCGAGGTTGTTCGTCGGCTCGTCGAGCAGCAACACATCGGGTCGGCGCAGCAGCTGGGCCGCCAGACCCAGCGACACCACCTGACCGCCGCTGAGGGTGCGCAACCGCCGGGTCAGCGTGAGCTCGCCCAGATCGAGGCGTTCCAGCTGGGCGCGGGTGCGTTCCTCGATATCCCAGTCGTTGCCGATGATGGTGAAATGCTCTTCGGCGGTGTCACCGGATTCGACGGCGTGCAGCGCGGCCAGGACCGGTGCGATACCCAGGGTTTCGGCGACCGTCATCTCGCCGGTGAGCGGCAGGGTCTGCGGGAGGTAACCGAGTACGCCGTCGACGGACACAGCGCCGGCACCGGGTTCCAACTCACCCGCGAGCAAGCGGAGCAGCGTGCTCTTACCCGCGCCGTTGGGTGCGACCAGACCGGTGCGGCCGCCGGGCACGCTGAAGGACAGATCGGTGAATACAGCGGTGTCGTCCGGCCAGGAGAAAGACAGGTTCGAACAGACGATGAAAGATTCGGACATGTAGGAGAGACCTCGGTTGTCGTTCGGGCGCGTAACGCTGCCCCGAAGAAGGAAAAGTGAACGACGGAACGGCCACTACAGCGGCGCCCGATGCGCCCTACTGGTGGCCGTCAGAGCCGGGTGGCTCCGGAGATGTCGAGTTCACCAACCATGATCGATCTCTCTGCGGTCGAGGATTCCTGTTCACGATAGCAGTCCGCGCACCGGCGGCCGGGGGATCGGTACCCGGCGTCGCGCTCGCCGGCCGGACAGCAGCGCGATGGCGTCGGTTCAGGGGCGCGCCGCGAGGTGGGGCGCAAGATCACCGGTGGTGGGCGGTTCGGCGCACTGCATTCCGCACCGATGCCCCGGCACGGTGGATCCGTCCTCGTACTCGCAACTGGCGTTGTCACAGGTGTAGGGGCGGTTGTTAGGCTCCACCGGCAGAGGGTCGGAGTAGTACGACCACGCGAAGGCTCCGGAGTTCGAGATGGGCGAACAGTAGGCCGTCGTGCCGTCGGGGAGGTGCCCGGCCTCGACGGGACCTTCGCAATGGCTGTGCAGGCCGACCTGGAGGCTCGGGGTGTCGGCGACCGGGGTCGGCTGGGTCCAGTGGAGACCGGCCGCCGGAGTGGCGCCGGCGGAGACGAGGGCGACGGCCCCGATGATCGCACCGAGAAGCCGAGAGCCCCGGCGACGCGCTTGTGGCCTCATGGTTCGCCTCCGTTCTGTCGAGTTCCCACGGTGCGAGTCGATTGATATTAGCTATCAACGCAGGTGGGCGGCAATGGCTGCCTGGGCGGTGTGGGGTCGGGCCCGCGTGGCAAAGCCGGAAACGTGCCGCAACCGTGACCTGTGCGGTGGTCCCGCGCGGTAGCGGCCACCCGTCACCGCGCCCGCGAAGGAGGATTGCCGCCGCCGAGCCCGCCCGGCCCGTGATGCTCGCCTCGGACCGTGCCCGGGTCTCGATTCGGGCACAGGTGCTGCCGCCGACGATCCGGTCGCGTTGCCGGGGTCGGTCTTCGGTTGTCCGCTCGGCGTGCCGTGCCCAGGGGGCGAGGTGAGGCCGCTGCGCCCGGTCCCCGGCCCGTCTGCGGGTGCCCACCTGTCCGCGCCCGGCCGAGCGATCGTTCGATCGGCCTACCGCCGCCGGCCGGCGCCTCGCCACCGTGGAGACTCAGCTGCCGCGGCCGACCGATCCGGAGACCCGGGAGCCGGGTTTCACCGCGGCCGCCACGTCACCGGCGGATGTGGTGGGTTCCGCCGTACCGGAGTGGTCGGTCCCGGTCCGGCCGAGGCGGGCCACGGCAACTGCCGAAACGGCTCCGATCAGGGACAGCCCGACCCAGATCAGCGTTTCGGCGTCCGCTGCCCGAGCGGCGCCGAATACGGCGCCGGTGGCGAGATTGCCGATCAGGATGCCGACACCGACCACAGTGTTGTAGAAGCCGTAGTAGGTGCCCACCAGGCGGTCTCCGGCAAGCGTGACGACCGTGTCCATCTCGAACGGGAAGACCGCGGCGGTCCCGACGGCCAGCAGCGCCGCCGAGATCAGCAGCGCGGTCACCGCGGCCCAGGTGCCGAATCGCGCCGGGACGGGGACCACAGCGAGCGGCAGGAATGCCCCGGCCAGGACCGCCATCCCGGCGACCAGGGCACCTCCGGTGCCCCAGCGCGCCCGGAACCACGCGGTGATCCGCAATTGGCCGGCCACCGCGACCACCCCGGAGATGACGAACAGCGCGGAGACCAGCAACTGGGCGCGCTCTGCGGCGATCATCTCCGCCTGCAGCGGAAGCGCGAGGTACATCTGGAAGGACAGGACGTAGGAGCCGATCATCGCCACCGAGAACGCCACGAACCGCCGGTTGCGCAGCACACCGGCCCATGCCGTCCACACCGGAACCCGGGCGTGCTCGGTGAGTTCGGGCCCGGCGGGCAGCGCCAGCAGCTGGGCCACGGTCAGCACGGCGAATACCAGGGCGGCCGCGGCCGCCACTACGCGGAAATCGAGGGTCAGCAGCGCGACCCCGACCAGTGGACCCGCGAGGATGCCGGCCTGGTAGAAGATATTGAACAGGGCGAAGGCTTCCACTCGGCGCGACCCGGAACCGGCGGCGAGGTAGGCGCGGACCGCCGGATTGAACAGCGCCCCGGCGAATCCGGTGGCGGCCGAGGCGATCAGTAGTGCGGGTAGGCCGGTGGCGAACACCAGCAGTGCGAAACCGCCCGTGCGCAACAGGCATCCGGCCACGATCAGGGGTTTGTAACCCAGCCGGTCGGCCAGCGTTCCGCCGATCAGGAACATGCCCTGCTGGGAGAAATTGCGTACGCCCAGCACGAGGCCCACCGCCCAGGCGGCCAGCCCCAGGGGACCGGCCAGATACCCGGCCAGAAACGGCATCAACATGTAAAAACCGAGGTTGATGCCGAACTGGTTGATCATCAGCAGCCGCACCGGGGTGTCGAAGCTGCGGAAGGTAGCGAGAGTGTTCATCGGCGGGCTCCTCCCACTGTGCTGTGTCCGCGCGGATCCACCACGGTCGCGCAGCGGGTCCAGGACCGGAACTCCGCCTCGAACGGGGAGGACACCGTATCCGGCCCGGTCGGCGGCGCCACGCCGAGTAATCCGTGTGCGCGGCAGTACTCGTCGCTGAAGACAGTGTCGAAATAGCGTTGCGGGCCGTCGGGGAAGATGGCGGCGATCTGGGCGTCCGCGTCGAACTGCCCGGCCGCCCAGCCCGCGACCAGGGCCACCGCGCCGACGCTCCAGCCGCCGGTGGCGTGGTGGGTCGTGGCCAGGGTCCGGCAGGCCCATACCGCTTCGGCCGGGGCGACCCAGTGGACTTCGTCGAATGCGGTGTAGTCGACATTGGCGGGATAGATGCTGGAACCGAGCCCGCGCATGAGCCGCGGTCCTGCCGGTTGCCCGAAGATGACGGAGGACACGGTGTCCACGCCGATCAGCTTCAGGTTCGGGTCGAACCGGCGCAGTACCCGCGCCACCCCGGCGGAATGACCGCCGGTGCCCACCGCGCAGACGAGTACGTCCACGCCGCCCAGCTGTTCGATCAGCTCCACTCCCAGCGACTCGTATCCGGCCACATTGTCGGGATTGTTGTACTGGTCCGGGCACCACGCCGATGGCTGTACGGCCAGTATCCGCGCCACTCGATCGCGGCGGGCCTGCTGCCATCCGCCGACCGGATCCGGTGCGGGCACCAATTCGACGGTGGCGCCGTACGCCGTCAGCATCTGTTCCACGATCGGCTCCAGCCCGGGGTCGGTGACCAGGGTGACCGGGTGATGGTAGGCGACTCCGGCCAGCGCCAGGCCCAGCCCCAGGGTGCCGCTGGTGGATTCCACGATCCGCGCGCCCGGTGCGAGATCGCCGCGCTCCCGGGCGCGCCGCACCATGTGCAGGGCGGGACGGTCCTTCATCCCGCCGGGATTGCTGCCCTCGAGCTTGGCCCAGAATCCGCGCCCGGCGGGAGCGAGCGGGGCGCCCACCCACAGCACCGGTGTTCTCCCCACGAGGGCGGGCGGCGTCAGGGCGGTGCCGGGCATCGAAGCGATTCCGGTGGCGGTCGGCTCCGCCCGTTCGGGCAGGACCACATTGTTCATGACTGTCGCTTTCTGTATCGGGTCCCGCGGACCCGGAGGCGGGTGGTCGGCAGCGAACTCCGGCCGGCCCCATGGGGACGGTCGGAGCGGGCCGATCAGCGCCGGGCGATACAGAAGTGGGTGAGAATCTCGCGACCACCGGCGGCGAGCGCGCCGGCCGGGGGTCCCCGGATCCAGCGTCCGGGGATGGGCGCGAGCGAGAGCGCGACCGCCGTGGTGAGCGTCAGTGTCACCAGGAGGACGAGAACGAGCGGATCGGGGACCCGCGCGGGGAGGACCACCTGGGATACGCAGTGAACCGCGTGGGCTGTGCAGTGGCTCCCCGCCGGGTCGCCGGTGTGTACATGGTGCCCGGCCGCGGCCACCGCCTCGTGCGCTCGGGAGTGCGCTGCCGCCGCCGGGACGAGATCGCAGTGCAACAGGGGCGACAGCAACGTCAGCGCGGCCAGGACGACCATGATCGTCGCGCCGCGGGTCCGGCGGTTGTGCCCGGCCGTCTCGGTTCCGGCGTGCGCGGTGATGGTCATCGGCACACCTCCGTTCCCGAGCGTCGCGTCCACGGCCGGCCCCGTGCCGGTGTGGCTACTCTACCCCCGTGGGGTACAGGCGCGATGGGCGCGGCGGCGGCGGGTCGATCACCCGACACGTCCGAAACTCGACCGCCCACCGCGAACATCGGGCAGTTCTCCGCTCGGGTGCGGTGGTCAGTGCGTCTGTGCAGGTGGGAGTGTATTGCCAGTACCAGGAAGAGTTGCGGGATGCGGCGACACCCCCCGCTCCCGCACACTGGTCGCAATTGTGGTGAGCCGCGCGGAAGGGTGATCGAGTGAGTCAGCCGCTGTGGCTCGATCCGGGCGAATTACACGCCTCCGCAGCGGAGTTGGACCAGGTGGCCGCCGAAACGGCACAGATGGTGGCCGAGTTGAAGGAGGCCTTCGCCCGGGAGGGGGAGTGCTGGGGCGGTGACAAGCCCGGCAATGCCTTCGCCGAAGGCTACCTACCGAGTACCGAACAGAGTATGGCGGGTTTCGAGGACCTGGTGAACAGTGCCCGCGCGATGAGTGCCGGTCTCCGCGCGGCCGCCGACACGTTCACGGAGGCGGATCGCGCGGGTGGAACGCAGCTGCGGGATGCGGCTGCGGCCTGGTCCGGCCCCGTCGGTTCGGTCCCGGTTGCGGCGGCGCCCGCCGCGCGCGCTTCGGCTCCGGACACCGCGGACCGGGCCGCCCCGGCCGACCGGCAACCCCTCGTCTCCGGCCGGTCGACGGGGAATTCGTCCGCCGGCGACCCGGAATCGCGCGCCACGAACGACGCGGAGCCCGCAGCCGCCGGTGGCACGGAGCAGCCACAGCCGGTGCGATCCGGGCCGGAGCCGGTGCGAACCGGGCCCGACCCGGCTCGCGGGCAATCCGAGCCGCCGCAGGCCGGATCCGCTGAGCCGAGTTCCGGGAAGCGCGTGCCCGAGGACCCCCTCGAACAGCCACCCACGCTCGCCCTGCCATGGGCGTCCGCCCCGGGGGTCTCCGCGCTACGGAGCATCGACGCAGGTCTCACCACAGCCCCGGAGTCTTCGAAACCGGTGGCGGCGCGTGCCGAGGCCTCGCGTGCGGCTACCGGTACCCCCTGGAGTTCCACCGCGCCCAGCTCTCCTCGGCCCGGTTCTGCCGCACCCCAGGAGAACCAGATACCCCCACGGACGGTTCCGCCGCGCACCGCCGACCGCCCGCCGACCCAGGCGAAACCGGATGCGGACTCGCGCAGGAATCCGCCGCCTCGTGCGCGGGTAGCAGCGCGGCCCCGCCGGGAAACCGGTGATGCGGCCATGGAAATCCTGCGGGATATGGCGCTGCGGCACGATCTCGAGATCGTCGGATTCGAAACGGCGGGTATCGCCGAGCACACAGCGCAGGAGATCGCTGATGCTGTCGACACGGTGGTCACCGCGTATCCGGTGATCCTGCGTGGGCTCGAGGTGGCCGAGGGCGGGCCGCCTTCGCGGGTGGAGAACCGGAACGAGGCCGTGGCGGATCCTGCGGCGACCTCGTCGCTGTCACCGCAACCGTGGATCGTGCTGAGCGATGCCGCCGCCGCGGATCCAGGCGTACTCGGCGGAAACGGCCCGGCCGGGCACGCCGCCGCTGTGCGCGAGGTATTACGGCAACGCCCGATGTATGTGACCGTACTGCTGGAACTCGGCCATGCGCTCGACCTGACCGGTGGACTGTGCGCCCGGGCGCAGGCGCAGCGCGCGCTGATCACCGAATATCTGCGTATCAGCGGTGCCCAGGGCGAGCGCCTGGGCCGGATCGTCAGCGGCTACAAATCGTGGCGCGCCGAGCTCGGCGGCTATTGCTTCGACGACGGCGCGTTCTCGCCCGGGCGGGCCCTGGCCGCCGGCTTCGCGGCGGTCGAAGTGGACAGCGCCGCCGCGCCCGCTTCGGCCAGAACATTGCATCGTCTGCTGGTGGCGCTGGCGCATGCCGCGCTGCCCGACCTCGATGACCGATGATCCTGGAAGGGTATTTGCCATGGACCGGTGGAAGCGCGAAGGTCTGCTGTCCGCGAACAACGGGTTGCGTAATCAGGTAGAGGATCTGCTCGACGCCTACCAGCGGCAGCAGGGACGGCTGGCCGATACATTCCGGCAGCTGGAGGGGCTGCGGATGCGTGCGCACTCACCGGACCGTTCCGTGGAGGTGACCGTCGACGCGGGCGGCGTACTCACCGAACTGAACCTGACCGATTCGGCGCTCCGTAAGACCCCCGGCGAGCTGGCCCGCACCATTGTCGCCGCGGTTTCGCAGGCAGCCGGGCGTGTCCGCGAACATCAGCACGAAATGACCTCCTCCGTCGCAGGCGAATTCGAGGAGTTCGGTGATTTCTCCGATATCGTGCCCGAGGCGCCGGAACTGGGTGATATCCGCGCCTACTTACGCGGTGCCGAGCGCCCCGCGGAATAAAGGGCTGTGGGTCGTTTCTACCGATTCTCTCGATATGACCGAGTGTTACGTGTTTTCGATCGACCGGGGCGAGCGTCGAGAACCGGGTTCCCTACCGGGAACGGGTCGACGGGCAGGGTGAATCTTGACTCTGCAGCTGCCACCCTGGTTGCCCCCCGGCGTGATCGAAGTCGTTGCCGGACATTTTCCCGAGGCCAGGGAAGACGCGATGCGTCGCCGGGCCGACAGCCTGTCGGAAAAAGCCGAGTGGTGCCGCGAACAGGCGGAATACCTCGATCAGAGAACCGCTGCCCGCAGCTTTGCCGTCAGGGGCGGCCGGTCCGGCGATGCGCACGAAGAACCTTCTCGGGAGCTGGCGGAAAGGTACCGCCGGCAAGCCGATGAATTCGACAAGGAGGCCGAGCACCTCTACGAGGGCGCGAATGCCTTCGAGGTGCAGAAGTGGACGGTTATCGGGTTCGCGGTGATCCTGGCGTGGACGCTGCTGCACGCCACGATCATGTTCGCCTACGGCGGCGCGATCGTTCAGCACCTCAAAAAAGTTCAGACCCGTACGGCGCTGGAAATCGCCTCACGCAAACTGCTGGAATATCTGGCGGGTTTGAGCGCGCGGGCGGCCGCGCAACGCGGAACTCTTGTTCTGACCGGTAAAGCCGCGGCTATCGGGGCCATCCAAGGTGGCGGTATCAACCTGGCCGTGCAGCTGAAGCAGGTGGCCTACGATCAGCGCGACGCGGTGGACGGGAAAGAAGTCCTGGTCACGACCCTCGCCGGTGGTTTCGGCGGCGGCGCCGGCCTGGTAGCGGGGAAATGGGCCGGTGACCGCTTGGTCACCCCGGCCACCCTCGCCCACGCGCAAAAGGCCACGAGCACTGGGCAGCAGGTGCTGATCCAGATCGGTGGCGCGCTGGTCACCGGTGGTATCGGTGGGTTGGTCGGCGGCCTTTTCGGGACGGGTGTGGCGATAGGCCTGTCCGGGGAGAAGTTCACGATGGACAGCTTCACCGAGGGTCTCCTGCCTGCCGTGGCCGGCGGGTTCCTCGGCGCGGCAGGTCACAGTCTGGCGAGCCTGCGTGCCGCGTCGCCGGAGCCGCCGGAGCCGCCCTCGACCGCGACCTCCGCTGTCGGTCCGGACGGCGGTGCCCCGAGCGCTCCGGCACACCGTGACAGCCGATCGCCCACAGACGCAGTGCGCGCACCTGGTCCGCTCACTGCTGCGGATCCGAGCATCCGGCCCGAGTCTCGGCAGCCCGGACTCGATGCGGTGTTGTCCCCGCTCCGTCAAGAGCCCGGCACCCAGCAGAAAACCAACTCCGTCGATGGGCCGCCGAGTCCGGTCAGGTCTTCGACCGCCCCGGGAGATGCCTTTCCCACAGAGGTCGATTCCAGGCCGGCAAGCAGTGCACAGTCGGCGGTCGCCAACGGTGCCGGTGGTGGGCCACCCCGGATGGGGGATCACAATGCTCCCGCCGGGACTGCGCGGACGGCACCGCCGCCGGCAGACGCCGATTCAGGCACCGCGCCCACACCGTCCGGGGTTCCCGACGGATCTCGGCAGGCTGCCCGCCCGCTGGAGTCCGCGGCCGGTGCGAATAAACCGCATCCCGCGGACATCGAGGTGGGAGGTGCCCGATCGGCTTCGTCGAAATCGGCCGCGGACGGCGATGACCAGGCCGGTTCCCGCGCCGCGGCGACGGAATCCACCGCGGAGGCACCCACGGGACGCGCCGCCGCCGGTCCGGAGCGAGCGCATCCCGCCGACGGCGAACAGGCCGGCGGACTTCCCCACCCCGGCAAGCAGGTGGTCGGCGAGCCGGCGCCGGACGCCCGACCCGGCGTGGCAGCCGCTTCGGGGGACGATCCGGCGCGGCCAGTCGCGAACGGCGAATCGACGCCGGCAGTTCCGAAGGCAGCGGTGGCCGAAACCGGTCGCGGGCAGCCGGATCCGACAATGGTGTCCGAGGCCACGCCCGGCCTCGTTTCCGAGCCGACCCCGGCCGGACGGCGCAGCGGTTCGGTCCCCGAATCGGCGGACCGGAACGCCGGGCCGGTCATGACGGTCACCAGTCCCGAATCCCCCGCACCCTCCCGCAACGCAGCCGGCCAACCTGTCGGCGCCGGAGACGGCGCTGCCGGGCAACGGGCGGCACCGCAGCCGAGAAGCGGAGAAGCGCCGCCCGCCCTCGCTGGGCGCGGCGAGGCCCCCGCGGACCGTGGAGGCGAACGACCGGCCGCTGTGTCCGCTCCGAAAATCGCTGCGTCAGAGCAACCCCCCGCTGTGAAATCGGGCAAGTCCCAGCATGGGCGTGCCGAAGACGGTGCCGCCCGGCAGAAGCCGGCGGGCGCCACCGAACCGGGACCGGCGTCCGGGCGTGCGGGTGATGACAGTACGAACCGGCGGCAAGCGAAGGCCGAACGGGAGACCGCCGACAACGACGGCGCACGACCGCGTCCCGAATCGGAGACTGCTCGTGCACAGCGGGATTCGGATGCACCACCTGCTGCTCGTGACGAAGATCCCGCCGCGGCCGCACGTGCGAAGGCACGAGCCGAAGTAGAACAGCGTATTGCGGTGGAGCGGCGGCAGAACGAGCTTGTGCGCGAACACCACCGGAAGCGTGTCGCGGAGGCAGCCGAGCGTGAACGGGCCGCCTATGCGCAGTTGCAGCGGCAGGAGAAGGCCGTGCGCGTGGCGGAGGCGCACGAGCGGGCCACCCGGCTCGGTCCCAGTGACCGGATCCGTGATCTGTCCGGGCAGGGCACGGCAGCGGATCGAGTGGCTGTCGATGCCTCGCGGGCGGCCCAGGAACAGCTCCGGCAGGCCCGGGTGAAGCTGACCGAATCCCGGGATGTATACGAGGCCGCGGTGGCCGGGCACGAGGCCGCAGCGCGGGCGAGAGCCGGTGACCTGGTGAAGATGTCGGACCGGGCCGGGGTTTCGCTGATGAACGATTTCGAGGCGGGAATCCTCACCGATCGTGGCGCGGTGTTCGAGGTGGTTGCCCAGGAGCGGGTCAGCGCGGCCTTGGCCGCCGGTCGCGCGATCGGGGAGTTGCGAGCCCCGGGCAGCGCGGCCGACGGTACGAGCCCGATGGCGACCGCATCACCGGAGTCGGTGGTCGACACGATGGTGCGGGGCTCCAGACAGGAGCGGATCGCGGCGATGACGGAGTGGATCCGCCGGGGTGACGATCGACATCGCCTGGTACGAGAGACGCAGGCCGCGGCGTTCTTGCTGCTGGAGCACGGCCCGGTCGATATGAAGACCGGCGAGGGCAAGACCATCGTCATGGTGATGAAGATGGTGACCGATGCCGTCGATCACGGGACGGCGCACGCATGGACCAGCAGTGATCTGCTCGCCGGTGAGCTGGCCGGTGAGTTGCAGGCCTTCGTGGTGCGGCCGGAGTCGGATACGGGGACCGATGTGATCCGGATGGACCAGGACGGTCCGCTGCCGGATCCGGTGCCCGGCCGCGGGCGGATCGTCGTGGGTACCAAGGAGGACTACCTTTTTCGCGCGTTGAAGGTCGCGGATTCGATGATGAACGATCTCGCAGCCCGTGGCATGCCGCAACACGAGGTGACGGCACTGCGGGATTTTTTCAATACAAAACCGTCTATCGACCGGATCAAGGAAAGGCTGGATACCGCAGCTTCCGATTACGGTCTGGACACTCGGTTCGAGCCCTTCCCGGTAGGCAAACTCACCATCGACGAATTCGACACCATCTTCGACGGCAATTCCGAGTGCGTACTCTCACCCGGTGCGGCGGAGGAGGCCACACCCGAGGTGGTGGCCGAACTGCAGAGTATCTGGGATCGGCTGGTGACCGCGGAACGCGACCACGGCCTGACGGCGGCAGATTTCAAGAGACCCGAGAACACCCGGGGAATGTGGGCCGCCCAGACGTCCCCGGAGGCCGTCGTCAAGCTCGAGAAGGTGGCGGGCGCACCTGCCACCGTCTCGGAGCTGAAGCTTTTCGCCGATGCCGCCAACGCACGCTGGGGTTTGGAAAAGGGAACCCACTACATCACGAGAGCGGACGAGGGGGAGGGCGCGAAGATCGGCGTCCTCGCCCACGAAACCAACGACAAGGCGATGTGGGACAGAACGAAGTCGACCGAGGTCCGGTGGCAGGATGTCGGACAGTTCGTGGATCTCAAGGAGGGACTGCCGGTTCGGGCGAATCAGGAGCATTCGTTGCGGATGTCGGATCAGCAATTGATCGGCAGCGAGTTGCTGTTCGATCCGTCCGGTGTGTCGGGAACCTTGAAGGGCGTCGAAGGCGTCACCTACGACCTGTACGGTGTCGGTCCGGTGCCGGAGCTGCCGACCTTCTACACCTCGAACCGGGTAGTCGATAAGCCGCTGCTCTTCGAGAACACGCAAGACAAACTCATGCACCTGGCCGGCGACATCGTCACACATGCCGACATTGTCGACGTCACCGATCCGGTGACCGGCGAGAACAAGCGCGTGCAGACCGGCCGACCGCAGTGGATCACGTTGATGGACAACGGCGAAGGGCGCGGCGACCCGGCGGCAGGGCGGCTCGGCCTGGTCGACTATCTGCACAAGGCGGCGCGGGAACGGTACGGTGACGATTTCGAGCTGAACTTCGTCATAGTCGATGCGGAGTTCTACGCCGAGCACGGCGGGAGCAACGTTCATTCCGAGGCGCTCGTGCGCCAGATGATCGAGGAGTTCGGAAAACCCGGCGATATCTTCATCATCAACAAGGAGGGCGGCCGAGGCGCCGACCCGACACCGACCAAGGAATCGATCGCGCTCGGCGGTGTGCTCGGCAAGACCAGTGGCGGGCCGGCGTTCTCCCAACGGGTCAACGACCAGGTGGACGGCCGCGTCGCCCGCGGTGGTTCGGGCGACGACCGCGAGAACGGCGGCACGCCCGGGAGCACGGTGCACTACATATCACCCGAGGACTTCCGGGGCCGGGTCACCGACCACGGCGTCACGCAACAGATCGTCCAGTACACCAAAGCAGTCGAGGCGCAAAAGGTTGCGCAAGAGCGGCACGAGCAGTTCGACACCAAGACCACCGAGATCGAACTGAGCGACGCCGAATTGTCCCTGGAGCAGGCCAGGACAGACCTCTTGGAGAAGGCCGTCCCGGCGATGAAGGACGCGGTGGAGAAGGATCAGCTCGCCACCAAGTACGCGAGCGCCAACCAGGCCAACGCCCCACCCGCCGAGGCACACGGCGCTGCGACCCGGCAACCCTGGCATCCCCCTCCCCAGACCGCGGATACGGCGGCCCCACACGCGGACGGGACCGGCCCACAGGCGGCCCGGCAGACACATCACGCCCCTGCTGGCGTCCACGACGGCGCCTCGATGGCGACTGCTGCTGCGCACGAGGGCGCGTCTGTGGCCACTGCTGCTGTGCACGAGGGCGAATCTGTGGCGACTCCTGCTGCGCCGGAGGGCGCCTTCGCGCCGACTGCTGCCGGCCTCGCTCTCGAGGCAGCGGCTCATACGGATTCCGGCAATCCGCCCGCCGCGCCCACCTTGCGTGACGAATACGGCGACAGCATCCTCCGCCACCTCCTGCAGTTGCTGGACGCACCGGGCGGACAGGCGGCCGCGCCGTTGCTGCCGGTGGCGCAGGCCGTGCGGGACGCGGCATTCGCGCATGTCGAGGCGCAAGGAATCCCCATCGGGACCGACATCGCCGACCATATGCGCGAGACCGCGCGAAATGTCTTGGCCGCGAACTTGAATCAACTCGATCCGGCCCAACGCCGACTCGTCACCGAATTCGGGCCGGCGCTGCAGCAAGGACTTGCTTTCACCCCAACCCAGGCCGAGGCAGACAATCGGACCGAGGCGCGGGCCGCGGCCGTCGGCCGGCTGGTCGAGCAAGTGCGGACCGCCCAGCCGATCCTCGCCGACGCTGCGGATACCACCGTCGCGTTCGACCGATTGTCCGCCCGCGATCGCACCGAGACGCTGCAACGGGCGCAGCAGGGCGACCGGTCCGCCGGCCAGGCATTGGACCGCTATTTCGGCCCCGCCACCGCCCAGGGCATGTGTGTCGTGCTCGGCTGGGATGCGGACCGCGGCACACCGCCGACGCGGATCCAAGTCCTGGCGCACGCAGTCGCGCGTGCCACGCTCGCCGCCGCCGAAGCCGATGGGTGGCAGGTCCCCCCGGGGGTCGACGTCGGTGAGTGGCTGCTCGGCGAAGCGAGAGATACGTGGCTCGACAGCCTCAACCTATTGGCTCCCGCCATACGCCGGCTCGTCACCGATGCGGTGAATTCCCGGTCCGGCGCGGACCTCACCGATGCTCAGGTCGACCTGCTCGGGTGGGTTGCGCAGGACATCGCAGTACGGACAGCCGATACGGTGGCCCGGCGACAGCGGACCTCGGCCGAGGACCGCGTGACCCGGGCGAGCGCTGCGACGACAGCCGACGCGGAGCGAAAAATCAAGCAGGCCATCGCCCGGCAGTTGTTCGACACGTACGGGGTCGAGGTCCTCGGGCTGGACAAGCCGGGGATCTCCGTCGATACGGCACTGTCGATCAGGAACGCGATAGTCGATGGCTACGCCGCGAGAAAAAACGTCGACGACATTCAGCTCGATGTCGTACTCATCGCTCCTGTGGTCGGCAATATCGGTGCCTGTATCTGGAGCCCCGATGTGGTCGAGGGCGCCGCTCCGACCTTCATGGTCCTCAACGAGGACCTCTTCGGTAATCCGGAGAAATTCCAGGAGACCATGCGGGGGGCAGTGCAGGCGGGCCGCCTGATGGCCCCGACCGGCGATCCTGCCTACGACGCCGTCAGCCACGAGATGGGCCATCTGCAGGACAAAAACGCACGCAAAGGCCTCTACGACAAGTTCCCGATGGACCATTCGCGAATCGGTCCCGTCCGGAAAGAGAGCAGCCAGGACTCGAAAGAAGCTCGTGCTTTCGGCCACCTGTTCTCACATTTCACCGAACTGAAAAAGTTCGGTTCGCTACCGCCGGATACCCAGTTCGACGACTGGCTGGGCCGGCTCGATGCGTACAGCAGCGGCAAGAAGAAATCGATGAACCCGGAGGAAGATCGACTGTTCGAGGCCTTCGAATCGTGGCTGAGTCGGTTCCCGAGTCGCGCGGATTTCGACGACTGGCTGCGTGAATCCGGCGTATCGCGGGCGGGAACCGATGACCGGCGCCGGCCCGCCGCCGAGCTCGGGGAAGGCGACGACGGATCGGGGCGGGTCGATCTGGAGACCGTATACAAGACGTGGCTGAACAAGCTCGATGGGAACACTCGCCGGCGCATACGTGAAGGCAAGGATTACGGCCGGCCTCCCGCCCGCCTGGACCCGGATGCGGAGAGACTGGGGCTGGACGCAGCGGCACTGCAACTGGGCGCTCTGCGAGTATTCAATCCGGCAGAAGCCCTGGCCGAAGCGAATAACGCCTTCGGCAGGACCGCACCGGCGGACCCCACACACCCCGTCTACGCCTTGCAGGCCCTGCTCCGGGGTGTTTCGTATGCACAGGTGTTGAAAGACGCAGAGCAGCGTAATGCGCTGGCGCGGGCGAACTATCGCGGACCGATTCCGGCCGCTTCCGAGTTCGGCGCGAGCATCGCTTCGAAGGGCCCGGCCGTATCCGTATCCGAGGCGTGGCGGTCGATGACCCCGGCCGAACGGGCCCGATATGTGAAACAGCAGGTCGCCTACTTGAACCCCGACAGGGGCGGCAAACCCGGTTTCGTACTCGACGAACTGGTGCGGCTGGAGCAGAAGCAGCTCGCGGACCTCGCATCGCAACCGGGGCGCGCCACTGCCCGGCCTGCCACGCCCTCGGGCGACCGGCCGGTGTTCGGTCGGCAGCGCGACGGGTCCCGCACCCGGGAGCTCGTTCCGGTCCCCGCCGATCTCGGCGATGCCGTCACTCCCGGGACCGAAGAAGGAGCTTCCGTCGACGACGGTGACGCAGAAGCCCTACCCAGCGTTCAAGACCTGGTGACCGATCCAGCGCACCGGCCGCCCGACGGCGGCCCGGATCCCTCCGTCTCGGACGCCGGGCCCGAGACACCCGAGCCTTCGGCTCGGATCGTGCAACTGCTTGTGACCGGCCCGGAAGAGGTGGCGCAGGCGCGTCGAGACCTGCGAGAGCTGCTGCGCGACTGGCCGTCCGCGCAGGTGGAAAACGCTGACGTGCTGGTGTCGGAGCAGGGCTCCCGCATAGTTGATGGCGGAGTTCCGGGCATTTTGGTCGCCGAGGTGACCGGACCGCGGGGCGCTCGGGTATTGCATGTCGAGACAGTTGGCCGCCGGGCGGCGTCCGAATCGGTGGAACGCGCCGGCATGACGGTGAGGTCCGGGTGGCCGCTCGATCTGCTGACCGCCTTGTCGCAGCGGACGGCCACGCACGCTTTGGGCGCATCGGAGGTGGTCTGGTTCGAACTGGACGAGTCCGCGCCCCCGGCCTCGGCAGTGGTGCTCGCGGATCTGCCGGACGAACATCGCGGGTCCACGGGGGCCGGCATCGAGGGATCAACTCCCGGCCAGTATGTATCGCCCTCGGACAGGGCCACAGAGAGCGGTACAACCGGATCGGCGGCCCAGTCGGATGCCACCGCAGGTAGCCCACAGACGCGTGATACCCCCGGACCCGATCTGGGCGAAGCCGATGAGACCGAAGTCGCCGGACCCCACCAGTCATTCGCTGTCGCCCCGCCGGCGGCCGTACTGCTCAGCCATCCCGCGCTCCGGGATCTGCTTCCGGCCACCGCGTACAGGAATTCCGCGATGCCGCGATCGATAGCCGCGGCGTTGCGGGATGCCGCATTGGAGTACGGTACACCGATCTCGGGCAGCTACAACGATGTTTATATGTTCGACTTCGATGACCATCCCTTGTCCGATTTCGTTGTCCGCATCCCGAAAGAAGAAGCGGAAACGCTGGATTTCGTGCTCTGGCCTAAGGAATACCAGACACGGCAGGCATTGGCGCAGGCCGGTGTGCGGGGTGTGGATTCCCCGCTGTATCTGGCACTGGACGACCATGGAGAGCTCGAATTCGAGATTCAGCGGCGGATATACGGCAGGCCTGTGTCGGAAATTTCCGGAATGGAGATGATGCGTCAGCTCCGGGAAATCATGCAACAGTTCTCCGAGGTTGCCGTTCCGCAAGAGCTGTTGCCGCTTCCTGAGGGGTACCCCGGAGACGGCGACTCGGTCGGTATCTACCGAATGCTCATGGATCACTTCGAGCAGAAGTTTCGAGTATTCAACCGGATCGAGCCGTATCGAACCATGTTCGCCGCGCTGGGGTTCGGTGAGTCGTTGTTCGATCGACTCGAATCGCAAATTCCCCATGTTCGCTCGCAGCGGTTTCGTTTTCTCCACGGAGACATACACAAAGATAACGTATTGGAGCGGTACGAATCCCGAAATCTCGAGAGCTCGGATCGGTCGCAAGGAAAAGAGTACGTGCTCATCGATTACGGCCTTGCTCTATACGGTCCGGAGGACCTCGAGCAGGCGATAATCATGCATAGGAACCCCGGTAGGGTGCCGGAGTTCGGATACTACCCGAACGACATAGTGCCCTGGGTTTTCCTGCTCGACGTGATCCGGGCCTTCATCGATACGGTCGGGCTGATGAAAGAGGCGGCCAAGCCGAACCCGGACGGGATTCGAATGTTCCAGCTCGCCAGATATCTCGGCAATGCCCTTTTCGCCGGGTTGAACAGCCTCGGCTTCACCGTTCTGTCGTATGCGGAGATAATCGAAACAGCTCTACGAGCTACGTCCTCCGCGCCGGTACCCGAAACAGCGGCGACCGGCCCAGGACGTGCAGCGATGACTCCGAGTCGGAACGAGATAGCCGATGCCTTGGGGGTCAGCGAGCGGCAGGTAGAGGGGGCGGTGGACCCGGCGGTGGCGCAGTACGGCCGATCGGGCCCCTGGGTGGTCGATCGCTTCGGCACCGGAGACTCCGCGCGGCCGAGCCGGGCCGCCGCCCCGGACACGGCGGACCGGCAGGACCTACCGCAGTCGGTGAAGGCCGCGCTCGCCGGCGGGCCCATCACCGATATCGATCTCGCATACGCCGAGGACGCGCTGCGGAGATTCGTGCCGGGTGCGACCGTGGCGGATCTGTTTCCCGAGGACCGGCCCGACGGGGATGTCGTGGCGACGGCACGTGACCGAGCGACGGCCGTGGCCCGGTGGTGGCACTCGCTGGACGAAGCCCGGCGGGAAGCAGTGTTGTTCGTACACACCGAGGTCGGCAATGTCGGTGGTATCCCGGCAGCGGACAGGAACACTGCGAACCGGCGGAAACTCGATCGTGACCTCGCGAGCTTCCTCGCCCGCACCCCCGAGAATCTCGGGATCAGCCAGACGGTCAACTCGGAGTTCGGGCCCGGTGAGCCCCGGAAGCTGCGCCGTATCCTCCACGCACGTAGAGCGCTGGCACAGGCCGAACTGCGGGCGAAGGCGATGCATTCAGAGGTTCCGCCGCCGGTGCAGCTGCTGGCCTACCACGACGACGGGCTCGAGATCGGGTTCGGCGACTTGGACTCCGCGCTCTCGATCGCCGAGCACGTCGTGTACAGCAGCGACCTCTCGTCCATTGCCGACGACGTCGTCTACGTGGGCAACCATTACGAGGCGACTACCGGACGGACCGCGGACGCTCGGACAGCCTCCAAGATTTCCCACCGGCACACTGCGCCCAGACGAGCGAAGATCGGGGTGCAGCATGGACGACAGTTCAGCGCAGGTATCGCAGGTTTCAACGCGGGCCGCGAGTACGCCGCCCAGCTGCCCGATGGCTCTCCGACGCCGGTGAATCACATATTCGCCTACGGCGCCGCCGCAGCCATGGTCGGCGCCGCCGGCGCACACGCCCGGTTGAGTGGCGAGGTCACCACAGTGACGCTGTCGGATCCCCGCGGCGCTCTGCCGGTCGCGAATGCCGCGGAATTCGGTGTCGATGAGGTCAATATCGTGGAAACGGTATCGCGGCGATCTCCCGTGCTGGGCGCAGGCGTCAGGCGAGTTCGCCGCCGCGGTGTGGGCATGGAGTTCGGGGGACAGCGGATCATCGTGGTCCCCGCTGCCGATCCCGGGACGTCGGTGCTCGGACGTTATCTTTCTGCCGACCCGGCCACCGGGGTTCCCTCATCGTCACTGACGATATTCGCCGATATCGCAGCGAACGGTACTGCTCTGGCTACCGATCCGGTCGATCCCACACTCGGGCGACACGCATCGGACGACCCCGGTCGCTCGGACGAACGAGGACCGTCTCTGCTGGAGAATCCCCAGCTCACCGACACCGCGCGTACGCGTCGGCCGGGAATTCTTCCGTCGTCTGCCAACCCGTGGAATCGCCGGAAGAACCCGAACAGACAGCCATTCCTGGCAACGCAGGTGGTGACACCGCGGGATGTCGCCGCCAGCTTCGCAATCGTCGACGATGGCACCGGCAAGCGGGACCTCAGCTCTGATACCGGATCGATCCGCAATCGTTCACATCTGTACGCAGAGCTGCTGCCCGAGGCGTCCAAGCCCACGTCCGCTGAGGAAGAGTTGGTACGGAGTGCATTCGATGTGGGGGGTTTGGTTCGTTCTCCGGCCGATCTGGTGCACGCCGAGTACGGCGATGACGACGTGAGAGAACGGTCGGTGCAGCGGGCCGAAGCGAACTTCCGATGGTGGCATCAGCTGACTTCGGAGCAGAGGGAAGCCGTGCGGCGGGCGGTTCCCGAGCTCGGCAACGCCGACGGTATTCCCTTCGAGATACGAGATCAGGTCAATCGGTTGTCGATCGCCCGCGAACTGGCGGCCTATCGGGCCAGGTGTCCCGAAGGCGCCGATATCGAGCAATGGATGGCGACACAGCTCGACGCCGCGGAGCGCCGGCATCTGCGCAACCTGGTCTACAGCCACCACGCCTTGGGTAAAGCGGAGCTCGAGACACGGTCCATGGAACCCATCGTGCCCGCGCCCCCTGTGCAGGTGATCGGCTATGAAGCTCAGGAGTTCGGCGGAGCCGGGCGGGCGCTGGTCGGTTTCGGTAGGGCCGACAGCGCCGAAGTCATACTGTGGCAGATTCCCGGAATCACCACCACGCTGCAACGTCTGAACGACAGGTTGACCAATTCGTGGAATCTCTACAGTGCGTCGGCGAGATTGAATCCTGATCTCGGAATCTTTTCGATGGCGTGGCTCGGCTACGACGCGCCCAGTGGCGGAACGATGATGACCGAGACCGTTTCGCCTCAATCGGCCATCGAGGGTGGGCGCCTGATGGTACGAGACCTCTGGGGGTTCGATACGACTCGCCGGCTGCAGAGCGGACTTCCCGGCGGTTCTCCGATATCGCTGAACCGGCTTTTTGCCCACAGTTACGGCTCCACCACGGCGGCCTGGGCCGCATATGGTGATCGATTCCTCGATGCCACCGAGTCGACATCCGTGGTCGAATCGGTCGCTGTGTTGGGTTCTCCCGGCATGGGACCGCTGCAGCACGCGGACGAGTTCCGTGTCGAAGAGGTGTATGTCTTCTCGAACAGTGAGGACCCGGTGACCTCGCTCGGGTCGAACATACCGGGGATGGCCGGAAGGATCGCCGGTCGCGGGCAGGGGATGGATCCGGCGGCGGAGGTGTTCGGCGGGGTACGGGCCCGGTCCCAGTATCCGGACACGCCGCGGTTCGCGACTGCGTTACGAAGTCATCGCCAGTACTTCCAGTACATCGACTCCATCGCCGGCATTCCCACCGAGCCGCTGGGCGGCTCCGCTCTGATCGCAGTAGGCCGTGGCGATGAGGTACTACGCGCCCCGCACCGGCCGGGACCGGAGAAGCCGAGCTGGCTGCACCGGACGATCGGCTCCCGCCTCGTCGACCCCGAGGCCGATCGCACCGCATCGGCGGCCGGCCCCGCCGCTTACCGTCGAATCCTGGCCGCACAGGAGCCCGAACCCGATCCCACGCCGCGCGGCCCCGATACCGTCGCCATCGACCTCGACCCCGACGCCGAACCCCCGGCCCCGCCAGTACCCGGCGCCGACACCGACGCACGGGCCGGCGACTCAGCGGAGAACGAGTCCGAATACTGGACTCGATACTGGGCGGAGACAGACGCCGCCATCGACGAGCTGATCGCGATCGACCCTGCGGCGTACTGGTACCTGAAATACCTGCCGAGGCCCGAGCCAGGAGAGCCGTTCGGCGCCGACTGGGTCAGCAAACGGGGGAAATGGTTCGATGCCATGCACGCGGAGGTGGTCGAGAAGCTGAAGGAACTGGAGATACCCGACAAGGAATTCGGCAAGATGGGCCCACGCGAGCTGGGTTCGATCATCTCCACCCTGGTCTCCTGGGGTGCCGACAAGGTGCGCGAGACGAATCTCGAGGAAGAGTTCACCGACAAGGACTTTCTCGAGCTTAACCGGATCGTGAAACGTGCCCCCGTCTACTCGGCACTGGCCTTGCTGTCCGTAACCGGCTTGTCGATCGATAATTTGATGCGCAACCGCGAAGCTGTAGCGGAGGCGGCCCGGGTGGAACGGGCATTGGAACTGCTCGGCGATGATGTGCCGGAACATCTGGCGGCGGCGGGGAAGCTTCGCGTCGAACACCGTCACGCGTCGCTCGAGGAGTTGGCGCAGCTCGCCGACCCACCGATGAGCGAGGACGAGGCGGCGGAGCATATCCGGCAGTTGTTGTCCATGGCGGACCGGCGGGCCGAGGAACTGGGGGTGCCGGATACACAGTCGGCGGTTACGGCGGCGCTACTGGGCGAAGCGATCAACTGGCAGTCACTGTTCATCAAACAGCAGAAGACCACGAGCGACGGGAGGATCATCACCGTCTGGAAGCTGCGGACGCTGCCGGTGAATGAGCCGCAGCGTGCCAGCACCCGGGATGTCAACGACCGGATCTCCAGGTGGGCGAGATTCCTGCGGGCGACATCGCTGGACGAGTGGCCGCAGCTGGTGTCGATTCTGTTCGGCAAGATGCAGTACTTCTCGGGAAGGCCCCTGCTGGGCCACGATCACGACCTGATGCGCGAGGTCCTCACACCCGAGGAGTACGAATTCTGGAACCGATACCTGAAGGACGACCTGTGGTCGGCGCTGCACTTCCCGGGTTGCCGGGGGCTCGCGGCCCAGAGCCCGGAGTATCTGCGGGCAAGGTATCTGGCTGCCTTCATCTGGTCGCGGATGGGTAGTCGAGCGGCCGAGGAATACATGATGAAGGTCGTCGACCGTTACCTGGCCAGTACGGTTCTACGGGAGTCCCCGGATCTGGTGCTGGGCATCGGGAAGGACATCGTCGAGGGTGGAATCGGGTTTCTTCCAGAGGCAGCCCAGCGCAGGCTGCGCGCGGCCGCGGGGCCGGTCTCCGCGTTCACCGGCTGGATGGCAAAGCTGCTACGAAGTGCGGCAGAGGGCACCGCAGATATCGTGTACCCGGGGCCGCAGGGCAAGCCCCGCTCCGACCGAGGGCGACCGGGGCCTGCCGTGCCGATCGCGGACCTGCTGGACGGACCGGGCGAATCGGCAGAATCCATGATCGGCGGGCCTGCCTCCGCCGACGGACAACGGCTCCCGGCGCAAGACACCACGGCACCAGCCGAACTGTCCGATACCGGCGGGCGAGACAACGTCGGCGTGAAGCCCGAACCCTCACCATGGAGCAGCAACCGCCGCAGTACGCCACGGTCGACGGAGCGTCCCGGCGCATCGGAATAGTCATATCGAGGCTCGTGTTCGGTCGGATCGAGAACACGCACACGCGGCGCCACCCGGCACGCTGACTGCCACCGACCGAGCGCGCACAATGGATGCACGAGCCGGCGCGCGAGATCTACTGCACCCTGCTGTATCCGATGAGAGGAAATCTGCTCGGGCGGGTGCGGAATGTGCTGCACTCCTGCGCCGATCCGCGATCGACCGTATCCGCCGACTCGTTCGCCGATTCCACCACCGCGGCTCTCGGCGCGTCGCTGCCGCAGGATCACGCGGTCAGCGATGTCGAGCGCGTACTGGGCGCGATGGCGGTGGACCGCGACCGCACGTGCCGCCCGGAGACCGGGTAGGACGGACCGGACGATCGATCTTTCCGAAGTACCGCCGGCACGGGAATTATCCCCTCTGGGCAGTGAGCGCGGACGGACGATGGACCGTGCCGAAGCGATGGCTGTGGCAACTGCCGGTGTACCACTTCTTGTATATGGCCGATTGGTACACCGAATTCTACCGACGGCACTACGATGAATTCGGGGCATTGTTCGACGAGTTCGGGTTGCTCCGAGATCCTTTTCCCACTGCGAAGTGACTTTCTTGCGATGCCGGGAAAGCGATTTCCATATTCCGCACGCCGATCCCGATGTGGGCAACTTCCCGCTGGCGAACAATCGTTCCCTGACTCTCCTCGATTGGGAATTGGCTGTCTTGGGCCCGCCGGTCTACGACTGTGCCCGGATGGACCATCTGATGTCCGGAAGTTTTGTTCCCCAAACACTTGGCGGCCCGCATCTGCTGACGGCCGGCAGGGTGCAGAAGATCAAGCGCGTGATGATCGATACCGTGAAATTTGCGCCTCTGCCATCGTCTGGACGTCTTACTCCGGAACTCGTCGACTTCATCGAGACGGACTTCCGGTACGCCGTCCTCGTCATGCGACAGCTCTCCGGTCATTCGAAACCGTTGCCGGACCGGCCCGTATTGGAAATTCTCAGTTCATGGCAGCGGCCGTGACCACGGTGAACCCGAGCTTGTCACCGAGCGGCTACGCGCCGGCGCCGTGGGGACTTCAGCCCGGCGTCACACGGGGAGGGGCTGCCCCCTCGGCGGTGGCATCCGCTCAGTGACCGACCGGGTCGAGACCGGACCTCAACTGGGAAAACAGTTCTCGGCCGCGCGGTCTTGCCGGGCCTTCCCACCGGTGGAGCCAGCCGCGGTAGCGGTGGTGGTGAGACACTCTCCCGGTGAACGAGAAGTTTGGGGCCGAGAACGCCGTCGGCACATTCGATTTCGACGATCAACTGCCGCGACTGCCCATTCCGGCTCTGGAGGAATCGTGCAAGCGATTGCTCGAGCGGTGCGCGCCGTTGCTGACCGACGAGCAACTCGAGGCGACCGAGGCAGCGGTGGAGAATTTCCTCTCGCCGGACAGTCCGGCACGGGAGTGGCAAGAGGAAATCGAGCGATTCGACCGGACCCCCGGCGTCCACAGTTGGCTCGATGCCTACTGGGCTTCTCGCCATCTCGGCTATAGGGACAGTATCGCGTTCAGTGCGAACTCGTTCTTCTTGTTCACCGATTCCGAACACGGGCAACTCGAACGGGCCGCCGAACTGATCGCGCGTACCGCCGCCTATAAACTCGGACTCGACGCCGAGCTGGTATCGCCCGTGATGCTGCGCGGCCGGCCACAGTCCATGCACCAGAACAGGTGTCTGTTCGGTACCACCAGGATTCCCGGTATCGAACGCGATTCCGTGCGCTCCGCCTACAGTGCCGTCGAACCCGGCCCCGCGGCGGCAGACCATATCGTCGTCTTCTTCCGTCGACAGGCGTTCCGCTTGGAGATCATCGCAGATGACCGAACCCCGTATTCTGTCGCGGACCTGATCACCGCACTGGAGGTGATCAGGGGCACCGAGGAGGTCGACAACCTCTCACCGGGAGCGCTGACGGCGACGTCACGTGCCGCATGGGCGACTGCCCGCCGAGCACTCATCGAAGATCCGGACAATCTCGCCGCGCTCGAGACGATCGAAACGGCACTGTTCTGTGTAGCGCTCGACGATTTCGTACCCGAAGGCGAACTTGCGGCATGTAACCACCTGATGCACGGTGATGGTGGTAACCGCTGGTACGACAAAGCCTTGACATTCATCGTCTTCGCCGATGGCCGCGCGGGCATCAATATCGAGGAGTCCGGTCTGGACGGAACCACCGTGGCCAGCTTCTGCGACGCCGTTCTGGGAAGTACGATGGCCATCTCCCCGGAGAAGACCGGGCGAGTTCCCGCGGTATCGCCGATCGAGTTCCGTCTCGACGATCATCTGCGGCAGGAAATCGACAACGCCTCTGCTGATTTCGGTAGGCAGGTGGATGAAACGGTCACGGAGATCGTCTCGTTCGAGAATTTCGGGTCGGACACGGCCAAGCGTCTCGGGGTATCCCCCGATGCGTTGGTCCAAATGGCGTACCAACTGGCTCACCAACGATCGAGGGGATTCCTCGGCACCACCTATGAATCCGTTGCGGTACGGCATTACCGAAACGGCCGCACAGAGGCCCTCCGGGCGGTGACGCCCGAGGTCGTGCGCTTCGTGGCGTCGATGGACGACCCGACCGCTACGGTCGCCGCCCGGGCCGAAGCGCTACGCGCCGCGGTGGAGACGCATGTCGCCAACACCAGGGACTGCCAGGCGGGGCGCGCGCCGGAACGGCACCTGGTGGAGCTTCAGCGCATCCAGCGGGAACGCGGCGATGAGCCGCTCGCACTCTACGAATCCCCTGGCTGGAGTATTCTGCGCGATGATCACCTCAGTACCAGTGCCGTATCGTCGGCCCACGTTCGATTCTTCGGATTCGGGCCGATAACCGCCCGATGCATCGGGATCGGGTATGTCCTGCAACCCGGACGCCTCGATATCCACCTCAGCGCATTCCAGGACATAGAACAGCAAATGCGCGGATTCGCGAGCGCTATGTCCGAGGTCATCCCGGAGCTGTGCGATCTGCTCGAGAAGACAGGTATCGCCTAGCGGTCCAGGGTCGATTATCGAAATATTCACTACTTCGGTTTTCGCATAGCAATGGAAAGAAGTGCCGAACCCTGGAGACAGGGGCGCCGTGGTAAACGTACTGAGAACACCTACCTGACAGAAGACTCGATCGCTTCCGCAGAAGCCGACTACACGCCGGGTGAGCGGAAGTGAAAGCTTATCTAGAGCTTCTGACAAACCGGACAGTATGCGAAATGGTGCTACTCAGCCTGCTGTTCCGGACGGTTCTCAACTCTCAATCCCTGATGCTGGTCATGCATGTGCGGCATACGTTGGACCTGTCCTACGCTGCTGCGGGCCTATTGAGTACGGTGGTCTACCTGTGTCTGGCCGGAACCGAGCTACGGCGTGGCCCGCAGCTCGACCGCTTGGGTACGCGACTCACCATCGCTCGGGCCATCCTGATCAACGGGATCTGCTGGGTGATTGCACCATTCGCTCCGTTTCCGGTGCTGCTGTTGCTCGCGGCGCTGGCGGCATGGTTCGAGATACCGGTCATCAACGTGGCAAAACAGGCCATCACCGTCGCCACGACCGAACGGCAGCGGCGCCCGGCGCTGGCCGCCTACGAAGTGACCGCCGATGTTTCGCTGCTGGCCGGGCCGCCGCTGGGTGTCGCAGCGATGAGCATGCTCGACACAGATGTGGTGCTCCTGGTGGCGCGAATGGTGGTCTTGTGCTGCGGCGCGGTGCTGCTCAGATCCAGCCCATCGCTGGAAACCGAGACGGCTCCGGTGGATCGACCTGTGCTCCGGCGGTCCTGGTTACAGCCCGGGTTCGTGGCGGCATGTGTCGCATACGCCGCGGCCGCCGCGGTGATCAGTGCGGAGGAAATGTTCGTCATCGCGGTGATGCACGATTTCGGCGACGAAGGAGCGATCGGACTGGTGCTCGCCGTCGGCGCAGCCGGTGCCGTGGCAGGCGGGTATCTGTACGGTTCGATCTCCAGAACCATCTCGCCGTATGTGCTGCTGGCAGGGCTCGGAGCCGGAATGGTGCCCTGCGCCTTCGCGGCCGGGCCTGTGATGCTGGCGATAGCTGTTTTCGTAGTGGGCATGTTGGCCGGGGCTGTTTTTCCGGCCTGCACCGATTACATGAATGCAGCGTTTTCCGAGGGCGCGCCTGGTGAGGCCCTCGGCTTTCATTTCAGCTTGATGTGGGTCGGGATCGCCATGGGAAGTACGGTGGCGAGCCAGGGTGTTCATCTTGCCGGTTCGTCGGGGGGGATGCTATTCACGGCTGCGCTCGGCATCGGTGCGGGAATCCTGCTGGGCCGAATTGCGGCCCGTGCCGCCGCTGCCCGTGGGCGATCCGGCGCAGTGGGTCGAACACGCATTGTCACCGCAGCGAGATGGATACTCGACATCGCGCAAGTTGTCTTTTCCAGAAATAACGACGGCTCGCTCGACATATTGCTGGGTGGAAATAGCGCATCCGGGGAGAAGGAGAATCTGCTGGTTCTCGAACATCGCGATCGGGCGGAGGTCCGGGAAATATCATCGGCGGCTCCTGAAGCAGCCGCCGCCGGTCCGTCCGGGGTGCAGACTCTTCGAACCCCTTGGAGCAACGCTCCGAAAACAAAAGAGAAACAGGGCTCACCATGGCATTGACCCACGACCCGAATCCTGCACTTCGATAGTTGCTGTGAGCTTCCGGCCGTCCCGATCGAAATACCTGGACGACACCGAACTCGACACACCGACATGCATCTACAAATATGAAAGGTCAACCGAGGGTGACAAGCATCCGGCCGCGAATTTCACATTCTCCCGATTCGCCTGCGCGAACAACCAGCACCACGTATGAGCGTCGTAGTCTCGATCAAGCCATAAATTTGTCGGATGCCCATTGCCGGCAACCTATGACTGCTACGCAGGTCGACATCGTCGAACGCTTTCCGGAGCTCTTCTACGAAGCCCGGAATCGGACCCAGACCGAGTTGGAAGAGGATTTTATCGGCGCCTTCATGGGCTTGGCCGGCGAGCCGATGCACCAGGATTTTTCCAGGTATATGCTCTCGTACTCCGCATCATCCGCGATAACAATGGTGGTAAGCCATTGCGCTCGTGCAGGCAAGCGCGTCGCGTTGATCGAGCCGGTCTTCGACAATATTTCGTCCATTTTGCTCCGCGAAAACGTGGATATCGTACCGCTGACGGAACAGGATTGTACGGTCGAACGAATTCCTGTGGCGCTGGCTCGGCTCGAGCCTGCGGTCGTGTGGCTCGTATCGCCCAACAATCCCACCGGATGGATGCTGTCCGAGGCCGAGTTCAGAACGCTGGTCCAGTATTGTGCCGACCGCGGTTGCACTCTTGTTCTGGACACGTCCTTCAGATTTTTCTGTCCTGCGCCGGCGGATTGGTCGCAGTATGAAATATTGGAGGAGTCAGGAGTTTCGTATATTGTGCTCGAGGATACGGGTAAGACGTGGTCGACCAGTGAGATAAAGGTCGGCCTGGCGGTGTGTAGTCAAGACATGTACGCAGACATGTACCGACTGCACGATGATCTATTGCAGAGCGTTTCTCCTTTTCATCTACGAGTGCTGACAGAGTTTATTCAGGACAGCTCGAAGAACGGCTTCGAGGAGAGTATCCTACCTTCGGTGACGAAGAATCGGGCTATCCTCCGATCGATCCTGTCCGACGGAAATATCGAGTTCCTCACCGAGATGCGATCGCCTGTTTCGGTGGATTGGCTGCGTCTTCCGGAAGGAATGGATTGTGAGGTCTTCGTCCACGCCGCGATCCAGGAGGGTGTTCATATTCTACCCGGAACGAACTTCTTCTGGCATCAGCCGGAGCGTGGCCGGAATCTCGTACGCGTTGCCCTGGCGCGCGATTCACAACTGATGCTGGAGGGTGCGCAGTTGCTACGAGACACCGAGATCCGGCTCGCCGAGGAAAGGCTGCGACGATGACGGCTCGATCGAGCCCTCATCGTGTCCTGCTCACCGGGGCCGATCCGCTACCGGCCGATGTCGAATGGCTGCGCCGACAGGATCTCGAGGTCGAAGTGTATGGCGGTGACCTGTCCGAATCGGAGTTGGCGCGGGCTCTGGTGGACAAGGACGCATACATTCTCGGTGGTGTGGAGCGTGCGACAGCCGCCGCGTTGTCCGCTGCCGACGACCTCAAGGTAATAGCCTTCACGGGTGCCGGGTACCACGCATACATCGACACCGACGCAGCCACCGCGGCGGGGATCGCGGTGACCAACGCGCCCGGCGCCAATGCGCGTGCGGTCGCGGAATTCGCGATCGGTCTCATGGTCGACGCCTGGCGTGGGATCACCGACCTTGCCATGGAAACGCAGGCCGGTCGATGGCACAAGACCACAGGACGCAACCTGTATGGGAGGACGCTGGGCATCGTCGGCATGGGTACCATCGGCGCTACTGTCGCCCGGATCGCGGCCAACGGCTTCGGAATGCGGGTGGTCTATGTGAGCCGAACAGCCAAACCGGAACTGGAGCGCGATATCGCCGCTCGCCGGGTCGATCTGGCCGAGCTGCTCGCCGAATCCGACGTCATCAGCCTGCACGTTACATACGGTCCGCAGACAGAGCGGATGATCGGCGAAACGCAGCTCGCTGCCGTGAAATCCGGTGCGGTACTGATCAACACTTCCGAGGCGGAGCTCGTGGATCCAGCGTCGTTGCGCTCCGCGTTGCTCGACGGTCGTCTCGCCGCCGCCGCAATGGATGGCTACTACATCGTGCCGGCACCGTCGGACCGCACCGATCCCCTCGGGTTGATGACATTGGGCAGCAGGCGGTTTCTGGTCACGCCGCACGCGGCCGGTGCGACCGAGGAGTCCTTCCGCGCGATACTCGCGGCCAACGCCGACTCCATCAAGAATGTTCTCGAAACCGGAGAAGACCCGAGAGTCGTCAACCCTGCCTACCGTGACAACGCCAGTTGGCAGCCGGTACGGCGGAGGCCATCGATTCTGTGAGCAACGGCCAGGCTCTGTGGCCCTGCCCTCGGTTACCGCACGCCGAGCCGGTCACACGACCCACCCGCAACGAACTCGCCAGCGGCGGCGAGCCGCAGTAAGGAGGCAATGGTGATCGAGACAGAACAAAGCGATGACATAAATCCGCTGCCAGGCCGCGTACCTCGCTACAGGTTCGATTCCGAGATCGACGGTGAGGTCAGAAAACTTCGAAAGCTCGACAATTGGCATGGGCCGTTGGCGTTGATCGGCGACTGGGTGGTCATCGCGATCGTTGTCCTCGTCTGTGAGCAGCTTTCGGGGTGGCTGTGGTGGGTCTTCTATCTCACTGTCGCGCTGACTGTGATCGCAACCAGGCAGCGTGCGCTCGGGACCCTGGTTCATGAATCCGTGCACGGGACGTTGGCCCGGCACCCCCGTCTGAACCGGTTCTTGGGAACGTGGTTCTCGGGGTACGTGATCCTCCAACCCTACGACGCGTTCCGGCGGAGCCATATGCGAGATCATCATGGCAGTTTCGGAGATGTGCGCAGAGATCCCGACTTCCGGGCACATCTCGCCGCCGGCTTGTACAAGCCGCAATCCGGTGCAGGGTTCGTGCGGCGTCACATGCTGCTGCCGCTACTGGGTACGAAGACGACAGCCATCGTGAAAGAGTTGCAGCTCTCCGGTTCCTGGAACAAGGCACTTCCTGGTCTGGGAGTGTTGTGCTATCTGGGTGCGCTCGGTCTGCTCTGCTGGGCGACCGGATACGGAAGCCAATTCTTGCTCTATTGGATCGTGCCTCTGCTGATCGTATTCCCCATGATCAATTGGTACATGGCATTGCTGGAGCATTTTCCTCTCGTCGGAAATGGTGATACCGATGTGAGGACCACTCGTCACCGTGCGCTGGGACCGCTTTCCTATCATTTCCTGGGTATGCACAACGAGGGGTATCACCTGGACCACCATCTCTCGCCCATGATTCCGTACTGGAATCTGCCGAAGATTCATGAGATTCATATGCGCGACTCCGTCTTCGCCAGCACAATCGAAGAAACCGCGCCGAAGTCCCGCACTTTCGTCTGGCAATTCAAGGATATTGTTCGTGACGTTGCGGAGGGCAAGACCAGTGCGCGGCTGGGCGAATTCGTCGACATCGAACTCATCGACCGGATGGATAGTCGACGAAACTAGTGCACCGGTCTCGGTCGCATTGGATGACGGTTGCGTCTCGGCGGCCCCCGTTCGTCCTCGGCATACCCGAGCTGCATTTTCGGGGCCGGGTGGCCGTGCGAGTGTGCGGATCACCGGTCCGTCGCCGAGCACGTCCATATCGGCGTCGTCGACGATGACCACCGAGATCTGGCCGGCCACCCGCCGCATCCGGGACGCGACGGGTTGTCGGTGCGGTCATCGGCGCCGAAGGCGGGTCGTCGACGGGTATACGGCCGATGGACGGTCCTGCACGAGTCGGTCGTCAGCCGCACGACCTACCGATGCCACCCGCAGTAGGGGCGTCATCGGTGCGCCGGCGTCGGCAGCGTGGACGGGCCAGGTGCAGGGCTCCGCGGCGCGCTCGAGAAAGCGGCCGATCCGAGGCTGCCCGGCCCCGAGGTGACTTACACCTGATGGGTCGTGGACCGGGTGGTCCCTCGTCGGGGTACTCCCACAACGCTTCGCGTCACGAATGACACGAAGCGAAGTGCGCGAGGGGGGACTTGAACCCCCACGTCCGTGGACACCAGAACCTAAATCTGGCGCGTCTGCCAATTTCGCCACTCGCGCTTGATGGTACGACCGTCCAAACTCTACCGGTCCCTCGGCGGATCGCGAAGACGCGGGCCGGTGTTTTGTACTCGCCGGTAACCCCACCTGGGATTATAACGATTCGGTAACCGGCAATATGAGGAGTGCTCACGTTTCGCGGGGGTAAGGACCGGCCCTCACCAGCGGGTTCAAACATGAGGGAGGTTCATGTTTGCGTCGATTCTGGTACAGGGGTGCATGAATACCGATCGGTAGGCGACGCACGGGCAGGCAAACGTGAGGGTTCCCTCATGATTTTGTGCCATTCTCGCTGAGAGCAGGCCGACGGGCATGGACTGCCCGCGCGCGGACTGGGAGCCGGGGAAGTCTCCGAAGACATGTCGCCACGAGAGAAAGTCGAAGCGTCTTGACGATCAACGAGAGCACTGCGTCCGGGGCCGGACACCGGGTGGACGCCGCCGCAGGCAGGACCGTGAGCGAGACGAATCGCACGCCGTTGCTGGACCGGTTGCGGGAAGGAACCCCCTACGCGCTCGCCTTCGGTGGGCAGGGCGCCAGCTGGCTGGGCGAACTGGCCGAGATCGGCCGCGACGCCGCACTGGAACCCGAACTCACCGCATTGGTCAACGAGGCGGCCGCGCTGCTGGGTCCCGTCGCGGACCAGCTGCTGGTGGTGCGCCCGGTGGGATTCGACCCCGTCGCCTGGATGCTGGAGGACGATCTCGCCGACGAGGACACCGACACCTCGGACGCGCCGCCGGAGCGGGTGCTGCGTTCGGCCGCCGTATCGATGCCGGGTGTCCTGCTGACCCAGCTCGCCGCGCTGCGGGCACTGCGGTTGCAGGGGCTGGACCCGGCCGAGACCGTACCGGTCGCGGTGGTGGGCCATTCGCAGGGGCTGCTGGCGGCCGCTGCGGTACAGACCGCCGGGGAGCGGGACGCGGAGATCCTCGCCATCGCTCAGCTGGTCGGCGCGGCGGCGGGACTGGTCGCGCGGCGGCGCGGCCTGATGCCGGTGGGCGATCAGTCTTCGATGGTCGCGGTCTCCAACGTCGACCCGGACGAACTGCGGGCTGTGCTCGCCGAGGTCGGCGCGGGTGTGGACCCGATGGCGGCCGCGGTGCTGTCGATCCGTAACGGGCGGCGCCGGGTGGTGCTGTCAGGTACCCCCGATCAGCTGCGCCGGGTGCAGCAGCGTTGCGCGCAGCTGCATGCCGAACAGGACCGTGAGCGGTCGGCCAAGCAGCGCGGCGGTGCGGTGTTCGCGCCGGTCTTCGAGGACCTCGACGTCGATGTCGCGTTCCACCATCCGGCGCTCGCCGACACGGTCGAACTGGTCGCCGGGTGGGCCGGGCAGTGCGGGCTCGATACCGAACTCGCCGGGCAGCTCGCCCGCGACATCCTGGTCGAGCCGGTCGACTGGGTCGCGACCGTGGACGAAGTGGTCGGCACCGGCGCCGAATGGATCCTGGACCTCGGCCCCGGCGACCTGCTCTCCCGCGTCAGCGGTGGTTCGCTCAAGGGCACCGGTGTCGGCATGATCGCGGCGGCCACCCGGGCCGGTCAGCGCAGTCTGCTGACCCCGGGCGCCACGCCGGAGGTCGCGCAGCCGTGGACCGCCTTCGCGCCGCGCCCGGTGCGGCTGCCGAACGGGCGCATCGTGGTGGAGACCGCGTTCACCAAGCTCACCGGACGTTCGCCGATTCTGCTGGCGGGTATGACCCCGACCACGGTGGACGCGAAGATCGTCGCGGCCGCGGCCAACGCGGGGCACTGGGCGGAACTGGCCGGTGGCGGCCAGGTGACCGAGCAGATCTTCGCCGACCGAGTGGCGGATCTGCAGGAATTGCTGCACCCCGGACGGCAGGTGCAGTTCAACTCGCTGTTCCTGGATCCGTACCTGTGGAAGCTGCAGCTGGGCGGTAAACGACTGGTTCAGCGGTCCCGCGCGGCGGGCGCTCCGTTCGACGGTGTGATCGTGACCGCCGGTATCCCGGAGCTCGAGGAAGCCGTCGCGCTGATCGAGGAACTGACCGAGGCCGGGATCAGCCACGTCGCCTTCAAACCGGGCACGGTCGCGCAGATCCGCGCGGTACTGCGGATCGCCGACGCCGTGCCGGACTACCCGGTGATCATGCACATCGAGGGCGGTAAGGCCGGTGGGCACCACTCTTGGGAGGACCTGGACGATCTCCTCCTCGAAACCTATGCCGAACTGCGTACCCACGGAAACGTCGTGGTCTGCGTCGGCGGTGGCATCGGGACCCCGGAGCGGGCGACCGAGTACCTGACCGGCGCCTGGTCGGCGCCGCACGGTTACCCGGCCATGCCGCTGGACGGTGTGCTGGTGGGTACCGCGGCGATGGCCACGCTGGAGGCCACCACCGCGCCCGAGGTGAAACAGCTGCTGGTCGATACCCCCGGCACCCCGGACTGGGTGGGCGCGGGCACCGCGAGCGGCGGCATGGCCTCGGGCCGCAGCCAGCTGGGCGCCGATATCCACGAGATCGACAATGCCGCCTCGCGCACCGGTCGCCTGCTCGACGAGGTCGCCGGTGACGCCGAGGCGGTGGCGCAGCGCCGCGCCGAGATCATCGAGGCGCTGAACGCGACCGCCAAGCCCTACTTCGGCGATATCGCGGCCATGACCTACCTCGCCTGGCTCGAGCGCTACGTGGATCTGGCGATCGGTCAGGAGCGCCGCCAGGACTTCGACTGCGGCACCGATCTCGGTGACGCGATCACCGCGGCCACCCGGTCGGTGTGGCTGGACATCAGCTGGCGCGACCGGTTCGCCGAGATGCTGCGCCGCGCCGAGGCCCGCCTCGCCCCGGCCGATCGCGGCGAGATCGACTCGCTGTTCCGCGACGAGGATCTGGAAGACCCCGCTGCCGCGCTCGCGGCCCTGCGGGAGCATTACCCGGCGGCGGGGCAGACCCTGCTGCACCCGGCGGATGTGCCGTTCTTCATCACCCTGTGCAAGACGCCGGGTAAACCGGTCAACTTCGTCCCGGTGGTCGATCAGGATGTGCGGCGCTGGTGGCGTTCGGATTCGCTGTGGCAGGCCCACGATCCGCGGTACTCCGCCGATCAAGTCTGCGTGATTCCGGGAACTGTCGCCGTCGCCGGGATCACCCGGGTCGACGAGCCCGTGGGCGAACTGCTGGACCGGTTCGAGCAGGACACCGCCTACAAGCTGGTCCGTGATGGTCTGGCGCCGATCGCAGTGGACGCCCGCCGGGTCGCCGCGGTGACCAGCGGGCCCATCGATGTGGTGCTGGCCGCGCCGGACGTGCACTGGTCGGGCCGGGCGACCGTGAACCCGGTGCACCGGCTCGGCGACCTGCACGAGTGGACCGTGGACGAGAAGGGCGCGGTGCACCCGCCGACCGGAGCCACTCTGGTCGAGACCGAGGGCCCTGAGCCCGAACACAATTACGTGGAGCTGACCGTCCCGCTGTACGCCGGACATGTGGTGCGTATCCGCATCACGGTGCCGGTGACGGTCTACAACGGCGGTGCGCCGGTGGTCACCGAAGCCGATGCCGACGCGGCCATGTCCGCGTTGCTGGGGGTGGCCGCCGGCCAGGCACTGCCGGAGGTGAAGGGCAGTGTCGCGCACCTGAATCTGGCCTGGTCGCCGGATCTGGTCGCTGATCACGCCGGCGTCACCGGCGCCGGGCTGCCGGCGGAGCTGAGCACGCTGGGCCGCACGGTGCCCGATGTGCTGGTGGGCGCCTGCTGGCCGGCGGTGTTCGGCGTGCTGGGCGCGGCGCGGACCTCGGCCGATACCAGCGTGATCGAAGGCATGCTGGATCTGGTGCATCTGGACCACCGGATCGAGCTGCTGCGCGAGCTTCCCGGCGAGACCAGCATTCTCGTGGTGCGGGCCGAATCCGGTGCGGTCGTCGACACCGACCTCGGCCGGGTGGTCGAGGTGGATGTCACCGTCGGTGAGATGCGGGACCAGGGCCTGGACGTGGTGCCGCTGGCCCGCCTGACCGAACGTTTCGCCATCCGTGGCCGCACCGGCGCGGGCGAACTGACCGATCCGCCGCGGGCCGCGGGCACCGTGAGCGCCGATGCCACCGAGACCCCGCGCCGCCGGCGCCGGGACGTCACCATGGTGGCGCCCCGGAGCATGGCCGCGTTCGCCGCGGTCTCCGGTGACCACAACCCCATCCACACCAGCGATGCCGCCGCGAAACTCGCCGGCCTGGGCAGCCCGATCGTGCACGGTATGTGGCTGTCGGCCGCCGCGCAGCACGCGGTGTCGGCGGTGGACCCGCAGGCCTCGGTGCCGGCGCGCACCCTGACCGCGTGGACCACCCGGTTCCTGGGCATGGTCCGGCCGGGCGCCGAGATCGATGTGCGGGTGGAACGGATCGCGGTCGACGGCGGCGACGAGATCCTCGAGGTCTCCTGCCGCGCCGCCGGCGATCTGGTGATGACCGCGACCGGTCGCACCGCCGCGCCGAAGACGGTGTACGCGTTCCCGGGCCAGGGCATCCAGCGCAAGGGGATGGGCCTGGACGCGCGGTCGCGCTCCAAGGCCGCCAAGGCCATCTGGGACCGGGCCGACAAGCACACGCGGGAGGCGCTGGGCTTCTCCATCCTGGCCGTGGTGCGGGACAACCCGACCTACCTGAAGGCGCGCGGGGTCGAGCATCGGCACCCGGACGGTGTCCTGCACCTGACCCAGTTCACCCAGGTCGCCATGGCGACCCTCGGTGTCGCCCAGGTCGCGGAACTCCGCGAGGCCGGTGCGTTCGTGGAGGGCGCGCTGCTGGCCGGGCATTCGGTCGGTGAGTACAACGCCCTGGCCGCCGTGGCCGGTGTGCTGCCGCTCGAGGCCGTCCTCGAGGTAGTGTTCCAGCGTGGTTCGGCCATGCACGAGTTGGTGCCGCGGGATGCGCAGGGACGCAGCGACTACCGGATGGCCGCCATCCGGCCCTCGCAGATCGGCCTGCCCGACGACGAGGTCGTCGGCTTCGTCTCCGGTGTCGGTGAGCAGGTCGGGGAATTCCTCGAAGTGGTGAACCTGAACCTGCGCGGTTCGCAGTACGCCATCGCGGGTACCGTCGCCGGTCTCGACGCCCTGGAAGCCGAGATCGAGCGCCGCCGGGCGGAATTCGGCGGTAAGCGCGCCTTCATCCTGGTGCCCGGTATCGATGTGCCGTTCCATTCCACGGTGCTGCGCAAGGGTGTGCCGGAGTTCCGGGGCAAGCTCGAGCAGCTGCTGCCCGAGGAACTGCAGCCGGAGGTGCTGGTCGGGCGCTATATCCCGAATCTGGTGCCGAAGCCGTTCTCGCTGGAGCGGGAGTTCGTCGCCGAGATCGCCGATCTGGTGCCCTCGGAGCCGCTCGCCGCCGTCCTCGCCGATTTCGATTCCTGGTCGCAGCGTCCCAGCGAACTGTGCCGCGTAGTGCTCATCGAACTGCTGGCCTGGCAGTTCGCCAGCCCGGTGCGCTGGATCGAGACCCAGGACCTGCTGTTCGGCGAGCTGGGTGTGGAGCGTTTCGTGGAGGTCGGTCTGGGTGCCACCCCGACGGTGGCGAACCTGGCGAGCCAGACCCTGAAGCTGCCCGATTTCGCCACCACCACGGTGGAGGTACTCAACATCGAGCGCGAGGCGGCGGTGGTGTACTCCACCGATACCGACCCCGCTCCGGTGGACGAGCCCGTGGAGGAGGTCGCCGAGGCGCCCGCCGCCGCGGCCGCTCCGGCTGCCGCGCCCGCCGCGCCCGCGGCCGCGACCGGTGGCCCGCGGCCCGACGACATCGCCTTCACCGCCGCCGACGCCACCCGCGTGCTGATCGCGCTGTGGACCAAGCTCCGGATCGACCAGATCGGCCCGGTCGACACCATCGAGGGCCTCTGCGACGGGGTGTCCTCGCGCCGTAACCAGCTGCTGGTCGACCTCGGGTCGGAACTGTCGCTCGGCGCGATCGACGGTGCGGCCGACGCCGATATGGGTGCGCTGTCGGCGACCGTGGAGCGGCTCGCCCGGACCTACAAGCCGTTCGGCTCGGTGCTCAGCGACGCGATCAACGATCATCTGCGCAAGGTGTTCGGACCCTCCGGTAAGCGGCCGGCCGCGATTGCCGAACGCGTGAAGAAGGTCTGGGAACTCGGTGAGGGCTGGGCCAGCCACATCACCGCCGAGGTCTCCCTCGGCACCCGCGAAGGCACCAGCGTGCGCGGTGGCGATCTGGGCGGCCTGGTCTCCGGGGCGCTGTCCGACGGCGCGTCCGTGGACGCCGCGATCGATGCCGCCGTCCAGGCGGTGGCGGCACGGCGCGGGGTGGCGGTCTCGCTGCCCGCGGCCGGCGGCTCCGGCGGCGGTACCGTCGACGCCGCGGCTCTCGGCGAGTTCACCGAGCAGATCACCGGTAAGGACGGGGTGCTGGCCTCGGCGGCCCGCCTGGTGCTCGAGCAGCTCGGACTCACCGAGCAGACCTCCGCGGCGGAGGCCACCGACGACGGACTCGTCGACCTGGTGTCGGCGGAACTGGGTTCGGACTGGCCGCGTCTGGTCGCCCCGGCGTTCGACGCCCGCAAGGCGGTACTCATCGACGACCGGTGGGCCACCGCGCGTGAGGATCTGGCCCGGCTGTGGCTGGGCGAGGATTCCGTGACCGCGCAGCTGCCGGTCGCCGGGTTCACCGGTGCCGGCGAAGCGGTGGCCGCGCAGGCCGACTGGTGGCGGCAGCGGGCCGTGGGCGAGGCGCGTTCGGTGCTGGCCGGTCACTACGAGCGGATCGCCGAGGCGGCGCGCAACACCACCGAAATCGGGGTGTGGTCCGACGAGGTCGCGGTGGTCACAGGCGCGAGCAAGGGCTCCATCGCCGCCGCGCTCGCCGGTCGGCTGCTCGGTGGCGGGGCGACCGTGGTGGTCACCACCTCGCGTCTGGACGATACGCGGCTCGGCTTCTACCGTGACCTCTACCGCGCCAACGCCCGGCACGGTGCGGCGCTGTGGGTGGTCCCGGCGAATATGGCCTCCTACACCGATATCGACGCCCTCATCGAGTGGGTCGGTACCGAGCAGGTCGACAATGCCGGTGGCGCCAAGATCAAGACCAAGGACGCGCTGACCCCCACCCTGCTGCTGCCGTTCGCGGCGCCGCGGGTCTCCGGCTACCTCTCCGACGCGGGTGCCCGCGCCGAAATGGAGATGCGGGTGCTGCTGTGGTCGGTCGAGCGGCTCATCGGTGGCCTGTCCACGCTGGGCGCCGACCACGATGTCGACGCGAAACTGCACGTGGTGCTGCCGGGTTCGCCCAACCGCGGCCTCTTCGGTGGTGACGGCGCCTACGGCGAGGCCAAGGCCGCGCTCGACGCCGTGGTCGCCAGGTGGCGGGCCGAGAAGACGTGGGCGGCCCGGGTCACCCTGGTGCACGCGCTGATCGGCTGGGTCCGGGGCACCGGGCTCATGGGCCACAACGATCCGATGGTGGACGCCGTCGAACAGGCCGGGGTGCAGACCTGGTCGACCGACGAGATCGCCGACGAACTGCTGAAGTGGGCGACCGAGGAGGCCCGTGCGGCCGCCGCGGCCGATCCGCAGCAGATCGACCTGACCGGCGGGCTGGCCGGTGCCGATCTGGACCTGGCGGCGCTGGCCAAGCAGGCGCAGGAAGCCGCGGACGCCGAGGAGGCCGACGAGGTGCAGGCCTCGGACGCGCCGCGGATCTCCGCGCTGCCCGCGCCGCCCGCGCTGACCTCCGCGCTGCCCGTCCCCGAATGGGGCACGGTGACAGCCGATCTCACCGATATGGTCGTCATCGTCGGTGCCGGTGAGCTCGGCCCGTACGGTTCGGCGCGGACCCGGTTCGAGATGGAGGTCTCCGACGAGCTGTCGGCCGGCGGTGTGCTGGAGCTGGCCTGGACCACCGGCATGGTGGCCTGGGAGAACGACCCGAAGCCGGGCTGGTATGACACCGAATCCGGGGACTACGTGCCGGAACACGAACTGGCGGAGCGGTACCACGACGCGGTCGTCGAGCGGTGCGGTATCCGCCGCTACGCCGACGACGGTGCCATGGTCGACAACAGCAGTCCGCTGATGACCTCGGTATTCCTGGACCAGGATCTGTCGTTCACAGTCGGCGGCGAAGCCGAGGCGCGTGCCTTCTACGCGGCCGCTCCCGAGCACACGGTGATCACCCCGGTCGCCGATTCCGGCGACTGGACCGTGACCCGCAAGGCCGGCACCGAGATCCGGGTGCCCCGCCGGGCGAACCTGTCGCGGACCGTGGGCGGCCAGATCCCGACCGGCTGGGATCCCACCGTCTGGGGTATCTCCCCGGATATGGCGTCCTCGATCGATCGGGTGGCGCTGTGGAATATCGCCTGCACCGTCGACGCGTTCGTCGGTTCCGGGTTCAGCCCATCGGAGCTGATGAGCTGGGTGCACCCGAGCCTGGTGGCCAACACCCAGGGCACCGGTATGGGCGGTATGTCGTCGATGCGTTCGCTCTACGTCGACAACCTGCTCGGCGAACCCCGGCCCAACGACATCCTGCAGGAGGCGCTGCCCAACGTGGCGCTGGCGCATGTCGTGCAGTCCTACGTCGGCAGCTACGGCGCCATGGTGCATCCGGTCGCGGCCTGCGCCACCGCCGCGGTGTCGGTGGAGGAAGGTGTCGACAAGATCAAGCTCGGTAAGGCCGAGGTGGTCGTGGCCGGTGGTTTCGACGATCTGGGTATCGAGGGCATCGTCGGCTTCGGCGATATGTCGGCCACCGCGGATTCGGCGGCCATGAGTGCCAAGGGCATCAGCGACCGCTACTTCTCCCGGGCCAACGACCGGCGTCGCGGCGGGTTCGTGGAATCGCAGGGTGGTGGCACCGTGCTGCTGGCCCGCGGCGACGTGGCGCTGGAAATGGGCCTGCCGGTCCTCGGTGTGGTCGCCTACGCCCAGTCCTACGCCGACGGCGTGCACACCTCGATCCCGGCGCCCGGCCTGGGCGCGCTCGGGGCGGGCCGGGGCGGCCGGGAATCCCGGTTCGCCGCCGAACTGCGCAAACTCGGTGTGGGCCCGGACGATATCGCGGTGGTGTCCAAGCACGACACCTCCACCGCGGCCAACGATCCGAACGAGTCCGAACTGCACGAGCGGCTGGCGGCGGCCATCGGCCGGTCCGACGGGGCGCCGTTGTTCGTGGTCTCGCAGAAGAGCCTCACCGGGCACGCCAAGGGTGGCGCGGCCGCGTTCCAGCTGATCGGCCTGTGCCAGGTGCTGGAAAACGGTGTGGTGCCGCCGAATCGGAGCCTGGACTGCGTCGACGACAAGATGGCGGAGTACCCGCATCTGGTCTGGGTGCGCGAGGCGCTGCGCTTCGGTGACCGGTTCCCGCTCAAGGCGGGTCTGGTGACCTCGCTCGGCTTTGGGCATGTGTCCGGTCTGCTGGCGGTCGTCCATCCGGAGGCGTTCGTCCAGGCGATCGAACCGGCCCGGCGAGCGGAGTACCAGCGGCGGGCGCAGGAACGCCTGCTGGCGGGCCGGCAGCGGATCGTCGAGGCGATGTGCGGTGGCGCGGCGCTCTACGAGCGTCCGGCCGATCGGCGCCTCGGCGGCGACGGCACCCCGGCGGCGAAGATCCGCGGTCTCGAGGCCGAGGTGCTGCTGTCCGAGGACGCCCGGCTCGGTACCGGCGGGGTCTACCAGGTCGACGGAGCCGGTTGCGAGACCGGGCGGTTCGTCGGTGGCGGTGCCGACGTCGCCGGTACTGCGTAGGCTGCGCCACTGTGACCATCCTCGGAATCGGCTTGGACCTGGTGACCATCTCCGAGTTCGCCGAACAGTTGGACCGTGCCGGAACGACCATGCTCAGGGAGAGTTTCACCGCCGGTGAGCGGCGCTACTGCCAGAGCAAGGCCACCGATCCGGCCCGTAGTTACGCGGCGCGGTGGGCGGCGAAGGAGGCGGTGCTCAAGGCCTGGGCATCGTCGCGCTTCGCCCGCCGCCCGCAGATCGGGGACAACCCGTACCCGTTGATAGAGGTCGTCAATGACGCCTGGGGCCGGCCGAGCATCAAACTGCACGGCCTGGCCGCGGAATTCCTGCCGCGGGTGCGGGTGCACCTGTCGCTCACCCACGACGGTGACACGGCGGCCGCGATGGTGGTGCTGGAGGACCCGGGCGAACTGGCCGACCTGATCGAGGGCCGGTCACCGGAGAACTGATACGGATACGCAACGACCCGGAGCGCGCAGCTCCGGGTCGTTCGCTGTGTCGACGGATGGATTACATCCGTCGGATCCGGTATCCGGTATGAGGGGTCCCGCGGTCGTGTCAGGCGTCGGCGGGTGAAATCAGGGTGCTGACCGCGTCCAGGACGAGGCTACGGCGTTGGGGTTCGGGTACCAGTCGCACGACGTCTTCAGCGGGTTGGGTCCACATGTTCGCGATTGTCAGCACCAGGGCCAGGATGTGCGCGGCAGGCTGCGCGGTGGTCACTGTCCCGCGTTGCTGAGCCTGTTCGATCGCCTCGACCTTCGCGCGCATCGACTCGGCGACCGACGCGCGCTGGGCGGACTCGCCGCGCAGCAAGTGGTACCACATCAGGAACCGCATCGTCTCGGGATGGGCCAGTCCGGCGTCGTACAGTTGCCCCGCGTACTCCGGCAGCCGATCCGCGTCCAGGGGCACGGTCGCCACCGTCATCTCCACGATCATGTCGAAGACGGCGTCGAACAGTTCGTCTTTGCCCTTGTAGAACGAATACACCAGTCCCGGACTGATTCCCGCGCGCCTGGCCAGCCGATCGATGCGTGCCCCGGCCAGGCCGAACTCGGCGAACTCCGCCAGCGCGGCATCGAACAGCAGCTGCCGTTTCGCTTCGGGGTTTCTGGTGCGCACACCCGCCACCGTAGTTATTGAACGTTCATTTGACAAAGGGGTCGGGAGGGCGCAAGCTGCTAATGAACATTCATTCAATAATGGAGGCAGGATCTGCATGGTGCATTGGACACCTGACGACATCCCCGACCAGACCGGTCGCACCGCCCTGATCACCGGTGGTAGCGGTGGTATCGGCCTGGAGACGGCCCGGGTCCTGGCCGCCCACGGTGCGCGGGTCATCCTCGCCGGTCGCGACCAGGCCGTGCTCGACGAGGCGGTCGACGCTGTGCGCGCCGCGGCGCCGCAGGCCGAGACGGACACCCTGGTCCTGGATCTGTCCGAACTCGCCTCGGTGCGCAGCGCGGCCCGGCGGATCGCCGAAACCGAGACCATCGATCTGCTGTTCAACAACGCCGGTGTGATGAACCTGCCCACCCGCCGGACCACCCGCGATGGGTTGGAGATGACCGTGGGTACCAACCACCTCGGCCACTTCGCCTTCGACGCCCAGGTCTGGCCCGCCGTACGCCGCTCGCCCGCGGCTCGCGTCGTCACCGTCAGCGCGATCGCCGCGCGCTGGCCCATCGGCAAGATCGATGATCTGATGAGCGAGAAGAGCTACCGTGGCATGGCCGCGTACGCGAAGTCCAAACGCGCCAACATCGTCTACACCCTCGAACTCGCCCGTCGCACCGCCGGTACTCCCGTCGAGGCCTTGGTCATCCACCCCGGTTCGGCGATGACCGGCCTCCAGCGATACGGCACAGGCCCGTTGACGCGCCTGTTGACCCCGCTCGCAGCGCGCTTGTTCATGGGCTCCGCCGCCGGCGCCGCCTGGCCCTCGCTCTACGCCGCCACCAGCCCCGACGTCACCAGCGGTGAGTTCATCGGTCCGGCCGGACGCGACCAGACCTCCGGCACCCCCGGACTCGCGAAACTTCCGAAAGGCGCGGACGATACCGGGCTGGGCGCGCGACTGTGGGCCGACAGCGAAAGACTCACCGAAGTCGTCTTCGAGCCCTGACCTCGCAGGAAGTCACTCGACGAGCACGAGCGCCGAAACCGTCGGGTCGGTCCCCTCGTGCCGTCCGGTGTCCTGGCCGAAGAAGTGGCCAGGGCACCCTTGGGCGGCGAAAAGCGCGGGCGCCCGTAGTGTTTCTCCCGCCGCTACCGCGATGAGGCCCGCGCCATGCTCTGCCACGGGAAATGAGCCGGCCGCTGTGTTCGGGCGGAGCGGTCGCCGCGGCGGTTCAGCGCTGGCTGGCGGTGCGGGATTCCTTCTCCGCGACCAGGAGATAGGCGACCATGAGTCGTTTGAGCTCGGCAACGGCGTCGGCGTGGCTCTGCTCGTCCTGCACCGAGAAGTTCATCATCGAATAGACCACATGCACCAGCACCTCGGCCATCATGGTGCGCCGGGCCCGCGGCGTGCGCGGGGTGAGCGGGCGCAGCATCTGCGAGACGACCTCGGCGAATTCCTTCTCGTGGATGGCGCCGGTCGCCCGGGTGGAGGGCGTGGACTGCATGGCCAGCCACACTTCGCGCCGGGACGGGTCGGTCATCCACAGGTTGGCCAGATGGTCGACGAACTGGTTCATATGCCGCAGCCAGTCCAGCGACGGGATCTCGCCGTGGAAATCGGCCAGCTCCTGCGATACCGCCACCAGATCCTGCCGGTTCAGCTCGCAGACGATCACATATTTGTTGGCGAAGAATTGATAGAGCGTGCCGATGGGGACTTCGGCTCGGGCCGCGACTTCTTCGCAGGTGAACGATTCGAAACCGACTTCCACCAGCAGTTCGCGTGATGCCTGGAGCAGTGCGTCGAATTTCCGCTTGCTGCGTTCCTGGGTCGGACGCCGGCGTGGCATAAGCTCTTGCGGGTCGTCCTGGAGCTCCAGCGCAGGGTCCGGACGCCGTTTGGCCCTGGCCTCCGTCCGTACGTTCACCTGTCCCAGGCTAGCGGTAGCGGGAACGCCGTGGTGCGGAGTATGGAACTGTGACGGTGAGTCTGTCATGTCTCACACTCGCAACTCTGCCGATCCGGGCGGCGCAACACGTGTTCCGGCCGCCCGGATCGGCGGGAATCGGCTCAGCTCCGGGTGCGCCTGCGGTACAGGACCAGGGCCGCGAGATAGGCCACCGCCGCGATCGCGCCCCACCAGACGAGCGCCGGTACCGCGCTGTTGCCGATGGGGGTGCCGACGAGGAGCCCGCGCAGTGTTTCGATGACCGGTGTTACAGGCTGGTGCTCGGCGAACCCGCGCAACCAGCTCGGCATGGTCTCCGGCGGCACGAACGCGCTGCTGATGTAGGGAATGAACATCGCGAAGATGGTGAATCCGTTGGCGGCCTCCGGGCTACCGGCGATCAATCCGAAGCAGGCCGACATCCAGGACAGTGCCAGCACCACCAGGGCGAGCATTCCGGCCGCGGCGAGCCAGCGCAGTGGGTCGGTGGTGGGCCGGAAACCGATGGCGAGTGCGACGCCGACGACCACCGTGGTGGCGGCCATATTGCGCAGCAGGCTTTCGGTGATGTGCCCGGTGAGGAACGCCGACCGGCTGATCGCCATGGTGGAGAACCGGTCCACGATGCCCTCGGTGATATCGACCGAGACACCGACCGCGGTGGTGGAAGCGCCGAAACTGGCGCAGAGCAGGATGATTCCGGGGACTACGTAGTCGACGAAGGTGCTGTTGCCGACGTTCATGGCGCCACCGAAGACGTAGACGAACATCAGCAGGATCATGATCGGCAGTGCGAGTGTGCTGATCAGCGAGTCCGGGCTGCGCAGCGTATGGCGCATATTGCGAGCGGTCATGGTGGCCGCGTCCTGCACGGAGTGGGCGAGAGTGGTCACGAGTGCGGCTTTCTGTGCGGTACGGGAAGGTCAGGAGGCGGCCGGAAGCGGTGCGGTGGGCCGGCTGGTGAGGGCGAAGAACACATCGTCGAGGTCGGGCGTGTGCACACCGAGTTCTTCGACGGTGAGATCGAGTTCGGTGAACCGGTCGAGCAGGTGTTTGAGATGGGCGACCGAGCCGTCCGAGGGAATCTGCAGGGTCAGTTCGGCGGGGTCGATTTCGGGGTAGCCGATGGCCCGGGCGGCGGCCGTCAGGTCCGTGAGATCGGCGAAACGGAAAAGGATATGGCCGCCGGGGGTGAGCCGTTTGAGTTCGTCCGGGGTGCCGTCCGCGACGATGCGGCCGTCGTGGAGGACCGCGATCCGGTCGGCGAGCCGGTCGGCCTCTTCGAGGTACTGCGTGGTGAGGAAAACGGTGACGCCGTCATCGACCAGCTCCCGGATCACCGCCCACAGCTCGCGGCGGCTGCGGGGGTCGAGGCCGGTGGTGGGCTCGTCCAGGAAGACCACCTCCGGGTGCCCCATCAGGCTCATGGCCAGGTCGAGGCGCCTGCCCATACCGCCGGAATAGGTGTTGGCGGGACGGTTCGCGGCGTCGGTGAGGTCGAAGCGCTCGAGCAGCTCGGCGGTGCGCTGCCGGGTGGCGGATCTGCCCAGATGCAGTAGCTGCCCGACCATGTGCAGGTTTTCGGCACCGGTGAGCACTTTGTCGAGCGCGGCGTACTGGCCGGTGACTCCGATGGCCGCGCGGACGCGGTCGGGTTCGCGGACCACGTCGTGGCCGGCCACGCGGATCGTTCCGGTATCCGGGGCGGTCAGGGTGGCGAGGATGCGGACCATCGTGGTTTTCCCGGCACCGTTGGGGCCGAGCAGGGAGAACACCGATCCGGGGGCGATATCGAGGTCGATCCCGGCGAGGACGTGATGGTCGCCGAAGGTTTTGGTGACGCCGGCGAGGGAGATGGCGGGTGGGGCGATCATGGTGAACTCCATTCCAAAACTGTATGCCAGCTAAACTGTATATGTTATAAATTCTGTTTAAAGCGTACACAGTTCGGGGCGGAGCGCAAGACGCGTGCTCCGGGTGATGTAGTAGGTGCGCGAACACAACGCCACCGGCCGGTCCGGTCGGCGGCGGCGCGCGGGTGACGGTGCCCGCTGCCGCGGACCGCAGCGAAAGGAAGTCGATGGCGAGAGCCGGCGCAGGCGAGGGCGGGCCGCACCCGGAATCGGATGCATCACGTAAGAAGAACACCCGTCCGTGGGCCGCGGGCCCCGACAGCCCGCCGCTGTCCAAGGCCGTCGAACTGATGTGGGGGCTGGCACCGGTCGGCACGCGGGGGCCCCGGCGTGGACTGAGCCTGGAACAGATCGTCGACACCGCCATCGAACTCGCCGACGAAGAAGGGCTCGAAGCCCTTTCGATGAACAAGGTCGCCGAGCGGCTCGGCTTCACCGCGATGTCGCTGTACCGCTATGTGGACAGCAAGGCGACACTGCTCGAGGTGGCATTGGACCGGGTGCTCGGCAGGCCGCCGGAGATTCCCCCGGGAACCCCGTGGCGCGAGGCGCTGGAGCTGTGGGCGCGCGAGGAGTACCGGGTGATCAGCCGGCACACCGCCTGGCTGCACGTGCGGATGAGCGCGCCGCCGCTGGGGCCCAACAATATGGCCTGGCTGGAGACGGGCCTGGCCGCGCTGGGCGGGACCCGGATACCCGAGGCGCTGAAACTACAGCTGGTGATGAATCTGTCGCTGTACATCATCGGCCGGGCCCGGCTGGCCGAGGAGATCAAGGCGGAAGAAGAGGGGGCCGAAGGCGATTGGGGGATCATCGACCGGCTGGATCCCGGCCGGTTCCCCGCTCTCACCGCGGCCGTGCGGGCCCAGGCCTTCGAACAGGACGACCAGCAGTGGGCGACATTGTTCTTCGACACCGGGCTGGGACTCTTGCTCGACGGCTACGAGCGGCTGATCGCCTCCTACGAATGACCACCCGGGCCCGGGCCGGGTGGTCGCGGATCACACCGAGAGATCGCGGCGGAGTTTGGCGACATGTCCGGTCGCGCGCACGTTGTACTGCGCCACTTCGATTTTCTGCTCGGCGTCGACGAGGAAGGTCGAGCGGATGACGCCGGTCACCTTCTTGCCGTACATGGTCTTCTCGCCGAAGGCGCCCCATTCGGTGAGCACCGTGCGGTCGGGGTCGGACAGCAGCGGAAAGTTCAGCTTCTCGGCGTCCCGGAACTTGGCGAGCTTGGCCGGTTTGTCGGGGGAGATACCGATCACCTCGAGGCCGGCGGAGTTCAGTTCGGCGAGGTTGTCCCGGAAGTCGCAGGCCTGCTTCGTGCAGCCCGGGGTGCTCGCGGCCGGATAGAAGTACACCACGACCTTGCGGCCGCGGTAGTCGGCGAGCGATACCTCGTTGCCGTCGGCGTCGGGAAGGGTGAAATCGGGTGCCGGGTCGCCGGGGGAGAGTCGCTGGTTGTCGGTCACCTCGCTACCGTAATCGACCCGCCGGGTTCCGGCCGCGTACTCGTCGCGGCGATCCGGGGGTCCCGCCGCTCCGGCGATGTGCCGCCCGGCCGTGCCCACAGACCGGGCGCCGGGCGGATCGCGGGCGGGGATGAACAACCGGCGAGTGTGGTAGGCGCGGATACACTCGAGCCCGGGCCCCGGCCGATCCGCGGACGACAGCGGCCCAGGGGTGGAAATCGGCCGCCTACGAGCGCGGCAGACCAGTTACAGGAGGCGTGAAGGTGGCAAAGGATACCGAGCGGATCGAGCAGGAGATCGAGGCCGCGCGGGAGCGGTTGGCCAGCACTCTCGACGAGATCGCCGTGCGGGCCGATCCGCAGCGGATCGCGGAGGGGACCAAGCAGCTGGCGCTGGCGAAAGTGAACGAGCCGAAGGTGAAATACACCCTGATCGGTGTCGGCGCATTGGTGGCCGGTGCGCTGCTGTTCAAGATCCTGCGCTGATCCGGGTATCGGCCCGGAATACAGAACACCCGGTGACAGCAGCGCTGTCACCGGGTGTTCGTGCGCAGTACCCGCGGATCAGACGGTGGGGCAAGCGAACCCGTCGCCGTCCGGATCCAGGTGGGGGGCGAAACCGGGCTCACCGCGGAAGATCGGCGCCCGGCCCGCGGCGCGTGCTTCGTCACAGTTCTTGAAGGCACCGCCGGCCGAACCGGTCTGCGTCAGCTGGGCCGAACCGGTCGCGCCCAGCACGGCGTCGGCCGCGGAGGAACCGGTGCCTGCCAGGGAGGGCAGTCCGATCGGGCCGGCGGCGCTCGCGGCGGGAGCGGCCAGAAGAGTCAGCCCCGCGGCGGCGGCGCTGACATAGAGCTGGCGTACGTTCATGAATTCCTCTATGTCTGCTGGGGAGTGGATCTGCGTTCGACGAGAACGCGCGGCTTCCACTGTTGTGAGGGGCGGGTCGATTGTCAACTCGTATGGCCTGGATAAGACAGGGGAAATCGGCTTCCGGGTTGGGTACTCCCCGGATGCTGTGGCGTACCGCGCCGCAGTGGCGAAGTTCTCGCGCCGTACGGGGACGTTTCGCCGTGGACAACACATTGTGATAGGGATTCTGCTATGTCCGAGGCTCGTACTCCGCTGCTGTTACTCGACTCGCCCCGGGTCGGCCGGAGAAAGAGATAGGTCGGAGAAAGCAGTTGTTGCGCATCAAGGACAGTGACGTCACCGGTGGCCCCTCCGTGCCACCTCCCGCGGCCGCGGCCCGCCCGGCCGATTACCGGCTGGATCTGGACGGCCTGCGCGGCATCGCGATCGCCCTGGTCGTGGCGTTCCACGTGTGGTACGGCAAGGTCTCCGGCGGAGTCGATATCTTCCTGGTCCTCTCGGGCTTCTTCTATACCGGCATGCTGCTGCGCCAGGTGGAACGGACCGGTGCGGTGGGACTGCGGCAGACGGCGGTGCGCACCGCACGCCGGCTGTTACCCGCCCTGATGGTGGTGCTGGCCGTGGTGGCGGTCGTCACCGTGCTGTACCGGCCGTATTCGACCTGGGGCAATATGTCCGGTCAGGCCATCGCCACCGCCTTCTACTACCAGAACTGGTATCTGGCGCAGGCCTCCGAGAGCTATCTGGCCGCGGACCCGTCGGTCAGCCCGCTGCAGCACATGTGGTCGATGGCGGTCCAGGGCCAGTTCTATCTCGCCATCGCGGTGCTGCTGGCGGTCATCGGCTGGGTGTGCGTGCGGCTGGGCCGGGTCTCGGCGCTGCGTCCGACGATCGCGGTGCTGGCGCTGGTGCTGGGGACCGGCTCCTTCGTCTATGCCGCCGTATGGATGACCGTCTCCCAGGAATGGACCTATTACGACAGCGGCGCCCGCGCCTGGGAGTTGCTGACCGGTGCATTCCTGGCCGCGGTGCTGCCCTGGGCGCGGATCGCCGCGGGCCGGGTCGCGCGCGTCGCGCTGACGCTCGTCGCCGCCGCCGGACTCACGGCGGTCCTCGTCTGCGGGATGCTCTTCGACGGCGCCCGTCAGTTCCCGGGACCGGCGGCCCTGTTCCCGGTGGGCGCGGCGGTGGCGCTGATCGTCGCCGGAATCCGCACCGAGAGCGGCTGGCGGTCGGTCGTCTCGCGGTTGCTCGCCTCGCGCCCGATGGTCGAACTGGGTTCGATCGCCTATTCGCTGTACCTGTGGCACTGGCCGCTGCTCATCTACTACCTGGTACAGACCGGGAAACCCCATGCCGGTCTCGGCGGTGGACTGCTGGTCCTCGCGGTATCACTGGTGCTGGCGGTCCTGACCAACAAGTTCGTCGAGGAACCGCTGCGGTTGCGTTCCGGGCGGACCACGGTGGCCCCGGTCTGGCAGCGTCGTGTTCCGGCTGTGGCGGTGAGCCTGGTGGGCGCGCTCGTCCTCGGCTCCTGCATCTCATGGCAGGTCGTGATGGCCCGCACCCCCTCCCAGCCAGTGGAAGCGCTACCGGTGAACGAGTACCCGGGTGCGGAGGCGCTCTTCGCCGGGGCGGCGGTCCCGGTGGCCAAACTGCGTCCGTCCATCTTGGAGGCATCCAACGATCTACCGGCCCCCACCCGCGACGGCTGTATCTCCGACTGGTTCAACAAAGAGGTCGTGACCTGCACCTACGGTGACCCCAACGGGTCGCGCACCATCGCCATGGTGGGTAACTCCCATGCCGAGCACTGGATGCCCGCCATGGACGCGTTGGCCCAGGTACACGACATCAAGGTCGTCGTCTATCTGAAGATGGGATGTTCACTGAACATCCGGGACGACGCCCAGTACCGCGGCCTGGACATCTCCGATTGCCGCGACTGGTCCCGGCAGGTGATCGACCTGCTCGCGTCCGACCCGCCGGATTGGGTGTTCACCACCGCCACCGCGCCCATCTGGCCCAGCGGCGGGGATGTGGTCCCGGCCGAGTACCTGGATGTGTGGGCGGCGCTGGCCGAACGCGGCCTGAACGTACTCGCCATCCGCGATACCCCGTGGCTGCGCAGTCCGACCGGTGTCCGCTACAGCGCCGTGGACTGCTTGGCCGCCGGTGGTGACAGCGCGACGTGCGGTATGCAGCGTACGACGGCGCTGGCGCCGGTCAACCCCGCACTGGTGCATGCCGCGGCGTTCCCGAATATGCGGCTGCTGGATCTCACCGATTCGGTGTGCGGCCCCGAGATCTGCCGGGTGGTCGAGGGGAACGTGCTGGTCTACCACGACGAGCACCATCTCAGCGCGAGTTATGCCCGGACCCTGGCCCCCGAGCTGGAGCGGCAGATCGGGGCGGCCACCGGCTGGTGGTGAGACCCGGGCGCCGGTGTACTGCTCCCACTGGTTCTTCCGGCACGCGGCCCACGTGACCTGCACCGTCACGTGGGCCGCGGCGTGAGTGGGGAAGTGCGGCGACGGTCACCAGGGGGTGACCGGTGGCTTCACCCAGAGCAGCTTCTCGTCGGTATGGTGCCGGGTGGCCGCCGGATGGCCGGGGTGTCGCGCGGCCCACTCGGCCTTCTCGTCCAGCAGACGCGCCACCGAACGCCAGGTCTCCTCGGTGCCGGGTGGATTGACTTCCGCCGCCCGGGCGAGCTTGCGGCGCGCCGCGGCGGATATGCCGAGCAGTTCGGAACCCGAGATATCCCGATCCCACAGATAACCGGCCAGCTGCCGCGCCTTGGCGGCCCGACCGGCCTCCGCGGCCGGAGAATGCGCGTAATCGGCCATGAGCAAGTGTAGAAGGTCCTCGGAATCCGGTATCGAGAGAACTGTATTCGTCCACGCCGCCGACCCGGGGCCGGGGGCGTGAGACGAAAATGCGCGATGCCGCCCGAATCGGACGGCATCGCGCACCCACTTCGTTGTGGTTTCCCGCCGATTCGGCGGGCCGCCGCGACCGCGCGTCGTTGCGCGGCGCGGACGATCTGCGGGGGCAGCAGCCGTAGCGCGGGACAACGTTGTCCCGGGCCGGATGGCCGGACCCTCACCGTGGTCCCGTCATCCGGGGATCCGCCGCGGCCGGCGCACCGTTGCGCCATCCCGCTGATCATGAAATTCTCTCCGGGTCCGTACTGGACCCGGCCGCCCTCACCGCTTCTGCGAATGGTCACCAGTTGCTGTGGCGGCCCGGTTCCGGAGCGACGGCGGGGCGGAGACCGGGGTCACCAGGGCCCCGGGCTCGCGGCGCCGACTCAGTACGCGCTGTTGACGTTGTCCATGGAGCCGTACCGGTGGGCGGCGTAGTTGCAGGCCGCCGCGATATTGGAGACCGGGTTCCACACGTCGAACGGGGTGCCGGGCACGTGGTAGGCAGCGAAGGTGGGGTCGATCACCTGGAGCAGGCCCTTGGAGGGGATGCCCATGGCGGCGTTGGAGTCCCACAGGTTGATGGCGCTCGGGTCGCCCGAGGATTCCCGCAGGATGTTGCGCTTGATCCCCTCGAAGCTGCCGGGGATGCCGTTGGCGGCCATGATGTCCATGGCTTCCTGGATCCAGCCGTCCAGGTTGTTGGGGTAGACCGGGGCGGGCGGCGGCACGGGCGCCGCTTGGGGGGCGGGCACCGGCACCGGAGCGGCCAGCGCTTCGGGGGCGGGCGCCGGAGCGGGGATGATCTCGACATCGGCGGCGGGCGCGGCGATGGCGGTCGCTTCGGTGGTCGCGGGGGCGGGCGCCTGCTCGGCGACCATGGCAACCCGGCCGGCGGAGCTGTCGTCGGCCATGGAAACCGCGGAGGAGGCGGTGACGGCGACGATACCGGCCGTGGCGAGGGCGAAGCCGAATACTTCACGCTTGGTACGACGGCGCAGGCTGGTGAAACTGTGGGAAGGCATGATCGGATTCGGTTCCTTGTTCGGTCTCGGGATCCGGCCCGGTTCGGGCAGCACGGATCTTCGGTGCGGGCCGGTGGCCCGCGACCGGAAAACATGACTGTGCTGTTGTCGGGTTCTTTTGTGTGACACCGAACGCAGGCTGGTCCGGGTCCGGATGACGCATATCGCGGTTACCGGGTGGTTTCCCGGTCCGCCGCGCCCGCAGGAACTCCACACTGTGGTGAAGTCGAGTGGACTCGAGTTCGACTATCGCGATACCTTTTGTGGTTGTCGCGCCGGCGAGTTTTCGCGGTTGTTTCCAACCCTGTGTCCACAACCCTGCGGACTAGCCGAACTTCAGGTCGTTTACGACCGGATCTCAGAATGGTCACAGTAGGTGAACAACAGGTGAACGGGGCCTGAGAAAATCTTAAGTGCGATCTTGAAGCAAGAAATGAACGCGCTATATCATCCCGATGACCTGGTGGAATGGTTCTAAACCTCTTGTGGTGCACGCCACAAAATTTCTGGGAGATAACAGTGGATCCGTGCTCGTGATGGTTCTGTGATGGGAAAAACGGGGTGGTCGAGCGGGTGCCACCGGGACGGTCCGGTCCCGTCTCGACCGGCTTTCCCTCAGCGGTGTGCTCCAGAGGTGGAACGGTGTCGCGACGAAATGGTGAGATGAGGGCCTGCAGGTCCGGCGGCCGGGTCGCCGCCGGACCGGACCGATATCGGAAAGAGGGCCCGCGATGTACTCGACGCCGAGTTATCCGCAGCTGTTCACCCCGCTCGAAGTCGGGCACACCACACTGCGCAACAGGGTGGTCATGGGATCCATGCACACCGGCCTGGAGGATCGGGCCTGGGACACGAACCGGCTGGCCGCCTATTTCGCCGAACGCGCCCGCGGGGGTGTCGGCCTGATCATCACCGGTGGCTATGCCCCCAATCGCACCGGATGGTTGCTGCCGTTCGGCGCGAAACTGACCAACCGCGTCGAGGCCTACCGTCATCGGACGATCACGCGCGCGGTGCACGAGGCCGGAGGCAAGATCGCGCTGCAGATCCTGCACGCCGGGCGCTACGCCTACCTCCCAGGCAGTGTGTCCGCCTCCTCGATCAAGGCACCGATCAACCCGTTCCGCCCCCGCGCTCTCTCCGACCGTGGAATTCGGCGGACCATCGACGATTACGCCCGGTGTGCCGAGCTGGCCCGTTTCGCGGGATACGACGGGGTCGAAATCATGGGCGGGGAGGGTTATTTCATCAATCAATTCCTCGCCCCGCGTACGAATAAACGAAATGATCGCTGGGGAGGTTCTGCCGAGAATCGTCGGCGGCTCGCGGTGGAGATCGTCCGGCGCATCCGGGCCGCGGTAGGTGCCGATTTCCTGATCGTATTCCGTTTGTCGATGGCGGAATTGGTGGAGAACGGCCAGACTCTCGAAGAGATCTGCTCACTCGCCCGGGAATTGGAGAGCGCGGGCGCCGATATCCTGAACACGGATATCGGCTGGCACGAGGCGCGCGTGCCCACGATCGTGACCTCGGTGCCACGCGCGGCCTTCGTCGAATTCACCGCCAAGATCACCGCGGCGGTGGGGATCCCGGTATGCGCGTCGAACCGTATCAATATGCCCGAGATCGCCGAGGAGATCCTGACCCGCGGCGACGCCCAGCTCGTCTCCCTCGCCAGACCGCTGCTGGCCGACCCGGAGTGGGCCGACAAGGCCGCGACCGGTCGTACCGACGAGATCAATACCTGTATCGCCTGCAACCAGGCATGCCTCGATCACGCCTTCCAGCACCGTACGGTGTCGTGCCTGCTGAACCCGCGGGCCGGCCGGGAAACCGAGCTCACCCTGCTGCCCACCCGGCGCGCGAAGACCATCGCCGTGGTCGGGGCCGGTCCGGCCGGGCTCGCGGCGGCGGTGAACCTGGCCGAGCGCGGCCACCGGGTGGACCTGTTCGAGGCGCTCGACCGGATCGGCGGTCAGTTCGATATCGCGCGCCGGATTCCGGGCAAAGAGGAGTTCGACGAGTCCATCCGCTATTTCACCCGCAAACTGGATCTCACCGGTGTGCAGGTGCATCTGAACACCCGGGTCACCGCGGCCGAACTGATCGACCGGCGCTACGACGAGGTCGTACTGGCCACCGGGGTCCGGCCGCGTATCCCCGATATCCCGGGTATCGACCATCCGATGGTGCTCTCGTACGCGGAACTGGTGCGGGACGGCAGACCGGTGGGCGAGCGGGTCGCGGTGATCGGTGCGGGCGGGATCGGTTTCGACGTGAGCGAATACCTCGTCGTGGACGGACATCCCACGCTGAAACCGGACGAGTGGCGCGCGGAGTGGGGCGTCGATACCGACGACGAACAACTGCGCGGGCAATTACGCGCCGCGCGTCCGGCGCCCGCGGCCCGCGAGGTCGTGCTGTTGCAGCGCAAGGACACACCCTTTGGAAGAGGGCTCGGGAAAACGAGTGGCTGGGTACACCGGGCGGCGCTGAAGACCAGAGGGGTCGAGCAGATCGGCGGGGTGAACTACGAGCGGATCGACGACGAGGGGCTGCACATCAGCTTCGGCCCCAAGCGTGAGCGGCCCCGGGTGATATCGGTCGACAATGTGATCATCTGCGCCGGGCAGGAATCGGTGCGTGAACTCGAATCGGACCTCACCGCCGCGGGTGTGCCGACCCATTTGATCGGTGGTGCCGAACTGGCCGCCGAACTCGATGCGAAGCGGGCCATCGAGCAGGGCACCCGGCTGGCCGCGCGATTGTAGGGGTCGCTCGATAATCGCTTCTCCGCCCCGGAGTGGCACGGTAGGCTGGCGGCTTTGTGTCCGCGCGAAGCAGGGGGGTGACCGTGCCGGCCACTGCGGTCGATCTCCGGGGCACGGCCGGCGTCTACCGGCGGCTCCTGGTCGCCGGGTTCCGTCGGCAGTGGCGCTACAAGCTGGCCATGTTCGGCGGGCTGTTCACCAACTGCGTGTTCGGATTCGTCCGCGCGTCGGTGATGATCGCTGCGATCGGTTCCACCGGGGGGTTCGGCGGATACGACGCCGGCAGTATCGGTGCCTACGTCTGGATCTCCCAGGGAATGCTCGGGGCGCTGCAATTCATGGGCGCGGAACTGGAGCTGGCCGAACGGGTTCGCAACGGTGATATCGCCATCGATTTCCTGCGGCCGGTCGATGTGCAACTGGGTAATCTGGCCGCCGATCTCGGCCGGGCGCTGTGCACGTTGATCCCCCGGGGGATACCGAGCGTGCTGGTCGGTGCGCTCACCTTCGGACTGGCGTTCCCGAGCACTCCCGAGTCCTATCCGCTCGGTCTCCTCAGCGTCGTTCTCGCCGCGGCCATCTCGTTCCTGTCCCTGTTCGTGCTCACCACCGTGGGTTTCTGGGTTGTGGAGACCCGGGGGTTGCGGACGCTCTATCAGGTCGGCGGGCCGTTCCTGGCAGGACTGTTCGTCCCGGTGCACGTCTTCCCGGATTGGCTGCGCGGTCTCGCCGAGTGCACGCCGTTCCCTTCGATGCTGCAGGTACCGGTGGATGTGCTGTCCGGCCGGGTCACGGGCTGGGAGGCGGCGCAGCTGGTGGGCACGCAGGTCTGCTGGCTGCTGGCCGTCCTGGCGGTGGGCCGGGTCCTACTGGCTGCGGGTCGGCGGAAGCTGGAGGTGCAAGGTGGTTGAGACCGCCGTGCATCCGCCGGCGAGCCGGCGTGTTCTCGCCGGTGACCGATTCGCGCCCTATGCCGCGGTACTGCGGTCCCGGATCCGGGCGCAGCGTACCTATCGGCTGTCCTTCGCCGGCGATCTGGTGGGAGCGACCCTGGTCGGGCTGGCCGAATTCGCCGAGGTGTGGGTGATCTTCCACCAGGCGAAGGTGCTGGGCGGCCTGGACCTGGACGCCGCGCTGCTGCTGTTCGGCCTGAGCAACTTGGCCTTCGCCCTGGCCCAGCTGGTATTCGGGCATCTGGACAAACTGCCGAATCTCATCCGCCTCGGCCAACTCGACGTCTACCATCTGCGCCCGCAGCCGGTACTGCTGCAATTGATCACCAGCGATTTCTCCCTGCGCCGTCTGGCCCGGGCCACGGTCGCGCTGGTGGTGCTGAGCGTCGGGCTGGTACGCAACGAGATCGATTGGTCGGCCGGATCGGTGGCACTGATCGCATTGACGGTGGTGAGCGGCACCATCCTGTTCGGGGGCTTGTTCGTGGTGGCCGCGGGCTGTCAGTTCTTCCTCATCGACGGGGCCGAGATGACCAACAGCTTCACCTACGGCGGATCCTTCGCGGCGACGCAACCCGCGTCGGTCTTTCCCACACCGTTGAAGGTGCTCTTCTGTGTCGCGATACCGGTGGCGTTCACCGCCTACCTCCCGACGCTGGCGCTACTGGAGCTACCCGGCCCCGCCGGCCTGCCGTCCTGGCTCGCCTGGTGGGCGCCGCTCGCGGCGGCGTGGGTGTGGATTCTGGCGTGGGCGATGTGGCGGGTCGGGACGAGGCACTATCAGAGCGGCGGTGGCTGAGATGGGATACGACGGTACAACGGGCAATACGATTATTGAGGTGGACCGGCTGACCAGATGTTTCACTCGCCGGACCGGGAAGGGGCTGCGCTCGCGGCGCGAGGTGGTCACCGCGGTCGACGCCATGACCTTCCGGATCGAGCGGGGCGCGGCGGTCGGCTATATCGGCGCCAACGGCGCCGGGAAGTCGACCACGATCAAAATGCTCACCGGCATCCTGGTGCCGACCTCCGGCTCCGTGCGCACGTGCGGCCTGGAACCCATTCGGCGGCGCCGGGAGTTGGCGAGCCGGATCGGCGTCGTATTCGGCCAGCGCTCCCAGCTGTGGTGGGACCTGCCGCTGCGGGAATCGTTCACCATCCTGGCCGCGATCCACAGGCTGGAACCGGCAGCCGGGCGGGCACGCACCGCGGAACTGGTCGAACAGCTGGAAATGGCCGATACGCTCGATACGCCGGTCCGGCAGTTGTCGCTGGGTCAGCGGATGCGCGCCGAGGTGGCCGCGGCGCTGCTGCACTGCCCGGAGTTGATCATCCTCGATGAGCCCACCATCGGGTTGGACGTGCTCTCCAAACAGCGCCTGCGCGAATTCCTGCGGGCCGAACGCGCCGAACGCGGTACCACCCTCGTGCTGACCACCCACGATATGGGCGATATCGAGCGACTCTGTGACCGGGTGCTGGTGGTGGATCACGGGCGACTGGCCTACGACGGATCGCTGCCCGGCCTCGGAGCGACGGTGGGAGCGCAGCGGGTGCTGGTCGTCGACCTCACCGCACCCGCGCCGGGCCTCGACGGTCTCACAGGGGCGGAACTGATCTCCGTGGAGGCCGAGGGTATGCGGCAGCGGCTGGCCTTCGATCCCGAGGCGACCACCGCCGCGCGGCTGCTGACCGAGGTGTCGGCGCGGGCCGAGGTGCGCGATCTGTCCATCGAGGAACCAGATATCGAGGACATCGTGCGCCGGCTCTACGAGACCGCCCGTTGAAAGCGAAGTGCCGGGCCCCAGCGGGGACCCGGCACCGGCACCATGGAGACGGGTGTCACATGTCGGCGTTGCCCGCTTTCCATTCCGACCACGGAATGTTCCAGTCGCCGAGCCCGTCCGTCCCGGGCAGGACCGGGCCGACGGTGTTCGTCACGATGGCGATATCACCGCGTTTGGCGTTGTTGTAGACCCACTGGGCGTCCTCGGGGCTGAGGTTGAGGCACCCGTGGCTGGTGTTGGTATTGCCTTGCGCGCCCAGCGACCACGGCGCCGAGTGGAAGAAGATCCCGCTGTAGGACATCCGGGTGGCCCAGTCGACGTCGGTGCGGTACCCGTCGGGCGAGTTCACCGCGACACCGTAGGTGGAGGAGTCCATGACGATGTGTTCGTGCCGGTCCGCCAGGATGTACACCCCGTTGTTGGTGGGTGTGTCGTCCTTCCCCATCGAGGTGGGCATGGTGCGGATGACCTGGCCGTTCTTCTCGACGGTGACCATCTTCGTATTGTCGTCGGCCTTGAAGACCACCGCGTCGCCGATAACGAAGTGCGAGTTGATGTCGTCCTGGCCGTAGAGTCCGTTGCCCAGGTCCTTGCCGTAGACGTTCACATCGATCGTCACCTTGGTGCCCGGCGTCCAGAAATGCTCGGGCCGCCACCGGACCTCGCGATTGTTCACCCAGTAGAAGGCACCCTCCACCGGCGGATCGGTCTTGATGGTGATGGCGTCCTGCGCAGCCTTGCGGTCGGGAATGTTCTCGTCGAACTGGACCGCCACCGGCTGGCCGATGCCGACCACCTCGCCCTCGCCGGGCACCAGATACGGCTTGGTGACATTGCCGGGCGCGGTTGTGGTGAAACTCATACCGGCGGTCGACGCGCCGCCCAGGCCGTTGGCCCGGGCCTGCAGGCGATAGGTCTTGCTGTATCCGAGGGGTTCGGTGGTGGACCAGCTGCGGCCGTCGGGTGCGAGCTGCCCGGCCACCGGCTGATCGTCCGGGTTGAGCAGCGCCACCTCGGTGAACAGCCCGTCGGTGATCTCGAACTTCATCCCCTCGGCCGGCGAGACGCCGATATCGCCGTCCTTGACCGGGGCCACGAGCTTGGGCTTGATGAGCTCGGTGAGCGGATTGCGGTCGATGGCGACGGTTCCGTCCGACGCCTCCGACTTCGAACAACCGGTCAGCGCCAGTACGACCAGCACGACGAGCACCAGCGGTCCGAACAGCCAGCGGACCGGCCCGCGCCGATCACCAATATGCATATCAACCCCGTTTCAAGTCTCGGCGCACCCGCTACGCGCCGACGGCTCCGGATCCGACCGATCACCTGCTCACCTCGACCCACGGCAGCGGGATCGGTCGAGACCACGTTCATCATTCTGCCAGCCGTACCGAGGTGATCCCAACCGCCACGATCACTTCCGGCGCCACCGGCAACCTACTCATAGGGTTCCGGGCGCCGGTCGTTACGGTGTCGGCCGGCTCACACCCGCCCGACGGGATATCGATTTCACTTCTGCGGCCCGAGCCTGTTAATGTCTGTCCCGCACCGCACAGCGGAGCACGCGCCATTAGCTCAATTGGCAGAGCAGCTGACTCTTAATCAGCGGGTTCGGGGTTCGAGTCCCTGATGGCGCACTTCGAGTCGAAAGACATTCTCCGACTATAGGGTTGCGGTCCGCGCCCGTACATTCTGCGGACCCAGACGTGATCAACCCGCTATCTCGCCGTATTTCGACCGTGGCTGCGGCCCGGTCACCGGCTCGTCGGCGGTAGCCCGGCCGGTGCGTCGTGAATCCATTAGGGTGCGCGGTATGAGCGAGGCGGACGCGCGGGCGGGGCGCGGGCAGGTGGTCGCATGGGGGCTGTGGGACTGGGGGTCGGCCGCGTTCAACGCCGTGATCACCACGTTCGTCTTCGCGGTGTACCTCACCGACAGCGTCGGCGAGGATCTTCCGGGCGATATTTCCGCCAGTGCCTGGCTGGGGTGGGCCCTCGGACTCGCCGGACTGGTCGTCGCGCTGACCGCGCCGGTCACCGGTCAACGGTTCGACGCGACCGCGAATCGCAAACGTTCGCTCGCCATCATGACCGCCGTCGTCGTGGTGCTGACGGCGGCGATGTTCTTCGTCCGAGACCAGTACTCCTACCTGTGGCTCGGGCTGGTGCTGCTCGCGCTGGGGTCGGTGTTCCTCGAGCTCTCGACGGTGCCCTACAACGCGATGCTGCGTCAGGTGTCCACCCCCGCGACGCTGGGCCGGGTGTCCGGATTCGGCTGGGCCATGGGCTACTTCGGCGGTATCTTCCTGCTGCTGATCTGCTATTTCGGGTTCATCGCCGGCGACGGCCCGGAACGCGGGCTGCTCGGGGTGAGCACCGAGGACGGGCTGAACATCCGGCTGGTCGTCCTGCTGGCCGCCGTCTGGTTCGGCGTGTTCGCGCTGCCGGTGCTGTTCGCGGTGCCGGAGGTGCCGCGCACCCGGGCCGATCCCGGGGCGGCGAGCGCGGGACTGCTCGGCTCCTACCGGGTGTTGTGGCGCGACCTGAAAGAACTGTGGGCGCTCGACCGCACCGTGATCTGGTTCCTGCTGGCCAGCGCGATCTTCCGGGACGGCCTGGCCGGTGTCTTCGCGTTCGGTGCGGTGCTGGCAGTACAGGTGTACGAGATCAGCGAATCCGATGTGCTGCTCTTCGGTATCGCGGCCAATGTCGTCGCGGCGGTCGGGGCGGTCGTGGCCGGCCGGTTCGACGATACGGTCGGGCCGAAACGGGTGATCGCGGTATCGCTGCTGTCCGCGGTGGTGTGCGGTGCGGTGCTGCTGCTGGTGTCGGGCGCCGTGATGTTCTGGATCTTCGGCCTGGCGCTGACGCTGTTCGTCGGCCCGGCGCAGGCGTCGGCGCGGTCCTTCCTCACCCGGCTGACACCACCTGGGCGGGAGGGGCAGCTGTTCGGTCTCTACACCACGACCGGGCGCGCCGCCTCATTCCTCGCGCCCACCCTGTTCGGTCTGTTCGTCTGGGGTTTCGGGGCGGACCGGGCCGGTATCGGCGGTCTGCTGGTGGTGCTGGGCGCAGGGCTCGTCGCCCTGCTGTTCGTACCGGCTCCGGACGCTTCGAGCAGCAAAGAGCCGGCGCGGACACCTGTCGTCTGACGGGGTCCGGCGCGCTCAGGGTTTCCAGGCGCCCATCCCGAGGGCGATGAGCCGGATCTGCTGGATCGTGCGGTCGATCACCGGTTGTTCCGCGCGCGCGGTGGCGCCCACATAGTCGGCGATCCCCTCGATCACGGTGGACACCAGCAGGTCGGCGGCGACTTCCAGATCACCCGGCGACCAGTCGTCCAGGGCCGGGACGCGGGACAGGTCCGCTACCAGTTCGCGCACGATCAGTTGTAGTTCGAGCGCGATGGCCGAACGCAGTGCCGGGCTGCCGCCGCGCTGTTCCCGGATCAGGAACCCGTACAACTCCCGCTTCTGGGTGACTTCACCGAAGACGAACCGCACCGTTTCCGAGAGCCGGGCATCGGGAGTGCGGCGTAGCTGCCGCAGCGCCAGTCGTAGTGCCTGGACGCCCTCGTCCACCAGGGTGGCGCCGAGGTCGTCCAGGGAGTCGAAATGCCGATAGAAGGCGGTGGGGACGATACCGGCCGAGCGGGCGATCTCGCGCAGGCTCAGCGCCCCGAAACCGCGTTCCGCGGCCAAGGCCAGCGTGCCGGCGAGCAGGGCCTGCCGGGTGCGCTCTTTGCGCTCGACGCGGCTCGCTCCCTGATCGGTCATTTCAGTGAGCATACAGCCGTTCACCATTCACCCATCTCCCTCTTGTCGTCCGCGTCACACCGATTACTGGTTGACAGTTCCGGCGGGGTATCCGGCACACTAGTTGAGTGTACAGGCGTACACCGAAATAGATTCCACCTCGTGACATGACCGACAGATAGGGACGGAGAACTCCCATGGTGGCCCTCCTCGATCTGGTGCAGACCCTGACCACTCCGCATCCGGTGGACCGGTACCTGGAACTGGTACAGCCGATGCTGACCGTCCGCGATATGCGGGCCCGCATCGTCGACGTGGACCGTTCGGTTCCGGGAACGCTCTCGCTGGGTCTGCGCCCGACCCGGCAGTGGGACGGGCTGCGCGCGGGACAGTTCCTGCAGCTGGGCGTGGTGATCGACGGCGTGCGCCACCTGCGCTGCTATTCGCCGGTGAACTCCCAGCACGATCGCCGCCGCCGCCTCGACCTGACCCTGCGGGTGCATCCGCACGGGCTGGTGTCGCGGTACCTGCACGAACACGCGCGCCCCGGCATGATCGTGGACCTCGAGCCGGCCTCCGGGGTCTTCCATCTCCCGGACCGGCGACCCGAGCGGGTGCTGCTGATCAGCGGTGGCAGCGGGATCACGCCGGTGCTGTCCATGCTGCGCACCCTCGTCGACGAGCAGTACTCCGGCGAGGTGGTCTTCCTGCACTACGCACGCTCGCCGGAACTGGTGCCCCACCGCGCCGAACTCGCCGAAATCGCCGGCGCCCACCCGAATATGGCGGTCGAGCTGCGCTACCCGGAACGGGACGGCCGGGGTTTCGATCACGACGAACTCGCGCGGGTGGCGCCGTGGTTCGCCGACGCGCAGACCTATCTGTGCGGTCCGCCGCCGCTGATGGATTCGGTGCGTGCGGTCTACGCGGAGGAGAACCTCGGTGAACGTCTGCACACCGAAGAGTTCGTCGCCACCGCGGCGCCGGTGGACAGCGCGGACGTGGAGGGGACCACGACCTTCTCCGCCAGCGGCGTCACCGCGGAGAACACCGGGTCGTCCCTACTGGAGCAGGCCGAGGGCGCCGGCCTCAGCCCGGAATTCGGCTGCCGGATGGGCATCTGCTTCTCCTGCACCTCGGTGCGGCGCAGCGGGTGCACCCGCAATCTGCGCACCGGGGAGCTGGAATCCGACCCCGACCAGCCGATCCAACTCTGCGTCCAGGCCGCGGTCGGCGACGTGGACATCGAAATCTGACATCTGAGACGAAGGGGAGAAACAGATGACCATCCTCACCGAGACCAAGGACGGACCGCTGGTCCTCTCGCCCGATCAGGTCGAGGAGATCGGCCGCACCCTCGACGCGCTGCGCGACCGGATCGTCGCCGATCTGGGCGAACGCGACCGCCAGTACATCTACGACATCATCAAGGCGCAGCGCGGATTCGAGATCGCCGGGCGCGGTTTGATGTACCTGGGATTCCTGCCCCCGTTCTGGCTGGCCGGCGTGGCCGCGCTGAGCGTGTCGAAGATCCTCGACAATATGGAGATCGGCCACAACGTCATGCACGGCCAGTACGATTGGATGCGTGAACCGGGCCTGAACTCACGGGTCTTCGAATGGGATACCGTCTGCCCGGCGGACCAGTGGAAGCATTCGCACAATTACATGCACCACACCTACACCAACATCCACGGTCGCGACCGGGATATCGGCTACGGCGTGCTACGGATGGACGACGAACAGGACTGGCACCCGTACTACCTGGGCAACCCGCTCTACGCCTTCCTGCTGATGGTCTTCTTCGAATGGGGCGTGATGCTGCACGACCTCGAGGCGGACAACATCGTCAAGGGCAAGCGCAGCTGGTCCGACCTCAAACCGCTGATCAAGGGGCAGCTCCGTAAATCGGGACGCCAGGTCCTCAAGGACTACGTGGCCTTCCCGCTGCTGACCGGCCCCCTGTTCCTGTCCACTCTCGCCGGGAACGCGACGGCGAATCTGGTGCGCAACCTGTGGGCCTACTCCATCATCTTCTGCGGGCACTTCCCGTCCGGTGTGCAGACGTTCACCGAAGAGGAGACTGCCGAGGAGACCCGCGGCGAATGGTATGTCCGGCAGATGCTCGGCTCGGCCAATATCTCCGGCAGCCCGCTGTTCCACATCATGTCCGGCAACCTTTCGCACCAGATCGAGCACCACCTGTTCCCGGATCTGCCGGCCAACCGGTATCCGGAGATCGCGCCGGAGGTGCGCGCGCTGTGCGAGAAGTTCGGGCTCCCCTACAACACCGGACCGCTGGGCAAGCAGATCGGTTCGGTATGGGCCAAGATCTTCCAACTGGCGCTGCCGCCGCGGTTGACGGAGTCCCGGATCGCCCGTTTCCTGCCCGCTGTGCTGCGGAAACAGCCCGCCCCCGGTGTTATCGTGATGCGTCAGCAGAGTCCTACCGAAGCGGGCGTGTGATGATCGGCAAATTCGAGGCCAACAAGGATCTCATCCAGGAACTCACCACGTCGGGGGCGCGCCGGGTCGGCAATATCGCGAGCATCATCACCGGCACGGTCTCGGAGGTGACCCGGGAGATCGGCGAATGGATCACCGACGCCATCGAGATGAACGAGGCCGCCGCCGCGGCCAAGCGCGACGCCGCCGAGCGTGACGCCGGGGCCGAGGCGAATAAGGGCGACGGCGATATCCGCGCAAGAGAGGCGGGGCGGGACTCGGCGGGCACCCCGCCGGTCCAGGAGGGCGGTGTCGTGCCGGCCGCCGAGATCGTCGACGCCGAGACCGTCGATCCCGGTCCCTCCGGCACACGTCACTGATCCGATCCGCCAAACCGCTCGGTGGGACAACTCACACCGAGCGGTTATCCATGGGCTAACCTCGGCTCGTGCCCGCCTATGTCTCCTCGCCGGAGCTGACCTTCGGTTTCCTGTTCGCGCTGGAGGATCCCGAGCGGATCGCGGAGATGGTGCGCGACCTGATGGAACGCAAAACCGTCTCCATCTTCCGGCTGGCCCGGCTGTCCGACGACGACGGGCCGCCGGAGCGCTATGTCGTGAACTGGGCGGCCATCCCGCAGATCTCCATCACCACCACCGCGCCCGACCCGGCCGAACTGAGGGCAGACCAGGTGATGCTGGTCAACGCGTTCCTCGGCGACACGGGCGAGATCCGGCTGTACTCGCAGGGGAGTGCGCCGCAGTAGCCACAGAGCGCTCCGTGAGATCCCCGTGACTGGTGGTGATCCGCCGTTATCGAACTGTAGCCTTGTTCGGGGGATCTGAACGAGCGATGGGTAGCAAGGAGTGGGCGCAGTGGAGAACGTGATACGGCTGCTGATCGTATTCGGGGGCACGCTGGCCGTGACCGTCGCCCTCGGCTGGGCGATCGACCGCGGCCTTCGATACTGGTCGGCCCGGCACCCCAAGACCACCATTCCCGGTCTGCTGCGGCGCATCCAATTACCGCTGCAGTTGTTCCTGGGCTTCGCCGCACTCCGGATCACCTACCCGCTGGCCGATCTGAATCTGCGCCAGGACACGGTGATCCTCAGTGTGCTTGCCTCCATGGTCACCATGTCGGCGGTCTGGCTGGTGGTCCGGATAGCCGACGCGGTGGCCGACGGGCTGCTGAACAGCTACTCCCGCCGGGCCCGCGACCCTCGCCGGGTACGCCAGCTCAACACCCAGTTCACGCTGATCCGCCGGATCACGACCGCGTTGCTCGCGGTCGCGACGGCGGCGATCGCCATGCTGGTCATGTTCCCGGGGCTGCGCGTGCTGGGCACCTCGCTACTCGCCTCCGCCGGAATCATCGGCATCATCGCCGGTGTGGCGGCCCAGTCCACGCTCAGCAACCTCATGGCAGGCCTGCAGATCGCGTTCGGTGATTCGGTGAAGATCGGCGATACGGTCGTCGTCGAGGGCGAGATGGGCACCGTCGAGGAGATCACCCTGTCCTTCCTCACCGTCCGGATCTGGGACGATCGCCGGCTCACCATGCCGGTCTCGTACTTCAACAGCAAGCCGTACGAGAACTGGTCGCGCGGCGGCCCGCAGATGACCGGCACCGTATTCCTCTACCTGGACCACAGCGCCCCCGTGGCCGAGCTGCGTGAACATCTCTACGAATACCTGAGCGAGCATCCCGACTGGGACGGCCGCAGCTGGAACCTCCTGGTCACCGACAGCACCCCCACCGGTATCGAGGTCCGGGCGTCGATGACCGGACGCGATTCGGATGCGGTGTGGTCGCTGCGCTGCGCCGTGCGCGAGGAACTGATCAGCTGGCTGAACGATCAGTATCCGGGCGCGCTGCCGCGCGTGGCCGCGCTGGACACGTTCGAGAAGTCGCCGGTCAGGTAAGCCGCGCCCGGCGGGGTCGGTGGCCGGCCGAGCGGCCGGTTGATCTCGATGCCGTGTCGGTACGGCGGGAAGAGCACGAAAATGTGTGTGATAGCTCACAATTGAGGGGCGGCCGAGCCGGTTGGGTCGGCCGGGCCAGCACCCTCGAAGGAGCGTTGATCACAATGCCTGCTCCCGCCGGTTACCCGGTCCGAGTTCGCGGCGATCTGGACCCCGCGCTGTCGCGCTGGATGTGGATCGTGAAATGGCTTCTCGCCGTTCCGCACTACATAGTTCTGTTCTTCCTGCACATCGGTTATGCCGTGGTGACGGTGATCGCGTTCTTCGCGATCCTGTTCACCGGCAGATACCCTCGGGCCCTGTTCGACTACAGCGTCGGGGTCATGCGGTGGTCGTGGCGTGTCGGCTTCTATGCCTGGTCGCCGGCCGGCACCGACAGATATCCGCCGTTCTCCCTGTCCCGCGACGACGACTACGCGGCGGATCTGGACATCGACTACCCGCCCACGCTGCATCGCGGGCTGGTGCTGGTGAAATGGTGGCTGCTGGCCATTCCGCACTATCTGATCATCGGCGGTATGACCGGTGCCGCCTGGCTGGTCGACTTCGACGACGCCGACACCACGGCCAGTGCCGCGGGTATCCCGCTGATCGGTGTGCTGACCTTCGTCGCCCTCGTCGGGCTGCTGTTCGCGGCACGTTATTCGCAGGGGTTGTTCGATTTCGTGATGGGAATCAACCGGTGGATCCTGCGGGTGCAGGCCTACGGCTCGCTGCTCCGCGACGAATACCCGCCCTTCCGCCTGGATCAGGGCGCCCGCGACGAGGTGGCGCCCCCGCCCGCGGTCGATACGGGTAAAACCGAGGCCTGAGACCACTACCGGCCGAACGAAAAAGCCCGAGGACCCAATAGGGCCCTCGGGCTTTCCAGGGTGAGTGACGGGACTCGAACCCGCGACAGCCAGGATCACAACCTGGTGCTCTACCAACTGAACTACACTCACCATTTCCGGTTTTGCACCGGCGGCCTAGATAGTAGCGCGTCTACCCCTTCACAAGCCAATCGGTTACCGGTGTGCCGGTCACCGGGCCTTATCCCGGTCCGGGCGTACCGCCGTCGGCTCCTCCCGCGGGACCGGCGCTGACCTCGGCGGCGATCGCGGAGATCTCTGCCGTCGAGGGCCCCGGTGCGGGGACGAAGGCAGTGCGCCGGTAGTACTCGAGTTCCCGGATGGATTCCTGAATATCGGCGAGCGCGCGATGGGCCAGACCCTTCTCGGGCTGGCCGAAATAGATCCGCGGGTACCAGCGCCGGCACAGTTCCTTGATCGAGCTGACATCGATCATCCGATAGTGCAGGTGCGCGTCCAGCGCCGGCATGTCCCGGGCGATGAAACCGCGATCGGTGGCGATGGAATTACCGGCCAGGGGAACCATCCGGGCAGTGGGTGCGTACTGCTTCACATAGTCGAGTACCTGCTGTTCGGCCTCGGCGAGGGTGACCGTGGAGCGCCGCACTTCTTCGGTGAGGCCGGACCGTGCGTGCATCTCCGCAACCACCTCGGGCATCGCGGCGAGCGCCTCGTCGTCGGCGTGGATGACGATATCCACCCCGTCACCGAGAACGTTCAGATCGCTGTCGGTCACCAGGGCGGCCACCTCGATCAGCTTGTCGGTGACCAGGTCGAGCCCGGTCATCTCACAATCCATCCACACCACTAATTTGTCCGACACCCGCACCACCCTAATCAGCGCCGCCACCCGCCGAGCGCAATCGCCACCCGCTCCGTGTGGGAAGTCTCCGGACGGGGCCCGGTCAACCGCCGAGCTTCTTGTAGAACGCGCCCGCGATCGGCGCGGTGACCGCCCTGGGCCCGTAGTTGCCGGCGGCGCTCATACCCTTCCCGATCAGCCCGGGCACCACCCGCATCTTGTTGCGGGCCAGCGCGTCGATCGAGATCCGGGCCGTGTATTCCGAGGACACCCAGAGGAAATCGGGGACCATACGGTCGACCAGGGAGGCGTCGGCGGGATCCGGGGTTTCGGTACGCACCGGGCCCGGGGCGAGCAGGGTGATGTGTACGCCGGAACCCTTCAGCTCCCCCCGCAGCGATTCGGCGAAGGTGTTGGCGAAGGCTTTGCTCGCCGCGTAGGTGGCGTTGTTGGGAATGGGCATATTCCCGGCCGCCGAACCGCTGACCAGAATCCCGCCGGCCCGTCGTGCCAGCATCGCGGGCAGCACGGCAAGGGTCAGGTCGTGGACGGCGACGGCGTTCAACTCCAGCTGATCGCGTTCGTAGGCGGGATCGAGAGCGGACAGGGGTCCGAAGGTCGCGATCCCCGCGTTGTTGCAGAGGATCGAGATATCGCGGCCGGCGAGTTCCTCGGTGAGTGGAGCCCGCTGCGCCCGGTCGGCGAGATCGACGGCGCGGACTTCCGCGGTGATCCCGTGATCGCGAGTCAGGCGGGCGGCCAGCTCATCGAGAATCTCGCCGCGGCGCGCGACCAGGATGAGCGAATGACCCCGGCGGGCCAGTTCGGTGGCCAGTGCGGTTCCGATTCCGGACGAAGCGCCGGTCACGACGGCGCGGCTCTCGGCGGTAGGCGAAGGCAAACCCATTCCCGACACCCTAGATGGCGCTACCGCGCGTAGCCCGCCCGCAGCCCGCGCAGGGACCGGGCGAATGCACAGGTTTCGCCGAGGTGGGTGATGGTGGGTGGTGGGGGCGGTGGGTGTGCATGTGGTCGCGCACGGCCGGAGCGGAGGCGGAGGTTTCGCCTACCAGGATTACGTGTTTGGCGCTCGCCGGAGGGGGTACACCCACTCCGACTGGACCGAACAGCTCAGTCGGGTGGGTGGAGCGCCCCCGGCAGGAATCGAACCTGCGACCTAGGGATTAGAAGGCCCTTGCTCTATCCAACTGAGCTACGGAGGCAGTGGTTCCACCATGGCGGACAACGGCCGCGCTGTCCAGCTGAAAAGTGTAGCGATCGCCCTGATCGTCTTATTCGGGCTGCCCGGAAACAGCCCCGGCGGGCCGAACGGTGCCCGTCGAACTACTCTCGAACCTATGTCGTCAGCCCAGGCTCCCGCCGCCGAACCCGCTACAAAGGCCGGTCGGCCCAGTGGCTCGGCGGTCGTCCCGGCGGTGCTGACCGTGTTCGCCGCGGCGCTCGCCGCATTGGTATCGATGCTGGTGGTGGGCCTGTCTGCCGCCCAGGCGCTGAGCTTGCTGGGTATTCCCGATCCCGGTCCGCTGACCACCTACGGTCTGCCCGCGGTCCGGGCCCTGGCGGATCTCTTCGCGGCATTCACGGTGGGGTCGCTGCTCTTGGCGGCTTTTCTCGTGCCGCCGCAGCGTGGGGGTCTGCTCGACACGGGGGGTTACCGTGCGGTGCGGCGGGCATCGAGCTCGGCGGTGGCCTGGGCGGTATGCGCCGCGCTCCTGGTACCACTGACCGTTTCCGACAGCACCGGCCGGCCGGTCACCGAGATCCTGGCCCCTCAGGATTTGTGGGGGGTGGCCGGCGAGATCGAACTCGCCGGTACCTGGCGGCTGACCGCGATCGGAGCTCTACTGCTGGCGATCGCCTGCCGGCTGGCCCTGCGCTGGGGCTGGACGCCGGTGCTGTTCGGCGCGTCGGTCGCGGTGATGATGCCGCTGGCGCTGACCGGGCATTCCGCATCCGGCGGCGCCCACGATGTGGCCACCAACAGTCTGATCCTGCACCTCGTCGCCGCGGCGGTCTGGGTCGGTGGACTCGGCGCGCTGCTGGCCCATGTGCTGAGCGACGGCACTCATACGGCGCTGGCGGCACGACGTTTTTCCGGGGTGGCCCTGGTGTCCTTCGTGGTGCTGGCGGTCAGCGGCGTGGCCAACTCGTGGGTGCGGGTGCCCTGGGGCGAGCTGTTCACCAGTACCTACGGCCGGCTGGTGCTGGCCAAGGCCGCCGCCCTGGTAATCCTCGGCGTCTTCGGCTGGTTCCAGCGGCGCGCGGCGCTCCCGGCGCTGGCCGCCGATCCCGGCGACCGGCGCGCGCTCATCCGTTTCGCGAGTGTCGAGCTGCTCGTCTTCGCCGCGACCATGGGCTTGGCGGTGGGACTGGGCCGGACCCCGCCGCCCGCGCCGACGAGCGTGCCCACCCCGATGGAGGTCGAACTCGGCTACAACCTGGACGGGCCCCCCACAGTGGCGCGGCTGCTCTTCGACTGGCGTTTCGACCTGATCTTCGGCACGCTCGCCGTCGTGCTGGCAGTGCTCTATCTGCTGGGCGTGCGGCGGTTGCGGGCGCGCGGTGACGTCTGGCCGGCCGGCCGGACCGTCGCGTGGCTGCTCGGCTGTGCTGTGTTGCTGTTCACGACCTCCTCGGGCGTCGGCAGGTACGCGCCCGCCATGTTCAGCGTGCATATGGGCGCGCATATGGCGCTGTCGATGCTGACCCCGATCCTGCTGGCCCTCGGTGGCGTGGTCACGCTGGCGTTGCGCGCGCTGCCGCCGGCCGGTCGCGACAGCGCCCCGGGCCCCCGGGAATGGATCCTGGCGGCCGTGCACAACCCGGTCTCCCGATTCCTCACCCAGCCGATCGTGGCCTCGGTCCTGTTCGTGGCCGGTTTCTACGCGCTGTACCTGGGCGGGATCTTCGACACCTTCGCCGATTCCCATACCGCGCATCTGCTGATGAACCTGCACTTCCTGCTCAGTGGCTACCTCTTCTACTGGGTGGTGATCGGGATCGACCCCAAGCCGCGGCGGGTGGAGCCGCTGACCAGGCTGGCCATGGTGTTCGGCTCGCTGCCCTTCCACGCCTTCTTCGGGGTCGTGTTGATGGGCATGAGCACGGTGCTGGCCGGCTGGTTCTATCGCAGTCTGGACCTGGGCTGGCATATCGATCTGCTGGGCGATCAGCGCACGGGCGGCAGTCTGGCGTGGGCAACCGGTGAGGTACCGCTGGTCGTGGTGATGCTGGCGCTGCTGATCCAGTGGTCGCGCAGCGATGCGCGGCTGGCCCGGCGCACCGACCGCGCCGCCGAACGCGACGACGACGCGGAATTGGCCGCGCACAATGCCATGTTCGCCGAATTGGCCAAGCGAGATCGGGCAAGTAGGTAGATGACCGAGCAGAAAATCCCGCTGACAGCCGTGCCGCCGCTCCGACGTATCTACCGGTCGGATGTGCGGGCGGCGCGTCGGCGACTGACCGGACGTATTCGCAAGACCCCCGTCTTCCACACCGCCGTACCCGGGCCGGGCGGGCCCGTCCCGGTCACCCTGAAGCTCGAGTATCTCCAGCACGGGGGGACCTTCAAGGTGCGCGGCAGCTACAACGCGCTGCTGTCGGAACGGGTGTGTCCCGAACATGTGGTCATCGCCTCGGGCGGCAATGCGGGGATCGCGGCGGCGCTGGCAGCGGCCGGGCTGGGCAAGACCTGCACGGTGGTGGTCCCCGAATCGGCGCCGCACACCAAGGTCGCCGCCATGTGGTCGCACGGCGCCGAGGTGCGCTGGCACGGAACCACCTATGCCGAGGCCTACGAGCATGCCTGTGAGATCACCGCCGAACGTGGGGCATTGCAGCTGCACGCCTACGATCTGCCCGCGGTGGTGGCGGGGGCCGGGGTGATCGAACTGGAGATCGAGGAGCAGGTCCGTGGCCGGCCGCCGATCCTCGTCGCGGTCGGCGGCGGGGGGTTGATCGGCGGGATCGCCGCCGCCGGCGGGCGCCGCCGGGAGATAGTGGGCGTGGAGCCCGAGGGGATTCCGACGCTGAACTCCGCGCTGGCCGCCGGGAAGCCGGTCGATGTGGAGGTGTCCAGTATCACCGCTGACGCTCTGGGTGCCTCGCGGATCGGCGAGATCGCTCTCGATGTGACCCGGCGCTACGGCATACGGTCGGCGCTGGTGTCCGATGACGCGATCACCGACGCGCGGGACTTTCTGTGGCGGGAGTTCAGGATCGTCGTCGAACTGTCCGGTGCGGTGGCCCTGGCAGCGATTCTCAGCGGTGCCTATGTACCGCGTGAGGGGGAGCGGCCGGTGGTGGTCCTGTGCGGCGCGAATACCGAACTACCGGTGCTCTGACACGCTGAGCGGCGTTTCGCACCGGTGGGTGGAGGGAGATCACAGGGCTCACCTGTGGTGCGTTCAAGCATGCCCCGGTCCGAATGCTTAAACTGACGCAAGTGCAGCAATCTCTCGCGACAGTGTTCGTCGGTCGCGACACCGAGGTCGCGGCTCTGGTTTCGTGTGGACGTACCGCGGTATCGGGGCGCGGGGCTGTCGTTCTGGTGGAGGGCGAAGCCGGCATCGGCAAGACCACGCTGCTCGGTGCCGCCGCCCGGCAGTTCGCCGAACTGGGACTGCAGGTGCGGACGAGTCGCGCGAGCGAACACCAGCAGGATGTCCCGTTCGCCGCATTGGACACCTGGCTCGGCACCGGGGACCCATCCGCCGATTCCGATCCGATCCGGACCCTGCTCGACGGCGCGGAACAGGCCGGAGACGCCGCGGCCACCCACGAGTTCGCCCTCGCCGAACTCCTGCTCGAACAGATCCGCGCCTGGTGCGCCGAGCAACCTGTCGCATTGTTGCTCGACGACGTCCACTGGGCGGACCGTTCCAGTCTTGCCGTGTTGCACCGCTTGTGCACGCTCGCCGATCGGCTGCCGCTGGCGCTGGTGTTGGCGACTCGCCCCCTCCCCTCCGATCCGGCCTTCGCGGTGCTGACCGCCACGCTGACCGCCTGCGCCGCTGCCACGATCCGGCTGGGCGCGCTACCCGATGTCGCGACGGCGACCATGGTCCGGGAAATGATCGGCGCGGCGCCGCCGCCGGCGCTGTTACGCCAGGTCGCCGGAGCGTACGGGCATCCGCTGCACATCACGGAACTGGTGGCCGCGTCTTTGCTGGACGCCGGGGGCGGGAAACCCGCGACCGGTTCCGCGCCGCAGCAGGGCTCTCTGGCCGAGGCGATCTGGCACCGGGTCGAGTCGCTGTCGCGGCCGACTCGCGATCTGTTGCCCATGGCCGCGGCATTGGGCCCGAAGGTCGATGTCGTGGAACTCGCCGCAGTGCTCGACGGCCACATCATGGAAGTGTGGAGCGCGGTGACCGAGGCGACGGACGCCGGACTTCTCACCATGGTCGATTCCGAGCTCGCCTTCCGCCATGATCTGATCAGGCATGTGCTCGCGGAGCGACTACCCGCCTCCCTGCGCTCGGACCTGTTGCGCCGGGCCGGGCGGGTGCTGCAGACCACGGGCGCACCGATAGAACGGGTGGCCTATTACCTCTCGATCGGGGGCCGGGAACTCGACCCGGGGAGTCTGCAGTGGCTGCTCTCGGTATCCGACGCGCTGATCGTGCGCGCCCCGGAACTGGCAATGCGCCTGCTGACCCGCATAGTCGATACAGTCGGGCTCGATACGGCGACTCGTGCCGCCCTGATCCGGATGCGGACTCGCGCGCTGTTGTGGAACGGCCGGACCGAGCAGGCCGAGGCGACACTGCGAGTGGCGTTGCGGCACCGGCCTGAGCACGCCGACGACCCGGGGCTGCGCTGGTTGCTCGCCCAGGTGTGCCATGCCCAGGGACGATTGGCCGAGGCCGTCGGAGTAGCCGAGAACGCGCTGAACACTCTGGACCTCGACGATTCCGACGCGGCGCGTTTCCTGGGCCTGTGCGCGCTGGACAATTTCTTCCTGGAACGGTTCGCCGATGCCGAACAGGCCGGTCGGCGCGCAATCGCTCTGGGGCGGCAGTCGGGCAATTCCCTGGCCGCCGGGTACGGGCTGATGGCGCTCGGTGCCGTGCGCTACACCCAGGGGTATCTCGACGAGGCGCTGGAGATCAGTACCGAGTCGCTCACGGTATTGCAGGACGGTGCCGGCTCGGACCAGATCGATCCGTATGTGCTGTACGCGCACTGCCTGATCGAGCTCGACCGCCCGGCCGCGGCCGTGGAGGCCCTGCAGGCCGCCATCGGCCACAACCGCCGGATGCACGGGGTCTATCTGGCCCCCAACCTCCTGGCCAAAGCGCGCCTGTTCCTGCTCAATGGCCGTTGGGACGAGGCGATCGCGGAGTGCCGGGCATGCCTGGAGGCCGCCGATGTGCTCGGTTACAGCCCCGTCGCCCACAGCGTGATGGCCTTGATCGGGATGCACCGGGGCGCGCCCCCGCCCGGCGACGCGCTCGTCCCGGACGACCGCTTGGGCACCGCCGGATACGGGTACATGCAACCATGGGTCACGGCTTTGGCCCATGAGGCCAGGGGCCACCCGGAACCGGCGCTGCGGCTGCTCGTCGACACCCACGCGAAGCTCGACGCAGGTATGAGCGCCTCGACGCTGCATTACATCCTGCCCGATATCGCCCGCCTGGCCTTCGACACAGGCGAGGCGGCGGCGCTGCACGGCGCGCGAACGGCGGCCGACGAGCTGGTGGCCAGGCAGCGGACCTCGTCCCGCTCGGGTATCGCGCAGTTGTGCCGTGGGCTGGCCGACCGAGACCCCGACGCGCTTTTTGCCGCCGCGCGGGAGTTCGCGGGTTGTGATTGGCCGCTCTACGAAGCCCAGGCCTACGAAAACGCCGCGATCGTGCTGGCCGCGGGCGGTCGCGGCGCCGACGCGCGGGACGCGCTCGAATCCGCCGTCCAGCTGTACACCCGGCTGGGTGCTACGTGGGATACCGCTCGCGCAGTGGCCAGGATCCGGCGTTACGGGATCCGCCGCGGCGTGCGAGGCCCGCGTAATCGCCCGAAAACGGGCTGGGCGTCGCTGACCGATACCGAACGATCCGTTGCGGTCCAGGTGGCCGGTGGTTGCTCGAACGCTGATATCGCGGCGCACATGTTCCTGTCGCGACGGACCGTCCAATCACATGTGTCCAGCATTCTGGCCAAACTCGGCGTGCGCTCGCGGCGGGATATCGCCGCCGCCATGGCGGCCGCCGGCCGCTGAATCCGGCTGCTGCTCTTTCCACAAACGCCGGGTTGCGCGCGAATTGTCCACAGATTCGATTCGCGCTCACCAACCTCCCGCCGCACCGTCGACGATGAGTACGTCCCCGGAGTCACCGGGCGAACGGAGGGGTGGAAATGTACGAAGCAGTGGCGACCGTGGTCGGTACGGTGGTGACCGAGCCGGTGAAAAGAGAGCTGCCAGGCGGGGAGCACATGCTGAGCTTCCGGCTGGCCAGCACCGCGCGGCGGTTCGATCGTGAAACCGGTGAATGGGTGGACAACGGGACACTCTTTCTCACGGTGAGCTGCTGGCGGCGGCTGGTGGCCGGGGTGGACACGTCGATCCACCGGGGCGATCCGGTGATCGTGCACGGGCAACTGCGGTCGAACGAGTACCAGACCCGGGAGGGTGCCCAGCGACGCGATCTGGAGATGCGAGCGCATACCCTGGGGCCGGACCTCACCCGCTGCACCGCCCGGGTGGAGCGCCGACGGACCGGGCACCCGGCGACGACCGGGAATATATCCGCCGGTTCCGGCGCTGCGACTGCCCGGACGGGGGTGGTGGGGGAGAAGAACGATCCGATGGTGGAGCAGTCGGCGCGCGACGAGGAGCCCGTGAACGCCGACGTGTGAAACCGCACCGATGTTTGACGGATAGGGTGATCGCTATGGCTGAGTTCATCTACCAAATGAAGAAGGTTCGTAAGGCGCACGGCGACAAGGTCGTGCTCGACGATGTCACCTTGAACTTCCTTCCCGGCGCCAAGATCGGCGTTGTCGGTCCGAACGGCGCCGGTAAATCCAGCGTCCTGAAGATCATGGCCGGATTGGACCAGCCGAATAACGGCGAGGCCTTTCTCGCGCCGGGCGCCACGGTCGGGATCCTGCAGCAGGAGCCGCCGCTGAACGAGGAGAAGACCGTCCGCGGCAATGTCGAGGAGGGTCTCGGCGAGATAAAGGTCAAGCTCGACCGGTTCAACGAGATCGCCGAACTCATGGCCACCGATTATTCCGACGAGCTCATGGACGAAATGGGCAAATTGCAGGAGGAGCTCGACCACGCCGACGCCTGGGATCTGGACTCCCAGCTGGAGCAGGCGATGGACGCGCTGCGCTGCCCGCCGCCGGACGAGCCGGTGACCAACCTCTCCGGTGGTGAACGCCGCCGGGTGGCTCTGTGCAAACTGCTGCTCAGCAAACCCGACCTGCTGCTGCTCGACGAGCCTACCAACCATCTCGACGCCGAGAGCGTGCTCTGGCTCGAACAGTTCCTCGCGCAGTACCCGGGCGCCGTCCTGGCGGTCACCCACGACCGGTATTTCCTCGACAACGTCGCCGGCTGGATTCTCGAACTCGACCGGGGCCGGGCCATCGGCTACGAGGGCAACTACTCCACCTATCTGGAGAAGAAGGCCGAGCGGCTCGCGGTACAGGGCAAGAAGGATCAGAAGCTGCAGAAGCGGCTCAAGGACGAACTCGCCTGGGTCCGCTCGGGCGCCAAGGCACGTCAGGCGAAGAACAAGGCGCGACTGGGCCGCTACGAGGAGATGGCCGCCGAGGCGGAGAAGATGCGGAAGCTGGACTTCGAGGAGATCCAGATTCCGGCCGGCCCGCGCCTGGGCAGCGTGGTGGTCGAGGTCGAACACCTGGACAAGGGCTTCGGTGACCGCCAGCTGATCAAGGACCTGTCGTTCACTCTGCCGCGCAACGGCATCGTGGGCGTCATCGGGCCCAACGGTGTCGGTAAGACCACGCTGTTCAAGACCATTGTGGGCCTCGAGCAGCCGGACAGCGGCACGGTGAAGGTCGGCGAGACCGTCAAGCTCAGCTATGTCGACCAGTCCCGCGCCGGTATCGACCCCGGCAAGACCGTATGGCAGGTGGTTTCGGACGGGCTCGACTACATCGAAGTGGGCCAGCAGGAGATGCCGTCGCGGGCCTATGTGAGTGCTTTCGGGTTCAAAGGCCCGGACCAGCAGAAGCCGGCCGGGGTGCTCTCCGGTGGTGAACGCAACCGGTTGAACCTGGCGCTCACCCTGAAGCAGGGCGGAAACCTGATCCTGCTCGATGAGCCCACCAACGACCTCGACGTCGAAACGCTCGGGTCGCTGGAGAACGCATTGGAGCAGTTCCCGGGCTGTGCCGTGGTCATTTCCCACGACAGGTGGTTCCTGGACCGCACCTGTACGCATATCCTCGCTTGGGAAGGTGACGCCGACAACGAGGCCGCATGGTTCTGGTTCGAGGGCAACTTCGAAGCCTACGAGGCCAACAAGATCGAGCGCCTCGGCCCGGAAGCCGCACGGCCGCATCGAGTAACACATCGCAAGCTGACCCGCGGGTAACGCCGCGAGACTTTTCCCGCTGCCCGGCTTCGGGTCTACCCTCGGGGTCGGTGTCGGTGTGTCCGAGAAAAACCGGATTCAAGGGAGTGGGAAATGACGGTCTCGTCCGAATTGTCCAGTGAGGCATGGGCTGCCGAGCTGCCGGACACGCTACGCGCCGGTCTCGGTGCCTTGGAGGCCGGCTATTTCCGGCATGTCGAGACCGATGACGCCGATTGTGAGATCACCGCACCCACCCTGACCTTCCGTGCCCATCTGACACTGGCCCTGACCCGGCAACCGGGTCAGGGCCTGGTCCGGGTCCACCACCCCGACGACGGGTCCGGGCTGGGCGCCGCGGTGCAGATCGTGACCGACGATATGCCCATGCTGGTCGATTCGGTGACCGCACTCTTCGGCCGGATGGGCGCCACGATCAGCGAGGTCATCCATCCCATCTTCACGGTGGAACGGGATACCGGAGGCACCCTCACCGCGGCTCGCCTGCACGAGGCCGATCTGCGGCGCAACGGCACCGGAGACGGTCGTGAATCCTGGATCCACCTGCAACTGCACCCGGCGACGAGCGCGCAGCTGCTCGACGAGATCGCCGCCGCCGTACCGGACGTCATCAAGGACGTGCGCCAGGTGAGCAACGATACCGAGGCGATCCACGCCATCGTCGGCGAATTGGCGTCCCGGCTGGAACAGGCCGGCGATTCCGCGGCCGCGGCCGAGGCCGATATCGAACCGGCCGACTGCGCACGCCTGCTGCGGTGGCTGGCCGACGACAATTTCACCATGCTGGGATACGCGCGCTACCGGCTCGAGCCGGGCGCGGAACTGCCGATCCCGGTGGCCGATTCCGAACTGGGCGTACTGCACCCGGGTACCGCGACCGGTTTCCAGGTACCCATTACCGCGGGTGCCCGGCCGCTGCTGCGGATGACCCAGGGTCTCATCCCGGTCACCATGCAGCGCGCGGTGTACCCGTACTACATCGGCGTCGCCGATCTGGACAGCGAGGGCCGGGTCCGGGGCGAGCACCTGTTCGTCGGTGTCTTCACGGTCACCGCGCTACACGAGAACGTTTTGGACATACCGGTGGTGGGCCGACGGGTCCGCACCGCCATCACCGACAGCGGATTCGACCTCGACTCTTTCTCCGGTCAGGCCATGCTCGAAGTGATGCAGGGCTTTCCGCGCACCGAGCTGTTCTCCTCCGACGCCGCGACCCTGCGCCGGACGACCACCGCGGTACTCAATGTCGGTCTGCGGCGGCAGGTGCGCTTGTTCCTGCGGGTCGATCCCTACGGCCGGTTCGTCGCCGCCATGGTGTATCTGCCCCGTGACCGCTACACCACCGCTGTCCGCCTGGAAATGCAGGACATCCTGGTCCGGGAGCTCGGCGGCGCGTCGATCGACTACTCCGCCCGGGTGAGCGAAAGCGAACTCGCCAGCGTCTACTTCACCATCCGGATGCCGGGTGCCGACACCACCGAACCGGTGGGAGCGGCCGAGGAGATCGCCGAGGACGAACGGCGGCGGATCCAGAACCTGCTCGCCGAAGCCAGCCGCACCTGGGACGACCATCTCAACGACGCCGTGAACGCGTCGACGGTGCTCGATCCGCGGATCGTGCGCCGCTACTGCGAGGCGTTCCCCGAAGGGTACAAACAGGATTTCAGCGCCCGGCGCGCGCTGGCCGACATCGATCGCCTGGAGCGGTTGCGGCCGGGAAGTATCGATCAGCACCTGTACCGGGTGGCCGGCGCGCCGGCGGGGTCCTGGCGTTTCACCCTGTACATCGGCGGCTCCGGCATCTCGCTGAGCCAGGTACTTCCCGTCTTGCAGAGCCTCGGGGTCGAGGTGCTCGACGAACGCCCGTACCGGATCAGGCGGGAACGCGACGGCCATGACGCCGAGGAACGCTGGATCTACGATTTCGGCCTGCTGGCGAGCCATGAACTGCTGCACGGCGCCCTCGACCAGGATCTCGACGCCGAATTGCTGGAGGTGGCCCCCGATACGCTCGTGGCGCCCAAAGGTAAGGGCGCCGCCGACCGGGTGCGCGACCGGTTCACCGCCGCCTTCGACGCGCTCTGGTACGGCCGGGCCGAAGCCGACGGCCTGAACGAGCTGGTACTGCGGGCCGGACTGTCCTGGCGGGCGGTCGCTGTGCTGCGGACCTACGCCAAGTACCTGCAGCAGGCCGGTTTCCCGTACAGCCAGGTCAATATCGCCCGGGTTCTGCACACCTATCCGGATGCGGCGAAACTGTTCGCGCAGTTGTTCACCGCCCGGTTCGATCCGGACAGCCACTCCACCGAACAGGCCGCCGAGCTCGAAGAGCGCCTGCACGAGCGGATCGATCAGGTCGTGAGCCTGGACGCGGACCGTATCCTGCGGGCCATCCTCGGACTGATCCGCGCCACCCTGCGCACCAACTACTACGTCACCGATGCCGACGGCGCTCCCCGGGATTTCATCTCGGTGAAGGTGGAACCGCAGGCGATCGCCGAACTGCCGCAGCCGCGGCCGAAGTACGAGATCTTCGTGTATTCGCCGCGGGTGGAGGGTGTGCATCTGCGGTTCGGCGCGGTGGCGCGTGGTGGTTTGCGGTGGTCGGATCGGTTGGAGGATTTCCGGACCGAGATTCTGGGTCTGGTGAAGGCGCAGGCGGTGAAGAACGCGGTGATCGTGCCGGTCGGCGCGAAGGGTGGTTTCGTGGTG
>NZ_BDBX01000032.1 GCF_001613205.1 Nocardia sienata NBRC 100364 | reverse complement strand
AATAAACACAGCACCTTCACGAGCAGGCCCACACCCTGCCTTCACCAGCGAGTCCGCCACCGACAAGCGAGCATTTTCGGTGCCCACCGCCCGGCCTCTCGCCTCCTCAGGGCAGGGATCCCGGGTCGGCTCATGGGCTCCAACAGCCGAGCCGCAGACCCTTGTGCCCGGGGTTCACTGGGCGCTGGTTCGACAGCATCGTGCGCCAGGCATCACCGACGCTTCCTCGACCACGCGACTCCGGTCGCGGCCCCACCGGACGAACTCCTTACTCCGGTGGCGTGAAGGTGGACGTCCGTTTCATCCCCGCTGCCCGCCCCTTCTCGGCGATGACCACCGCCATTTTCGCGCTGGCCTCGTCGATCATCTCGTCGCCGAGCATCACCGCGCCGCGGGCGCCACCGGCCGCGGAGGTGTGAAAGGCGTAGGCCTCCAGGATGAGTTCGGCGTGGTCGTAGTCCGCTTGCCGGGGGCTGAAGATCTCGTTGGCCGCGTCGACCTGGCTCGGGTGCAGTACCCATTTTCCGTCGAAGCCCAGGGCGGCGGTGCGGGCGGCGGCGCGCCGGAAGCCGTCGATATCGCGGATCTGCAGGTAGGGGCCGTCGATGGCCTGCAGACCGTGGGCGCGTGCGGTGAGCAGGATGGTCATCAGGATGTGGTGGTAGGCGTCGCCGGTGTCGTAGCCCTCGGGCTGTTCACCGACGACGAGGGTGCGCATATTGATGCTGGCCATGAAGTCGGCCGGGCCGAAGACCAGGGTCTGTACCCGGGGGCTGGCCGTGGCGATCTCGTCGATATTGCGCAGACCCAGCGCGTTCTCGATCTGCGGTTCGATACCGATGCGGCCGGGTTCGAGCTCGTTGGCCCGTTCCAGCTGGCTCAGCAGCAGATCCAGCGCGCGCACCTGACCGCCGTCGGTGACCTTGGGCAGCAGGATCGCGTCGAGTGCGGTACCGGCGCCGTCGACGACCGAGATCACATCCGCGTAGGTCCACTGCGTGGTCCAGTCGTTGACCCGCACCACCCGCAGCTGCTCACCCCAGCCGGAGTCGTTCAGGGCGGCCACGATATTCGCGCGGGCCGCGGCCTTGGCCTCGGGTGCGACCGCGTCTTCGAGGTCGAGAAAGACTTCGTCGACCGGCAGGCCCTTGGCCTTGGCGATCATCTTGGGATTGCTGCCCGGCACGGCGAGCACGGAACGGCGCGGCTTCATCAACTCTCCTGGGGGTCGGCCCGGTCCGGCCCCGGAACATCTAGCCTGACACCCATGGCAGCTACCAGGGTGTATATCGCCAGGCTGACCGGCCTGGCGGTGCTGGGGCCGGACGGCGAGTCTATCGGTCGTGTTCGCGATGTGGTGGTCGCCGTCCGGTACGACCGGCAGGAACCGCGTGTCCACGGCCTGGTGGTGGAGTTGCCGACCCGGCGCCGGATCTTCGTCCCGATGCTGCGCGTCACCGCCGTCGAACCCGGTTCGGTGAACCTCAACACCGGCAATGTGAGCCTGCGCCGTTTCGCGCAGCGTCCCGGCGAGGTGCTGGCCATGGCACAGATCGTGGACTCGGCGGTACGAGTGGACGACCCCGATCTGCCCGATCTGGCGGGGGTCGATGTGTACGTGGTGGATCTGGGGATGACGCTGACCCGCACCCGGGACTGGCGGGTGGCGCGGGTGGCGGTGCGCGGGCACCGCCGGCTCGGACGGCGGCGCACCGTGCACGTGGTCGACTGGGCTCGGGTGCAGGGACTCACACCGTACGAGCTGGGTCGGCCGGGTCAGGATGTGAGCACGCTGCTCGAGCAGTTCGAGGGTCAGCGCGCCGCCGATGTCGCGCATCTGTTGCGCGAGCTACCGGAGAAGCGGCGGCTGGAGGTCGCGGTGGCGCTCGACGACGAACGGCTCGCCGATGTGGTCCAGGAGTTGTCCGGTGACGATCAGCTGGAGTTGCTGGGCAAGCTCGATATCGGCCGGGCGGCCGATGTGCTCGAGGCCATGGATCCCGACGACGCCGCCGACCTGCTGGGCGGGTTACCGGAGAACGAGGCCGAATCGCTGCTGACGCTGATGGATCCGCAGGAATCGGAACCGGTGCGCCGCCTGCTCGAACATTCCCCGGACACCGCGGGTGGTCTCATGACACCGGAACCGGTGGTCCTGACGCCGTCGACGACCGTCGCGGAAGCGCTGGCCCGGGTCCGCGACCCCGACCTGACACCCGCGCTGGCCTCGATGGTTTTCGTGGTGCGGCCGCCGACGGCGACGCCGACCGGGCGCTATCTGGGTTGTGTGCACTTGCAGCAGTTACTTCGGGAACCTCCCGCGCATCTGGTGGGCGGGCTCCTGGACACCGATCTGACCACCATGCGCCCGGAGGCGCCGCTCACCGCGGTGGCCCGCTATTTCGCCAGCTACAACCTGGTCTGCGGTCCGGTGGTCGACGAGCAGAACCATCTGCTGGGCGCGGTGAGCGTGGACGATGTACTGGACCATCTGCTGCCACGTGATTGGCGTGAGGACGAGCAACTGTTCGAGGGTGTACGGCAGTGACGGACAAGAGCACCGCGAGCCGGGCGGCGGCCTCGGCCCGGCAGCGGCTGGAGACACCGGTGGAATCCCGGTTCCGGTTCGATTGGGACGCAGAGGCGTTGGCGCGCGGCAGCGAACGCATCGCCCGGTTCCTGGGCACCGGACGCTATCTGGCGTTGCAGACAGTGGTGGTGATCGTCTGGATCGCGTTGAACATCTTCTTCATCGCGCTGCGCTGGGATCCCTACCCCTTCATCCTGTTGAACCTCGCCTTCTCCACCCAGGCCGCCTATGCCGCGCCGCTCATCCTGCTGGCGCAGAACCGGCAGGACAACCGCGACCGGGTATCGCTGGAGGAGGACCGGTTACGGGCCGCGCAGACCAAGGCCGACACCGAGTTCCTGGCGCGCGAATTGGCCGCCCTGCGGCTCGCGGTGGGCGAGGTGGCAACCCGCGACTATCTGAGGCGGGAACTGGACGAGATCCGCGACGCACTGGATCGCATCGAGTCGGCGGCAGGTGTGGGCCCGACGCGCCCGGAAAAGTCCACTAAGCCGAAACGCAAGAAAACCTCCGGTCACAAGCCGGTTACGGGCTCGGTTTCATCGCCTGTCGCGGACGAATGACCGGAAATCCGCAATATGCTCCTGACCGGTAGGTAACCTGGATCACGTTGTCCCGAGCACGCCGTCCGGGAATGTCCGGGACGGTTGCTCACCTGTGACATAGAGGAATGGTGGAGCCGAATGCGGATACCTACCCCTGTGGCAATGTCGGCTCTGGTCATGGCGGGCCTGGTAGCGAGCGGTTCGGCCGCCAACACCACCTTCTCGTCGACTCCCCCGGAGGCTCCCGGGGCTCGGCTCACCGCCGATACCGATCGCCTCGAAGACCCCGGCGGGACCACGGACGCGCCACTGCCCCAGACACTCGGAATGCTGCCGGTAGAACGCTCTACACCCCGGAAACTCCGCGCACTCAGTCCCGCCCCCGCCGACGGGATCCCGCCCTTCGGCGGCATCGTCCCGCTGCAGACCATCGATCTGCCCCAGGGCAATGGCGCGCTCGGCATTCCGGAGATCGTGCTCGCGGCCTATCGCAATGCCGAACTGGCCCTGCAGTCCTCGACGCCGGGATGCGGTGTCACCTGGAATCTGCTGGCCGGAATCGGCCGGATCGAATCCGGCCACGCGAGCAACGGCCGCACGGACGCCGCCGGTACCACCAACCCGCCCATTTTCGGTCCGGCACTGGACGGCACATTGCCCGGCAACGAGGTCATCCGCGCGGCCGACGGCGGGTACGTCCGGGCGCTGGGGCCCATGCAGTTCCTGCCGAGCACCTGGTCTCGCTACGCCGCGGACGGCAACGCCGACGGGCGTGCCGATCCGCACAATGTCTTCGACGCCGCGCTCGGCGCCGGGAAATATCTGTGCTCGGGTGGCCTGAATCTGCGTGACCCGCAACAGGAGCTGCGAGCGGTGCTGCGCTACAACAACTCCATGTCGTATGCGGCCAATGTCCTGAGCTGGTCGGCGGCCTACCGGACCGGCGGCCGGCCCGCCCCGGTCACCATCTCCCCCGATCTCGTTCCGCCGGGCAGCACCCCGGCCGAATTCCCCCCCGGGCCAACGGATCTGCTTGCCGCGCAGACCGAGAACCAGGTCCCGCCGCCCCCGCCGTCGCTACCGGCGCAGACGCCGCGGCCCGCGCCCATGATCCGGATCCCGGGCCTGCCCCCGATCCCGTGCGGACTGCTGTGCCCGCCCGCTCCGGGGGCCCCGAAGGTCGGCGAGGCGCTGCCCGATCCGGCTCCGGTCGTCCCGGACGGGCCCGCGGGCCGTACCGGTCCGGTGGCTCCGGCCCCCGCGCCCGGGGACCCGGCGGTACCGGAGCCCGGCGACCCGTCCGCACCGGCACCGGCCGAATCCGCACCCGCCGAACCGGCGCCCGCCGAGAACGGGAACCCGCCCGCCCCCGCACCTGCACCTGCACCGCCGGTGCCGCCGTCGATCACGCTTCCGGGCGGGATCGTCATCCCGCTGCCGATCGGGCTCGCCCCGGCTCCCGCTGCGGCTCCGCCCGCGCCGGCGGATACCACGCCGGCGGCACCCGAACCCGCGGCGGTGGCGACATCGCCGGAGACTGCTCCGCCCGCCTGAACAGGCGGTTCCACCCGAAACGGAAGGCTCTCACCCGTGCCGGACCAGCGGGCCGGCCGATCGGCCGGGCACGCCTGGCCGGCCCACCGGCCGGGCGGGGCGCGGTACGAGTTGTGAAGCGCCGCCGCCGCTTCCCTTTCCCATCCGCGCGGAAATAATGGTCACGGAGGGGTAACAAACAGATCTCGGATGCGGTATCGTCGACACAACAGGTCACGGACCGGCAACGAACTACTCGTGACCGCAGGCTGTGCGTTGAGATGAAGGGCTTGAGTACGTGGGGCGTCACCGTAAACAGCAACCTGCCACCGTTTCCCGTAGCTCGGTGATCGCACTCACCGGTCTGGTTCCGGCCGGAGTCGTGGCCACCAACGCCGCGGCGGTGGTCACCGATCCGACCGCGGCCTCGGTGGCCATGCAGGTGTCGGCACTCGGCGCCGCCCCCGCGCAGCCCGCGGCACCCGCCGTCGCCGTCGACCCCACCGCGATGCACGCCATGGCCAAGCAGTCGCCCGAGGCGCGCGTCGAGGTGAAATCGGTCGCGCTGGATCCGAACCGTCCCCGCAACGATCTCCCCGTGGCCGCCTCGGGTATCCCCGGTATCGCCGAGGCCGCCTACATCGGCGCCGCGGAAATCCTGGCCGAGGAGAATCCCGACTGCAATATGCCGTGGACCATGCTCGCCGGTATCGGCCGGGTCGAATCCACCCATATGAACAACGGCCGGGCCGATGCCGACGGTAATGCTCTGGCCCCGGTGTTCGGCCCCGTGCTGGACGGCAGACTGTCGGGCAACAATGTCATCCACGATTCCGACGGCGGCGCGCTGGACGGCTTCAGCGGCTACGACCGCGCGGTCGGCCCCATGCAGTTCCTCCCGGAGACCTGGACCAGTTTCGCCGCCGACGGCAACCGCGACGGCATCTCCGACCCGCAGAACTACTACGACGCCACGCTGACCGCCGGCAAGTACCTGTGCTCCGGTGGCCTGGACATGAGCGATCCCGCCCAGCAGACCAGGGCGATCCTGCGCTACAACAACTCGATGGCCTACGTGGCGAACGTGATGGCCTGGGAGCAGTCGTACCAGACGGGTATCGCACCGCGGCCCGCGGAACTGCCCAAGATCTGACCGCACTACCATCGGCAACATGCCAGTGGTAACGGAAGCGGAGGTGCGGGGCGCTCTCGCGAAGGTCGACGACCCGGAGATCCGCAAACCGATCACCGAACTGGGCATGGTGAAGAGCATCCGGATCGAACCGGACGGCAATGTGCACGTCGAGGTCTACCTGACCACCGCCGGCTGCCCGTTGCGTACCGAGATCACCCAGCGGGTCAGTACCGCGGTCGCCGATGTCCCCGGTGTGGGCGCGGTCTCGGTCGATCTCGATGTGATGAGCGACGAGCAGCGCACCGAACTGCGCAAGCAGCTGCGCGGCGATTCCGCCGAGCCGGTCATCCCCTTCGCCCAGCCCGGTTCGCTGACCCGTGTGTACGCGGTGGCCTCCGGGAAGGGCGGCGTCGGTAAATCCAGTGTGACGGTCAACCTGGCGGCGGCGCTCGCCGACCGCGGCCTGTCTGTAGGGGTCCTCGACGCCGATATCTACGGCCACTCGATCCCGCGCATGCTCGGTACCAGCGCCCGGCCGACCCAGGTCGAGCGGATGATCATGCCGCCGGTCGCGCACGACGTGAAGATGATCTCGATCGCACAGTTCACCCAGGGCAACACCCCGGTGGTGTGGCGCGGTCCCATGCTGCACCGGGCCCTGCAGCAGTTCCTCGCCGATGTGTTCTGGGGCGATCTGGACGTCCTGCTGCTGGATCTGCCGCCCGGCACCGGCGATGTGGCGATCTCCATCGCTCAGCTGATCCCGAACGCCGAGATCCTGGTCGTCACCACCCCGCAGATCGCAGCCGCCGAGGTCGCCGAGCGCGCCGGCGCCATCGCGCTGCAGACCAGGCAGCGGATCGCCGGTGTGGTGGAGAACATGTCCTGGTTGGACCTGCCCGACGGCACCCGGATGGATCTGTACGGGTCCGGTGGCGGTCAGGCGGTGGCCGACCGTCTCACCCGGGCGGTGGGCGCGGAGGTGCCGCTGCTGGGTCAGATCCCGATCGAACAGGCGCTGCGCGAAGCCGGTGACGAGGGCACGCCCATCGTGTTGAAGGACCCGGAGAACCCGTCGGCGGTGGCCCTGCGGGCGGTGGCGGACAAGCTCGCGATCCGCCGGCGCGGCCTGGCCGGTATGTCGCTGGGTATCGACACCACCCGTCATCTCTGAGCGCACATAGACTCGATCCATGCTCACCCTGCTGCTGTACGTCGTGATCGTCGGTTTGGTGGCCGCAGTCCTGTTCCTCCTGGCCAGTGCCCTGTTCGGGCGGTCGGAGGAGCTGGGTCCGCTCCCCGAGGGGACCACGGCGACGGTGCTACCGGTGGAGGGCATCAGCGGCGCGGATGTGCGGGCGCTGCGCTTCCAGCAGGTGGTTCGCGGGTACAAGGCCGGCGAGGTCGACTGGGCGCTGGCCCGGCTGGCCGCCCGGATCGACGAGTTGCAGGGTCAGCTCGCCGAGGCCCGCGCGGCCGGTGCCGCCTCGCAGCACGGTCCGCAGCAGCCGTGACCGGGTCCGTGACGACCGACACGCTGGTCCGGTGCCCGTGGTCGGTGGATTCGCAGCTCTACCGCGACTACCACGACCAGGAGTGGGGCCGCCCGCTGCACGGCGACGACGCCCTGTTCGAGCGGCTGTGCCTGGAGGCTTTCCAGTCGGGCCTGGCGTGGATCACGATCCTGCGCAAACGGCCCGCGTTCCGGGCGGCGTTCGCGGGATTCTCCATTGACCGAGTGGCAGAGTTCGGTGACGCGGATCGCGAACGCCTGCTCACCGATGCCGGCATTGTGCGCAATCGCGCGAAAATAGACGCGTGTATCGCCAACGCGAAAGTCGCGCGGGAACTCGATATCGGACTCGACGAATTGCTGTGGTCCTTCGCCCCGCCGTCGCGACCGCGTCCGCGCGCATTGCCCGATATTCCGGCGACGACACCCGAATCCGTCGCCTTGGCAAAAGAATTGAAGCGGCGCGGTTTCCGTTTCGTCGGGCCGACCACCGCGTACGCGCTGATGCAGGCCACCGGTATGGTCGACGATCATTTGGCCGAATGCTGGGTCGATACCCGGCACACCGCGGTCGGCTGACCGATCACATTTGGACGTCGAGTGTCCGTCATCTCATGCGATAGGGAAGAATGGACCGAGTGCGGTCCGTCGTCTCAGCCGGCGGACCGCCCGGTTGGCGACAACCGGAGTTCCGAGCAAGTGCGCAGCATACAGCGCAGATCTGGAGGGAGCAGAGGATGGCGGCCATGAAGCCCCGTACCGGGGACGGTCCCCTCGAGGCAACCAAGGAAGGCCGTGGGATCGTCATGCGGGTCCCACTCGAGGGTGGCGGGCGTCTGGTCGTAGAACTCACGCCGGACGAAGCCGCGGCACTCGGTGACGAATTGAAGAGTGTCACCGGCTAGACAGGTAGCCGAACAATCGGCGCTCGCCGCGGTCGCCGAGGTACTGAGCTGCCCCGAATGCGACCGCGGCCTGTCGTCCGCGCCGGGCACACTACGCTGCTCTCGCGGCCACAGTTTCGATATCGCCCGGCAGGGCTATATCAGTCTGCTCACCGGTGCGGCCACCAAACTGACCGGTGACACCGCCGCGATGCTCGACGCGCGCGCGGCTTTCCAGGGCACCGGAAGTTTCGCTCCGATCGCCGACGCCGTCGCGGCGGCCACGGTGGCCGCCCGCGATACCGGCACCGGCGGGTTCATCGCGGATATCGGTGCGGGTACCGGCTACTACCTGGCGCGTGTTCTCGACGCGGTTCCGGTGGCCCGCGGGATCGCCTTGGACATCGCCAAACCGGCCGGCCGCCGGTGCGCCCGCGCTCATCCACGCGCCGCCGCGGTGGTGTCCGACGCCTGGCGTGGCCTGCCGATCCGCGCGCACACTCTCACCACCGCGCTGTCGATATTCGCGCCGCGCAATCCGGACGCCGTGGCCCGGGCCCTCGGTCCCGGCGGCCGCTATATCGTCGTCACGCCCACGGACCGGCATCTGGCCGAGCTCATCGATCCGGTCGGCATGGTCACTGTCGACCCCGCCAAGGATCGCCGCCTCGCCGAGGCCATGACCGGCCGTTTCACCCGCACCGATGGCCGCACGGTCGAATATGCGATGCCCCTGTCCCGGGCCGATATCGCGAACCTGGTGGCGATGGGCCCGTCCGCCCACCACGCCGACGACGCGACGGCGCGGATCGCCCGCCTGCCCGACCCCTTCGAGGTCACCGCGTCGGTCACCGTGGGCACCTACACCCCGGTCTGACCTCACCGCCCACGCGCGGCGGCGGTGAGAACGGGGCAATCACACCGGCACAGCGGGCAATCCACTCGCGACATCGGCCTGATCGCCGAGTAACACGGTGCTGATGTCCTTGTTCTATGCGGATACCGACATTCGGCAAACGAAAAGAAACCACCACGACCATCTACGAGCAGATCGGCGGCCATGAGGCACTCGAAGTAGTCGTCGCGGATTTCTACACCCGTGTCCTCGCCGACGAGGAACTGGCCGGTTTCTTCAGCGGGACGAACATGTCCCGGCTCCGGGGCAAACAGGTCGAATTCTTCGCGGCGGCACTGGGCGGGCCCGAACCCTATGCGGGCGCGCCGATGAAACAGGTACATCAGGGACGCGGGATCACAATGCACCATTTCAACCTGGTGGCCGGGCACCTGACCGATTCACTGACGGCGGCCGGCGTCGACGAGGAGACCGTCGCTCGGATCATCGCGGCCGTCGCCCCGCTGTCCGACGACATCACCTCGGCGTCTTCCTCTGCCTGACGGACCGGCGAGGAGCTCACCGTTTGCAGACGGTGTGGTACACGGCCAGGGTCTGCTCGGCGATCCGGTACCAGTCGAATTCGGCCTGGGCGCGGCGACGGCCGGCCGCGCCCAGCTCGGCCGCTCGCGCCCGGTCCAGTGCCAGCTCGTTGATCGCGCTTGCCAGCGCGCGCTCGTAGGCGCCGGTCGCCCCCGCCTCGAAATGCACCAGCCGGCCGGTCCGGCCGTCGGCGACCACCTCGGGGATCCCGCCCACATCGGAGGCGATCACGGCGGTCGAGCAGGCCATGGCCTCCAGGTTCACGATTCCCAGTGGTTCGTAGACCGACGGACAGACGAAAACTGTGGCCGCCGCCAGCAGCTGCCGGATCTGCTCGGTGGGCAGCATCTCCCGGACCCAGAACACATTGCCCCGGCGGCGGTGCAACCCGGACACCGCATTCGCGACCTCGGCCTCCAGTTCCGGCGTGTCCGGCGCGCCCGCACACAGGACCAGCTGGATCTCCGGATCGATGTCGCGCGCCGCCCTCAGCAGATGGCCCACACCCTTCTGCCGGGTTATCCGCCCGACGAACACCGCCAGCGGCCGGTCCGCCCGGACACCGAGTTCGTCGAGGATACGGCGGCTACCGGGCTCCGGCGGGCCGGGATGCCAGACGTCGGCGTCGATCCCGTTGCGCACGACGTGCACCCGGGTGGGATCCAGCGCGGGATAGGCGTCCAGTACGTCGCGGCGCATCCAGTCGCTCACCGCGATCACCGCGTCGGCGTGAAAGAGTGCGTTGCGTTCCGACCAGGACGAGAGCCGGTATCCACCGCCCAGCTGTTCGGCTTTCCACGGTCGTCGCGGTTCCAGCGAATGGGTGGTGACCACGTGCGGGATCCCGTAGAGGGTGGCGGCCAGATGCCCCGCCAGGCCCGAATACCAGGTGTGCGAATGGACCACGTCGGCCACGCCGACCGCGTCGGCCATCCGTAACTGTGCCGACATCATCCGGAGGGCGGGATTGGCGCCGTCGAGGGCCGGATCGGGTCCGTGCACCTGCGCGTTCTCGCGCGGTACGCCCATACAGTGCACGGTCACCGCGCTCATCCGCCGTAACCGGGCCACCAGTTCGGTCACGTGAACGCCCGCGCCGCCGTAGACCTCGGGTGGAAACTCTCGGGTCAGCATGGCCACCCGTAGCTCGTCGGCCGCGGACAACTCGGCCGCGCCGCTGGAACCGGAACTCACCGATTCACGGTAGCCGCCGAGCGGTCGATGCCCGCCGACCACCTCGTTCGGTAGTTTGGCACTGTGAGGAGCCAGCCGCACGTACTAGGAATCGTGCTCGCCGGTGGTGAGGGCAAGCGGCTCTTTCCGCTGACCGCCGACCGGGCCAAGCCGGCCGTCCCCTTCGGCGGTGCCTACCGTCTCATCGACTTCGTGCTCAGCAATCTCGTCAATGCCGGTTTCCTGCGGATCTGTGTGCTCACCCAGTACAAATCGCATTCATTGGACCGGCATATCTCCCAGACCTGGCGGCTGTCCGGTTTCGCCGGTGAATACATCACGCCGGTTCCCGCCCAGCAGCGGCTCGGGCCGCGCTGGTACACCGGCAGCGCCGACGCCATCATGCAATCGCTGAATCTCATCTACGACGAGGATCCCGATTACATCGTGGTCTTCGGCGCCGATCACGTCTACCGGATGGACCCCGAACAGATGGTGGCCCACCATATCGACTCCGGGGCCGGGGTCACGGTGGCCGGTATCCGGGTGCCGCGCAGTGAGGCGGGCGCTTTCGGCTGTATCGATTCCGATGAATCGGGCCGCATAATCGGTTTCCTGGAGAAACCGGCCCATCCGCCCGGTATCCCCGACGACCCGAATTCGACCTTCGCCTCGATGGGCAACTATGTGTTCACCACCAAAGTGCTGGTGGATTCGATCAGGGCCGATGCCGAGGATTCCGATTCCGACCACGATATGGGTGGTGACATCATCCCCAGCCTGGTTTCGGCGAGTCAGGCGTCGGTCTACGATTTCGCCGACAACGAGGTGCCCGGCGCCACCGACCGCGACCGCGGCTACTGGCGTGACGTCGGCACAATCGACGCTTTCTACGAAGCGCATATGGACCTGGTCTCGGTCAACCCGGTGTTCAACCTCTACAACCGGCACTGGCCCATCCGGGGCGCCGCGGAAAATCTCCCGCCGGCGAAATTCGCGCGGGGTGGCCTGGCCCAGGAATCGATTGTCGGGGCGGGCAGCATTCTGTCCGCGGCGACCGTTCGCAATTCGGTGCTCAGCGCCAATGTGATGGTCGACGACGGAGCCACGGTCGAGGGCAGTGTGCTGATGCCCGGGGTACGGGTCGGACGGGGTGCGGTTGTCCGGCGCGCGATCCTGGACAAGAACGTCATGGTGTCCGAGGGCGAGATCATCGGCGTGGATTCCGAGCGCGACCGCTCCCGCTTCGCGATCAGCAACGGCGGTGTGGTGACCGTCGGCAAGGGCACCTGGGTCTGACGGATACGGAAGTGCCCCCTTCTCGACGGAAGGGGGCACCTGGCGTGCGGCGGCGGGTCAGCGGACGTCGCGGCCCCGCACCCCGGCGAGCCCGGCCGCGAGCAGCACCGCGGCGACCGCCGTGACCGCGACGACCGGAGTCGCGGTGAATTCCGACCCCGGCACCCTGGGCGCGTGACTGAACGGTTCCAGGTCGCGGAACCATTGCGGAGCGCCGGAGAACGAACCGAGCAGGAACACCGCGATCGCGGCGGTGAGCAGTCCCCAGGCCACCGGCGTCCAGCGCGGCACCAGCCCGAACAGCGCCAGGGTCACCCCGGCGAAGAACCAGATCGCCGGAAGCTGGACCAGCGCCGCGGCCACCACACCGGGCAGTTCCCCGCCGATATCGTCCTTGGCGAGACCGTAGGCCACCCCACCGAGCAACCCCGCGGTCAGCATGATCACCACGGGTCCACCCAGCGCGAACAACAGGTGGCTGCCGGCCCAGCGCAGCCGGCCGACGGCCCCACTGAGCACCGATTCGGCCTGGTGGCCGTTCTCCTCGCCGAACAGGCGCAGTGTCGCCGAGACGGCGTACGCCGCCCCCGCCACCCCGAGCATGGTGAAGGCGTAGGAAATGAACGAATCCTCGATCGATTCGGAGCCGCCCATCCGGGTGATCAGGTCGCGCAACGTCTGGTTCGCGGCGAAGCTGTCCCCGATACCCGCCACCACACTGCCGATCACCAGGCCGTAGAGACCGACCCCGATCGTCCAGGCCAGCAGCGTACCGCGTTGCAGCCGCACCGCCAGGCCGAACGGTCCGGCCAGGCCCGCACCCGCTGCCGGCGCCCCCAGTCGTTCCGCGATGAGACCCGCACCGACATCGCGGCGGCGCAACAGCGCGTAGGCGACGGTCAGCAGCACCACCAGCAGGGCAAGGTGCAGTAGCAACACCCACCAGCGGTCACCGGCGTACGGCCGCACCTGCAACGACCAGCCCTGCGGGGACAACCACGTCAGCGGGCTCGCCGGGCCGGCCCCCGCGCGGGCGTCACCGATCGCCCGCAGGGTGAAGGTGACCGCCAGCACCGCGAACGCCAGCCCGCGCGCCAACCGGGCACCTGTGCAGACCTGCGCCGTCACCGCGGCCACGGCCGCGAACGCCATGCCGGATCCGGCCAGCGCGAGCCCGAAGGCCAGCGATCCGCTCGCCGGGACATCGGTCGCGCTCAGGCTCACCGCGCCGAGCAGACCTGTGAGCAGTGAGCCACCCAGCGCCAGGACGAGCGCGGCCGTCAGGTTCGCGTAGCGACCGACCGAGGTGGAGGCCAGGATCTCGCTGCGCCCCGTCTCCTCTTCGGCCCTGGTATGCCGGATGACGGTGAGGATGGTGGCCACCGCGATCAGGGTGTGGAACATCCCGGCCTTCCAGATACCCACCGCGCCGATCGAGGTGTTGTAGATCGGGCCGTACATCGCCAGTTGCGCCGGGCTGGCCAGGACGGTGGCCGCGAAGGAGGCGCGATCGGCCGCGGTGGGATACACCGAGTCGATACTGGCCACATAGACCCCGCCCAACGGCAGGGACAGCAGCAGGATCCACAGCGGCGCCACGATCCGGTCGCGGCGCAGGTACAGCCGCAGCAGCCGGGCGGTCCCGGTGAATCCGGTGCGGCCAGGCCTCGTATGGAGCACGCTGTGCCGTGCTCCGGCGACGACGGTCGTCATTTCCGCGCCTCTTCCAGTTCGCCGGCCTCCTGGCCGTTGATCGAGTAGTGCCGCATGAACAGTTCTTCCAGCGTCGGCGGGCGGCTGGTCAGGCTGCTGACACCGGTATCGCCCAGGACGCGGATGAGTTCGGCCAGATGTTCGCCGTCGACCTGGCAGCGCAGGGTGTGATCGTCCATACTCACATCGGCCACCCCGGGCATCGCCGCGATATCACCGGGATCGCCGGTGAGTTCTGCGGTGATCGAGGTGCGGCTCAGATGCCGCATGGACGACAGCGTGCCGCTCTCCACCGTGCGCCCGGACCGGATGATGGTGACCCGCTCGCACAATGCCTCGACCTCCGAGAGGATGTGACTGGACAGCAGCACTGTCGCCCCCCGCTCGGCCGCCTCGGCGACGCATTCCCGAAAAACCTGTTCCATCAGCGGGTCCAGGCCGGAGGTGGGCTCGTCCAGCAGCAGCAGCCGGGCGTGCGAGGAGAAAGCCGAGACCAGCGCGACCTTCTGCCGGTTGCCCTTGGAGTAGGTGCGTGCCTTCTTCCGGGGATCGAGCTCGTAGCGTTCGATCAGTTCGGCCCGGCGCGTGGTGTCGAGCCCACCGCGCATCGAGGCCAGCAGGTCGATGGTCTCGCCGCCGCTCAGCGACGGCCACAGGGTCACATCTCCCGGCACGTAGGCGATCTCGCGGTGTAGCGCCACCGCGTCCGCCCAGGGGTCGCGCCCGAGCAGCCGCACCTCGCCGGAGGTGCGCGCCAGTAGGCCGAGCAGCACCCGGATGGTGGTGGACTTGCCGGCTCCGTTGGGGCCCAGGAATCCGTGGACCTCGCCCTCGGACACTTCCAGGTCGAGGCCGTCCAATGCCCGGACCTGACCGAAGTGTTTGTGCAGATCCCGGATCCGAATTGCCGAAATCATCGTGTCTCCTCGTGGGACAGAGATAGAGCGTTGATGGAGAGGGTTCGTCGGCGCGGCGGATCGGACGCCGCGCCGGCTCAGTGCGCGTCGCCGGCGGTTGGGGCCGGCGCGGGCGTTTGTGGTGGGTGCGCGGCGGCCGGTGTCTCCGCGCGGCCGGCGGTCGGCGCGTCCGACGGTGGCGATACCCCGTGTTCGGTCCGGCCCGCGGCATCGGCCAGGACGGCGTCGAGCATGGTGGAGTCGGGCAGCAACCCTTCGGTGAAGATCTCCAGAGCGGGCAGCAACATCTGGTCGCCGTACTCCCGCAGCGCCTGCCGGTAGTCGACCGCGCCCGACGCTCCGGCCCGCAGTTGGATGAACAGCAGCATGCCGCCGCCGTTGACGGTCGCCAGATAGCGTGCCATCACTTTCAGGTCCCGCGGCCGCCGGACGGCGCCGGAGGCGATACCGGCTTCCAGGTACTGCTCGACGTCCTCGACCATGTGCTCGAACATCGATACCGCGAGATCGCCGCCGGCCTGGAAGCTGCGCATCATGTAGGCGATGATCGGGGCGAACTCCTCGATTTCGGCCAGCTGTTGCAGCAGATTCCCCGACGACGGCCGGTTCATATAGCTCATCTTCGATTCGCGGATGACCGCGCGCACATGATCGTCGCATTCGCGGCGCAACCCGTCCTTGGAACCGAAATGATGGTTGACCAGGCCCGGCGATACGCCCGCGGCCGCCGCAATGGCGCGTACACCGACCCCGAAGCCCGCCTCGCCGAACAGGACGAGCGCGGCGTCCCGGATCCGGGCCCGCGTGGTCAGATCATCGCTTGAACGCATGTTCAATACGTTAAACATACGTTCAACCGTACGCAAGAGGTGGCGCCGTAGAGATTTCGTAAAGACGTCCCGCTCAGGCCTCAACGATTACGACGAACATGCGAAGAAGCAGGTCGAAGCCGTGCACCAGCGCCGGGAACCGCTGGATCCGGCCTTCCCTCGCGCACCGACGGATAGACCCCGTCCAAGCTGCCCGGCACCGGTTCGCGTGGCGACCCGCCCCCGCAGAACATGGTCTCGACCGAGCGCTCCGCACCATCTCGGCAATATCGCAGCAATACGCCGGGGGGTCGACGTGATGCGGCCACAGGGGCGGCGGCCGATCCCGGCCGCGCGGCTAGCCCTTGGACGCGCAGAGCAACCCGTCACCGAGCGGGATGAGCACGCTGGTCAGCCCCGGATCCTCGGCCACGTACCGGGTCGCCGAACGGACCGCCTGGGTGGCCGCGTCGCGATTCGCCGGATCCGGGACCCGGCCGCCGAGCAGTGCGTTGTGCAGCAGTACCGCCCCACCGGCCCGCAGCAATCGCACCGCCTCCACGATGTACTGCGGGTGCTCGATCGGGGAGGCATCCAGGAACACCAGGTCGTAGGCACCGTCGGCCAGCCGCGGTAGTACGTCCAGCGCACGCCCGTTGATCAGCCGGGTCCGGGCGAGCGGGATATCGGCGGCCCGGAACGACTCCTTGGCCGCCCGCTGGTGTTCGGGTTCGGAATCGATGGTGGTCAGCGTGCCGTCCTCCCGCATACCGTCGAGCAGCCACAATCCGCTGACTCCGGCACCGGTGCCCACCTCCACCACCGCCCGCGCGTCCAGCAGTTGCGCGTACATGCTCAGCAGCGCGCCGACCGACGGCGGTACCGGAGCCACGCCCAGCTCGGTGGCCCGTTCGCGGGCGCTGACGAGTACCTCGTCCTCGACGACGGATTCCTCCACGTAGGCGAGATTGAGCTCCAGGTTCGATGCCACGCCCAAGAGGCTATGCCAAATGCGGCGATGCCGGTCGCAACATTCTCAGGTGTCCCTCAGGATCCCCATAACCGCCCCATACCGGGAGACGGAAGAGTGATGGCTACGCAAGACCAGCCGACCGAGCGCACCGCGCGGGAACAACGGAGTACCGATCCACCGTTGTACCCGATGAACGACGGCCCGAACAACGGGCCGCGTAGGAGAGCTTACGCCTCGGTCCCGATCAGGAGGTTGTCGCCATCCACATGGTCGATGCGGCACGCGAGTCCGCCACCCTGCCCGCACTACCCCGGGCCGACCGTTCGGCGACCGCCGCCGGGCACGGCCTGCCGGGGCCGGACGAATTCGGCCCGCGGCCGTTTACCGGGCCGGATTCGGAGGTAGCCGCGCAGCACGACCCGGTGACCGAGGACCCCGCTCCACCGGACGCCCTGATGGAGGTGCCCGATATGTCCAGTACCGACGAGCGAGCCGAGGAATACGACGCTACCCAGGCCGTGGTGGCCGATGCGTCGTCCGAACTCGACAGCATGCTGCCGCTGACCGGTACCGCCGCCTTCGACGCCACCGGCGACCGCACCGTGATGCCGACCTGGGACGAACTGGTCCGCGAACACGCCGACCGGGTGTACCGGCTGGCCTACCGCCTCTCCGGTGACGCGCAGGACGCCGAGGATCTGACCCAGGAAACCTTCATCCGGGTGTTCCGGTCCCTGTCGAACTACCAGCCCGGCACGTTCGAGGGCTGGTTACACCGCATCACCACCAACCTCTTCCTGGACATGGTCCGCCGACGCAGCCGTATCCGGATGGAGGCACTACCGGAGGACTACGATCGGGTGCCCGCCGACGGCCCGGGCCCCGAGCAGGTCTTCCACGACGCCAGGCTGGATCCGGACCTGCAATCCGCGCTGGATTCGCTGGCCCCGGAGTTCCGCGCCGCGGTGGTGCTCTGCGATATCGAGGGACTGTCCTATGAGGAGATCGGCGCGACCCTCGGCGTGAAACTCGGCACGGTACGCAGTCGAATCCATCGCGGCCGGCAGGCACTGCGCGAGTATCTTGCGCATAATGGAGTCGAGGAGCGTTTCGCCGCCGAGGCGAGCTTCGGGTGATCCTGCGATCATGACACCGGGATCACAGCAGTTTGTGATACCGGTCGGGAAGGATGGGCAGCGAATGAGTGGCGACTCCGAAACGCCCGGTCGTCGTTCCCCGCAGTTCCACTCCACCGAACATCTGGCGAGCGAGGCAGTCGCCGCCTACGTCGATGGCGAACTGCGGATGAATCCTTATCTTCGCGCGGCCCAGCACCTTTCGGTGTGCCCGGAATGCGCGGCCGAGGTCGAGGCCCAGCAGCAGGCGCGGATCGCGCTGCGCCGCGCCTCCCAGGTCTCGATTCCCACCGGCCTGCACGACAGCCTGTCCCGCATTCCGCTGGCCGAACCGCCCAGCGGCGCGCAATCGCGCAATTCGGCCGGAAATCAGCGCAACGAGGCGGTATTCGGCTTCACGAGCCAATCTTTCTCGGCAACCTTCGACAGCTTCCGGTGGTCGGTGTGGTGGCGCAAGTAGAGTTTGCCGCGTGAGTTCCGAACCGACGCAGAATTCCCCTGCCGATAACGCTCATTCGGCGGACGAAAACGGCACGACGACCGACAACGGCACTCTGCGCCCGCCCGATGCGCCCGTGTTGGCTCCGCGGCCGGTCTATCGGCCCCATGTGGACTCACATACCGCGAATGCCTTCCGCCGACCGTCGGGTCAAAATGGATCCTTCGCCACACGCCCGGCCCGCCCGGACAACGACCCCTCGGTCCGAGTGGCCCCGAAGGGACCGCCGCCCGCCGTGCTGGCCGAAGCCTTCGGCCGGCCCGCCGGGTCCACCGAACTACTTCAGCGCGATCCCGACGCCGGCAACGAGCGCGAACCGGTGGCCGGCCCGGCCGATCCCTGGCGCGATCCGGATTCGGCGGCCCGCCTCGGCGCGCCGGCACTCGCCACCCCGGCCGCGCGAGAACTCCCACGCGCCGAGCAACTCTCTGCCCGGCAGGTGCTCTTCGGGTCCCGGGTAGCCCCCAAGGCGCTACTCGTCCTCGGTGCGATCGCACTGGCGATCGGGCTGGTCGGAGGTCTGGTCGGCCGGTTGACCGCGGAAACCGCCTCGACCCTGACCTCCCGCAAGGTAAGTCTCGAACAGACCGACAGCGATCAGCCGCACGGCCCGATCGCCCAGGTCGCCGACGCGGTATTGCCGTCGGTGGTGTCCATTCGCACTACGGTCGGCGACAACGGCGCCACCGGGTCCGGGGTCGTCATCGACGGCAACGGCTATATCGTCACCAACAACCACGTCATCTCCATGGCGGCGCAGGACCAATCCGGGCGTGCCCGGATCCAGATCACCTTCTCCGACGGCACCCGGGCACCGGCCGATATCGTGGGGCGCGACCCCAAAACCGATCTCGCGGTACTCAAGGTGGATGTGAAAAATCTCACGGTTGCACAGCTGGGCAAATCGGATGACGTGCAAGTGGGAGACGCGGTGCTGGCCATCGGATCCCCGCTGGGCCTGAGCAAAACCGTCACTTCCGGCATCGTGAGCGCGCTGCACCGCCCGGTGAAACTCGAAGGTGAGGGCAGCGATACCAAGGCGGTGATCGACGCGGTGCAGACCGATGCTTCCATCAACCCGGGTAATTCCGGTGGCGCGCTGGTGGACGCGGACGGCCGGGTCATCGGGATCAACACCGCCATCCGCAGCGAGAGCGGCGGTTCGGTGGGCCTCGGCTTCGCCATCCCGGTGGACCAGATGACCCAGGTCGCGCAGACCCTCATTCGCGACGGGTCGATCCATCACCCGATGATCGGGGTGAGCGCCCGGCAGAAGACCGTCGCCAACGAAGTCATGAGCGGTGCCGAGGTCGCCGATGTGCAGCCGGGCAGCCCGGCCGCGAACGCCGGCATCGTCGAAGGCGATGTGATCGTCCGGATCGGCGACCGCGAGGTCACCAATCCCGACGAACTGGTCGTGGCGGTTCAGACGAACAAGATCGGCCAGACGGTGAACGTCCAACTCATCCGGGAAGGCCGCCAGGTGGACATCCCGGTGACGCTCGCCTCCGACTGACCCGCTGGTCGCGGCGCCGGGTAGCCTGTAGGGGTGTTCAGCAGTATCGGGTGGGGCGAGATGCTCGTGCTACTCGTCGCCGCCCTCGTGATCCTCGGTCCCGAGCGCCTGCCCGGCGCCGCGCGGTGGACTGCGCGCAGCCTGCGCCAAGTACGCGATTACGCCACCGGCGCGACATCGCAATTGCGGTCCGAACTCGGGCCCGAATTCGAGGAGCTGCGTAAACCACTCGCCGACCTTCAGGAATTACGCGGTATGTCACCGCGTTCGGTGGTGACGAAACATCTGCTGAACGGGGATGATTCCCTTTTCAAGGATCTCGACGGGGCGCTGCCGGACAGCAAGAATGTGCTGGGCACGCACAGCGGCATGCCAGATTACCCTATGCCCAAGTTGGATAAACCCTTGGAGCGCAACGAACGTCCCCCGATCGATACCGACGCCACCTGATCGTCAACCAGGCTAGACGCAGTTTAGCGTCTCCCTGTCTAGACTTCGCACATGTCGGCCGATGACGTGGCGCGAATATTCGCGATCGAAGACAAAGTCGAGCGACTCAAGGCCGCCACCGATGGAGTCGCAGCGGCTCAGCAGACCATCAACGAGCTCACCCGAATTCGGCGCGCGGTGATCCGGGAGTTACACGCCGAGGGGTGGACTTTCGCCAGAATCGGTGCCGCGGCGGGACTTTCGCGCGCCCGGATCCACCAGGTGAGTACTCAGGGCCCGGCGCCGGAGGGATTGTTCTTCGGGCACGGGCCGCTGACGCTGCTGATCCCGGATACCCGCGCGGGCAGGCTGATCGGAGCGCCCGACCCGGCGGCGGCGCCCCGGTTGGCCGAACAGCTGAGGGAACTCGGCTTCTCGGTCACCATCGAGTCCTTCGCCCCGGGACGCCCGATCGACCTGCTCCGGGACGGCCTCATCGTGATCGGCGGCCCGGAACTGTCACCCAGTCTGCGGCATCTCATCGCCGCCGACCCCCGCCTGCGCCGCGCGGTGGCCCGCCCCGGGGACGGCCGCCGCGGTATCGAGGACCGCGCCGCCCGGCGTATCTACCGGCCGGCCAGCCCGGAACCGCACGATATCGCCTATCTCGCACGGCTACCGCGCCCGGACGGCCGCGGATCGATCCTGGTTCTCGACGGTCTGCACGCGCCGGGCTCGCTCGGTGCGGTACGGCTGCTGGCCACCCGGTTGGCGACCCTGCACGAACGAGCGGCCAACCGCCGCTTCTCCGTACTGATCGGCGTTCGTTATGAGCGCACCACCGGCGAACCCGTGGACGCCGACCTGCTCACCCCCGTATATCTGCACGAACCGATGGATTCACGCCCTCAGGCGGTACGTCAGCGGCGCTGACCGCGACGCCGCCGGAAACCGCAAAAGATCGGCGGTCGGTACTGCCGACACGCCGGAAACACCGATAGCGACAGCGAATATTAGCTGGTCGAAGAATTGCTACTGTGGTGCGCAGTAGGCCGATTTTTCTTTTACCGCGACCGGTTACCCGGGCCCGACGATTCGATAGCCATAGCATTACTCGGCACCCTGTGGTGCACAGCGGCGATTGTCGGCTCCGGAAAATATTTCGTGGAGGCGCAGGTGAACGCGTTGATCATCCTGGCGGTGGCCCTGGTCGCGGTGGGCTTGCTGATCACCGTCGTACTGTGGCTGCGCGCCCCGCATTCCGCCGAAAGCGAGTATGTGACGGTCGCCGAACTCCGTGCGCGTCTGGAAAACGAACAGGAGCGCGGCGAAGAGGAAGAACCCGAGGAGCGGGGCGAAGAGGTAGCGGCCGAGGAGGCCGACGGGGATGAGCCGGAAACCGGGGGAACCGGAGCCGGACCGGAGCCGGCCGCGGAGGCCGGCAGACCCGCGGCCTCCGTCGTCACACCACCTACGTCCACCGGCTCCGGATCCGATACTCCGCCCGCCGCGGAATCCGCCCCCGATACCGGAATTGCCGGACCCGAACCTTCCCACCGCCCGACGAAGCAGCCCCGAGACGAACAGCCGCCGAAGGCCGGTGGCGAACCCACCGCGGGAACCGCTGACGAACCACCGGCGGGGGAACCGGGCCCGGATCACTGACGCCGGCGGATGCCGGATTCCGGCTCGGTGCGCTCAGGCGGCCGCGACGTCCGGCCGGATCGTGTTCATCGGCGGCCGATCGACCAGATCGACCGCGGTGCTGTGCGGTGTGAACTCGTCCCCGATCAACGGGAACTGGGTGAGCGCGGCGCCCGAATCCGGGACGCCGCTGCGGCCGAGCACAGTACCGAGGATTTGCCGACTCATCACACCGAGATCGGCCAGCGGACGGTTGCGGTGGGTGCGAACCCCCAGATTGACCTGCCCGATCGCGCCCAGACCCAGGCGGTCGTAGGTATCGAGCAGCAACCCGATCTCCACGCCGTAGCCGGGGGCGAACGGAACCGCCGTCAGCAACTCGCGGGTGCCGGCGTACTCACCACCCAGCGGCTGCAACACCTGGCTCAGTCCCGGCCGCAGTGCGGCCAGCAGTGGCCGGGCCACGAGCTCGGTCACCCGGCCGCCGCCGTGGGCGTCCACCCCGCCGCCGTGCCGCAGCGGTCGCCGGTAGTACGCCTTCACCAGATGCAGATCCGGAGTCGTGAGCAGCGGGCCGAGCAACTTCGGCACAAAAGCCGGGTCCGGGTCGATCAGGTCGGAATCGACGAACGCCACCAGATCACCGGTGGTGACCGCCAGCGAACGCCACAGCACCTCGCCCTTCCCCGGGGCGGGTTCCAGCTCGGGTACGGCCTGCTCCCGGGTGATCACCTCCGCGCCGGCCGCGCGAGCGCGCTGGGCGGTGGCGTCGGTCGACCCCGAATCCAGCACCACCAGCTCGTCCACCAGAGTGCCCAGCAGCGGACGGATGCTGGCCACCACCTCGGCGACGGTTCTCTCCTCGTTCAGCGCGGGCAGTACCACCGATACGGTGCGCCCGGCCTTGGCGGCGACCAGATCGGTCACCGGCCAGTCGGGGGCGTCCCATGTGTGGGTCGACGCCCAGTCGAGCTCGTGATGGGGGAATTTCATACGAGACCTCGCAGAGTTCGTACAGGGGGCCGGATGCCCTGGATCGCGGCGATCATGTCCACGACGCGACGCGTCGCGGCGACCTCGTGTACCCGGAAAACACGAGCGCCGGCCGCGGCCGACCACGCTGTTGCCGCCAATGTGCCCTCCAGCCGTTCGGAAAGTCCGACACCTAATGTCTCTCCGATGAAATCCTTGTTGCTCAGCGCCATCAAGACCGGCCATCCGCTTTTAACAAGAACGTCCGCTGCCCGCAACAGTGCGAGTCCGTGATAGGTGTTCTTCCCGAAATCATGGGTGGGATCGATGAGGATCGAATCCCGGCGCACCCCCGCGGCCGCGGCCTCTTCCGCCGCGCGCACCACGGTATCGGTCACCTCCGCCACCACATCTGTGTACCGGACCCGGTACGGCCGCGTGCGCGGCACCGCTCCGCCGGTATGACTGCACACGATCCCGGCCCCGGTCTCGGCCGCCACCGCCACCAACTCCGGATCCGCACCCGCCCACGTGTCGTTGATCAGATCCGCCCCCTCGGCCACCGCGGCCCGCGCCACCTCCGACCGCCAGGTATCCACACTGATCAACAGCTCGGGATAGCCCTCCCGGATCGCCGCCACGAACGGCACCACCCGCCGCGACTCCTCGGCCGCGTCCACGTGTTCGCCCGGCCCCGCCTTCACCCCGCCGATATCGACCAGATCGGCACCCTCGTCCACAGCCCGCGCCACCGCGGCCAGCGCGGCGGAATCGCTGAAAGTCGCGCCGCGGTCGTAGAAGGAATCGGGGGTGCGATTCACAATGGCCATCACCAGCGCGCGATCGGTCGCGACGGTCCGGCCGCAGAGTGTCGGCAACGGCCGGACGGGCTCGAACATGAACCGAGTTTATGGCGCGCCTTCGGCGCGCGGGGTCGAGGCCCCCTCGGTCTCGCCGTTTCGGTCTCGAGACCCGAGCTTCGCCCGGATCAGCTCACTGATCCGAGTCCTTGCTCAGGGCCGCGAAGGCTTCGGTGAGGTCGGGGGTGACCGTGATGCGGTCGAGGGCCGCCTGCGGGACGAAGCCGCGGTCGTGGAGTTCGGTCAGCCAGGTGAACAGGCCGCTGTAGTGCCCGGTGGGGTCGAGGATGGCCATCGGCTTGTTGTGCTGGCCCAGCTGACCTCCGGTCCAGGTTTCGAAGAACTCCTCGAGGGTGCCGATTCCGCCGGGGAGGGTGAGGAACGCGTCGGAGCGGTCCTCCATCACCTGTTTGCGCTGGCGCATGGTGTCGGTGACGACGAGTTCGTCGGAGTCCACATCGGCCACCTCCCGGTGGACCAGGTGTTTCGGTATGACCCCGATCGTGTTGGCGCCGCCGGCCCGGGCGGCGGTGGCCACGGCACCCATCATGGAGACGTGTCCGCCGCCGGATACGAGTTGCCAGCCGCGCCGGGCTATTTCGGTGCCGACCCGGGCCGCCAGTGCCAGGTGATCGGGGTCGGTGGTGCCGGCCGAACAGTACACGCACACTGCGAAGGGTCGCGGAGTCACCATTCGTCCTCCGTACCGACCTTCTCGATGGTCGCGGAGCCCGGCTCGGACTCCTCGATGATGCGCACCGCGTCCTCGACCGAGTCGGTGACGTGCAGCAGATCGATATCGCCCGGGGAGATACGACCGTCGGCAGCCAGGGACTCGCGGATCCAGTCGACCAGCGGGGCCCAGTACCGGCTGCCGAACAGGATGATCGGGAACCGGGTGATCTTGCGGGTCTGCACCAGGGTGAGCGCCTCGAACAGTTCGTCCAGGGTGCCGTAGCCGCCGGGCATGCAGACGAAGGCCTGGGAGTACTTCACGAACATCGTCTTGCGCACGAAGAAGTACCGGAAGTTGATCCCCAGATCGACCCAGTCGTTGAGGCTCTGTTCGAACGGCAGCTCGATACCCAGTCCGATGGAGTAGCCGCCGGCCTCGGACGCGCCGCGGTTGGCGGCTTCCATCACCCCGGGCCCGCCGCCGGTGATGACCGCGAAACCGGCGGTCGCCAGAGCGGCGCCGAGGTCGCGCGCGGCCTGGTACTCCGGGTTGCCGGGTGCGGTGCGTGCCGAACCGAAGACGCTCACCGCGCGCGGGACCTCCGCCAGGGCGCCGAAACCCTCGACGAATTCGGCCTGGATCCGTAGCACCCGCCACGGGTCGGTGTGTACCCAGTCGCTGTCGCTGCGCTGATCGAGCAGATGCTGATCGGCGGTGGTGCCCCGCGGGGTCCGTTCCCGGCGGAACATGATGGGCCCGCGGTAGCGGGTCTTGGGTTTGCCGGCCATCCCGGATTCGGCGGCGTCGGTAGACATGGCCGCAGTTTATTGGGCGCGCTCAGACGATGCCTTCGCCGGTCCTATGGCCCCGATCACCACGCCGGTGTGTGTCCGCGCGGACCTGACCTGCGCTCGCCCCCATCCGAGAACCGGGCGGCTAGGAAGCTGTGAGATAGCGGCGCAGCATTTCGGTGACGGCGGTGATCTGGGCCAGCGGGACGTGCTCGTCGCGTTTGTGCGCGAGGTTGGGGTCGCCGGGGCCGAAGTTCACAGCGGGGATACCGCGGGCGGCGAACCGGGAGACGTCGGTCCATCCGTATTTGGCCCGAACGCCCGCCGACCCGTGTGCCTGCACCGTATCGATCAGACCGCGCGCCGCGGGCGCGGTGAGGCCGGGCAGCGCGCCGGCGGCCGCGTCGGTGATCTCCAGATCGAGTTCGAGACCCGCGAACACCTCGCGCACGTGGTCGATCGCCTGCTCCACCGAACGGTCCGGCGCGAACCGGAAATTCACCTCGACCTCGGCCGCATCCGGCACCACATTGCCCGCTACCCCGCCGCCGACCCGAACCGCGGAAAGCCCTTCGCGGTACCGGCAACCATCGATCTCGACCTCCCGGGCCCGATACTGCGCGAGCCGCGCCAGGGCCGGCGCCAACCGGTGGATCGCATTGTCGCCGAGCCAGGAGCGGGCCGAATGCGCACGCACCCCGGCGGTCCGCAACCGGACCCGCAACGTGCCCTGGCAGCCGGCCTCGATCCAGCCGCCGGAGGGTTCGCCGAGAATCGCCAGATCACCGTCCAGCCATTCCGGCACTTCCCGCTCGATGGCGTTGAGTCCGTTGAATTCGGCGGAGATCTCCTCGCAGTCGTAGAAGATCAGGGTCAGGTCGTGGACCGGTTCGGCTACGGTGGCGGCCAGATGCAGGAACACCGCGTCGCCCGATTTCATATCCACCGAACCGCAGCCGTAGAAGACCTCGGCGCCGTTCTCGGTGGTGAACCGGCCCGGCACATTGTCCGCGATCGGCACGGTGTCCAGATGCCCGGCCAGCACGACCCGGGTCGGCAGTCCCCGATTCGTGCGGGCGAGCACCACATTGCCGCGGCGCAACACCTCGAAACCGCTGGTCTGGGTGCGCAGCGCCGTTTCCACGGCGGCCGTGATCGCGGCCTCGTCCCGGGAGACGCTCGGAATATCGACAAGGGCCGCGGTGAGTGCGATGGGGTCGGCGTGCAGGTCGAGGGTCACAGCGTACGAGCGTAGAGGGGCCCCACCGTTGGGGACCGCCGGTGGGTAGGCTTCCGTGTCGTGAGCACTCAGGGAGCATCCGCCATCGGCATCGCCAACGTGACCTCGGACGGGACCGTACTGGACACCTGGTTCCCCAGCCCCGAGCTGGGTGAGTTCGGTGACACCGGCACCGAGCGCCTCGCCACCGCGCCCGCCGAATTCGCCGATCTGGTGGGCCCGGACCCGGCGCGCGGCGTCGACGTCGTCGCGGTGCGCACCACCATCGCCGATCTCTCCGCCGCCCCCGTGGACGCTCACGATGTGTACCTGCGGCTGCACCTGCTCTCCCACCGCCTGGTCCGGCCGCACGAGGTGAGTCTGGAGGGCCAGTTCGCCCTGCTCAGCAATGTGGTGTGGACCAACCACGGTCCGGCTGCGGTCGAGGGCTTCGAGACCACCCGCGCCAAACTGCGTGCGCGCGGCCCGGTCACGGTGTACAGCATCGACAAGTTCCCGCGCATGGTCGACTACGTGGTCCCGTCCGGTGTCCGCATCGGCGACGCCGACCGGGTCCGCCTGGGCGCGCATCTCGCCGCCGGCACCACCGTGATGCACGAGGGTTTCGTGAACTTCAACGCCGGCACCCTGGGCACCTCGATGGTCGAGGGCCGGATCTCCGCCGGGGTGGTCGTCGGCGACGGCTCCGATATCGGCGGTGGCGCCTCCACCATGGGCACTCTTTCCGGTGGTGGCACCACCGTCATCTCGATCGGCGAGCGCTCACTGCTGGGCGCCAATTCCGGACTGGGCATTCCGCTCGGCGACGACTGCGTGGTCGAGGCCGGTCTCTACCTCACGGCCGGCACCAAGGTCACCGGCCCGGACGGCACCGTGGTGAAGGCAGCCGAACTGAGCGGCAAGAGCAACCTGCTGTTCCGCCGCAACTCGCGCACCGGAACCGTCGAGGTGGTGCCCCGCGCCGGCACCGGTATCGAACTCAACGAAGCCCTTCACGCCCACAACTGATATGTAGAGAAGTTTGTCAAGAGGGCGTGGTGAGGCGCCGTCGGGAGCGACCCCGACGGCGCCTCGTTGCTTCCTGGCGAGTCTGTGGTGAGCGTGTCGTGAGCGACGCGCGGTCAGACTGATATGCGCGGGTTGGATACCGCAGGACGGGGTTTCGGCTGGATCTCATCCGCGTGTCTAGCATCGAGCGTCGACCTCATGGGTCTGCTCATAGTTGTGTCGCGGGTCGATCCACGCGCTGCCACCACCGGCCCGCCGAGGAAGCCGATCAGGTGGCGATCAGTCGTTCATGACCGCCAGGGACCAGCACCAGCCGGCGAGTTCTCGGGCGATCGCCACGTTCGCGACCGTAGACCGCTTGCGGCGTTCACCGAATCGCAGCCACCGCTGATGCAGGCGGCGGTTTCCCTCGTCGCCACGCGCCCGGGCCGCGGCCGGCGCCTGGTCCCATCGCCGGCGCATCACCGCGCCGACGTGGTAACGGGGCCGGTGGTGCCAGGCCGCTTCGACCAGCAGGCGGCGTGCGTGGGTGTTTCCGGTCTTGGTGATCGCCCCCTGCACGCGCGACGAACCGGAGGAATACTCCGAGGGCACCAGGCCGACGAATGATCCGATGGTGTTGCCACTGAACCGATTCCAGTCACCGATCTCGACCGCCAACGCGAAACCGGTCAGCGTGGAGACCCCACGCAGACACGACACCCGGCGCACGACCTGGGTGAACTCACTCGCAGCGGCCATCTCCTCGATCGCGGCGTCGAGGCGTCCGCGTCTGGCCTGCATCGTCAGCACGTGGTCGTAGTCGGCGTCGAACGCCATCCGGGTGGCCCGCGAGGTCAACTGTGGTGCCGCTTCGGTACGCAGCCATCGGTCGTGCGTCCCGGTCCAGGCAGCGCCGCCGTAGTAGACGATGCCGTGCCGAAGCAGCAATTTCGAGAGCCGATGCCGGGCGCGCATCAAATCGCCGCGGCAGTCCTCACGCGCGCGCACCAGATCCCGGGCCGCCTCCTGATCAACGGTCGGGATCGACACCGCGGTGATCTCGTCCAATCGCAGCAACCGCGCCAGATGCAATGCGTCGCGGGCGTCGGTTTTGACCCGGTCACCAGCCGGTTTCTGCAGCTTCGAGGGCGCGAGGACCTCACAACGTATCCCCGCATCGGTCAATGCCCGATACAACCCGAACCCGGTCGGTCCGGCCTCATAGGCCACCGCCACCGGACCCGGCAACCCCGATATCCACGACCCGATGTGCTCATACGACGGGGTCAACCGGGCTTGGAACACTTCACCCGTGACGCCGTCGATAGCTGCTGCCGCGACCGAACGTGCATGCACGTCCAGCCCGACACTCGTACGCTCGGTAAACACCGGGGCCTCCCACCACTGTCGGAAAGACCGGGCAGGCGACTCCCGCTCGGTAACCCACGAACATGGGTGAGCGAGGCCCCGGCCCGCAACCCCCAGCTCACCGCCGACGGCCACCCATACCGTCTAGTGCCGCATCAGGCAACGTTGGCCTTGTCGACCACGGCTCGTAGCCGTTGATCATCGATGTGACGGTTTCGCCAGATGATGTAGCGGCGGATCATGCGGCCCTGGTGGCCGGCGGCGGAGCCTCGGCTCCCGGTCGGGACCCTTGTGCCGTCCGCCGCGGTCGGCCCACTGCCGCCCGGGGTGGGGCTGGAGGTTGAGCGGGCCGGGACTCAGAGCGTGTCTGGGAACTGCAGTCCTTGGGCCTTGTCGATGTTGCTGCTGTCCCGCCCACGGTCGGCGGCGGGGTTTGTTTCGGTGGCCTGTGCGACACTCCCCGGTGATGAGCCGACACACCGCGTTCCGGTACTGCCTCGACCCCACGGTCGAGCAGTGTGCCCGGCTTGCCCGGCACGCGGGTGCGGCCCGGTTCGCGTTCAACCAGTGCCTGCATATGGTGAAAACCGCGCTCGGTGGTGGCTGGGTCGGGATCGACCGCGGTTTGTCGGCGTTCCTGGTCGCCGCCACCGCCGACGGTGCTGAAACCGTCCGGATCAATCGGGCGCCCAAGCCGCTGGCCGCCGGGCAAGCCCGGCAGCGGCGGTTGGCGAAAGCATTGTCGAGGAAACAGAAGGGATCACGTAACCGGACCGAGGCCGCCGCCCGGTTGGCGCGCCACCATCACCGGATCGCCGATGTTCGTCGCCATTTTCTGCATCAGGTCACCAACCGGCTGGTCAAGACCCACGACCGGCTCGTAATCGAAGACCTGCATGTGGCCGGGATGCTGCGCAACCGGCGTCTGTCACGGCGGTCAGTGATGCCGGATGGACGGATTTCGCGTGGCTGCTGCACTACAAACAGCAGTGGCGCAGTGGCGCAGTGGTGCCGTGGTCACGGCGGATCGCTGGTTCCCGTCGAGTAAACGGTGTTCGGCCTGTGGTGCGGTGAACGCGGGTCTCACCTTGGCGGATCGGGTGTTCACCTGTGGGTGTGGGTACCGGTCGGATCGGGATCTGAATGCCGCGGTCAACCTCGCCGCCTGGGCCGGCAATGGAGACGTGTCAGGATCCCCGAACCTCCGAGCAGGGGGCCGGGTTACCAATGTCCGCCGACGGGAAGGCACTGACCGGCACCCTGCGGGTGCCGGTGCAACCGGCCCGGACGACGCGGAAACCCACGGTTGATTCCCCGGTCAGGGTGTGAACCGCGGACGCCCGGGAAGGGCGGTGTCCGGTAATCCACACGAGTTACCAGACACGCTGTCAGAGGCCGAAGGCGATCACGCGTTCGGGGTGGATTCGGATGAGTTCGCTCTCCTCCGGCCCGATGTAGGTGACCGTATCGGTGAGCGCTTCTGCGGTGCCGCGGATCTCCAGGCACCGCACCCGCCACGGCTGGACCGAGGCGATATCGTCCACCACGAATGCCACCCGGTTGTTGCCCGCGAGATTACGGAACTTGCGGGATCGGCCCATATTCCAGCCCGCGATATCGATGGTGCCGAGTTCGGGGTTGTAGCGGAAACCGACGGGATTGTTCTGCGGTGCCCCGTCCGGCGCTACGGTGGCCAACCGGCCCAGCCGCTGTCCGGCGAGATAGTCGACATGGTCCCGGGTGAGCGTGGTGTTCATGATCGAACCGTAGAACCTCGACCTGAGTTGAGGTCAAGACCGGGATCACCGCCGGCCCGCGGCTTGCTTCAGGGCCGACGACGCTGGTCGAGCAGCTTCTTCTGGACCTTGCCCATGGCGTTGCGCGGGAGCGAGTCCACGAAGCGGATCTCACGGGGCCGTTTGTGCGCCGAGAGTTCCCCGGCCACGTGGTCGATGAGTTCCTGTTCGGCGGGCGCCGCGGCGCGCGGGACCACGAAGGCGACGATGCGTTGCCCCAGGTCGGCATCCGCAAGACCCACAACGGCTACTTCCGCCACCGATGGATGGCCCAGGAGCGAGGTTTCCACCTCGCCCGCACCGATCCGGTAGCCGCCGGACTTGATGAGGTCCACCGATTCGCGGCCCACGATCCGATGGAAACCGTCCGCGTCGATGGCGGCGACATCGCCGGTGCGGAACCACCCGTCCTCGGTCCAGCATTCGGCGGTGGCCTCGGGGCGGCCGTGATAGCCGTCGAAGAGCATCGGCCCGCGCACCTGGAGGCCGCCGATACCGGCGCCGTCGTGCGGGACCGGCCGGCCCGCCTCGTCCCGGAGCCGGGTCTGCACACCGCGCACAGGTACGCCGACCCACCCGGGCCGGCGTTCGCCGTCCGCCCGGGCCGACAGGGTGATCATGGTTTCGCTCATGCCGTAGCGCTCGATGGGCCGGTGCCCGGTGAGTTCGGCGAGCCGCTCGAACACCGGCACCGGCAGCGGGGCGCTCCCGGAGATCAACAGCCTGGCCCCTGCCAGCTTCTCGGCCGCGGCCGGATCCTCGGAGATCCGGGTCCAAACCGTCGGTACGCCGAAATACATCGTGCCCGAGGCCGCCGCGTAGTTCGCGGGGGTCGGTTTCCCGGTGTGCACGAGTGGACTGCCGATACGCAACGGCCCCAGCAGACCCAGGATCAACCCGTGGACATGGAATAGCGGCAGGCCGTGGACCAGCACATCGGCCGCGGTCCAGGCCCAGGCATCGGCGAGCGCGTCGAGTCCGGCGGCGATGGCCCCGCGGCTCAGTACCACGCCTTTGGGGGCACCGGTGGTGCCGGAGGTGTAGAGCACGAAAGCCGGTGTGCCCGGATCGGGCTCGGGATAGGTATGCCAGGAGCGGGCATGCCGGCGCACCGGGACCACCGGCAGGGAAGTGCCCTCGGGCGCTTCGCCGAGCCAGGCCCGGGCGCCGGAATCGGTGAGCATATGGTCGAGTTCGGCCGTACCGGAATCGGGGGGCACCGGTACCACGGTGACTCCGGCGATCAGGCAGCCCACCACGGCGAGCACGGTCGCCGGAGTCGGCCTGGCCAGCACGGCGACCCGTTCGGCCCGGGCGATGCGCTCGGCCACCGAGGTGGCCGCCCCGAGCAGATCGCTGCGGGACAGCGTCACACCGTCGATGGTCACGGCGTCCGGGATATCGGCGCCCGCGGCGACAGCGAGGGGGTCGAGGGAGCTGAGCAGGCGGTGGCCGTAGGACATGCGCCCAAACTACTGCCCCGGCCCCGGCCGGCGGTCGGGCACCTGCCCCGGAGAAATCCCGGGATATCCGCCGGTCGGAGGTCCGCGTATTCGTTGCGCGTGGTTTCCGCGCCCGCCGTGGGATGCATCGATTCGCATTTCGCAAACCACGTCCCGTCGGCGAGTGCGCACACGATCGCATTCCTCCGGTGTCGCTTGACACATATGGACAGCGGCGAGAAGGTGAATCGTCAGGCTTCTCGAGCCCTCGAAACGGTGCCTTCCATGATCAGCACACCCGCCGCGGGACCGCCCGTACCCGGCCCCGCCGATCGACCGGCCGATTCGGCCGGCGCGGTGCACGACGAGGATTTCGATTTCCGCCCCTATGTCGAGGGCGCCGCGATACTCGGCGCCGCCGCCAATGTGATCATGCAGCTCGCCGTCCCCGGAGTCGGATACGGAGTTCTGGAAAGCCCGGTCGACAGCGGAAAGCTGACATTGCACCCGGTGAAGCGCACCCGCACCACACTCACCTATCTGGCGGTCGCACTGCTGGGCAGCCCGGCCGAGCGGGCCGCTTATCGGGCAGCCGTCGACACAGCGCATCGCCAGGTACGCTCGACCGCGCGGAGTCCGGTGCGGTACAACGCATTCGACCGCGATCTGCAACTGTGGGTGGCCGCTTGCCTGTACTGGGGTGCGCGCGATATCCGCGAGCGGATGCACGGCCGGGCGGACGCCGGACTCGAAGAGACGATCTACCGCCATTCCGCACGATTGGGCACCACCCTGCAGGTACCACCACAGGCCTGGCCCGCGGACCCGGCGGCATTCGACCGCTACTGGACCGAAAACCTGGCCGCTACCAGGATCGACCCACCGGTGCGGGACATGTTGAACGAGCTCGTCGATCTGAAGATGTTCCCCCGTCCGGTCCAGCTCCTCGGCGGCCGATTCAACCGATGGGTCACCGCGGGCCTCCTACCGCCGCATCTGCGCGCGGAGATGGGCATGGACTGGTCGGCGGACGACGAACGCCGGTTCGGGCGCGTGCTCCGCGGACTGGGCCGGGTTTCGGCGACGCTGCCGGCACCGCTGCGCAGTTTCCCGATCCAGGCCTACCTGGTCGATTTCCGGATCCGCCGCAGGTTCGGACTGAAACTCGTCTGATTCGAATTCGCGGATACGAGAACGATCCTGTTCGAATCTCAGGATCCGGCGACCTGGCCCGGCACCCGGAACGAGACCGCCACATGATCACGCGCATATCTGCGCACCGCGACATCGTCGTCCAGCGGGATAACCGTTTGCGGTGTCAGCGCCAGCGACAGCGCGGTCCGCGCGATCATCTCGGCCAGCGGCAGCGGATCGTAGGCCGGCAGTTTGCCTTCCCCCTGGAGGCGGGTGATGAATTCGGCGACATAATCGCGGCCCAATTCGATCACCGGGGCGCCCCGGGTGGTCAGGTAGGGCAGCACCATCTCCGGCTCGGTGTTCAGCAGCCGATCCAGCAGCTCGTTGCCGCGCAGACCGGCCAGGAACGCGACGAACAGTTCCACGATCTGATCCTCGGCGCCGGCGTCGCGCTCGATCTGCTGCGCCACCGCGGCATCGACACCCTCGATGAAATCGCGGGTCTGCGCCAATCCGACCGCCTGGATCAAATCCGATTTGCTGGAGAACCGCCGGTACAGTGTGGCCAGGGAGAGGCCGCCACGCCGGGCGACCTCGACCATGCTCGTGCGCTTGATCCCGAAGTCGAGAAAAGCCTGCAACGCCGCGGACAGCACGGATTGATCTTGATCTCGGCGCGGTGTTCGCACCAGAGGCAACAATTGAGCCAGCGCACCCATCTCGGCACCTTCCCGCGCTCGGCGATGCAATGACACGGTAAGCATCGCACAATTGCGGGGGCGGTTGACGCAACATCGAGAGAATGAGATGGTTATCATATAATCTTCTCATAGGAAAGAGGTCACCGATGACCGCGCCCCGGCCCGCTCCGATGAACGATCCCGAACCCCAGCGGCTGTACGCACCCGACTTCGATATGAACGATCACATCGTCGGAGTCACCGCGTTCCTGGGCGGCACCGCGAACGTCATCATGCAGCTGGGTCTGCGGCCGGTCGCCTACGGCGTGATGGAGAGCGACGTCAAGAGCGGCAACGTCATGGAGCATCCCTTCAAAAGGCTCCGCACCACCCTCACCTATCTCGCCGTCGCCATGCTGGGTACCGACGAAGAGCGCAACGCCTACCGGCTCGCGGTCAACACCTCCCATCGCCACATCCGTACCAAACCCACCAGCCCCGTGAAGTACAACGCCTTCGACCCGAAACTCCAGCTGTGGGTCGCCGCCTGCCTGTACTACGGTTTCGTCGACCTGCTGGAGAAGGTCCAGGGCCCGATGGACGAGGCGACCGCCGATACCTTCTACGCCCACAGCATCCGGCTCGGCACCACCCTGCAGGTACGACCGGAGATGTGGCCGGCCGACCGCGCCGCGTTCTGGCAGTTCTGGGAAGAGAATCTCGACGCCCTGGAAATCGACGACACCACCCGCGCCTACTTCAACGACCTCATCGACCTGAAGATGGTGGCGCGCCCGATCCAGTGGGTCTCGGCACGATTCCACCGTTTCGTCGTCACCGGCTGCCTGCCGCCGCAGATCCGCGAGAAAATGCATCTCACCTGGACCGAAGGCAACCAGCGCTGGTTCGACCGCACCATGAAGCTCATCGGCGTGGGCCTGAAGATCCAGCCCCGCGTCCTACGTCAGTTCCCGATGAACTACTACCTGTGGGATATGCGCCGCCGTATCCGCAAGGGCAAACCGCTGGTCTGAAAGGTTGCCGGGGCGCCCCCGTCAACGCCCGGCGAGCGCGCGGAGGAAGAACGTCAGGTTGGCGGGCCGTTCCGCGAGCCGGCGCATGAGGTAGCCGTACCACTGGTGACCGTAGGGCAGGTACACCCGGACGAAGTCTCCACGGTCGGCGAGATGGAGCTGCTCGTCGGTGCGGATGCCGTACAGCATCTGGTATTCCAGGCGGCCGGGGCGGCGGCCGGTGATCGTCGCGAGGTCGGCCGCCGCCGCGAGGACCACCGGATCATGGGAAGCGACCAGAGGCCGGCCCGCACCGCGCATGAGGACCCGCAGACAACGCAGATAGGCGCGGTCCACATCGACACGCCGCTGGTAGGCGACGGTTTCCGGTTCCCGGTAGGCGCCCTTGCACAGGCGCACCCGGGCGCCCGCGTCGGCCAGGTCGCGGCAATCGTCCTCGCTGCGGTACAGGTAGGCCTGGATCACCGTGCCCAGCCAGGGAAAGTCCGGGCGGACCCGCGCGGTGGTGGCGAGGGTGGCGGCGGTGGTGGTGTGGTCCTCGGCGTCCACGGTCACCCAGACCCCGGCCTCGGCCGCCTTGGTGCACACGGTGCGCAGATTCTCGGTGGCGATCGCCGGGCCGTCGGCGCCCAGTGCCTGCCCGAGCGCGGACAACTTGACCGACACCTCCAGTGGTGCCGCACCGGCGGGCACCTCGGTGGTGGGCAGGGCCGCCAAATCGTTGATCAATGCGAGATACTCGGCGACCGCCGCGTCGGCCTGCGTGCGGTCGGTGGTGTTCTCCCCCAGGTAGTCGACGCTCACCGCCCGCCCGGTCATCAGCAGCGCGCGGGCCGCGGCGATCAGATCCGGCCGGGTTTCCCCGGGTACGAAGCGCGCAACCAGGGCCGCGGTGGCCGGGCTCGTGGTGAGAATTCGTTTCGCCCGGTCCGATCCGGCCACGGCGAGGACCGCCGGACGCAGCGGGTTCACCGCAACTCCCCGCCGGAACGGGGCGGGTCCGCGTACCGCCCGGCGCGGCGGGGCGGGCCGCTCATCCCTGCTCCATATGGGGATAGCGGTGATCGGTGTGCGGGACGAAGGTTTCCTTCACGGTTCGCGGGGCCACCCAGCGCAACAGGTTCAACGGAGATCCTGCCTTGTCGTCGGTTCCCGAGGCGCGTGCCCCGCCGAACGGCTGCTGTCCCACGACCGCGCCGGTGGGTTTGTCGTTGACATAGAAGTTGCCGGCCGCGAACCGCAACAGCTGGGCGGCCTCTTCCACGGCGTGCCGGTCCTGCGCGAAGACCGCACCGGTCAGGGCGTACGGGGCGGTGGATTCCACCTCGGCCAAGATCGTCCGGTAGGCGTCGGGCTGGGAATCGTCGTACACGAACACCGACAGGATCGGGCCGAAGTATTCGGTGGCGAACGATTCGTCGCGGGGGTCGTCGGCGAGCAATACGGTCGGCCGGACGAACCAGCCCTCGCTGTCGTCGTAGGTGCCGCCCACCGGCACGTCCACCCCGGCCGACCGCGCCCGCTCGATCGCCCGCACACTCTTGTCATAGGCCCGCCGGTCGATCACCGCGCCACCGAAGTTCGACAGATCCGCGATATCGCCGTAGTTCAGGCTCTCGGCGATACCGAGGAAATCGTCACCCATTTCCCGCCACAGCGAGCGCGGCAGATAGGCGCGCGAGGCGGCCGAACATTTCTGCCCCTGATACTCGTAGGCCCCGCGTATCAGCGCCGTACGCAATGCGGCAGGATCCGCCGACGGATGCGCGACGATGAAATCCTTGCCGCCGGTCTCCCCCACGAGCCGTGGATATCCGTGATAGCGCCCGATATTGGCGCCCACCTGACTCCACAGATATTGGAAAGTGGCGCCCGACCCGGTGAAATGGATACCGGCCAGCCGGGGATCGGCCAAGGCGACCTCGGAGAGTTCTCGCCCGTCACCGGTGACCATATTGATGACACCGGGCGGCAGCCCGGCCGCCTCCAGCAGTTTCATCGTGTAATAGGCGGCCAGCGTCTGGGTGGGCGAGGGTTTCCACACCACCGTATTGCCCATGAGCGCGGGCGCGGTCGGCAGATTGCCGGCGATCGCGGTGAAATTGAACGGAGTGATCGCGTAGACGAACCCTTCCAGCGGCCGGTAGTCCAGCCGGTTCCACACCCCAGCACTGGACTGCGGCTGCCGGGCCAGGATGCCCCGGGCGAAGGAGACATTGAACCGCCAGAAATCGACCAGCTCGCACGGTGCGTCGATCTCGGCCTGCGCCACCGATTTCGACTGGCCCAGCATGGTCGCCGCGGCGAGAGTCTCCCGCCACGGTCCGGCCAGCAGATCCGCGGCCCGCAACAGCACCGCGGCGCGTTCGTCGAACGGCAGCGCGCGCCAATCCGGAGCGGCCGCGATGGCGGCCTCGATCGCCGCCGCGGCTTCGGTGTGTGTGGTGTCGGTATAGGTCCCGAGTACCTGCCGGTGTCGATGCGGCGCGACGATATCCCGCCGCATACCGATCCCCGGACGATGCTTACCGCCGATAACCAGGGGAATCTCGGCGGTGCTGTCGGAGATTTCGGCGAGCCGGCGCAGCAGCCGCTCCCGCTCGGGGCTGCCCGGCGCGTACGTGTGCACCGGCTCGTTACCGGGGGTGGGGACAACTGTGACAGCGTCCATACCCCAGGCTAGCGCCGACCGCCCGGCTACGGCCGCACTCGACGCGCGAATCTCTGCGGAGTCGTTACCGCACCGCCGCCCGGCGGCGGCCGCGAGCGGTCAGCCGCGCAGCCGCTGTGCCGCCGTTTCGATCCGCTCGTCGGTCGCGGTCAGTGCGATACGCACGTGGCCGGCGCCCGCGGGACCGTAGAACTCGCCCGGAGCCGCCAGAATGCCGCGCTGGGCCAGCCAGTCGAGCGTGGTCCGGCACGGTTCACCACGAGTCGACCACAGATACAGCCCGGCCTCGGAGTGGTCGATCCGGAAACCGGAATCCAGCAGCGCCGACCGCAGGACCTCCCGGCGGGCGCGGTACCGCTGCCGCTGCACCGATTCGTGCGTGTCGTCGTCCAGTGCCGCCGTCATCGCCGCCTGGATCGGGAAGGGCACCATCATGCCGGAATGCTTGCGCACCTCCAGCAACTCGGCCACCAGCTCCGGATCACCGGCCACGAATCCGGCCCGATAACTCGCCAGATTCGACGTCTTCGACAGCGAATGCACCGCCAGCAGGCCCGTGTGATCTCCGTCGCAGACCCGCGGGTCGAGAATCGACACGGCCGGTTCTTCCCAGGCCAGCCCCAGATAGCACTCGTCGGACGCGACGATCACGCCGCGCTCGCGCGCGAAGGCGACCACCTTCCGCAGATGCTCCACACCCAGCACCTTGCCGGTCGGGTTGGACGGTGAGTTGAGATAGATGAGCGCCGGGGTCTCCGGGCCCAGCCGGGTGAGTCCGTCGGCACGCAGAATCCGGGTCCCGGCGAGCAGTCCGCCCACCTCATAGGTCGGATAGGCGATCTCGGGAATCACCACCAGATCCGCGGGCCCCAGCCCGAGCAGCCGCGGCAGGCCGGCGATCAACTCCTTGGTGCCGATCACCGGCAGCACCGCCGCCTCGGGCACCCCGGTGATACCGAAACGCCGGTTCAACGCGGCCACCGCGGCGGCACGCAACTCCGGCGTGCCGTGCGTGGTCGGGTACCCCGGCACCTCGGCGACCGAACTCAACGCCGCGCGGATCACCGGATCGACCGGATCGACCGGCGTACCCACCGACAGATCGACGAGTCCGCCCGGATGCGCGGCCGCCCGCGCCTTCACCTCGGCGATCGTGTCCCACGGGAAATCGGGCAGGGCCGCACTCACCCGGCGACGTCCGGTTACCTCGGTGCTCATCGCAGCAATGCTCTACTCGCCCGCCATCGGCGGCAGCTCTTTGATGAACGCCGGATCGGAGTCGACCTTGCCCAGCTTGGTGGCACCGCCCGGCGAGCCCAGTTCGTCGAAGAAGTCGACGTTGGCGTTGACGTACCCGCTCCACTGATCGGGCGTGTCGTCCTCGTAGAAGATCGCCTCCACCGGGCAGACCGGCTCACACGCGCCACAGTCAACGCATTCGTCGGGATGGATGTAGAGCATGCGACCGCCCTCGTAGATGCAGTCCACAGGGCATTCCTCGATGCACGCCTTGTCCTTCACGTCAACGCACGGTTCGGCGATGATGTACGTCACTCCCGCTCCTAAGTCTTCCTTCTCCGGGTAACTGCGCCCGCACACAAGTATCCCTGGCGCCCCACAGGCTACGCCTGGTGAGCCTGCCCTAATACTCGGTGCCGGGTCCGGCGTCGCGTGGCCGGAGCTCGGTGACCCCGGTACTCCACTCCTGCGCCCGGTCCCTGTGCGCCCGCGCTCGAGGGCCACGCACCTAGACGAGTTCCAGGCCGGGGGCCGCGGCACTCCGCCGGGGTGGAACACCGTAGGTGGTGGTGCGTTCCCGGACCGGCCGGCCGATGCCCTCGGCGATCTCTGTGAGTTCGGCCACCGTCTTCGCCGACCCGTGCTGGGAACCCGCCATCCGGGAGATGGTCTCCTCCATGAGGGTACCGCCGAGGTCGTTGGCGCCGCTGCGCAGCATCACCCGGGTGCCCGTGGTGCCGAGTTTCACCCAGCTGGTCTGGATGTTGTCGATCCGGCCGTGCAGCATGATCCGGGCCAGGGCGTGCGCGGCGCGGTTGTCGCGGTTGGTGGGGCCCGGCCGGGAGGCGCCGGCCAGATAGAGCGGGGCGCTCTGGTGCACGAACGGGAGCAGGACGAATTCGGTGAAACCCCCGGTCTCGTCCTGGATACCGCGCAGTACCCGCAGATGCCCGACCCAGTGGCTGGGGTTGTCGACGTGGCCGTACATCATCGTCGAACTCGACCGGATGCCGACCTGATGGGCGGTGGTGACCACATCGATCCACGCGGAGGCGGGCAATTTGCCCTTGGTGAGGACCCAGCGGACCTCGTCGTCGAGGATCTCGGCGGCCGTGCCGGGGATGGTGCCCAGCCCGGCTTCGCGCAGCGCGGTGAGCCAGTCTCGAACGCTCTCACCGCCGCGGGAGGCACCGTTGACGATCTCCATCGGGCTGAAGGCGTGGACGTGCATGGACGGCACCCGCGCCTTCACCGCGCGCACCAGATCGGCGTAGCCGGTGACGGGCAGGTCGGGGTCGATACCGCCCTGCATGCAGACCTCGGTCGCGCCGTCGACGTAGGCCTCCCAGGCCCGGTCGGCGACCTCGTCGGTGCTGAGGGTGAAGGCGTCGGCATCACCCTTGCGCTGTGCGAACGCACAGAACCGGCAGCCCGTGTAGCAGATATTGGTGAAGTTGATATTGCGGTTCACCACGTAGGTGACATCGTCGCCGCAGACATCGCGGCGCAGCTGGTCCGCGAGACCCGCGACCGCGTCCAGGTCGGGTCCGTCGGCGGTGGCCAGCGCCAGATACTGGGCATCGGTGAGACCGGCCGGATCCCGTTCCGCGGCACGCAGCGCGGCGAGCACGTCGGCGTCCAGTCGCTGTGGCGCGGCGGCGAGATCGCGGACCTGTTCGCGGATGGTGTCCCAATCGCCGAACGCGTTGTCGATATCGCTGCGGGTGTCGGTATTGCGGCCGGTGGTGTCGATCTCGGTGTTCAGGTCGGTACGACCCGCCGACTCCCAGGACTCGTCGGGTTCCTGCCAGGGCAGGCCCACCGGGAGCGCGCCGGCCTTCGCCAGGCCGGTGTCGGCGTCGGTCAGAGCCGCGACATGCGCGCCGATCCGCGGATCGATCCACGGGTTACCCGCTCGCACATATTTCGGATGCGCCGACGTGCGTTCCACGAGTTCGAAACCGGCGGCCGCGGTGATCTCGGCCAGTGTGTCCAGGTTGGGCCAGGGCCGCTCGGGATTCACATGGTCGGGGGTCACCGGCGAGACGCCGCCCCAGTCGTCGATCCCGGCTTCCAGCAGGGCACGGCATTCGGCCTCGGACACCAGGTTCGGCGGCGCCTGCACCGACACGTCGGGTCCGAGCAGCAGGCGGGTCACCGCGATGGTGGCCAGGAACTCCGTGAAGTCCGCGTCGGGCGCGTTGCGCATGGCGGTGTCGTCCTTGGCCCGGAAGTTCTGCACGATGACTTCCTGGATATGGCCGAACGCCTTGTGCTGCTTGCGGATCGCGGCGATTGTGTCGGCCCGTTCGGCCATGTTCTCGCCGATGCCCACCAGGACCCCGGTGGTGTAGGGCACCGAGAGGCGGCCCGCGTCGGTGATGGCGCGCAACCGCACCGCGGGATCCTTGTCGGGGCTGCCGTAGTGGCAGTTGCCCTTCTCGGTGAACAGCCGGGTCGCGGTGGTCTCGAGCATCATGCCCATCGACTGCGCCACCGGCTTCAGCCGCGAGATCTCCTCCCACGACATGACGCCGGGGTTGAGATGCGGCAGCAGCCCGGTCTCCTCGAGCACCAGGATCGACACCGCGCGCAGATAGTCGAGAGTGGAGTCGTAGCCGCGTTCGTCCAGCCACTGCGCGGCCTCGGGCCAGCGGGCCTCGGGCCGGTCGCCGAGAGTGAACAGGGCTTCTTTACAGCCCAGTTCGGCGCCCCGACGTGCGATATCGAGCACCTCGTCGGGTTCCAGGAACATCCCGCGACCCTGTGCCCGCAATTTCCCCGGCACCGTCACAAAAGTGCAGTAGTGGCAGGTATCGCGGCACAGATGGGTCAGCGGAATGAAGACATTGCGCGAATAGGTGATCGTGGCGGGCCGCCCGGCCGAGGCCAGCCCGGCATCGCGTACCCGGGCGGCACTGCGGCACAGATCGGCGAGGTCGTCGCCGCGCGCGTGCAGCAGGACCGTCGCCTCGTCGACGTTCAGCGTGACCCCGTCACGTGCCCGGCGCAGCGCCCGGCGCATGGCGGACGGGGTCGGCACGGGGGTCGGGACGGTCGGTTCGGGTAGGTCGGTCACGCCCTCGATCATGCGGCACACATCCGGAACTGTCTCCTCCCAGGTCGTCGAGCGTTCACAACCGCGGTGCGTCTCGGGCTATTCCGTGCAGGTCGGGGCTGCGCCGGCGGCTCCGGGCACCTGGAGGCCATGGTGCCCACGGTTGTCCACTCCGCCGATCGGTCGCTGCGCTTCGTCACTTCGTCGCTCTGGAACCGGGTCGGGCCCCGGCCACGGCTGCCGACCATCCGGCGGGGCCGGAAGGGTTCGAGCAGACGTGCATCTCGACCGTCCCGAGCAGGGGCACGTCGCGGTAAGCGCTCGGTGGTCGCCGATCCGCGGCCGGCCGGCCGCACGTCGAACCGTGCGACGATGAATATATGTCGCCGGACAGCCCGCCACGACCACCCGACGTGCTCGCCGATCCCTCGTGGCGGCCCAGTCCGCGCGCGAAGACGCTGTGGACCGTGCAGATCGCGCTGTCGTGGCTCGGCGTCTTCGCCGTGCTGCTCGGGTGGGTCGTCTTCGACCCCGATCGCCGGACCTGGCAGGCGGCGGTGGCGGTGGTCGCGGTACCGATGGCCGTGCTCACCTCGATCGTGGTGCCCCGTTGGCGGTACCGGGTCCACCGCTGGGAGGTGACCGGCGACGCCGTCTACTCCCGGTCCGGCTGGCTGACCCAGGAGAGCCGGGTGGCCCCGATCTCCCGGGTGCAGACCGTGGACACCGAACGCGGCCCGCTGGAACGCCTCCTCGACCTGTCGACGGTCACGGTGACCACGGCCTCGTCCGCGGGCGCGGTACACATCAGTCTGCTGGACCGCGCGGTGGCCGAGCAGACAGTGACCCGGTTGACCGAGATCGCCGCGCGTCACCGCGGTGACGCCACATGACCGAACCGCATCCGGCGGACGCGCCGGCCCCGTCCGCCGAGCCGCAGACCATCCACGTCCCGGGCGACGACGAGCCGTGGCTACGCCTGGATCGCCGGATGCTGCTGGTCCATCCGATCCAGGAGATCGTGAAGTTCCTGCCCGCGGTGATCGGCGCGGTCATCCTGGGTGTCAGTTCCGGTAACCCGCTCTACAGCCTGCTGGGCCTGGTGTTCGTGGTCCCCTACGCGCTCACCCTCTGGTTCACCACCACCTACCGGGTCGGACCGACCCATGTCGAACTGCGCACCGGTCTGGTCCGGCGCAAACGACTGGCGGTGCCGCGGGCGCGGATCCGGTCGGTGGATATCGAGGCCGACCCGCTGCACCGGATCCTGGGCCTGGCCGTGGTGGTGATCGGCACCGGCCAGGAAGCCGACGCCCGCGACCGATTCAGGCTGGACGCACTCGCCGCCGCACACGTCCGGCCGCTGCGCGCCCAACTGCTGGCCCACACCCATACGGCACATCCCGCTGCCGGCGATCCCACTCCGGCCCACCTGCCCGCCGGCCGGGACACCGGGCCGGGGATCCCCGCGACCGAGCAGGGTGAGGAGATCGGCCACTGGCAGCCGGGCTGGGTCCGGTACGCGCCGCTGTCGCTGACCGGTTTCGCGCTCGCCGCCTCGGCGCTCGGCCTGGCCGCTCAATTCGGATTCGGCGCGGCCGAGATCGGCATCGGCCACGACACCGTCGACGCGGTGCGCGATTTCGGGCTGCTGTCGCTGCTACTGGCCGGCCTCGCGGCGCTGATCGCCCTGATGGTCGCCGTCAGTGTGGCAGCGTGCGCCCACTATCTCGCCACCTACTACGGACTCCGCGTCACCGATCACGGCAGCACCCTGCAGATCCGCCGCGGATTGTTCACGCTGCGCCGTATCACCCTCGACACCGCACGATTGCGCGGCGCCACGGTCCGTGAACCGCTACTGCTGCGCCTCGCCGGAGCCGCACAACTGGAAGCCGTGATGACCGGCGAGAACCCGCGCCAGAAGATCCTGCCGCAATCCCCCCGCGCCGCGGTCGAGCAGACCCTGGCCCGGCTGCTGAGTCCGCACTCGAACACAGACGATGCGGCGATCGCGGCACCGCCGGCCGCCCTCGCCGATATTCCGCTCACCCGGCACGGCCCGGCCGCCCGGCGCCGCCGCTACGTCCGGGCCTGCTGGCCGGTTCCGCTGGCCGCGGCGGCCCTGTTCTCGGCACACGCCGCGGGCCGGCCGGTCCCGGGGTGGTGGTGGCTGCTGCCGGTCGCCCTGGCCGCGATCGGTGCGCTGCTCGCCGAGGACCGCTACCGCGGCCTCGGTCACGCGGTCGTCCCCGCCACCGCCGGCTCCCCTACCTGGCTGGTCGTCCGCGCCGGCTCCCTCGACCGCGAACGCACCTGCCTCGAAGCCCCCGGCATCATCGGCTGGACTGTGCGGCAGACCTTCTGGCAGCGCCGAGCGGGGCTGGCCACGGTGGGCGCCGCCACGGCGGCGGGGCAGAAGCTCTACCTGATCCAGGACATACCGTTGGATCGGGCCTGGACTGTGCTGGATCGTGTCGCCGCCGGCGTCGCGAATCGGGGCCCGGCCACCGAGGCAGGCCGTCGGCAGAAGATATGAGGTGCGACCGGCGTGCCCTGAATCGATCCGGGCGCGCGCACGGGACTGCCCGGGTCCGAGGAGAACCGGCAGCCCGCGCGCAAGCTCCGGAATATCAGGTCTGGCAGTGGCGGGTGGCGGACTCCCGCAGATCGGGCTCGTCGGCTACCACCCGCAGACCGGGTCGGGTATCCGGACTCGCGTGATCGCCCCTCCAGGACAGCAGGGACCACCGGGACAGCCCGGACAGGGCCGAGCCGAGGCTCAGGAAGGACCCGCTGGATATCGCCGAACCGAACGATCCGATGGACCCGATCGACAGCACCGAGCCCACGCTCCCGATGGACAGGATCGAGTACGCGGAGCCGATGGACAGGATCGACCCCTCGGAGCGGATCGACAGAATCGACCGGGACGAGCCCCGGCTCCGGATGCCTGGCTTGCGCGAACTTTCGACAGTCGCCATCAACCCGGTCTACCACAGCCGAGCGGGCCGCGCGGTACACCCCGGACCGACGCTCCGGCGCCGGGTCGCGCTCTGGGCGAGCGCCGCACATCGACTCGCCGTTCGCGCGGACAGCCGAGGGATCGGCGACCTCGAGCGCCGGCGGCGCCCAAGCCGATGAAGGCGCGATGCGCGCACATCCTCGAGCCGTTTCCGCTCGTCGGCGTCCGTGGTCGGGACCGTGCGGCCCCGACCCTGCGGCGGGTGTGCCGTAGTCGACTCAGCCGACCGTGAAGAATCCGATGGTCGGCATGAAGGTGCAACTGCGGGTTTCGGTCTCGGTGGCCTGGGTGGTGAGTCCACCGCCGATCACCGCGACGATACGGCCGGTGCCGGTGTTCGCGATGGCCGACAGGGTGGCCGGGCCGTCCGGGTTGATCTTGGCCGCATCGGTGAGCGGCTGCGAGCCCGATTCACCGGTGTCCAGGTTCCGCCACTGCACCATCATCGGCTGAGCCTGTTCCGCCGTCGGGCGTTCGGTGCCCAGCGCGGTGAACACGAAACCGGTCTGACCGACGCCCGGTCCGGGCGGCGGCAGCTGCGCCGGGCCGGGCACGGCGAGGGCGGTGCCGACCGAATCACCGGACGGGGCGATGCAATCCTGCCCGATGGTCGGGTACAGGAACTGGGCGATCGCCGGCCCGGATTCGGGAATCTCGGGACCGCCGCCGCCGCTGCCGTCCAGGAACGTGATGACCCGCTCCAGCGTCGATTTGATCTGCGGGGGGAGATTCACCGCGGCCAGCAGCGCCCGGGCCTGGGCCAGAATGGCCTCCTGCGGGCTGCCCGGCGCGGCGATGTCCTTGGCCGCCGGAGCCGATGCGTTGACTATGGCCGGGGCAAGGGCGGCGAGAACGTCGACGGGAACCCCTTCGGGAACCATCGGGACGCTGCTCACCGACGCCTCGGTGGCCGGGGCCGCGACGGCCGTCGCGGGCGCCACGAGGGAGGCGCCCGCAGCAATGGCGAGCGCGGACATTGCGATCCGCGATCCTCGGGTGCGAAGCACTGGTCTAGCCGTCCTTACCTCGGGTACATCTGGGCGACGCTGAAAAGCCGTCGTTTCGGGGTCACTCTAAGGACACTGACGCGCGTTGTACAGCACCGGGGTCGGGATTGCGAGCCCCGATTCGCTGTGCTACCGAACAGTAGCGAACAACGCGAGTGACTGGTGTGAAAAATGAGGCGTATGTGCACTCGTAACCCATCGGTTGCCCGATGGTTACCGGATGCTGTGCCCACTGTTTGCCGCCGGCCGCGCGCAGCGCCCGCAAAGGCTCGCGTTCGCGCGGAAATCGGTGGGGTTAATGTATTCCGGGCCGGAAAACCGGCGACGCGCCCACCAGCACCGGGTCCGGCCGCCGGCCCGGACCGACTCGAAAGCTCGTGTATTGACTCAGCCCAGCGGCGCCCGGACCGACATTCGGGGGTTCGTACCGTTTCGCCTGGCCCTGATGGCGCTCGGGATCACCGTACTGGCGCGGCTGCTGTGGATGCTGCTGACCCCGAACGGGATGAACCTGGTCGACCTGCACGTCTATGTCGACGGGTCGGCGGCCCTGCTCACCGACCATCTGTACGACTTCACCTACGCCGAGAAGACACCGGATTTCCCGCTGCCCTTCACCTATCCGCCGTTCGCCGCGGTCGTGTTCTTCCCGCTGCACTTCCTGCCGTTCACGGTGGTCGCGATGCTGTGGCTGTTCGCCATCGTCGCCGCGCTGTACTGGGTGGTGCGGATCGCGTTCGAATTGATGCTGGGACCCGACGCCCTGCGCGAAGCACGGTGGCGCACCGCCATGGTGGCGTGGACGGCGGTAGGACTCTGGTTCGAGCCGGTGCGCACCACCATCGACTACGGGCAGGTCAATGTCTTCCTGATGCTCGGCGTGATGGTCGCGATCCGCAGCTCCCGGTGGTGGCTGTCGGGAACCCTGGTGGGCGCGGTCGCGGGTATCAAACTGACGCCCGCGATCAGCGGCCTCTATTTCGTGGCGCGGCGCCGCTGGGCGGCCGCAGTCTGGTCGGCGGTGGTATTCGGCCTGACCGTGGCGGCCAGTTTCCTGATCAATCCGGAGGAGACGCGGCGTTATTTCGGCACCCTGCTCGGCGACGCCGACCGGATCGGGCCGGTGGGCTCGGTATGGAACCAGTCGCTGCGCGGCGCGCTGAGCCGGCTGCTGGGCAGCGATGTGGGTACCGGGCCCTGGTGGATCGCCGGTGTCGCGGTGGCGGCGGCGCTGGGGTGGTGCGCGTGGCGGGCACTGCGTCGCGACGATCTGCTGGGCACCGTACTGATCGTGCAGTTGTTCGGGCTACTGGTCTCGCCGATCTCCTGGTCGCACCACTGGGGCTGGCTGCTGCCGACTGTCCTGTGGTTGCGCTACGGGCCGTACCGGACCGTTCCCGGCGCGCGGCTCCTGGCCGGATACTGGCTGGTGACGGCGCTGATCGGCGCGCCGTGGGTGCTCTCGTTCCTGCAGGATTCGATCTGGACCATCTCCCGCTGGGGCGTGTGGTCCTGGCTGGGCACCGTCTACGTGCTCGGCGCGCTGGTCTGCTACGGCTGGATCGTCTGGGCGGGCCGCGTGGCCGCCCGGACCGCTACGACGCCAGCCGATCTATCTCCCGGGCCAGCGCCACGTCCTGTGCCGTGAGCCCGCCCGCGGAATGCGTGGACAGGGTGAAGGTGACCTTGCGCCACCGGATATCGATATCGGGATGGTGATTCGCCGATTCGGCGATATCGGCCACCCGCCGTACGAGTTCTATTCCGGCGGGAAAGGTGGCGGCCTCGACCGTGCGGGTCAATGCGTCACCGGCCCGGCTCCATTCCGGCAGGGTTTCCAGGGCCGCGGCGATCTCGGGCTCGGAGAGCAGTGCTGTGGTCATCCCGCCGTATTACCCCGGAATTCACCCCCTACAACCGCGGACTATCCGACTTCCGTAGCGGACGCCGGGAGCGAAGGCGCAGGCCCTCAGGCGGCACGCGCCTTCTTCAGACCTTTCTTCAGCTCTTTACCGGAGGCGCCTGTGGCCTCCAGTTTCTTCATCCGCATGATGACCACAGGGCATTTCACGCAGCGCGTCTTCTTACGACAGCACTTCTTCTTCGGCTTGAGGCCCGAAACCTCGCTCGCCTTGACCTTGCCCATGCGGGTTAGCATACCCTTACCTCTGGGCGGCGCCAGTAGGCCACCGAGTTCCCGGTAGGGTGTAACCGGCCCAGATGCCCGGTGAGTTCGAATCTCCCTGTCGCAGGGTCCGGCCGCAAGCAACAATTACCAGCAGGAGGAACCGGCGTGTCGTCTGCACGCGATTTTCGCAACGTCGCCATCGTGGCCCACGTAGACCACGGTAAGACGACGCTCGTCGACGCCATGCTGCGGCAGTCCGGCGCATTCGCCGAACGGGCCGAATTGGTCGACCGGGTGATGGACTCCGGCGATCTGGAGCGCGAGAAGGGCATCACCATTCTCGCCAAGAACACCGCCGTACACCGGCACCATCCGGACGGCAGCGTCACCGTCATCAATGTCATCGACACCCCGGGTCACGCCGATTTCGGTGGCGAGGTGGAGCGCGGCCTGTCCATGGTCGACGGTGTGGTGCTGCTGGTCGACGCCTCGGAAGGCCCGCTGCCGCAGACCCGGTTCGTGCTGCGCAAGGCGCTGGCCGCCTGCCTGCCGGTGATCCTGGTCGTCAACAAGACCGACCGTCCCGACGCGCGGATCGCCGAGGTGGTCGAGGAAAGCCACGATCTGCTGCTGGATCTGGCCTCCGATCTCGACGACGACGCCGCCGAAGCCGCCGAACTCGCCCTGGACCTGCCGGTGCTCTACGCCTCCGGCCGCGCGGGCAAGGCATCCAAGGAGCAGCCGCGCAACGGCGAGGTGCCGAACGCGGAGAACCTGGACGCACTGTTCGATGTGCTGCTGGAGAACATCCCCGCCCCCAAGGGCGACGCCACCGCGCCGCTGCAGGCCCATGTGACCAACCTCGACGCCTCGGCCTTCCTGGGCCGGCTGGCGCTGGTACGTATCCACAACGGCGAACTCCGCAAGGGTCAGAACGTGGCGTGGATGCACGCCGACGGCGTGAAGAACGTCAAGATCACCGAGCTGCTGCAGACGATCGGCGTCGAACGGCAGCCGGGTGAGGTCGCGGTGGCCGGCGATATCGTCGCCGTCGCCGGTATCCCCGACATCATGATCGGCGACACCCTCGCCGACCCGGACGAGCCCGTGGCGCTGCCCCGCATCACGGTGGACGAACCGGCCATCTCGGTGGTGATCGGTACCAATACCTCACCCCTGGTCGGCCGGGTCCAGGGACACAAGCTCACCGCCCGCATGGTGAAATCGCGGCTCGACCAGGAACTAGTGGGCAATGTCTCACTGCGGGTACTCGATATCGGCCGCCCGGACGCCTGGGAGGTCCAGGGCCGCGGCGAGCTCGCGCTGGCCATCCTGGTCGAGCAGATGCGGCGCGAAGGTTTCGAGCTGACCGTCGGCAAACCGCAGGTGGTGACCCGGCAGGTCGACGGCAAGGTGCACGAGCCCTACGAAGAACTCACCATCGACTGCCCGGACGAATACCTGGGCGCCATCACCCAGCTGCTGGCCGCCCGCAAGGGCAAGATGGTGCAGATGAACAACCACGCCGCGGGCTGGGTGCGGATGGAGTTCATCGTGCCCTCGCGCGGTCTGATCGGTTTCCGTACCGATTTCCTCACCGAGACCCGCGGCACCGGTATCGCCAACGCCGTCTCCCATGGTTATGCGCCGTGGGCCGGGGAGATCCGGGCCCGGCACACCGGTTCGTTGGTGTCCGACCGCTCCGGTTCGGTGACCCCCTTCGCGATGATCCAGCTCGCCGACCGCGGGCAATTCTTCGTCGAACCGGGCGCGGAAACCTATGAGGGCATGGTCGTCGGGATCAATCCGCGCGCCGAGGATCTCGATATCAATGTGACCAAGGAGAAGAAGCTCACCAATATGCGCTCCTCCACCGCCGATGTGATGGAGACGCTGGCCAAGCCGCTGCAGCTCGACCTGGAAATGGCCATGGAATTCTGCGCCGCCGACGAATGCGTCGAGGTCACGCCGGAGGTCGTGCGAGTGCGCAAGGTCACCCTGGCCGCCAATGAGCGGGCCCGGGAGCTGTCGCGCCGCAAGGCCCGCGACCGGGCCGCGCTGTAAGCGGTTTCGCCCCCGGACGGGCCGGCTCGGGTTTGGGTAGAGTGCCGAACGTGATTTCGGGGAGGCGCGCGATGCGGCGCGGGCTGCTGGTGCTCATAGCGGTGCTCGTTCCGGTGCTTGCCGGATGCACTGCCGACCCGCCGCCGCCCATCGCCAGCACGGACAGCCCGAAGACCGAACCGGCGCAGCCGACCAAGAACACGGTGGTGGTCGCCATCGACGACATCGGAATCGGCTTCAATCCCCATCTGCGGTCGAACCAGTCCCCGGCGACCGCCGCGGTGGCGGCCATGGTGCTGCCGAGTCCCTTCCGGCCCACCCCCGATCCGGCCCTGCCCGGCGGCACGCTGTGGGTTCCGGATACGGCCCTGGTCGATTCGGCGACGGTGACCGCCGAGGCCCCGTTCACCGTCACCTACAAGTTGAAGGATCAGGCCAACTGGTCGGACGGGGCCCCCATCGCGGCCGAGGATTTCCACTACCTGTGGCAGCAGATGATCACGCAGCCGGGTGTGATCGACCCGGCCGGATACCGCCTCATCACCGAGGTCCGTTCCGCTGGCGGGGGTAAAGCGGTTTCCGTGGTGTTCGACAAGCCCTATCCGGCCTGGCCGCAACTGTTCGCGAACCTGTTGCCGTCGCATCTGATGAAGGATTCGCCGGGCGGCTTCCAACGGACGCTGGTCGAGCAGATACCGGTCTCGGGCGGCAATTTCACCATCGAATCCGCCGATCCCGGTCGCGACGAGATCCTGCTGGAACGCAACGACCGCTACTGGGGCACCCCGGCGCGCCCCGACCAGATCCTGCTGCGCCGCGGCGGCACCCCGGCCCAGCTGGCGGATTCCCTGCGCACCGGCGACACCCAGATGGCGCTGGTACACGGCGGGGTCGCCACCCAGGCCCAGCTGGCCGCGATCCCGTCGGTGCGCACCGCGATCATGCCGCAGTCCCGGCAGTTGCGCCTCACTCTGAACGGACGCGTCGGAGTACTCGGCGACCACCGGGTCCGGACCGCGGTCCTCGCGTTGCTCGATCCCGCGCTGCTGGCCACGGTCGGCGCGCAGACCGGTAACTGGGTGGAACCGGTGCGCGCGCAGGTGCTGTCCCCCTCCGATCCCGGATACACGCCCACCGAACCGCCGCGCCTCAACCCCGACCAGGCGTTCGGCCTGCTGGCCGAGGCCGGTTTCGGCCGCGCCCCGGAGCCGCCGCCGGTCTCGGCGACCTCGCCGGCTCCCCGGCCCCGCTCGCTGGCCCGCAACGGCGAACCGCTAGTTCTGCGGATCGGAGCGGTGACCGGCGACGACACCGCGCTGGCGGTGGCCAATACCGCGGCCGACCAGTTGCGCAGCGCCGGGATCGACGCGTCGGTGCTCAACCTCGCGGCCGACGAACTGTACGGCAAAGGCCTGGTGGAGAATTCCGTCGACGCGGTGGTGGGCTGGGAGGCGACCGGCGGTGATCCGGCCACCGCGCTGGCCTCCCGCTACGGATGCCCGCCGGCGGCGCCCATCACGCCCACCACCGACGGCGCACAGGCCGAGGTCCCGGCCGCCGTGGAGGCGGCCCGCCGGTCACCGAGCAATCTGTCCGGTATCTGCGATCCGCAGTTCCAGCCGTCGATCGACGGCGCGCTGCACGGCGTGGAAGTACCGCGCACGCTGGGCGAAGCCGAACCCCGGCTGTGGGGTGCGTCCACCGTGCTCCCGATCGTGCAGGACAACGTGGTGGCCGCGGCCGGTCCCTCGGTGGACGGGGCGTCGCTGAGCGGAGCGATCCAGGCCGGGATATTCGGCGACGCGGCGATGTGGCGGCGCGTCCCGTGACCGGCTCCGGCGAAGGACGTACGGGCGGGTTGCTGCTGGTCCACGCCCACCCCGACGACGAAACCATCACCACCGGGGGCACGATCGCCCACTACCGGCGCCTCGGTGTCCCGGTGACGGTGGTGACCTGCACTCTCGGTGAAGAGGGTGAGGTGATCGGCGACCGCTGGGCCGGCCTGACCGCCGACCGCGCCGATCAACTGGGCGGGTACCGGATCGGTGAACTCACCCGCGCCCTTGCCGAACTGGGCGCCGGACCGCCGTGCTTCCTGGGCGGCGCCGGCCGCTGGCGCGATTCCGGTATGGCCGGAACTGCGGCTGCGCAGCATCCGCGGGCCTTCGTCGATTCCGGCCCGGCGGCGGTCCGGGCCCTCACCGAGGTGATCCTGGACCTGCGGCCCCGCGTGGTGGTGACCTACGACCCGCACGGCGGTTACGGCCATCCGGACCATATCCGCGCCCATCGGGTGACCACCGAAGCCGTGGAGGCCGCGGCCGGACAGGGCTGGGACACGCCCAAGTTCTACTGGACCGTGACCGACGGCGAGATCCTGCGCGACCATCTACGGGCGCTGGCCCGCCGCACGGTGGACGGCCTGCCCGGCGCGCTACCCCCCGGCTGGCGGCTGCCGGCCGAGGACGAGTTGGCGTGCGTACCCGGTGATTCGGTGACCACGACAATCGATGTCACCGAATCGCTGCCCCGGAAACGCGCCGCGCTGCGCGCCCACGCCACCCAGCTCACGGTCGCGCCGTCGGGCCGGGAATTCGCGCTGACCAATATGATCGCCCAGCCGATCCTGCCGGAAGAGCACTACATCCTGGTCCGCGGTCGCGCCTGGGCCGGTGGGCCGGACGGCCGAGAAGACGACCTGTTCGCCGGTTCGGCGTAGCCGCACCGCGCCCGCGCACCCATAGACTCGTGACTATGCAGCACTCGGAATCGGAGAACGGTACCGGACCGACAGTGGGCACGCGACGGTGTTCGCCACCCCGGTCGCGCGGATGACCGCCGCCGTGGACGACGAGGCCGGCGCGGATCCTCGTGCCCGCTGGACCGCACTGGCGACCGCGGCAATCGGCCCGGCGCTGATCGTGGTCCTCATCGTGGACGCGGTGATCACCTCGGTTCTCGAAGTGCTCTATCTGCCCTTCTATCTCGGCAGCGTCGCCGTACCGCTGGCCGCGTTGATCGCCGCGCCGGTCAATGTGGCCCTGGTGTGGGCGGCCGCCACCGTGACCACCCGCTCGACCGTGCTGTTCCTGCCGATCGCGGCCTGGCTGGCCGTCTTCCTGATCGCGGCGAGCCGCGGCCCCGGCGGCGACGTCCCGCTGCGCAACGATCTGCCGACGCTGCTGCTGTTCCTGTGCGGGTCGGTGGCACCGCTGATCTACATGTACGTGGCGGTCAACCGGACGAAAGGCCCGGCACGCTGACCGATCCGCCGGGCGGTGGTCACCAGGCTCCGTACTCCGCGAGGAGGATATTGTTGACATCCACTCCCACCCCGTCGACCGTACGGTCGTCGATCTCGAACTGGTGCAGGTGCGCGGCCGGATGCACGTATCCCGGTGCGGTTCCCCAGTCGTGCTGCCAGAACCACGCGCCCACGCCGGCCGTCCGGGCCAGGTCGATGGTGGGTGCGTTGGCGTAGACGCCGGTGTTCTCCCGGCCGAGCACCGCCTGCCAGCCGAGCAGGTACGGCAGGATCATGGTCGCGAATTCCACCGGATCGGGGTTGTCGTCGATGGAGGCGTAGATCGGGCGGTTCTCCGGTCCCCCGGCGGCCCGATGCAGAGCCAGCCCGCGCTCGGCGTGCCGGCGGCCCGCGTCGTATCCGCCGCGCCAGTCGGCGGTGGGCCCCTTGCCGAACTGGTAGCAGGACACGATGGCCAGTCCGGCGGCCCGCAGCTCCTCCACTTCGCCGGCGAGCAGCGGTTTCCCCGCCATCCATTCCGCTCCCGGCCGACGATCGGACACATACCGGATGACCCCGGTGTGCCCGGCCGCCTTGATCGCCGCCGCGGACGGCACACCCGCCGCGTAATCGAGCAGGGTCCCCAGCGAAGCCGCACCGGCGCGGGGAGTTCCGAAGGCCGGCCCCACAGCACCCGCGGCGAGGGCGGCGGCCGTGTATCCGAGCAGAGCCCGGCGAGACAGTGCAGAAACCATCGAGACTCCTTCGCACACCCCGGGTGAACAAGTAGCGGCGTGCCCGGCGCACCTTCCCCATCAGCAACTGCGCGCGCCGGGAGCCTCGAACGTGGGGTAATTCCATCACATCCCCCACCGAATCGCCACGACCGCCGACCGCGCTGTGTTCGTGGCGGCGCCAGGAACACAGCGCCGGATCACAACAGCCGGTCTATGCGTTCGCCTACGTCGAGAGTTCGTACGGCCGGGTCGGCGAGTTCGGTGCGGACGACCCGGACCACCTGCGCGACGATCTGTTTCTTGATGCCCGCCAGGACACCGAGGACGGCGGCGCGCATGCCCTGGGCCGCGTATTCGAGGCGGACGCTCTCCCGTTCCGGCGGGTCGACTTCCACCACGATGAGCAGGGGGTCGGCCGCGTGCGCGGTGAGTTGCAGGGGTATCTCCACGTCCGCGCGGTAGTGGTTGTCCTTGAGCACGCTGACCGTGATGTCGAGGGTGACCGGAACAATGAGGTCGAAGCGGACCAGTGCCGGATCGTCTTCGGCCGTGGCGGTTTCGGTGACCCGGTCGGTCAGTACCGGTCGGCCGACCTCACCGCGCACGGTGACCTCGGCCGCCGCCCGGGGGCCGGTACGCAGGGGGCCGATCTCGATCTGCCGGTCGGCGAGATGGGTGACGAATTGCCCGAGCCGGTCCCGGGTGACGATGCGCGGGAAGAAACGCCGCCCGAATTCGGCGTGGTCGATCCAGTCGAACCGGGTGCGGGCGCGGTGCGGGGAGCGTTCACGGGCGACGATGGCCTCGATATCGTAGATCCGGCTACGCATCACGCCCGGGTCGCGCAGCATCCCGTTCACCCGATGGGCGACCTCGCGTTGCAGCAGCCCGGCGATCGGGTCGAGTAGCCATTCGGCCACCGAATCGGCGGCGGACAGGCGCAGCAGCACACTCACATCCGTGGGCTCTACCCGGGGGATATCGATCACGATCAGCAGCGGGTCGGCGGTGCGGGCGTGGAAGGTGAGACCGATCGATACCACCGTCTCCGACCGCAGAGGTTTGCCGCCGAGCAGGATCTTGGCCCGCAGGGTTACCGGTATCCGCACGTCGAAGGCGACTTCGGAGCCGCGGCGCACCACCACTGGATGGTCGATCCGCCCCTCGGCGAGGAACCCGGCGAGTCCGGCGGGCGCCAGATTGACCGGGCCGATGGTCAGCCCGCGCCCGGTGAGCCCGGCGACCGCCTTCTCGATCCGGCGCTCGGTCACCGCATGGGTGACGAACCGCCTGCCGAACTCGGCGTAGTCGATCCACCCCGGGTCGCCTACCTCGATCGGTTCCATGAGTCGTTCCGACACCTCTACCTCCACCGAACAAGGGTCACGGTACGCGATGAAGGTATCGATCCGGCACGCCCGTCACCACCCGGGCGACAGCCGCCCGTAACCGACGATGTGGATATCGGGGACGGCCGCGGGATCAGCGTGCGCCGGCGGCCACGGCGCGCATCGGGATGAGGGCGGTGAGTGCGATGGCGACACAGGCCGCGGTGGTCGAGATGAGGAAGGCCGTCTGGAAAGCGTCCCGCGACGGCAGCTGCCGGGCACCCAGAGAGATGGTCATATTGGCCAGTACCGCGCTCATCACCGCCGCCGAGGTGGAGGTGCCGACCGAGCGCATGAGCGCGTTGAGCCCGTTCGCCGCGGCGGTTTCGGTGATCGGAACCGCGCCCATGATCAGCGCGGGCATCGCGGCGTAGGCGAGGCCGACCCCGCCGGCCACCAGCACCGAGGCGATCATGATCTGCCAGACCGTGTCCATCATCGCCGCGGCACACAGATAGCCGAGGCCGATCACCGCCGATCCCACACCGAGGGTCAGTTTGGGGCCGAAACGCGCCGAGATCCGGGCCGAGACCGGCGAGAGCAGCATCATCACGCACCCGCTGGGTGCCAGGGCGAGTCCGGCGGCCACCATCGTCAGTCCGAGGCCGTAACCGGTCTCCGCGGGGGCCATCAGCAGTTGGGGGAAGCTCAGCGACATGCCGTAGAGCGCGAAACCCACTGCGATCGAGGCGATATTGGTGAACAGCACCCGTGGCCGCGCCGAGACCCGTAGGTCGACGAGCGGATGCCGGCGCCCGAGTTCGTAACGGCCCCAGCCGAGGAACACCAGGATCGACACCGCGAACAGGGTCAGGATGGAAGCGCTGGTCCAACCCCACTGCGCGCCCTGAGTGATGGCGAGGAGCAGCGCGAGCAGGGCCGTCGCCAGCCCTGCGGCGCCGCCGAAATCGAAGGGGGCGGGGGTGCGCACCGGGGATTCCGGGACGAACCGGAAGATCAGCAGCGCGCCCGCGCCGCCCATCGCCGCGGCCGCCCAGAACAGGACGTGCCAATCCGCGTGTTCGGCGATCAAGGCGGCGACCGGCAGTCCGATCGCGCCGCCCACGCCGAGGGTGGAGCTCATCACGGCCATCGCCGAACCGACGCGTTCGGGCGGCAGTTCGTCGCGCAGGATGCTGATACCCAGCGGAATGGCACCGATCGCCACGCCCTGCAGGGCGCGGCCGGCCACCGAGGGCAGCAGTGAGGAGGACATCGCGCACAGGACCGAGCCGATGATCATGGCGAGCAGGTCGAGCAGCAGGATGCGGCGTTTGCCGAACATATCGCCGAGCCGGCCGCTGATCGGGGTGCAGACCGCGGAGGCCAGCAGGGTCACCGTGATCACCCAGGAGGCGTTGGTGGCGGTGGTGTCCAGGAGGGTGGGCAGGCTCGGGATGAGCGGAACAACCAGAGTCTGCATGAGTGAGACGACGATGCCGATGGTGCTCAGGGTCGCCACCAGGACCGTCGGTGAGGTGCGGGGCCGATCGCGTTCGTCGGATCTGGAAGGGTCGTCGGCCACAGCGGTCACGCATATGCACGTTACATAGCCTGTGTATGGTGCACAATTTTGTATTCGGGCGAAACAGACGACATAGTGTCCGAATGTCCGATTCGGCTGTACCGCTCGCCGCCTCCGCGGCGGACCGCCGGGACCCCGCCGTCCTGGCGCGGCTCGTCCTGGAACTGAACCTGCTGTCCCGGCAGTATCCGGCCGCCCGCCGGAATTCGCCTTTCCGGCTGGACAGATCCGCGTACCTGATCCTCACCCGGCTGCGTCTCGGCGATCCGCTGTCCCTGCGCGAACTGGCCGAAGCGTTCGGTCTCGACGTGTCCACGGTGAACCGCCAGGTGGCCGCCATGCTCGACCAGGACCTGGTGGAGCGGGTACCGGACCCCGAGGGCGGCGTCGCCCGCAAGGTCCGGCCCAGCGAGAAAGGACTTCGGCTGTTCGAAGCCGATCTGGCCCTGCAACGCCGCGGTGTCGGCTCCGTGCTCACCGATTGGCCCGACGAAGAGGTCGAGCAATTGGTACGCCTCCTGGAACGGTTCAACGAAGGGGTCGAGGGGCTGGCCCGCCATCCCTGGCCGCGCCCCCATCGGACCACCGGTTCCCCGGTCCACTGACCGGGAACTCGGTGGTCACCCGGTGTTCTCCGGCAGCCGGTACCGTTGAGCCATGATCACGCTCAAAAAGGAAGACGGCGCAGCGGATCTCGCGGGGATCGCCAAGCTGAGTGTCGGTGTCAGCTGGGACCCGTCCGCGGGCGCCAGCGGTGGCGCGCTCGGCTGGGCGCGCCGCAAGAAAGGTGTCGACCTCGACCTGATCGCCATCCTCATGCAGGGCAGCGAGCCGGTCCGTTTCGCCGGGCTGGATTCGCTGGACCCGCTGGGCAACGGCTCGGTCCAGCACTCCGGCGACGAACAGACCGGTGCGGCCGCCGGTGACGACGAAACCGTTCATGTCACCTTCGCCGAGATCCCCGGCGGTATCGACGCCATCGTCTTCGTCGCGGCGGCCTTCAAGAAGGGCTCCTCGTTCGAGAAGGCGAACAACATCTCGTTCAAGGTCTACGACGCCACCGGCGGCAGCAGCCAGCAGGTGGCCGATATCTGGCCGTCGCTGCTGGGCAACGACAATGCCAACGCCGTGGCCCGCGCCTTCCGCAACGGTGATGTCTGGCAGCTGGAGGTGCTCAACCGCAAAGGCAAGATCAAGCAGGGTGACAAGCAGGCCCTGCTGCGGTTCGCCATGGGCGGCGCCGGCTCCTGATCCGCCGGGCGTGATCAACCCGCCGCCCAGCCCGACCAGCGCGCGATATCTAGCGCGATGACCGGGCCGGGCGGCGGCTCCGTCGCATAGACGGGGTAGCGGGCGGTCAGGTGTGTCAGGCCGCGGCGCGCCTCGTCGCCGGTCACGATGCGTGCCCGCCCGTCGGCGCGCACCCACCACAGGCGGGTCCAGTCCTCGTCGTAGAAATCGGCGAGTACGGCGATCTCCGGGTTCGCCTCGATATTGGCCAGCCGGCGCAGCGCGGTGGTCGACTTCGGTTTGGCGTCGACCGCGGTGTAGACGGTATCGCCGACCGGCGCGAACACGATCGGGACGAGATGTGGTGCACCAGAGGGAGTCACGGTCGCGAGCCGGGCGACCCTGGCCTCGGCGAAGCGTGTCCGCGCCCGATCACGGTCCAGCCGCATACCTACACCTCTCCCGCCCCGGCGCTCAGCGTCGGCCGCGCAGATAATCGCTGACCACCGCGGCGCCGAGCCCGTCCAGGTCCGGCGCCACCACCCGGCCGCCGCTGCGCCGGGCCACCAGATCCACGAACGCGGCCAGCCGCGGTTCCTCGCCCAGCATGAATACCGAGATCGAGGCGCCGAGCCGGGCCAGCGAATCCACCTGCGTCATGGTGACGGCCAGGGTGCGCCGGTCCGGCGGCCAATTGAAGTAGGAGGTGCCGTCCGGCTCCAGGTGCGCGGTCGGCTCCCCGTCGGTCACCACCAGCACCACCGGTACCGCGTCGGGATGCCGGCGCAGATGCCGGCCGGCCAGCAGCAGCGCGTGGTGCAGGTTGGTGCCCTGCTCCCACACCGGTTCCAGCCCGGTCAGTTCCGCGATGTCCACGGTGCCGGCGTGGCGGCCGAAGGTGATCAGTTCCAATGCGTCGGACCTGAACCGGGTGCTGATCAGATGTTGCAGGGCCAGCGCCGTTCGCTTCATCGGCACCCAGCGCCCGTCCTGCACCATCGACCACGAGGTATCGACGCACAGCGCGACCGCCGCCCGAGAGCGCTGTTCGGTCTCGGCGATCTCCACATCCGCCACATCCAGCGACACCGTGCGGCTTCCGGTGGAGGCCGAGCGCAATACCGCGTTGCGCACCGTACGCGAGACATCCCACGGCTCGGTATCGCCGAACTGCCAGGCCCGGCTCGCGCCGGTCGGCTCCCCGGCCGCCCCGGCGAGCGCGGTTTCCCGCTGTCCCTTGCGGCTGCGCAATTTGCCGACGATATCCCGGAGCGCGACCTCCCCGAGCCGCCGCAGCGCCTTCGGGGTCAGCCGCAGTGAGCCGTCGGGGGCCCGCTCGAACAGGCCCTGGCGACGCAATTCGCGTTCCAGTTCGGCCAGCCGGGCCGCGTCCACCCGGGCCTCGGCGCCGAGCTGTCGTTCCAGCATCTCCAGGTCGATATCTTCCAGCCGCGCGCCCGGATAGGACTGGGCGAGCTGGGCGGCGAGTTCGTCGAGTTCGCCCAGATCCTGCATAGCCGATACGGCCTCGCCCATCCCCAGCGGGTCCTGGCCGCGGAAACGCCGCGCCGAGTCCCAGTCCTGGCCGGGACGTAGCGCACGCAGATTCGCGTCCAGGTCGGCGATCTGCTGCGCTATCCGCGGATCCCCGAATGCCTGGCCGATCAGCTCATTCAGTTCCGCGCGCTGCTGCGCCGACATCGAATTCATCATCCGCTGCGCCGCCGCGGCCCGCGCGGCCAATGCGTCGATCAATTCCTCGGTATCACGCGGATTCTCCGGGAAGAACTCGCCGTGTTCGGCCATGAACTCGGCGAACCGCTCGGTGGTGTCCTCGCCGCGGGCGTGGGCCGCGAGCAGATCGTTGAGGTCCGACATCATCTGCCGGACCCGCTCCACATCCTGCGGCGTGGCGCCCTGCAGCGCCTGTTTCATGCCCTGGAAACGGGATTCCAGCAGTTGCTCGCCGAGCAGATCACGGATCTTCTGATAGTTTTCCCGACCGGTCTCCGAACGCCAGGAATATTCGCTCAGTTCGTTCACCGCTTTGGCGGTGCTCGACGGGAGTGCGTCCAATCGCATTTCGGCGAACCGCGCGTCGTCGGAGGGGTCGGGGAACAACGCGCGCCGTTCGGCCTCCAGGGCGCCGTCCAGCAGTTCCCGCACCTGCTGCAGGGTGCCGTCCAATCGGTGGGATCGGGAGATCTCGGCCCGCCGCTCCCACAGACGGCGCGTGAGTTCTTCGAGCCCGGGCATACCGGATGTCCCCCGCCGTAACAGCTCCTCCAGCGCCGAACGCGGCGAGGAACCCTCCATCACCTCGCGCCCGATCTCCGACAGCGCCGCGCGCAGATCCAGCGGAGGCGCCAGTGGATCGGGCCCCTCGTGGTAGGGCCCGTAGGAATAACGGTCCGCCGCTGTCATCACACCTCTTCGCAACCGGGTGCCGCGGTCATCGGCCGTACACCGCGCTGCCCTCGTCGCCGGAGTCCTTGGCCACCTGGCGGGCCAGATACAAAGACTCCAGCGCGAATTCGACGGCCGCGGCGATCCGCTGTGGTGGATCACCCGCCGCGACATCGAGCCGCAGCGCCACCTCGTGCAGTACCGGAAGCTCCGGTAGCGCGGACAGGACCTGCGCGCCGGGCACCCGCTCGCCCGTGGTCACCAGATGTCCCTCGTCCACCGCGTCGGCCAGCGGCCGCAGATCCAATCCACCGAGCCGCTCTCGCGCGGTATCGGCGAAGGCCCGCCGCAGCAGATGGGTGAGATGTTCCTGTTCGCGGCCTTCCTCGCGGGATTCGAACTCCAGTTTGCCGCGCAGGACGGCCGGCACCGATTGCAGATCGACCGGCCGGGCCACCGCGGGATTCTCCCCGGTGAGCGCGGAACGTCGCAGCGCCGCCGCGGCCACGGTCTCCGCGGCCGCCACCGCGAACCGGGCCGAAACCCCGGAGCGCTGATCGATGGCCGGGGATTCGCGCAACCGCCGCACGAACCGGGCCAGCACCTCGATCAGCGGGTCGCCCACCTCGGCGACCAGTTCGGCTTCCTGGCGCACCAGCGCCATCTCCGCCTCGACGGTCAGCGGATAGTGCGTCCGGATCTCGGCGCCGAAGCGGTCCTTCAACGGGGTGATGATCCGGCCGCGATTGGTGTAGTCCTCGGGGTTGGCGGTCGCGACCAGCAGCACATCCAGCGGTAGCCGCAGCGTATAGCCGCGCACCTGGATATCGCGCTCCTCCATGACGTTCAGCAGCGCCACCTGGATACGTTCGGCGAGATCGGGCAACTCGTTGACCGCCACGATGCCCCGGTGCGCCCGCGGCACCAGGCCGAAGTGGATGGTCTCCGGATCGCCGAGGCTGCGGCCTTCGGCGACTTTCACCGGATCCACATCGCCGATCAGGTCGCCCACCGAGGTGTCCGGGGTCGCGAGCTTCTCGGCGTAGCGCTCGCTACGGTGCCGCCACGACACGGGTAGGTCGTCGCCGAGTTCGGCCGCCCGCCGCCGACTCTGCGGGCTGATCGGTTCCAGCGGATGTTCGCCCAGCTCGGCGCCCGCGATCACGGGGGTCCATTCGTCGAGCAGTTCGACCACGGTCCGCAGCAGCCGGGTCTTGCCCTGCCCCCGCTCGCCCAGCAGCACCACATCGTGACCCGCCAGCAGCGCGCGCTCCAATTGCGGCAGCACGGTCCGCTCGAAGCCGACGATCCCGGGCCACGGATCCTCTCCCGATGCCAGCCGGGCCAGCAGATTCTGGCGGATCTCGGCTTTCACACTCCGCGGCGCATACCCGGCCGCCCGCAACGCGCCCGCGGTGGCGGGCAGCTTCGATGGCGCAGTCACCTCATCGACGCTACGACGATTTCCCCCATCGGTCGACAGGTGGCGCGCCGTATCCGCCGCTCGACGCGGGGTCGCGGGCGGTGCGGCGGCCTCGGACGACCCCGGATCCCAGCCGCTGCCGCAGTGTGTCGAGCCCGTCTCCGTGCAGGTCGGCGGCCGCGACACCGCGCGCCGAGGCGATCAGCAGCAGCGACAGCAGCGGGCCGCGTACCTGTGGCCCCGACCCTGCACTGAACTCCGCGTCGTCGGCCACCAGCGTGAGCCCGGCGACGAGTTCCTTCCCCCCACCGAACCCGGCCGTGGTGCGGATCTGCAGCCGCAGGGCGTCGGCGACGGCATCGGCGGGGTACTCCCGGGTGATGCCCAGCGGCCGCCGGATGTCCTCTCCGTGCACGATCATCTCGACCAGTCTGCTGTCGAGCGGGGCGGGCGGGGTCACCGTCCTGTCCAAGGCCGCGCGCAACCGGTTCAGTGTCTCGGCGGGGGTGTCGGCCCGCTCTCGTTTCACACCGTTCGCGGTGAACCGGTCGAAATCGAAGCGGGCCCGGGCGAACTGCCGGACGAAACCGAGCCGGGAGGTTTTCGCCGTCGCCACGATATGCGCCAGCACATCGTGCACCGTCCACCCGGAGCACAACGAGGGCGTCGCCCATTGCTCGGCGGTGAGCCCTTCGAGATCCGCGATGAGCGCCAGTCTCTCGGACCGGACCGTCGGCCACACGTCTTGCACGATTCCTCCAGCTCGGTTCGCCCCCGGCCGGGGGTGACGAACCGCACACTACGGTCCGTCACCGACATATCGCCCGGACCGGCCCGGGCCGGTCCGGGCGGGTTCGCCAGACGGCGACCGCTCCGAAGGGCACACCACTCGTTCGACTGTCCGCGGTCAGTCGTGTGCCGCGCCCGACACCCGTGCCTCGTCCCAGAGCCGCCGCAGGATCGTCCCCGCCGGGTCCGGCGCCGCCTTACGGAAACCGGTACCCGCCCAGAGCGCCATATCGCCGGCGGCGTCCCGTTCTGCCGCGGCCGCCCGGATGGGGCTGGTGAGGTGATGGATCTGCGGGTACGCGGCGGGCGCTGTGCCGTACTCGGCGATGAAACCGTTGGCCAGCCCGCGGGCGGGACGGCCGGAGAACACGCGCGTCACGACCGTCCGGTCGAACCGCGGATCGGCGAGAGCGTTCTTGTGTGCGGCTTTCGCCCCGGATTCGGCGCTGCGCAGGAACGCCGTACCCAGTTGCACGGCGACCGCGCCGTGCGCGAGCACCTCCACGATCCGCGCGCCGTCGGAGATTCCGCCCGCAGCGATCACCGGCAACGGGCACCACGCGGTGATCTCGTCGAGCAGTTCGATCAGCGAGGCCGTCCCCGGCTCGTCCTCCACCCGGAAGGTGCCCCGATGACCCCCGCCCTCGGGCCCCTGCAGGCAGAGCGCGTCGACACCCACCTCCACCGCGGCACGGGCCTCGTCCGGACCGGTCACCGTCGCGATCACCGCCGATCCCGCGGCACGCAGCCGCCGCACGGTGTCCACCGGCGGCAGGCCGAAGGTCAGCGAGACCACCGGCACCCGCTGTTCGACGACCAGATCCACCTTCTCGTCGAACCGGTCGTCGTCGAATTCCCGGACGGCGGGTACCTCGAGCCCGTACTGCCGGGCCGTCTTCTGCAGCCTGTCCCGGTACTGCTCCACCGCCGCGCCATCGTAGGAAGTGCGCTGCGGCACGAAGAGGTTCACCCCGAACGCCGCGTCCGTACCCGCCCGCACCTGCCGGATCTGCTCGGCCACCGCGTCGGGCGTTTTGTACCCGGCCGCCAGAAAACCCAGTCCGCCCGCTTCCCCGACGCTCACCACCAACTCCGGCGTGGACGGCCCACCCGCCATCGGCGCCGCCACGATCGGCACGGCGAGATCTCCGAATCCGAACACGATCCACCTCCACGGTCGATACCGAATCGAACGGTACCCAGCCTCCTCACCCCCCGGCACCGAACAGCGACCGGGTGGCGCCGCTGTTCCCTGCGTCACGGCCGCAACCCGCTTCACTCGACCTTGCGGCACGATCATGCGGGCCGTTCACCGGGGCCGGGAGCCGGCTGTGGGATTCGCCCGAAACGGGGGACCGTGGTAGCTGCTCACCGCCGTGTGCGCGAGGCATAATTCCGGTGACCGTGGCGCATTGCCGTGCCGTCGCGCCTCCCTTCCCGCAGGAGAAGAGGGTATGTCCGATTCGAGTACGTACCTCGTCGAACGCGCCACCAGGATCGCCGCGCCCGAGCCCCGGATCCGCGCCCTCATCGACGACTTCCACCACTGGCGCGATTGGTCGCCGTGGGAGGACACCGATCCCGACTTGCGGCGCACCTACTCCGGTCCGGGATCGGGAGTGGGCGCCCGTTACGACTGGGAGGGCAACCGGAAGGCGGGCGCCGGGACGATGACGATCACCACCTCGGAGCCCGGACGGGTCGGGATCGACCTGACTTTCCGCAAACCGTTCGAGAGCCGGAACGAGGTGACGTTCCTGCTGGTGACCTCCGGTGAAACCACCGAGGTGACCTGGCGGATGACCGGCCGCAAAAACCTTTTCTTCAAACTGGTCGGCTTCCTGTTCCCCATGGACCGCTTCATCGGCCCGGACTTCGAGAAAGGCCTCGTGCGCTTGAAGGGACGGGCCGAGGCCGGCATCTGAATTCCGGCACCGGCGGGAGCGGAAGCGAGGAACGGCAGCGCGGTCGCGCGCAGGGTCCTCGCGACCGCACTGCCGGATCGACGTGTCCGGGCGATCCGGCCCCCGCGCCGATCAGCCGGCGTCGGGTTTCGACGGGTCCGGCATGGAGAATCCGGTCACCCGTTCGGGTGTGACGCGGACGATGAACCGGCGGATGCTGTCGGGCTCCGGCGCCGGCCGCGCGCCGAGATACTTCTGGGACAAGCGCTGTGGCAGCGATTTGTCCAGGTCGTCGATCAGTTCGGCGGTTCCCTGGATATCCACGGAGCGGTAGGGGTTCGTGGCATCGAGAACGGTGAGTGCGATCCGCGGGTCGCGGGCCAGATTGCGCACTTTGCGGCGGGTGGTCGTCGAGCTGAACAGGATCGTGTCGCCCTCCCGGTCCATCCAGACCACCGAGGTCTGGGGGCGGCCGTCCGGGTCGATCGTCGCCACGGTGGCGAAATTCTTCCCGTCCAGCAGGCGGCGGGCCTCCGCGGGCAATTCCATCGTCATATCGCTTCCTTCGCGTTGTTGCGGTTCGGTCGGACGTCGGTGCGGGGTCGGGCGCCCCGCGTCACGCGGCACGGGCCGCGGCGGCCGGGGTGGCCGG
>NZ_BDBX01000031.1 GCF_001613205.1 Nocardia sienata NBRC 100364 | reverse complement strand
GCGAAGGCCGTCCGGTAGCCGCCGGTCAACGCCTCGGCGTCGGAGGCGCCGGCGGCCGCCAGGGTGCCGGTGCGGGACGCCGCGAGGGTGGTCAGTACAGCGACGCCGAGGGCCATACCGATCTGCTGGGTGGTGTTGAACAGTCCGGAGACCAGTCCCGCGTCGCCGGCCTCGGCACCGGACATACCGAGCGCGGTGAGCGCCGGGAGCACCAGCCCGAATCCGGCGAGCAGCGCCATCACCGGCAGCAGGTCGATCGGATAGGAGGCGTGCGCCGGCACGGTCGCGAGCCGGGTCATGGCGGCCAGCAGGAGCAACAGCCCCGTGATCAGGACGGCGCGTTCACCGAAACGGAGGGTGAGGCGGGCGGAGACGAACAGCGACACCCCGCCGATCGCCACGGCCGCCGGCAGCATGGCCAGCCCGGTCTCCAGCGCCGCGTAGCCGAGGACGCGCTGCAGGTACAGCGCGAGCAGCACCTGGAAGGCGAACATGGCCGAAACCGTCAGCATCTGGACAAGATTGGCTCCGGCGACAGCACGCGAACGGAAGATCCGTAGCGGGAGCAGCGGATCGGCGATCCGGGACTGCCGGCGGACGAACGCGGCCAGCAGGAACAGGGATACGGCCGCGAGACCGAGCGTGCGCGACGAGGTCCAGCCGTGGCTCTCGGTCCCGACCACCGTGTAGATACCCAGCATCAGCCCCGCGGTGACCAGTGTGGCGCCGATCAGATCCGCCCGGTGCACACCTCCGTCGGCCCGGTCCGCCGGCAGCACCGCGACTGCCAGAGCCAGCGTGGCCAGGCCGATCGGCACATTGATCAGGAAGATCCAGTGCCAGCCGAAGGCATCGGTCAGCACCCCACCCAGCACCTGCCCGATCGCGGCCCCGGCGGCGCCGGTGAAACCGAAGACGCCGATGGCGACCTTGCGCTGCCGGTCGTCGGTGAACAGTGTGACCAGGATGCCCAGCGCGACAGCGGAGGCCAAGGCGCTGCCCACGCCCTGCAGGAAGCGGGCGGCGATCAGCAGCGCGGGAGTGCCGACCGCGCCGGCGATCAGGGAGGCCGCGGTGAACACCGCGTTGCCGATCAGAAAGATCGTCTTGCGGCCGAGCAGATCGCCGAGACGCCCACCCAGCAGCAGCAGGCCGCCGAAGGCGATCAGATAGGCGTTGACCGTCCAGCTCAGTCCGGCGGCACCGAATCCCAGGTCCCGCTGAATCTCCGGGAGTGCCACGGTGACGATGCTGCCGTCCAGCACGGTCATCAGGGTGGCTGCCGACAGCACAGCGAGGGCGAGACGTGCGTGGGTATTCATGGTGTTCTCCTGTCCGGAACCCGACAGGAGAGACTGTAATAGATAGTTTTGTTACAGACAATCTTTTGGAGATCTATTGGCGCGCGCGGCGCGCTGCCGACGGCGCCTCCACCGCCTCGGCGAGATACCCCTCGGTCAGATTTCGCAGCGCACGCACCAGCACCTCCCGCTCCCCCGCCGGCAGCGAGCCGAGCGCCGCGCTGTGCACACCGTCGACGATCCGCTGACTGCGCTCGGCCACCTGCCGCCCCTTGTCGGTGACGGCGATGATGCGAGCCCGCCGGTCCGCCGTGGAAGGCCGCCGCTCGGCGAGCCCGGCCCGCTCCAGCGCATCGACGGTGACCACCATGGTGGTCTTGTCCATATCCCCGATCGCCGCGAGTTGCGCCTGGGTGCGCTCCTCCTCCAGCGCGTGGACGAGCACGCAGTGCATGCGGGCCGTGAGCCCGATCTCCGCCAGCGCAGCCGCCATCCGGGTGCGCAGGACGTGACTGGTGCGGTCGAGCAGGAACGACAGGTCCGCTTCGGCGCGGACGGGGGCCATTGCGGTCATACGTCCATGATAGTTCCGTTGCGGATCTTCTACGGTGAACCGTGCCTGCTGTCCTTAAGCGGGTACCGGGTGATCCGAACGGCCACGGGAATGAACCGGTCAGCGATCCACTCCCCCGGCCCTGCCCTAGAATTGCCCTACAACTCGAAGCACTCCCGTTCTTACGATGCGCACCCAGGTTTCGTGGTGCGTCGGCGAGTGCGTCCGCCCGCGCGGCGGCTTCGCACCGAACTCCGATCCGAGGCGGCGCTCATGACAGACGTCGACTATTGCGTGGTAGGTGGGGGATTTGCCGGACTGACCGCCGCCCGGCGGTTGAAACAGGCGGGCCGCACAGTGGCCGTGCTGGAAGCCCGCGACCGGCTCGGCGGGCGCACGTTCACCGAAACCCGGACCGACGGGTCGTGGATCGATCGCGGCGGTGCCTGGATCGGCCCCGGCCAGGACCGGATCCAGGCCCTGATGCGGGACTACGGGGTGGCGAGTTACAAGCAGTACACCGACGGTGAGGCGATGATGCTCGTCGAGGGCAAGCAGTATCGCTACACCGGCACGATCCCGTGGTCGATGAGCCCGTGGGTGGCGATGAACCTCGGCGCCGCGCTGCTCGACCTGGGTCATCTGTGCAAATCGATACCGCTCGACGCACCGTGGACGGCCGAGCAGGCCGACCGCTGGGATCGCCTCACCCTGGCTCATTGGCTGAATACCCATGTCGTATCCAAGGCCGCACACGAACTGCTCGAAACCGCGATCGCCGGTGCCTACACCTCTGCCGCGTCCGAGGTGTCGCTGCTTTTCGCCCTGTATCAGATGGCATCCGGCGGCGGGCCGGGTTTCGTCCTGGGTATCGAGGACGGCGCCCAGGATTCCCGGCCGGTGGGCGGGATGGGCGCCGTCTACTGCCCGATGGCGGCCGAACTCGGCGACGCGGTCATGCTCGCCCGGCCTGTCCGCCGCATCCAGCAGGACGCCGACGGTGTCACGGTGTTCGCCGGCAAGACGACGGTTCGCGCCCGCCGGGTGATCGTAGCGGTGCCGCTGGCGATCGCGAGCCAGATCCGCTACGAGCCGATACTGCCGGTCGACCGGTCGCTACTGCACCAGCGGATGCCGAGCGGCGCCATCATCAAGATCTCGCTCGTATACGACGAACCGTTCTGGCGGGCGGACGGGTTGTCGGGGCAGTCGGCGGCCCCGGGTTCGCCGGCCACCATCACCATCGACGCCTGTACCGACACCGGCCGTCCCGGCGTCCTGTGTGTCATCGTGGAGGGCCCCATCGCGCGGCGGATCGGCCGGCTCGACCCCGCCGAGCGGCGGCGCACGATCCTGGACGCTCTCGCCGACCGCTTCGGCGACAAGGCCCGCACCCCGGCCGACTACATCGAGCAGGACTGGAGCGCCGAACGCTATTCCGGTGGCGGGATGCTCAGCCACGCTCCGACCGGCGTCCTCACCCAGTTCGGCCCTGCCCTGCGCGCACCGTGCGGGCGTATCCACTGGGCCGGAACCGAGAGTTCCGCGGTGATGTGCGGGTGGGTCGACGGAGCCGTGCGCTCGGGCGAGCGGGCGGCGGAGGAGGCATTGGAGCACGAGATCGTGACCGCGGCCGCGGCACACGCTCCCGGCTCTCGGTTCGAGTGACGACACTCCACGCCGACCGGACCCCGGATCGGGCGTGGAACAATACGAGCGGAGCGAGGCCGCGGCACCGTCCGGCAGCCGCCACCGGGTCCCGCCGCTCAGAACCGGTCTTTGTGCTCACGCAACCAGTCGGCGAACGTGCGCGCGGGCCGGCCGAGAATCCGGTCCACGGTGCCGTCCGGGATCCGCGCCTCCGGCGGCGGGTCGGCGTGCCAGCCCACCACATACTCGGCATCGGCCCGCGAGACCCCTTCGCGCAGCATCCTTTCGATGGCCCGTTCGCGGCCGATCTGCTCGAAGGCGATATCGCGGCCGAGCGCACCGGCGAGCAGAGCCACCCGCTCTCCGGTGGTCAGCGCAGCGGGTCCGTTGAGGTTGTACGCACGACCCGCATGCCCTTCCTCGGTATGCGCGATCGCCGCCACGGCACCGAGATCGCCCTCGTGCACCACCGCGCTCGGCAGATCGAACGGTTCCCGCACCACGCCCTCCGCGCGAACGGATTCCACCCAGGTGAGCGCATTGGATATGAACTCCTGCGGTTCCAGCCGCGTCCATGCGACCCCGGACCGCTCCACCGCGGACTCGGCCGGGCCGACGTAACCACCCCAGAGGATGGTGATCCGCTCGACCCCGGCGGAGACCGCGCGCCGGACCAGTTCGGGTCCGGTCTCGGCCACGCCGGCCGTCACCGTGATGTGCAGCCCGGTGACACCGTCCAACGCCGCGTCCAGCGTCGCGGGTCGGGTGTGCGTACCCGCTACCAGTTCCGCGTCCGCGGGCAGCAGCGTGGCGGCCCGTCGCGGATCACGGGTCAACGCCCGCACCTTCCTGCCCCTACGCAGCAACTCCGACACCACGTGCTTGCCGGTGTTCCCGGTTGCGCCCGTTACCAATACCGTCACGTCGACTCCTTTCCGAACGCGAACGCTATAACCTCAACTAAAGTTGAGGTCAATTCCGCCGATTTCGGAGGCGTCGCGGCACGCACGAGCACCGAATCCGCGGCCCACGCGTCGTACCCGTATTCGGCCGCGGACCCGGCCGGGCGACATCCGAGGCCGGGGATGTGGACCCACGTCCTCGACAAACCGGATTCGACCAGCACCCACATGGCGACCGGCGCCGCCGTGCCGGATACGGAAGAGTGGCGGGAAGTGACCTCGGCGACGATCCCGGCCGGGGATGATCGCACCCAGTGCGCACACGAGTGCCCCGATGCGATTTCGGTTCCCTTCCCGGAGCCGAGCCGCTACACCGAGGTTCGGTCGGAGACGCCGTGGTCTCTTTGTTCTCCAGACACCAGATCTCGATGACCGCCGGCCCGGTCGCCGGCTCCACGGTCGGCCACCTCGGCCGAGCACCGTGGCGCAGGTCAGGACTTTCGGCCGACCGCGGCGTAGCCGGGCACCTTCGCGTCCATCGACGCCGCCGGTTCGATCGGCGGCCGCCACCGGTGGATGGGCACCACGCCGGGTTCCAGGATCTCCATCCCGGCGAAGAACGCGGCGATCTCCTCCTGGTTCCGCGGGTGGCAATACATGCCGCGCTCCTGGTACACCTTCACCGTGGCCGCGATTCCCTCCGGGTCGAAGTCGGCGGTCAGGTGGGTCATCGCCAGGTACGAACCCGGCACCACCGCAGCCAGGAGGGTTTCGGTGATCTCGTAGGCATCGGGCACGAAGTTCAGTAGGGCTATCAGCGACAGCGCGATCGGCTCATCGAAATCCAGGGTGCGGCGCGCGGCCGCCAGGATCTCTTCCGGCCGGGTCGCGTCGGCCTGAATGTAATCGGTGCGCCCCTCCGGAGTGCCGACCATCAGGGCCCGGGCGTGCGCGAGCACTATAGGATCGTTGTCCACATAGACGACCCGTGATTTCGGCGCCTCCTCCTGGGCCACCTGGTGCAGGTTCGGCTCGGTCGGGATGCCCGTACCGATATCGAGGAACTGGGTCACCCCGGCCTCCCGGGCGAGATACCGGGTCGCGCGGTGGATGAACCCCCGATTCGCCTGCGCGGCCAACCGCACCTCGGGCAGTGCCTGCAGCACCTTCTCCGCGGCTTCCGCATCGGCCGGGTAGTGGTCTTTACCACCGAGGTAGTAGTCGTACATGCGTGCGATATGCGGCTCGTGCGGGTTCAGGCCGGACCGATCCATACCGGTGAAGATACAAGACCGACAATAGTTTTCGTACACCCGAGCCCACGGGACCGGATCGTGACGGTGAACGCACCGGAGCCGGTGGTTGCGGAGATCTGCCAGGATGACCGCATGGGAACCATGACTCGCCCCGGCACGATCTCCGCCGGGACGCTGGTTCTGCTGGCCGCCCTGTATTTCGCCCAGGGACTGCCGTACGGGTTCTTCACCCAGGCGCTGCCGGTGGTGCTACGTGAATCCGGCTTCTCGCTGATCGAGATCAGCGCCACCGGAATTCTGTTCGCGCCGTGGGCTCTGAAGTTCCTGTGGGCGCCCTACGTCGATCACTACGGCACTCGCCGGCAGTGGCTACTGACCCTGCAACTCACCGCGTCGGCGGTCACACTCGGGCTCGCCTGCCTGGACCTGTCGGCGTCACTGCGCTGGCTACTCATGGGCATCGCCGTGGTCAACGCGGTATCGGCGACCCAGGACATCGCCACCGACGGTCTCGCCGTTCAACTCCTCGGACCTCGGCAACGCGGCCTGGGCAACGGGATCCAGGTCGGCGCGTACCGGATCGGCATGATCGTCGGCGGTGGCGCGCTGCTGTGGCTCTTCGCGCTCGCGGGGTGGCGCGTCCTGTTCGTCGCGATGTCGATTCTGCTGCTGATCACGGCGATTCCGGTGTGGTGGTCGCCGCGTACCACGATCCGAAGTACGCCGGAGAAGGCGCCACCGAGCCCGGGCGGGTTGACGATCGGATGGTGGCGGCGGCTGCGGCGGCCCGGCATGCTCGCGTTCATCCTGCTCATCGGGGGCTTCAAATTCGGCGATTCGATGGGCTCTGCGATGGTCGGCCCGTTCATGTCCGACACCGGACTCACTCTCGGGCAGATTGCCCTGGTCAAAGGCGTCCTTTCCTCCACCGGAGCGCTCGCCGGCGCGGCCCTGGGCGGCTGGATGTGCTACCGGCACGGCCGGCGGCGCGCCCTGCTCTTCGGGGGTGTCACACAGACCCTCGGTCTGTCTCTCTATCTGCTCGCCGCGCTGGGGATCGGCGGCTTCGAGTTGATCGTCACCGCGAGCCTCGCCGAACACATTCTCGGCGGTGCCGCGACGGTGGCGGTCTTCACCCTCATGATGGACGCCGCCGACCCTGAGCACGCCGGCAGCGACTACACGCTGCTGGCCTGCGCGATCGTGGTGGTGCAGGGTATCGCCGGGTTCGCGGCGGGGACGGTCGGCGAACTGCTCGGTTATCCGGCGCTGTTCGGCTCCGGCCTGGTGCTCTCCGGTATCGGCTGCGCCGCCCTCATCGTCGCGACGGACCGAGGCGCCGGACCGGCGGGGGTGCACGCGGTGTGGGCGACCCCCGGCCCGGCGACGCACCGATCCGCGACCTGACCCGGACGATTTCAGTCCGGCGCCAGCACACCCCGGAGGGCTCGGCGTAGCAGGAGTTCGAAGAGTTCCCCGGGGCCCGCGACACGGCTGGGGGTGACGAGCGCGTCGGCCAGATACGGATGGTGACCCGCCTCGGCGATCTTGCGCACATAGGCCACCTGAGCGATCCGGCGCGATTCGGTCGCCGTCCGCTCATCGAGTTCGGCCCGGGCGAACTGCTGGGCGAGCGCGTTCAACACCGCGACCGTCTGCAGTTTCACCTGCCCGGGAGCATCGACTTCCGCCATGGCCCGTAGCGCGTACTCGAGGTAATCGATTCCGCGAGGTCCGACGCGTAACGGCTCGACCGGGATGTCGAGGAGCCACGGGTATTTCAGGTACACATTCTTCGCCCGGACTCCCAACGCGGTGAGATCGTCGATCGCCTCTCCGGTCAGCGCTACGTCGAGGTCGATCTCCCCAGCGACGGTGTCGACCATGAGGTCGAGCACGTCGTCACGACCCGAAACGTAGCGGTACAGAGCCGATTGACTCACCCCGAGCCGCTGCGCGATCCGGCGCGTGGAGACAGCGGCCAACCCGCCGTGCCCGGCGAGCTCGATCGCCGCGGCGGCGAGTTGCTCCCGGCTGTGCGAGGGGGCCGGGCCACGCCTGCCGTCGGGTCGCTCCCAGACCGTCGGGTCGGCCTTTCCGGACCGTGTCACTCGCCATACCCCTCTACCAATCGATACCTGCCGTGCCCTATTCTAAACTGCGTTCGGTGAACACTATTTATGGGAGGTACCGGATGTCGGCACACGCAGTCTGGGGACCGCGACGATGGGCACAGAACGGAGCGGTACGCCTCGCCTTCGACCGGTACCTGCCGGAGCGAGGCGGTGAACCGCTGCTGATCGCCACCGGGCTGGGCGCCAACCGGCACTGGCTCCCCGACGGGTTCTGTGAGCAACTGACCCGACACGGTTTCGCCGTGGCGCGCTACGACCAGCGCGACGGCGGCGAATCCACCCATCTGCCGCCCACGGCCGTGCGGAACCCGATCACAGCGCTGCTCACCCGGCGCGGTGCGGACTACACCGCCGAAGACATGGCCGACGACGCGGTCGCGGTACTCGACGAACTGGGCTGGCAGTCGGCACATGTGCTCGGAGTCTCTCTCGGCGGCGCGGTGGTTCAGCGCCTCGCCCTCCGGCACCCCGACCGGGTACGGACCCTCACCACTGCCGATGCCGTCCCCGGCGACGTCACCGGACTGCGCACACTCCGCTACATCCGGTTGCGCACGCTCGCGAAGTTCGCCCGGGTGAAGTTTCCCGACACCCGACAGGGTGCGATCGAGGCAGGCGTCGCGGTAGCGAAACTGCTCGCCTCGCCACGCCACGAATTCGACGAAGCAGCCGTGCGAGCGCGTTTGGAAGCCGAGCCCGACAGCGGAATCCACGACGCACAAGCCCAGAGCCGGCAGATCGGGGCCCAGTGGAGCGGCCCTGCGATCACCGGCATCACCCGGCCCACCCTCGTCGTACACGGCGAAGACGACCCGCTGATCGAACCCGCCGCCGCGCATACCATCGCCTCGCGCATACCCGGCTCTCGTCTACTCATACTTCCCGGAGTGGGGCACGAACTGCCTGAACATGCGTGGAAGCCGCTCGCTACCGCAATCCGCGAACTCGCCGACGGGAACGCGCGATGAACTCGGCCGAACCGCGGCGCGCCCGACCACCGGGCCCGCGCGGTCCACGCTCTCGTGCTCGAACCGTCGGATCGGCACGAGGCGGCCGCACGGTGCGTTGGCGGCCGGGCAGCCCGGCAGTGCGTTATCGTCGGCACCCCGATGGACATACCGGCTGCACGAGCGACAGCGCGCCCTGACGTTCGGTACCGGCCCGAATCGCGGTTTCCGGGAGGGATTATGGACATTACCCAGCTGATCCTCGACGACCACCACGAGCAACGGCGACAGTTCGCGATCCTGGAGCAGATCGATCGCCGCGAGACCGGGGTGCTCTCCGTGATCTGGGACAGGCTGGCGGCCTTTCTCGAACTGCACGCGCAGGCGGAGGAGGAGATCTTCTATCCCGCGCTGCTCCAGGTGGGTATCGCGGCCCGGCGCGCATCCGGGGTGGAGGCAGAGACCATCGACGCTGTGCACGACCACAACGAGATCAGGGACGCGGTCGCCGAAGTGGCACGTCATCGGGTCGGCAGCGATGACTGGTACACGGCCGTCGCAGCAGCGAACACGGCCAACAGCGATCACATGGCCGAGGAAGAGCGCGAGGGCCTGACCGATTTCCGCCGTCTGGCGGGGTTGTCGCACCGCCATCGGCTGGCTGTCGCCTTCGCCGCGTACGAGGCGCGGCACTACGCGGGCGTCCGCCCTGTCGACAAGGATCCCGTCGGCTATGTCCGCACCGCGGAGAAAGAGCTACGGACCACCAAGAGTGGATCTCTGAGTGTCGGCACCCTGAAGCGGGCTCCGCGCAGTGGCCCGGCCTCTACTGCCGGCTGAGCGAAACGTTTTCTCCGGACATGCCGCGACAGCGCTGTGGCGCGACAGCGATATCGACACAGCGTAGGTAACGACCATCCGCCTCATCGATCCCGGCAGGCCCACCCACCTGCCGCCTGATCGGTAATCGAGGATCGCCGGCCTGTTCCGGATGTTCACATTCGCCTTGACTTGGAGTGCTCTCCAGGACTTAGCGTCGACCCGACGGTTCCGAATCCAGGAGGTAACAGCATGTTCCACGTCCACACCCGCTACCTCGGCGAACTGGCGGTCTCCGCGCAGGGTCTGGGGTGCATGGGCATGAGCCACGGTTATGGCACCACCGATGACGAACAGTCGATCGCGACACTGCACCACAGCCTCGACCTCGGGGTGAACTTCTTGGATACAGCCGACTTCTACGGCTCCGGGCACAACGAGGAACTGATCGGCCGAGCCATCGGCGGCCGACGCGACGAGGTGGTGCTGGCGACGAAGTTCGGCTTCGCCAACCGGCTCGGCGAGCCGACCCGGCTCCGCGGTGACGCCGCCTACGTGCGGCAGGCCTGCGAGGCTTCCCTGCGCAGGCTCGGCGTCGACCACATCGATCTGTACTACCTGCACCGAGTCGATCCGCAGGTACCCATCGAGGAAACGGTCGGCGCCATGGCGGAATTGGTGCGGGCCGGTAAGGTCCGGCACCTCGGCCTGTCCGAAGCGAGTGCGTCGACCATCCGCCGGGCGCACGCGGTACATCCGATCGCCGCGTTGCAGAGCGAATGGTCGCTGTGGACCCGCGACCTGGAGACCGACATCGCCCCGGCCTGCCGCGAGCTCGGCATCGGCATCGTCGCGTTCGCCCCGCTGGGACGTGGCTTCTTGACCGGCCGATACCGCTCGGTCGACGAGCTGGCGGATAACGATGTGCGGCGCAATCAGCCGCGTTTCGCCGACGGCAACCTGGACCGCAACCTGGCGATCGTCGCGAACCTCGAAGAGCTGGCCGCGGCGAAGGGAGTCACCGCCGCCCAGCTCGCCCTGGCGTGGGTACAGCACCGAGGCGAGGATGTGGTGCCGATCCCCGGCACCCGGCGACAGCGAAACCTGGAGGAGAACATCGCGGCGCTGGCCGTCGAACTGTCCGCCGAGGAACTCGCCGCCATCACGGCCACCGCCGCACCCGAACAGGTCGCGGGTACCCGCTACGACCCGGCCAACCTCGCCTTCGTCAACGGCTGAACCCTTCGGCCGTCCCTGTCGGCGCACCGAACCCGACCCACGATACGAGCGACCCCACCCGCGCGCCGACGGGTGGGATCCGCAAATTCCCTACCGGCAGCACTACATCCGCTGACGGCTCGACGGCCAGTGCCGTCCGGGTGACGGCACACACGGCGGCGCGGGGCACATCCGGGCTTGCCAGCGATCCGGGAGTTAACGCGATGGACGGTTCGAGTAACAAGCGCGATTCCTGTGCGATGTGTTCATACAACATCAAACCAGGAGGTTCGAAATGTTCTCTGCGAAGCGACTTGCCGCCGGCGCCGTCGTTGCGGGCGCGACTGCGGCCACTGTGCTCGCCGGTGGCGGCGTGGCCCAGGCCGACGTACCGGTGTGGCAGGCCAACTGTCACGTCTACAACGTCTTCAATACCGGCGGAATGGCCAATTGCGAGCTGCCGACCTGGCACCAGGTGAAGCTCACCTGCGTCGCGTGGCCCGTCCCGTTCACCTATTGGAAGTACGGCCCGGTGCAGTACGGGCAGAACCAGTCATGGGCCAGTTGCGATTCGTTCAACGCGATGACAAGGATCGAGGTGATCCAGGCCTGATTCGCAGGCCGGTCTGCGGCACCCGTTTTCCCGAGCTCATCGACTCCCGCCGACGCAGCGGACGCTCCGAACCTACGACCGCTCCCCACCGAGCCTCTCGATGGGGATCGGTAGAGGCGCCGACGGCGGGCACGCGCTCAGCAAATTCTCGTGCGAGCGAGGGTGCCGACTCGAACTGTGCTACCCGCCCGGGTATTCCGCGTGTATATCGCCACCGAGCGATCTCCAGTAGAAGGCGTTCATTCGCGCGGCGGCAGGGGCGTGGCGGGTCAGGATCGAGGCCACGGCCGGCGATACGTCGTCCGGGATATGACCGGCGGCGCACCGGAGTACGTACTCGCGGCGATGATCAATGTCTGCGCCGACGGCCGGGCAGCGGGCGATTGGTACACGACGATCACCGACGGCGCGGAGCGCAGCCTGCCGTTCGGGGATTACGCCCGCTGGCAGGACATAGCAGCACACGGTAGCCACATCCAATTGGCGACGGGGTGGTGCGAACTCGTTTGATCGCGGTGCGGCTCTGTCCTACCTCGCGACTGTTCGGTGGTTGGTATGCGCCGAAGCTCCCGCTCTCACTCGCTGCGGTTCCTGTTCCACAGCTGATGGGTCAGACCGCTGGATGTGCTGATGGACTCGACATCGAATCGCTCTTCCAGGCCGGTGAGGTGATCCCAGATCCGGACACCGGCACCGAGCACGATCGGAATGATCGACACGTGCAGAAAATCGATGAGGTCGGCCTGGAGGAACTCGCTCACGGTGGACGGCCCGCCGCCGATCCGGACGTCCAAGCCGCCGGCCGCGTCTTGCGCCCGGCGAAGTGCCTCCTGCGGCGAGGCATCCAAGAAGTGGAAACTGGTGCCGTTGTCGAATTCGAGTGTTTCGCGCGGGTAGTGGGTCAGAACGAAGACCGGTGTGCGGAAGGGCGGCGCATCGCCCCACCATCCCTGCCAGCCGTCGTCGGGCCATTCACCCGCCTGCGGGCCGAACTTGCGACGACCCATGATCTCCGCCCCGACACCCTGGCCCCACATACTGAACATGGCGCGATCCACGGTCACCGGTTCGTCGATCCCGTGAATGCCGTGGATGACGCGTCCGTCGAATTTGCCGAAGAGCGCCGCCGCTCCGCCGATCGGCGCTTCGAACGTCACGTGATCGCCGGCGGCATACCCATCCGAGGAAACGAAGAGGTTGTGGACTCGCGTCCGGGACATAATGGCTCCGATACAGGTGGTTGCAAATTAAAATCACTCACACCGTAGCGTAGAGTGATTTCTATTTGCAATCACTTTGGAGGGCGGATGGTGAGAGAACAGCCCCGATCAGGGTGCGCAATCAATGCGGCGGTCGAGGTCCTGGGCGACGCCTGGAGCCTCATCGTGCTTCGCGACATCGTTTTCGGCGGTCGCCGGCACTTCCGTGAGCTCCTGACACGCAACGACGAAGGCATCGCGTCGAACATCCTCGCCAGCCGCCTCCGAAACCTGGTCGAGGAGGGCCTGCTTTCTCGTGACGATGCGCCGCGGGGGCAGCGGGCGGCGTATTCGCTCACCGAGGCAGGGATTCAGACAGTGCCGGTGATGGTGGCCCTCGGGACCTGGGGCATGCACCATCGACCCACGTCACACGCATTGAGCGTGCGCGCTCGCATTCTGGCCGAGTCCCCGGAACTCGTCGACGACCTCATCGACGAGCTCCGCGAGATCCACCTCGGCATTCCGCGCCGCGCCCCCGAACGCCCCCTGGCGTCCGAACGGCTGCAGCACGCCTTCGAGGCCGCCACAGAGCGAGCGGGGGCACGGTACGGAGGCAACGACGCGCCCGAACCGGCGACCTCGAACGCCGACATCCGAACGTTGGGGCGTCCCGAGCCTTCGTAAGACAGCTCTGAAAGGCGGACCGAAACGACGACTACACGTTGAAGCGGAACTCGACCCTCTTGACATCCAACATCCGCACGTCGAATGCCCTGTCCGCGCCCACCTAACGTTCCGAAGCCGAATAACCTCCGTGCGGCTCCCGCCCCCGCCTCCAGCGACTCGCTCGTTGCGATGTTGGCATCAGGAATAGTCGACTTATTCCAGTCGGGCACGTAGTTGTTGAGCGTCGGTGACTCGACCGCCTGCATAAGGCAGGTGCTCTATGGGCTGACCACTGTGGCGTTCATCTCGACAGCCATGGCGAATTCGCCGACCCTCCGACGGCCACCACTGTGTCGCCGGGACTCCCTATGAGTCACGCTGATGTCAGGCCTCGTGGTCGCTCGGGTTCTGCGGGTGGGCAAGTCCCCGCCAGAACGGAGAATCGCGAGGGTGCTGCTGCGTGAGCACCGGCAGGACGGGATTCGCAGTCTTACTGCGGACCAGCACGTCGTCGAGCGAAGCGACGACGTCCAGCACCGAGCGCGGATCGAACTGACCGGCCTGCCTCTTGGCCTTAACACGCACGTTGTTAGGTGTGGGGCCAGCGTCGATGACGGAGTGGTGCCACAGCCGGCTGTGATGAGCACAGCGATTACGGAGGTAGACCAGGGCCCTCACCCGGTAGGCAAAACCGCTCTTTGCTACTCCGATGCTGGTCGCGACGGCTTCGGGTAGCGTGCCCAGTGCCCCACGCTCGATGCACTTTGATAGTGTGCCGAACGACCAGGCCTCGACGGCCGACCAGACGGGCAGTTCGCCAAAGTCCTGCGCGCCTGCGTCCCTGGTCTTGAATCGCAGAATGTGGCGCTCCTTGCTCCGCTCAATGTCGCGCAAGCATGACTCGACGGTTCGTTCGCCCTGGCCTACATCGGTGTAAAAATCTTCCTCAAGGTATCGCCCGCATGGCCCGTGCGCATATGCGATCACACGCGCCGTATGGGTCCGTAGCAGTAACTCAACGCGGGCGAGCGGCGGTGCGAGCATGGTCCGCAGCGCCTCGTCTGCTTCGTAAACCGCCCGGATCTCATGGAAGGTCGTGCCTGGACGGAAGTCATCGTCGCCCAGGTGTGGAGCCTGCTGGAAGTACCGCGCGTAACCGGAGAACCTGTAGTAGTTGTTCGCGGTGAGGAATGCGGAACACCCAGCCTCATCCTCGATGACAAGACCCCGTTGCTGCAGGAGCTCAATCTGCTCCCCCACGGACAGACTCGGCTTCACAGACCCCCCGGAAAGAAAAAGGCCCCCCCCATTTGAGCTTCAAAGAGAGGCTTGGGAGGGGGACGATTGAGACCAGCATAGCCCATGAGCAGAGTCGGCGCCAGCCGCCGCTGGGCATCAGTTGTTGCCTACGAGGCGCAGTACTGGCCGCTGGTCGGCCTCTCCGAGCAGGTCGCGAACCTGCATTGGGCTGATCTTCAGGACATCGGCGAGAGCAGGGATGCTCACCCCGTGGTCGCCGGCGAGTTCGGCTGCCTTCCTCAGCAGCGTCGGCACCTCCCCCGGATACGCGCTCGTCGGATCGGCGGACGGGTCGATGACCACAGCGAGGCGTTGGTACGCCCGGCGCGCAGACGACTCGGTGGTGCGGCCGCGCTCGACCATCCGGCGGACCAGCGAGTGGGGCGAGACACCCCAGGTCCTGCCCAGCCGGTCGAGAGCAGCCAGATCGAGCCGCTGGGGTAGGGCAGCATCCATCGACGCGGCCGGCGTGAGGAATGCGGCGGCGAATTCGTCGGCCTCATTCTCGATGGCTGCACTGTGCTCGCCGGAGTCGGCATGCAGCAGCAAGTGCCCAATCTCATGCGCAATCGAGAATCGGTGGGTAAATACGTTTTCGGTCCGCCGCGGGGTCGTGATGATGATCGGACGGTCGACAATCACGACGGAGAAGGCATCGACGGCGTCGATCTCGCCGAGCGGGCGCACAGCGACGACGATGCCGCGGGACTCGGCCGTGGCGACCAGGTGCTTGACTGGGCCGTCGGGCAGGCCCCAGTGCTGGCGCAGAAGCGCGGCGGCCTCGGCGGGCGCAGTGCCCCGATTGACCTCAGGGAGGTCGGCCTCGGGAAGCTTGATGTGCCGCTCAAGCGCGAATGTCAACTCCCACACCAAAGTCGCGGTGGCCAGTGCCTTTTGGCGGTCGCTCACGCGCGCCGAACGCAGGCTCCGGAAGTGGGCATTTACAGTGTCGATGCGGGCCAGAGGACGACCGACGCCGAAGAAGCCAGGGCGGACATCCAGGGCCTTCGCCAAGCGGTCGAGCACGTCGGCGCGCGGTGCGTTAACCCCGGCCTCGTACTGGCCGATCGCGGCTGCCGACACTCCTACCTCGGCCGCCAGGTCGGACTTCGTCACTGAACGACGGACACGAGCTTGGGTTAGCCGCGCCGGTTCGAAACGGCCGTGCGTCTGCCCAGAGCCGGGTAGGTCAAACAGGTGCGGGGTACCGTCACGCATCTGGATGCGTCCCCTCCTGCTTCTGCAGCTCGACGACGGGGCCGACCGGGGTGCCACTATCAAACGACTCGACATCCGAAGCCGCGCGTTCAAAGTCGGCCTCGGGCTGCCAGATGGCTTCATGCCCGTGCAGCTTGACCTTGCCTGCGTCGTCGAGGACGGCGACGGCCCACTCGATCGACTGCAACTGCCGCGGCGACGAATGGACCATGACAAGCACTAGAGGCATCGTGTCACCGACCGCCGCCACCAGGCGCTCAACGATGGCCTCGTCAGTGTTCTCGGCCGCCTCGTTGTCCGGCTCGGGCGCCTCCTCGAAGCCAGGCTCGAAAAGCATAGGGTCTGGAGGCTGGGCAGCAAAGCCGTTCATCCGCGTCGGGCTGGACGCGAAGTTACTGACCGCGTTAGGGGTGCCCGGCACCCGCCAGACATACACCAGGCAGTCGTTGACGACGGGAAACTCGTGCCCTGCCGGGGCTAGCTTGTGCGACTGAAAGCCGCGATCGGCCAGCGCCTGGTGGGCGTCATCGAGGAGATCGCGCCACTGACTGCCGAAGCCCATCGAGTACCGCGACCCCGAAGCCAGGTGCGCCTCTGCTGCGCGGTCGTGCCTGGAACGGACAACTTCGACGAGCAGTTCACGGATGCCGGGAGCGTGGGAGCCGAGAGCATCGGCCGGCGAGTGGAAAACCATGTTGGACTCCTGAATTCACGTCCGGATCCGTGTAGTCGGCCAGGACTGAAACTTCAGTATGGCACGCGATTCGCGCACAGTCGCTTCAGTCGGGCTCGGCGTGGCGCCGCAGCCGCAGGGAACCAGCCAGGCGAGTCGAGATTTGGATAACCGTCACCGGCCGCCGCTACCTCGCCGAACTAGTAACCGACACTTTCCTTTACGGCTGACCAAACGCATGCTCAAGCCGAATTCCGCACTGAACGAACCGGCCAGGGTTCTGCCCCGACGGAACGACTGAGCCTTACCCAGAAGCGACGGACGCACCGCCCTACTTCTTCGCAGACGCTGGCCTGTTACACGTTGAAGCGGAACTCGACCACGTCGCCGTCGGCCATGACGTAGTCCTTGCCCTCCATCCGGACCTTGCCCGCTGCCTTCGCCGCGGCCATCGATCCCGCCTCGACCAGATCGTCGAAGGCGACCACTTCGGCCTTGATGAACCCGCGTTCGAAGTCGGTGTGGATGACCCCGGCCGCCTTCGGCGCGGTGTCGCCCTGGTGGATCGTCCACGCCCGGGCCTCTTTCGGACCGGCGGTGAGGTAGGTCTGCAATCCGAGGGTGTGGAAACCGGCGCGGGCCAGGGCGTGCAGGCCGGGTTCGGTCTGGCCGATGGATTCCAGCAGTTCCGTGGCGGATTCCTCGTCGAGTTCGAGGAGTTCGGATTCGACCTTGGCGTCCAGGAACACCGAATCCGCCGGCGCCACGGAGGCTTTCAGTTCGGCGACCTTGGCTTCGTCGCTGAGCACCGACTCGTCCGCGTTGAAGACGTACAGGAACGGCTTGGTGGTGAGCAGGGACAGCTCTTTGAGCAGGTCGCCGTCGATCTCCTTCGCGGCGTGGAACAAGGTCCGGCCGCTGTTGAGGATTTCCTGCGCCAGTTTGGCGGCGTCGGCGTAGGGCTTGCGGTCCTTTTTGACCTTGGCTTCCTTCTCCAGGCGGACGACCGCCTTCTCGAGGGTCTGCAGGTCGGCGAGGATCAGCTCTGTTTCGATGACCTCGATATCGGAGGCCGGGTTCACCTGGCCGTCCACATGCACCACGTCGTCGTCGGCGAAGACGCGGACGACCTGGCAGATGGCGTCGGCTTCGCGGATGTTGGCGAGGAATTTGTTGCCGAGGCCGGCGCCCTCGGAGGCGCCCTTCACGATGCCGGCGATATCCACGAAGGAGACCGTGGCGGGGACCGTGCGGGCGGAGTCGAAGATCTCGGCGAGTTTGTCCAGGCGGGGGTCGGGCAGCGGAACCACGCCGACATTGGGCTCGATGGTCGCGAACGGGTAGTTCGCGGCGAGCACGTCGTTGCGGGTCAGCGCATTGAACAGCGTCGATTTTCCGACGTTGGGCAGGCCGACGATTCCGAGGGTGAGACTCACGAGGACAGCAGTCTACGCGGGTGAGCGCCGAGGGCGGCGGTCGGCCGGGGCGTGCGCGCGGGCGCTCGCGCGCAGGGCGGCGGAGAAGGCGGCGAACTTCATGCGGTCGCCGGGACGCTCGGTGATGACGAGGAGCTCGGTGGCCCGTTCGTGCTGGACGGCGCGGACGGCGAACCCGGGGACGCCGCCGAGCGCCCACCACGGCGGGTTCAGGGCCTGCGCGGCCAGGCGGTCGGCGGCCTCGGTGCGCTGTAGCCGGGTGGCACAGGCGTCGGTGAAGTACTCGGTGAATTCGGGCCAGCTGCCGGGGAGGGGGCGGGTGGAGATCCCGTAGAGGCGGTACCAGTCGCAACAGTCCTGGTAGAGGCGTTCGCGGGCGGCGGGAGTGAGGGGGCGGACGTAGGTGTCGACGGCGGTGACGAGAGTGTCGACGTAAGTGGCGTGCTGGAAGTGGAACAGGTCGGGGGTCAGCGCGTGATAGCGGGCGCCGGTGTGGTCACGGCCCTTGACGTGCTCGTGGGCGTAGCGGATGACGCGGGCGGGGTCGGGGTGGCCGTGGCAGGCCAGACCGGTCATGCGGTCGACCGTGCGCGTCTTGTGCGCCCAATTTTCGTCTCATCATGTCAACGCGCCGGTATGTCGGCCCGTCGGCGTAGCGTGACCCCATGGAGCCGACCTCGCAGGTAGTGACGGCCTACCCGGCGCCCGCCCTGGCCGCCTTCATCGACCGGTACGTCGGATACCGCATGACCGGGTACGAGGCGGGTCTGCACCGCGGGCTGCCCTCGCGGCATATGACGTTCATCGTCGCCATCGGACCGTCGATCGACGTGATCGGCCAGACCGACGCACGCCAGTCGCCGGGCGCCTACCGCTGCGTGCTCAGCGGACTCCAGGACAGCCCGGCGATCATCGCGCACGACGGCACCCAGGAAGGGGTGGCCATAAAGCTCACCCCGCTGGGGAGCCGGGCCCTGTTCGGGCTACCCGCGGCGGAACTGTGGAGCACCTCGATCGAATTCGCCGACCTCATCGGCGCGCCGGGACGGCAACTGTGGGAGGAGCTCCAGGAACAGCCGGAATGGCCGCAGCGGTTCGCGGCGTGCGACCGGGTGCTCACCCGGCTGCTGGTCCCCGAGCGGGCCGTGGGACCGGAACTGAGCTGGGCGTGGCGGGCGGTCACGGGGTCACACGGGACGATGGGCGTCGAACCGCTCGCCGAACGGATCGGGTGGAGCCGCCAGTACCTCACCAAACGTTTCACGAGCGAGTTCGGCTCGAGCCCGAAGGTGGCCGGGCGGGTGGCGCGGTTCGAGCGGGCCAAACAGATGCTGCTGCACACACCGTCGTTCGTCTCGATCGCCCAGGTCGCCGCCGCCTGCGGCTACTACGATCAGCCGCATCTCAACCGGGAGTTCGTCCGGCTGGCCGGTTGCAGTCCGACGCAGTGGCTGGCCGAGGAGATTCCATCCGTCCAAGACCCGGAGATGGCCGGCGGGCCAGGCTGAAACCATGACCGCAACCGAGGACACCACCACGACCACCACCCCCGCACCGGCCGTCTGGCCGTGCCTGGCCTTCACCGACGCCCGCGGCACCGCGGACTTCTTGGCCCGGGCGTTCGGCTTCGAACTGACGGCGATGTACGCCCGCGAAAACGACCCGTCGGTAATCGAGCACGCAGAAATGCGCTGGCCGGAAGGCGGCGGGATCATGTTCGGCACCGTGAACAAGGGCGGTGGGTTGCCGGAGCGGCGCATCCCGGGCACCGAATCGATCTATGTGGTCTGCGCCGACCCGGACGCGCTCTACGAGCGAGCCACTGCCGCCGGCGCGGAAACCGTCGCGGGCTGAAGGACGAGGACTACGGGTCACGCGGGTTCACGGTCGCCGACCCGGAGGGCAACTATTGGAGCTTCGGGACCTGTCGAGGGCACTGAACCGCGTCGCTGCGCCGGATCGGGGCCGGTACATGGTTCGCTGTTCCCGGTGGCCGCGGCGGTGTCGAGCCCTGCCGCGGCGCCTCTTCGAAGCGAGCCACGCGATCGTGGCTTGACCTTCAGGTTGCTCGAAGCCCGATGATGGGCGCGTGCCCGAATCCGACCTGATCACCATCGGCGCGTTCGCCCGCTCATGCGGTATCACGCCCAGTGCGCTGCGCTTCTACGACGACTCCGGCCTGCTGGCACCGGCCGGGGTCGACGCGGCCACCGGATACCGCTACTACACACCCACCCAGGTCGAGCGCGCGGTGACGATCCGCCGCCTCCGCGCCATCGATATGCCGCTCGACGAGATCGCCCGCGTTCTCGCGAGCGACCCGCATACCGCGGCCGGGCTCATCGACGATCACATGGCGGGGTTGCTCGAGCGGACCAGGCAGGCACGGCGGACCGCCGAAGTGGTCAAGGCCGCGCTCGGCGAACCCTCCGGCTGGTGGGTGGCGACGGTACGAGGGCCGGTGCTGGCGGCGGCGGTCGAGCAGATACTCGCCGCCACCGGCACGGACCCCGACCTGCCGGTGCTGACCGGGGTGCGGCTCGAGGTGACGCCCGCATCGCTCACCCTCACCGCCACCGACCGCTACCGGCTCTCCACCCGCACCCTGGTTCCCGAACAGCCCGGATCGGTCGAGTGGGCCGCCACGGTCGACGGCGCCGACCTGAGCGCGGCGCTGCCGGAGATCCGCAACGCCCATTCCATCGATATAGAAGCCGGTGAACACAGCGTCCGGTTCCGCTCCGCCGACGGCGCCGTACGTAGCTGCCGCACGTTGGCCGAACCGTTTCCCGACCACCGCGGGCTGCTGGCGGCTCTGCCGGCGGCGCCCACCCACGCCGTGGTCGCCAAACACGACCTCATGCGCGCGCTGGAACAGCAGCGCGACCGCTACCTGCGGGTGACGACCGCGGCGGGCACCCTCACCGTCTCGGGCACCGGAGGCGAGCCGCCGACCGAATTGTCCGCGCGGGTCACCGGCCCCGACAGCGAACTCGTCTTCGGGTTCACCATCCTGCACCCGGCCGTCGCCACCGCCATCGGACCCGATGTGCGGCTGGATATCGGCGGCCGCACCGACCCGATGGTCGTCCGGTCCGCGGACAACGGCGACCTCACCACCCTGGCCATGCCGGTCGCACTGGCAGTACTCGACGAACAGAACGGAATGCCCGCATGACCTCCACCACGGGGCTCTCACCCGATCCCACCATGCACTCGATCACCGAGGCCGTCACGCTCGGCCGGACCGGGGACCCGGCGGCCGCCCGAAAACGGCTGCTCGAGCTCTGGCGCGGTATCGGCGTCACCGGCGACCCCTTCCACCGGTGCACCCTCGCGCATTACCTGGCCGATCTCTACGACGATCCCGCCCAGGCGCTGGCCTGGGATATCCGCGCCCTCGACGCGGCCGACGCCCTCACCGACGACCGGGTTCAGCGGCACCATGCGAGCCTGCGGGTCGCGGGGTTCTATCCGTCGCTGCACCTGAACCTGGCCGACAACTATCGGCGCCTGGGCTCGTGGGACGCCGCGGAGAAACAGCTCGCCGCCGCACGCGAACGGCTGGACGCCCTCCCCGACGACGCCTACGGCGCGATGATCCGCACCGCGCTCGACGAGGTGGCCGACACGGTCACCCGGCGGTCCACCGAGCGGCGGCCGAGCGCACCGGGCCCGGGTTCCTGACACCGTTCCCCGCCGCTACCGCCCGGCCGGACGTCACCGATCGGGCGGAAGCCGCCCGTCCGACCGACGCCGATCGGCCGCCGTGCTCACCGCACTGTGAGCGCGGCGAAATCAGGTGCGTAGACGGTCGTCCAGTTCGGGCGCAGACGGAAGAACACCACATCGTTGTCCCAGTCGAACCCGTCGTTGCCGTAGAAATCCTTGAAGTAGGCGAGCAGTTCCGGCCACTCGGGATCCGGTTCACCGACCGCCGGGTTCAAGGTCTCGGCGGTGCCGTGCGTGAACACACCCAATGCCTCACCACGCAGGTGCGCGACGCTCGCGGCGGGCCGGGCAGCGAGGTGACGAGCCTTGGCCGCGGTGCGCGCGGTGCCGAAATACCACCGGCCGTGCAGGAAATGCCCGTCGACACCGCTCACCCGCGGCTCGCCCTTGGCGGTCACGGTGGACAGGGTGAGCAGACACATACCGGTGAGTATCGAGGTGAGCTGCTCAGCGGTCAGGGTGCGGTCGGCGGCGATGATCGAGCGGAGATGACCTGTGGCACCCGCGAGCGAGGTGTCGAGCAGGGTCTGCAGTGCGGCCAGTTCTTCGGGGGTTTCGCGCATTGCCCCACCGTATGCACGCCGGACCGGAATCCGGTTGACCGAAATTGCTCTATGTACCCGGGCCGTGCGGTTGCCGTTCGACCCGCGAAGGGCTATTCGAGATCATCGGGCAGCAACGGTTCATCGCCGGGTAGTGCCCGCGGACCTCGACAGCTGTACGGATCACCCTGGCATCGACCTCCGGCACGACAATGCGGCCCGCGGCGACGCGATCGCCCATCAGCCGCAGAATTGCGTCCGCCACGCGGCGGTCGGCCCGGACACTCGCCACATGGTGTACCTCCGTCAGCGCGAGCGGACTCACGACGACGGCGCTGGCGGAGGGACGCGGAACATTCCGCTCGCCGCATCACAACGACCGTTCACCGCAACCGTCGAAGCGCCGAACGGCCATCGGTTACGTTCGTGTGGCCGGCATGTTCCAGCTCGCTGTACAGGAGTTGCCCGATGGGGACTATCGAATATCTCAAGACCGACCCCGACCTACCACCCGTGGGTGTGGTCGACCGGTCCCCGATCACGCCCGCGAAGAAGGCGATCTTCGCGGCCATCGCGCTGCTGGGCGCCGTGGCCTGGACGATTCTCGCCCTCGCGCGGGGCGAGTCCGTGAACGCGGTGTGGATCGTGATCGCGGCGGTGAGTACCTACATCATCGCCTACCGCTTCTACGCCCGGCTCATCGAATACAAGGTCGTCAAACCCCGCGACGACCTGGCGACTCCGGCCGAGATCCTGGACAACGGCAAAGACTTCATGCCGATGGACCGGCGGGTGCTGTTCGGGCATCATTTCGCGGCCATCGCGGGTGCGGGGCCGCTGGTCGGGCCGGTGCTGGCGGCACAGATGGGGTACCTGCCGGGCACCATCTGGATCATCGTGGGCGTCGTGTTCGCGGGCGCGGTGCAGGACTACCTGGTGCTGTGGGTGTCGATGAAACGGCGCGGGCGCAGCCTCGGTCAGATGGCACGCGACGAACTCGGCGTGGTCGGCGGTGTGGCCGCCATCGTCGGCGTCCTGGTGATCATGATGATCCTGCTCGCGGTGCTGGCGCTGGTGGTGGTGAACGCGCTGGCGCACAGCCCCTGGGGTGTCTTCTCCATCGCGATGACCATCCCGATCGCCCTGTTCATGGGCGTGTACCTGCGGTATCTGCGTCCGGGCCGGGTCGGTGAGATCTCGGCGATCGGTTTCGTGCTGCTGATCCTGGCGATCATCGCGGGCGGCTGGGTCTCGCACAACGACACCTGGGCCGGGTGGTTCACCTTCCATCCCGTCACCATCTCGTGGATGCTGATCGGCTACGGCTTCGTCGCCTCGGTGCTGCCGGTGTGGCTGCTGCTGGCCCCGCGCGATTACCTGTCGACCTTCATGAAGATCGGCACCATCGGCCTGCTGGCGGTCGGCATCCTGGTGACCCTGCCGGTGCTGAAGGCGCCCGCGGTCTCGGAGTTCGCCACCTCGGGCACCGGCCCGGCCTTCGCGGGCAGCCTGTTCCCGTTCCTGTTCATCACCATCGCCTGCGGTGCGCTGTCCGGTTTCCACGCGCTGGTGTCGTCGGGTACGACACCGAAACTGCTGGAGAAGGAATCACACGCCAAGATGATCGGCTACGGCGGCATGCTGATGGAGTCGTTCGTGGCGGTGATGGCGATCATCACGGCGTCGATCATCGATCAGCACCTGTACTTCGCCATGAACGCCCCGGCCGGCGCGACCGGTGGCACCGCGGAGACCGCGGCCGCCTATACGAACAGCCTGGGACTGTCCGGCCCGCCGACGACCGGCGCCGAGTTGAGCCAGGCCGCGACCGATGTGGGCGAGGAATCGGTGATCTCCCGCACCGGCGGCGCCCCGACGCTGGCCATCGGAATCTCCGAAGTGTTCGCCGGATTCCTCGGCGGTGCCGGGATGAAGTCGTTCTGGTACCACTTCGCGATCATGTTCGAGGCGCTGTTCATCCTGACCACCATCGACGCCGGCACCCGCGTGGCGCGGTTCATGCTCTCCGATTCGCTGGGCAACCTGCGCGGTCCGGCGCGCAAGTTCGCCGATCCGTCGTGGCGGGTGGGCGCATGGCTGTGCTCGGCGATCGTGGTGGCGGCCTGGGGATCGATCCTGCTGATGGGTGTGACGGATCCGCTGGGCGGCATCAACGCGCTGTTCCCGCTGTTCGGTATCGCCAACCAGCTGCTGGCCGCGATCGCGCTGGTGGTGGTGCTGACGATCCTGGTGAAAAAGGGCCTGACGAAATGGGCCTGGATACCGGGTATCGCCCTGGCCTGGGATCTCATCGTCACCATGACAGCGTCCTGGCAGAAGATCTTCTCGGCCGATCCGAAGGTGGGCTACTGGAAACAGAACAGCATCTGCCGGGCCGCCCGCGACGCCGGGGAGCTGTGCCTGACGGCGAAGACACCCGATGACGTGGACGCGGTGATCCGCAATACGTTCATCCAGGGTGCGCTGTCCATCGTTTTCGCGGTGCTGGTGCTGATCGTGGTGCTCGCGGCGGTATGGGTCTGCTACCGCACCGTGAAGTCGGGCGATACCTCGACCACCGAATCGCCGGAGGAACCGTCGAAGATCTTCGCGCCGAGCGGTTTCCTGGTCACCTCGGCGGAGAAGGAGGTCCAGCGGCAGTGGGACGAGCGAATCGCGAAAGGCGAGGTCGCGGTGCCGGGGGCGGCGCACGCGGAGGTGCGGAGTTGACCGGGCGGCTCGCGGCGGCGCCGAACGTGCGCGCCGGCCTCCGCGGGGCCCCGGCGACGCCGGTCCGCGGGGTGCAGGCGCTCGTTGGCGGGGTGCTGTCGGTGTTCCGGTACCTGGACTCCGTCGTCGGCGGGCAGGACTACCAGCGCTATCTCGCACATATGCGCAGAGTGCATCCCGATCGCCCGGTCGCGAGCGAGCGGGACTACTGGCGGGAGCGGTACGCCGACGCGGAACGCAACCCGGGCGCTCGCTGCTGCTGAGCAAGGACCGCAAGAAGTTACGGCGGGGCCGGTCGGACCGGCCCCGCCGTCGCGTTTCCGCGGCGCCCAGCACCACGTGGGTCTTCGCGGCCCGCCCTGCCTCGCCGTAGTTTCCGCTGCCGTCCTCCCGTACCGCCTTTTCGAGGCCGCCCATCGTCACGAATCCTCATCATGTTCCCGCAGCGCGCTGCGCCGCCCGTCGTTGTGGCCGCGCGGTTACCCCCGAGAACGGACCCGCACAGCTCTCCGGCGAGTACCCCGGGCGACACCCGGCACCGATGTCTGTTTTCCGCTAGCCTGCGGCTTCCCGAGCTGACATCGTGTGTGGGGTGAGCATCACGGCCCTGGATTTCGAACGCTGCTATCGCGCGGTGTCGGCCCGCGACTCCCGTTTCGACGGGCAGTTCTACACCGCCGTGCGCACCACCGGAATCTACTGCCGGCCATCGTGCCCGGCGATCACTCCGAAGCGCACCAATGTGACCTTCCTGCCGACCGCGGCCGCGGCCCAGCAGGCGGGCTACCGCGCCTGCCGCCGCTGCCTGCCCGATGCCGCGCCCGGGTCCCCCCTGTGGAACACCCGCGCAGACCTGGCGGCCCGGGCCATGCGGCTCATCGGGGACGGTGTGGTGGAACGCGGCGGGGTCCCCGCGCTGGCCTCGGCGCTCGGCTATTCACAGCGTCAGCTCACCCGGGTGCTCACCACCGAACTCGGCGCGGGCCCGCTGGCGTTGGCGCGCGCCCACCGGGCACATACCGCGCGACTGCTGATCCAGACCACCGCCATGCCCATGTCGGATATCGCCTTCGCCGCCGGTTTCGCCAGTATCCGGCAGTTCAACGACACCGTGCGCGAGGTCTTCGCGGTCAGCCCGAGCACCATGCGCACCGAAGCGCAGCGCGCCCGCGACCGCACCGTCCCGGCCGCCAACGGCACCCTGTCCCTGCGCCTGCCCTACCGGGCGCCGCTGGACCGCGACTGGCTGAACTGGTTCCTGTCCGCCCATGTGGCACCGGGTCTGGAGCTCTGGCAGACCACATCGGGCGGGGAGAACCACTACCTGCGCACCATCCGCACGCCGCACGGTTACGCCGGGGTCCGCCTCGCGATACAGCCCGGGCATGTCCAGGCGGAACTGACGCTGCGCGATATGCGCGACCTCGCGCCCGCGGTGGCCCGGGTCCGGCATCTGCTCGACCTCGACGCCGATCCGGTGGCCATCGACGAGGCAATCGCCCGGGCGCACGAGGGCACCGGCGCGCCGCACGAACCGAAGACCCATTTCGCTCCCGGGATCCGGGTACCGGGATGTGTGGAGGGACCGGAATTGCTGCTGCGCACCATGATCGGTCAGCAGATCTCGGTGGCCGCGGCCAATACGCATACGGCCCGGCTGGTCGCCGCCCTCGGCGAAGCGGTGGACGGGCCGGTCGGCCGGCTGTTCCCGGCACCGGAGGTGATCGCCGAACGCGGCGCCGAAGTACTGACCGGCCCGGCCCAGCGCATCCGCTCCATCACCGCCGCCGCGGCGGCGCTCGCCTCCGGCGACCTGGTCCTGCACCAAGGCCGTACAGCCGCCGACCTGCGACGCGATCTGCTCGCGCTCGACGGTGTCGGCCCGTGGACCGCCGACTACGTCACCATGCGGCTACTCGCCGACCCCGACATCATGCTGCACACCGACCTGGTCATCCGCCGCGGCGCCGTCCGGCGCGGTATCGACCTGGCCGATACGACCCGCTGGTCGCCCTGGCGTTCCTATCTCTGTATGCACCTGTGGCGCACCGAACTGCGCACCCGGGCCCAATCTCGGGAGTCCGCCGCGCCTACCACCCGAACCGACGCGAAAGTGAGCACCGACTGATGTCCATCGCCACCCTGCCCGCACCGGCCGCCACCGCGACCGGCACCGCCGACTTCGCCACCGTCGACACCCCGCTCGGCCCGTTCACCGCGATCGTGGCCGCCGACGGCGCGGTACTGGCGTCCGGTTGGACCGCCGCGCCCGAAGAACTCCGCACACTGGTCCACCCCGGCCTGCGTCCCGCGCAGCTGCGTGCCCGCCGTGAACTGGGTGCGGTGACCGACGCCGTCACGGCCTACCACCGCGGCGATACGGCCGCGATCGATTCGGTCCCGGTGCGTCAGCGCTCGGGCGAATTCCTCCAGCACGCGTGGGAGGTGCTGCGCACGGTGTCCGCGGGGCAGCCGATCACCTACACCGCGTTCGCCGCGCGCGCTGGCCGGCCCGCGGCCACCCGCGCCGCGGCGAGCGCCTGCGCCCGCAATGCGGCCGCGCTGTTCGTACCCTGCCATCGGATCGTGCGCACCGACGGCACCCTCGGGGGTTTCCGCTGGGGTCTGGACATCAAGCGACGGCTGCTCGATCTCGAGGGTTGAGGCCCGTGCGGTCAGGCGATGGTGGCGTGCAACCGGGAACCGTTGCGGCCGCGCACCACGTGCAGGCGGCTGGGTATGCGCTGACGCATTTCGTCGACGTGACTGACCAGCCCCACCACCCGGCCCCCGGCGCGCAGTTCGTCGAGGACGCCCATCACCGCGTCGAGGGTGTCCGCGTCCAGGCTCCCGAAGCCTTCGTCGATGAACAGGGTGTCGAGGATGATCCCGCCGGCTTCGGCCGCGACGGTATCGGCCAGACCCAGCGCGAGCGCCAGTGAAGCCATGAAGGTTTCGCCACCGGAGAGGGTGCGAGCGGGCCGGACGGCGCCGGTGTAGTCGTCCCGGATGTCCAGCCCCAGCCCGCCGCGCCGGCCGTGGGTCCCGGCCCGGTCGGTGTGCACGAATTCGTACCGGCCGCCCGACATCCGGCGCAACCGGGCCGACCCGGCCACCGCGACCTCTTCGAGCCGGGCCGCGAGCACATAGGAACGCAGCGACATCCGCCGGTTGTTCGCGCCGCGGCCGGCGACCACCTCCGCCAGCTCGGCCAGTTCCTGATGGGCCCGCTGAGCAGGGGCGATCAGATCCACTGCCGCCCACAACTGCCCGCACAGGGTTTCCAGCCGGGTGACCCGGTGCACGGCGGCGGAATGGGCCGCGACCGCCTCGTCCAACGCGGTTCGGGCGCTCCGAACCGCCGCCTCGAGCGCTTCCGGATCGCCGGGCGCGCTGCTGGCGGCGGCCCGGATCTCGGGTTCGTCCAATACGGCCCGAGCCGCGGCGCGTATCTCTTCCGCGGCGGCGAGGGCAGCGCTCAGCGCGTCCTGCCGCTGCGGCGTCCGGGTCGCGGCGCCGATCAGCGGCGAGTAGATCCGCAGTGTCGCCAGCATCTCCGCCGAGCCGGCTCCGGGGTCCTGGCCCGCATCGCCCGATCCACCGGCCCCCGGCTCCGGTGCGGTGCCGTCGGTGCTCGTGGGCGGGACAAGGCCCGCCGACCCGGCCAGCCGTTCGACCCGCAGGACACAGGTGGCCACCCGTTCCCATGCCGCGCGGACCGCGGCATAGGTGTCACGCCGGTCGCCCGCGGCGGCGATCAGTGCGTGCAGACGTTCCCGGCGACGGCCGATGGTCCGGTCCCGCCCGGCGGCGGTGCGCAACTTCTCGTCGATTTCGGCCAGCCGGGTCTGCGCGGACTCGATCCGCGCGGCGATGGCTCCCGCCCGGGTCTCGGTATCGCGCAGCGCATCGTGCAACCCGCTCTCATCGGCACGCAGCCGGGTGAGTTCGGCGGCGCACGCATCGGCCGATTCGGCCAGTTCCTCGGTGTCCCCGCACTTCTCGGTGGCGGCGCGCAGAGCGGCCGCGAGTTGCACACGGTCGGTGTCACCACCGCGTGCCAGCAGCGCCTCGATCTCCCGCTCCACCTCGGCCAGCGCCGACTGCGCACGGTCCCGCGCCACCTCGGCGGAACGTTCCGCGGCGACCGCCGCCGCCTCGTCCTCTTCCGATACGGCACCGGCCGCCTGCCGCGCCGGCCGGGGATGCTCGGCCGAACCGCACACCGCGCACGCCTGCCCGTCGACCAGGCGCCCGGCCAGCTCCGCCGCCATTCCGGCCAACCTGCGCTCCCGCAGATCCAGGACGTGCTCCCGCGCCTGCAGGTGCCGGCCGCGCGCGGTATCGAGATCCACCCGGGCCCGGTCGAGCGTGGTCCGCGCCCGAGCCAGATCCACGGCCGCGGTCGCGGTCTCCTGCAAACGCCGGAGTTCGGCCCGCAGACCGGGCAGCGTCGCTTTCGCCTCGTCGGCTTCCCGCGCCCGCGCCTGGGCCGCAGCGATGGCCTCGGGTAAGCGGGTCCGCCGTTCGGTGAGTGTGGCCGAGCGCTCGGCGAGTTCGGCCGCTGCGGAGTGCAGTCCGGCCAGTTCCTCGCGCAACGTATCGGCCGTGGCCGCGTCGGCGCGGATCTCGCCGAGCCCGCCCAGCAGCGCACTCCACCCGCGAATCGCGGTATCCAGGCCGAAGTCCTCGTCGTAGCCGGCTCGGTCGTCCACCCGGTCCGACTCGTCCGCGGTACCGGAAGGGCCTTGCCGCGACCCGCCGGGGGCCACGTCGAACAGCGCGAATTCGTCCTGCGCCTGCGCCGGAGAGCCCCCGGCCGCGGCGTCCCCGGAGGACAGCTCGTCGATCCGGTCTCCCGTTCGCCCGGCGGATGGGCTCAGCACCAGATGGATACCCGGAATATCCGCACTGTCGGGTTCCGCGGCCAGCCGGGCCAGGTGTTGCGCCGCCGCCACGGATTCGTCTTCACAGCCGCGCGCCGCGCGGACCGCGGCCTCCGCCTCGGCCAATGCCGCGGCCACCGGTTCGGCGCGGCGCGCCCGATCCAATTCGCCCCGGTCCGCGGCCCGCGCCCGGGCCTCGGCGGCGTACTGCTCGAGCTGCTGCCGGGCCAGTTCCAGCCGGCGCCGCTGCTCGGCTGCCCGCCGCTCCCGTTCGGCCGACTCGTCGGCGCGGGCCGACTCCGCGCGCCGCCGATCGAGTTCGTGCTGTGCTTTCTCCACCTCGCCGCGGGCCCCGGCCAGCAGATCCTGCGACCACTCGACCGCGTCCAGAATGTCGATCCGCTCGGTGCGGTCGATCCCGGCCGTCACCGCGACCCGGGTGATCAGATCCTCCACATTGCGCTGCTGGGCGCCGATCTGCTCTCCCGACGACTTGCGCTGGGCGGTGAGCCACTGTTCGGCCGACCCGAAACGTCCGGTGTCGAACAGCTTCTCGAGCAGTCGCTCGCGATCCTCGTTCTCCGCGCGCAGGAACTTCGCGAAATCTCCCTGTGGCAGCAGCACCACCTGGAAGAACTGATCGGCACTCATTCCCAGCAGCCGCACGATCTCGTCGCCGATCTCGTTGATCCGCGAGAGGTTGGTGCCCCGGCCGTCCAGCCAGGCCAGCGTGGCTCTGGCGTTCTCCACCCGGGTCCCGCTACCGCGCAACTTCGGCCGCTCGAATTCCGGTTGCCGGGTGAGCCGGAGTCGCCGGCCGCCCAGCGTGGCCTCGAGCACCACCTCCGGCCGGATATGCGCGGGTGCGTGATCGGAGTGCAACCGTTTGTCCCCCCGTGCCCCCGGCACCCGCCCGTAGAGCGCGTAGGCGATGGCGTCGAGCACCGTGGTCTTCCCGGCACCGGTCTGCCCGTGCAGCAGGAAGAGTCCGTCCGCGCCCAGTTCGTCGAAATCGACGGACGCGGTCTCGGCGAAAGGGCCGAAGGCCGTCATCTCCAGCCGGTGCAACCTCATGCGGTGAGTTCCGTATCGGCCACCGGGGACGCGCCGATATCGTCGCGGACCACCTCCGTCTCCCGGACGGCCGCGGCCATGGCCCGGTTCAGCCAGTCCATTTCGGAGCTGTTCGGCTCGCCGCGTACATCGGTGAGGAAGGTGCGGGCGATATCGGTGTCGTCGCGGCCGCGCACCCGCTCCCGGTAACGCAGGGCCGGATCGCCCTGCGGGCGTTCCCATTCCACATGCACCGCGTACGGGAAACGCTCACGCAATCGGCGCATGGCGTCCACCGGCCGGGCATAGTCGGTGAGCGATACCGAGACGTAGTGCTCTTCGGACGCTTCCCAGGCGGGGTCGGCCAGCAACTCCTCGAGCGTCCCGGTGAGATGGCTCAGTCCGCGGACCTGCGGTAATTGCAGGCCGCGCACCCGGGCCGGACCGGTATCGCCGAGGTCCACCACCCAGGCCTGTTTGCGATGGGTGCTCTCCCCGAACGAATACGGCAACGGCGATCCCGAATAGCGCACCGTCTCGGCGAGGGTCTGCGGCGAATGCAGATGCCCGAGCGCGACGTAGTCGAACCCCGGCTCGGTGAACATCGCCAGCGGTACCGTCTCGACTCCGCCCACCGCGATCGACCGCTCCGAACCCGTCGCCGCGCCACCCACCACGAAGGCGTGTGCCAGCAGGACCGCCCGGGTGCCCGGCCGCTGTGCGATATCGCCCCGGATCCGTTCCAGCGCCGCCGCGAGCACCTCGGCGTGCGACCGCGCCTGCGGTACGCCGAGCTCGCCCCGGCATATCTCCGGCTCCAGGTAGGGGATGCCGTAGAAGGCGACCGCACCGTGCTCGTCGGACAGCAGCACCGGTCGTGCCGAATCGGCCACCGTGGTACGCAGATACAGCCCGCCGGCCGCCGCGAAACTGGCGCCCGCCCCGAGCCGCGTCGGCGAATCGTGGTTACCGGAGGTGGCCACGATGCGCGCTCCGGCCGCGCGGATGGCTTCGAACCCCCTGTTGCAGACCGCGATCGCGTCCGCGCTGGGGATGGAGCGATCGTAGACATCGCCGGGGAGCACGACGGTGTCCACCTCTTCGGCGGCGACGAGCTCGGCGATCGCCTCGAGTACCCGCGACTGGTCGGCCAGCAGGTCCACGCCGTGAAAGGTGCGACCGATATGCCAGTCCGACGTATGCAGGATTCGCATGACGGCGAATTTAGGGCACCGCACCGACAGCTTCAATGCCGGTACCGATACCCGGGACGCCACACCGGCAACACGCCGAGACCCGCACCGCCCCTGGCCCGACCGACCCGCGACCACCACGGACAGTGTCTCTATTGCGCCATCGTGTTGCGCGCCACCCATATCCCTCGACGGTATGAATACCGTCGCCGACCACCGTTTCCGCACAATCGCGGAGCCGGACCCGCCGTGCCGTAACACAGTCGACCCTTCCGGAGGATAGTGTTCAGGACGTGGCTGCTTCCCAACGAGTGAATTCCCGGGTGCCCGCGCCGCAACGTTCGTTATTGCCGACGGTGCCGGGTGTCCCGGCCTATGCCGCGGTTCTCATCGCTGCGACCTGCACCTTCCTGGGTTTCCTCATCGATGCCCTCGGCGACGTCACGGACCTGACCGGCACCTTCAGCGCGTTCTACATCCTCGGATGTCTGGCGGCGGTGGCGGCGGTGCGGTTCCGCGGCCTGTTCACCACGATGGTGTTACCGCCGCTATTGCTGTTCGTGGCCGTGCCGATCGCCTATCGCCAGCTCACCGGGACCAGCACCGCTTCCCTCAAGGACATCCTGCTGAACCTGGCGATCCCGCTGGTGCACCGTTTCCCGCCGATGATGCTGGCCACCGTCCTGGTGCTGATCATCGCCGGGATCCGGATCGCGCAGTTCCGCTCGGAGAACGCGGCCCGCGAGACCGCCGCCGCCCGGCGCGGCACGAGCTGGGGTCGTAGCGAACGGCGCGCGACCCGCGGCGAGGCCAAGGAACGGGCGGAGAACCGGCCCCGCCGCGAGACCGCGAAGCGGCCGAGCCGCGGACAGGCGAAGCGTCCCCTGGGCGAGGGCAAGACGGGTCGCGGGAGCAAACCCTCGCGCGCCGAGACCTTGGCGGCACGGTCCAAGGCCAACGGCAGGACCAAGGCGAAGGCGCGGCCGAAACGGCCCGAGAACCCCGAACCCGATTACACCCACGAATCGTTCGACGAATCCCCCCGCCGCGGCGGCCGGGGCCGCCCGCCCGCCGAGCCGGCCGCGCGGGGCGCCGCACCCCGCACCCGCGAGATGCGCCCGCACCGGCCCGCCCGCCCGGCGGCTCCGGTACCGGACGAACCGGTGCGCGCGAACTCCCGCCGGGGCGAACCGGCCCGGGCGCCGCAGACCGCCCGGGTCCGCGAACCCATCCCGGAACGGCGGCGACCCGAACGCCGGTGAGCGCGGGCCCGTCGCCGCCGGTGAGCGCCTAGGTGAGCGCGGTCAGCGCCGAGCGGCCCGCAATTCCCGCGGCAGCGCGAACACTAGGGTCTCGTTCGCCGTGGTCACCGGCTGGACCTCGCCGAACCCGTGTTCGGCGAGCATGTCCAGCACCCCGCGCACCAGGATCTCGGGGACCGACGCGCCGGAGGTGATCCCGACCGTGGTCACTCCTTCGAGCCACGCCGGGTCCACCTCGCGCGCGTAGTCCACCAGGTACGACGCGCGGGCCCCGGCGCCGAGAGCCACCTCCACCAGGCGCACCGAGTTCGACGAGTTGCGCGAGCCCACGACGATCACCAGATCGCATTCCGGTGCCATCGCCTTCACCGCGACCTGCCGGTTCTGGGTGGCATAGCAGATATCGTCACTGGGCGGGTCCTGCAGCGCCGGGAACTTCTCCCGCAGCCGCGACACCGTCTCCATGGTCTCGTCCACGCTCAGCGTGGTCTGCGACAGCCAGATCACCTTCGACTCGTCGCGCACGGTCACCTTCTCGACCGCGTCGGGTCCGTCGACCAGTTGTACGTGCTCGGGGGCCTCACCGGCCGTTCCTTCGACCTCCTCGTGGCCCTCGTGGCCGATCAGCAGGATGTCGTAGTCGTCGCGGGCGAAGCGTTTGGCCTCCTGATGGACCTTGGTCACCAGCGGACAGGTCGCGTCGATGGTGCGCAGGTTGCGCTCGGCGGCGGTCGCGTGGACCGCGGGCGAGACACCGTGCGCGGAGAACACCACCAGCTCCCCCTCGGGAACTTCGTCGGTGGTGTCGACGAAGATCACGCCGCGCTCGCGCAGCGTTTCCACCACGTGGCGGTTGTGCACGATTTCCTTACGGACATAAATCGGCGCGCCGTGCTTTTCCAGCGCCTTTTCCACGGTCTCGACGGCACGGTCCACACCCGCGCAGTATCCGCGCGGTTCGGCGAGCAGCACTCGTTTTCCTTCGGGGGCGGCGGTCGCGGCGCCGGCCGAGCGAGCGATTCCGACATTCAACGGTATTGCCGAGGACATGCCCCACAGAATACGTGCGTACCTCGGCGACCGCTGCGGCCGTGCACCCCGGCGCGAGGGCCGCGTCCCGACCACCTGTTCGGTCCGTTCCCCCGCTCACCGGCGGCCTCCGGCCGCAGCACGCCACCGGCCACCGGCGGCATCGCCTCGGGGAGAGGTGTGCAGGTTCACCCGCCGGTCCCGCCCGGCGCCGATGTGGATGTCCGTCGCAGCTCCCACCGCGGCGGCCCGCGCCCGACGGCGAGAAACCCACCGATCCGGCCGCGGCTTGCCGGGTACGCGCACCCTCTTTTGCGTACCCCGCCATATCGGGCAGGCTATTACCATGTTTCGACCACCGTTCCTGGCCCGCGTCGCCGCCGGAGCCGCCGTCTACGTTCTCGAGGAGACGCGACGGCTGCCTTCGGCAGCGGCGAAATTACCGCTCACCGCGGTAAGCCAATTACTGCAGACGGGGATGCACGTCCAGCAGTTCGTCACCAGTCTGGCGATCAAGGGCGATTCGGTTTTCGACCGGATCATCAACCGTCCCGAGGAACAGCCCGAATGGGCCACCTTCGACGAGGACGACGACCCGCCGGCGCGCGAGCCGGGCCAGACCTCGCGGCGACGCAACAGTGGTTTCGACCGCTTCGAATCCGATCCGGCCGAGGTGGAACTGGCCCTGCAGGAAACCCTGGCCGGGCTGCGCGCGATCCAGAACGGCGACCCGGTGCCCGCGGCGCACGCCTTCGACACCGAGGCCACGGTCGACCCCGGTGACGCGGCCGACGATCTCACGGTGGCCGGCGCGGCCGCGGTCGACGGACCCGAATCCGCCGCCACGGCCGATCCCGAGCCCGTCGCCGAACCCGAGCCCGCGGCCGGACCCGTACTCCCCGAGGTCGGCGCCCGCTACGACTACCCGAACATGACCCTCGCCCAGCTGCGCGGACGGCTGCGCACGCTCACGGTCACCGATCTGGTCGCCCTGCTCGACTACGAACAGCGCACCCTGGATCGCGCCGCGTTCGTGACCATGCTGACCAACCGGATCGCCACCGTGCGAGCCCAGTGACCGAGGCCGATCCCGCGCCCGCGGTCGGCCGGAGCGGTTCCGGCCGACCCGGGCAGGCACCCGCCCCCGCCAATTCCGCCGAGCAGCCCTGGCCGGTGCGCTCGGTGTCGATGAAGGTCGCCCAGTGGATCGACCGGCTCGGCAGTGTCTGGGTGGAAGGCCAGCTCACCCAGATCAACCTGCGGCCCGGCACCCGCACCGCCTTCCTGGTGCTGCGCGATCCGGCCGCCGATATGTCGCTGTCGGTGACCTGCGACCCGGCCCTGTTGCGCGCCTCCCCCGTCCCGCTGCAGGAGGGCAGCCGGGTGGTGGTCTACGGCAAGCTCTCCTTCTTCCCCGGCCGCGGCACCCTGTCGCTGCGGATCTCCGAGATCCGCCCGGTCGGCGTCGGCGAACTGCTGGCACGGATCGAACGATTGAAGGCTTTGCTGGATGCCGAGGGCCTGTTCGATCCGCGGCTCAAACGCCCGGTCCCCTTCCTGCCCGCCACCATCGGGCTGATCACCGGCCGCGGCAGCGCCGCCGAACGCGATGTGCTGAGCGTGGCACGGGACCGCTGGCCCGCGGTACGGTTCGAGGTCCGCAATACCGCGGTACAGGGCCCGTCCGCGGTCCCGCAGATCCTCGACGCGCTGGCGGCGCTCGATCGCGACCCGGCCGTCGAGGTGATCGTGCTCGCCCGCGGCGGCGGCAGCGTGGAGGATCTGCTGCCCTTCTCCGACGAGACCCTGTGCCGGGCCATCGTCGCCGCGACCACCCCCATCGTCAGCGCTATCGGTCACGAACCCGATTCCCCGGTGTCCGACCTGGTCGCGGATTTGCGCGCGGCCACCCCGACGGATGCGGCCAAACGTATCGTGCCCGACGCCGCCGCGGAGACCGCGCTCGTCCGGGAACTGCGCGCCCGGTCGGCGGCGGCACTGCGCGGCTGGGTCGCACGGGAGGCGGCGGCACTGCGACAACTGAGGTCACGCCCGGTCCTGGCCGACCCCCTGCGCGATCTCGGCCACCGGCACGACGAGATCGAACGCCTGCGCGCCGCGACCCGCCGCTGCGCCGAGAGCCTGGTCCGCGCCGAATCGGTGACCACCGACCATCTGCGGCGCCAGCTGACCGCGGTCGGCCCGGCCGCCACCCTGGCCCGCGGCTACGCTGTCGTGCAGCGGGTGACCGGACCCGAACGCCATGTGGTGCGCGCGATAGACGATTCGCCCGCGGGCAGCCAGTTGCGTATCCGGGTCGGTGACGGCGCGATCTCCGCCGCCGCCCTCGGCACCGAACGGCTCGGCGAACGCGGCTCCCCCACCCGCTCCGACGACTCCGAGAGGACCTGACCGTGCCCGACCCCGGCACCGACGATCTGGCCGATATCGCCGGCCTCGGCTACGAACGCGCCCGCGACGAGCTGGCCGGCGTGGTGAAGATGCTGGAGCAGGGCGGGATGGACCTCGACGACGCTCTGGCGCTCTGGGAACGCGGCGAGGCCCTCGCCAACCGGTGCGAAGAGCATCTGGCCGGGGCGCGGCAGCGGATCGAGAAAGCTCTGGCCGAATCCGACGACGCGCAATGATTCGCGCCTACACCGCTGACCGTTCAGGTGGCCGGTAGCGGCCGGGCGGCCACCACCGCGGCGGCCAGGGTCTCGAAGGCCTCGGTATTGCCGGCGCCCCGGATCAGCACTCGGCTGTCCCCGAAATCGGCCACCCACGCGGGTTCGGCGCCGGGCTCCTGGTAGACCACCCATTTCCGCCCGGCGACATCCCGGGTACCGGTGGCATACCGGGTGCCCGCGATATGCCGGGCCAGGACCTCTTCGGTGGCGTCGCTCTGGTCGAGTTCCATATAGGTGCCCACACCGGTGACATAACCGATGGTGCTGACCGTGCCACCGCCGCGTTCGGTGATCGTGTCGCGGCTGCCGGAATTCGGCTGCCAATTCTGCGGGAGGGCCGGTTCGCGGATCGGGAACGACAGGTTCTGCGCGTCCGAGCGCAGCGCCGCGGCGGCATCGAAACTCGGTATCGTGCCCTGGGTGGGACCGGTCGCGGAGAAACTGCACTGACTGGTCAGTCCGGCGAACACCACGGCGATCAGCACCAACGGGATCAACGACCAGAACAGATCCCGGTAGTCGTTCATGATGCGTGGCTTCTTGTTCGGCACGCTCCCAGTATCCATCGTGGTAGCGGCGGGGCCCCGCGCCGCCCCCGGTACTGCCGTACCAGGTGATCACCGGCACGCAATCCGGCGATGCGACAATTACGGCAAGTTACACAACCTAGGAGGCACCCGCTATGACGGCATCTTCGCCCGCTTCGAGCCGCCGCGAGGCGCCCGATCGCAACCTCGCGCTCGAACTCGTCCGCGTCACCGAAGCCGGCGCCATGGCAGCGGGGCGCTGGGTGGGCAAGGGCGACAAAGAAGGCGGTGACGGGGCGGCCGTGGATGCCATGCGGCAGCTGGTCAGCTCGGTATCCATGAGCGGCGTCGTGGTGATCGGCGAGGGCGAGAAGGACGAAGCGCCCATGCTGTACAACGGCGAGAACGTGGGTGACGGCACCGGTCCGGAGGTCGATTTCGCCGTCGACCCGATCGACGGCACCACACTGATGTCGAAGGGGTCCCCCGGCGCCATCTCGGTGCTGGCGGTCGCCGAACGCGGCGCCATGTTCGACCCCTCGGCGGTGTTCTACATGCAGAAGATCGCCGTCGGCCCCGACGCCGCCGACGTGATCGATATCTCGGCGCCCATCGGGGAAAACATCCGCAAGGTCGCCAAGGCCAAGCACGCCTCGGTCTCCGATATCACCGTGTGCATCCTGGACCGCCCCCGCCACAGCGGCCTGATCCAGGAGATCCGTGACGCCGGCGCCCGGATCCGCTTGATCTCCGACGGTGACGTGGCCGGCGCCATCGCCGCCGCGCGACCCGATTCCGGGACCGACATCCTGGTCGGTATCGGCGGCACTCCCGAGGGCATCATCGCCGCCGCGGCGATGCGCTGTATGGGCGGCGCGCTGCAGGGCAAGCTCGCCCCCAAGGACGACGAAGAGCGGCAGAAGGCGCTCGACGCCGGACACGACCTGGACCGGGTGCTGGTCACCGAGGATCTGGTGGCCGGGGAGAACGTCTTTTTCTGCGCCACCGGCGTCACCGACGGAGACCTGCTGCGCGGAGTCCGCTACTACGGCGGCGGCGCGTCCACCCAGTCCATCGTCATGCGGTCGAAATCGGGCACGGTCCGCATGATCGACGCCTACCACCGGCTCACGAAACTGCGCGAATACTCGTCGGTCGATTTCCACGGCGACGAGCACGCCGCCCCGCCGCTGCCCTGATCGGCGCGCGTGCGGTCCGGGCACTCCTCCGGACCGCACAGGGCCTCTCCGGCGCGCCGGGCACACACCCGCCGTGTCCAGCAACTTTCCGGCATACGGATCTATCCTCGATGTTTGCGGGTAATATCCGCGTGGCCACCGAACTGGCAACGTCACGGATATTCGCGCCCGGTAGCCGCCGCGTTGCCGAACCCACAGCCGGAGTGATGAACCACCACGACCTGCCCGTCCATCACACCGGCCTGTCGCGAGAGGATGGACATGCACCACTTCGCTCGACGTTCGGCCGGATTCACCATGGCACTCGCCGCCGCGGGGCTGCTCGTCGCCGGTTGCGGTGACGACGACAACTCGGTGTCGGATACCGTCGGCTCCCTGACCTCGGCGGTGATGCCCGGCGGCAACACCGGCACCGGCGCCCCCTCCGCCTCCCCGGGCGCCGAGGGCTCGCCCACCGAGACGACAGGCGCCGAGGGCTCGGCCACCCCTGACGAGGACCCCAATGCCGATGCCGGCGAAACCAGGGTGCAGACCCCGGACGGCAACGAAGTCGCCGTGAAGGGCAGCATCTATCAGAAGTACACCGAGGCCGGCGGTCCGACCGGCACACTCGGTATGCCCGAGGGCGAGGAGCAGGTCGCCGGTGACGGCGGTCGGTACCAGAACTTCTCCGGCGGCACCGTCTTCTTCAGCGAGGACACCGGCGCCCATATCGTCTGGGGCGATATCCGCGAGGCATGGGAGGCCAACGGCGGCGCGGACGGCCAACTCGGCTTCCCCACCTCCGACGAGGAGACCACCCCGGAGGGCAAGAAGAGCGAGTTCGAGGGCGGCACCATCACCTGGAACTCCTCGGACCGTTCCACCACGGTCACCGAGAAGTGAATCCAGTGCTCGGGGCGCCCGCGGGAGTGGGCGCCCCGGGCGCCAGCCGAGCCCGCGCGTCGGATGATCCGGAATCTCCGTTCACTTCCGGGGAATGGGCCGATTGTGCGAGTACCCCACCCGCGCCGGCCGGATCGCCGATATTCCCCAACCCGGCCCCGGCGCTCACCCCGTACGCGGTCCGACCCGCTACCGTGTGTGCGTGCAGAAACTGTTGACCGACCGCGACCTGCTGGAATCGCTCGCGGTAGAGGTGGAACTGACCATGCGGCGCCATACCGAGATCGCCGACGAATGGCAGCCGCACGACTTCGTCCCGTGGGACGACGGTCGCAACTTCGCTTTCCTCGGCGGCGAGGACTGGGACCCCGCGCAGTCCGAGCTCAGCGATACCGCCCGGCTGGCGCTCACCGTGAGCGTGTTGATCGCCGACAATCTGCCCTCGTACCACCGCGAGATCGGCAAATATCTGCGCACCGGCGCGTGGTGGCGCTGGGTGGGCCGCTGGACCGCCGAGGAGGCCCGGCACTCCGTGGTGATCCGCAACTACCTGATGGTCACCCGTGCCTGCGACCCGGTGGAGCTGGAACGACTGCGGATGGGTCATATGACCGACGGTTTCCGGCGCGCACCGCTGCATCTGCTGGATGTGCTGGCCGCCTGCGCGTTCGAGGAGACGGCCGCCGCCGTGCGCCATCGCAATACCGCCGCGCTCGGGGAGAACCCGCTGATCACCGCGATCAGCGAGCGGATCGCGGAAGACGATGAGCGGCAGGCCGCGGTATTCGCCGACCTCGTCGCAGCCGGTTTCGACGAGGCCCCGGACCAGACCATGCGTGCCGTCGCCGACCAGGTCGCCGCGTTCCGGGTCCCCTCGGTCACTCTGCCCGACGGGCGCAGCAGCGACGAGGCGCTGGCCGATGCCGGTATCTACGATCCGGAGAAGCAGGACGAGCTGATCTTCGCGCCGCTGCTGCGGCGCTGGGATGTGTTCGGCCGTAGCGACCTCGGCGAATCCGGCGAAGCGGCCCGCGAAGAGCTGGCCCGCTTCCGGTCCTGAATCCGTCTACGGTGCGACGCGACCGTCGACCAGCGGTCGCGTCGCACCGGCTGCCCTCACCCCGGATTCCCGGGCGGCACGGCCTCAGTCGTTGTCGATATTCGTCATGGACAGCACGTCCAGGCGCTGGTCGAGTTCTTCCTCGCTGAGCGCGTCTCCGATCAGTCCCCGATCGATCACCGTCTGACGGATCGTCTTCTGCTCCCGCAGGGCCTGTTTGGCCACCGCCGCAGCTTCCTCGTAACCGATCGCCGAGTTCAGCGGGGTCACAATGGAAGGCGAGGATTCGGCGAGGGTACGCAGCCGTTCGGTATCGGCGATCAGTCCGTGCACACACCGGTCGGCGAACAACCGCGACACCGCCGCCAGCAGCCGGATGGATTCGAGCACATTACGCGCCATCACCGGAATGTAGACGTTCAGCTCGAAATGCCCGCCCGCCCCCGCGAAGGCGACCGCGGCATCGTTTCCGATCACCTGCGCCGCCACCTGGGTGACCGCCTCCGGCAGCACCGGATTCACCTTCCCCGGCATGATCGAACTACCCGGCTGCAGGTCGGGCAGTTGCAGTTCACCCAGCCCGGTCAGCGGACCCGAACCCATCCAGCGGATATCGTTGGCGATCTTGGTCAGGCTCACCGCGACCGTGCGCAGCGCCCCGGAGACCTCCACCAGCCCGTCCCGCGCCGCCTGCGCCTCGAAATGATCCTGGGCCTCGGTCAGCGCGTCGAGCCCGGTGGCCCGTACCAACTCCGCCACCACCTTTTCCCCGAACCCGGCGGGTGCGTTCAGCCCGGTCCCGACCGCGGTACCGCCGATCGGCAGTTCGCCCAACCGCGGCAGCGTCGCCATCAACCGCTCCATACCCGCCGCGACCTGCCGGGTGTAGCCACCGAACTCCTGACCCAGCGTCACCGGGACCGCGTCCATCAGATGGGTACGCCCCGATTTCACCACCGTGCGCCATTCGGTCGCCTTGTCCAGCAGCGCCAGCCGCAGATGCTCGAGCGCAGGCAGCAGATCCTTGATCACGGCCTCGGTGGCGGCCAGATGGGTCGCGGTCGGGAAGGTGTCGTTCGACGACTGGGACATGTTCACGTGGTCGTTCGGGTGCACGGTGACCCCGCCCGCGGCCGCGATCGAGGCGATCACCTCGTTGGCGTTCATATTCGAACTGGTCCCCGACCCGGTCTGGAACACATCGATCGGGAACTGGTCGTCGTGGCGGCCCTCCGCGATCTCGGTGGCGGCCGCGACGATCGCCGCGGCCCGTTCGTCGTCGAGCAGCCCCAGATCCCGGTTGACCACCGCGCAGGCCCCCTTCAACAGCCCGAGCGCCCGGATCTGCGCCCGCTCCAGCCCCCGCCCGCTGATGGGGAAGTTCTCCACCGCCCGCTGAGTCTGGGCACGCCACAGCGCATCCACCGGAACGCGGACCTCGCCCATGGTGTCGCGCTCGATGCGGTACTGCTTCTCCTCGCTCATGTTCCCGACCCTATGCCGGGACCCGACGAAGTTGGCGTCCGACGTGCCACGCGTGAGGTCTGGCCCCGGCCCGACCACGGCAGGCTCGTGCGATTGCGAACACGTCCCCGCCGTAAACGTCGCCTTCCGGATACCGCCATCTCGACCAGCTCCGATCCGGGACCCGCCGGAATCGATCCCACGTTTCGTCGCGAACACGGCGTACCACCGTCCGTTACGCGGCATAGTGAGGTACATCACGCTTTATCCGGCGTGCGTTCAGCGCCCGAGTCGACCGAGGAGTTCGTCATGACCTACGCCAAGCCCGGTGCCGACGGCAGCATCGTCAGCTATGCCCGCCGATACGACAATTTCATCGGGGGTGAGTGGACCGCGCCCGTCGAGGGAAAATACTTCGACAATCCGTCACCGGTCGATGGCGAGACCTTCTGCGAGGTAGCACGTTCCACCGCACCCGATGTGGAACTGGCGCTGGATGCCGCGCATGCGGCCGCCGACGGGTGGGGGGCCACTTCCACCACCGAGCGGGCGAATATCCTCAACAAGATCGCGGACCGGATCGAGGAGAATCTGGAGGCGCTGGCGGTCGCGGAGACCTGGGAGAACGGGAAGCCGGTCCGGGAGACGAAGGCGGCGGACCTGCCGCTGGCCGTGGATCATTTCCGGTATTTCGCCGGCGCCATCCGCGCTCAGGAGGGCGGAATCAGCGAAATCGACGCCGATACCATCGCCTATCACTTCCACGAGCCGCTGGGTGTGGTGGGGCAGATCATTCCGTGGAATTTCCCGATTCTCATGGCCACCTGGAAACTGGCGCCTGCGCTGGCGGCCGGTAACGCGGTAGTGCTGAAACCGGCCGAGCAGACGCCGGCGTCGATCATGAAGGTGGTCGAGCTGATCGCCGACCTGTTGCCCCCCGGGGTGCTGAATGTGGTGAACGGTTTCGGGGTCGAGACCGGTAAGCCGCTGGCGTCGAGTCCGCGGGTGGCGAAGGTGGCGTTCACCGGGGAGACCACCACGGGCCGGTTGATCATGCAGTACGCGAGCGAGAACATCATCCCGGTCACCCTGGAACTGGGCGGGAAGAGTCCGAACATCTTCCTGCCGGATGTCATGGCGGCCGACGACGATTTCCTGGACAAGGCGGTCGAGGGTTTCGTGATGTTCGCGCTGAACCAGGGTGAGGTCTGCACCTGTCCGTCGCGGGCGCTCGTGCATTCGTCGATCTACGACGAGTTCATGGCCCGCTGTGTGGAGCGCACCAAGGCCATCGTGAGCGGCGATCCGCTCGATGACGCGACCATGATCGGCGCGCAGGCCAGTAACGACCAGCTCGAAAAGATCTTGTCCTACATCGATATCGGCAAGAAGGAAGGCGCCGAGGTTCTCACCGGCGGCGGTTCCCGTTCGGTCGAGGGCTACCCGAACGGCTACTACGTGGAGCCGACCATCTTCAAGGGCAGCAACGATATGCGCATCTTCCAGGAGGAGATTTTCGGCCCGGTCGTCTCGGTCACCACTTTCGATTCCACCGAGGAGGCCCTGAAGATCGCGAACGACACCCTCTACGGTCTCGGCGCGGGTGTATGGACCCGGGACGGTAATACCGCCTACCGGCTCGGCCGCGGTATCAAGGCCGGCCGCGTGTGGACGAACTGCTATCACGCCTATCCGGCGCACGCGGCGTTCGGCGGCTACAAGAAGTCGGGTATCGGCCGGGAGAACCACGCGCAGATGCTGGACCACTACCAGCAGACCAAGAACCTGCTGGTCAGCTACTCACCGCAGAAGCTCGGGTTCTTCTGATGCCGGACCCGAACCGGGTGGAACTCACCGCGACCGCCGCCGATCTGCTGCACGAGCTGATCGAACGGCACGGTCCGGTGATGTTCCACCAGTCCGGCGGGTGCTGCGACGGCAGCGCACCCATGTGTTATCCGCGGGGCGAGTTCCGGGTCGGGGCGCAGGATGTGCTGCTGGGGCAGGTGGATGTGGACACCCCGTTCTGGATGAGCGCGGACCAGTACCAGTACTGGAAGCACACCCATCTGACCGTGGACGTGGTGCCCGGGCGCGGGAGTGGATTCTCGCTGGAGGCGCCGGAGGGTGTGCGGTTCCTGATCCGGTCCCGGCTGCTCACCGATGAGGAGTTCCTCCGCCTCGAGGCCGCGCCGCCACCGCCGACGGGCGCGGACCTCGCCGACTGACCGCTGCGGCGAATCCGCCGGCCCGGACTACTGCCGATCGGGCCCGGCGGGTCGGGCGGTACGCGTCGGCCCGGTACCGGATCATCGATCGAATCCGGCCGGAGCCGATCAATTCCGGCTCCGGGATCCGTCGTCAGTGCATACCAGCCGTCAGCCGAGGAGGATCGTCATGCAGAAGATCGTCACCAATCTCTGGTACGACACTCAGGCCGAGGAGGCCGCGGAGTTCTACTGTTCGCTGTTCCCGGACGGGAAGATCACCGGGGTGCAGCGCTATACGGAGTCGGGGATGCGGGAGGCGGGGACGGTGATGCTGGTCGATTTCCAGCTCGCCGGCCAGCAGTTCACCGCTATCAACGGCGGCGGCGACTACCACTACACCCACGCCATGTCACTACTGGTCAACTGTGACGATCAGGCCGAGGTGGACCGCCTGTGGGAGGCGCTGCTCGCCGACGGCGGCGAGGAGGTCCAGTGCGGCTGGCTCAACGACAAGTACGGGGTGCCGTGGCAGATCTGGCCCAGCGAGGCCAACGAACTGCTCTCCGGTGACGATCCGGTGGCGGTCGACCGCGCTCTCGCCGCCATGTACCAGATGACGAAGATCGACGTACAGGCCATGCGCGAGGCCTACGCCGGCTGACCCTCTTCCGGCGGCCGCGCCGGGTGGGTTCCAGAGCGTTGCCAGCGCCAGGCGAACTCACCCGGCCGCGGCGGTGGGCCCGGTAGCTCGCCCTCGGCGGTCAATCCGGCGATCAGGACCGCGAGCACCCGGCGGCGCAGTTGCGCGGTGCGCTGCCGGTCCGGCGTCGCCACGGCGGCGCACGCTTCCAATATCAGGCCGATGTCCTGCGGGGTCACTCCTTCCCGCAGTCGGCCCGACGCATGGGCGCGGCGCACCAATTCCGTGTTCACCTCGTCGGCGTGCGCCACATCGGGCCGCATCGCGGGATCGGGCTCGAAGGTACCCGCGAGATGGACCGTCAGGGAGTGCACATCGGCGTCTACCACTCGCTGCAGGAATCCCACCAGGGCCTGCCAGCCGTCGGGTTCGGCCAGCGCGGCGTCGGCCTCCGCGTTGTAGCGGCGCAGCCCCTCGTGACACAGCGTGCGTAGTAGCGCTTCCTTGCTGGGATAGCGCCGGTAGAGCGCGCTGATCCCGACACCCGCCCGTTCGGCCACCGCGGCGATCGGGGCCTTCGGCTCGGCCAGGAACACCTCCCGGGCAGCTTCCAGAACCAGACTGTCGTTGCGGGCGGCCTGCGCTCTACGTCCGGCCAGGGGCTTGTGAGCAGGTGTTTTCGCTGATTTCGGCATGTGTCGAGCATATCACTTGAAACGGAATGTTCCGTTCTGTTAGATTAACGGAACAAATCATTCCGTTCCAAGATAAGGATCAGCTATGGCCACCATCCAGCCTTTCCGCATCGAGATCCCCCAGGCCGATGTCGACGAGCTGCGCACCCGGCTCCAGCGCACCCGCTGGGCCGATCAGATCCCGGGCTCCGGCGAGGAGTACGGCGTGAGCGTGGACCGGGTACGCGCCCTGGCGGAGCACTGGCTACAGCTCGATTGGCGGAAGATGGAGGAGCAGCTCAACACCCACCCCCACTTCGTGACCGAGATCGACGGTCAGCGGATCCATTTCCTGCACGTACGCGCGCAGCAGGGCACCGGGTTCCCGCTCGTCCTCACCCACGGCTGGCCCGGCACCTTCATCGAATACCTGCGCCTGATCGAGCCGCTGACCGCCGCGGGCTTCGATCTCGTCGTCCCCTCGGTGCCCGGTTACGGTTTTTCCGGACCCACCAGCGAGAAGGGCTGGAACGACCAGCGGATAGCCCGCGCGTGGGCCGAGCTCATGAGCCGGCTCGGCTACACGCGATACGGCGCGGTGGGCAACGACGGCGGATCGTCCATCTCGGTCGAACTGGGCCGTGTCGCACCGGACCGGGTCATGGGAATACATGTGGCCCAGGTGTATTCGTTCCCGTCGGGCGATCCTGCCGAGCTGACGGACCTGAATGCCGACGAGCAGCGATCACTGGAAACCCTGAACTGGTTCGTGGCGAACAAGATGGGTTTCAATGTGCTGCAGTCACAGCAGCCGCAGACCCTCGCGCACGCCCTCGCGGATTCACCGTCGGGTCTGCTCGGCTGGAACGGACAGCTCCTGGGCCCGGACCTGGACGACGAGTTCGTGATCGCCAATATCGCCGTCCACTGGTTCACCGGTACGACGGGTTCGGCGATCCGGCACTACTTCGAGAAGGACAAGGCCCCCGCTCCCACCGCGCCGTCGACGGTGCCGCTGGCACTGTGCGGCTCGACCGGCGATTTCCACGGCATCCGGCGGTTCGCCGAGCGGGACCACCACATCGTGTCGTGGCGTACGCACGAAGTGCACACCCACTACCTGCACCATGTCGCGGCGGATCTCATGGCCGCCGAGATCACCGCGTTCTTCGGCGAATACCGCGGCGAGTGAGCCGAGGCCGTGGCGATCCGCGCACCACGGCGGATCCGCGGTGCACGTTGTGCGCAACGCCTCAGGAATGCTCCTTCAGGTACTCCAGGTAGAAGCCGCGCAGCGCCTCGGCGAGTTCACCGTCACCGGCGTGAACATAGTCGTCGAGCATCGGTACCACCCATTTGATATCGGCCTCGCTCTCCCCGGCCCGGCCCGCGGTGGCCTCCGCCGCCGGGATCCGGGTCAGTAGCTCCCAGAGGAAGCGGATATCACCGTGGCGCACCGCGAGCCTGACCGCGCGGTCGTGCAGTTCCTTCGACGAGAGCTTGTCCAACTCCTCGTACTGGGTCATATCGCCGACTCTAATCCCGGCGCCGCGTTCCGGCCCGGTTTCGGGCAGGGCGACCGGGCCGTCGCCGCGTGGCGTACCCACTCCGGGCCGATACCGTGCTGCGATGACCCGATGACCGACGAAACCCTCACCCCACCGCCCGGCTTCCAGGTCAAACGCGTCTACGAGGCTCCCGCGGCCGACGACGGATACCGGGTGCTCGTCGACCGCCTGTGGCCGCGCGGCCTGGCCAAGGCCGCGGCCGAGATCGACGAATGGGCCAAGGAGATCACTCCCTCGACCGAGTTGCGCCGCTGGTTCCACGAAGACCCCGACGGCCGGCGCACCGAATTCGCCGACCGCTACCGGGCCGAACTCGCCGAGCCCGCAGCCCGCGAGACACTGCACCGGTTGCGGGAGCGCGCCGAGGGCAGTCCGCCGGTGACTCTGGTCACCGCGGTCAAAGAGCCGGGTCACAGCCACGTTCCGGTACTCGTGGAGCTGCTGGGCGGCTGATGGCGCCCGCAGCGGGCGACACGTCGGTGAACCCGGAGCGAACACGCCGCCCCGGCGCCGGGATGCCGCGAATTGCGCCGATACCTGATCCGAATCGGTCGAGGATGGTCGATACCATGGCTGACCTGCGTGAAACCGGCCGAACCGGGGCCAGTTCACAGCGAATTCACCAAAGCCTCCCGCATTTCTCCGAGCGCACAAGGGTGGTGAGGAGGTAGCTTCGGAGTGGCGGGTCGCACGTTGCGGTTCGCTCGGGAGGTCCTGACCGTGACTGAGAAACTCAGTACGAGGGGGCCGGCACCCGGTCCTCGTGGCCACTGACGCACTACGTCGGCAGCCATCCGGACCTACCGGCCCAGCGAGACTGTCTGTGTGGGTGCCGCGCAGACCATAGGAGCCTACCGTGACTGATAATCGCTCCGTATCCGCCCCTTCGGCGAATTCTCGCTTCATCAAGAAAGGTTTGAAAACCTTCGTCATCGACACCTCCGTGCTGCTGTCGGATCCCTGGGCAGTGACCCGGTTCGGCGAACATCATGTGGTGTTGCCGCTGGTCGTGATCAGCGAACTCGAAGGTAAACGACACCATCACGAACTCGGCTGGTTCGCCCGCGAGGCGCTGCGCATGCTCGACGATCTGCGGGTGGCCCACGGCCGGCTCGACGAACCGCTGCCGATAGGTACCGACGGCGGCACGTTGCAGGTGGAACTGAACCACACCGACCCCTCGGTGTTGCCGGTCGGTTTCCGCACCGAGAGCAACGATTCCCGCATCCTGGCCTGCGCGTTGAATCTCGCGGCCGACGGATGCCAGGTGGTGTTGGTGTCCAAGGACATCCCGATGCGGGTGAAGGCCAGCGCGGTAGGTCTACGGGCGGAGGGATATCACGCACAGGATGTGGTGACCTCCGGCTGGACGGGCATGGTCGAGATCGACACCGCCTCCGAAGTCGTCGACCGGCTCTACAGCGAATCGGCCGTCGATCTCGACGAGGCACGAGAACTGCCCTGCCACACCGGAATCCGGCTCCTCGGCAGCAGTTCCAGCGCTCTCGGCCGGGTGACACCGGACAAGCGGGTGCAGCTGGTGCGGGAACGGGAGGCGTTCGGGCTGCACGGCCGCTCCGCGGAACAGCGCGTCGCATTGGATTTGTTGCTCGACGAGAGCGTCGGCATCGTCTCGCTGGGCGGCCGCGCCGGCACCGGTAAATCCGCGCTGGCACTCACCGCCGGTCTGGAAGCGGTGCTGGAGAAGCGCACTCAGCGCAAGGTCGTGGTCTTCCGGCCGCTCTACGCGGTGGGCGGTCAGGAACTCGGCTATCTGCCGGGCACCGAGAACGAGAAGATGGGCCCGTGGGCCCAGGCCGTCTTCGACACACTGGACGGCCTGGCCAGCCGCGAGGTCATGGAGGAGGTGCTCAGCCGGGACATGCTGGAAGTCCTCCCGCTGACCCATATCCGAGGCCGGTCGCTGCACGATTCGTTCGTGATCGTGGACGAAGCCCAGTCACTGGAACGCAATGTCCTGCTGACGGTACTGAGCCGGCTCGGCAGCGGTTCCCGGGTGGTCCTGACCCATGATGTGGCGCAGCGCGACAATCTACGGGTCGGCCGGCACGACGGTGTCGCCGCGGTGGTCGAAAAGCTCAAGGGCCACCCCTTGTTCGCGCATATCACCCTCACCCGCAGTGAGCGGTCGCCGATCGCCGCCCTGGTCACCGAGATGCTGGAGGAATACGGGCCCAACGCGTAGGGCCCGGCGCACGACACAGCCGTTCGAGAGCGCTCCACGGCGCTCTCGAACGGCGTCCGCATCATCGCGACCCGGCAGATCAGCGGCCGAAAATCGCCTTCGCGACCCCGATCGCGGTACCGCGCAGAAAGTTCTCCCAGCTGAAATGGTCGTGCCACAGCACGATCCGGCCGTCGCGCAACTCGAAGGTGCCCATCACCCAGAACGAGATGCGCACCGGCCCGAACCGCAGCACATCGGTGCGATCGGTGAGCACCACCGATCCGTCCGCGGCGATATGGTGCATCTGCGCCGAGAACCCGAACTGCTCCCGGTCCAGGCCCCGTAGCAACTTCGCGACCCGCCGCGCCCCGCGCACATCCGGCAGCGAGGTGTTCTTCCAGACGATATCGGGATGCACCAGCTCCAGCGCCTCGTCGAGCGCGCCGATCTCCATCGCGGTGAAGAACTCGCGGACCGTGGTGACCGCTTCCTGACTCAGATCGGTATCCATTGCCCGAGCCTAGGGCAGTGTTTGTCGGCGCGCCTCCGGCGCGCGGGGTCGAGCCCCCCTGGTCCCGCTGTTCAGGCCTCGAGACTCGCGGCTTCGCCGCATGCAATGTGCGGTGGTCCGACCATAGAGCGCGACCGTTGAGCACTTTCGGCCAAGGGCGGGACGGGCCTCGACCCTTTGTGGGCCTCGCCGAACTCGGCACCGGGAGGATGTGGGAATTACACCAGGTTCCAGTCCTCCAGGCCCTGGTACAGCGGGAAGTCGTTGGCGAGTTTCTTGACCCGGCCGCGCAGGGCGTCCAGGTCGGCGCCGCCGGCGAGGGCGGTGGCGATGATATCGGCGACCTCGGTGAACTCGGTGTCGCCGAAGCCGCGGGTGGCCAGGGCGGCGGTGCCGATACGCAGACCGGAGGTGACCATCGGCGGACGCGGGTCGAAGGGGACGGCGTTGCGGTTGACCGTGATCCCGACCTCGTGCAGCAGGTCTTCGCCCTGCTGGCCGTCGAGGTCGGAGTTGCGCAGGTCGACCAGGACCAGGTGGACGTCGGTGCCGCCGGTGAGGACGCTGATGCCCTTACCCGCGACGTCGGCGCCGGTCAGGCGTTCGGCGAGAATCTTGGCGCCGGTCACGGTGCGCTGCTGGCGTTCGGCGAACTCGGGGGTCCCGGCGATCTTGAACGCGACCGCTTTCGCGGCGATGACATGCATCAACGGGCCGCCCTGCTGCCCGGGGAACACCGAACTGTTGAGCTTCTTGGCGTAGTCCTGCTTCGCCAGAATGAGGCCCGAGCGGGGGCCGCCGAGGGTTTTGTGGACGGTGGAGGAGACCACATCGGCGTGCGGGACCGGGGAGGGGTGCAGGCCGGCGGCGACCAGTCCGGCGAAATGCGCCATATCGACCCACAGGTAGGCGCCGACCTCGTCGGCGATCTCCCGGAACGCCGCGAAATCCTGATGCCGCGGGTACGCCGACCATCCGGCGACGATCACCTTCGGCCGCGCCTCCCGCGCGATCGCCCGCACGTTGTCCATATCCACGCGGTGGTCTTCCTTGGAGACCCCGTAGGAGTGGACGTCGTACAGCTTGCCCGAGAAGTTCAGCCGCATGCCGTGGGTGAGGTGGCCGCCGTGGGCCAGGTCCAGGCCGAGCAGACGGTCGCCCGGATCGAGCAGCGACATCAGCACCGCGGCATTGGCCTGAGCGCCCGAATGCGGCTGCACATTCGCGAAGTCGGCGCCGAACAGCGCCTTGGCGCGTTCCCGGGCGAGGTTCTCGACCACGTCGACGTGTTCGCAGCCGCCGTAATAGCGACGACCGGGGTAACCCTCGGCGTACTTGTTGGTGAGCACACTGCCCTGGGCCTGCAACACCGCGCGCGGCACGAAGTTCTCCGACGCGATCATCTCCAGGGTGTCGCGTTCGCGGGCGAGCTCACCCGCCATCGCGGTGGCGAGTTCGGGATCGAGTTCACCGAGAGACTGGGTATTGACAGAGGCGGTCGTCTGCGTCACCACGCCAGTGTATGAGTCACCTCGGGGCCGCGTTCAATTGCCCCGCCTTCGGCGGGGCGTGCCCGCAGCCCTCGTGACCCCGAACGCCTGCCGTCGGGAAATGACGGGGCCGGGCCTCACAGGTGCACATGATCGGCCTCGGTAACCCACGACTTCGTCAGTGTTCACGAGACGCCGTGCGCGGGGTGCCCGGTCAGGCGGCGCGGAGGGCGGAGGGGATCAGAGGTTCGTCCAGCAGACGGCGGAAGCGGTCGGCGCGGTCGTCCTCGTCGGTGGCGCGGTCGAGCCAGCCGCCCAGCAACCGGTAGCCCTCCACGTAGGTGCTGATGTAGGCCCGCCACAGCGGTGAGGACAGGAAGCGCAGCGACTGGCGGGCACGGTCGGGGGTGGTCAGCGACCAGCGCTCCAGGAAAGCGGCCACCTCGTCGGCGTCCTTGCCCTGGTCGTGCAGCATGAGCGCGGCGTCCTGCCGGACCCCGAGCAGCTGTCCGGAGGCCTCGGCGAGCCGTTCGGCGCGTTCACCGTCGAACCGCAGTCCGAGGTCGGCGTAGATCTCCTGAGCCCACCGGCCCCAGCCGGGCCCGACGATCGAGCGCAACGCCAGGTCTGCCAGACCTTCGGCCATCAGGCACTGCGGGGTGTTGACCAGGAAGATCGTCTGTTCGGCCTGCCCGGCGGCCACCAGGCCGGCTTCCTTGCGGCAGTGCTCGGTGTGGTGCCCCGGGTAGGACTCGTGCGAGATGAGCCGGGGCAGATTCGCCATGTGCTGGCGCAGATCGGAGTTGATGGCGACCGTCGAACGGTAGTTGCCGAGGTAATAGTTGAAACCGGACCACGGCTTGTCGCCGACCACCTCGTAGGTGACGTGTTCGTGGTCGGGCAGCGGGTACCGGGCACGGACCAGTTCGCGCAGCGCGCCGGAGAACGCTTCGACGCAGGCCTCGAGCTTTTCCGGCGGGATCTCGTCGGCTTTGCGATGGGCCGCCATCCGCTCCGTCAACGGCCCCGATCCGCCCAGGACCTCGTCGATCCTGCGGTGTGCCTCCTGGTAGTCGGCGGGATCACCGGGCGCGATCTCGACGTCGAAATAGGCGCGGACCTCGTCGACGAAGCCGATATCGTCGCCGGCGAACTTGCGGCCCGAGCATTCCAGCGCCCGCAGATGCACATCGATGAACTCGGACCGCTGGGCGGTCAGGCCGGCGTTCGGCAGTTCCGCACGCAACCGCGCCGCCGTCCTGGCCAGATCCCGGGGTTCGGGCTTCGGCGCGTTCTCGACCTCGCGCCGCAGCCGCGGGTCGGCGGTGTAGGCGTCGACGAATCCCTTTTCGATCCGATCGAATGCCAGACCGAGCCGCAGGTATTCGATCACCAGGGGATGGGCTTCCATGGCCTCGACCCTAATGGGCGGAGGCCTTCGGCGATCCGCGTACGGCCGCAATGAGACAACATATGGCAGGTCACCCGCGCGCCGTCCCCGGTGCGGATTCGGCCGACGGGTACCGGCCGCGCGTCCCGGTTACCACGGGCAGCAGTTGTTATACACGACGGTAATGGACCCCCCGATCCCCCTACTCCCCGCCGAGGGGCAGAATTCAGCCATGAGGGCACAGCCAGAGCGCCGGACCCGCCGGGGTCGCGACAGCCGCAGCGGCGGAATTCCACGCGCGAGGCACCGCGAGCGCGAGTGTCCGGCAGAGTGGAGCGCTGAGTAGATGGCCAAGGCGAGCGAGCCGAGTCCGTATGTGGAATTCGACCGGAAACGGTGGCGGGAACTGCGCAAATCGACTCCGCTGGTGCTCACCGAAGAGGAACTGATCGGACTGCGGGGCCTGGGCGAACAGATCGACCTGGAAGAAGTGGCCGAGGTCTATCTGCCGCTGGCCCGGTTGATCCACCTGCAGGTGGCGGCGAGACAGCGCCTGTTCGCGGCCACCGCCACCTTCCTCGGAGAATCACATCCGGACAAACAGGTCCCTTTCGTGATCGGTGTGGCCGGTAGCGTGGCGGTCGGCAAATCCACTACGGCCCGCGTGCTGCAGGCACTGCTGGCCCGCTGGGATCATCATCCCCGGGTCGATCTGGTGACCACCGATGGATTCCTCTACCCCACGGCGGAACTCACCCGGCGCGGGCTCATGCACCGTAAAGGCTTCCCGGAGAGCTACGACCGCCGCAAACTACTGCGCTTCGTCACCGAGGTGAAATCGGGGGCCGAAGAAGTGTGCGCACCGGTCTATTCGCATATCTCCTACGACATCGTCCCCGGCGAGTTCCACTGTGTCCGCCAGCCGGATATCCTCATCGTCGAAGGATTGAACGTCTTGCAGACCGGGCCACGGTTGATGGTCTCGGATCTGTTCGATTTCTCCATCTATGTGGACGCGCGAATCGAAGATATCGAAACCTGGTACGTACGAAGGTTTCTGAGCCTGCGGGCCACCGGTTTCGCCGATCCCAAGGCCCATTTCCATCACTACGCCAAATTCACCGACACCGAGGCGACGGCGGCCGCGAAAGATATCTGGAACTCCACCAACCGCCCCAACCTGGTGGACAACATCCTGCCCACCCGCCCTCGTGCGACCCTGGTCCTGCGGAAGGACTCCGACCATACGATCAACCGGCTGCGCTTGCGGAAGTTGTGATACCGGCGGAGGCGGCGCCGAAGTATCAGGTGCCGTAGCGGCGGTGGCGGGCGGCGTAGTCGCGGAGGGCGCGCAGGAAGTCGACCCGGCGGAACTCGGGCCAGTAGACCTCGGTGAACCAGATCTCGGAGTAGGCGCTCTGCCAGAGCAGGAAGCCGGACAGCCGCTGTTCGCCGGAGGTGCGGATCACCAGGTCGGGGTCGGGTTGCCCCGAGGTGTAGAGGTGTTGGCCGATAGCGCTGACCGTTATGGACTGGACCAGATCCTCGCCGGTTTCACCGGCCGAGATCTCCTGGCGGACCAGTTGGCGGACAGCGTCGGCGATCTCCTGGCGGCCGCCGTAACCGATGGCGACGTTGACGTGGGTGCCGGTGCGTTCGCGGGTTCGTTCGGTGGCGGTGCGCATTCGTTTGGCGACCAGCTCGGGCAGGCCGTCGAGCGTGCCGACGATACGGACCCGCCAGTTCTGTTCGGGGGCGGCGAGTTCCTCGACGACGTCGGTGATGACCTCGAAAAGGGTTTCCAGTTCTTCCTGGCCGCGGCTGAGGTTTTCGGTGGAGAGCAGGTAGACGGTGACCAGCTCGATTCCCTCGGCTTCACACCAGCTGACGAGTTCGGCGACTTTGAGCGCGCCGACACGGTGGCCGTGGGTGATATCGGTGAACCCGTTCTCCCGGGCCCAGCGGCGGTTGCCGTCGCACACCACCGCTACGTGGCGGGGATGCTGTTTGTCCGCGAGCTTCTTGGCCAGACGGGCCTCGTAGATGCGATAGGGAAAGCCCCGCAGCCGACTCGGAAATTCCACGACGACCAACAGTACGCCTCTTCCGGTCGGCGTCCGTAGTTGTGGCGCAATGCGGTGGCGGGGTCACGGCCGGGGCGGAGACCGCCCCTATCGGCGAGTGAAGCGGTACAGTGGCCACGAGACAAACCTACGCTGCCGTAGGTTACCCACGAGTTCAGTATCGGCCCCCAGCGGCCCGCGGAGATATCCGCAGGCCCGCCCCAACGGCGGCCGTCGCGCTCCCGGCGGAAGCCGGGCAGCGCGCACTCGAGCCAGGAGGCAATGTGTCCGACCCGTCCCCCGGCGGTCCCCCGAACCCCCTCGACCTCGAGCCCACCGGCACCCTCGCCGGTGCCGCGGTCGACCCACGGAGCGGTCCGAACAACGACGATCCGGTCCCCAACCCGGCCGACTCACTGGTCGCGCTGGTCAAACCCCGGATGCGCGGCTGGATCCACACCTGGGCCACCGGTATCGCCGCGGTGGCCGTGATCGCGCTGGTCGCGACGGCGGCCAGCATCTCGGCGACAGCGGTCGTCGCGACCCTCATCTACGGCCTGACCATCTGCGCTCTGTTCGGGATCAGCGCCACCTATCACCGCGTCACCTGGCAGACGGTCCAGGCCCGGCTGCGGATGAAACGCGCGGACCACTCGATGATCTTCCTCTTCATCGCGGGCACCTACACGCCGTTCGCGCTGCTCGCGCTACCCGCTCCGACCGGTCCGATCCTGCTCGCCGTGGTGTGGACGGGCGCGCTGGCCGGAGTCGCGCTGAAACTGCTGTGGCCGCTCGCCCCCCGGTGGGTGGGAGTGCCGTTGTATCTGCTGCTCGGCTGGGCGGTGGTGCCGGTGGGCGGGGAACTGTATCGATCGGCCGGCCCGGCCGCGGTTCTGCTGCTGGTCGCCGGCGGGTTGGCCTACAGCATCGGCGCGGTGCTCTACGCCACCCGCTGGCCGAACCCGTGGCCGAGCACCTTCGGCCACCACGAGTTCTTCCATGCCGCCACGGTGGTGGCCGCCCTCTGCCATTACGCGGCGGTCTGGCTGGTACTGCTGGGTTGAGGGAGCTCGTTCCCGGACCGCTGACCAGCTACGTCGATTAGGCTGCGGAGTCGTGTCCTCAGATACCGGCCGCCCGCGCTCCAACGGCCACCGCGGGTAGCTCCCCGATGACCTACAGTGTCGGATCCCGGCCCCGGGCCGGGGCGCTCACCCGGCTCGTGCAGTGGACGGTCCTCGCCCGCTGGGGGCTGGCATCGGTCGTCATCGCCGCCCACCTCAGCGGTCTCGCGGTCATCGTGACCCAGCTGGTGCTCATCGGCTTTCCCGGTCGCGTCGGCGCCGATCAACTCAGCGGGCTGCTGCTGGTCACCGTCTATCCGATCGTCGCGTCGCTGGCGGGGATCGCGCTGGCCGTCCGCGACCGGATGAGCTATTTCGCCTGGCTGGACAACTCCCGAAAACCGACCCCCGAGGAGGCGCGGCGGATCCTGCACCTGCCGCTCGCCATCACCCTGCGCTCGCTGGTGATGTGGGCGCCGGGCGTAGTGGTCTCGGCGGTCCTGCTGGCCGAACTCACGACCGAGAAGGACCTCACCGTCCTGGTCGCGATGTTCACCATCGGCGGACTCGAATCGGCGGGCCTGACCTACCTGATCGTGGACCGGGTCATCCGGCCCGTGGTGCCGATCGTGGCCGGAGTGCTCGGCGCGACCATGCACTGGAGTTCGTCGGTGTTCGTCCGGGTGGCGCTGGCCTGGGCGGTCTCGGGCGCGATGCCGCTCAGCGCTCTGATCGTGGTGCTCGCCGATCCGGCCACCTCCATGGAACACCGGATCCGCACTGGTATCTATCTCGCCGCGATCAGTCTGATCGTCGGGGTCCTGGCCACCTGGGCGCTGACCCGGGCGGTGGCCTCGCCCCTGCGGACGCTGCGGATAGCGGTGGACCGGATCACCCGCGGCGACCTGGATGTACGGGTATCGGTGGGCAGTGCCAGCGAGATCGGCCGGTTGGAACATTCGGTGAACGAAATGTCGGCGAACCTGCGCGAACGGTTGCGCATGCGCGACGTGTTCGGCCGACACGTGGGCGAGGAGGTGGCCGAGCGGGCACTCGCCGGGGGTATCGATCTCACCGGTGACGTGCGGGAGGTTTCGGCACTCTTCGTGGACGTCACCGGATCGGTGGCGATTTCCACCGGACTCCCGCCGCAGGAGTTCGTGGCCAAACTGAACCGGCTCATGGCCACCGTGGTCGCCGCGACCGAGGACAACGACGGCCTGGTGAACAAGTTCGAGGGTGACGCGGCCCTGTGTATCTTCGGTGCCCCTATCGCGCTGGCCGACAACGCTACTCCCGCTCTGCGCGCCGCCCGCCGGATCCGCGACGAGGTCCTGGCGGCGGGCGAACTCGATATCGGTATCGGCGTGGCCCGGGGCCGGGTGTTCGCCGGGGACGTCGGCACCGACACCCGCCGGGAGTACACGGTGATCGGAGACGCGGTCAACGCCGCGGCCCGGCTCACCAGCCGTGCCAAGGAGGTACCGCGGCGCATCCTGGTCTCCCAGAGTGTTGTCGATGCCGCCGCGACGGACGAGCGCGCGGAATGGGTGAAGTACGGGGCCGTCGCGTTACGCGGTATCGACGCACCGACCCCATCCTGGACCGATCGCGAACACGAGGCGCCGAGCTGAGCACTGAGGGGTGTCGTGCACACGGCCTACAACCGTCGCGGCAGCTACTCCTCGGCGATGGCCGTCAGCGGGAGAGCCGGGTGGCGACCTCCGCGACCAGCGCGGCCAGCCCGAACTCGAACACCGCGGCGGCCACCGCGCTCGTGCCGCGCGGCTCGGTCGCGCCTGCCATGGCGACAGCGGTCAATGCCGGAAATCGCTCGGGCCCATCGAATTCGGCGAAAACGACGGGATCCAGCACCGGTCCCACGTGGGTGGGCGAGTCACACCCTCGCGCCGGGTCGACCTCTAGGCGGGTGACTCCGGAGGTGAAAGCGCTGACCGAGAGCAAAGTATCGGTCACCAGATGGGCCGGCAGCCCGCCGTCCAGCAGTGCGCGGGTGGCAGCTTCGCCCCAGGCAGCTTCGTTGGGACCGAGATAGCGATTACCGGTCCCTACGGCCAGCACCCAGGGATGACGCGTGTAGAGATCCCGCATCGCGCGAGCCCAGTGGTCTATGGCCCCCGCCCAGTCCCTCGGCAGCGCGGGTGGTGTGCCCATGGCGGCATCGAGCATGAGCGCCACCAGATCGTCTTTGCTCGGCACGTGCCGATACAACGACATGGTGGCCGCGCCCAACTGCTTGGCGAGCCGTTGCATGGACAGCGCACCGATCCCGTCCGCGTCGGCCATCCTGATCGCTTCGGCGACGATCCTGTCACGGCTCAGCGCCGGTCGCGGCCCACGCCCGGAAGGTTGCTGCCCCGACCACAACAGCCGCGCCAACGGCGCCATCTCGTCGCTCACCAGCCACTCCTCAAACTATTGCGTATGCCATACGCTACGCGTACGTTATACGCAGCATCTCGTTTCCTCGGCTCTCCCGGATGGTCCCTCATGACTTTTTCGACCCGGCGATCACCGCGCTCTGTCCACTCAGAGCCCCGCCCCACCTGGTGGCGGCGCCCGTGGACGGGGCCGCTCCTGGTGCTGGTTTTGGCTTTCGTCGCATTCTCACTTCCCCCCTATCTCACCTTCGACCGGTCGCTGTCCCGAGTGCCCGATGCGGGTTTCGCCCTGCATTATCCACTGCTGGTGATCCACGTGATCTGCGGTTCGGTGGCCATCCTGACCTGCGGATTCCAGGTATGGCCGTGGTTTCGGTCGCACTACCGCCCGCTGCATCGGCACCTCGGCCGCTGCTACGTGTTCGCAGGCGTCCTCCCGGCCGGTCTCACCGGATTGGTCATCGGCGCGACCAGCCCGTTCGGCCCGGTCGCCCGGGTCAGCAATGTGATGCTGTCGGCACTGTGGCTGCTGACGACGATCGCGGGCCTGCGCGCGGCCCGACAGCGCCGTATCGGCGACCACCGCCGCTGGATGATCCGCAGCTTCGCGCTGACCCTGTCCATCATTCTCAACCGCGTTCTCGGCGCGATCCTGCTCGTGACGCTGGAGCCCCTCTCGGCCACCACGTTCCACGGTGACGAGGAGCTTCTTGTCCAAACCATCGCGGGGATCGGCACCTGGCTGGGCTGGACCCTGTCACTGCTGACGGCACAGTGGTGGCTCGACCGGCGGCCCCGCCCAACAGGTGCGCGATGACGCCGGGCCGACCGGGCCGCACGGCCGATCAGGAACGCGTTCATCGGCACTTGCTCCGGGGTCGCGGACTACCGGAGTCGCCGACGCGCGCCACCCGTGCCGTGCTCGCCGAACTGCGCGCTCTGGGATTGTTGCGCGACGACCTGACCGCCGTCGCGCCGGCCGAAGCTGTGGAAAAACTGGTCCGTCAACGCCTTTCGGACGCCTTGCACCAATTGTCGGGACTGGCCACCGCGTGGGAGGTGCTCCAGGATCTGGGCGAAGAACAGCGGACGGGCCGCCCGGTCGAGCCTGTCGAGGTCCTGGAGAGCTACGACGCGCGACGACGTATCCGCGAGCTGTTGCTCCGGGAGCCGGGGGAGCTGCTCGCCGCGTGGGGCAGACCAGGCCGGGAACCGATCGAGGCGGCGAGTGTCGAAGCGAACCTGGTCGCGGTCCACCGGGTGCTGGTGTCGCCCGAGGCGATGGAAGACCCGGGGCAGGCCGACTATGTGCGCCACGGTGCCGTGCTCGGTGTGTCACATCGGGTGTGCCCGCGGCCGTTCGGTCCGCTGGTGATCGTCAACCGATCGGTCGCCTACACCGCCATGGACGACGGGTCCGTGCTGCAGATCCGACAGGCCGGCCTGGCCGGATTCCTTGCCGAGGTCTTCGACCAGGCGTGGGACCTGGGTCATGAGATCACCGAGGCACCCTTCTCTCCCATCGAACGACGGGTGTTGCAGGCCTTGACCTGCCACGACACCGACGACACCGCGGCGCGATCGATCAATGTCTCGGTGCGGAAGTTCCGTTCGCACGTGGCGGCGGTGATGGACCGGCTGGGTGCGCGCACCCGGTTCCAGGCCGCGTTGGCGGCGAAGGAGAAAGGGTGGCTATGACGTCGCAGCCGGGTTGAGGGTGGTGCCGGGTGTGCGAGACAGCCGGAACACAGCGCGCTATCCGTGGTCGAAATGACAGCAACCGGGTAATCATGCTCGGTCTGCGCCGTCCGAATAGCGGCTGCGCCGGTCACATCGTCCGGGCGAAGTGGGCCGCGGCCGTGTCGACAGCAATCGTGACCTGGGGTTCCTGGTCATAGAAGTCGAATTGGGTGCCCTCGGTCCACAGGAAGTCCTTCGGTCCGGCGAGTCCGGTGTGGAAGCGTCGGGCGCCGTCGGGGATGGCCGCGTCTTCGCTGTGGACGAGTACGGTCGGCTGCGTGATGCGGGTGGCGGTCACGATCGCGTCATGGGTGAGCCAGTCGACCCAGGACATGACGGCGAATCGATTGTGCCAGGCCGGGATGCCGCCGCGCGCGGGATCGAGATAGAAATCGATCTCGTACGGCATGGCCGCGTTCTCCGCGGCGCTGCCCACGACAGGCACGTAGACGATTTCGCCGGTCTCTTCGAACCGTGCCCGGGCGCGGCGGCCTGCCTCGATCCGGGTGGTCACTTCACCGGCGCCGCCGTACGCCTGCTCGCACACCGCTGCGTCGTGCAGCCACGGGGCGACCAGCGCCAGCGATTTCACGCGGGGGTCCACCGCGGCATTGCCGGCCATATACATGGCGGCTGCGCAGATACCGAGCGCCCCGATGCGCCCGGCGTCGACGGCGTCGAGCGTGGCGAGGAAACCGACAGCATGGCCGATATCGTCGATCTTTCGCTGCGGCGACTCGACGTCGCGGGGTTCACCGGCCGATTCGCCGAACCCGGTGAAGTCGAAGGAGAGGGCCGCGTATCCCTTTTCGGCGAGCCGCTGGGCGTAGCGGTCGGCCATCATCTCCTTGACGCTGGTCCAGGTACCCGCGACCACCACGCCGGGCGCCGGCGCGGTGGTGTCGGGCAGGAACAGGTTTCCGACGAGTTCGACCCCATCGCTGACGAATTCGACCTTCTTCACACATCCTCCTCATTGTTGGGCACCGATCGCACCGACCGAGTCCGGTTCATGCGGACAGCAGACGCCTGTTGCCGTCTCCCCATGCCGCGGTCATCACCAGACCCCGGATCCGCCAGCCACCGGCGACGCGCACGAGGTCGAACCGGTAGCTGCCGCCCAGTGTCCACAGCGATGCGCCGAACTCGTCGTTGCCACGATGGGTCGCCTGGAAGGAGGCCGTGCATACGGCGGTGTCGCCGTCGATATCGACCAGATGGTTCGTCAGCAGATGCTGAGTGGCCTCGAACCCGCCGAGCGTGTCACGCCATGCGGCGGCGATCTGTGGTGGGGTGAGTACGACCGGCTCACCACCGTTGAGACTGGTGTAGTCCAGAGTCACTCGATCGGCGAAAACTCGTTCGAGAGCGGCCCATTCGCGGTGGTCGGTGTGCCAGGCCATGCGGGTGCAGGTGTCGATGATATCGAGGCGATCCATATAACGATCCTTGCTGTGAGATAACCGCTTCCGGAACGCGAATCGCTGCACGATCGGTTGCCGGAAGCTGCGGCGGTCAGAGACGGGCGAATGACGCGGCGTGCGCGGTCGCCCAGTCGGTGAAGGTGCGCGGCGCCCGGCCGGTCACCGTCGCAACGGTCGGATACACCACGGATTCGTCGAGCGAGCCATCGATGTAGAAGTCGGCGAACGCTGCGGCGTACTGCGCGGGAACAGTAGCGGCGAGCTCGGCGCGGGTCTCCTCGTCGGTGAGCTCCCGGCACACCAGCGGCCGCCCGAGGGTTTCGGCCAAGATCGCGACCTGATCGGCGGGATACAGTGCCTCGGGTCCGGTCAGATCCAGGACCTCGCCGGTCAGGTCCACTCCGGTGAGCGCCCGGGCCGCGACCGCCGCGATATCGGCCGGATCGATTGCCGCCAGCGCTACCCGCGGAAATTGCACGCGCACGACGTCGCCGGCCGCCAGCTGAGGCAGCCAGCGCAGGGTATTCGACATGAATGCCCGCGCGCGCAGCATCGTCCAGGCCAGGCCGGACTCGCGCACCGCGCGCTCGGAGTCGGCCATGGACCGGGCGATCACATTGCCGGGGTGGGCGATACCCGCCGAGCCGTTCGACAGCAGCACGACATGCTCCAAACCGGCAGCTTTGGCCATATCGAGCAGCGTGGACATCTGGGAGTACCCCGGCATCAGGTACATCGCGCGCACATTCTCCAGCGCCCCGGCCATCGACTCGGGATCGTCGAGGTCACCGACCACCGGCGTCACCCCTGATGGAAAAGTCGTCGAATCGTGTTTCCGTACAAGGACTTTGAGTGGCTGCCCGGCATTCGACAGTTGCGCTACCAGTTCCGAACCGACATTGCCGGTGGCGCCGGTCACCAGAATCATGAGCCTCTCCTCGTTCGTGCATCCCACCCGGGTGGTCGGGTTGTCCACCCACTCTCGCTCAGATCCGGCCCGTATCGAAGAGAACCACCTGCACGAAGCGTGCAGGAACCTGCACGCCGGAACCGAAAGCTGCCACTGCCGGCTCCGCACTCGTAACGGCCACCCACCGGAGTGCCGCACAAGAAGTCGTTCACGGCCCGGACCCTAGAGCGCTCCGTAGCGAGCGGCGATCGCGGCGGCGCGGTCGCGCAGACAGGTGCGCAAGGACGGCGGGGCCAGGACTTCCGCGTCCGTGGTGAGCTGCCACAGCGCCCATTCGGCGTGCCGCGCGTCCTGGAAGGTCACCTCCAGCCGCGGCCATCCGTCCGCGCCGGATTCCTCGGCGCGCACGGCCAGCGCGGTGCTCACCAACTCGTCCCGCCGCGCCGGGTCCACTCGCACCAGCACGTCGATCCGGTCTCCGCCGGTCCGGAATCGGGTGCTGCGTTCCTGCCAGACCCGGCCCAGATCGACCCGCTCCGAGCGCTGGGCCGGTTCGGGAAGTGCTTCTGCCGCCGATATCCGCGACAGCCGGTAGGTGCGTTCCGCGCCGGCTCGGGTGGCCAGCAGGTACCCCTGGCCGCGCACGGTGACCAGGCCGATCGGGTCCACCGTCCGCCACTGCGGGCTGCGGTCGGCTGCCGCGTAGTGGATACGCAGCTTGTTTCCGGCGAACACCGCGCGCCGGACCTCGGCCGATATGCTGCCGGGCACCTCCTCGGTGACCAACCGGCGCGACAGCAGATCGGTCTCCGGGTCGATGAGCAATCGCTGCGCCACCTGGGCCGCGATGTGCCGATGATTTTCGGGGAGCGCGTCGACCACCTTGAGCATGGCCGAAGCGAGCGCCGAGCCGAGTCCGAATGCCTGCGCGCCGCGTCGCGAACCGGCGACCAGCAGGGCGATCGCCTCGTCGTGATTCAGACCGGTCAGTTCGGTCCGGAACCCGGGCAGCAACGCGAAACCGCCGCGTCGGCCGCGTTCGGCATAGACCGGGACACCGGCGGCGGACAACGCCTCGATATCCCGCAGCACGGTGCGGGTGGACACCTCCAGCTCGTCGGCCAGCTCGGTCGCGGTCAGCCGCCCGCGCCCGCGCAGCAGCAGCACCAGGGACACCAACCGGTCGGCGCGCATCCGAAAACTGTATCGGAATACATGACACAGGATGTCGTGATTGGTTGGCAGGCTTCCCACCACGGCGGCCCGAACCACGGCTACCGCGCCGAGGGCCGTACGTACTTCACCGAATCGAACGGAGTAGATGTGGCAGTGGAACGAACAGCGATCAACCCGGTGGCATGGTCGACGGAGATGGGGTTCAACCAGGGCGAGCTCGTCTCCGGCCACAGCCGGACCCTGTACTGCTCGGGGCAGACCGCGATGAGCGGCGACGGCAAACCGCAGCATGCCGGTGATATGGCGGCCCAGTTGGCATTGAGCCTCGACAACTTGGCGGCCGTGCTCGACGCGGCCGGCATGTCCCTGGTGAACCTCGTCCGGCTCAACGTCTACACCACCGACGTCGATCTGCTCTTCCAGCACTACGGCGTACTCGCCTCGCGGCTGGGCGCATCCGGCGTGGCCCCGGCCACCACGATGCTCGGAGTCACCCGGCTGGCCATTCCCGGCCAGCTGGTCGAGCTCGAGGGGACCGCTGTCGGCTGATCCCGGTATCGCCGCCTTCGCCAGGGCCGCTCCAGGCGACGCGTGGCCGGTACCCGGCACACGCGTCGACGGGCCCTGGGCCCGGCGCGGACGCCGGAGCCCGGCTCGGCCCGCACGACCGGCCGCCCAGCACGACGCCTTCCCGGCGCGTCCTTGCCGTCGCCGGTGCCGCCGGTCTCCTACCGCGGGGTGGCGGCCGCGGGCCCGGCCAGGGCGGCGCGCAAGGCGTCCGGTGTCGTCACCGGCAGGTCGCAGACCGAGCCCCGGCACACGTAGGCCGCCGCGGTGCCCTCGATCGAAGGCCGGTCGGTGAGCAGTGGGACGGTGTCCACATCGGCCCGGATGACGACGGCACCGCCGGGCGCGTGGGCCCGCGCGACCTCCAGCAGTTCGGCATCGCCCACCGGTTGATAACCGGTGGTGGAGATGGCGATCTGCAGCGGGCCCTGGAGGGCGGCCTCGGCCACGGTCAGCCATTGGCCGGCCGAGCGCGGCGCTTTCGCCAGCACCATCGCGCCGCGGGCGAGGGTGTGCTCGGCCAGTTCCCGGTAGCGCGCGGCGCGATCGGGTTCGACGACAGCGGACGCGGTCAGCAGGGCTTCGGCCAACACGGACGCCCCCGCGGGGGTGGCGCCGTCGATGGGGTCGCGGGGGCGGGCGATCAGGGTTTCGGCGTCGTCCGCGGTGTCGAACCAGCTACCGGGCTCGTCCGGGTCGGCGAAATGCGCTATCGCGGCGTCCAGGACGCGATGGATATCCGGTAGCCAGCCGGCCGAACCCGAATACTGGTGCAGTGCCAGCAGGGCGGTGGCCAGCCAGGCGTAGTCCTCGAGTACGCCGGGCGCGCTACCGGCGACCCCGCCGAGCGAGGCGCGCAGCACCCGGCCGTCCACCACGTGCAGGTCCAGGAGCACCCGCGCGAGATCGTAGGCGGCGTCGAACCAGTCGCGCCGGTCGAGTGCGCGGGCGGCCTCACAGAGGGCGGTGATCGCCATGCAGTTCCAGGCGGTCACCGCCTTGTCGTCGCGTTCGGGCTGGGGGCGGCGCTGCCGGGCGGCGCGCAACGCGGTACGGGCGCGTTCGAACCGCTCACTGTCCTCCGGATCGGCGCGGCGGGTGAGCACCGAACAACCCTGCTCGAAGTTCCCGGCGGTGGTGACCCCGAGTACCTCCGCGGCCCAGGCGCCGTCGATGGGCCCGAGTTCGCCGACCAGCTCGGCGGGATTCCAGACGTAGGTCGCGCCCTCCACACCGGGTTTTCCCGCTTCGATATGGGTATCGGCGTCCAGCGCGGAGGCCAGGCCGTGCGCGGTGGACAGATCGTCCAGCAGGAACTGCACGATCTCCTCGGTGATCCGGCGCGGCAGCGGTTCCGCGGGACTCCGGCGGGCCAGATGCGCGTAGAACCGCAGCAGCTGCGCGTTGTCGTAGAGCATCTTCTCGAAATGCGGGATCACCCAGGCCGCGTCCACCGAATAGCGGGCGAAACCGCCGCGCAGCTGGTCGTAGATACCGCCACGGGCCATGGCCTCCGCGGTGCGGTCCACCACGGCCCGCACCGCCGGGTCGCCGGTGCGTTCCCAGCTGCGCAAAAGGCCCTCCAGCAGCGCGGAGGGCGGGAACTTCGGCGCGCCGCCGAAGCCGCCGTGGGTCTCGTCGAAATCGCGGAGCACCGCGGCGACGGCGTGGTCGAGCAGTTCGGTGGTGACGGTGAGCTCGGATTTCGGGATCCCGCCCGCCTGCTCGCGCAGGGCGGCGGCCACTTGCTCGGACGCCTTGTCCACATCGGCGCGGCGGTTACGCCAGGTATCGGTGATCGCGGTGAGCAGCTGGGTGAACGACGGCATCCCGCCGCGCGGCACCTTCGGGTAGTAGGTACCGCAGTAGAACGGTTCTCCCGCCGGGGTGAGGAAGCAGGTCATCGGCCAGCCGCCCTGACCGGTCATCGCGACCGTGGCGTTCATGTACACCGCGTCCAGATCCGGGCGTTCCTCCCGGTCCACTTTGATACACACGAAGTCCGCGTTCATCTGCGCGGCGGTGGCCTCGTCGGCGAACGATTCGTAGGCCATCACATGACACCAGTGGCAGGACGCGTACCCGATGGACAGCAGGATCGGCACGTCACGCGCCGCCGCCTCCGCCAAGGCCTCGGCATCCCACTGCCGCCAATCGACTGGATTGTCTGCGTGCTGACGCAGATAAGGCGATGTCGCCCTACCTAATCGGTTCACGATGCCAGCCTCCCAAATCCGGTGAGCACACGACACGATCTACAGTCTCCGCACGGCCGACAAGGTGTGTCGGTCCGAACACACCAGGGCCGATCGGCTCCGACTGCCAGCGTAGTGGGCCTGCCGCATGATGACCGGTGCGCCCGCAGCCGACGAGCACGCGATGCCGGACATAAGACCTCGCCGTGCTCATGTCTACTTCTCGATCAGTGATGGATATGGGGCGACAGCGTCCCGCGAGCGCTGTCGCACCCATGCCGAGCCACTGCGGCCAGGCCGGCAACTGCGATTCGGGCGTCCCTACGCGACCGGTTCCGCCGTGTCGGCGCGCTGGGCCCGCAGCAGCTGTGGCCGATGTTTGCCGTCTTTGAACCAGTGGTGCGATCCGGGTTTGCGCGCTTCGGTCGCCAGATGTTTGATACCTGCCTCACAGGCGAATTCCTTGAGCTTCTTGCCCGCGAACCCGCTGAAGTACAGCCGCATGGCGGTCTCGTCCTTGTGGCCGAGCTGGTAGATCCCGGCGCCCCGGCCGAAGCTGAGGCACATGGCGGGGAAGGCCAAGTCGATCGGGGTGGGCTGCTCACCCGCGATGCGGTGCAGCAGTGTGTCGGCGGCATGCGCGCCCAGGCAGTACGCGGTGTAGGCGCTCATCCGCAGCGGCAGATCCGACGGGGCCGCCGAATCGCCCGCCGCGACGATGCGTTCGTCGTCGACACTGGTCAGCGTCTCGTCGGTGAGCAGCCGACCGACTGCGTCGGTGCGCAACCCGCTCCGGGCGGCCAGGTCGGGGACGCCGAAGCCGGCTGTCCAGATCGTGACCGCACTCGCCAGCGTTCGGCCGTCGCCGAGTTCGACGGCGTCCCGGGTCACCGCCGTGACAGCCGCGTCGTGTCCTTCGATGACGTTCACCCCGAGCCCGGCGAAATACTTCCGAGCCGTGCGCCGGGCCTTCGGATGCAGGTACGGGCCGAGTACCCCGCCACAGACCAGGGTGACGCTGCGGCCCCGCCCGGCCAGTTCCGCGGCGGTTTCGATGCCGGTCGGGCCGCCTCCGATCACCGTTACCGGGGCCGTCATGGGGGTATCGAAGAGCACCGTCCGCAACTGCTGCGCCGCCTCCAGCGTCGCCACCGGGTAAGCGAACTCGGCCGCGCCCGGCACCCGCTGCCCGGCATTACCGCTACCCACCGCGTAGATCAGGTAGTCGTAGCCGATCGTGCCGCCCTCGCCCGTTGTCACGGTGCGCCCGGCCGCATCGATCCGCGTCACACCGTCGACCACCAGCCGGACACTCTCGGCCAGGATGTCCTTGTAGTCGACGACCGCATCGTGGGTCCCGCCCACCAACTGGTGCAAGCGCAGCCGTGGGACGAAGAACGGGCGCGGATTGATCATGGTCACCGTCACGTCGTCGCGCTGCGTCAAGCGGTTGGCCGCCATCACGCCGGCATATCCGCCGCCGACCACGATCACATCGGTGTTCTTGCTCATGGTGTCTCCTTCGCTCCGAGGGGCTCGAATACAAGACACCGCAACGCCGCAATCCCTGACACCTTGTGATGCAGATCACCCACGCCACCGGGCGGTTCACACTTCCACACCTCTCATGCCGGCCGCCACCCTGTCGTGCCCGCGCGCGTGGGGACTTCTACGGTGGAGCCGTGATCAGAACCGCCGCCCTGGCCCATATCCGCGACCGTCGACTGATCCAGACCCGTTCGACCGGGAAAACCGTCTTCTACATGGCCGGTGGGAAGATCGATTCGGGGGAGAGCCCGCTACAGGCGCTGCACCGGGAGGCCCGTGAGGAACTCGGCGTCGGCGTCACCGCGGTGCGTGAACTCGGCGTCTTCGAGGCCGAGGCCTACGGGCACACCGCCGGGACCCGGCTACACATGACCTGTTTCCTCGCCGAGGTCACCGCCGAGCCCAGCCCGCTCGGCGAAATCGCCGAATTCCGCTACTTCACCGGTGCCGAGTACGCCGCCATGCCCGAGGTCGCGCCCGGTTCACTACTGGTTTTCGAGCACCTGCACCGGCTGGACCTCATCGACTGGTAGCCCGCGCGACCACCCGGTCGCGGTCACCGGCGCCGCCCTCGACACCGCAGCGATCCTCGCCCCACCGGCGAGCGAGTTACCGCCGAGGGCACAGAAATCGTCGTCGGCCCCGACGCGTTCCCGGCCGACTGACTACATGCCCGTAGGCGCGGACCGCTTCGTTCTCCGGCCAGGACGCCGCTGCCGGCCTTCACCGACCGCGACTACGGTTCGCCCCGGCGGCACCGGGCGGGCACGGTCCCACCCGGTGCGCCGGCCGCTCACGGTCGCCGTACGTCACACCGGACGGTCGCGGCCTTCCTCGGTACCACTGTTCGGGGTGGACCCGGCCCGCCGCGGTACCCCGGGCTCGGTACCCTCGTCGGCCTCCTGGTCCGGTTCCGGATGTTCGGGTTCGAAGGTCTCCGGCAGGTTCTTCAGATGTTTGTTCATCGAACGGACCAGCAGGAACGTCCCCGCCAGCAGAATCAGCACGATCGCCAGGCCGAGCGGGGACGCCTTACCGAATTCCGGGCCGGTCGGCGTACCGGGCGTCTGCGCGAGCAGCGCGGTCACCGATACCGGGAGAGTCGCGGCCCACATCAGCGGTACTCGTCGGTGATACCGGCGAACAGGTCGGTCTCGGGGATATCGGTGCTGACCCGGGTCCGCGCCAGTTCGAACTCCTCGGTCGGCCACAGCCGCTGCTGCATCTCCAGCGGAATGGCGAAGAACGCGCCGTTCGGGTCGACCTGGGTGGCGTGCGCACGCAGCGCGTCGTCGCGGCGCGGGAAGTACTTACCGCATTCGACCTGGGTGGTGACCCGGGCCATGATGTCGCCGCGTTCCACCGCGTATTTGCGTGACCGGTCCAGCCACTCCTGCAGCGGGAACGGTTCGCCCAGCTTCTCGTACTCCTCGGCGAACACCTCCATCCGCCGGATCGTGAAGCCGTGGTCGTAGTACAGCTTGAGCGGTGTCCACGGCTCGCCCGCGTCGGGGAACTTCTCCGGATCGCCGGCGGCCTCGAACGCGGCCACCGAGACCTCATGGCACCGGATATGGTCCGGGTGCGGGTAGCCACCCATTTCGTCATAGGTGGTCATGACATGCGGTTTGAACTCGCGGACCACCCGGACCAGCGCTTCGGTGGCCTCCTCGAGGGGGACCAGCGCGAAGGAACCCTCCGGCAGCGGCGGCAGCGGGTCGCCCTCGGGCAGTCCCGAGTCGATGAAACCCAGCCAGGTCTGCCGGACGCCCAGCGCGGCGGCCGCGGCCGCCATCTCCTCGCGCCGGATCTCGTCCATCCGCTCCAGCACCCCGGGTGTATCCATGGCGGGGTTGAGGATGCTGCCGCGTTCCCCGCCGGTCAGGGTGACGACGAGGACGTCATGTCCCTCGTCGGCGTAGCGTGCGGTGGTCGCACCACCTTTGCTGGATTCGTCGTCGGGGTGGGCGTGCACCGCCATGAGGCGAAGGCCACTCACTTCTCGTTCACCGTCGCTCTCGGTCGCGGGTGTTCGGACTTCGTTACCTATAGTTCCATCTGGACCGATTCTGTTCCGACCTACCCCCCGGGAGCACGAAATCATGACCGAGCCCACGCCGGAACCCGGGCGCCCGGACTCCCCCGGCTCTGCCGCGGCGGCTGCTCCGGATACCGCCGCTTCCGCGCGGGACCGCAACGCCGACCGCTACGGCCGGCGCACCGCGCGGCCGAACCGCCGCTTGATCGGCGTGGTCCTCACGGCCGTGGTGCTGCTCGCCGGCATCGGGGTCGCCTATCTGGGCTGGGCGAAGTTCGGGCCGAAGGATATCGAATCCGAGGAGCTCGGCTACACCGTGCTCGACGACTCCTCGGTCGAGGTGCAGATCCGGCTCACCCGCGCCGATCCGTCGAAACCGGTGGTGTGCCTGGTGCGGGCCATGTCCCGCGACCTCACCGAGGTGGGCCGGCGTGAGGTGCTGGTCCAGCCCACGGCGGGCGAGAAGACGGTGCGGGTCTCCACGGTCGTGAAGGCCTCCGAACGGCCGGCTTCCGCGGCGATCTACACCTGCACCGACCGCGTGCCGGGATATTTGAAAACCGAGTGAGTGCCGGTTAGGACTCGGCCCGCGTGGGTATCGCCTGGGTGCCGGAAGCAGACCGGACCTAGTTGACCCGCTGGTAAAAACTCGCCCGACCTGCATCTTTGTGAATCATGCTAAAATGGCCTGACACACGGTTCCGGGGCTCGGAGCCGTGTTTGCTGCATTGGCGGCCGGCGCGGTCGATACCGGGGAGGGTCCCCGAGTCGGACTGTCGGGGTGTTTCGAACTTCCCGGGAGATCGCGATAGCCGTCTGCTGAAGCATGCCTGCCTGCGGGTGGGCCGTGCCGCAGTGATCAGGAATCCCGGCCTGCCGGGGACAACTACTAGGGAGTGATCGAGATGACTGAGACCCAAGTGACCTGGCTGACCCCGGAGTCGCACGACAGGCTCAAGAGCGAACTCGACGCGCTCATCGCCAATCGTCCGGTCATCGCCGCCGAGATCAACGAGCGTCGCGAAGAAGGCGACCTCAAGGAGAACGGCGGCTACCACGCGGCGCGCGAGGAACAGGGCCAGCAGGAGGCCCGGATCCGGCAGCTGCAGGAACTGCTGAACAACGCCAAGGTCGGTGTGGCGCCCACCAAGTCCGGTGTCGCGCTGCCGGGGTCCGTGGTGAAGGTCTACTACGACGGTGACGAGTCCGATACCGAGACCTTCCTCATCGCGACCCGCGAAGAGGGCTTGGGCAATCCCGATCTGGAGACCTACTCGCCCAGTTCCCCGCTGGGCGGGGCGCTGATCGACGCGAAGGTCGGCGAGACCCGCGAATACACCCTGCCCAACGGCAACCTCATGAAGGTGACGCTGGTCAGCGCCGAGCCGTACCACAGCTGAGACCACCGGTCCGGTCGCGGCGCATCCCGCCGCGACCGGACCGTATGACGACGCGAGCGGCCGCATCCGTTTTCCCGGATACGGCCGCTCGTTCATGTCCTGTGTGTCTCCCGAATCCTCGGTGGTGCCCCGGCTGGTTCAGCTCAGGGCTTGTTCGAGATCGGCCAGCAGATCGCTGATGTCCTCGATTCCCACTGACAGCCTTACCAGATCATCGGGTACTTCCAAAAGCGACCCTGCTGTAGAGGCATGGGTCATGGCCGCCGGATGCTCGATCAGCGACTCGATTCCACCCAGAGATTCGGCCAGAGTGAACACCTTCGTCCGCGAGCACAGATCGCGGGCGGCGTCGGGACCACCGGCCAAGCGCACCGAAATCATTCCGCCGAACCGCCGCATCTGCTTGTCGGCGACGGCGTGGCCGGGGTGTTCGGGCAGCCCTGGATAGATCACATGGCTGATCGCGGGATTGCGGGACAGGAACTCGGCCAGGGTTTCGGCATTGTCGCAGTGCCGGTCCATCCGCAGGGCGAGCGTTTTGGTGCCGCGCATCGTGAGGTAGGCATCGAAGGGGCCCGGCACCGCGCCGGCGCCGTTCTGCAGGAAGGCGAAGGCCGAGTCGAGCTGGGCGTCGTCGGTGACGAGCGCGCCGCCGATGACATCGGAGTGCCCGCCCAGGTACTTCGTCGTCGAATGCACCACGACATCGGCGCCGAGCAGCAGCGGCTGCTGCAGGTACGGGGTGGCGAAGGTGTTGTCGACGACCAATTTGGCGCCGGAGGTGTGCGCGATATCGGCCAGCGCCGGGATATCGCCGATATTGAGCAGGGGGTTGGTGGGCGATTCCACCCAGATGAGTTTCGTGTTCGGGCGGATGGCGGCGCGCATCGCGTCGATATCGGTGACCGCGGCCGGGGAATGCTCGATCCCCCATTCGGTGAACACCTTGTCGATCAACCGGAAGGTGCCGCCGTAGGCGTCGTCGGGAATGACGATATGGTCACCGGGCCGCAACATCGCGCGCAGCGCACAGTCGGTGGCGGCCATCCCCGAGGCGAACGCCCGGCCGTAGCGGCCGACTTCGAGGGACGCCAGATTGGCCTCCAGTACCGTCCGGGTGGGGTTGCCGGTGCGGGCGTATTCATAGCCGTCCCGCAGTCCACCCACCCCGTCCTGGGCGAAGGTGGAACTGGCATAGATGGGCACGTTCACCGCGCCGGTCCGGGGATCGGGATCGTAACCGGCGTGCACAGCCCTGGTGGTGAATCCCAGTTCGCTCATACCCCCCACCCTAGAGGTCGGACGCGCCGTGACCGCACGCCGGGCGGCCTTCCTGTGAGCAGGCTCGCGCCCTGGTCCGAGCCGTCCGTGCGACAGCCGCCGGCGATTACCCTGAGGCCATGCTGACCGTCGCCGAACTGTTCGCCACCGATTCACTGCTGTCCGGGGAGGAACGGGAGATCCGCGATACCGTCGCGGCCTTCACCGACCGGCATATCCGGCCGCATATCGCGGAGTGGTTCGAGGCCGGGGAATTCCCGGTGCGCGATATCGCCCCGGAACTCGGGAAGCTGGGCGTATTCGGGATGCATCTGGAGGGTTACGGCTGCGCCGGCCTGCCGGCCACCGCGTACGGCCTGGCCTGCCAGGAGTTGGAGGCGGCCGACTCCGGACTCCGGTCACTGGTATCGGTCCAGGGATCGCTGGCGATGACCGCACTGCACAAGTACGGCTCCGAGGAGCAGAAGCAGCAGTGGCTACCGGATATGGCGGCCGGGCACACGATCGGCTGTTTCGGTCTCACCGAACCGGATTTCGGCTCCAATCCGGGCGGGATGCGCACGCGGGCCCGCCGCGAGGGCGGCGACTGGGTGCTCAACGGATCGAAGATGTGGATCACCAACGGGTCGGTGGCCGATATCGCCGTGGTGTGGGCTCAGGTCGAGAGCGGCGGAAAGAATATCGTGCACGGTTTCCTGGTGCCCGCGGGTACGCCCGGGTTCACGGCCCGGGAAATGAAGGGGAAGCTCTCACTACGCGCCTCGGTCACCGCCGAACTCGATTTCGACGAGGTGCGGCTGCCGGCCGATGCGATGTTGCCGGGCGCGTCCGGTCTGTCGGGCCCGCTGTCGTGTCTGGGTGAGGCACGGTTCGGAATAATCTTCGGCGCGCTCGGTGCCGCCCGCGACTGTTTGAGTGCGACGATCGAATATTCGCGTACCCGCGAGGTTTTCGAGAAGCCGCTGGCCGCCTATCAACTCACCCAGGCGAAATTGGCGGATATGGCTTTGGAATTGGGCAAGGGCCAGCTGCTGGCCCTGCACCTGGGCCGGCTGAAGGATCGCGGCGAACTCACCCCGGAGCAGGTGAGCGCGGGCAAATTGAACAGCACCCGCGAGGCGCTCGCGATCGCTCGCGAGTGCCGCACAATATTGGGCGCCAACGGCATCACGCTGGACTACCCGGTGTTGCGGCACGCGAACAATCTGGAATCGGTCCTCACCTACGAGGGCACCGCGGAGGTCCACCAGCTGGTGCTCGGCAAGGCGCTCACCGACGCGTCGGCGTTCCGCTGACGCCGCCAGTGGGTCGGAGCCACTTGCCATTTCGCGCGCATCCACATTCCGTTCCCGGCGAATACACTGCCTCACGCCGGCACGGCGACCCGCTGGCGACAGCCGGAATAGACTGCCGCCGAGCCGAACTCGTCGCGCTGATCGACCGATGGATCAGTACCGAGCCGACCGGACGGCAGGTCCGGCGACAGCGCGACGATTCCTTCGGCGCCACGATCGACCGCATGGCGGCCGCCCACTTACACGCCAACCATCTGCTGCCTCACGCCGAACGCGTCTCCGACGAGCGAGTGCACGCGGCGTGGTACCGGCTGGCACTACTGGCCGACGCATGGACCGATCTCGTTGCCGGCGCCGAGCCGGTCCGGCGCCGGACCTGAGTCGCGCCCAGGGCTACCACCTGCGGAGATGCGCGATATATCACAGTTCGATAAATAGCGGCGCGTTGTTACCATCGGGTTATGTTCGCCCTGGGTCCCCGTGTGTTCGAGATCTCCGCCCGCCGCTATCTGGAGGGTATCCACCGGACCCACGGGGCGCCGGCTTTCGCGGCGGCCGCCGCGCTGCCGGGGCTGTCCGCGCAACTGGATCAGCACGCCGCCGCCGTCCGCGACATTCTGGACCTCGGGATCGATACGGCCGGGCAGGTCTCCCCGGTCGTCCTGCTGGCCGGTTACATGCGCGGACTGCTGGAGGGCCGGACCGCGCCTCTCACCGAACCCGCCGATTGGGCGACCGCCGAATGGCTGCACCTGCGGCTGGCCGGAGCCTGCCTGCAGGCCGGACACTCGGCCCGATGAACGACTTCCGCCGTGCACCGGGGGCTCCGGTGCACGGCGGAAGAAAACCGGGAAACGACGCTCAGCGCAGGTGGCGCGGTTCGCCGCCGCCGTAGGGCGACCGACCGCCCTCGTCGTAGCCGCCATAGGGCTGTTGGCCACCGCCCCCGTAAGGAGTCTGGCCGCCCCCATAAGGGGCCTGACCGCCGCGGTAGGGGTTACCGAACTGCCGGTACTCGCCACCGGACATCTGCTGCCCGTGACCGCCGGGCTCATCGGGTTCCCGCCGGAAACCGCCACCGTGCGCGGGCTGCGGTTCGTCCCACTGTTCCGGGTCGCGTCCGGCGGTCGCGGCACCGCGGCCCGCCTGCTGGGCACCCATCCGCTCCCGCGCGGCGTCCTCCCGGCCACGCTGATAGGCCTCGGCGTGACCGCGCACGGACGGCATCTCCTCCTCGAGCCCGCTCAGCCAACCCTCCCAGCGCTGCTGCATCGGCCGCACGAGACCACCGCCGACACCGACGACCAGAATGCCGCCCAGGGTGGCGAGCACCGCGATCAGCACCGGTGTGGTGACCGTGGTGGCCACCCCGATCTGATTCAGGGCGGCGACGATACCGATACCCCAGATGAACACCGCCGCGATCCGGCCGATCATCGGTCCATAACTCAACCCACCCAGCGCGTTGCGCACCAGATCGCTCACCGCGTGCGCGATGGCGCCCGCGACCACCACGATCAGGATGGCGACCGCCGCACGGGGCAGCCAGGCGACGATCCCGTTGATCAGGTTGCTGACCGGGTTGGGTCCGAAGACCCCGAAACCCATCTGCAGGGCGATCAGCAGGATCGCGTAGAAGGCCAGCCTCCCGAGGAGATCGGACGCGTCGTACTTACTCCGCTCCAGCATCCGCTGGATTCCGCCCCGCTCGACGAGCCGATCGAAACCCACCCGTTCGAGCACTTTGTCGACGATCTTCTCGGCCACCTTGGCGATGATCCAGCCGACGACCAGGATGACCAGGAAGCCGATGAGCTTGGGTACGAATGTCGCGATCGAACTCCACGCATCAGAGAAACCCTGCTGGAAATCGATTGCCAAACTTGAGGTTTGCACAAGCCCTTCCCTTCGCTCTCCGATCGGACGCAGCGTTTGCCGCGAACGGCACTACACCCCGTTATACCCCGGTAGAGCAGGTTGAACCTGTGATTGCAGAATAATTGCTAATGCGCCACGCGATCGGTGCTGACGAAGCCCAGCAGATCGTGGCGGGTGATCACGCCGACCGGTTTGCCGTCCTCGACCACCATCAGCGCATCGGTATCCGAGAGCGCCTTGGTGGCCGCGGAGATCGGCTCGCCCGACCCGATCAGCGGGAACGACGGGCTCATATGCTGCGCCACCGAATCGGTGAGGTTCGCCCGACCGGTGAACACCGCCGAGAGCAGATCCCGTTCGGAGACGCTGCCGGCCACCTCGCCGGCCATCACCGGCGGTTCCGCGCCGACGACCGGCATCTGCGACACGCCGTACTCCCGCAGGATCTCGATGGCGTCGCGCAGGGTTTCCGAGGGGTGGGTGTGCACCAGATCCGGCAGTTCGCCGGACTTACCGCGCAGCACGTCGCCGACCAGCACTTCCGCGGTCGACCCGTCGAGCGGGGTGCGCAGGAACCCGTAGGAGCTCATCCACCGGTCGTTGAAGATCTTGGACAGATAGCCGCGCCCGCCGTCCGGGAGCAGCACCACTACGACGGCATCCGGGTCGCGCCGGGCTACCTCGAGCGCCGCCACCACGGCCATCCCGCACGAACCGCCGACCAGCAGACCCTCCTCCCGGGCCAGGCGCCGGGTCATATCGAAGGAATCCGCGTCGGAGACCGCGATGATCTCGTCCGGGATCGCCGGGTCGTAGGCCGAGGGCCAGAAATCCTCGCCGACCCCCTCGACCAGATACGGGCGCCCGGTGCCACCGGAGTACACCGATCCCTCCGGATCGGCGCCGATGATCTTCACCTTGCCGCCCGATACCTCCTTGAGGTAGCGACCGACGCCGGTGATGGTGCCGCCGGTACCGACACCGGCGACGAAATGGGTCACCGTGCCCTCGGTATCGCGCCAGATCTCCGGCCCCGTGGTCTCGTAGTGGCTGTCCGGACCGCCGGGATTGGAGTACTGATCCGGTTTCCAGGCGCCCTCGATCTCATCGACCAGCCGGTCGGAGACGCTGTAGTAGCTGTCGGGGTGCTCCGGCGGCACCGCGGTCGGGCAGACGACCACTTCGGCGCCGTAGGCACGCAGTACATTGCGCTTGTCCTCGCTGACCTTGTCCGGGCAGACGAAGACACAGTGGTAGCCGCGCTGCTGGGCCACCAGCGCCAGGCCGACACCGGTATTGCCCGAGGTCGGTTCGACGATGGTCCCGCCGGGACGCAGCTGCCCGGACTTCTCCGCGGCCTCGATCATCTTCACCGCGATACGGTCCTTGGAACTGCCGCCCGGGTTCAGGTACTCGATCTTGGCGGCCACCAGGCCGGCGCCCGAGGGCACCACCGAGTTCAACCGGACCAGCGGGGTGTTGCCGATGAGGTCCACGACATGATCCGCAATGCGCATACCCCCATCGTTGCAGAGACGTTGCCGGAAGGCTGCGTGTGGTCCGCCACCCCGCCGCGTAAATCCGGCGGAGCGACTGCCGAGCCATTAATATCCGGGACCTATGAGGCTGCCGAAGCTCGCACGTGCCACCGCGCTCCTGGCCGGGTCCGCCTTCGCGCTGGTCGCCGCGTCCGGGGCCACGGCCGGTGCCGCCACCATCGCGTTTTCCGACGTCCCCACGCTGACCTACGGCGGGCTGTGCGGGACGAGCATCCGCACCTGGGCCGACACCAGCCCGCAGTGGCCGGGCCGCGCGGTACTGAATGTCCGGGCCAATCCCGTCGCCGGCATCGGGCCGGGTGAGTACCCGCTGGCGCCGCTGTGCGAGGTACTGACCACGGTGACCTGGCGCAACCTGGACACCGGGGCCACCGGTGCCTACATCAACAATGTGGTGACCGGCATCTACGGCAGCATCCAGTACTCCCTGTTCCAGGACACCGGCCCCGGCCGAGTGGACGTGGTGGTGACCACGAACCACGCGAGTATCCCGGCGTACGGCAGTTTCGTCGTCCCGGCCTGATACCTGCCCGGGCGCGACCGGTCCCGGCGCGCACGCCGCGCACGAGATCGTTCCCGCTCGTAAGATCCGGGCCCATGGGCGAAACTCGGATCGGATGGCGGACGGCCGCGGTGGCCGGTGCCGCCACGGTTCTGGTCGGCTCCGGGGCGGGAACCGCGTCCTGGGCGGCCTACCGGCTGCTCACCACCCAGGCGGGCACGGCGCGCGGCATGATCGGCCGCGACACCTCCAAGCCCCCGGAGGCCGACGGCATCTACTCGCCACTCGGATACCAGCCCGGGCGCACCGGCGAACATGCCGACCTGCACCTGATGATCTTCGGTGACTCGACCGCCGCGGGTCTGGGCTGCCACAGCGCCGCCGAGGTGCCCGGGGTCCGCATCGCGCACGGTCTGGCCGACGCCACCGGGCAGCGCATCCGGTTGAGCACCAAGGCGATCTCCGGCGCCACCTCCAAGGGGCTGGCCGGGCAGGTGGACGCCATGTTCGTGGCGGGCCCGCCGCCTGACGCGGCGGTGGTGCTGGTCGGCGCGAACGATGTCACCAAGAAGCATTCGATCGCCCGGTCCGCCGAACGCCTCGGCGCGGCGGTGAGCCGGTTGCACGGGGCGGGCAGCGTCGTCGTGGTCGGTACCTGCCCGGACCTCGGCAGCGTCACCGCCATCCCGGAACCGCTGCGCTCGGTGGTGCACCGGTGGAGCGTCCGGTTGGCGCGGGCCCAGACGGCGGCCACCCGGGCGGCCGGCGGCCACACCGTCGCCATGGGGGACCTGCTGAGCAAAGATTTCCGGGCGGCCCCGGAGCAGCTGTTCTCCGCCGACGGTTTCCACCCCTCCGCCGACGGTTACGCGCTGGCGGCCACCCATCTGCTGCCCGAATTGATGAGAGCGCTCGCTGAACGGGATATGGCCGCGGCGGATATTTCCTAGTAGCCGGGCGCGACGTAGATTCGAAGGGATCGTACCCGCGAGTAGTGTTCGGCCCGGCCGTGCACACTCCCCGACAAAGGAGTCCTCATGCCAGAGGCCGTCATCGTTTCCGTAGCTCGCTCCCCCATCGGCCGGGCCAACAAGGGGTCGCTGGTGAGCATGCGGCCCGACGACCTGGCCGCACAGATGGTGCGTGCCGCACTGGACAAGGTCCCCGCCCTGTCACCCGCCGATATCGACGACCTGATGCTCGGCTGCGGCCAGCCCGCCGGTGAATCCGGTTTCAATATGGCCAAGGTCGTCGCCACCCAGCTGGGTTACGACTACATGCCCGGTACCACCGTGAACCGCTACTGTTCCTCCTCCCTGCAGACCACCCGGATGGCGTTCCACGCCATCAAGGCCGGCGAGGGCCACGCGTTCATCTCCGCGGGCGTGGAAACCGTCTCCCGCTTCCCGAAGGGCACCGCCGACGGCTGGCCCGACACCCACAACCCGCAGTTCGCCACCGCCGAGGAACGCACCGCCACCACCGCCCAGGGCGGGGTGAGCTGGCGTGACCCGCGCGAGGACGACAACATCCCCGATATCTACATCGCCATGGGCCAGACCGCGGAGAACGTCGCCTCGTTCACCGGGATCTCCCGGGAAGACCAGGACCACTGGGGCGTGCGGTCGCAGAACCGCGCCGAAGAGGCCATCAAGGCGGGTTTCTTCGAACGCGAGATCACCCCGGTGACCCTGCCCGACGGCACCGTCGTCTCCGCCGACGACGGCCCCCGCGCCGGCACCACCTACGAGAAGATCTCCCAGCTCAAGCCGGTCTTCCGCCCGGACGGCACGGTCACCGCCGGTAACGCCTGCCCGCTCAACGACGGCGCCGCCGCCCTGGTCGTCATGAGCGACACCAAGGCCAAGGAACTGGGCCTGACCCCGCTGGCCCGGATCGTGTCCACCGGGGTCTCCGGCCTCTCCCCCGAGATCATGGGCCTGGGTCCGATCGAGGCGGTGCGCAAGGCGCTGAAGCTGGCCGGCAAGACCATCGGCGATATCGACCTCTACGAGATCAACGAGGCCTTCGCGGTGCAGGTCCTCGGTTCGGCTCGGGAACTGGGCATGGACCTGGACAAACTGAACGTCTCCGGCGGCGCCATCGCGCTGGGCCACCCGTTCGGTATGACCGGCGCCCGCATCACCGCCACCCTCATCAACAACCTCCAGACCCACGACAAGCAGTTCGGCCTGGAGACCATGTGCGTCGGCGGCGGCCAGGGCATGGCGATGATCATCGAACGCCTGAGCTGATTCGTCTCCAGTGCGGCCCCTCTACGGATTCAACCCGTGGAGGGGCCGTTTCTGTGCGCTGTCACAGACCACGAAGCCGCATCCGGCACAACGGAAGCCGGGTCGGATGGTCTCGACCGAGACTTGCTCAGCCCGCAGTCCCTCGAGACACAATCCACTCCATCGGCTGGCCGGTAACATCGCCGATCAGGTCGAAGTCACGGTCGTAGTGCAACACTGTGAGCTCAGCGAGCTCCGCGGTGGCAGCGATTATGAGATCCGGCAGCGGTCGGCGGTGTTGCCCGCGCTGAGCGAGTCGCCGTTGCACATCGAGAGCTCGTTTCATGGCGGCACCATCGGTTGCAGCCCATGGCAGTGCCTGTAGTGCTGCATTCAGGCGTAGATAGTCGCTGCTGTTACGCGCCGAGTAGAGCAGCTCGAGAGCAACCATCTCACAGATCGCGAGGCGTCCTGCGGCCATCTCACGGTCCAACCGCTGAGCCGCCTCTTCGGAGTTGTATCGCTGGGCATGGGCAGATTTATCGGCCAGATAGACCGGAGTGCTCACTCCCACGCTCCGCGCATAGTCTCCGGATCGAGATCGAGTTGCAGGCTTCGGAACGTTTCAACGGCCTGACTGCGCCGCCGCTCATCGAGCACATGCGCCAAGGCACGGTTTACCGTCTCCGTCTTGCCGTGTGTGCCCAGCACTCGCGCAGCCTCTTCCCAATTGTCATCTAAGTCAATGGTGGTACGCATCTTCCCACCTCCAATCTGATGCAAAATAGACTTTCCCATGATAGCAATCATGGCTGTAATGAAGCATCAGCGCAGGTAGAATGGATTACTTCCGACCAGTCCTACCAGCTACTTCTCCTGTTGGCGACGAACCATCTCGGTGATCCAGACGGGTGCGAACGGGGAGGTACAGCCCGGAGAGGTCGGGTAGTCCTCGAGCACCTTCAGCCGCTCACCGATATCAACCGCCCGGGCGCGGTACTCGGGATGCTCTATCCCGATCCGGGCCAGGCAGGTGTTCATCGCCCATTGCAGGCGCTCCGGGGCATCTTTCATCCGCGCTTCGATGATGTCGAGCAGGCCGGGGAGGTCGAGACCGCCGGGCTTCTTGCCCACCCTGTCGGCGGTCAACGCCCACCCGGCGCTCGCCACCCCGGGGTCCGGATCGTCGAACCAGGTCACCCGGAGTTCTTCGACGTGCGGATTCTTCTTCACCACATAGTTCACGAGCCAGTCGTGCACCTTGGGGGTCCGCGCGTCCCGCAGCATGGCATCCAGCTCGTCGCGTGCGAAGTCTTTCGGGCGGCAGATCAGCAGCGCCAGCAGGCGCGCCGAGGTGTCCCCGGACTCCCACAGTCCGCGCGCGAGGTCCTGCTGGGTTTTCAGCCGTTTCGCGACCGCACGCAGCCGGGTGAGGTTCACGCCGTGATCGTCACCTTGCTTCTCGTTCACCGCGCGGATCTTCGGGTCCGCGAGGCCGGCCAGCTCGGCCAGCACCTCGGCCACGGTCGTCTCGGTAGGCGTCGTCGGGGCCACCTCGGTCTCCTGCCTGTCGGGTGCGGGATACAAGAAGACTAGGGCCGGACGGGCCCGTTTCCTCGCCCTGCGGCTCAGGCCCGGCCGTACCGGGTTCCACATGTGGTGGCCGGGCCGAGGCGACGACACCGAACTCACGCGTTCGGGCACTCCGGAGCCCGGCGATCTCCACGTCGAGGTTGTTCGGAGAACCCCTCTTCGACTACTCCGGTCGCTGTCACCAGATCCGCGAACCACACGAGCGGCCGCCACGCCGGCAGTTCCCTGGCCTCCCGTGCGGTCAGGTACGGGATCACGACCACCTCGGCGGCGTAGTCGAGGGTGTACTGGACGGCGATCCGCGCCGCGAGCTCCGGCCCGGTATCGGTGTACACCGTGTACATCACCCGGAGGTCGTGTGCCCGGGACAACCGCTCGATCTCCGCGCTGTCGCAGCCCGGTCGGCAGAGCACGACCGCGCGTCTGCCGAGGCTCACCGGCGCGCCGCGGCCGCATAGTCCGCCGCAGCCACGTAGCGCGGACAGCGATGTGCCGCGTGGACGTCCATCACCTGGTGTGCGTGCGCGTAACCGCGAATCGGTTCCTGCGAGCGGCAATGCGCGGTGGGGTGGTCGGCGGGTAGCGCTCGGAGCCCGTCCACGACCCGGCGCAGAATCGCCGGGTCGTCGGTGACCCAATGACGGCCCGCCTGCCAGAGCCGTAGCGTGGCGGCCATGGCGAGATTGTGCGGAGCCCGGGTGGGCAGGGACGGTGACTCCTGACGCATGGGCACCTCTTCGGTGTTGTTGTCAGCGGGCTTGATTTCGCCATAAGGCTCGTAGCGCCCGACCTCCCGAAGGGACAAAACCTTTGGCACCATGAGAACGAGGGCCGATGCAGGATGTGATAGCTATGAGCACCGAGCAGAAAAACGACGGCGTGGGGGCTCGCGTTGCCGAGGAACGCAAACTCGTCGGCTGGACCCAGGCCCGTCTGGCTTCCGAGGCGAATGTCTCGACATCTCTGGTCAAAGCTGTGGAGCAGGGACGGGCGCCCGCCTCGCCCGCTTTCATCTCCGCCTGTGGGCGCGCGTTGAAGGTCGGCGTCACCGCACTTCTCGAACAACCGTATCCGCGCACTACTCGTGACGAGCAACTCGTGCACGCCGGCATACCGGACATCCGGCGGGAGCTGGCGGTGTACCGGATTCCGCCCGACGATATTCCGGCTCGCGCTCTGAGCGATCTGGCCGCGGACGTGGCCCGGGCATCCGAGATGCGGCATATGGTCAGGCTGGGCGAACTGGGCACGCTCCTCCCGTCGCTGCTGCACGATCTGCGGGTTGCTCGGCACTCTGCCGATACCTCGCACCAGGAACGGATATTCGGTCTGCTGGCCGAGACCTACGCCGCGACCTCGCAGGTGGTCTACAAACTCGGCTACATCGATCTCGCTTCACTCGCCGTGGACCGATACGAGTGGGCGGCGGCCCGGTCGGGTGACGAACTGGCGGTGCTCGCGGGGGATTACCAGCGCGCCGGTGAAATGATCGGCGTGGCCGACTGGGCGGGGGCCGAGCGCTTCCTGGAGGGCAGCCGCAAGGCGATCGAGCCGAATATCGGTAAGGGTGACCCGGCGACTCTGGCGATGTGGGGCAACCTGCATCTCAAATCAGCTCTCGCCGCCGCACGCGCCGGGCGAAGGGATACCGCGGACGCCCACCTCGCCGAGGCAACGGAGGCCGCCGCGCGAATCGGTGTGGATCGTGACGATTACCGGCTGTGTTTCGGCCCCACGAACGTCCGGATCTGGTCGGTCGGCCTGGCGGTCGAGATGCTGGATGGCACCGAGGCGGTGAAACGGTCCGCGAAGGTGGTACTGCCCGCGAGCACTCCGCGGGAGCGAGCCGGTCACCACTACATCGACCTGGCCCGGGGATACCTCCTACACGGCGATAGGGAAAAGGCATTCTCGGCGTTGCAGTCGGCGCGGCGTGTCGCACCGACACAGACGCGGTACCACCCGATGGTGCACGAGACAGTGCGTGCCCTGGCACGGCAGGATGCGCGTTCCACGGAAACGTTGCGCGGGTTCGCCGCTTGGTGCGGGATCGGAAACAGATAGCCCGATAGGACTACTCGGATCACGACTGCCATCCGTCTGCCTGCAATTCACCGAAGCCCGGTACGTAAGTCCGCCAATGGAATAGGTAGAGGTCGATCCGACAGCGTGCGGGATAGCTCTGGAGACTATCGCCGAACCGCCGGTTGACCGTCGGTGAATTCGGTATACCGGTGGCGTTGAACACCCAGGTCATCTCGGATTCGAAAACATATACCACTCGCGCGATCCGGGCCGATCGACGACCATTGGAGAGGTGATCTGCCCGCACTGCGCCAAGAGTCTGCTGCGCCGCGAGCGCACCGGACGGCGATGTCCGGCGTGCCGGCGGGAGTTCGCGCTGGAGCCCAAAGAAAGCCCGGCGCGGATGCACGACCTGCGGATGCGGCGCCTGGCCGAAAAGCTGAGCGACGAGCGCGGTCTGCGCTACACCCCCACCCAACTGTGGTACGCGGCCACGCGCCGGGATGTGCCGAGTGTGGACCGCGATTACCACGCGACGCTGGGTTGGGCGTGCGGGATCATCGTGGTGGGCGGGTTCATCTGTGTGGTAGCCGGGTTCGTCCCGGCATTACCGGGGATCGGCACCGGGGTGCTTCTCCTGGTCGTGATTCCGCTGCTGCTGACCTTTACGAAACCGTGGTTCCGGCAGCGTACGACGGTCCGGATACCGGTGACACCGCGGGAATTTCGCACCGGGGTGTACGACCGCTGGGCACAAATCTACGGCGGGCCGCCGCCCGGAATGGTGACCGAGGACATCGCGCTGCCCGCCGTGCGGCAACCGCGACTGGCCCTGTTGTGCGCAAATCGTTCGGTACTCGCCTGTCTCGCCGCGAACAACGCCGCCGAGGTATGGGAGATGACGCTGGCCGACCGGCTGGACCGGTTGCCGCCGGAGGTACCGGTCCTCGTCCTGCACGACGCCGGCCTGCCCGGCGTCCTGTTCGGTTCGCGCGCCCGGGACGCGTTGGGCGCCCGGGCGATCCTGATCGGGCTGTCCGCGAAAGCGGCGCTCGCGGCCCGCTCGGCGGTGCGGTTACGGGAGCTGCCGGACCCGGCGGCGCCACCCGTGCCGGAGTGGGCGGCCGGATCCGCGGCCGAGCGCGACTGGCTGGCCGACGGCTGGTGGTCACCGGTCGCGGCGCTGCCGCCCGCGACGCTGCTGGGCGTGGTGGAGCGCGGGGTCGAACGAGTCCGGGAAGCCGCCGACCCGGACCGGCAGCGTGCCCGGGAGATAGGCTTCCTGACGTGGCCGAGCAGTTGACACCGGCCCGGTGGACACAGCGGATAGTCGATCGGTTGCTACCGGTCGCGGTGTCCCGGGCCGCCGCGCCGAACGGCATCCGGTTCACCGAACGCCAGCTCTATTACGAACTCTGCCGGCTGCTCGCCCCGGTGCCCCGGCTCCCACGCCGGATCGCGTTCACCGTCCCGGCACCGCTGTCCCTCGCCACCTTTCACGCCGCCCTCGCCCGGCACCGCGAGATCCCCGGCCTGCTCACGCCGGCACCGCCCCGGACCGCACCCCCTGGAGCGCACACTCCCGAACCCGACCTGTTCGACTACGGCCTGCCGCGTCTGCTGATCTGCGAATCGCACACCGTCGCGCATATGCTGCGCGCCAACGGTCTACCGATGGAATCGGCGACACCGGTGCTCAGCGCGGCCGAACTGCCGCTACACCCCGGTGTGACGGCGATGCTCGCGCGCGGCGCGGGTGAGGTCTACGTATTGCACGAAGCGAGCGCGGCGGGCCTCGCGTTTCCCGCCCGGCCGAGCGAACTCACCGGGATTCCCGCGGGGCTGCGCGTGGTGCCGCTGGGGCTGCGGCCCCGGCAGGTGTTGGGACTGCACCTCTTTCACATCGACGGCCCCGCCGTCGATTCGGGGCAACTACCCGACGGTCCCTCGGCGCCGGATGCGCCGGGCCCGGCATTCGGCGGCCGAGGATCGCGGCGGCGGGGTCCGGGGGTGATCGCACCGCCGGAAGTGACCGGCGGAGAACCGCCGGCGCGGCTGCTCGCCGACTATCACCAGGGCGACGGGCCGGGCCCCGGCTTCCTGGACGAGCGGGAACAGGCCTGGCTGCGTCGCGGCCGGATCGTCGAGCTCGAGGCGGTCCACCCCGCTGTCCTGCTGCGCTCGGTGCATCGCCTGGTCCGCGGAGTACGCACCCCGCCCCCGCCACTTGCGGAACTGCGGCGCGCCCGCCGCAGCGGCTTCCTGACCTGGCCCGCCGCCTGAGCATTCGTCGCACGAGAGGAGGCCACTGTGTCCCGATACCAGCACCTCGCCTATACCGATGAGCTGCTCGCCGACCACACCGTGCACCGGCGCTACGCCGACGGGAGGCAGGAGTGGCGGCGCCGCGGTCCGGGCGCCACGGTCACCTGGCAGGACGACCGGGGTGGCTCCGGGGTCGACGAGCCGCTGGGCCGACGGATCGTCAAACGGACCCTGCACGACGGCTCGGTCCGTTACGGACGCGAATCCGGATACGGCCGCACCCTGTGGAGCGACAGCGTGCTGACGGTCAACCGCTCGTCCTTCGGCGGCCGGCTCGGCACGATCCTCGCCGGCGTCGCCGGTGGCGCCCTGCTCGGCGCGCTGGTGCTGCCGCCGATGTCGTTGAGCCCGGAGGAGGAAGAGGAACTGCGCAACCAGGCGACGCAAACCGGCAGCGGGGGCGGCGAAAGCGACGGCGACTACGGCGACTGGAACGACGGATACGGTGACGACGACGATTTCGGGTGAGTACTGAATGTCTCGATGGTGTGCGTTCCTGAGCGGCGACGATCCGTCCGCCCACCTGCGGGCCGTCGGTGGTGAGCCGGTCACGGTCCGCGGTGGCCACGCCCTGGGCCTGCTCGACGGGCCGGGTACCGCGCACGGGCCCTTCGTCGCCGGGGAGCTGAGGGCGGTCGGCGAGGTCACGCTGTTCAACGCCGACCGGCTACGCGCGCGCCTCGGCACCGAAGCTCCACCGCCCGGCGGGCCCGACGGTGAACTGCTCCTGCGCTGCTACGCCCGTTTCGGCACCGCGGGCCTCGCCGCCGCCGAGGGGATGTTCGCCCTCGCCATCGCCGACGGACCCGATCTGGTGCTCGCGCGCGATCATCTGGGCACCCGAACCCTCTTCCACGCCCGTTCGGCGGCGGGCTGGGCCGCTTCGACCTCCTTACGTGCGCTGCACCGCTGGCCCGCGCTACGCACAGGTCTGCACCTCCCCGCGGTGCGGTCCTTCCTGACCTTCGCCTACCTGCCCGGACGCGAAACCCTGCTACGCGATATCCACGAGGTGCTCCCCGGCCGCTGTGTGCGGCTGCGCCCGGACGGCACCTCCGACGAGCACACGTTCTGGGAACCGCGCGAGACCGCGGACGAGCGGTCTGTCGACGAACACATTTCGGCGCTCCGTGCCCTGCTCGAAGACGCCGTCGCCCGGCGGCTTCCGTCCGGTGAACCCGTAGGCGTGCTGCTGTCCGGCGGGATCGACAGCAGTCTGGTCACCGCGCTCGCCGCGAAAGCGCACGACCGGGCGGTCCATACCTATTCGATCAGCTTCGGCGCCACCGCCCCGGACGAACTCGGCTACTCCGGGCTCGTCGCGGCGCACTGCGGTACCGAGCACCGGGTGCTCACGGTGCCCGGCGAGACGATCGCGGCCCGGCTGGCGGATACGGTGGGCCTGCTCGACTGCCCGGTCGGTGATCCGCTCACCGTGCCGAACCTGATGCTCGCCGAAGCCGTCGCCGCCGACGGAATCCGCGTCGCGCTCAACGGAGAGGGCGGCGACCCGGTGTTCGGCGGCCCCAAGAACCTGGCGATGCTGATCTTCGAACTCTCCCGTGAGGACCCTGATCCCGATGCCCGCGCCCACGCGTATCTGGACAGCTACCGCAAATGCTATGGCGATCTACCGACCCTGCTGACCCCGGAGACACTCGCCGAACTGGCCGGAGCGCCGTCTCCGGCCGAACACGTCGCTCCCTACCTGCGCGGGGGCCGGATGAGCAGCCTGCTCAACCAGCTACTCCACACCAACCTGCGAACCAAGGGCGCCCACCACATCCTGACCAAGGTGGAGCGCCTGACCGCCGCCAGCGGCATCGAGGGCCGCGCACCACTGTTCGACCGCGCCGTCGTCGACCACTCCTTCGCCGTACCGCCCACCGCGAAACTGGCGGGCACCAGCGAGAAATGGATTCTCAAGGAGGCTGTACGGGATCTGCTGCCGCCCACCATCGTCGACCGCCCCAAAAGCGGTATGCGGGTACCGGTGCAGCAGTGGCTGGACGGCCCGCTTCGCGATCCGGTCCACGATCTGCTGCTCGGCCGCGCCGCGCGCGACCGCGGACTCTTCCGGCAGGACGCCGTGCGCGCCTGGTTGCGCGGCGAGGGGGCGCTGCTTCCCCGGCAGGGCGGCAAACTGTGGCTGGTGCTGTCGCTGGAATTATGGCTTCGTTCGTTCGAGGTGGGGCCGTGACCGCCGGCCGCACGTCCAGTACCGAGGAGTCGGCCCGATGACCGAGCCACGCATCAAGAACCATGCCGACGACGAGAACGAGATCCACGACCTCGCCGAATTCCAGGACGCGGGCCGTAATGTCGTGACACCGGTGGCGCGGTTCGCGCCCGAGGTGGCCGAGGTCGTGGTGGACGCGTTCGCGCAGATCGTCCGGACCGCCAAAGCCACCCACGCGGCGAGCACACCCGACGCCCAGGGCGTCGTGCGCGCGCAGACCTTCGAAGAAGGCGATGTCTACCTGCTGGAAACCCCTTTCGAAGGTTTCTTCGCCGACCGCTACCTCATGGATTTCTACGACGCCGGCGAACGCGGTATCTGCTCGCGGATGCACCTGCACACCGGGCTGCGTTTCGTCCGCATGATGACCGGTCCCGGCACTCATATCCGGGTCGGCGCGCTGTCCCCCTTCGTTGTCACCGATATTCCCGGAGTGACGCCCTTCCGGCCGGAGTGTTTCACCGACAACCTGCCCGACACCCCGCCCGGCGTGCACCGCACCCGCTACAACCTGATCGTGCCGCCGTGCTCGTTCGTGGATATGCAGATCCCCCGCGGCGTCAGTCATCAGTTCAACGCCGTGGGCCCGAACGCGGTGATCGATTCGGTGCACCCGGAGGAGTCGATCGAGATCCTGCGCGAAGGAATGGCGGGCTACAGGATGATGGCCCAGACCGTCTTCCTCGCGCGGGCACTACCGGACGCCGCCACCTGCACCGATCTCACTCCCCGCGGGTCCTGAGCGGTTTCCGCGAACTGTGCCGTACCGGGTCGGCTCCCGGTCCGACCGGCACCGGCGCTGCGCTGTGCCCGCCCGCCGGGCCGGCGCGGGCGGTCGGCCCCGCGTATCACCTGATCACGATGAACAATCGCGCGATACTCGGTCCTGATCGCCGTACGCGCCCCACCCGAGGACGCTGGGCCCGCGATGGGGTGCCGTATGTTCGGTCGGAAATGATGACTCTTCTGCTGGCCATGGCGGGGCTGGCGTTCCTCGACTCCCTCGACGTGCTACTCATCGGAGTCACCACCGCCGTCATCGTCGACAGCCGGCTCGCCCGGCGCTCGCCGCTACCGGGCGGATTGGCCTTCCTCGGCGGTGTCTTCGTCCTCACCACCACCTTCGGCCTGGCCACGGTCCTGGGACTGAACTGGCTCACCGAACTCCTCGACTTCCAGCTCACTGCCACCCTCCGCTTCTGGGGCGAACTCGTCGCCGGCGCCGTGCTGATCGCCCTGGCCTGTGTGCGCACCACCGGCACGGCCGACCCACCGGAGTGGACCATCACCCTGCGCCGGCGTCCCGCGATGCTCGCAGTGGCCGGAATGGCGATCGGCTTCGCTCAGGCCCCGACCGCCATCCCCTATCTGACCGCGCTGGCGATGCTGTCCTCCCACCGGCCGCCGCCGGCGGGCTGGCCGATGATCGTACTGGTCTACTGCGCCCTGGCGCTGCTTCCACCACTGCTGGTGCTGGCACTGGCATTGCGGCGCACGCCGCGGGCCCAACGGATCTACCGGCGGGTGGTACGGGCCCTGGCCCGCTTCGGGCCCGTCACCGTACGGGTGCTGTTCGCCGCGCTCGGCACCGCACTGATCGTCTACGCGCTGGTCTACGCCAGAGCGGAACTACCCCGCTGAGCTCCGCCCTCAGCTCACCGGCCGGGCTGCGCCGCCGTGTTCTGCCGGCCGGGCACCGGAAGGGCGTTGCGCCGACTCGGCTGCGGTCCGCGCGTATCGGGGCGCACGCTGATCACCGCACCCCGGGATCGGCGGAACCTGCCGACTCGGAGCCGGGCCGGGCAGGCTCGGCGACCGGAAAAGATGTACGGGTCGACTTCTCGGAGATCTCCCAAATGCGTTTCGCGTGGTCCTCGTTGCGCAACCGGGAGTAGAGGGCCTGTTCGGCGGGCGGGCCGGACAGTTGCCGGAAACCGCTGGGACCGTACAGGCAGGCGCCACGCGCGTCCGGTGCGGTGGCTGCCAGCAGGGCCGGAAGCAGTGCGGTCTCCACCGTCCCGAAAAGGATGCCGCGGCGGGACAACGCACGGATGGCACGCACCGCGACGGTGTCGCGTGCCCGGCCGACCTCGGGGCGGGCGGCCAGCAGGCTGGTGGGGACGACACCGGGATGGGAGAGGTTGCTGGTGATCCCCCAGCCCGCGGCCCGGCTCCGCCGATCCAGTTCGAGCCCGAACAGACCGAAAGCGATCTTGGACTGACTGTACGCGCGCCGGCCGTGGTAGGACCGCTCCCAGTTCAGGTCCTCCCAGTTGATGGCGTTCTCGTTCGCGGCGACACTGATCTGGGAGGTCACGCGCGCACGTCCCGCGCGCAGCAGGGGCAGCAGATGGGCGATGAGAGCGAAATGTCCCAGGTGGTTGCTGCCGAACTGTAGCTCGAATCCGTCGGCGGTGGTCTGCCGGTCCGGCGGGGTCATCACGCCGGCGTTGGCGACCAGGATGTGGATCGGCCGGTTCTCGCCGCGCAGAGTATCCCCGAGCGCGGCCACCGAGTCCAACGACGACAGGTCGAGGTCGCGCAGGGACACGACCGCTTCCGGATGCCGCTGCTCGATCTTCGCGACCGCCGCTTCGCCCTTGCGCGGGTTACGGACGGGCATGAGAACCTCGGCGCCGGCGCCGGCCAAGCGGGTCGCCAGCGCCAGCCCGACGCCGTCGCTGGCGCCGGTGACGACGGCCAGCTTTCCGGAGAGATCGGCAACGGTGAGGTCCGGTCGGGTGCGTGCCATGCGCTGCTCCTGGTTTCGTGGACAGTGGGTATGAACTCAGAGTGCGGGCGGGCCACGGTGATATCCACGGCCTCTCGATCCCAGGCAGGCGAGACCGGGGCGCCGTCACTCGAAAGGGGGATCGACGAGCCCAGGTAGCGATCCGTCGCCGACGGCAGACTGAACATCACCGGACCGGAGGAGGAGCAGCTGTGATCGATCGAGCGGGGCTCGCCGAGTTCCTCCGCCGCCGTCGAGAGTCACTTCAACCCGAAGACGTCGGTCTCCCACGCGGGCAACGGCGTAGAACCGCCGGTCTGCGCCGCGAGGAAGTCGCCACGCTCTGTCACATCTCCGCCGACTACTACAGCCGGCTCGAGCGGGCCCGCGGACCACACCCGTCCGAGCAGATGATCGCCTCGATAGCGCAGGGCCTGCATCTGTCCCTCGACGAACGCGACCACCTGTTCCGCCTCGCCGGGCACAACTCACCCGCGCGCGGCGCAACCAGCGAGCACATCGGTCCCGGCCTGCTCCGTATCTTCGACCGGCTCACCGATACGCCCGCCGAGATCGTCACCGAACTGGGCGAGACCCTGCGGCAGACCCCGCTCGGCGTCGCGCTCACCGGCGACACCACCCGATACACCGGTCCGGCCCGCAGCATCGGCTACCGGTGGTTCACCGACCCCGCGACCCGGGCCCTGTACCACCCGGACGACCACACGCTGCACTCCCGCGTCTTCGCGGCCGGACTGCGCAAGATGGTCACCCTGCGCGGACCCGGATCACGGGCCGCCCAGCTCCTGGACCTCCTGCTCGACCGCAGCGAAGAATTCCGCGCCGTCTGGGACCGGCACGAAATCGGCATCCACTACAACGGCGTCAAACGCTACGCACACCCCGAGGTCGGCGCCCTGGAACTGACCTGCCAGACACTCCTGGACCCCGAACAGTCCCACCTGCTCCTCGTCTACACCGCCGTCCCCGGTAGCGAAAGCTACGACAAACTCCGGCTTCTCTCCGTAATCGGTCCCCCAGCGGATCGTCCCGGGACCGCCGCCGGGTATGTGACCGAGTAGAACAGCGGAATCCGCGCGGTTATCCACCGGTTGCCCGTTCGCCTTCGTCGAGGATTTGTGGAAGATGGGCGTTGTCGACGGGCAACTGGTAGATCATGTTCTCACGCGATGGAGGCATGCAGGAGAATGAGCGGGTGAGGAAGGAAAGCGTTTCACAGGGTCCGGGGCCGATGGTGCCGGTGCCGCAGCGCACGGGCATTTTCCGGTTCTGGCTGGCCGAACAGCGCTGGGAGTGGTCCGACGAGGTCGCGGCCCTGCACGGCTACGCCCCCGGCGAGGTGGAACCGACCACCGAGTTGCTGCTGGCGCACAAGCATCCCGAGGACCGCGGCGGGGTCGCCGACACGTTGGCGCTGGTGGTGAGCGCCGGTGCGCCGTTCAGCAGCCGCCACCGCGTCATCGATACCGCCGGCCGGATACACCATGTACTGGTTGTCGGGGATCAGATGTTCGACGACACCGGCGCGGTGACCGGCACCACCGGCTACTACATCGATATCACCGACACCCTCGGCGAAGAGCGCCAGGAAGCCCTCGACGCCGCGATACCCGGGATGGTCGCGGCACGGGAACTGATCGAGCAGGCCAAGGGCGCGGTGATGATGATCTACGGGATCTCCGCCGAGCAGGCCTTCCGGGTACTGATCTGGCGGTCGCAGGAGACCAACACCAAACTCCGCGATCTGGCCGCCAAACTGGTCGCCGCGGTAGGCGAGTTCGGCGGCGCCGAAACACCCACCCGTACCCGCTTCGATCACCTCCTGCTCACCGTCCACGAACGGCCCGAGCCCTGACCGCAGCCGGTTCGCGCCGGTATCCGGCCGATCGGTGTCCGGACGTGGATGCGGCCCCGACCGGAGCCGACTGCCGGGATGCGGCCTCGGCAGCAGCCCGGTTCCCGCGCCTGCACCGGTCGCCGGTCTCTCGGCTCGTCTCGTCCGAGTCAGCGGCCGACCCCTCTCGGTGATGCCGAAAGCGAAGGCACACAACATTATCGGCGTTTCGGCCGTACTCGCGAGTTGCGTCGGAAGCCTGCGAGGATATCCGGCATGTCCGCGTCAGGAACAGTTCCGCCCGCAACCCCGCAGCGGCGCCGGAAGAAAAAGCACTACTGGATGCCCGCCACGGTGATCACGCTGCTGGCAGGGTTTCTGTTCACCGGCAACACAACTCTGCCCGCCGGCGCCGAGCCCGGTGGCCGGCCGCTGGTGCTCGCGCATCGTGGCATGGCACAGACCTACCCGATGGACGGCGTCGATGCCGATACCTGCACCGCCTCACGGATCAACCCACCGGTGCACGACTATCTGGAGAACACCGTCGCCGGGATCCGAGCCGCGTTCGACGCGGGCGCCGATCAGGTCGAGTTCGACGTCCAGTGGACCGCCGACGGCCAGTTCGCGGTCTTCCACGACTGGACTGTCGACTGCCGCACCGACGGCACCGGCACCACCCGTGATCACACCATGGACGAGCTGCGCGCACTCGATATCGGGTACGGCTACACCGCCGACGGCGGCAAAACCTACCCCTTCCGCGGCAAGGGCGTCGGCCTCATGCCCACGCTCGACGAGGTGCTCGCCGCCTTCCCCACCCAGTCGCTGCTGATCCACATCAAGAGCAACGATCCCGCCGAGGGCGCGGCCCTGGCCGACCGGCTGGCCGTCGAGAAATCGGACCGGCTCACCGTTTACGGCGGCGACAAGCCGATCGCCGCGCTCCACGCGCGTCTGCCGGACGTGCGCGTCATGTCCAAGCAGATCATGATCGACTGCCTGGGACGGTACGAGGCAGTGGGTTGGACGGGCGCGGCACCCGATGCCTGTCACCACACCCAACTGCACATTCCCGAAGGCTACGCGCTCTGGCTGTGGGGATGGCCCGAGCAGTTCGCCGAGCGCATGGCCGACGCGGACGCCCGGATCGTACTGGTGGCCGGTTCCGGCGATTTCTCCGAGGGCTTCGATACCCTCGAATCCCTCGAACGGATTCCCGCCGGATTCACCGGTCTCGTCTGGACCAACCGAGTCGACACCATCGCGGATGCCCTTCGGTGAGTAACCGGATCTTCCGTGAGCACAGGTGGGACGGCGTTCCCATAGACACCGCCCAGGGACGCCACCGAGCTCGTAGAGGTGTTCGCCCACCTCGGTCGGCCCTTCACCCCCGTCGTGAGCGACGAACACATCGCTCATGACTCCACGACCGCCCACGCAAAACGCTCGGCCGGGCTTATCCCGGCCGAGCGTTTTCATGATCTACCCACCACCTGAACACTTCGGGCAGTGTTCCGACGACCCCTCGCCTGGCGAGAAGTGCCGGTGCCACGCAGTGGCGGTCGCTACTAGTCGCTCTGGAAGTAGCTCAGCAGTCGCAGGATCTCCACGTAGAGCCAGACCAGGGTGACGGTGAGACCCAGGGCCACACCCCAGGCGGCCTTCGGCGGCGCCTGGGCGCGGATGAGCTGGTCGGCGGCGTCGAAGTCCAGCAGGAAGCTGAACGCCGCGATGGCGATGACGACCAGGCTGAAGATGATGGCGATGGGGCCGCCGTCACGCAGGCCGAAGCCGCCGTCGGTGAAGAAGCTCGCGATCAGGTTGCCGACCACCAGGACCAAGATGCCGATCATGGCGCCGATCAGCATGCGGGTGAACCGCGGGGTGACCCGGATGGCGCCGGTCTTGTAGACGACGAGCATGCCGGCGAACACACCGAAGGTGCCCAGGATGGCCTGGCCGATCATGCCCGCGCCGCCCGCGCCACCGAAGCTGATATCGGTGAACATGAACGACAGGGCGCCGACGAAGACGCCTTCGGCGACCGCGTAGGAGAGCACCAGCGCCGGGTTGTCGGCCTTGTTGCCGAAGGTGGCGACCAGTACCAGGACCAGGCCGATCAGACCACCGCCGATGACGAACAGCGGCGCGAGGCCGGTGTTGGCGCTGGTCAGCAGATAGGTGACCAGCGCGGACAGCGCGAGGACACCCAGCGTGATACCGGTCTTGGTGACCACGTCGTCGATGGTCAGCGACCGGGTCGGCGCCTGCGGATAGGGCTGCTGATACTGCTGCGGGTACTGCTGCTGGTTGCCGTACTGGTAACCCAGCTGCCCCGCGCCGGCGGCCGCCGAGCCGAAGCTCGCGTAGCCGGTTTCCTGCCGCGGCAGATTCTTGAATACCGGATTGCTTGTGGCGCGCACCGCAAATCCCTTTCTCGGAGTTCGTTGGCCATACCGGAGCACGACCGTCGGCTCGAGCTGTTACTCGATATCCAACTGTCCGTCCAACGATCACGACCCCCGGTGGAGTTCCCGGGCGAGACGACAAGACAGACAAACCGGACCTTACCGCCGGTCGGGCCCGGATGGACCACGGACCGTAATACCGGTCGGTGGCCCGACGGCGCGCACGACCTCGCCGGATACCGATACCGGCTGATCACAGGGTGTCGAACCCCATTACGCGGGGGCCTCACCTATCACCGGAACGCCATATCGGTGGCGTACATCTCCCCCGCGGCGGCGCGCTACATCACCACCACAAGGATCACGATGAGGATGAGCAGCCCGATCAACAGTCCGATGGTGACGGCCACGGTCGGACTGAGCTGCCGCGAAGCGGGCCGCGGAGCCGGCGCCGCGACCGCGGCGGGGCGGGGTGGTTGCGGCTGCGCGCGCCGGGGCAACGGGCCGGAGCGAGGGCTGCGCAGGCCGGCGGCGGAGTTGCGGGCCGCCCAGGCGGGGATGGTTCCGTCCTCGGTCCGCACCGGGGCGCCGAGGATATTGCTCGCGGCGCCGGGACCGAAAGCGGCGGCGAGGATCTCGTCCCGCGCCTCGGCCATCGTGGGCCGGCGCTGCGGGGCCGGTTCCATCATGTGCAACAGTGCCCGGGTGAGCACACCGCTGCGACTCGGCGGAATGATCTGCGCCATGGCGGCGCGCTCCACGATGGCGCCGGTGTCGTCGTCCATCCCGAACGGCGGCTGCCCCTCGATGGCGGTGTAGAGGGTGGCGCCGAGGGAGAACACATCGCTGGCCGCGGTGGGCCGGGCGCCGCGCGCGACCTCCGGCGGCAGATAGGCGGGGGTACCGGTGATCATCCCGTCCGGTTCGTCGGCGGCCTCGGTGATATTGCGAGAGATGCCGAAATCGCTCAGCTTCGCCATCCCGACCCCGGGGCCACGATCGGCGACGAGGATATTGCCCGGTTTGATATCGCGGTGCACGATCCCGACATGGTGCGCGGCGGCCAGCGCGTCGGCGACCTGGGCGCCGATCTGGGCCACCTCGATGACCGGGAGGGCGTTGACCAGGGCGAGCGCGCGGGCCACACTGCGCGAGGGCAGATGCTCCATCACCAGCCAGGGTTCACCGGCCTCGATCACCACGTCGTATACGGCGATGGCGTGCTCATGGGACAGCTTCGCCGCGACCCGGCCCTCATGCACGATCTGATCGCGGACCCGCCGGGCCTGGGCCTCGTCCATACCGGCGGTGGACAGCACCTGCTTGATGGCGACGTCGCGGTCCAGCAGCCGGTCACGGGCCTCCCAGACGGCTCCCATACCGCCACCGCCCAGCTTGGACTGCAGGCGGTATCGGCCGGCCACCAGATAGTCGGGGCCGACGATGGGACGGGCGCGATCGATCATGGGTGTGAGACTAGCCGAATTCGGTGGTAGCTGGCCGGATTCGGAGCCGGACCGCGCCATACGCGACTCCGTTCACCACAGCGGGCCGCCGCGGCGCCGGCGGTACTTCCGGGGGCGGGTTTCAGCCGATAGTCTGTCGAATGTATGTTCGAACCAGGAGTTAGCTGGATCGGTGCCGGCCACTTCGGTGCGACCGGCCCGTCCGTCCGGCGTCCGTCGCGGAAGTGGGTGGAAGTATGACGGCACGGCCCCCGAAGGCGAGCGGCGCCCAACTGCGGCAACTGGCCCAGTTGCGGCGCGCCCGGGCGGCGAGCGGCGGCTGCGTACCCGGCCCCCCGGCCGGGCCACGCGGCGAACACGGCCTGTCCGCACCGGTGACGCCGGCGACGGGCCTGCGGCCGGAGATCCTGCCCGTACCTCCGGCCCTGGCACCCCTGCTGCCCGAAGGCGGCCTGGTCAAGGGCAGTGTGGTGGCCTACACCGGCGCGGGATCGTTGCTGGCCGGATTGCTCGCCGCCGTCACCGGACCGGGCGGGCACGCGGCCACCGTCGGGCTGCCCGGACTCGGTCTGCTCGCCGCCGCGGAGATGGGCGCCCGGCTGGATCGGATCGCGGTGGTCGCCGACGCCGGCCGGGACCCGGCAGAGGTGGCGGCGGTGTTGCTCGACGGTATGGATCTGGTGGTGCTCGGCCTCGGCGGCGCCGCGGTTCCACCGGCCCGCGCCCGGGTACTCACCGCGAAAGCACGCGGAAAGAACGCCACCCTGATCGTCACCGGCGGCTCCTGGCCGGCTCCGGACCTGAACCTGGAAGCGAAGGTTTCCGGCTACACCGGGCTCGGGACGGGCAGCGGGCGTATCCGTTCCATCAGCCTCGATGTCGAGGTCCGCGCCAAAGGTGGGGTACCGCACCGGGGCCGGTTGGCCGCTCGCCCGCTCGCCGGCCGGGTGGAGTGGATCGCGCCGGCCGGCCCGGAAGCCGGCGAGAGCCGCGCAACCGAACGGCAGGAGCGGTCGGTTGCCTCCTGACCGGCCCACACCGGGCGCCGCCCGCGGCGGCCCCCGGGTCCTGGCGGTGTGGTGCCCGGACTGGCCGGCGGTCGCGGCGGCGGCGAGCGCGGGATTGCCGCCGGAACAACCGGTGGCGGTACTCCACGCGAACCGGGTGGTCACCTGCTCGGCCGCCGCCCGCGAGGCGGGGGTGCGACGCGGTATGCGCAAACGCGAAGCCCAGGGTCGCTGCCCGGAACTCGTGGTGGCGCAACAGGACCCCGACCGCGATGCCCGGCTGTTCGAACCGGTCGCCGCGACCGTGGACACCCTCGCCTCCGGCGTGGAAGTGCTGCGCCCCGGCCTGCTGGCCCTGTCCGCCCGCGGTGTCATCCGCTACTTCGGTTCCGCCGAGGCCGCGACCCGCCGGGTGCTCACCGCACTGGCCACCGCCGGGGTGGAGGCGCGGGTGGGTATCGCCGACGAACTACCCACCGCGATCATCGCCGCCCGGCACGGGGCGATCGTGGCTCCCGGAGGCGACGCCCGGTTCCTGGCCCCGCTACCGATCGCGGAGCTGGCGGCCGAACCGGGCCCGGCGGCCGCGGAACGGGCCGCGCTCATAGATCTGCTGCACCGGCTGGGCCTGCGCCGGATCGGGGATTTCGCCGAGCTGACGCCGACCCAGGTGACCTCCCGGTTCGGCACAGACGCGATCCTCGCGCACCGCGCCGCCCGCGCCCTACCCGAACGGCCACCCGCGCCGCGCCGGCCCGCACCGGATCTGGAGGTCCGGCTCCCCTGCGATCCGCCCATCGACCGGGTCGACCGGGCCGCGTTCGCCGGCCGGCTACTGGCCACCCGCCTCACCGCGGCGCTGTCGGCCGCCGCGCTGGCCTGCACCCGGCTCGAGATCCGCGCCGAAACCGAAACCGGCGAAAACCTGTCCCGGGTCTGGCGCTGCGCCGAACCGCTGACCGCCGACGGGGTCGCCGACCGGGTGCGCTGGCAGCTGGACGGCTGGCTGACCCGTCCCCCGGACGGCCGCGCAGGCGGCCCGATCATCCTGCTGCACCTGGTGCCGGTGGAGGTGGTGCCGGCCGGTGCCCTGCAACTGGGTCTATGGGGCGATACCGGATCGGGCGACGAACGCGCGCTACGCGCACTGGTCCGCGTCCAGGGCCTGCTCGGTGGAGACGCGGTGCAGGTGGGAGTGCTCAGCGGCGGACGCGGGCCGGCCGAACGGGTCACCATGGTCGCATTCGGCGACGAACGCGCCCCGCACACCGATCCGGCACCCCCCTGGCCGGGCCGGATCCCCGAACCCGCCCCCGCCGTGATCATGCTCGACCGTCCACCGGTCACTCTGGAATCCGCCGACGGCGCTCCGGTGCGGATCACCGAGCGCGGCGGGTTCAGCGGGCCCCCGGCGCGACTGCGCTGGGGACGATCGAGCTGGCGGCTCACCGCCTGGACCGGCCCCTGGCTCCTCGACGAACTGTGGTGGTCGCCCGGTGCGGCGCCCAGTGCCCGCGCGCAGGTGGAACTACCCGGCCCGCACAGTCTGCTGCTGTTCGCCGAGAACGACCGGTGGTATGTGGAAGGGCTCTACGAATGAACGGCGCGCTCAGTACCCGTCGCAGGCGTCGAACGCCGCGTCCTTGTCCGCGTTGAATGTATCGATCTGCCCGTTCACCTCTTCGACCGAGGCATTGCGTTCCAGCAGGTCGGCCAGCGACTTCAGATTGTCGCGGTAGGTGCGCATCGGAATGGAGACATCGCCCGGCACATCGGGGTTCAGGTTCTGATCGATCTTGTTGGCGGTATCGCGCAACGCGGTGATCGCGGCCTGCTTCTTGGGCTCGAGATCGGGCGCCTTCGCGTCACTGGCGTCGATATAGGCGTTGAACGCGTCGACCGCGGGATTGTTGTTGTCGCGCAGCGCCTCGCACACATCGGTGGCGGCGGCCGCCGCGGCGGCGGCGCGCGAGGAGGAGGCCGCGGCCGATGACGATCGGACCTCGGAGGTGTACAGCTGCAACTCGGACTGGTTCACCTGGGCGGTACCGGTCACGGTATTCGAGCAGGCAGCGATGAAACCACCCGCGATGAGCACGGTCACAGCGGTGGCGAGACCGGCTCGTTCGAGTCGTCGCATAGGTGTTGAACTCCCCTCGGATGCCCACGACCCCGTATTCTCGCCCCGGCGCGCCGGACATCTGAGCCGCCGGTGCTGTCAACCGTACTGCGTCGGGTCGTATTTCGACCGACCAGCCTCGTCATTGATCATCAACCGATACCGGGCGCACCGTACGCTACCCGGTGGCGATATCGATGACCAGGCGATTCGGCATGGTAGCGGTGGATACCGTGAAGCCCGGCCGGTCGCCGGCAACCCCGATGAACGATTGCGTGACCCCCTCGAAAACCGTGGTCCGATACACCCCGGCGATCCCGGGAACCGCCGGATCGGTGGCCGGGTCGGGGCCGGAGTAGGGCGCCACCCGGCTGTCGAAGGGATAGGCCGACCCGGTGATCCGCACCTCGAGCACCGACTCGCCGGCCACCTCCAGTTCCCGGCCGCTGCCGTCCTGGACCGCCCGGCCGGTGTACCACACACTCCAGCCCGGGCTGCCCTCCCCGCCGAGGTCGTATTCCACGCGATCGAACCCCGGATGCCTGCTCAGCCGGATATCGGTCACGGTCAGCGCGGCCCCCGGCGAGGCCTCGGCCTGTTTGGGGACCGTATCGTCGGGCGCGGGCACCGCCTCGCCCGGCAACGGCACAGGTGGCGCCGGTAGGCCCGGGGTGTCCACCGCCGAACTCGGCACCGCCGGTACCAGCTCCGGAGAGCTAACCGGTGGTGTGGACCCGGAGTCGGCACATCCCGCGAGAAAACCCAGCATTGCCACCACTACCAGAACCCGCCCGGTACGCATGCGGCCGATGCTAACCGGCGTAGCCGCTGTCCTGCGGGAACATGCTCACTCCCGGTGCGCCGTGAATCCCCGGCTTCCCGGCCGGGCCACCCGGGCGCACGCAGCGAGCCCACCGGCCGTCCGCCGGGGCGGCCGGCGGGCCGCGGCAACGATCTAGCACACTTGACCTGTGCGAGATGTGGAGGACCTACTGGAACGGTTGCGCCGCCATCCGGATGTGGAGGCCGCCAACCTGTACGCCGTCGATGCCGCCGACCGCCTGATTCTCGACGTGGCAGCGGAAGCGCTCACCGAAGCCGCCGCCGCCCGGGAAACGGTCGCGGTGATCGGTGACGGTTACGGCGCCCTCACCCTCGGCGCCGCCGCCGCCCACGACCTGCACGGAATACGCGTCCATCAGGATCTGCTCACCGGCGAACTCGCCCTGGCCGCCAACGCCCGGACACTCGGTCTCGCCGACCGCTACACCTCCCACCCGCTGGACGAGACACTGCTGCGCGGTGCGACCGTCGTACTGCTGCGGCTACCGCGCGTCCTGGCCGGCCTGGCCGAAATCGCCGAGGTCATCGCCCGCTACGCCCATCCGGCGGTCCGCGTCTTCGCCGGCGGTCGCGACAAATATCTGACCAAGGCCATGAACGAGGTACTGGCCGAATCGTTTTCCGAGGTGCGCGCCAGCCGCGGCAGGCAGAAATCGCGCACCCTGCTGGCCCGCGGCCCGAAACCGATGGGCGCGCCCCGGTTCCCGGTGCACGAGCACATCGGCGAGATCGGTATCGAAGTGGTCGCGCACGGTGCCGCGTTCTCCGGCGCCCGCCTCGATATCGGCACCCGGTTCCTGCTCGAACATCTGCGCGCGATGAAACCCGATGCCCGCGACGCCGTCGACCTCGGCTGCGGTACCGGGATACTGGCGGTGGCACTGGCCAGATCGCGGCCCGGACTCGCGGTGATCGGCACCGACCAGTCCGCCGCCGCGGTGGCCTCCGCCGCCGCCACCGCCGCCGCCAACCAGGTCACCGACCGGGTCCGGGTGGTCCGCGACGACGCCATGTGCGGCGCCCCCGACAACAGCGCCGACCTTGTCGTATGCAATCCGCCGTTCCATGTCGGCGCCGCCGTGCACACCGGATCGGCCATCAAGATGTTCACCCAGACCGGCCGGGTACTGCGCCCCGGCGGCGAGCTGTGGACGGTCTACAACAACCATCTCAACCATCGCACCGTGGTCGAACGCATGGTGGGACGCACCGAAGTCATGGGCCGCAACCGGAAATTCACCGTCACCCGCTCGGTACGCGGTCTGCACGACCCCACCCGCCCCTGACGCCGCCGCTCAGTCGATACGTCGCCGATGCGCCCAGCGAGTGAGCGCGTTCCGGTTGGACTGCTGCGTTTTACGCAGCACATTCGACGCGTGGGTCTCCACCGTCTTCACCGAGATGAATAACTTCTCGGCGATCTCCCGGTAGGTGTAACCGCGCGCCAGCAGACGCAACACCTCCAGCTCACGCGGGGTCAGCGAATCCAGCTCCGGATCCAGCGGCGGCTCGGGCACCGGAGATCTCCCCGTGAACGAATCCAGGACGAAACCGGCCAGCCGCGGACTGAACACCGCGTCGCCGCCGGCCACCCGGCGGATCCCGTCGGCCAGTTCGGCACCGGAAATCGTCTTGGTCACATAACCCCGGGCACCGGCACGGATCACCGCGATCACATCCTCGGCGGCATCGGACACACTCAACGCCAGACATACCGGACCGCTGTCGATACCGTGCAACACCGCCACTCCGCCGCCGTCGGGCATATGCACATCCAGCAACACCACATCGGGTTTCGCGCTGTTGATACCCGCCACGGCCTCGGCCACCCCACCGGCCTCGCCGACCACCTCCATATCCGTCTCCCGGCTCAGCTCGGCCCGCACTCCGGAACGGAAAACGGCGTGGTCATCGACCAGAAAAACCCGCACGCCCACCCTCTCTGTGTTTATTTGCGGCG
>NZ_BDBX01000030.1 GCF_001613205.1 Nocardia sienata NBRC 100364 | reverse complement strand
GAGGCCTGAACGGCGGGACGGGCCTCGACCCTTTCAGGGCCTCGTAGGACTCGGCGCCGGATGAGGCGGCCGGGTGGGACGGGGCAGCACTGCTGATCATCGTGCGATACATGGTTTCAGGTGGGTGGACAGGAAGGGATTCGGGGTTGTCGGACCGGCTCGTGGCGATGTCGGGTGCTGTGGGGTCCCCCGGGCACACGAAGTACGCATGTGGTCGGGCCTTGGAGCAGCGAGCGGGGCCGTCACCGCAGGGTCCATCAGCGGTGACCGTTCGGGCGCGCCGGATCGGCGGCGGCCCGGCGCGGTCGGGTGAGACCGGCGGTCACGACCTCGGTGGAGTCCACTCGGGAAAGATCCTGCGGGTCGGTGGAAGGGGCGGGTGCGTCGGCCCTGCGGAAGGCTGCCGCGGAGCCGGACCCCACGGTTTCGTCCCGGCCTTCACTCACTTGCTCTTCCGCTTCCGAAGATCCGGAATCGGTCCGCGGCATGATGATGCGCACCTCGGTGCCCCGGCCGGGCTCCGAGACGATCTCCACCGTCCCCCCGCGGCGCTCGACCCGGGCGCGGATCGAGCGGGCCACGCCGTGGCGGTCCTCGGGAATCGAATCGGGGTCGAAACCGGTACCGCGGTCGCGGACGAACACGCTGACCTGGTGCGGTTCGGCCTCGGCGAACAGGTCGATATCGGATACCCCGGCATGTTTGGCGGCGTTCACCAAGGCTTCCCGGGTGGCGCCCAGCACCGCGGTGAAATGCTCCTTGGGCAGGCCGGAGCCGCTTTCCGTACCGTCCATCGCCACATCGCCCACCGTCACGGGTGTGACCTTCACCCCGTGCTGGTCCTCCACTTCGCCGGCGATGGTGCGCAACGCGGCGGCCAGGCTGGATTCGGCCGGACCCGAATCGGCGAACAACCAGCGGCGCAGTTCCCGTTCCTGACTGCGCGCCAGCCGCAGTACCTCCTGTGGGTCACCGGCCTGCCGCTGGATCAGGGCAAGCGTTTGCAGTACCGAATCGTGCAGGTGCGAAGCGATCTCCTCGCGTTCCTCGTTACGGATCCGCGCGGCCCGCTCGGCATTCAGCGTATGCATCAGCCGCAGCCCGAGCGGCACTGTCAGCAGGCCCACTCCGATGAGGGTCGCGGCCACCGCCAGCAGCGCCGAGCCGAGCGAACCCCAGTCCAGCTGGGACAGCACCACCACCGCCAGCCCGGTGACCACCAGCGTCACCCCCGCGATGATGCGCGACCAGGTCACCACCGACGGTTTCGTCGGTATTCCGATCAGCGACCGCGGACCGTCGGCGTCGTATTCGCGCCACACCAGCGCCGCGCCCACCGCGATCACCACGATCGGCGCGATCACCCGGGCCACCGCGCCACTGAACACCCATGACACCGCCACCGACAGGCCAAGCCCGAGCAGTGCCAGCCCGATCGCCTGACGGCGCTCGGTACCCGACGGGCGACCCGAATCGGTGCCGTCGGGAGTGAAGATCCACAGCAGGCTGTAGGCGACTATCCCGGCCCCGGCCAGCGCGGACAGCAGGACGAAGACCATCCGTACCTTGAGCACGTCGACACCCAGATGGTCGGCCACGCCGCCGGCGACCCCGCCGACTATCCGGCCGCCGGAACGGCGCACCAGACGTGGGGTGTCGGTACCGGGAACCGCCCCGGACCCGGCAGCGGCCCCCCGCGTGTAGAAGGCAGGTCCGAACGGGCACATACCCTCGATACTGGCACGGCAACCGCACCGGCAGCCATGGGGAAACACCCTGATATCGGTCTCGGTCACACCCGTCCGCGGTGCTCAGAGAGTTTTCCGGTCCAACTTCAGGGTTCACCCCGATGTGCGCGCGGGCGTCCCGAGCGGACCATGGGGTCCATGACGAGAACGAGCTTCGGCGATCAGCTGCAGCAGATGTGGCAGACCCGGCCGGTTCGGCTGCCCCGGCGGGGCCCGATCGCCGGAGTCGCGGCGGGCTTCGGCCATCGCTACGGTATCGATCCTGTATTGGTCCGCGTGGCGTTCGTGGTGTCCACCATTTTCGGTGGCGCCGGAATCGTGCTCTACCTGACCGGCTGGCTGTTGTTCCCGGAACCCGGAAGCCGCGGTTCCATGGCGGAGTCGCTCACCCGTAAGGACCAGGAATCGACGAATCAGACCAAGACCATCGTGCTGATCGTGGCCCTGGCGATCGCGGTGAGCACGATGGGACCGGTGGGGATCGGGCTCGGTGGCTCCGGTGTCATCGCACTGGCGCTGATGCTCGCGGGCTGGTGGATGCTGCACATGCGTTCCCCCGAACCACCGCCGCTGCCGCCCGGCACCGTCGAACCCGAGTCGCTCGGCACCCACGGGACCACCGGATATCCCGGTGCCATGTTCCCGCAGGGCGGGGCCGATCTCTACGCGCCGCCGTCGGATGTGTACACGCCGTACACGAGGCTGCCGGACCGCTACATCCCCGAGCCCCCGGCCGACGTCCCGCAGCCCCCGGCGCACTCGGGCGGCACCGGATCCGCCGGCGATCCCACGCAAACGGCGCGCCCACTGCTCGCCGAGAGCGGTGACGCGGCACCCGGCCCCACGCGGGTCACAGGAATCGAGCGCAGCGGCGGGATCGGCGCTTCCGCGACCGCCGCGTCCAGCGCCCCCGCGCCGGACGAGAGCTCGCCCGGGGGGTCGGTGGCTCCCCGCGACCCGGCCGAGGTCGACCCGGCCGGGGGCCGACCTGCCGCCGATACTGCCGACTTCCGGGCCGCCCGCCCCACGGTCGATATGAGCAAACCCGGCACCGCGGAGTTCGCCCACCGCACCCCGCCCTCCTGGGACCCGCTGGGTGTCGCGCCGCTGGCCTGGGATCTGCCCGAACCCGCACCGGCCCGCACAATGGTCGCACCGGCCGTCGAGTCGCGGCCGCGTTCCCGCTTCACCCCGGTCGTCCTCGGTCTCGCGGTCCTGGCGGCGGCGGCCGCGGGTGCCACCGCCGTGGCGGGCAGCGAATGGATGACCCCGGGGCGGATCGGCGCGATCGCCCTGGCGGTGATCGGGCTGGGTCTGGTGTTCGGTTCGTTCCGGCGCCGCGGTCACGGCCTGCTCCTGGTCACCGCGCCCCTGGCGGCCTTCGTGCTGTTCGCCGCGGTGATCGGACCGGTGGACCTGCAGAGCCAGACCGTGGGAGACCGCACCTGGGCGCCGGCCTCGGCCACCGAGATACGGCCGGAGTACAAGGTCACCATGGGGTCGGGCACGCTCGACCTGCGCGGTATCGACCTCACCGCGGACAAGACCGTCGATGTCGATGTGCAGATGGGTCAGGCGATGGTCCTGCTACCCGAGAACATGAACGTGCGCACCGAATGCACCGTCCGGATGGGCGAGGCGACCTGCCCCGACGGGCTGACCGGGCCCGGCGGGGACGCGCCGGTGCTGAACTTGAACGTGCACGTGCGGATGGGCGATGCGGAGGTGCGCCGTGGCTGAACAGCAGACAGATAAGCGAACCGATCGGCGCACGGCCTGCGGGCACGCCCGGCGCGGCGGTTTCTCTCCCGGATTGTTCTTCGTGGGCCTGCTGGCGCTCGGCCTGAGCGCCTGGGCCCTGGCCGGCCCCACCCAGTGGGGGCTCACCACGATCGTCCCGATCGGCTGGATCGCCGTCGCGGCCGCGATCGTGGCCGGTCTGGTCCTGGTCGTATCGCCCCGGCGGCGCCGCTGAGCGTCGAACAAGCTCCTACGAACGGAACCGGCGGGACCTGAACAGGTCCCGCCGGTTCGTCGTCACTCCCACTCGATGGTGCCCGGGGGCTTGCTCGTCACATCCAGTACCACCCGGTTGACCTCCGCGACCTCGTTGGTGATCCGGGTGGAGATACGTTCCAGCACCTCGTAGGGCAACCGGGTCCAGTCCGCGGTCATCGCGTCCTCACTCGACACCGGTCGCAGCACGATGGGATGCCCATAGGTGCGGCCGTCGCCCTGCACCCCGACACTGCGCACATCCGCGAGCAGTACCACCGGGCACTGCCAGATCTGTCCGTCCAGACCGGCCGCGGTCAGTTCCTCGCGCGCGATGGCGTCGGCCTGCCGCAGGGTGCCCAACCGGTCCTCGGTGACCTCACCGATGATCCGGATCGCCAGACCCGGACCCGGGAACGGCTGGCGGGCCACGATCTCTTCCGGCAGCCCGAGCTCCCGGCCGACCGCCCGCACCTCGTCCTTGAACAGCAGCCGCAGCGGTTCGACCAGCTCGAACTCCAGGTCTTCGGGCAACCCGCCCACATTGTGATGCGATTTGATGTTCGCCGTGCCGCTGCCCCCGCCGGACTCCACCACATCCGGGTACAGCGTCCCCTGGACCAGGAACTCCACCGTCGGGGCCGCATCGCCGGCCGTCTGCTCACCCACGACCTCGCCCACCGCGTCCTCGAAGGACCGGATGAACTCGCGGCCGATGATCTTGCGCTTCTCCTCCGGGTCGGTGACGCCCTTCAGCTCGCCCAGGAACTTGTCCACGGCGTCCACGGTGACCAGCCGGGCCCCGGTGGCCGCCACGAAATCCCGCTGCACCTGCTCGCGTTCACCCGCGCGCAGCAGCCCGTGATCGACGAACACGCAGGTCAGCCTGTCGCCGATGGCGCGCTGTACCAGTGCGCCCGCCACCGCGCTGTCCACCCCGCCGGAAAGCCCGCAGATCGCGTGCCCGTCGCCGATCTGCTCGCGGACCTGCTCGATCATGACCTCGGCGATATTGGCCGGAGTCCACGTCGGTGCGATCCCGGCCATCTCGTGCAGGAAGCGGCTCAGCACCTGCTGGCCATGCGGTGAGTGCAGTACCTCTGGGTGGTACTGCACACCCGCCAGCCGGCGTGCCCGGTGCTCGAACGCCGCGACCGGGGCACCCACGGTCGTACCGGTGACCTCGAATCCCTCCGGCGCGTCGGTGACCGCGTCGCCGTGGCTCATCCACACCGGCTGCACCCCCGGCAGGCCTTCGTGCAGCAGGCCGCCGTCGATATCGAGTTCGGTGCGCCCGTACTCACGGGTTCCGGTATTGGTCACGGTGCCACCCAGCGCCTGCGCCATCGCCTGGAATCCGTAACAGATCCCGAAGACCGGCACGTCGATATCGAACAGCCGCGGATCGAGTGAGGGTGCCCCTTCGGCGTACACACTGGCCGGGCCGCCGGACAGGATCACCGCGAGCGGCTGCTTGTCCGCGATCTCGGCGACCGTGGCGGTATGCGGCACCACTTCGGAGTACACCTTCGCCTCCCGGACCCGGCGGGCGATCAACTGCGCGTATTGCGCACCGAAGTCGACAACGAGTACGGGTCTCTGGGAATGCGTCACCCGCATGATTCTAGTGCCGGCTCCCCGGGCCCTCGAGGTCGGTCACCGCAGGGCCCGCCCCTCGTCGACCTGCCGTTTCACGGAGGCGGCGCGGTGGGGTCACGAGAGCAGGTGAGAAGTGACCGCCGGGCGGCCGATCGACACCCGGGCGAGGCCGGGGGTCCGGGTCGGCCGGGACGGCCATCTGCCGACCGTTCGCACACTCAGGCGCGGACGCTCAACCCGACCTTCTGGAATTCCTTGAGGTCGGAGTAGCCGGCCTTGGCCATGGACCGGCGCAGACCGCCGACCAGGTTGAGGGAACCGAACGGATCATCGGACGGTCCGGTGAGGACCTGTTCGAGACTGGGACGCACCGCGGCGGGGCGGGCCGTCGGCCCGCTGAGCAGTTCGTCGGCGAGATCCCACGGTTCGTCCAGCGACAGCAGCGAGCCGCGCGGCACCGACGGGTGGGCGGCCGCGGACGGCCAGTACCAGCCGCGGCCCGGGGCCTCGGTGGCCAGCGCCAGCGGCGCGCCGAGCATGGCGGCGTCGGCACCGCAGGCGATGGCCTTGGCCAGATCGCCGGAGGTGTGGATATCACCGTCGGCGATGACGTGCACGTAGCGGCCACCGGTCTCGTCGAGATAGTCCCGGCGGGCCGCGGCGGCGTCGGCGATGGCGGTGGCCATCGGCACCCCGATCCCCAGGACCTCGCCCGTGGTGGTCGCGCCCTCCTGCGACCCGTAGCCGACGATCACGCCCGCCGCACCGGTCCGCATGAGGTGCAGCGCGGTGCGGTGATCGCTCACCCCGCCGGCCACCACCGGCACATCGAGTTCGGCGATGAACGTCTTCAGGTTCAGTGGTTCGCCGTCACCGACGTGTTCGGCGGAGATGATGGTGCCCTGTACCACCAGCAGGTCGATTCCGGCCTGCAGCAGCCCCGGGGTCAGGCTCTGGGCGTTCTGCGGGCTGACCCGCACCGCCACGGTGACCCCGCCGGCCCGTACCTGCGCCACCGCGGCGGCGAGGAGGTCGGGCTGCATGGGGGCGGCGTGCAGTTCCTGGAGGAAGGCCACGGCCCGCTGATAGCTGCCCTTGTCCGCGAGCTCCAGCAGCTGCTCGATCTTGGCGGCCACATCCGCGTGCCGCGCCCACAGACCTTCGCCGTTGATGACGCCCAGCCCGCCGCGCCGGCCCATCTCGATCGCGAATTCCGGGGAGACCAGGGCGTCGGTGGGGTGGGTGAGGAACGGGATATCGAATCGGTACGCGTCGAGCTGCCAGGCCAGTGAGACCTGGCTCGCCGAACGGGTCCGGCGCGACGGAACGATATCGACATCGTCCAGCTCATAGGTCCGGCGAGCCGTCCTACCCATTCCGATCTCGACCATATCGCGCACGAAAACAACTCCTGTGTCGGTGGCGCGCTGCCGCGCGTGGGTTCTCGTCCCCCTCGCCCCACGTTCCCTGCCCGCGAGACGACGCCTGCCGCGCCTATCGTTTCGAGAGCGAAAACGCGGAACGGGCAGCGACCCGGTGTGGGCCTCGGGAAACGAGGCGCCGATGTCATGGTTTCACCTGGTGAACCGCGTGATTACACGTAAACCTTACACAGTGTCTTCCGGCGTGTTTCCGGCGCGCGGTCCAGCGTCGCGTGGGCCTGTGCAAATGGCCCGGATCCCGGGCTCTCCCGGCTCCCGCGACATCGGGGCCGCCACCGTATCCGGTGCGCGGCCCCGGCCCGTCCTCACCTACCGGTGTAGTTGGGCGCCTCGACGGTCATCGTGATGTCGTGCGGGTGGCTCTCCTTCAGCCCCGCGGCGGTGATCTGGACGAACTGCGCTTCCTGCAGGTCGGGGATCGACTGGGCACCGGTGTAGCCCATCGCGGCCCGCAGGCCGCCGACCAGCTGGTGGATCACCTGGTTGACCGGGCCGCGGAAGGGCACCCGGCCTTCGATGCCCTCCGGCACCAGTTTGTCCTCGGCCAGTACGTCGTCCTGGAAGTAGCGGTCCTTGGAGAAGGATTTCGCCTGCCCGCGCCCCTGCATGGCGCCGAGCGAGCCCATGCCGCGGTAGCTCTTGAACTGTTTACCGCCGACGAGAATCAGTTCGCCCGGGGATTCGGCGGTACCGGCCAGCAGCGAGCCGAGCATCACGGTGGAGGCGCCCGCGGCGATGGCCTTGGCGATATCGCCGGAGAACTGGATACCCCCGTCGGCGATGACCGGGACTCCGGCCGGTTTACAGGCGGAGACGGCTTCGAGGATGGCGGTGATCTGCGGGGCGCCGACACCGGCGACCACCCGGGTGGTGCAGATGGAGCCCGGTCCGACGCCGACCTTCACCGCGTCGGCACCCGCTTCGACCAGTGCCGCGGCACCGGCCCGGGTGGCGATATTGCCGCCGATGACCTGAATGCGGTCACCGACCTCGGCCTTCACCTTGCTCACCATGCTGAGCACCTGACGCTGGTGTCCGTGCGCGGTATCGACCACGAGGACATCGGCGCCGGCGTCGGCCAGGGTCATGGCACGCGACCAGGCATCGTCACCGACACCGACCGCGGCACCCACCAGCAGCCGGCCGTCGCGGTCCTTGGTGGCGTTGGGGAACTGATCGGTCTTGACGAAGTCCTTCACGGTGATGAGCCCGCGCAGCCGGCCCTCGCCGTCCACGATCGGCAGCTTCTCCACCTTGTGCCGGCGCAGCAGGCCGAGCGCGGCCTCGGCGGTGACACCCTCCTGGGCGGTGATGAGCGGCACCTTGGTCATCACATCGGCGACGCGCCGGTTCTGGTCGACCTCGAAGCGCATATCCCGGTTGGTGATGATGCCCACCAGCGCGCCGGTCTCGTCGACCACCGGCAGCCCGGAGATCCGGAACCGGGCGCACATGGCGTCGACCTCGGCGAGGGTATCGGTGGGGCGGCAGGTCACCGGATCGGTGACCATCCCCGCCTCGGACCGTTTGACGGTTTCCACCTGGCTCGCCTGGTCGGCGACCGAGAGATTGCGGTGCAGGACACCCATCCCGCCGGCCCGGGCCATGGCGATGGCCATCCGGGCTTCGGTGACGGTGTCCATGGCGGAACTGACCAGCGGGGTCCGCAGGCGGATCTCCCGCGTCAGCTGACTGGTTGTCTCGACCGAGCTGGGGATCAGATCCGAAGCGGCGGGGAGCAGCAGTACATCGTCGAAGGTGAGGCCGAGCATGGCGATCTTGTTCGGATCGTCACCACCCGTATGAGGGCGGACTACGGTGCGCTCGCCCGGTACGGGATTACTCATTCGGATCGACCCCTCCTGGACGTCGGCAGAGCTACCGGGGTGCGGCGACCCGATAGCGAACTGTTACTGGGATTGGACTACGCGGCACCGGTTCGGTTCTGACCGGTAGTGGCCGGGTGATCGGTACTCGTCGGCGCCGTGTCACCATGGTATCGGTCCGGTCGGCCCGTGGATCAACTGAGGGCATCGGTGAAACTGGCGGCGCGGACGGCTGGCGCAGACCACCCTGTTCTGCGTACCGTGGGGATGTGCGTGACCATCTACCACCTGGCTTGCCGCCGGATCCGTTCGCCGGAGACCCCGCCGACCCGTCCGCCGCGCTCGATGCCATCGAGCCGGGGGAACCGCTGGATCCTCACGAGCGCCTTGCGGTCGAGGAGGATCTCGCCGATCTCGCAGTCTACGAGGCGCTACTCGCGCACCGCGGTATCCGCGGGTTGGTGGTGAGCTGCGAAGATTGTCGGCAGGATCACTATCACGACTGGGATATGCTGCGCGCGAATCTCTTACAGCTCCTCGTCGACGGCACGGTCCGCCCGCACGAGCCCGCCTATGACCCGACTCCGGAAGCCTACGTCACCTGGGATTACTGTCGCGGATACGCGGATGCCTCGATGAACGAGGCGTTCCACGGCGACGGGTTCGACGCCTTCGACAGCTGATTCCGGAGCAGCCGGCGCGCCCGGCCGGATCGGTCGCATCAGGCGGCCGATCGACTTTTCATGGCTACGTCCGGTTCCCCGGCACTCACACCGACTGTGGCCGAACACACCGATGGCCATCCACCTTTTCGCGGTGGATGGCCATCGGTGTGTCGGCGTTCAGTTGATGGCGCCTCCCGGCAGCGGCAACGGCAACGTGGTCGGAGCCTGCTGGGGCACCGACGGAGCCGGTACGAGGGTCTGCGGCACCTGCGGCACCTGCGGTGCGGAGGGCTCGGCCGGGCCGGGGGTACTGACCGTGGACGGCGGCGCCTGAGTGGGCGGCTCCACCGAGTCCGCACCCGGCCCGTTCGGAGTGGTAGTACCCGGAACGCCCGGGCCGGTGGTGCCGCCCGGGACGATATCCGGGGCCTGCGTGTCCGGCGCCGGGGTATCGGGAGTGTTGGTGCCGGGGGCCTGCGTGTCCGGCCGATCGGTGCCGGGTCCCGGCCCTCCGGGCGCCTGCACATCCGGAGCGGTCGGCTTGTCGCCGCCACCGGGACCACTCGGCCGATCGAGCGGCCGTTCACTGCCCGGCCCCGGAGTGGTGGTCACCGTGCTACCGGGCCGTTCGGTCGTCCCACCGGGACGCGACGGCGGCACCGGTGCGCCCGGATCGGGTGAAGGAGCGATCTGCTCCAGCTGTGCCGCGACATCCGGCGGTATGACCTTGCGGACCTCCTCGAACAACTGATTCCAGCGTTCGACGAGTTCGTTGCGCTTGGTCGGGTCCTCGACCTGAGTCGTATTGGCCGAAGCCTGCTCGAGCCGTTCCCGCGCCTCATCCGGCTTGCCCTGTTCGAGCAGGGTCTGCGCCGCGGCCAGATCATCGCCGGCGTACTGCACGACGGTGCTCTGGGCCTGCTCGCTGAACACCACCTCTTTGACACGCCACAGCGCATCGCCGGGTTCGGCCTGATACGAGAACGCGGAGAGCCCACCGAACACCAGCGCCATCGCGGCGGCGGTCGTCGCGATCGGGCGGAGCAGCCGCAGGCGGCCTCCCGATTGCGCGCTTATCCGCGCCTGCCGGGCACCGATCTCCTGGTTGACCGCCGCGACCACGGTATCGAGGTCGGGTGCGTCGGGTAGCGGCGGTGCCACGATCTCGGCCCGCCAATCCGCCAGCAATGTCGCCAGCTGGAGTTCCTCGGTGCTCTCGGTGGGGACGGGTCCGCCGCGGGCGATAGCGTCGATCAGTTCGTCATCACGACGAACCGCCACGATATCCACCGGTTCGGATCCGGCACCGGAGCCCTCGGCATAGGGATCGGTGTTCCGCGATGCACGCCGCGCCCATCTGTCGCCCCGACCGCGCCCGCCATCCCTAGCCATACATTTCACCTGCCCTCGCCACTTGTGCCTTCAATTTTGCGAGCGCCCTGTGCTGGGCAACTCGTATCGCGCCCGCCGTACTGCCCACGGCGGCCGCGGTTTCTTCTGCTGACAAACCCATGACCAGGCGAAGAACCAAGATCTCTCGATGTTTCTCCGGAAGAGTGGCCAGCAGGGCGTTCATCTGCCGGCTGGTTTCCGATTCGAGAGCTCGTTGCTCCGGGCCGTGGTCGGTGGATATGACATCTGGTACTTCGGCCATCGCCTCCGCCTTGTTACGGGAGGCGTTGCGATGGGCGTCGGCAACCTTGTGCGATGCGATTCCGTATACGAAGGCCATGAACGGCCTACCCTGGTCCTGATACCTGGGTAGCGCGGTCATGACCGCTAGACAGACCTCCTGCGCGACATCGTCCGCGGAGAGTTGTCCACGCTCCGCGACACCGATCCGCGCGCGGCAATAGCGCATCACCAGCGGGCGGACCATTTCCAGTACCTGAGCTAAAGCAGACCTGTCGCCCTGCGCAGCGGCGGCGACGGCGCGGTCCAACTCTTCGCCCGTGTGCGTCATCGTCAGCGGAATTCCTGGCGTTACAAAGTGGCACGGTCTGTGATGACCGGTGCTTCCGCCGGTCCAGCGGAACGGATCCACAATAGGACACCGGCGGCGGTACGGGTCGAGACGGTGGAACTCGGGTTACCCAGTCGCATCGCGAAATCGCCCGCCACGCCGGGAGATGAGTGTTCGACACGCGGCCGCGTCGGCAATCGCTGTGTCGCGATCGCCCGATCCGGCGGCCAGGCCACCGCGCAGCATGGCGCACGCCCACCGCAGGGGAACCGAGCCGGAGACACGGCATTCCTCGTCGATTCGGCCCGCCAGCGCGAGGGCGCGGGCCGTCTGTCCCGTGGCGCTCGCGGCCGCGGCGACCAGCAATCGCGATTTGATCCGATGCCGGACGGAGGGGCCCTGTTCGGCCAGCGTGAGCGCGGCCTCCGCCGCGGCCAGCGCCGGTGCGCCGCGACCGTCGGCCAGCGCGGTTTCCGCGCGGACCCAGTGCAGCCGCACCCGCGCCCGCGACCGCTGCGGCGTACCGGCATCGAACGCGCCGTATTCGGGCGCTGGGCGATCCAGCAGGGCGGCGCAGCGATCCAGCAGCCGGGTGGACAGGGCGGTCCGGCCGATGCCCAGGGCGTCGGCCGCCAGACCTGTCAGCGCGTCGGCCACGGCGTCGACCGCATCGGGCCGGCGGCCGTAATCGCCCAGCCCGGCCGCCGCAGCTCTCGCCGGACGCGGGGACGGGGAATCCGGGCCGGATCCACGGCCCGCGGCCGGAGCCGTCGGCTGCGGCGCGACCGGAAGGGCGGCCACCGCCGGGAGAACGAGCGCCGCGGCCCGGCCGTCGTACTCGGCGGCCCGCTGGTGCCAGCCGAGCTGACGTAACAACGACCCCTGTGTCGAGGCGGTGAGTGAGAGCAACACCGGATCGGTGGTCGCCGCCGACAGGCGGCGTAGCGCGGTGCGGGCGGCAGCATAGTGACCCGCACCACCCAGAGCGACCGCTCGCCACCACATCTCGAGGGGGTCCGCCGGTTCCGGCAACTCGGCAGCGGTGCGGCCCGTGCGCGCGCCGAACGCGGCGTCGGCGGCCGAGGGGGAATCGGATTCGAGGCGGGTGCCGGGGGCGATCACCGACGCACTGTACCGGCCACCGGATCGCGGGCCGGGTGGAACGGGCGGGTCGCCGCGGAAGATCGGCGATCCAGCTATCTTTCAGCGTTAATCCGAACGGATGGTGTTTCCATCAGGTTAATCTCCGTCCATCAATCCATGAGCGACCGCGCATCGAATTCGAGGACGTTTCACTTAATTAACCCGGAGGCCCCTCACCGGCCATCTGTGATCGTATCGAGATCGGGGCACCTCAACCCACCGAGACGGCCTGCGGGGCGGAATTCGGTCCGGACCTATCGAGAGCCTCCGAAACGATCGCGCCCACCTGCGAATACGTCGACCAGCACGGACACGTCGGGATCGCCGGCTACAGGCCAACCTCACAGTATCGCCGGGCGATTAGCGAAAGTAAACAGCCATCGAGGTTAAATTCAGCGCGCAAAGAACCCGATAATTCGGGGCGTCAAACTGTTGACGGAATTTCCTCGGTACCCCTAACGTAACTCATCGCCACGGACGGCGCCGGACGAAAACGCAGGCGGACGCCGACGGCAGCGGTGCACATCGGCCGACGCATGTGGCCCCGCGCGTTCACCCGAACGCCCGGGCACCGCCGGAGAAGCTGTACTCATCACTCGCTCGACAATGCCGACGAGCTCGCGTCTACGAGGAGTTCCCCCATGCCCATGCCCACCCACCTTCCCGGACCGAACGCCGATATCTGGGACTGGCAGATGCGCGGCTCCTGCCGGGGTGTGGACTCGGCGGTGTTCTTCCACCCCGACGGTGAGCGCGGCAGAGCGCGGGCGGCACGCGAGCTGCGGGCAAAGGAGATATGCAGGTCGTGCCCCGTGCTGATGCAGTGCCGTTCGCACGCGCTGAAGGTCAGTGAGCCCTACGGCATCTGGGGCGGGATGTCGGAAACCGAACGGGAGATGCACGCCCGGCGCAACCGGCGCCGAATGGCGGTCTGATGGATCACCGGTAGCGCCTGCGCGTCACTCCCGGCGGCGCGACACCGCGTGTTGCGCGGGGCCACATACGCTCTCGGTTATAGCTTGCGGTTATTGTTATGACCGATGACACAGGAGAGTATCGAGCTCTCAGCGCTCTTGCAGCGCTGCGGCCACTCGGATGCCGAGGCTTTCGCCGAACTCTACGACCGGACCCGCACCCGGGTCTTCGGTCTGGTGTTGCGTGTCCTACAGGATTCCGGGTTCGCCGAGGAGACCACCCAAGAGGTCTACCTGCAGACGTGGCGCACGGCGGCGAGTTTCGATCCGGCACGCGGCTCGGCGGTGACCTGGCTGATGACACTGGCACATCGCCGCGCGGTCGACCGGGTGCGCGCCGAGCAGGCCCACACCCAGCGCGAGATCGCCTACGGCGCCCGGGTACTCGGGCACGAGTACGACGAGGTCATCGAGGAGGTCGAGCGCAAACTCGACCATCAGGCCGTGGTCGTCGGACTACGCACCCTGACCGAGACACAGCGCGAGGCGATTTCACTCGCCTATTACGACGGCCGCACCTACGCCGAGGTCGCCCGCCATCTGGATATCGGGCTACCGACCGTCAAATCCCGGATCCGCGACGGCCTGATGAGGCTGAAGAAAAGTATGGGTGTCCCGGCGTCGCTCGGCGACCGGCGACCGATACGAGAACGGGCCGTTCACATTCCACAGCGGATGTGAACGGCCCGTTCCGGTTCGGCGGCCGGTTCTCACGGGTAGGGCGAGAAGCGGCGAACCAGACCGCGATCAGTGGGCGTGGCCGTGCCCGTGGTCGTCTTCCTCGTCGGCGGGCTTGTCCACCACGGCGCTTTCGGTGGTCAGCACCATGCGCGCCACCGACGCCGCGTTGATCACGGCCGAGCGGGTCACCTTCACCGGGTCCACGACACCGTCGGTGAGCAGATCACCGTAGGTGAGGGTGGCGGCGTTGAAACCTTCCTTGCCCTCGCCGACCTTGCTGACGACGACGGCCCCGTCGACACCGGCATTGGTGGCGATCCAGTACAGCGGGGCCCGCAGCGCGCCGCGCAGCACCTCGGCACCGATCGCCTCGTCGCCCGACAGCCCGGCGATCAGCCCGTCGAGCTTGGCGCCCGCCTGGACCAGCGCGGTACCGCCACCCGGGACGATGCCCTCCTCGACGGCGGCCTTGGCCGCGCTGACCGCGTCCTCGACCCGGTACTTGCGCTCCTTGAGCGCGGTCTCGGTGGCCGCGCCGACCTGGATCACCGCGACACCGCCGGCCAGTTTGGCCAGCCGCTCTTCCAGCTTCTCCCGATCCCAATCGGAGTCGGTGGCCTCGATCTCGCGGCGCAGCTGGGCGCTGCGGGCGGCGATATCGTCGCCGCTGCCCGCGCCGTCGATGATTGTGGTGGTGTCCTTGGTGACCACCACGCGCCGCGCCGAACCCAACACGTCCAGACCGGCGTCACGCAGGTTGATACCCAGGTCCGGGTTGACGACCGTGCCCGCGGTGACCACGGCCAGATCGTCGAGGAACGCCTTGCGGCGGTCACCGAAGAACGGCGCCTTGACCGCTACGGCCTTGAGGGTCTTGCGGATCGAGTTGACGACCAGGGTGGACAGCGCCTCGCCCTCGACGTCCTCGGCGATGATCAGGACCGGCTTACCGGATTCGGCGATCTTCTCCAGCAGCGGCAGCAGGTCGGGCAGGGAGCTGATCTTCTCGCGGTGCAGCAGCACCAGCGCGTCCTCCAGCACGGCTTCCTGGCTGTCGCCGTCGGTGATGAAGTACGGCGAGAGATAGCCCTTGTCGAACTGCACGCCCTCGGTGACCACGAGTTCGGTCTGCATGGTCGAGGATTCCTCGACGGTGACCACGCCGTCCTTGCCGACGGTGGTCAGCGCCTTGCCGACCATCTCGCCGATGACCTCGTCCCGCGAGGAGACGGTGGCGACCTGGGCGATGGCCTGTTCGCCGCTGACCGGGGTGGCCGCGGCCAGCAGGGCCTCCGATACCGCGTCGGCGGCCTTGGCCAGGCCCGAGCCGATGGCGATCGGGTTGGCGCCCGCCGCGATGTTCTTCAGTCCGCCGCGCACCAGGGCCTGGGCCAGCACGGTCGCGGTGGTGGTGCCGTCACCGGCGACATCGTTGGTCTTGGTGGCGACGCTCTTGACCAGCTGGGCGCCGAGGTTCTCGAACGGGTCCTCGAGATCGATATCACGCGCGATGGTGACACCGTCGTTGGTGACGGTGGGGCCGCCGAACGATTTGGCCAGCACCACATGCCGGCCCCGCGGGCCGAGAGTGACCTTGACCGCGTCGGCGAGCTTGTCGACACCGCGCTCCAGCGCCCGGCGAGCCTGCTCGTCGAACTGGATCTGCTTTGCCATATGTCTTCGCTCCTGTATCTGGTGCGCTTCGAGTTGTGTGGCACAACGCACTCCGCCCCGGGTCACCGTGCGACACCGGGGCGGAACGCATGCGCGGCAGTCGATTACTTGCCGACGACAGCCAGCACGTCGCGCGCGGACAGGATCAGGTATTCCTCACCCTGGTACTTGATCTCGGTACCGCCGTACTTGCTGTAGATGACGGTGTCGCCCTCCTGGACATCCAGCGGGATGCGCTTCTCACCTTCGTCGTCCCACCGGCCGGGGCCGACGGCGACAACGGTGCCCTCCTGCGGCTTCTCCTTGGCCGTATCGGGAATGACCAGGCCGGAGGCGGTCGTCGTCTCGGCCTCGTTGGCCTGGACGAGGATCTTGTCCTCGAGCGGCTTGATGTTCACGCTCGCCACGTTGAGCCCTCCACTTTCAGGGGATAACGGTCGTCCGGAACTGTTGTCCCGGACCATCGATTCGGTCACGATGCTGACCCTGCGCACAGCCCCGTCGTCGCGGGTGCCGGGACCGCCTGCTCAGTGGTCAAGCCTGGCACCGGGCAACAATCGGTGCCGACTAGCACTCTATACATGAGAGTGCCAGCGCTCAAGGGTGGGCGCTGCCAACACGGCGTGGATCGGGATCGATTCGGTCTCGCTGTCACCAAGACGCCATCGGTCACCTCGCTGGTCGCCGGGTTAGGAGCACGAAAGCCGGGTAGACCGAAGGGAAGAGGACTTCCCAATAATTCTCCGACTCTGTAACGTTCGGATAACAGATCGTGACACCATGTGTGATGGTTGTTCGCGAAACCACCGTTCACCGCAGACGACGGCGGTTTCGCGAACACCTTTCGGCATGCCCGGACCTCACCATCCGGCACGGCCACCGCGTCCACTCGAAGGGAGGTGAAGAGAGTATGCGCACATCGCTCGGCATCTCCGCCGGGAACGAAGTGGTGTGCTCCGCCCTGGTCACCACCGCGGCCAACGGCGCCCGCACCTTCGACTACCGGGTGGTCTCCGCGGACGCACATTCCGATCTGGGGGATCTGGTCGCCTCCTCCATCGAGCTGATGACCACTCAGCTGCCCGCCAGCCATTCCCACGAGGCGGTTTTCGGCACCCAGCTGCCCGCGACACAGACTTCCGGGCTCGACGTGATGGCCGACCGCCCACCCACCGGTGTCGCGGTCGCCTACCGGAGCAAAGAGCAGGCGCACGCGATCCGGCTCGCCACCGGCAAACAGCGCGAGCCGCAACTGGTTCCGGAGACCACCGCCGCACTCACCTTCCTACGCGATACGGGCCTGCTGGACCGCTACGGCACGGTGGCCGTGGTCGATCTGGGCGCCTCCGGCTGCACCGTTTCGGTGGCCGACCCGGCCGACGGCGCCGTGTTGCACACCGCGCGGTCCACCGCGGTCAGTGGCCGCGCGATCGACGATCTCCTGTACCGCCACCTCGTCGATCAGCACTATGCCCGGCGGGGTACCCGGCCCAATCGCAGTGTGCTGGTGAACCGTGCCCGGACCGCCAAGGAACATCTGTCGGTGACCCAGGCCGTCACCATCGACCACATCGCGGGCAAACCGCTCAAACTCACCCGCGCCGACTTCGAATCGCTCACCGCGGGCGTGTGGCGCGAGATGGCGCGGTTCGCGTCGATGACCTTCGGGCTGGCCGATCGCGCCCCGGAAGCCGTCGTGGTCATCGGCGGCGGCGCGAACATCCCCGCGGTATTGGAAACCCTGCGCGGCGAACTGAAACTTCCGGTCGTGACGGTGCCGGACCCGGACGCGGTGATCGCCAAAGGCGCTGCGCTGCTCGCGGATACCGCCCGCTCCACCGCGCCGATCGGCGCCCTGGCCACGGACAAGTCCGGCAATACCCTGCTCAAGGCATTCGGCACGGTGGCCGGCGCCATCGTGGTGGTGGGGTTGATCGTCGGGTACGGGGTGAACACCATGGCCCCGAGTAGCGACGAAGAGGTCTCCCCGGCCGGTACCACGAGCAGTGCCCAGCTGCCGACCACCGACACCATCGCGCCGACGACCGCCACTGTGGTGCCCGGTACCACCGAGGAGATTCCCCGGCCCGTCGAGGAGCCCGCCGACGCCGGTGCGCCGAGTACGACGCTCGCCGACCCTCCGGTCACCGGCGAACCCGGCACCGGCGAGTACCCATCGGCGAACGAGGTCCCCTCCACCTCCGGCGAACCGTCCACGAGCACCACGCCGAGCACCGAGCCGTCCCCGCCCACCCTGCGACCGGATCCGAACCTGCCACATATCCCGTTCCCCGAGGGAATGAACCCGGGCACGCCGGTCCCTCCACCCTCGCCGGGTGGGTTGCCGACGGATCAGCCGTCCACCTCGGACGTACCGCCCCCTTCCGAATCGCGGCAAACCCAGACAACCCTGGAGGTTCCGCCTCCTCAACCCCCTGGATTGCCCAATTCGGGTTCGGCGGGATAGCCGTCCACCCCTGTGGTCCCCGGTACAGCGGCGTGCCCGTCAAGGAAGCCGACGACTGCTCGGTGCCACCGGCGCGCTCGCCGGTGGCACTGTGGTGGGCGGCGGCTACGAACGCACCGAAAGCATCCGGTCACTCTGCCTCGTCGTAGCAGCGTCTTCGGCACGGCCTGCGGCAGGCTTCCAACGCCGGTCCAGCGGCAGCTCCGATTCGGTCGCGCCCGCGGGACCCGGATAGACGGCCACGGTCCGGTCTTCCGCGGACCCGTCTTCGCCGGCCGCCCAGGGCAGATCGGTGGCCGGTCAGCCCACCTGACTGACCGATACCGGCAGCCCGGGATCGGAGGCCACCGACAGCGCTGACGGCGCCGCGCCGCCGCCGATCACATGCGCGCCCAGCGCCGCGATCATCACACCGTTATCGGTGCACAGCCGGGGTTTCGGGATGCGCAGTGTCAAACCCGCCGCGGCGCACCGTTCCTCGGCCAGCGAGCGGATCCGCGTATTGGCGGTCGCGCCCCCGCCCAGTACCAGGGTGTCCACGCCCACATCCTGGGCCGCGCGCACCGCTTTCATGGTGAGCACATCGGCGACCGCCTCCTGGAACGAGGCCGCGATATCGGGAATCGGCAACTGCTCCGGTTCGACACCGTGGCGGGCCTGCGCTTCCACATAGCGGGCGACGGCGGTTTTCAACCCGGAGAACGAGAAGTCGTAGCGCGGGTCCCGCGGTCCGGTCATACCCCGCGGGAAGGCGATCGCCGCCGGGTCACCGGTGACCGCGGCCGCGTCCAGCGCGGGACCGCCCGGATAGCCGAGACCCAGTAGCCGGGCGACCTTGTCGAACGCCTCGCCGGCGGCATCGTCGACCGTGCTGCCCAATTCGATCAGCGGCTTCGACAGATCCTCGACATGAAGCAGATGGGTATGACCTCCGGAGACCAGCAGCGCCACACAGGGCGGCATCGGGCCGTGCTCGAGGGTGTCCACCGCCACATGTCCGCCGAGATGGTTCAGCGCGTAGAACGGGATATCCCAGGCCGCCGCATAGGCTTTGGCGGCCGCGACACCGACCAGCAACGCTCCCGCCAGACCGGGTCCGATCGTCACCGCCAGGGCATCGGGCGCGGCGATCCCCGCCGCGGCGAGCGCACGCCGCATGGCGGGCACGATCGCCTCGAGGTGGGCCCGCGAGGCGATCTCGGGCACCACACCACCGAACCGGGCGTGCTCGGCCACACTCGAGGCGACCTCGTCGGCCAGGAGTTCACAGCTGCCGTCGGGACGGCGGCGCACGATGCCCACCCCTGTCTCGTCACAGGAGCTCTCGATGCCCATGACGATCACGACAGCACCCCGTCCGGTGTCCGGGCACCGAAGATCACCGGAACGTCCTCCAGAGCCGGACGGCGCATCGTGTACGCGTCCGCACCGCTGGGGTGGTAATAGTTCTTGCGCAGACCGATGATGTGGAAACCGTGCTTGGCATACATGGAGATCGCGGCGGTGTTGTCGGTGCGCACCTCGAGGAACACCGGCCCGCCGCGGCGCCCGGCCTCGCTGAGCAGCGCCTCCAGCAGCAGCGTGCCGATACCGGCACGGTGGCAGGTCGGGTCCACCCCGATGGTGTGCACTTCGGCCTCCGGATGCTCGGCGTCACCGAGGAGCGCGATTCCCGCGTAGCCCACCATGTTCCCGGCGTCGTCGCGGGCGGTGATGTAGCGGTTGTATCCCGCGGCCAGCTCGGAGCGGAATGCCACGGCCTGCCACGGATCGTCTTCCGGGAACAGCAGCTGTTCCAGTTCCACGCAGCCGGCGATATCGGTCGGCTCCATGGGTTCGATACGAATTCCCGTGGTACGAACTCCCATTGTCACGCTCCCATCCGGTCGAGAGTGCGGTAGCTGCGTTCGACCGCGTCGGGGCGGCGCAAATACAGCGGGACCAGTGGTTCGGGGGGCACACCCGACCACAGCGCACCCGCCGCCACCTGCACGAGCGCGGCGGGCGAGGGTGTCTGCACGGCCAGCGCGGGAAGTGCGAACAGCGCGGTGTGCGCGGCCGATCCGGCGATCTTGGTCGCGTCGGCCACCGGCAGTTCGCCGGGTTTGCACACCTCGGGCCCGGCGACCCGGGTACGGCCGCGGTCGCGATAGCGCGCGGCGTAGACCTCGCGACGGCGCGCGTCGGTGACCACGAGCAATTCGTCGTCGGGTCCGAGGTCGGGTGCGCAAGCGGCTGCGATCGCGTCCAGACTGCACACACCGTGCACCGGGATACCCAGCGCGTCACCGAACGCGGCGGCGGTGGCCATCCCGACCCGCAGCCCGGTGAACGGCCCGGGGCCGATCCCGGTGACGACCGCTCCGATATCGGCGCGCGACACCCCGGCCTCGGCCAGGCATTCCAGGATCTGTGGAGTGAGCGCCTCGGCGTGCGCGCGGGCGTCGACGAGTACCCGGGCGGCCAGAGTGCGCGGTGCGGCGGCGTCCGAGGTGTTCGCACCGGCGGCCGCCTGCTCCAGTTCGACGAGACCCGCCGTGACGGCAGGCGTCGCGGTGTCGACAGCAAGTGCAAGCATGGTCTGCTCAACGATACCGGGTGACCCGCTTCACACGGCGGCGGCGCACGGCGCCCCAGCAGCGAGGTTGCCGATTTCGTGCGGTCTAGTGCGCCGCCCCGGTGTGCACCCACTCCCAAGATGCCGTGCGGACTTCGGATTCCGGTTCCCGCGACATCCGCACCAGTAGATGCCGGCCGGTCAACCGCTCCGCCATCCCGCTGCCCCACTCGACCACCACGACCGCGTCGTCGAGTTCGGTGTCCAGATCGAGCGCGTCGAGTTCGTCGAGGCTGCCGCCGAGGCGATAGGCGTCGACGTGGACCAGCGGCACCGGCGGGCCGTCGGCGCGTTCGCCCGCCGGGTGCCGGCGCGCGATGACGAAGGTCGGCGAACTCACCCGCCCACCGACCCCGAGCCCGGATGCGATACCGCGGGTCAGGGCGGTTTTACCGGCACCAAGCGGTCCGTCGAGCACCACCAGATCGCCGGCCCGCAGCCCGGCGGCCAGTTCCCGCCCGAGCGCTTCGGTATCGGTGACCTCCGGCAGCAGGCGTTCGCCGCGGTCAGCCACCGGTGGCCTCCCATCGATCGTCCTCGCCGAGCACTCCGGCCCGCACCAGCAACCGGTCCAGCGCGGCGTTGGTCTCCTCCGGGTACTGCAGCTGCGGCATATGCGCCGCCTCGGGGAGCCGGACGAGTTCGCAATCTGCCAATTCGCGTGCCAGCACACGGGAATTGCGGAAGGGAATGACCAGGTCCCGGGTGCCGCCGAGGACCAGCGTCGGGGTCTCGCGCAGCACCGGCAGGGCGGCCGCCTCGTCGTGCAGTTCGATGGCCTTCAGGAACTTCACCACGGTTTCCACCGGGGTGCGGTCGATCATCATGGTGGTGAACCGCGACAGCGTCGGACTGACCGGCCCGTGGAACGAGCTCACATGCAGGATCGGCGTGATCACATGGCGGGCGGTGACCCGTCCGGCCTGGACCAGCGCCGGAGCGGTGTGCACGGCCAGCCGGAATCCGTCGATGGCGGGGTTGCGTAACAACTGCCCGATACCGGAGGAGGCGACCTCGGCGGCCGCGGTGGACAGCAGCGCGACACCGCGCACCCGCTGTGCGAAGAGACCGCCGGCATGAGCGGCCGCGGCCAGTACCGCCATCCCGCCCAGCGAATGCCCGACCAGGATCAACGGCCCGCGCGGTGCGCGCGCGTCGATCACCGTGAGCAGGTCGCGGCCGAGCTGGGACACCGTACAGCTGTCGGTTTGCGGCGTTCCCGAGCGGCCGTGGCCGCGCAGATCGAACAGCACCAGCCGTAATCGCGAACCCCAGCGCTGCGCCAGGTGGCGACGCTGGAAATGGAACGACTCCATGCTGTTGCAGAAGCCGTGCACGAAAACGATTGTGGCGTCCGCGTCGCCGGAACCCCACTCCCGCGTGGCCAGGCACACACCGTCGTCGGCGAGCACTTCACCGGCCCGGTCGAGATCGATCAGGGCGAAGTTCTCGTCCCGGTATTCATCGCGGACGGGAGGCCACAGTACTTTCGCACCGGCCCGGCGCAGCGCGTGCACACCGGCCATGGCGCCGACCACTCCGGCGGTGGCCAGCCCACCGCGCAACAGGGTCGTTCGTCGTTTCATCGCCTACCCCCTCGATACCGCCGATGTACCCGGCCACGGGGCGCGCACACCACTTCGTAGTGGATGGTGCCGAGTAGGTCGGCCCAGTCCTGGGCCCGCGGTTCGCCGCGGGAACCCGGTCCGAACAAGATCGCGGTATCACCTTCGACCACGCCCTCGGCATTGTCGCCCAGGTCCACCACCAGCTGATCCATGCACACCCGGCCGCGATTGGGACGGTTGCGTCCACCTACCCACACCTGCATCCGCCCACCCAGGGGACGGAACACACCGTCGGCGTATCCGGCGGGGATCAGTGCGACGGTGGTGTCGGCCGGGGCGATCCATTCGTGCCCGTAGGACACCCCTTCGCCCTTGGGGACGTGTTTGACCAGCGCCACTTCGGCCTGGAAGGTCATCGCGGGCCGCAGCCCGAATTCGCCGATATCGGGGACCGGGGTGAGCCCGTACACGGCGATACCGGGGCGGACCATATCGAAGGCCAGATCGGGCCGGGTCACCGTCGCCGCGGAATTGGCCAGGTGCACGAGTTCGGGCTCCAGACCGTATTCCTTGGCCGCCGCGATGGCATCGAGGAAGCGGTCGCGCTGGTGGTCGATGGTCGGGTGATAGGGCTCGTCGGCGTGCGCGAGATGGGAGAAGATCGCCCGGAAGCGCACCACCCGCTCGTCGACCAGCTTCCGCAGGGCCGCGAGGACCACGGGATAGACCCCCTGCTCGATTCCGTTGCGATTGAGCCCGGTGTCGACCTTGAGACTCACCACAGCCTGTTCGCCCAGGTCGCGGGCGGCCGCAGCGACGGCGTCCAACTGCTCCGCCGAGGAGATACCGATTTCGATATCGGCGGCGACGGCCGCGGCGTAATCCGCGTCACAGACATTGAGCCAGCACAGGATCGGCGCCTCGATCCCGGCTTCGCGCAGCCCGACCGCCTCGGCCACCGTGGTGACCCCCAGTTCGGCCGCGCCCGCGGCCAGCGCCGTCCGGGCCACCTCGACGGCACCGTGGTTGTAGCCATCCGCCTTGACGACCACCATCACCGCCGCGTCGCCTGCGTGCGCACGCAGTACTCCGACGTTGTGTGCGATGGCGTCCAGGTCGACGACTGCTTCCACTTGACCGTTCACACCTGCCGATACTGCCATCCCGGCGCGCGGACGCGACGGCGGCCACCCAGCGGGGACCGGGCGCGCGCACCTCAGGCAGACAACGCGCGCAGCGTCGCGATCGCGGCGGGGATATGACGCAGCAGCGGCGTCGCCGAGACGGG
>NZ_BDBX01000029.1 GCF_001613205.1 Nocardia sienata NBRC 100364 | reverse complement strand
GCCCCGGCGGCTTCGGGTGCTACGTCCAGAGCATAGTGACTCAGGGCGCTCGCGTCTGTGCCTATAACGTGAACAAGTTCCAGAGGATTCGGTGTTTGTGTATTTGATTGGTTTATATCGAAACGTATATCCACGCGGGCGGATTTTCTGCTGATTCAGCGCCGAGTTGAACTAGTCGTTGCGTCCCATCCGCTTGTTCACTGAATCACGCTTTGCAACGAAATCGAGCCAGAAGACTCCTGGGTGGCCACGACAGTAAGCTTCCGTACTGAATAAGCTTACGATATCTACGTGACTCTTCCGGTCGTGTTCCGAATGTAGATGCGATGCAAAAGGCTCAAGAACCTCGGCGGTGAGTTTGAGGCCGATGCTGACAGTCAGTGTGTCGTTATCTCGCTGGTTTCTGGGTATGCTAGAGCTATCGAGCGAGACTTCTCCAATAGTAGAAATTCGTTGTAACCTGGTGCGGAATCTCGATACGATCTCCGTCATGGCATGCAGGGTGTTCGACTTGCCGAGATTTTTTTTCGACAACTAGATGGATGTTGTCCATTGGCCCAATTAACTCGATAGATCGGCTCCCGAAACTTTTGTAACCCTTTATGCCAAAGCCTGCAAAATTCTCCAAAGTGCGATTTCCTCCCGATCTGGTCGTTTTCTGTTAGTGATTGATGGTGGCCGGCGTCGATTTCCACCCGATTTCGCTGAATGCCTCGCTGTTTTCGGCGTCGAGAAAGGTGCGAATGCCGGCCGCGGGATAGGCGATGAGGTTGTCGGGAAGTTGATCGACGGGGAACCAGCGAACGTCGCTGCACTTGTCGGGTTCCTGGTTGACCGGTTCTCCGGTCCACTCGGAGGCTTCGAAGAAGACGCCGAGCCGGGGTTCGGGGCCGGAGTTTGCGACGTGGGCGGCGTGGACGAACCGCAAGTGGGCGGGGTCAATGATGACGCCGACTTCTTCTTTCGCCTCGCGGGCGGCGGCAGCGGTCAACGGTTCCCCGGCGTCGACTTTGCCGGAGGGCAGGTGCCACTCTCCGTCGAAGGCGCCGCCACGTCGTTGGGTGAGCAGCAACTGTTGGTCGCGGGTGAGCAGGATGTGAACGTCGATAACGTGGCGGTCGACCACGGTGATAGTCCTTCCTGGTTGCCGGAGGTTGGCGGTGACGCTATCGGGACTGCCTGGGTATCGCATCTTGGACGATATCGAGCGCATGGAAAGGTGGGATCCAGGCGCTGGAGCCGGCGTATGTGACCAACCGGCAGATCGAGTCGGCGCGTATCGCGATGACCCGCCACATCGAGCGTGGCGGCAAGATCTGGTTCAACATCTAACCCGGATCGTCCGCTCACCAAGAAGCCGGCCGAAACCCGAATGGGTTCCGGCAAGGGTTCGCCGGAGTGGTGGGTCGCGAACGTCAAGCCCGGTCGCGTGATGTTCGAGATGAGTTACCCCAACGAGGAGATCGGCGCACGACGAGAACGAGATCGCCGGTGTCGGCGATCTCGTGCAGCTGATCGAGACCCGGCCCACGTCGGCCACCAAGCGGTGGCGGCTGGTCGAGGTCCTGGAGAAGGCCTGGGCGGGATTCAACATGTACCGGAAATTGCATGGGGGTGTCGGACGCGTAGCCCGAATATAGGGTTTTCCCTACGGCTCCCGGCATTGACCGCCAGGTCTCGCATTGCCTACTTTCATGTGGTTCCTACGTTGCGCGAGGCGGGGCGATGCCCGGCCGAAAATTTTGCAGGACAATGACTTTGACTATTCATGATCGCCCCGGAGTCAGCGCCGTCTCCGACCACCTCTGGATGCATTTCACTCGGCTCGCTTCCAAGGACGCATCGGACACAGCGGTGATCGTGCGGGGTGAGGGGCCCTACGTTTTCGATGTCACCGGCCGTCGCTACCTCGACGGGCTCTCCGGGCTCTTCGTGGTGCAGGTCGGGCACGGCCGGCCCGAGCTCGCCGAGGCCGCCGCACGCCAAGCGAGTGAACTGGCGTACTTTCCGCTCTGGTCGTATGCGCACACACCGGCGATCGAGCTGGCCACCAGGCTCGCGAGCATGGCACCCGGCGACCTGAACCGCGTCTTCTTCACCACGGGGGGCTCCGAAGCCGTCGAGACGGCGTGGAAGCTGGCCCGAGCCTACTATCGGCGCACCGGCCGCCCGCAGAAGTACAAGGCGCTGTCCCGTTACGATTCGTATCACGGCGCGACGATGGGCGCGCTGTCGATAACCGGACTTCCCGATGCACGCATCGATTTCGAGCCGCTCGTCCCCGCTGTCGTTCGCGTGCCCAACACAAACTACTACCGGCGCGCCGACCGAAGCCTCGATCCCGTCGGCTTCGGATTATGGGCTGCCGATTCGATCGCCGAGGCCATCGAGCAGGAGGGGCCAGAGACCGTCGCGGCCGTCTTCATCGAACCGGTGCAGAATTCGGGGGGTTGTATTCCGCCCCCTCCTGGTTACCTTCAGCGGGTCCGGGAAATCTGTGACCATTACGACGTGTTACTCGTTTCGGACGAGGTGATATGTGGATTCGGGCGGCTGGGAGCGGACTTCGGGGCGCTTCGCTACGATTTCCGACCGGACATCATCACCTGCGCCAAAGGTCTGACCTCCGGATACGCTCAACTCGGAGCGATGATCGCCCATGAGCGCTTGGCCGAGCCCTTCTCGACCGGAGACGACCTGTTCGCTCACGGATTGACGTTCGGAGGGCACCCGGTGGCGGCCGCCGTGGCGCTGGCCAATCTCGACATAATCGAGAAAGAGCAGCTCAATAGCCACGTCGAGGCGAACAGTAGCGTCTTCCGGTCCTATCTCGACCGCCTCGGGGATCTCCCTCTCGTAGGCGATATCAGAGGCGATGGATACTTTTTCGGAATCGAACTGGTCAAGGACAAGAAGAGTCGTGAAACGTTCAGCACCGAGGAGAAGGAGCGGGTGCTGCGGGGATACGTTTCGAAAGCACTGTTCGACGGTGGACTCTATTGCCGGGCGGACGACCGTAGCGATCCGATAATCCAGCTGGCCCCGCCGCTGATCTGCGACGAGAACCACTTCGCGGAAATGGAAGAGATCCTGCGAGCGGTGCTCAGCGAGGCTGCGAACCTATTGTGAAAAAGATCGGGACATATTCGAGCGTGGCATCCCCTTTGCCCGACTCGCCGTACCTGCTCATCGACCCGGAACAGGTGCGCGAGAACTATCGAAACCTCGATACCGCTCTGCTGCGGGCCGGACGGCGGGCGCGTATCCGGTTCGCCGTGAAGGCGAGTCCGGTGCCGGAGATCGTGCGTGTGCTCGAAACCGAAGGTGCCGAGTTCGACGTCGCGAGTATCGGGGAGATCCGGATGTGCCGCGAGCTCGGCGTCGACGACGAACGCCTCTATTACGGCAACCCGATCAAGAAGGCCGCCGATATCGCCGCCGCCCACGAGCTCGGGGTGCGCCGATTCGCCTTCGACACCGAGGACGACCTGTCGCGTATCGCCGAATACGCGCCCGGCGCACAGGTCGAATGCCGGTTCCTGGCCGCCGTGCCGGAATCACGCACGCCGTTCGGCACCAAGTTCGGTTGCTCACCGGACGAGGTGACGCGGTTGCTTGTCCGCGCCCTCGATCTCGATCTCACGGTCGCGGGCCCGTATTTCCACGTGGGTTCGCAACAGCTGGACCCGGCTGCGTGGCGGATCGGCATCGAGCAGGCCGCCGACATTGTGAAAAGTCTGGCCGGTGAAGGGGTGCCGGTCGCCTCGGTGAACATCGGCGGTGGCCTCCCGGTCTCCTACATCGACTCGGCCCCGAGCCTGGACGAGATCGCCGAGGTCGCGGTCGGCGCGGCCATGGAGTGGCTCCCCGACACTGTCGACCTGGTGGTCGAACCCGGCCGGGCTCTGGTCGCCACGGCCGGAGTGGTGCACGCCGAGGTGGTCGGAGTGCGGATCGCGCCGGACGGGCGACGCTGGGTATACCTCGACATCGGCCGCTACAACGGTATGGCCGAGACCGAAAACGAGTACATCGCGTACCGTTTCGTCACCGATCGGGACGACGACCCCCGCGAGGAGGCGGTGGTGGCCGGGCCGACCTGCGATGGAGACGACGTACTGTACCAACGCACGCGGGTCCTTCTACCGACCACTTTGCGGGCCGGCGATCGTGTCCGGATTCTCGACACCGGTGCCTATACCGCGAGTTATTCGTCAGTGTCTTTCAATGGTTTTCCGCCCTTGACCGTGCATGTCCTGGGCGCCGAGTGAGAGTGAGTTTGTCCATGACGGCGGAATTCACCGGCTGGCACGTGCTGGCCGAGTTCGGTGGTGTCGACGCAGATCTCTGCAACGACCTCGGGCGGCTCGAAAAGGCATTGCGAGAATCGCTGGTGGGCGCTGGTATCACCATCTGCGACATGGTGCACAAACAGTTCACCCCGCAGGGCGTGACCGTGCTGGCGCTGCTGTCGGAATCGCATGCCTCGATCCACACCTACCCCGAATCCGGCGATATCTTCGTCGACGTGTTCACCTGCGGCAACAGTGGCAGCGGGGGTGGCGGCCCCGAAATGGCCGTGGAGTTGCTCCGACAGTCTCTGTCGCCCACAGAAGTGCGCATGTCCACGATGCGCAGGGGCCGGGCGGGTCACCGAGTCGAGGAGCCGGTCGGTCCGGGTCTGACCCGGACGTGGGACCTGACCGAGGTGCTGGTGGACACCCGCACCGAGTTCCAGCATCTGGTCATCGCACGGACCGGGCAGGGTATCGGCCTGTTCTCCGACAACGACCGGCAGTCCACCGAGTTCTCCCAGCTCACCTACCACGAGGCGATGATGGTACCGGCCTTCGTACTGGCCGAGAAGCTGGACAATGTGCTCATTATCGGATCCGGTGAGGGCGTGGCCTCCCAGATGTCGGTCGCGGCCGGCGCCACCCGGGTCGATCATGTCGATATCGACCGGATCGCGGTGCAGTTGTGTGCCGAGTATCTGCCCTATGGGTACACCACCGACGAACTGGCGGCGGCCGTCGAGGGCACCGGCCCGGTCCGGATGTACTACGCCGACGGCTGGGACTTCCTGACCGAGGCCGCCGCGGAGGGGGTGCGTTACGACGTCATCGTGATCGACCTGCCGGACGAGCGGACGGAGGACTCCCAGCACAACCGGCTCTACGAGGTGGAGTTCCTGCAGCGATGTCGTGCCCTGCTCGCCCCCGGCGGTGTTCTCGCTGCCCAGGCCGGCTGCGCGACCATGTGGCGCAACGAGACGCTGAAGCGCTCCTGGCAGCGGTTCCACGAACAGTTCGGCACGGTGGTTCACTACGGCAGCGACGAGCACGAATGGTCTTTCTTGTTCGGCCTGGTCGATATCGTCGCCGATCCGGTGCCCCGGATGATCGACCGCCTCGAGCTGATTCCCTACAAGGCCGGCACGCTCGACGGTCCCGCGCTCGTGCGTGGCGCGATCGAGCCGTACGCGTTGCGGGGTGCGCACGCATCGCCGTAGGCCAGGGTGGATTCAGGCGGTCGTGATCAGGCTGCGCCGGTCGCTGGAGGCCGGCGCGCCGGTCGACGAGGAGAGATCCTCGCCCGGTCGCTCCTCGCATGGGTCGACACGAAGAATCCGCGCGGACAGGGATGCGAACCGACAATCGCTGTCCAGATGTGCGCGAGTGCGTCGACGTCGCGCTCGTCGGTATCACCGAGTGCGTGCAGGAGCCGGCGCACGCCCGATATCGCGTGCTCAGCGATCCGTTCCCGATGGCGTGGTGCCGACTGTGCGGCGTCGGTATTGTTCGCCCCACGATCCGAGCAACCCGGCCACCGGCCGCAGGCTCACGCCGAGTTCGGTGAGGTCGTATTCCACCCTCGGCGGTACTTCGGCGTAGACCGTGCGGCTGACCAATCCGTCGGCTTCCAGTTCGCGGAGCTGGCGGGTGAGCATGCGCTGGGTGATGGTGGGCATGGCGCGGCGGAGTTCGCCGAAGCGCAGGGTTCCGTCGAAGAGATGGTTGACGATCGCCATCTTCCATTTGCCGCCGACCACTTCCATCGCGGCTTCGACGGTGCAGTATTCCGGTACGTCCTCGCGCATGTGACCTCCATAGGTATACGAAATGTGCCTACCGCACAGAAAAGACCGTACTTGTACCAAGGGCGGGTAGCGCGGAATCTGTTCCCGAAGCGGTTTCCGGCTAGTGCGAGGAGTTCCAGTGACCATCCATCCCGTTCTGTCCGAGGTGCGGATCGGCGCGCTGAGGTTGCGTAATCGGGCGGCCGTGGCGCCCATGTCGCGGGTGAGTACCGCGGGTGACGGCGTGCCCACGGACACCATGGCCGAGTACTACACGGAGTTCGCCGCGGGTGGGTTCGGGCTGATCACCACGGAGGGAACCTATATCGACGCGGAGTTCAGCCAGACCTACCCCGACCAGCCGGGAATCGTGACCGAGCGCCAGATCGAAGCGTGGCGGGTGGTCACCGACGCGGTACACGCGGCGGGTGGGGTGATCGCCCTGCAGTTGATGCACGCCGGTGCGCTCATGCAGGGCAATCGTCACAGTGACCGCAGTATCGCGCCATCGGCGGTGCAGCCGTTGGGAGCCAAGATGGCGGCGTACGGCGGTGAAGGTCCGTTCGCGATGCCCGAGGCGGCGACCCACGCGGATATCCGCCGGATCGTGGGTGGGTTCGGCGCGGCGGCCGGGCGTGCCCGGGAGGCCGGGTTCGACGCGGTGGAAATCCACGGCGCGAACGGGTATCTCATCGACCAGTTCCTCACTGCCTACGCCAATCAGCGGGATGACGAGTACGGCGGCGACGCGGCGGGCCGGGTGCGGTTCGCGGTGGAGGTGGTCCAGGCGGTACGGGCGGCGGTGGGACCGGAGTTCCCGGTGGGGCTGCGGCTCTCCCAGACCAAGGTCAACGATTTCGGCTACCGGTGGTCCGGGGCAGGGGAGGCCGAGACGATCTTCCGCGCGGTCGGTACGGCGGGGATCGACTATCTGCACCTCGCGAGTGAGGGCCGGGACTGGTACGACACCGCAGTCCTGGACTCCGGCGAGACCATTACCCGGCTGGCCCGGGCGATCACGGGGCTGCCCGTGATCGCCAACGGCGGTATGCACGGTCCCGAACTCGCGCGGACGGTACTCGAGGAAGGGCACGCGGATCTGGTGGCGCTCGGGCGCGGCGCGCTCGCGAACCCGGATTGGCCGCGGGTGATCGAGGCGGGGGACCGGCCGGCCGAGTTCGACCGCGCAATGCTCGATCCCGTGGTGACGCTCGCTGGTCAGCGCTCCTGGGCTCGAGCGCGGCGCGGACAGGTTTCTGTGGTCCGATAGCACAGTGGCGACGACCGACGGGACGGACACGTGGACGCAGGCCCGGCTGGCGGCCGGTGCGCTGTTCGTGCGCGCCGGCACCGGGAGCGACGAGGTGCTGCTGGTGCACAAGACGTACGGCATCGGCTGGGATATTCCGGGCGGTTATGTAGAACCGGGCGAGTCTCCGGCACAGGCCTGCCGGCGGGAGGTCGCCGAGGAACTCGGGATCGACCGAGCGCCCGGCCGGTTACTGGTGCACGATTGGGCGCCGAACCCCGGGGAGGGGGACAAGGTCCTCTATGTGTTCGACGGCGGCCGACTCGACGATCGAGACATCGTGTTGCAGACGGCGGAGCTCGACAGCTGGGAGTGGGTCCGGGCGGACCTGCTGGAAGAGCGTGTAGTGGCGCGGCTGAGCCGTCGGCTACGGTGTGCCCTCGTCGCTCGGGCGCGCGAAGTGAGCCTGTATCTGGAGCGGGGCGCGGTCGCGCCGGAGGCAGCCTTGCCGTCGAGGTGAGCGCTGTTCACCATGTGTGTTCCGACACCCGAAATGTGATATAGGGGAGGGCGGTTGACGTACCCGGGACCCCCAGCGCTACGGTGTACGAGCTATGAGGGACGCTGCGACAACGATTTCGGGGGCCTGGCGGATCGACGACGGTACAGCGGTGACCTTCCGCGATGCCGCGGTGGCCTGGGCGATGGCCGCGCACGAGGTGCTGGCCGAGACGGCGACGGAGTACGGATACTTCGTCACCGTGCAGGAACTCGCCGAGCGGGTGCAGGAGATGTCGGGGGTGCACACCGATGCGCCGACCCGCACCTGGATGGACGCGATCCTGCGCAAAGTCGCCCGCCGCTGCCACAACGCGGGCGAGCCGCCGCTCACGGCCCTGTGTGTGAAACGCAATCTGAAGGTCAGCGACAGTTACAAGTACGTGCTGGAGCTGGCGGCGCTACCGGTGCCGGCCGATATCGAGACCCACGCCGCGTACGCGCGCTGGGCCTGCTACGCGGCCCACGGTGCCGATGTGCCCGCCGACGGCGGTACCCCGCCGCTCATCCCGCGCGGTGGTAGCGCGCGGCGGACGGTGGCCACCACCACCCGGACCGCCACGGCCGCGCACAAACCGGAAACCGGGGCCCGCGCGGTGGTCTGCTCCAGCTGTTTCATCCAGCTTCCGGCCACCGGTATCTGCGAACACTGCTGACGGCGCGGCGGACTCACGCCAGGGTCGTATGCCAGAGGAGCGCGGCGGTCAGTGCGCCGGCGCCGTTGACCGCCCAGTGCAGGGCGATCGGTGCCAGCAGGCTGCCGCTGCGGTGCCGCAGCCAGGTGAACACCACCGCTGCGGCAGCGGTCGCGGCGACGGCGATCAGCACGCCGGCGATCTGGCCGAGCGGCCCGCCGCCGACCAGTTCGGCCAGGCCGCGGTTCCCGGCGGTCAGACCCAGGGACGAGGCGATATGCCAGAGCCCGAAGAGCAGCGACCCGGCCGCGAAGACGCCGCGGGCGCCCCACGCCCGATCGAGGGTGCCGTGCAGGACACCGCGGAAGGCGAGTTCCTCGGGGATGACGGTCTGCAACGGGATCACGATCATCGAGGCGATGAGCGCGCCGGAGATGGTGGCGTAGCGATCGGCCAGGAAGAACGGACGGGTCAGCGGAAGTGCGGCCCCGATGACCACCGCCGCCAGTACCACCCCGACCGCACCGAGCGCGTATTTGGTTCCCGTCCGCCAGTACCGGGGAGACAGACCCAGCTCCGACCAGTGCAGCCCGCGCCGGCGCATGAGTCCCAGCAGCACCAGGGCGGCGACCGGCACGCTCACGATGTTCGCCCACGCGGTGGTGAAATGGGCGATCAGATTGGTGCCGGTGAGCACCACCACGACGACCGCCACATCGGCATAGGCGTGGACTCTGGGGCGCGGAGCAGCTGTTTCCTCGGTAACCGGGTGGAGCATTCGGCCCAGTGTACGGACGGGCCTGCAGCACGCGACGCGGGCTCGAACACGGCGAGGCGGGGCCGGGCGAGATCGGGCGGTCGATGCCGTTCGGAGCGAGTGGGTGCCCCCGGTATGCCCGGATGTTCAGGATCCGGGGTAGGTCTGCGCGCCCTCGGCCCAGCCCTGTGGATCGGTCCAGGCCTGGAGGCCGCGTCCGCTGTCGAAGCGCCTGTTCTCGCCGGTCACCGGGTCGGTGAATGCGAGGGTGGCGGCCAGTAGCTGGAGTGGGCGGGTGAAGTCGTCGACGGATTTGTCGGTGATCGCCGGATAGAAATCGTCGCCGAGAATGGGGATACCCAGTGAGTTCATGTGCAGGCGCAACTGGTGGGTGCGTCCGGTCGCGGGGTGCAGCCGGTAGCGGGCGATATCGTCGCGCCGCTCGATGAGCTCGATCCGGGTGCGCGCGTTGGGCGGGCCGGCCACCTCCTGGGCGGCCAGGACGTGCTTCTCCTTGACGATGCGGCTTTCCAGGGACAGTGGGAAGGTCAGGTCGCTTCGGTATCCGGCCACGGCCTCGTACTCTTTGCGTACCCGCTGCCGCTGGAACAGCGTCTGGTAGGCGCCGCGGCGGGCGGGGTCCACGACGAACAGCACCAGACCGGCCGTGGCGCGGTCCAGACGATGCGCGGGGATCAGGTCGGGCAGGTCGAGTTCACGGCGCAAACGGACCAGGGCGGTCTGCAGGATATGACTGCCACGCGGAATGGTCGCCAGGAAATGCGGTTTGTCGGCGACCAGGATGGTGTCGTCGCGGTAGACGACCGGCAGGTCGAAGGGCACCGGTTTCTCGTCGGGCAGATCGCGATGGAACCAGACCGCGCCCCCGGGCACGTAGGGCGCGTCGGGCATGAGCGGCCCCGCCAGATCGACGATCTCACCGGCATGCAGCATTTCGTCGATGCGCCCGGGATCGACTCGGGGCAGCCGATGGACCAGATGGTCGCGCACGGTCGCCCAGTCGCCCTCCTCGGGCAGCCGCAACCGGGCAGGGTCCAGCCCGAATCGCTTGGGTAGCGGCGGCTGCTGCCTTCTTCTCACCGGTCGCAGCATAGTCCGCGTGGCCGGGGCGCCGGCCGGACCGCCCGCGGTGGGTGACGGCGGTTACTTCCAGTAGCCCTGGGCTTTGATCTGCGCTTTCGGCAGTGAGTGGGTGGTCCGCAGGCTCTTCACGATGGCGCGGGTGCTGGCCGTATCGCACGCGACCCAGGCGAAGGCGTCCCGGCCGACGGTGAGCTGTTCGGCCTGTTCGCGCATGGCGCGGCCGTCGTCGATGCGCTGCACCCAGGTGACCTCGTGATGGGGCTTGTTGCGGACCGGCAGGCCGGTATCCGATTCGTACTGCCATTCCAGCCAGACGCGGGCCGGTACGTCGCCGATCGATTCGAGCAGTGTGTTGATCGCCGGCAGGGAGGCGGAATCGCCGAAGATCACGTACTCGCCGGGCGCGGTCGCGGGCAGTTCGAATCTGGAACCGAGGACAGAGGTTTCGATGACATCGCCGACCTGCGCGCGTTCGGCCCACTGGCTGGCCGGTCCGCTGTGCACGGCGAACTCGATGTGGAAGTGGTCGTTGTCCGGGTCCTGGTCGATGAGGGTGTAACCGCGGTGGTGCAGTTTGTCGGTCTCGGCGTCGGGAATCCACAGCCGGATGAACTGCGTGGGATGCACGGGGTGATCGGCCAGTAGCCCCCCGGCGGTGAAACCGATGCGGATGTAGTTGTCGGTGATCCGCTCCGTGGAGGTGACGGTCAGCCGGTAGTCGTCGGCCCGCCAGACCTTCAGTATTACGCCATTACTGCCTCTTCCCATGGAGGTTAGCTTAACCTAAGTTTTCGGCGTGATCAGCGCTTCACGCAGCGTGCCGGGATGGGCGGTGGCCTACCGGCCGGCCGTCATCGCGCATGTCGATCGGATCCGCTGCCGGGGCGACGGCGGTCGCATTGGCGAAAACCGGTACCGATGTCGAACAGCTGGGGCTCGGCGCCGCTTACGCCCACTTCTGGAGTGGGCGATCCCGGGCCGGAGACCGGTGGCCGAAATGGACTGCCGGATAGGCGATTCGGGTGCGGGGGCGCGGGGCGGGCTCCTGGGCGTGTCCGTGCGAGCCGGCCCGGAATAGTGTGTTAGCTTAGCCTAAACAATTCTTTTTCCAATTACGGCAGTGCGTGGTCTGGAGAATCGCACTCTCGCACTGTAAGGTAACCCTAAGCTTATGCGTGACAGTGGTTCGGCCGAGGCCGTACCGAGCAGTACAGGAGGCCAGGTGACCGGACCGTTCGCAGTCGCCGCCTTCGCTGCCCGTAGCAGGAGGTGACTGATGACCGTCGTCGACGATATCAGGAGTGTCGTATCGCCGGCAGTGACCGGCCCGACGGGCGTCGAGCGCGAGCGAATTCTCGGGGAGTGGGCCGCGGGCGTCGAACCCTATGACGTATCCGCGCTGGTCACCGTGATCCGGCACGGTCATATGGTCCCCTCGGCCCGATCGGCGGCCCGCTGTGCGGACGAGCAGCTCACCTACGGCGATCTCTTCGACGGCCTCGATCGGTTCCGCGGTGTGCACCGCTGCTCTGCGGTACCCACCGCAACCGGCGTCGCCGCGCTACTGACCGAATTCGTCACCGCCGCCCGGGTCGGCGTCGGTCGCTTCGGCCGAGCCGGCCTGTTGCTGGGGGCCGATGCTCTCGCGGTAGCCGTCGCCGACCGTCGTTGTGTGGCCGCGGACCGACGGCTGCGCCGATTCGATCCGGCGGCCCGGCCCGCGGATGTGCGCCTGCTCGCGCTGCCGTGGGGCGATCCGCAGAACGCGGTGGACCTGCTGGCGGCATGGTCGGCCGGGGCGTCGGTGGTGGTGCCGACCGAGACCCAGCGTCGGGACCCGGCCCTGCTGGCCGGGCTGATCGAAACCCACGGGGTCACCCAGGTCGTCGCCGACGCCGAACTGCCGGTGCTGCTGATGGCCGAAGGGGTGGACCGGTTGCCGACCGTGGCCCGCTGGGATCTCGTCGGTACCTACGGCGGCTCGGCACTGGCCGAAGCGGTGCGCTGTCTGTCGCCGGAGGCCGTGGCCACCGTCGCGTTCCATTCGGTCGCCTATCTCGGGGCGGTCTCGCGAGGGCCGCTCGCGCCGACCGGCTGGACCCGGCCCGTACCGGGGGCGAAGGTGCTGCCGCTCGACGAGGGCCGGTTGGTGCCGCCCGGTGTGGTGGGCGATATCCATGTGGGTGGGCGCGCGCTCGCGGCCGAGCTGGCCGACGGCCGCGACCGCGAATGTTTCGTGGCCGATCCCTTCGATCCCGGGGCCCGGTTGTTCCGGACATCGCACCGCGGTTGGTGGACCCCGGAGGGTCGGCTGATCATCGAATCGTGATCGGTTCGGCTACTGCCGGATCGACTGCGCCACCGCGGGTGTCGCAGAGTGCGGGCCGATCGCGCCGGGTTGCGGCACAGAGTGTTTCGCCGGACCGGTCGGTTCCGCTCCTGGGCCGGCGGCGGTCCGGACTCTTCCGTTGCCTGTCGGACCGGATACGGTGCCAGGGAATGGGCGGTGCGCCGTGCCGGAGCCGTCCCGGTATTGCCCGGTGGAGCGCCTTTCTCGCGATTCCGGACGTGTTCCCGCTCGGTCGCAATGGTCCGATGCATGCGCCGATCTGCTCGGTGCCGGGTGCGGGATGGGCTTGACGCGATCACGGCGCGAGCCGGCGGCGTGAGCCCGGGTCGATCGGCGTGCACGGCAGGGGTGCCGGTCGGATACATGTGCCCGGACCTGCGGGTTCGCGAATTCCTGGACTTACCCGGCCGTTTCGCGGGCTGATCCATGTAAGGTAAGCCTATGCGAAGTCGGGTGGATCGGATCGTGTCCGCGCGCGATCGCCACCACGCCGGATGAGGCGCGACGCCATTGGGTTGTCGGGATAGTTGGGAGAACCAGTGGACAGACTTCTGGTCGTCGGTGCGGGTCCGAAAGCCATGGCGGTGGCAGCCAAAGCGTATGTGCTGCGGGAGCTGGGGTTGCCCGCGCCGCGGGTCACCGTCGTGGAACCGCATGCGGTGGGCGGGAACTGGCTGGCCGCGGGTGGCTGGACCGACGGCAGGCACCGATTGGGTACCAGTCCGGAGAAGGATATCGGTTTCCCCTACCACTCGACCTGGGCGCGCGGGCACAACCACGCGGTCAACGAGGCCATGATGGCGTTCGGGTGGACGGCTTTCCTGGTCGAGCGCGGGACCTATGCCGAATGGGTGGACCGGGGCCGGCCCAGCCCGGAACACAATCTGTGGGCGAAATATCTGCAGTGGGTGGCGCGCCGGTCCGGCGTCGAGATCGTGCGCGGCCGGGTGCGGACCGTTCGCGCCGACGGCGCGGTCTGGCGGGTCACGGTGTCCGATGCCGAGGGTGCCGCGGTGGAGACCGAAGCCGACCGGCTGATGATCACCGGCCCGGGTGACAGCCGGCGCGCACTGGCGCAGCATCCGAAAGTGCTGAGTATCGCCGATTTCTGGGATCTGGCCGGGCGGCGGCAGCTGCCGGTGTCCTCGCGGGCCGCGGTGATCGGCGGCGGCGAGACCGCCGGATCGGCCATGGACGAACTCGTCCGCCACGATGTACTGACCGTTTCGGTGATCTCGCCCGGGGCGACCATCTACACACGTGGCGAGAGTTATTTCGAGAATTCCTTGTTCAGCGACCCCGCGAAATGGCGGGCACTGAGTATCGCCGAACGCCGGGATGTGGTGCGGCGTACCGACCGCGGGGTGTTCTCGGTGCGGGTACAGGAATCGCTGCTCGCGGACAATCGGGTGCATCACCTGCAGGGCCGGGTGGTGCGGGTGGCCGATCAGGGTGACGGCGTCGCGCTGACGCTGCGCAACGAGTCCCGGCCCGATCAGCTGCACGCCTTCGATCTGGTCGTGGACGCGACGGGTGGGCAACCGCTGTGGTTCCTGGACCTTTTCGACGAGGAAGCCGCCGATCTGCTGGAGCTCGCCGTCGGGGGCCCGCTCACGCAGGCCAGGATCGAGGCGGCGATCGATCACGATCTGTCGGTGAACGGATTGCCGGCGAAGTTGTACCTGCCGAATCTGGCCGGTCTGGCGCAGGGGCCGGGCTTTCCGAATCTCAGCTGCCTGGGCGAGCTTTCGGACCGGATCCTGGCGAACTCGCCCGCGACGGTGTCCGTATCCGGTGTGCCGGGCGTGCGGGCGGGTAGCCAACCGGCGAGTCTCTGAAACTAGGCTAGGCTTGCCTTACTTTTTCGGCTATATGAGGATGAGGTTGGTTCATGCGTATCGTCTCGTTCGGGTTCCAGACCTGGGGGCGAAAGACTCTGCAGGCGCTGATCGACTCCGAGCACGAGGTCGTGCTCGCGGTCACCCACCCCGCCAGTGAAGACTCCTACAAGGGGATCTGGTCGGATTCGGTGGAAGAACTCGCCCGCGAACACGGTATCCCCGTACATCTGACCGAACGGGCCGACGCCGAGACCATCGACCTGGTCAAACGCGCCGAACCGGATGTCATCGTGGTGAACAGCTGGTACACCTGGATGCCGCCGGAGCTGTACAACATGCCCACCCACGGCACCCTCAACCTGCACGATTCGCTGCTACCGGAATTCACCGGTTTCTCGCCGGTGCTGTGGGCGCTGATCAGCGGCGCCTCCGAATTCGGTCTGACGGTGCACCGGATGGACGAGCAACTCGACACCGGCGATATCCTCGTGCAGCATTCGCTGCCCATCGGTCCCCGCGCCACGGGTACCGAGTTGGTGCTGGCCGGTATGGAACTCATCCCCGGCGCGGTGCACGAGGCGCTGGAAGCGCTCGCCTCCGGCACCGCGCAGTGGCGGCCGCAGGACAAAGCCGCGCGCACCTACTTCCACAAGCGCTCCGACCGCGACAGCCGTATCGATTGGGCTTGGTCCGCGGTGGATCTGGAGCGATTCGTCCGGGCCCTGTCGGCGCCGTATCCGCGGGCGTTCAGCCACTACCGGGGCGAGCGGATCGAGGTACTGGCGGCCGAGGTGTCCGCGGCCCGCTACGGCGGTACCCCGGGCCGGGTCATCGTGCAGGAGAACGGCGGTGTCGTGGTGTGCGGACCCGAGGCCCATCGCGGTGGCAACCACGGCCTGCTGATCACCCGGGTCCGTACCGCTGACGGAACCGAACACCGCGGCGCCGAATTCTTCCGGCGCGGTGGCTATCTGACCGACACACCGGAATGACCCGGTCCCGTCGGCGCACCCGCGCCGGCCGCACGGAAGCAAACCAGTTCACGGGCCGAAGGGAATCATGTCGATCATCACAGGCGACGCCGATCACGAGGCCCGTCAGGTCGAATCCGTCCCCGCCGGACCGGCGGCGCCGCGGCGGCCGCTGTCGGCCGGGCAACGCCGCGCCTGGTACCTGCAGGCTCGCGATCCCGAGGACAGCACGCTGAACGTCCCGGTGGTGTACCGGATGCGCGGCGCCCTCGACATCGAACGACTCTGCGCGGCACTGGAATCGATCGTCGAACGTCAGGACGTGCTGCGCACCACCTACGGGCTGGGCGCCGACGGTGAGCCTTACGGGGTGGTGCGCGCGGATCTGCCCTTCCAGTGGCAGGAACACGATCTGACCGTACTGGCCGAGGAAGCCGCCCGCCGCCGGGTCGAGGTGCTGACGCGGCGCGCGCTGGCCCGGCCCTTCGACCTGGCCGGTGAGGCGCCGCTGCGGATAACGCTGATCCGCAGGGGCGGACAGGATCACCTACTGCTGCTGGTGGCGCACACCATCGCCTGGGACGATGTGTCGGCATCCGTTTTCGCCGCCGAGCTGACCGCGGAGTACAACGGTGGCGCGCCGCCGGCCCGGCCCGCGCAGCGACCGGCCGGGACGGACGTGGACGGCGACGGTATGCAGTACTGGCGCCGGACGTTGCACCCGCTGCCCGAACCGCTGGAACTACCGGGTAAACCCGCCGTGCGGGCCACGGGTACGGATACCGTCGCGCACATCTCGGTTCCGCTGCCCCCCGACCTCATCGGCCGGGTACGGGCGACCGCGGCCGCACACGAGGTCGACGACAACGCGGTGCTGCTCGCCGCGTTCGCCGCACTGATCCATCGCTATACGGCCACCGACGATTTCCTGATCGCCGTCCCCGCCGATCTGCGCGGTCCGCGCGACACCGGCTCGATCGGATACTTCGGCAACACCGTGCTCGTCCGGGCCGTGCCGCGACCGGCGGATACCTTCGCCGAGTTCCTGCGCCGGATCGCCGGCACGGTGGCAGCGGGCCACGATCATCGGCATATCGGTATCGACCGAGTGGTCCACGCGCTCAACCCCGACCGCACCGGCGCACGGGACGGCTTGGAGCAGATGGCCCGGGTCGGTTTCGGGGTGCGCCCGCCGATCGCGCTCCCGGACCTCGACAGTGTCACCACCACACTGGAAACCTTCGGCTCGCCGGTCGCGCCGGTTCCGCTGCGAGTGACGGCGGTGCTCGATCCGCGGCAGCCGCGAGTGCAAGCCGATCACCGGGTCGCCCATCTGGACGGGCGACTGGCCGGACAGATGCTCGCGCACTACATCCAGTTGCTCGGCAGCGTCACGGAGAATCCGCGGGTCCGGCTGGGCGAGGTCGACATCTTCGGCCCGGAGGGCCGGACCCGGTTGCTCGCGCGATCACACGGTGAACTGGTCCCGGCCGCGGCCGCGACTCTGGTATCGCTGTTCGAGGACCGGGCCGCGCGCGCCGATACCGCCACCGCGGTGGTGGCGCCCGGCACGGACGGCGTCCCCGACCTCGAGCTGACCTATGCCGAGCTGAACATCCGCGCGAACCGCCTGGCCCGCTGGTTCGCCGGGCGGGGGATCGGGACCGAGGATCTGGTCGCCCTGCGTATCGCCAACTCCGCCGAATTCGTGGTGGCGGTGCTGGCGGTGCTGAAGGCGGGCGCCGCCTATCTCCCCATCGACCCGTCCTACCCGGACAAGCGCATCGACTTCCTCGATGCCGACGCCCGGCCGCGGCTGGTGCTCGGCCGGGAAGAGCTGGCGGCCGCGGAGGAGGATGCCGGGGAGCTGGCGGGCCACGACCTCGGCGACGCCGAACGCGTGCGGCCGTTGCGCCCCGGCAACCTGGCCTATGTCATCTACACCTCGGGTTCGACCGGGAACCCGAAGGGTGTCGAGGTCTCGCACGCCGCGATCGCCGACCATCTGATCGGGTTCGCCGCCGAATGGGATATGACCGCGGCCGACCGGCTGTTGCAGACCTCGTCGGTGAGTTTCGACGCCTCCCTGCTCGATATCTTCGTGACCCTGTCGCTCGGCGCCTGTCTGGTGGTGCCCGAACCCGACGCGCTACGCGATATCCCCTATGTGTCGGACCTGATCACCCGGCACGGGGTAACCGTCCTGCACATGGTGCCGTCGTTGCTGAGCACCTTCCTGATGTTGCCGGAGGTGACCGAATGGCGTGCGCTGCGCCGTGTCCCGGTCGGCGGTGAGGCGCTGCTCGGGGAGGTGGCCGACCGGTTCGCCGGCGTCTTCGACGCCGAACTGCGCAACCACTACGGGCCGACCGAGGGCGTGGTCTCGGCCACTCACCTCACGGTGCGGGGGCCGCAGGGCACCCGGATCGTGCCGGTCGGGGTGCCCAACCGCAATGTGTACGTCTACCTGCTCGACCACCGGCTGCAGCTGGTTCCCGACGGGGTCATCGGCGAGATCTACCTCGGCGGCGGGCAGCTGGCCCGCGGCTATCTGCACCGCTGCGCGCTGACCGCCGAGCGGTTCGTGGCCGATCCCTTCCTGCCCGGACAGCGGCTGTACCGGACCGGCGACCTGGCGCGGCGCAATACCGCCGGTGAGCTCGAATTCGTCGGTCGCGCCGACGAACAGGTCAAGGTGCGCGGCTACCGTATCGAATCGGGCGAGGTGCAGGCGGCATTGTCCGCGCATCCCGGTGTCGGCGCCTGCGCTGTGGTGGCCTACCAGGACCCGGCGACGGGTACCGCGTTGGCCGCCTACCTGGTACCCGCCGTGGGTGAACTGGACGTGTCCGAGGTCCGGGCGTACGCGGCGCGCTCGCTGCCCGACTACATGCTGCCCACCGCCTGGTCGGTGCTCGACGAGATCCCGTTGACCGAACACGGCAAACTCGACAAACGGGCCCTGCCCGCGCCGCGGCGTATCGGGACCGCGGAGGTACGGCCGCCGGGTACGCCCACCGAGGCCCGGCTGGCCGCCCTGTTCGAAGAGCTCTTCGGGTGCGAGGGGGTCGGCGCGCACGATTCGTTCTTCGAGCTGGGTGGGCATTCGCTGCTGGCGAACCGCCTGGTGCTGTGGCTGCGGCAGGAATTCGGTGTCGCGGTCGATGTCCGGGCGCTGTTCGACGCGCCGACCGTGGCCGGCCTGGCGGCTCTCGTGGATGCCACCCCGGTGCGCGGGACCGGCCGTCCCGGATTGGACCGCAGGCCCCGGCCCGAGCGGATCCCGCTGTCCTACAACCAGCGCGCGGCCGCCGGGCCCGGTGTGGTCCGGTGTGTGGTGCGCTTGGAGGGCCCACTGGACACTGCCGCGCTGACCGAGGCATTCGGTGATGTGTACGCCCGGTACGAGATCCTGCGCACTGTGGTCGCCGGTGCCGGTGCCGCGGGTTACCAGGTGGTGCTGCCGGAGCTGCCGGCCGAACTACCCGTCGCCGAACTCACCGAGACCGGCTTGGCCGATGTTCTCGCCGCACCGGTGGTATTCGATCGGGCGGTGGGTCCGCTGGTGCGGCCGCAGCTGTTCGCGCTCGGCGCCGACCGGCGGGTACTCGTGCTCACCGCCGACCGTCTGGTGGCCGACGACCGGTCGCTGCGCATCGTGCTGACCGATCTGGCCACGGCGTATCGCAGCCGGGTCGGAGCCGGGACGGCACCGCGATGGCAGGGGCCGGCGATCGATTACGCCGACTACACCCTGTGGCAGCTGGCCGTCGCCGAATCGGCCGGGCCGCAGCTGGAACAGTGGCGCGCCGCGCTCGCCGGGTTGCCCGCCGTGGTGGCTTCCGGCGCGCCGGAAGAGGTCCGGTCGGCCGAGTTCGAGGTACCCGCGGGGCTGCGCCGCCGTTTACGGGCCCACGCCGAAACGGTGGGGGCCTCGGAATACATGCTCTATCAGGCCGTGGTGGCCGCCCTGCTGTACGGCCAGGGCGCGGGAGTGGATATCGCACTGGGCGCGCCGCTGTCGGGCCGGGCCGACAGTACGGTGGCCGAAGTGGTCGGGCCGCTGTCCGCGGCGGTGGTGCTGCGTCACGATCTGTCGGGTGATCCGACCCTGCGCACGGTGCTCGACCGGGCGCGGGTGACCGCGCTCGGGATATACGGCAGTCACGACATGGTGGTCGACGGGATCGCCGCCGCCGTCCATCCGGGCCGATCCCCGTACGACCTGTGCCGGGCTGTGGTCGATTTCGGCGAGCAGTCGTGGCCGGACCGGGTCTGGCTGGGTGACGAGGTGGAAGGCCGGATATCGGACACCGGTGCCGAACCCGTGCATCGGCTGGTTTTCGCGTTCGATGCCACGGTCACGGGTGATCTGCGGGTGACCGTGCGAACCGTCGCGCGGTGGTACGACGCGGACGGGGTGGAATCGCTCGCGCTCAGGCTTCGGCACCTGCTCACGGCCTTCGTCGACGCGCCGGATGTCCCGCTGTCGGAGACGCTTGCGGGGCACCACGACCCCCGGATGAATGCCGGCGCCGTCTGACTCCGATGTGTTCCGGATTATGACGTGAAGTCTCCACAACGCTTCCGGCATCGTTTAGGATAGGCTAACTTACCTCGGCGGGGCGCCGACACCGCTGTTCGTGCCCCTCGGGGTTTCGATCAGTGAGTTCGAGGATCGCAATGCCAGATTCGCTTGTGCAGCAACCGGTTACGCGGGAAGCCACCGGGCCCGGCCCGGGGTCCGGGCGGGCCGGAGGGCGCACGGTGCCGTTGTCGCTGTCGCAACAGGCGGCGCTGCTACCCGAACGCCTGCACGGTCCGGCCGGTCGGGGCGGGTCGCCGGTGCCGAATCTGTTCCTCGCGGTCGAGATCACCGGCGCACTGGATGCCGATGCGCTCGAGCGCGCGGCGGCGGCCCTGCTCGACGACCACGAGATCCTGCGCAGCGTGTTCCCCGACGACCGGCGCATGCCCTATCAAAAGCTGTTGCCCGCTGCGGAATCGGTGCTGGAGATCGTGCCGGGTACGATCGACGAGGCCGCGCTGGTCACGGCCCTCGCCGGAGACGCCGGGCACCGTTTCGATCCGGTACGGCGGATCCCGCTGCGGATGCGGCTGTACCGGCTCGCGGCACGCGATGTCCTCACTGTCGCCGTGCATCCGGTCGCGGCGGACGACCGCGCGCTGGATCTGATCGTCGCCGGTCTGTTCGCGCGCTGTACCGGTGAACCCGTGCCGGTCGCCGGGCAGTACCGCGATTTCGCCGCCGCCCAGCTGCGTAATCTCGCCGCGACCGCGGCGGACGACCCGGCGCTGGCCTATTGGAGCGAGCGGCTCTCCGATGCTCCCGGGCGGACACCCGTCATCACCGTCGGGGCGGGCGGCGGTCTCGCGCATCGCACGGTGGAGCTGCCCGCGGAGACAGTCGCGGCGCTGGCCGTTCCCGGTGCACCGAGCGCGCCGCTGCTCGCGCTGGCGGCCGCCGCCCTGCGTGGTGCCGGGCTCGGCGACGATATCGTCGTCGGACTCGCCGATCCGGCGCGCACCGCGGAATCGGTGCGGGTGATCGGTAATTTCACCAACTATCTGGCGATACGGCTGGACGCCGCGAGCGGGACCGCGCGCGAATCGATCGACCGGGCGGCCGCGGCCGTCGCGGCGGCATACGAATACGCGGGTCCGCGAATAGAACGGCTGACCCATCTGCTGCGCGGCCACGCGGTTCCGGCCGAGGGCGGCCTGTTCCAGGCTCTGGTCCGATTCCGCACCGAAGGAGCGCTGGCGCTGGAGGGGCACGGGTTGTCCGTCCGTGAGATCGGGCGGCAGGTGGCGCGCCCCTACGGTGTGGACATCGTCTTCGATATCGTCCCGGCGGCCGACGGTTCCGCCGCGGTGCACATCGTCTTCCCGCCGCAGCTGGCCGGGCGGCCCGAGATCGATGGATTCGCCGCCGGATTCGCGCAGCGGGCCGCCGTCTGGGCCGCGGATCCCGAGACCCAGATCGGTGTCGACGACGCGGCGTCCGCCCTGTTCGCCGCGGCGACTACGGGGTTGGTATTCATGACCTCCGGCCTGGGTGGCCCGCCGCAGTCGGACGCCGAACGGGTGATCGCCGAGGCGATCCGCACAGTGCTCGACCTGGACGAAGAAGACGAGATCGGCCGGGAGGACACCTTCTTCTCGCTCGGCGGCGACAGTATCGCGGCACTGCGTATGGTGACCGATCTGGCCGAGCGGGGGTACGCGCTGGATGTGCAGACCGTATTCGCCCACCCGGCGGTCCACGATCTGGCGCGGCAGCTCGAGTGGGACGAGACCCGCGCCGGCGCCGGTGCGGACGTGGAACAGGCGCCGGCTGTGGCGCCGATGGGCGCGTCGGGTCTGGACGCGGCGACCTTGAGCGCGCTGGGAAAGAAGTTCGGCGCCAGGTGAGTGATCCCGGGTGATCACGCCCGGGGGCTCGCGGTAGTTCGGGTGCCGGTTCTAGACCGGTGTCCTGCCAGGTGAATCGGCCTTCCGGGTCGATGGCCGGGGCGGTGATCCGGAGGTTTCCCAGTATCGGGCATCTCCGCTATTGTTAGGCAAGGCTTGCCTACATTCTGTGCGCAGGTTCTTGTGGTTGAGGAGTGGGATGCTCGACAAATCCGAAGTACGCGATGTGGTGGCGGCAGCCATCGGCGTACCGCCCGAGTCCGTGGGCTACGACGACGATCTCGTCGGCCTGGGCATGCATTCGATGCAGCTCATGAAACTCGCGGCGGCCTGGCGCAAGCGGGGTTCGGACGTCCGGAGTTCGCAGCTGGCGCTGGAGCCGACGATCACCGCGTGGACCCGCCTGCTGGCGGCGGCCGAGGACACCGAACCCGCGGCACCCGCCGAACCGGCACCCGCCGAACCCGTCGAGCCGGCCGGTGAATTCGAGCTGGCGACCATGCAGCACGCCTATTGGATGGGCCGGCGCGGTGACCAGCGGCTCGGTGGAGTCGCCGCGCATCTCTACGCCGAATTCGACGGTCACGGCGTACAGGCGGACCGTCTCGAACGCGCGGTGGCCCGGCTGATCGCCCGCCACCCGCAGCTGCGCGCGCAGTTCCTCGACAGCGGCACCCAGCGGGTACTACCTGCCCCGCCGCCGGTCTTCGGTACGGCCGACCTGACCGGCCACGCCGACCCGGCCGCCGAACTGGAGCGGTTGCGCCGGTCCAAGAGTCACCAGCGGATGGAAGTCGACAAGGGGCAGGTGATCGATATAGCCCTGAGCCTGCTGCCGGGCGGGCGGCACCGGCTGCATCTGGACGTGGACATGCTCGCGGCGGATGCCCAGAGCTATCGGCGCATCCTCGACGACCTGGCATATCTCTACGAAACCGATTCCGACAGCCTCACGCCGCTCGGGTACACCTTCCGCGAATACCTCGCCGACACCGAACGCACCGCGCCGGACAACAGCGCCGATCGGCAGTGGTGGGCCGAGCGCCTGGACGATCTGCCGGATATCCCGGCACTGCCGGTGGTCCCGGAAACCGAGCGCGCCGACCCGACCCGTAGCATCCGGCTGCACCACTGGTTCGACGCCGGTACCAAGGCGCGGCTGCAGCGACACGCCTACGGCAACGGGGTCACCCCGGCGGTAGCGTTGGCGACCGTTTTCGCCGAGGTGATCGCGCGCTGGTCGGCCCGGCAGCGGTTCCTGCTCAACGTCCCGCTGTTCGCGCGCGAACCCCTGCACGACGAGATCGACTCCGTGGTGGGTGATTTCACCAACTCGGTGCTGGTGGACGTCGACGCCACCCGGCTCGAATCCATGGCCGCCCGGGCCGCCCGGCTGCAGCGGGCGCTGCACACCGGTGCCGCGCACGCCCGGTACGAGGGCCTGGACGTACTGCGCGACCTCGGCCGGCTGCGCGGAGCGCCGGTCACTCCTTCGGTGGTCTTCACCTCGGGCCTGGACCTCGGGGAACTGTTCTCCGAGCGGGTCACCCGGATCTTCGGGGAACCGGTGTGGATCCTGTCGCAGGGGCCCCAGGTCGATCTGGACGCGCAGGTCGCCGAGGTCGGCGGTGGCCTGCTGGTGAACTGGGACATCCGCCGCGACGCACTGCCCGAGGGGGTCGCGACCTCGATGTTCGAGCAGTTCCGGTCGATCCTCGAGACCCTGGTCGAACCGGTTGCCGACTGGTCGGCGCCGCTGGCGATCGCATTGCCGGAGGCACAGCGGGCGGTCCGGGCCGCGGCAAACGACACCGCTGTCGATTTCGGCGCGCGCACCCTGCACGGATCGTTCTTCGAACAGGCGGCGCGGGAGCCGGGGCGTCTCGCGCTCGCCTGGCGGGCGGACTCACTCACCTACGGAGAGCTGGCCGGACAGGCCTTGTCGGTGGCCGGCGCGCTGGACGCCGCCGGAGTACGGGCGGGCGATACCGTCGCGGTGCTCGTGCCCAAAGGGCCACGGCAGATCCCGGCAGTGCTGGGGGTGCTGGCGATCGGCGCGGCCTATCTTCCGATCGGAACCGGGCAACCGGCGGCGCGGCGCGACCGTATCCTGCGGCGCGGTGGAGCGCGAGTGGCGCTGGTGGACGGCGCCACCGACTTCCCGGACGAGGTGACCGCGCTTCCCCTGGATCGAGCGCTGTCCGGTGACCCGCTCGCGCGGCCCCGCGACTGCGACCCGGCCACGGTCGCCTATGTGCTGTTCACCTCCGGTTCCACCGGCGAGCCGAAGGGAGTGGAGGTCGGCCATCGAGCGGCGGCCAATACCGTCGATGCTATCGTCGCGCATTTCGGCCTCGGTCCCGGCGACCGGACGATCGCGCTGTCCTCGCTCGAATTCGACCTGTCCGTTTTCGATATCTTCGCCCCGCTCGCCCTCGGCGGTGCCGTGGTCTGTGTCGACGACGCCACCGAACGCGACGCCCAGGCGTGGAGCGCGCTGATCGAGCAGTACGCGGTCACTGTGGTGAACTGCGCGCCCGGTCTGGTCGCGATGCTGGCCGATACCGCCACCGCCGCTCAGCTGGCCGCGGTACGGCTGGTGATCACCGGCGGCGACCGGGTGCCGGCCGAACTCGGGCACCGGCTGCGTGCCCGGGTGCCGGGGCTGCGTTTCGCCGGGCTCGGCGGTACCACCGAAACCGCCATCCACTCCACCGTCTACGAGGTCACCGACGAATTCCCGGCCGGTCGGTCCACTGTGCCCTACGGTGCGCCACTGGCGAATGTCGTGCTGCGCGTGGTGAACGAGCGCGGTGAGGACTGTCCGGACTGGGTGCCGGGCGAGCTGTGGATCGGTGGAGTGAGCGTGGCCGAAGGCTACCGCGGCGACCCCGCCCGCACGGCCGACCGCTTCGTCGAACTGGACGCAACCCGCTGGTACCGCACCGGCGACCTGGCTCGCTACCTGCCCGACGGCACCGTGGAGTTTCTCGGCCGGGCCGACCATCAGGTCAAGATCCGTGGCTACCGGGTCGAACTCGGCGAAGTGGAAGCGGCGCTGGGTGCGCTGCCCGATATCCGCGCGGCCGTCGCGCTGGTCACCGATTCGGGGCGACTGGTCGCCGCCGCGGTCGCCGCCCCCGGCGCGGATCCCGTCGACCCGGTCGCCCGGCTCCGGGAGCTGCTGCCCGCGCAGATGATCCCCGAATCGGTCCGCCTGCTCGACGAGATGCCGCTGACCTCGAACGGGAAATCCGACCGCGCCGCGATTCGCGCGCTGTTCGCCGATGCCGATACCGGCCGCGGTGCCGCCTACGTCGAACCCGAGGGCGATATCGAGACGGCGGTGGCCTATATCGCGGCGAAGGTGCTCGGCCTGCCGCGGCTCGGGGCGGAAACCGATTTCTTCGACGCCGGCGGCAATTCGATTATGGCGACAACTCTCACCGCCAAGATCCGCGGTCTGCTCGCGGTCGCCGATTTCGGGGTCACGGTGGTGCTCCAGGCGCGGACGGTGCGCGGGATCAGCGCGGCGTTGCGCGCCGCCGACACCTCGGGCCGGCTGGAGCGGGTGGCGCGCATTCTGCTGGAAGTCGCCGCGGTCGGTGCCGCCGGCGATATGGAGGTCGCCTGATATGCCGACACTGGATGAACTCGCCGAACTCATGCGGGTCCGGCTGGCCGCGGAAGGACTGGACGCCGCACCCGAGGTCCCGGCGCGGCGCGATCCGCAGCGGGCCCCGCTCTCGTTCGGCCAGCGGTTCGTCTGGGCGCATCAGCAGATCGCGCCGGACAGCACCGCCTACAACGTCTGCCAGGTCCTGACCTTCCGCGGGGAGGTGCACGACAACGCCCTGAGGCAGGCCTTCCTGGCATTGGCCCACCGCCACGAGGTACTGCGGACCACGTATCACGTCGACGAATCCGGTAACCCCTACCAGCGGATACATACCGAGCTCGCGCCCCGGGTCACCGAGGCGGACCTCACCGGCACCGACACCGCGACCGCGTGCCTGCGCGTCGAGGAACTCGTCGCCGCGGCCGCGCGCGAGAAATTCGATCTCTCCGCCGAATCGTCCCTGCGGCTCACCTTCGTCCGCCTGGATGCCGAGACGGTGGTCGTGGCGTTGGTCATCCAGCACATCGCCTGGGACGGAATGTCGCTGGCGGCGTTGTCACAGGATGTGCAGCGGTTCTACCGGGAGGCGCTGACCGGCGAGATCCGGGTCGAACAGCTGCCCCGGCAGATCGCCGACTACGCGGAATGGGAACAGGACCGGTACGCGAAGGCCGACCACACCGCCGACGACGAATTCTGGGCCGGGCAATTCGACGGGGATCTACCCGAACTGCCGCTGCCCTACGACCGGCACCCGAGCGTGGTCACCGAACGGGGCATGCGGTCGGACCGGCTGCTCGGTGCCGCCGCGGAAGCGAAATTGCGTTCGGTCGGCGAGCAGTTGCGTGCCACACCGCTGCAGGTGTTCCTCGCCGCCTGCTATCTCTCGCTGCGGCAGCTCACCGGAACCCGGGACATGGTGGTCGGGACCGCGGTTGCCAACCGCGAGGAATCCGGGACCGAACAGCTGATCGGCAACCTGATCAATATGTTGCCGCTGCGGCTCACCGGCGGGTCGGCCGGGACGTTCGCGGACCTGGTCCGCCATATCGGCGAGGTGACCAACGCGGCGTTCGCGCACAAGCACTACCCGCAGGAGGCGATCGTGCGGGCCGTCAATCGCGCTACCGGAAATATCGGCTCGCAGTTGTTCGACGTGCTGGTGCTCTTCGTCCAGCAGCAGTTCCAGGGGCCCCGGCTACCCGGTGCCGCCACCACCTGGCGGCTGGCCGATCACGGCGCGTCCCTGCTGCCGCTGGCGGTGGAGGCGTTCATGCACGCCGACCGGGTGGAAGTGCAGATCACCTATCGCACCGACCTCTTCGACGCCGCCACCGTCGACCGGCTGCACGACTACCTCGACCGGACCCTGGCGCACGCGGCCCCGGAAACACCGCTGGACCGGCTGCTGGTGCTCAGCGATACCGACCGCGACAGGCTCGACGCCTGGTCGGCCGGGCCGCGCGTACCGATCCAGCGCGACACTCTGGACGGCATGATCCAGGCCGCGACGGCAGATCACCCGGACCGGGTCGCGGTGGTGTTCGGCGATATCGAGCTGACCTATGCCGAATTCGGTATCCGGGTGGCGGCGTTGGCGCGGCTGCTGGCCGAGCGCGGGGTGCGCCCTGGGGACAGGGTCGGTGTATTCGCCGAACGCAGTGAACAGCTTCCGGTGATCTTCGCCGCGGTGTTGCGGGCCGGAGCGGTCTACACGCCGATCGATCCCGGCTATCCGGCCGACCGGATAGCCTTCCTGGTCGCCGATGCCGCGCCGGCGCTGCTGGTGCGTTCGGTCGGCGCCGATCGCTTGCTGCCCGCGGCCGACGGTATACCGGTCGTGGACCTGGCCGACGGCGAGATCGCCCGTGCGTTGCGGCGTGCCCGCGGACTGCCGGCCGAACCGGTCCGCCCGGTTCATCCGCTGGATGCCGCCTACCTGCTCTACACTTCCGGCACCACCGGCCGCCCCAAGGGCGTTGTCGTCGGTCACCGGGCCGCCGCCAATCATGTGCAGTGGATGCGCGACCATTTCGGTTTCGGTGCCGAACGAATTCTGCAGAAGGCGCCGATCGGGTTCGACGTCTCGGTGTTCGAGCTGGTCAACGCCCTGTGTACCGGATCGGCGACGGTGCTGCCGCCACCGGACTGGTGGCAGGCCGATGTGGAGGCGCTCACCGAGATCATCGACCGGCACCGGATCACCCAGATCTCGCTGGTACCCAGTGTGGTTCGCGCCCTGCTGGACTCCGGCCCCGATCCGGCGAAATTGCGCTCGATGCGGTTCGTCTACCTGGGTGGTGAGGCGGTGCCGCCGGCCCTGGTCGCGGAGTCGAGCCTCGTCTTCGGCGGAACGGTGCTGGGTCTGTACGGCCCCACCGAGGCCGCCATGGACATCACCCACGAGGATTTCGCCGGGGCACCGGAACAGGGCCCGGCGCTCATCGGGGTGCCGGAGGCCAATTCCTCGGTATTCGTGCTGGACGAGCAACTGCGGCGGGTGCCCGCCGGGGTCACCGGTGAGCTGTACCTCGCGGGAGTCCAGCTGGCACAGGGCTACCACAATCGCCCCGGTACCACTGCGGCGACCTTCGTGGCCTGTCCGTTCCTGGGCGAGGCCGGGGCACGGATGTACCGCACCGGCGATATCGCGCGGTGGAACTCCCGCGGCCGCCTGGAATACCTCGGGCGCGCCGACGACCAGGTGAAGATCCGCGGGCACCGGATCGAACTCGGTGAGGTCGGTTCGGTACTGCGGCGGGTGTCCGGGGTCGCGGACGCGGCGGCGATCGCGGTGGCCCACGGCGCGGATACGGCGTTGGCCGCCTACTACGTACCCGAGATCGATTCGCCGCTCGCGACCGACGGCGAAGCCGAGAACGCCACATTCCTCCGGGCCCGGCTGGCCGAACGGCTACCCGACTACATGATTCCGGCGGCGCTGATCCGGCTGGGCCGGCTCCCGCTGACCGTCAACGGCAAACTCGACCGCTCGGCGCTGCCGCTGCCCGATCTGGGTAACGACGCCGGGCGGGGCCGTGCGCTGCGCGACGCCGCCGAACACACGGTGGCCGAGGCCGTCCGGTCGGTGCTGGCGCTCCCCGCCGCGACGGTGCTGGCCGCGGACGACGATTTCCTCGCCCTGGGTGGTGACTCCATCAGCGCGATCCGGTTGGTGTCGGCGCTGAAGAAGAGCGGTCTGGCGATCACCACCAGCGCGCTGTTCGAGGCACGCACCGTCGCCGCGATCGCGGCGGCCGCCACACCGATCACCGGTACCGCAACCCCCGTCCTGCTCGACGCGGGGAGCACCGGCTGGATTCCGTTCGGTCCCGCCGCGTCCGAACTGTCCGACACCTATCGCGGGTACAGCCGGGCGGCCGCGCTGGTGACCCCCGCCGGCACCACGGCGCGGCAGCTCACCACCGCACTCGGCACCCTGGTCGATCGACACCCGCTGCTGCGGGCCCGGATCGGCACCGGCCCGGACGGCCGCAGCGCCTACTACGTGCCGGGGCCGGACGAGGAGACCGTGCGCCCCGTGGTCACCGAGGTGGAACTCCCCGCCGGGCAATGGGACCGCGCCGGGGAGGTACTGGCCGAACAGGCGCGGGCCACGGCGGCGACGCTCGATCCCGCGGCCGGGACCGTGATGGGTGCGGTCTGGGTCCGAACCCCGGACCGGACGGCCGGACGACTGCTGCTGGTGATCCACCAGTTGGTGGCCGATCGGTTCTCCTGGTCGATCGTGGCCGACGATCTGCGCCGGCTGTGGTCGGATGAACCGATCGGGACCGCCGCGGGCACCTCGGTGCGGACCTGGAACACGAACCTGCTCCGATACGCGGCAACCGAGGCGGTGGCCGGTGAGCTCGGCTACTGGCGGGCCGTCGTCGCGGGTGCGGATCGACTGGTGCAAGCAGCCGACTTCGACCCGGCCGACGCCACTGTGCAGGTCATCGCCGAACTCGGCGGCGAGGATACGGCCTTCCTGACCGAGACCGTGACCGCCGCCTTCGGCTGCGATTTCGAAACTGTCCAGATCGCCGCGCTGACTGTGGCCGTGCACAAGTTCCGACGCGCGCGTGACCGTGACACCGCCACCGTATCGCTCACCGTCGACGGGCGCGGCCGGCCAGAGAACCTCTTCCCCGGAGCCGATCCGGCGCAGACGGTCGGCTGGTTGGCGAGTCCGTATCCCGTGGTACTCGATATCGGCAGTGGGGCCGGGGAGCCGGATACGGTCGCCGCGGTCAAGGCGGTCAAAGAGCAACTGCGCGCGGTTCCCGGTGCCGGCATCGGCTACGGCCTGCTGTGCGCGCACGCCGACGCCACATTGCGGCCGGCGCCCGCGCGGCAGCCGAGATTCGGCTATCTGGGCAGTTTCACCGTGGGCTCGGCCGCCGCGGTGGGCGGGATCGCGCCGGAGTTCGGTCTCCCGGGCGACTTCACCGGACCGGACCAGCCGGTGGAGGCATTGCTCGATATCACCACGGCGACACTGACCGACGACGGCGATCAGGTGCTGCGCGCCACGGTGCGCTGCCCGGCGAAGGCGCTCACCGTGGCCGAGGTCCGCGAACTCGCCGACCACTGGCTCGAAGCCCTGCGCGAACTGGCGAAGACAGTGCGGGAGAACCCGGGCCGCCGGCTCACGCCCAGTGATGTACTCGCCGCCGAGGTGACCCAGCTCGATCTGGACCGCTGGTACGGCACCTACGGCGCCTACGAGGACGTATATCCGCTGGCACCCATGCAGGCGGGCCTGTTCTTCACCGCCCTGAGTGCCGGATCCGCGGACCTCTACAACGTGCAGACCCTGATCGGCGTCCGGGGCGATCTCGATATCGAGCGGTTGGCCGCGGCCTACGACACGGTGCTCAACCGTTACCCGAATCTGCGGATCACGGTCTCGGTTTCCCATGCGGGCACCCCGTACGGCATCGTGGCCCCGCACGTGGACATCCCCGTGCGCGAACTGGATTTCACGGCCGACCCGGACCCGGCGGCGCGGCTGGCGGAGTTGTTCCGGACCGACCAGGCCGAACAGTTCGACCTCGGCCGGGGCCCGATGTTCCGGGTCACGGTGGCGCGGTTGCCCGAATCCCGCCACATGATCGTGCTGACCATGCACCACCTGCTGCTGGACGGGTGGTCCGGACAGCTGCTGACCCAGGAGATATTCGCCGAGTTCGCAGTACCCGGGGCCGAGCCGCTCGCCGATCCGGCGACTTTCGCGCGGTTTCTGGACTCGGTCCGTCGTGGCGCACCGGCCACCGAAACGGCGTGGGGCACGGTGCTCGACGGTGTCGAACCGTGTCTGGCCGCGCCCGGGCGGGCCCCGGGCGGTTCGGCGCAACCGGTCGCGTGTGAGTTCGCGATCGAGGACGAACTGGTGCGGCGGCTCACCGCGCTGGCGGCCGAGACAGGGACCACCTTCGGGGTGGTGTGCCAACTGGCCTGGGCCAACGCGCTGCGTTACGTCACCGGAACCGAAACCCCGGTATTCGGGGAGTCGGTATCGGGCCGCCCCGCCGATCTCGACGGTGTGCACGAGGCCATCGGCTGCTTCGCCAATATCGTTCCCGCCGTGGTGCCGTTGCGTCGAGAACGTTCCTGGCGCGAGCACCTCGCCGACATCCAGTCGCGGCGGGTGGAACTCATGGAGCACCACCAGTACCCGCTCACCGCCGCCCTCCGGGCGACCGGGACGCGCAAACTCTTCGACAGCATGTTCGTGCTGGAGTCGTATCCGGCGCGCCGGCGGGAGCTGGCGGGCCTACTCGGTGACGCGGGGCTGGAACTGGTCTCCTTCGATGCCGGCGGCGCCACCGACAACGCGCTGCTGCTCATGATCTTCCCGGCGAACTCGCTGCTGCTCAGCGATCAGGTGCAGGCCGTCATCTTCTACGCCGAGGACGCCTTCGACGCCGATGACGCGCGGATCGTGGAAGCCTCCTTCCGCAACACCCTGCGCGATATCGCCGACCATCCCGACCGCCCGATCGAGGCGGCCCGGATCCTCACCGACGAAGACGAAGGGCTGCTGGTGATGCGGAGGATGTGGCAGTGAACGCCGAGATCGAGGACGTCCTGGCGCTGAGCCCGCTGCAGGAGGGGCTGTTCACCCTGGCGCAGCTGACCGCCGCGGGACACGATGTGTATTCAATCCCGTTCGCGGTCGATATCACCGGGCCGCTCGACACCGGGGTGCTGCGCCGCAGCCTGGAGGCGCTGCTCGTCCGGCATCCGAATCTGCGGGCGGTGTTCTGGGACGAGGACCTGCCCAAACCGGTGCAGATCATCCCGGCCGCGGTCGAACTGCCGTGGACCGAGCTCACGGCAACCGACGACGATGTGGACGCGGTCACCGAGGCGGAGACCAGGCGGCCGTTCGATCTGCGGAAGGGCCCGGCGCTGCGCGCGGCACTGGTGACCCTGCCTCCGGCCGCGGACGGTGCGCAACGCCGCCGCCTGATCGTCACCGCGCACCACATCCTGCTCGACGGCTGGTCGCTCGGCCTGTTCTTCGCCGAATTGCGCGTGTTGTACGCGGCCGGCGGCGTGCCGGGGGTACTGCCGCCGGTACGGCCCTACCGGGATTACATCGGCTGGCTGGCGGGGCGCGACACCGACGAGGTGCGACAGCTCTGGGTGCGGTATCTGGAACCGGTGAGCGGGCCCCTCATGGTGGCCGAAGGCGGGGCCGCGCCGGGCCTCGGCGGTCCCGCCGAGGCGGTACCGCCCGAGGTCACCCGGGTCGGGCTGACCGTGGACGAGACGCAGACATTGCGGAACTGGGCGCGCGAGCGCGGTCTCACGCTGAACACCGCGGTCCAGTTCGCCTGGACGGTGGTGCTGTCCCGGCTCACCGACCGCGCCGATACCGTGTACGGCACGGTGGTGACCGGGCGTCCCGACCAGATCTCGGGCGTGGACCGGATGATCGGCCTGTTCATCAACACCGTCCCGGTCGCGTTCCGGCTGGATCCGGCCGAAACCGTGGCCGCGAGTTGCCTGCGCCTGCAGCGCGAATCCAGCACGATGCGCGAGATCGGCTATCTGAGCCTGTCGTCGGTGCAGCTCGCCGCCGGGCACAGTGCGCTGTTCGACACGATGTTCGTGTTCCAGAACGCGCCGCTGGACGGGCTCACCGATGTTTCCGGCGACAGTGGCGTCCACTTCGAACCCGTGCTGTCGAAGAACCTCACGCACTATCCGCTGACGGTGGTCGCCCACGTCTACCGGGACGAACTGCTGGTCGCGGTGGAGGCCGTACCCGGCGCACTGCCGTACCGGCCCGCCGATATCGGGTCGATGATGCTCACCGTGCTGCGCCGGTTGCCCGGCGCCGCCGAGACCCCGACCGGCGCGGTGGAGGTCCACTCCGCCGCGGCGGCCGCCGGATTGCTGCGCGGCGCCGCGACACCGGAACTACCCGATACGGACGCCGCGGCCACGGTCTTCGAGCTGTTCGAACGCCAGGTCGCGGCCACCCCGGACGCGGTAGCGCTCGCCGACGCCACCCCTGATGATGCCGCGTTCGCCGGCGTCACCCCGGGTGATGCCGCGTTCGCCGATGTCACCCCGGACGGCACCACCGTCGGCCTCACATACCGGCAGCTGTACGACCGGGCGACCCGGCTGGCCCGTGAACTCGCCGTCGCGGGGGTCGGACCGGAAGACGTGGTGGCACTGTGCCTCCCACGCGGTGCGCGTTCGATCGTGGCGGTCTTCGCGGTCTTCGCGGCGGGCGCCGCCTATGTGCCCGTCGACGTCACGCTGCCGCCGGCGCGAATCGAATCGATTCTGCGGCAGTCCCGGCCGCGACTGCTGCTGACCGCGGCGGGATTCACGGCCGCTCCGGACGGGCCGCCGGCGCTCGACCTCGACGACCGGGCGGTCGCCGGCCGTATCGCGCGCCACCCGGCGGGTGCGCTGCCGGTGAACCGCCGACCCGACCACTGCGCGTACATCATCTTCACCTCCGGTTCGACCGGGGAGCCGAAAGGGGTCGCGAACACGCACCGGGCGCTGGTGAGCTATTTCGCCGACCACCGGGCCCGGGTGTACCGGCCCGCCGTGCGCCGGCTCGGACGGCCGTTGCGGATCGCGCATGCCTGGTCGCTGAGTTTCGACGCGTCCTGGCAGCCGATGATCGGGTTGCTCGACGGGCACAGCGTCCACGTGTTCGGTGAGCAGACCATGCGCGACGCCGCGGGCCTGGTGTCGGGGCTGACCCGGTTCGGAATCGACATGATCGATACGACTCCGTCGATGTTCCGTCAGCTGGAGGCCGCCGGGTTGCCGGGTGATCGGCTCACGGTCCTGGCGCTCGGCGGCGAAGCCATCGACGGGCAGCTGTGGGCTCGGCTGCGCGCGCTGCCCGATATCGCGATACACAACTGCTACGGCCCGACCGAGACGACTGTCGAAGCGGTGGTCGCGGACGTGACCGCGCCCGGCGGTCCGGCGTCGGCCACCATCGGCCTGCCGACCGCCGGAATGTCGGCCTACGTCCTGGATTCGCGGTTGCGTCCGGTGCCGGCCGGGGTGGTGGGGGAGCTGTACCTGTCCGGACCGCAGGTGGCGCGCGGCTATGTGGGGCGGGCCGCGGCCACGGCCGGGCGCTTCGTCGCCGACCCGATACACCCCGGGCAACGGATGTACCGGACCGGCGATCTGGTGCGGCACCGGCCGGAGGGCGGTCTGGAATATCTCGGACGCGCCGACGACCAGGTCAAGATTCGCGGCTACCGGGTCGAGATCGGTGAGGTGGAGACCGCGCTGCGCGATCTGCCCGGGATCTCGGCCGCCGCCGCGATCGTGCAGCGCCACGGTGAAAGCGCCGGGCTGGTGGGTTTCGTGGTACCCGAATCCGGTACACCGGTGGACCCGGCGCGGATGCGTGCCGCACTGGCCGAGGTGCTGCCCGCCTATATGGTGCCCGGGCGGCTCGTGACGCTGCGCGAACTGCCGGTCAACGCCAACGGCAAGCTCGACGTCCGGGCGCTGTCGGGTCTGGCCGAAGAACTGCGCGCGCGGCACGGCGAGGGCGGGTCGGCGACGCCGGCCACGGCGACCGAGCACACGCTGAGCGCGGTACTCGCCGAGGTGTTCGACGGCGGCGCACCCGGCGTCGAGGACGACTTCTTCGCGCTCGGGATGGACAGTATCGTCGCGATCTCGCTGGTCAACCGGGCCCGGCGGCACGGGCTGCCGGTGACCCCGCGCATGGTTGTCACGGCGCCGACGATTCGCGATCTGGCCGCCGCCATCGACGCGGGGGCGGCGGTGCCGGCGCAGCCGGAGGGTCCCGACTACGGATCGGTTCCGCCGCTGCCGATCGTGTCCTGGATGTACGCGCAACCCGCCTTCCGGCGGCTGGCACAGGGTGTATTGCTCACTCTTCCGGAGGGGATCACACGCCCCGAACTGGAAACTGTCCTACAGGCCGTGCTGGACGGGCACGACATGCTGCGGGCCGTACTGACCGACACTGCGGATGGTCCGCGGATACTCACTCGGGAACCCGGGGTCGTCTCGGCGGCGGCTGTGCTGACCGACCACCACACCGGCCCCGGCGGGACCGGAGCCGAACTCGCGGCCGCTGTCGGGGCGGCGGCTCGGTCGGCGATCGAGGAACTCGATCCGTACCGCGCACAGTTGCTGCGCGCGGTGCGTTTCGGCGGTACGTCCCGCGGGGACCTGCTGTTGCTGGCCGTCCACCACCTGGCGGTGGACGTGGTGTCCTGGCATATCCTCATCGCCGATCTGGCGCATGCCTGGGCGCAGGTCGCGGCCGGCGCGGCGCCGCGGGTCGCCGCGGAACACACCTCGTACCGGCGGTGGTCGCGGCTGCTGTGGGAGCGCGCACGGCAGCCGGATGTGCTCGCGCAACGCGACTACTGGGCCGCCCAGGTGCAGGCCCCCGATCCGATACTGGGCGGGCGTGCCCTGCGCTCCACCGATACCTGGGCGTCCCTGCGGTTCATCGGAGTGCCGGCCACACCGGCCACCACCGCGCGCATCCTGCGGTCCGCGCCGGGGCAGGACGGCGTTCGTGATCTGCTGCTGGCCGCGCTGACCGCGACATTGGCGTCCTGGCGGCGTGCGCGGGGTCAGGACCACCGGGCCGGCGCACTGGTCGCGTTGGAGAGCCACGGGCGGCCGGATATCGCACCCGACTGCGATACCTCCGCCACGGTCGGCTGGTTCACCAGTGTCTTCCCGGTCCGGCTCGGTACCGGCGAGCACGCCGTGGATGTCGGCCGGGCCGAGTCCGAACCGGAGGCGGCGCGGGCGCTGCTGGATTCGGTGAGCGCGCAGATGCGCCGGATACCCGAGCAGGGATTGGATTTCGGGCTGCTGCGCGATATCGCCGGTGTTCCCGAGCTGGTGGAGGCCGCGTACCCGCAGATCGAGCTCAACTATCTCGGCCGCATGGACCTCGGCGGACACAGCGAAGGCGCCTGGTCCATGATCACCGATCCGGAACTGGCAGAGGCCCTGCCCGTGGACACCGAACCGGATCTGCCGGTGCGGGCCGCCACGAGCCTTGTCGCCACCGTCGAGTCCACTGCGGAAGGCCCACAGCTGATCACCCGATGGGGGTTCAGCGAAGGGGTGTTCACCGCGGCCGAGGTCGAGCGGCTGACCGAGTTGTGGTCCCGGGCCGTCGCGGCACTGGCGGCGGCTGTGGATCCGTCCGGTCATGCCGCCGGGGAGCCGTGAGAACGCGTGGCCTCGAACACCATCCGGCCCCGAGGCAGTGCCCGGCGAAAGCCGCCGGAAGCACCGGGGCCGGTCCGGGCGGCCGGGTCCGGCAGCGTAACGCGCCGGTCGCCTCGACATCGAACCAGAGCGGAGTGAAGACATGCAGACACCAGGGTGGATCCGGAAGTTCCACAGATCGAGAGCGGCCGACCCGCTACCGCTGCTGATCTTCCCGCACGCGGGATCGGGGGCCTCGGCCTACCGGGCGCTGTCCAAGGCGTTCAGCGCGGATTTCGACGTTTTCGTCTTCCAATACCCCGGCCGCCAGGATCGGGCGAACGAGCCGGCGCTCACCGCACTGCCCGATATCGCGGCCGGTGCCTTCGCCGAATTCCAGGCGTCGGGGCTGCACCGCGGGCTGCCGTTCGTCACTTTCGGGCACAGTATGGGCTCGCTGGTGTCCTTCGAGTTCGTGCAGCTCGCCGAGGCGGCCGGGATGCCGGTGAACCAGGCCGTGATCTCGGCTGCCGTCGCGCCCTGTCGCGGCGAGCACCGCAAACCCGCCCCGACCGACGATGACGAGTTGCTCGACCATCTCGCGAAACTCGAGGGCACCGGTTCCGATGTGCTGGCCAGCCGCGAACTGATGCGGATGGCGCTGCCTGCCATCAAGGCCGACCACCGGGCTTCCGACGCCTACCGCTGCGATCCCGCGGTGAAGATCGCCACCCGGATCCACGCGGTCGGCGGTGACCGCGACCCGATCGTCGGTATCGCCGACCTCAACGGCTGGCGGCAACACAGCGGCGAGGTCGAGGTCACGGTGTTCGAGGGCGGGCATTTCTACCTGAACGACCACATCGCCGCCCTCGCCGACCTGGTGGCCGAGAGCGCGCGTTCGGGATCGAACGCATGACACGAGGATCGGCAATGGCTCAGGAATCCGATATCGACCACGTCGTCATCGCCGGTATGGCGGTCGAGGCGCCCGGCGGAATCGAAGAACCCCGCGCGCTGTGGGACGCGCTCGTACACTCCCGCGAACTCATCGGCCCGTTTCCGCGCGACCGCGGCTGGAACATAGACGAATTGCTCTCGCTGGACCGGCACGAGGGCTGGAGCCGGATCGAGGATGCCGGTGGGTTCGTCGACGCGGCCGCCGAATTCGATCCCGCTGTCTTCGGCATCGGCAAACGCGACGCGCTCGCGGCGGACCCGCAGCAGCGGGTCATCCTGCGCGCGGTGTGGCGCGCGCTCGAGAACGCCGGAATCAACCCTGGTGATCTCGCCGGGGCGGAAGTCGGTTGTTTCATGGGCGCCTCGCCGATGGAATACGGTCCACGCGGCTCGGCGGTCAACGAGTACTCCGGTCACCGGACGATCGGCTTCAGCACCTTCGGTATGGCGGGGCGGGTTTCGCACAGTCTCGGGCTGGTCGGTCCCTCGGTGAACATCGATTCGGCGTGCGCTTCGTCGCTGACCGCACTGCATCTGGCCGCCGCGTCCATCCGCGCCGGAGAATGCGACTGGGCCGTGGCGGGCGCGGTGAGTGTGATGGGGTCGCCGGGTGCGTTCTACGAGTTCTCCAGGTTGAACGCGCTCTCGGCCGACGGGCACTGCCGCTCCTACGCCGACAACGCCTCCGGCACGCTGTGGGGTGAGGGCGCGGGTGCCGTGGTGCTGGAACCGGAATCCCGTGCCCGCCGCCTCGGGCATCGGATCTACGGTCGCGTCCTGGCCTCCCATCACAACCACAACGGCGCGGGTAAACCGATTCTGGTGCCGCGGACCGACGCACAGGAACGGGTGATCCGCAGGACGATCGCCTCGGCGGGTATCGATCCCGCTGTGGTCGGCATGATCGAGGGCCACGGCACCGCCACCCGCGCCGGCGATCCGGTCGAGATCCGGGCGCTGCAGAACACCTACGGCGAGGCGGGCTCGACCGCCCTGCTCGGCTCGGTGAAGGCCAATACCGGGCACGCCCAGGCCGCGGCCGGAATGCTCGGCCTGACCAAACTCCTGCTGTCCGGGCTGCACGGCCGGATTCCCCCGACCCTGTACGCCGACACCCCGACCACCCGCGTCGACTGGGACCGCACCGGCCTGCGGCTGGCCGGCGAACTCACCGAGTGGAAACCGGTGGACGGCTACCGCTACGGCGCCATCTCGTCGTTCGGAGCCGCGGGAGCCAATGCCCACGCGATCATCGCGATGCCTGCCTGTGAGGAGAACGGCGATGTCTAGCCATCGGATGCCCGACGGGTCCGTTCCGGTCCTGCTGTCGGCGGATACGCCGGACCTGCTGCGCGAGGAGGCGGCGGCGATCGGGGCCTACGCGCGCGAACACACCGCGGTCACCGCGGGCGAGATCGCCGATATGCTCTTCCGGACCCGGGTGGCCCGCCGGCACCGGGCCCTGGTGCTCGTGGACGACGGGCAGACCCTGGCCGCGGCGTCGGCGGCGGTCGCGGCCGGACGGGAACACCCCGCGGTGATCCGCGGCAGTGCGGTGATCGCCCGTAAGCACACCTTCGTCTTCCCGGGGCAGGGTGGGCAGCGACCGGGCATGGGCGCGGTGTTCTACGACCGGGCCCCGGCCTATCGCGACGAAGTGGACCGCTGCGCCGCCGAGTTCGCCGAACTGTTCGGGGACGCGCCGCTGGAATACCTGCTCGACGATTCGGTGGCCGCCGATGATTCGGCGCGGACCGTGCAGCCCGCGCTGTTCCTGCAGATGGCGGGCCTGGCGGCACTCTGGCGGTCGGCCGGTGTGGAACCCGCCGCGGTGGTCGGGCACAGCCAGGGCGAGATCGCCGCGGCCTATGTGTCCGGGAAGATGACGCGCCGCGACGCGCTGCTGGTCGTCGGGGCGCGGGCCGAAGCGGTGGACCGGATCGCGCCCGAGGACTACGCCATGGCGGTCGTCGAGGCCGACCGCGAAGAGGCCGAGGCCCTGCTCGCCCGGCGGTCCGGCCGGGCCGAGGTGTCGGTGGTCAACTCGCCGCGCATGGTGGGTATTTCCGGCGATCGCGCGGTGGTCTGCGAGGTGGTCGACACGCTCGCCGAGGCCGGTCGGTTCAGCCGGGTCATCCGGGTCCGGTACCCGGCGCACACCGGTATGGTCAACAGTCTGCGGGCCGATCTGCGCGCGGGTCTGGCCGACCGGTTGACCGAGCGGTCCTTCCGGGACAGCCCGATCGCGGCGTTCGGTGCCACGCTGGGCGAGGCGTTCCCGGCCGAGACGACGCTGGACGACTACTGGTTCTGGAATCTGCGCAATATCGTCCGGTTCGACCGGGCGATCGCGGCCGCGGTGGCGGCCGGGGCCGATTCGTTCGTGGAGCTGGCCGAACATCCCACCCTGCAGCTCCCGCTACGAGAGAACCTGGAAACTCTGGCCGCTCCGGCCGAGACCACGGTCACCGGCACCTCGAGCCGGACCGCCACCGATCTCGCGCTGTTCACCCGCAACCTGGCGACGCTGGCGGTGAACGACCAGCACTACCGGTGGTCGGCACTGGCCACGGACACCGGCGACACCCCCCGCCCGCCGCTCCTGGATTTCCCGAATATGCGGATGAGCCGGCAGCGGCTGTGGTTGACGCTCGGATCCGATCCCGCACCGGCGCCCCGACCGGCCGTCGCCGTGCCGGCGCCGGTGACTCCGGTCGCGGTCGCGGCCCCGGAGCGGGTGGTACCCGCTCAGCTGCTCGTCGAGGAGTGGACCCGGCTGTCCCGCCGGAAATTGCTGGCGCCGCGCGCCATCGGGCTGGTGGACGCCTCCGGTGCCTGCGCCGAACTGGCCGAAGCGCTCTGCGCGCAGGCCGAGAACCACGGGGCGACCGCCCGGCTCGTCACCACCGAGGCCGGCGGCGACCTGGTGGGTATCGACGCCGTGGTCGTCCTGTTGCCCGCGGCCGCGGACGAGGATATGAGCGAAGCGGTCGCGGAATTCTTCGGCACCCGCGCCTGGTGGTCGAAACCGGACGCCGGGGTGGCCGACTTCTGGCTGGTCACGGTAGGCGGCGAAGCGGTGGTACCCGGTGACGAACCGCATCCGGTACCGGCTGCGGCCGCGGCCGGTTTCCGGTCGGCCGGTGCCGAGTATCCGGGCATCGCATTCCGGCATCTGGACCTCGCCGCCGCGACCGCGCAGACGGCCCCGGCGGTGCTCGCGGCACTGCACACCGCCGACGAGGCCGAACTGGCGATACGCGAGGGGAATATCTACGCCAAGCGGTTGACCGAGACCGAGCCCGGCGCCGATCCACTCGCCGTACCGCGGAATGCGCTGATCACCGGCGGCACCGGCAAGGTCGGGCTCGAGTTCTGCGCGCATTTCGCGCGGGCCGGTGCCCGGCGGATCACACTCGTCGGCCGCTCGGGCGAAACGGCGGAGGTGACCCGCAAACTGGCGCCGATCCGGGCGACCGGTGCCACTGTGCGGGTGCTGTCCGCCGATATCGGTGACCCCGCCGCGGTGCGTGCCCTGGCGGCCGAGTTCGGTGATGCCCCGGCCGATCTGGTCCTGCACGCCGCCGCCGATTACGCGGGCATCGAGGGCATCGAACTGACCGAGATCACCTACGCGAGGGTGGTCGAGCTGCTGCGCGCCAAAGTCGGTGGTCTCACCACTGTGCTCGACGCGCTCCCGCTCGCCGCGGACGCCCGGGTGCTGCTGTGCTCCTCGCTGGCCGCGACCCTGGGTGGCCGCGGCACCGTCGTCTACTCGGCGGCCAACCGGATGCTGGACGCTCTCGCGTACCGGTTACGTGCCGCGGGCGTGAACTGTGTATCGGTGCAGTGGGGTCAGTGGGCGGTCCACGAAGGGGTCGGCGCCGCCGCTATCTCCAAACTCGCCGAGGTCGGGTACCTGCCGATGCGTTCGGCCGATGCCATCGCGCTGGGACTGAGCGGACTCACCGGCAACGCGGTGATCACCGCCTTCGATTGGGACCGCGGCCGCGCGGTGTTCGGGGCGTTCGGTCACGGTCCGCTGCTGTCCGGATTGGTCACCCCGGCGGCCACCGCGGCCGTCCTGGAACCGGCCCCGCTCCCCGCCGGTCCGGCCGTCTCTCCGGTCCGCCGGATCGTGGAACTGTTCGCCGAGGTCCTCGGCGAGGACGATCTCGATTCCATCGATACGACCAAACCGCTGGTCGCGCTCGGCCTGGACTCTCTGCAGGCCCTGGAACTGCGCCGCCGCGTCCATCAGGAATACGGGTACGAACTGCCGGTCGGCGACCTCGTCGGCGGTGCCACACTCGACGACGTGGTCCGGCTGGTGGGGGAGCGGCCGGCGCTGCGGCAGCCCGCGACCGCGCTCCCGGCGACCTCGGCCCCCGCCACGCCGCCGCCCGGCACGCCGCCGCCCGCCGCGTCGCATCCGGTGGCCGCCGCACCCCTGGGTATGGACGACCTCGTCGCCCGGGCCCGGCGGGCGGCCGAACAGGTCGTCCCCGCGGATCTGGATGCCGAGCGGCTCCGCTCCGCCCGGCGCGACCTCGACCTGTTCGGGGCGCGCGCCATGCTCCGCGCCCTGGAACCGGTACTGCGGGACCGGGCCGTGCACAGCGTCGAGGACATCACCGAACGGCTGCAGGTCGCGGCCCGGCATCGCTGGCTGCTGCGGCAGTGGTTACAGGAACTCGCCCGCCACGGCACCCTGACCGGTGACCCGGACAGCGGTTACCGCTACGAACGGGAGCTGCCGCCCACGACGAGGAACGAACTCGTGCAGGCGTGCACCGATCTCGGCTACGCACCGGAACTGGCCACCTTCGTGAGCGGTACGAACGGACACCTCACCGAACTGATCCAGGACCGGATGCGGGTACAGGAGTTGCTGTTCCCGGGCGGGGATATGGTCACCGCGGAAGCGACCTATCGCGAGAACGCGATCAGCCGCTACCTCAACCACGCCGCGCGCGAGCTCGTCGCCGGGGTGGTCGACCGCCTGCGTGCGGACCGGTCGCCGGTGCGGATCCTGGAGCTGGGCGCGGGTGTCGGTGGAACCACCGACGATGTGGTGGCCGGGCTCAACGGTCTGCCCGTGGAATACCACTTCACCGATGTGTCGAATTTCTTCCTCGACGCGGCGCGCAGGCGGTTCGCCGACCGTCCGTGGATGCGGTTCGCCCTCGTGGACATGAACGCCGATCTCGCGCAGCAGCCGCGCTACGACCTCGTGATCGCCTCCAATGTGCTGCACAACGCGCATCACATCGGCCGTACGCTGCGCGAACTGCGCGAGTTGCTGAACCCCGCGGGCGCGGTGGTGTTCATCGAGACCGTGGTGGCACACAGCCAGTTGCTGACCTCGGTGCACTTCCTGATGTCGCCCGCGCCCGGGCAGCCGCACGCCGGGGCGACCGATGTGCGGGCGGGAACCGACCGGATCTTCCTGACCGAGGACGAATGGGTGGGGCAGCTCGCGGCATCGGGCCTGCGCCCGGTGGTGGTGCTGCCGGAGGCCGATCATCCGTTGGCGCTGCTGGATCAGCGCGTTTTCGCCGCCGTGCGCGACGCCTAGGCAGCCGGCGGATGTGCACGGGAACTCGCCGGACCGGCGGGGAACATCGAATGGAGAACACGATGTCAGAGAAACGGGCGGACTCCGGCGACGCGATAGTCGTCGAGTCCGTCGTGAAGTCGTTCGGCGAGGTGAAAGCCTTGCGCGGAATAGACTTCCGCGTACCGGCCGGAAGCGTGCTCGGTGTACTCGGGCCCAACGGCGCCGGGAAGACCACCACGGTCTCGGTGTTGTCCACTCTGATCCGCCCGGATTCGGGCCGGGCGGTGGTGGCCGGGTACGACGTCGTCCACGATGCCGCCGAGGTGCGGAAATCGATCATGCTGACGGGCCAGTACGCGGCGCTGGACGAAATGCTCTCGGGCCGGGAGAACCTGGTGTTGTTCGGGCGACTGCTCGGCCTGCGCCGCCGGGCCGCCCGGCAGCGCGCCGACGAACTGCTGGAACGGTTCTCGCTCACCGAAGCGGCCGACCGGCGGGTCGGGCAGTACTCCGGCGGTATGCGCCGGCGTATCGATATCGCGTGCGGGCTGGTGCGTTCGCCGCGCGTGGTGTTCCTCGACGAACCCACCACCGGCCTGGACCCGGTGAGCCGGCAGCAGCTGTGGGCACTCGTGCGCGAGCTCAAGGCCCAGGGGGTGACCATCCTGCTCACCACCCAGTACCTGGAGGAAGCGGATGCGCTGAGCGACAACATCATCGTGGTCGACAAGGGCACGGTGATCGCGGAGGGCACCGCCGATGTGCTCAAGGCGCGTTCGGGTTCGAGCTATTGCGAGGTCGTGCCGGTGGATCCCGGCGATGTGCCCGCCGTGGTGGCCGCGCTGTCGCCGCTGTCGGAGTGCACCGTCGCCGATTCCGCCGACCGGGTGTCGCTGCCCGCCCCCGACGGCGCCGCCACCCTGACCGCCGCGCTGGCCCGGCTCACCGAGGCCGATATCGAGCTGATCGATATCGCGCTGCGCCGGCCTTCTCTGGATGAGGTGTTCATCCGCCTCACCACGGGCGACGAGCAGCCCGACGCGGTAGAGGTCACGGCATGAGCGGTTCGGGCCCGGAGGCGGTAGCGAAGCGTGACCACGCAGGGCCTTCGCTCGTGCCCGATGAAGGCAGCATGAGCGGTTCGGGCCCGGAGGCGGTAGCGAAGCGTGACCACGCAGGGCCTTCGCTCGTGCCCGATGAGAACAGCATGGGCGAGTCGGGCCCGGCGGAGGGCCTGCGTTTTCCGCCCGGTTCGCAGTGGGCCGCGCTCAGCGAGCGGTCGATCCGGGCGGCCGTGCGGGAGGGCGATCTGATCCTCGCTTTCGCCGCGCCGCTGACCTTCTTCGTCTGTTTCTATGTGCCGCTGCGGAAATCGGTGGAGGCCGGCGGTGTCGACTACGCGCAGTATCTGCTGCCGCTGATCGTCGTGCACGCCATGTTCTTCAGCTCCATGTTCGCCGGCGACCGCGCGGCACGGGAGGTGGCCGGCGGTATGGGTACCCGGCTGCGGGCCATGCCGGTGGCGTCCTGGGTGCCGCCCGCCGCCCGGGTTTCGGCGAACCTGGCCCGGGCGATCACCGCGATCTGCGGCGCGCTGGTGATCGGTGCCCTGTTCGGCTTCCGCTTCCACGGTCTCGTCCCCGCCCTGGTGTTCCTGGCGCTGGTGCTCGGCTTCGGGGTGGCGATGATGCTGGCCACCGACGCGCTCGGTACCGCGACGGCCAATCCGCAGGTGGGCGCCACGGTGCTGTTCGTACCGCAGCTGCTGCTGGTCATGATCTCCACCGGTTTCGTCCCGGCCGAGGGCTTTCCGGGCTGGGTCCAGCCGTTTGTCCGCAACCAGCCCGTCTCCCAGGTGGCCGACGCGCTGCGTGGGCTCGCCGACGGGCGGTATCCGGAAGGACTGCCGGTGGCCGTGGCCTGGGTCGCTGGTCTGCTGTTGGTGGGCGCGGCCCTGGCGGTATGGACGGAAAGGAAGCGGCGGTGACAACATTCTTGGATCAGGCGCTGGTGGAGAGCGGTCGGCTGCTGCGGCGCTGGAGTCGCCAGCAGGAGGTGCTGTCGTCCACGCTGGTACTGCCGATTCTGCTGCTGCTCATGTTCGAACTGGTGCTCAGCCGTACGCTCGGCGTCCCCGGTGACGCGGAACCGCTGTACGGTTTCGTCCCGCTGATCGCCGTCGCGGGCGCGATGTACGGCGCCATGGGCACCGGGGAGTCTTTGTTCGGCGAGCGGCGCAGCGGTTTGCTGCGTCGCTTCTGGGTGTTGCCGGTACACCGGGCCAGTGCGCTGCTGGGCCGATTGATCGCCGAATGCGCGCGGGCCGCGGTCGCGACCCTGCTGGTGGTCGTGGTCGGGGTGCTGCTGGGTCTGCGGTTCGACAACGGCTGGGCCGGGGTGCTGGGCGTGCTCGCGGTCCCGGTGATCGTGGTCGCCGGCTTCACCCCGCTGGTGGTCGCGGTCGGCGTGAGCCGGGCCGGTGGTCAGGCCGTGCAGGTATTCGCGATCGTGGTGCTGGTCGGCATGTTCTTCAATTCCGGCTTCGTGCCGCTGGAGAACTATCCGGACTGGCTGCAGCCCATCGTGCGGGGGCAGCCGATGAGCTGTGCCATCGAGGCCATGCGCGGTTTCCTGCTGGGCGGGCCGATCGCCACACCCTTGGCGCAGACCGTGGCCTGGGCGGTGGGCTCGGTCGCGGTGTTCGGGGCGCTGGCCGTGCGCGGCTACCGCAAGGCGGCCGAGAGCTGAGTCCGGAACGGGAGAAAGGACCGCGGGCGGGCTGCTCCCGCCCCCCCACAGTCGGTTTGCGGCCGGGCTACAGACGGGCTCTGGGCTCCGTGCCGGTAATTCTCGGGTCTCCCGCCGGCGGGCGGCCGCACGTAGCGTGCGAGTATGCGTCGAATTACCCTGCCTCTCAGCATTATCGGCGCCGTCGTGGCCGGTTTGATCGGTCTGGCGGCGCCAGCGCACGCGGAATCGGTACAGACCACGCCACTGCGGACGCTGTCCAGCGGTCTGTGCGTCGGTGAAGTGCAGGTAACCGCGTGGAACGGGTCCGAACCCGGAACCGTCGGCATCTCGGTGCCTCCGGTATCCAGTTTGTTCGGTATCTCCGGTCTGTCCGGTGCGTGCTCGTTCGACCTCATCGTCCGCTGGCGCAACCTGGACACCGGAGCCACCGGAACCCACCAGATCCGGGAAACCGTAGGCAGTCCCGGCTGCGACATCTGGGTCTGCTCCGCCTGGCAGATCCGCCCCGGCTTCGGTCGCGTCGCTATCGAGGTCGCTTCGAATCTGCCGCACGTGCCCGGCTCGGCCGAAATCTTCGTTCCCTGAGCCGCGGGCCGTGGCGCCGGGGAGCGGCCGGACCGCTCCCCGCCGTGCTCACAGCTCGATGCGCTGGTCCTCGGGCAGGAAGAGTTTGTCCGTTTCCACCACTCCGAAGGTTCGGTAGAACTCCGCGATATTGCGGACCACCTGGTTCACCCGGAACTCGTCGGGAGAATGGGTGTCACCGGCGAGCAGCCGTTCGGTGACCTCGGGGGTCGACTTGGAGCGCCAGATCCGCGCATACGAATTGAACATGGTGTGGTAGTCGGGATTCGTGACGCCCTGGCGCTGCTCGGCGATCCGGTAGGCGGCCAGCGCGATCTGCAGCCCGCGCAGGTCGGCCAGGTTCTCGCCGACAGTCAGCGCGCCGTTCACATGCTGTTCTGGGGACAGCCCCTCGGGGACCAGGGTGTTGTACTGCTCGATGAGCGCCTGGGACTTGGCGTCGAAGGCGTCCCGGTCGGCGGGGGTCCACCAGTCGCGCTGGTTACCGTCCCCGTCGAACTTGGAACCCTGGTCGTCGAAACCGTGCCCGATCTCGTGCCCGATCACCGCGCCGACCCCGCCGTAATTGACCGCGATCTCGGCGTCGGAGTCGAAGAACGGCGGCTGCAGGAACGCAGCGGGAAATACGATTTCGTTGTTGGTGGCGGAATAGTAGGCGTTCACCGTCTGCGGTGAGGCACTCCACTCGGCTTTGTCCACCGGCTTCCCCAGCCGGTCGAAGGACCGCTTCACCTCGAAATCGTTGATGGCGCGCAAGGATTCGATCAGCTTGCCGCGGGTGACCTTCAACCCGGAGTAGTCCACCCACTTGTCGGGATAGCCGAGTTTGGTGCCTATCTTGTCCAATTTCTCGATCGAGGCCTTGCGGGTCTCCGGTGACATCCAGGTCGAGTTGGCGAAATTCTCCCGGTAGGCCGCCATCAGGTCGTCGACCATCGCAACGACCCGTTCCTTGGCCTCGGGCGGGAAATGCTTGTCCACGTACAGCTTGCCCAGCTGTTCGCTCAAATTACTGTCCACCGAGCCAACGGCGGACTTCCAGAGCTCGGGCCGCTGCTTCAGCCCGGACATCAGCCGCCCGTTGAAATCGAAGTTGGCGTCGGAGATCTCTTTCGGCAGCACGTTCGCGTAAGTCTTGAGCACCGCGAGTTTCAGATAATCGCGCCAGATCGCGCTATCGGTCGCCGCCCAGATCTTGCCCGCCTCGGTGACGAAGGAGGGCTGGTTCACCACGACCTTCGCGAACAGATCTCTGGGCCGGTCGGTGATACCGCGCAGCCACGGGTCCCAGTCGTATTCCGGGGCCAGAGCGGTGGCCTTGTCCCAATCGAAGACGTTGTAGGTGGCCTCCGCGTCGCGGTTGCGCACATTGTCCCAGTGGGCGGCGGCGATCCGGGTCTCCAGATCCAGCAGCCGGCCGGCCACCCCGGCGGGGTCGGGCATATCCGCGCCCTTGGCCAGGCGTTCCAGATAGGTCCGATAGCCGGCCAGTTCCTCGGCGAACTGCGGATCGCGATAGTACTGCTCGTTCAGGCCCAGCCCGGACTGGCCGATCGCGGGGATATAGGCCGAGGAATTCTTCTGATCGATACTCACCCCGATGCCGATCAGCCCGCCGATCGGCAGCCGGCCCATCACCTCGGCGAGAGCCGCTTTGTCCTTCGCGTCCTCGATCTCGGCGAACATCGAATCCAGTGGCGTCAGGCCCAGCCGCTCGATCTCGTCCAGATCCATCCGCGCGTCGTAGAGGTCGCGGATCTGCTGGGCCTCGGTCCCGTCCTCCGGGTCGCTGATGCTCTCGATGATCTCCCGCAACTGCTGCTGGGTGCGTTCCCCCGCCTCGCTGAACGCCCCGTAGGAGGTCTTGTCCGGCGGCAGCTGGTATTCGCGCAGCCATTTACCGTTGACGTGCCGGTAGAGATCGTCCTGGGGCCGGATCGCCGGATCGGAACCGCTCATATCGACGGTCACCAGCTTGATGGGTTGCGCCTCGGAGCAGGAGGCCAGCCACGCGGCCGCGGGCGCCAGCCCCAGCGCGACCAGGAACCCACGGCGATCGAGCATCGATCGACGATCCGATGATTTCAACGAAACCTCTCCCCGATGCGGGACCCGCACCTCTCTAGGCGAACCGGCCCCATGAGGCTACCGGCGCCCCACCCCGACGTCGCGCCGGGCGACACGGACCGACCCGGCCCCCGGGTCGTGGCCTTCGACCGTCGGGCTCCGCGTGTGCCGTCGACAGTCCAGAGAATGGCGACCATTGAGCACTTACAGTGATGTGAGCCTGCCCAGGCTGGTCGAGGCGCACGACAGCGTGCGCCTTCTGTCTACTCCGGACGGTCTACCTCGGTGGTCGGGGCCCGCCCCCGGTTCTGGAGCGACAGAGCGAAGGAGCGCAGCGACTGAGCGTGTGCCGTCGACAGTCCAGAGAATGGCGACCATTGAGCACTTACAGTGAAGTGAACCTCCCCAGGCTGGTCGAGGCGCACGACAGCATGGACCTTCCGTCTATTCCGGATGGTCTACCTCAGGGGTCGGGGCCCGCCCCCGATTCTGGACCGACGGAGCGAAGGAGCGCAGCGACTGAGCGGAGGAGGGAAGAATCGGGGTCACAGGGCCCCGACCCGCGCCGGAGGCGCGCAAATAAACACAGCCTCGATTTCGGTTTGAGCTGGGGGTTCGCTATCCTTGACCGGTTGCCTGTGGGCCCGGTGCCCGCGATTCGGCCGCGAACCCCCGGTGGTTGATCGTCGAGATCGTACAGAACCGCTGGTAGGCGCGCGTTCGGATGGTGACAGACCATGCCCGTCGGGTCGGCAATCCGGCGTGCTTATCGTCCAGGTCGAGGAGGCTGAAGTGATTCAGCAGGAGTCGCGGCTGCGCGTCGCCGACAACACGGGTGCCAAGGAGATCCTCTGCATCCGCGTTCTCGGTGGTTCGTCGCGCCGCTATGCCGGTATCGGCGATGTCATCGTCGCCACTGTGAAAGACGCCATCCCCGGCGGCAACGTCAAGCGGGGTGACGTCGTGAAGGCCGTCGTGGTGCGCACCACCAAGGAACGGCGCCGTCCGGATGGTTCCTACATCCGTTTCGACGAGAACGCCGCCGTGCTCATCAAGGCGGACAACGACCCGCGCGGCACCCGCATCTTCGGCCCGGTCGGGCGCGAGCTGCGCGACAAGAAGTTCATGAAGATCGTTTCGCTGGCCCCGGAGGTGCTCTGACATGAAGGTGCACAAGGGCGATACCGTGCTCGTCGTCTCGGGCAAGGACAAGGGCGCCAAGGGCAAGGTCATCCAGGCCTTCCCGAAGGAGAACCGGATCCTGGTCGAGGGCGTGAACCGGATCAAGAAGCACGTCGCGAACTCCGCGAACCTGCGTGGCGCCTCCTCGGGCGGAATCGTGACCCAGGAAGCGCCCATCCACGTGTCCAACGTGATGGTCGTCGACTCGGACGGTAATCCGACCCGGATCGGCTACCGCACCGACGAAGAAACCGGCAAGCGGGTTCGGATCTCCCGTAAGAACGGGAAGGACATCTGATATGACCACCACCGAGAAAGTGCAGCCCCGGCTCAAGCAGCGCTACCGCGAAGAGATCAAGGACGCGCTGAACAACGAGTTCAACTACGCCAACGTCATGCAGATCCCGGGCGTGGTCAAGGTCGTGGTGAACATGGGTGTCGGTGACGCTGCCCGCGACGCGAAGCTGATCAACGGCGCGGTCGACGACCTGGCCCTGATCACCGGCCAGAAGCCGCAGATCCGCAAGGCCACCAAGTCCATCGCGCAGTTCAAGCTGCGTGAGGGTATGCCGATCGGCGCCAAGGTCACCCTGCGCGGCGACCGGATGTGGGAGTTCCTGGACCGCCTGGTCTCGATCGCCCTGCCCCGTATCCGCGACTTCCGCGGCCTGTCGCCCAAGCAGTTCGACGGCAACGGCAACTACACGTTCGGCCTGAGCGAGCAGTCGATGTTCCACGAGATCGATGTGGACAAGATCGACCGTCCGCGCGGTATGGATATCACCGTTGTCACCACCGCGACCAACAACGAAGAAGGCCGTGCCCTGCTGAAGCACCTCGGCTTCCCGTTCAAGGAGAACTGAGACATGGCCAAGAAAGCACTGGTCAACAAGGCCAACCGCAAGCCGAAGTTCGCTGTCCGCGCCTACACCCGCTGCCAGCGCTGCGGCCGGCCGCACGCGGTGTACCGCAAGTTCGGCCTGTGCCGCGTGTGCCTGCGCGAAATGGCGCACCGCGGCGAGCTGCCGGGCGTGCACAAGAGCTCCTGGTGAGCAGATCCCGGACGGTTCGCCGATCCGGGATCCCATAACGCAGCGAAGGACCCGAGCCTCGGCTCGGGTCCTTCGCGCGTTTCCCGCCGGTCGTCGACGTTACCCGGCGGATGATGATCGGTCGCTGCGCAGCGTTGGGGAGCGCCGCCACCTACGGGCGGCTCCGGTTGTCCGCCGAGGTGTTCCTCGACGCCCCCGGTGCCGAGCATCGCCGGTGCCGTCTTGGGGGCTATACCGGCGGGTACCTGCACGCCGGATCTGTCCACTATGCGGAGATTTGAACAGTCTGGGACACTTGCTCGATGGACCACCGCTGGACTGTCGGGGCTGTGCGCCCCCGACGAAAGTGTGGTCACCTCCGGCCGGGCCCTGCCAGCTGGTCGCCGAGGTGAGTACATGGTCCACTTCCGCTCGAGGCCCAGCGAGATCGATGCTTTCTTACAGGCGAACCATCCCGGAATCCTTCAGGCGAGGCTGATCGCTCAGCGCCTGGACCGAGTCGTTCAGGAGATGGGCCGAGGGATTTCCGACAGTTTGTATCGCAGAACTCGCGATGCGGTGCTTCGGGGAAACGAGCAGTTCATTATCGCCGAACGGGACAACGACCGGTTGCTACGGGCACTTCTGGAGCAAGGGCCGCCGTCGGCGCCGTCCAGGGCGGCGGTGCCGGATATCGGCCTGCCGCGCGATCCGCGGCAACTCCGGGAGGCATGGAGCGGTCTGTCCAGATCCGACCGGGAGGAATTATTTCGCCGGGATCCTTTTCTCGGAAACCGGGACGGTATCCCTCATGCGGATCGAGATTTCTACAACCGGCGCAATCTCATCGATCTGAAGGCTCGATCCGGGAATCTGGACGAGGATGAGAATTATGCAGAAATAATGAAACTGCTGCGTGGCTCAGATCAGGAAGAGCCGCGCTTCTACCTCTCCTATCTGGACGACAGAGGGAGGATCGCGATATCACTGGACAACCCGGACCTCGCGGACAACACGGTGGTATTGCTGCAACCCGCAGGCCGCGGACTCAATCAGCTTCCCTATGCGGTACCCACTGCGCGGCAGTTCCGGGATCTGGCGGTACTCGCTGCGCCTCGTCAGCGAACCGCGGTGACCTACTGGGGAGACTACGATCAACCCCAATCGATGACCGAGGCGATGTTCCCGGCGTTCGCCCAGGACGGTGCTGTCCGGGTGCGTGAATATCACGAGGGTTTGCGGGCGACGCATGAAAGGGGCGGGGCGCACACCACCACGATCGGCCATTCCTACGCGAGCGTGCTGGCGGGCCACAGCGCCGGTCACGGCGCGACATTGAACACCGACAACATCCTGTTTCTCGGTAGTTGGGGAACCGGCGTGAACCACGTCGGTGATCTCAGGCTGACCGGTGTCGCGCCCGAACGCACCGCCGAGCGGGTTTTCGCGACGATAACCGACAGCGATTTCGTACAACTGATGCCGGGCACGCACGGACCGCAGCCCACCAGTTCGGATTTCCGCGCTACGGTGTTGCAGTCCACATCGATTCTGCCCGGCCATTTCAACCACTGGGATCATATGGCAGAAGCGTATATGCGCTCCGAAAATCCGGCTTCAGGAAATATTGCGCTTATCATAACCGGTCGTGGCCACCTCGTTTCGTGAGTGCCGCGGCCGGAGGGGACTGCAACAGGGAGTAGATGATGGACGTTCGAAACAGTTCCGGAGGGACTCAGGCCGAGGCGCGGAAGGTGTTGTACGGGTATTTGCAGCGAACGCTGCGGCTGCTCCCGGTCGGAGCGGCATTGTCACTGGTCCACCCGGATATTCCGCAGGCGCGGTTGCACGGCGGCGTTGTTCTTCCCCGCACCGATACCGAAACGGACGCCCCGGCGGAGGCATTCGACATCTCATATTGGGTCACCGGTATCGGCCCCGAAGCTGCCGGAGACTGTTTCGATCTGGTCGTGGCCTCCTGGACCCGGGCCGGTTGGCCGACACGAACCGACCGTGATTCGGCGCCGCGCGCGGGCTACACGCGCACTCCTGATCGATTCGGGCTTTCGATCCGGGAGAACGCGGACGGTGATATGAGCCTGTCCGGTACGACTCCGCCGTTCGCAGCCGGTTCGCCGGCCGGACCGCCGTTGCCGGAGTCGATCGGACACCCGCTCGACACGCAGGAGGAGGCCGATCCGGACCGGCGGTGGTAGCGGCCCGCCGGCTCGGATGGTTTCGTCCTGCGACCGCGGGGGTTGTTCCGATCTGGCACAATGAGCTCGTGACCGTGGTCGCGTCGATACCGCGGTGGCGGGGCGAGCGTCCCCGTTGTCGTGTGGTCGCCGGGCACGCAGGTCGCCTGCAGAGCAGGCATCGGTCTACCGGCGAGGAGTCGGGTTGAACAGATTCGGCCCGGACGGGGATTTTTCGAATATCTTTCCCTTGGGAATCGGTAGCGGAATTCGCGATGCACACTTGCTCGCCGAGCGGCTGAACAGAATTATCGGTGAGATGGGTGAGGGCATTTCCGAAACCCTTTACCGGAGGACCCGGGAGGTCTTGCTACGCGGAGAGCACAAGTTGATGATCGCCGACGCGGACAACAACAGTGTGCTGAAGCGTTTGATGAGTGTTACGCCTCCTGCCCCGAGTACCGCGTCCCGTCTCTCGGTCGGTGGCATACGCGAAAGTCCGGCAGCTGTGCACCGATGGTGGTCCGGACTGTCCGCAGCGGAGAAGCAAGAGCGGTTTCGTGCCGATTTCTTCATCGGAAACACGGACGGGATACCGCAGAAAGAACGCGATATCTACAACAGGCAGAATTTGGATCGGCTGCAGGTGGAGGCCCATCTCGCCGGAGATCGAAAGCGTGCCGAACTCTATGACGACCTGAAAAGCCTGCTGGGCGGCCGACCGTACCTGCTCTCCCATCTGGACGAAGACGGTCGGTTTGTGATATCCCGCGGTAACCCCGACCTAGCCGACCACTCGGTGGTTTTCCTACAGCCTGCCAATAATTTCAATGCCGTCGGATTCGCCGAGGATACGATTACGCAGATACGGCAGTCGGCCGCGCTGGCCGACCCCAAGGCCATGACGTCGGTGACTTTCTGGGGCAACTACGACAACCCCACTACGATCACCGAGACGATGTTTCCGCAGTTCGCCGCGGACGGTGCCGCCGCAGTACGCAGCTATCACGACGGGTTGCGGGTGACACATCAGGGACCGCCGGCGCACACCACCACGATCGGTTACTCCTACGGCAGTGTTCTGGCCGGCCACGCCGCAGGCCATGGACATACGCTGGACACCGACGACTTGATCTTCTTCGGTAGTTGGGGAACAGGTGTGGGTCATGTCAGCGATCTGAGACTTGCGGGTGTGGAGCCCGCGCGTACCGCCGATCATGTCTCCGCGGCCTTGGCTCCCAACGATCCGCTGCAGCACATGCCGGATACGCACGACAAGAGGCCCACCGATTCCGAGTACGGCGCCCCTAATTTCGCGGCCGGATCGGCGCGTGGCGTCAACTCGTTGAATCTGCTGGACCATGAGGTGGACAATTACCTGAGCTCTGCCAATCCTTCCTCGCGAAGTATCGGTCTCATAATGACCGGCCACAGGGATCAGGTTGCCTGGCTACAGTGACAGCGACGAGTTGCGAATCGTTCGAAGTGAGGATGCTTGTATGACTTCCGAACCGACCCAGTGGGCCGCGCGCGAACAGCTCTACCGATATTTCGTGCTCACATTGCGGACACTGCCGGTCGGGTCGGCGTTGGCGCTTTCTCACCCTGAGCTTCCGCACGCGCACCTGCATGCGGGTGTGACGCTTCCCGCAAAAGATTTCGCCGCCGAGTTCTTCGATATGGCGTATTGGGTGATCGAGGCGCCATCCGAGATCCGGAGCGATTACTTCGAACTGGTCGTGCAATCCTGGAACCGATTCGGATGGCCGACTCGAACCGATCGCGATAACCCGCCGCGCGCGGCGTATACGCGTACCCCGGGCCATGCCGGTCTTTCCGTCCGCGAGAGCGTGGGCGGTTATGTGAGTCTCTCCGGTTCGACTCCGCCGTTCGCGGTCGGCTCGCCTGCGGGCATGCCGCTTCCGGAAGTGATCGAACACCCGCTCACCGTGCGAGGGACTCGTTCGACAGCGGATTCGCCGGCCGGTGCCGAGGCGGATCCATTGCCGGGCCGGGCCGATTCTCGATGGATCTGCGATACGGGCGCCAACGGCGCGTCGCGGTAGTCGTTGCGGCATAGACGAATTCGTTCCAGGGGGAAGGGAACCGGATAAACCGGGCATGGCGCGGTCGGTTAGTATCGGCGACTGTGAGGCATATCGCGCGGGCGCCGGAGCTGCTGCTCGTGCTCGTGCTCGTCTTCGCCGCGGTGGTACTGACGCTCGAGGTTCGCGACGGTCGGATGGTGGATCCGCGTGAGACCACCTATGTGTCGCTCGTGTCTTCCTTTGTCGCGCTGAACAATTCGGCCGAGCCGGAGGTCGAGCGGCCCGATGGAACGGGTGGGCAATCCGTGCACTGCCGCTACGCCTGCGTGCGGGCCGCGGTGCCGCGCCCCCGGCTCGACGATCTATGGCCCGTCGCGCTGCTCTTTCTGGGCTTCGTTGTGGGCCTGTCGAATTCCACCTTACGGGTATCGCCGAGGGCGTTACCGGCATCCGGGGTAGCCCCGACCGGGGAAGAGATACTGCTCAGTCTCTGCGTCTGCCGGAGATGACAGTCCTCCGCAGGGCAGTTGGGCCGACACCCATCTGCCGGTGAGAGCTGCCCCGACGCCGGGTCGCCGGAGCCGGAGACAGGTGCGTTGAGGTGACGCCCGTACACAGGCGATCACAGGTGTCGGCTCGTGAGCTCTGCCGAGTTGGCGGCCGGAAGCCGGTTCCGGTCCGCACCGATGGCCGCGCCTGGCGTCCGCTCGCGAACGACTGTCCCCCCACTCCGTCGCTACGCGCTTCGTGCTCGGCGAAACCGGTCGATTGGACTTCGCGCACCCCAGAGGCGCCGACGGAGTCGTCCGGGAACGGGCGCACCCGCCCCGGCGTCGGGCCCCCGAGAAAGGAACGCGCCGAACGGAAAGCCTTCACACACCCGGCTCGGCCCTCGGTCGCAGAGCGGACAAGGACCCGGCCGGCTGCCGTCCACGGCGGCGAAATAGCACATCGGACACATCGGATCAGACGACTACACAGGAGATAACTCGTGAGATTCCACCTTCCACTGACCGTCCTCGCGGCCTCGGCCGGCTGTCTCTTTCTCGGGAGTGGACCGGCTTCGGCTCTGTCGATCGATCGATCCGAGGAAGCGGTCACCGTACACCTCACCGACACTGAGGCCCGCGCTATCGATGCCCTGAATCTCGGCCCTGCGCTCGGCGCACTGCCGCCCAATTTCACCCCGGAGGCGAAACAGCGTCTCGGGGAGAGCATCACCGAGTACGCGGGCCGGGCGGCGCACCAGCCGGGTTCGACCCTGTCGGTCATCATCGACCAGCCGATCGCGGCGCCGCCGGGGGTGAGCGTCACCGTGACCCGCTGATCCGGGGTTGATCACCGCCCGGCCGGCTCGACCCGATGCCGGCCGGGCGGTCCGGTGCGTACGGCCGGGGTGAGTTCGGTCAGATCCACACCGACGCCATGGTGAACGGATGTCCGCGCAGATGCGCCCACTTGGGCTTCGCGGCGATCCACACGTCGTCGATCGCGCTCTCGGTGAGTTCGGCGAGTTGCCATCCCGCCGCGATCCCGGCCGTCACATGATCGCCGACGGTGTGCAGGTGGGTGGAAATGGCCAGGGGTTCGCCGTCGGGGCCGGTGTAGTGGGTGGGCATACCGGTGACCATCATGAACTGCGGATGGTAGCTGACCAGGACGAATACGCCGCCGGGTGCGGCCAGCCTGCGTGCTTCGATGTAGAGGGGTGTGAGATCGGGCAGATGCTCGTCGATCAGCGAGGAGATCACGAGATCGTAGGCAGCGCCGGGGAATCCGGTATCGCGGACATCGCCGCGGGAGAGTGCGGTGTGGAGACCGCGCTGCCGGGCGCGGAGCAGCATCCCTTCGCTGAGGTCGATGCCGTCGATCTGTGCTGTACTGCGCTCACGCAGCCAGGCGGCGGTGCGGCCGGTTCCGCAACCCAGGTCGGCTGCCCGGCGCACCTGCGACCACGCCGGCCGGCGCAGGCGGTCGAGCAGCGCGAGATCCATATCGTCGAGCACGGTCTGCTCGTAGGTGGGGGCCCACCCGTCATATCCGGTGGCGACATCGACTGTTCGATAGTTGCGGCGGTCGAAATCGGCGAAGGACGGCATGACCACATCGTGTGGGTGCGCCGGACTCCGCGCAACGCAGTTTCGGCTGTTCGGGCCTGGACACCGCGACCAGCGGATCGCGGACGCTACATTCGGTGACATGCCGACCTCGAATCATCCGCTGCGCCGGATCGCGTGGTTCGTGCTCGGCCTGGTGTGCGTCACCGCGGTGGCGGCGCCGGGCGCGGCCGCGGAGCAGCCGACCCGGATGGACACCTATGTCACCGACTCGGCCGGCGCGCTCGACGCCGATGACATCCAGCGCGTGCGAGCGGCGGTCGACACCCTCTACGTCGAACACAAGGTGCGGCTCTGGGTCGCCTACGTGGGCGATTTCGCCGGTTACAGCCCACCGGAGTGGGCAGCGCAGACCGCGCGGCAATCCGGATTCGGTGACCGGGATCTGCTGCTGGCCGTGGCCACCCGGGATCGCGCCTACGCCTTCGACGGCGAGCGCCCGGCCGGGGTCAGCGAATCCGAGGTCGACCGGCTGCTCACCGACCAGGTCGAACCCGCGCTGCGCGACAACCGATGGGCCGACGCGGGCGTCGCCGCGGCGGCGGGGATCGGGGCGGCGATGAGCGGAGGCGGGGTGAGTACCGGGCCGGTGCTGCTCGTCGGCGCGCTGATCGTGCTCGCCCTGGCAGGTCTGCTGCTGTATCAGCGCTACCGGCGGCGGGCCCGGGACCGAGCCGAACTCGAACAGGCCCGGCGCACCGATCCCACCGACCCCGCCGCGCTGGCGGCGCTGCCGCTCGACGCGCTGCACGCGCGGTCGCGGGAGGTCCTCGTCGAACTCGACAACGCGGTCCGGACCAGTACCGAGGAACTGGAGCTGGCCGTCGGGGAATTCGGCGAGCCCGCGGTGCTGCCCTTCCGCACCGCGCTGGAGAACGCGCGCGCCGCCACGGCGAAAGCCTTCGCGATCCGGCAGCGGCTCGACGACGCCGTCCCGGAGACGCCGGACGAACAGCGCACACTGCTGATCGATCTGCTCACCACCGCCGGTCACGCCGACCGCGAACTCGATGCTCGTGTCGCCGAGTTCGACGCGATGCGCGATCTGCTCATCGACGCCGGGCCCCGCCTGGACGCGCTGACCCGCGATATCGTCGACCTCACCGGCCGTATCCCGGCATCGGAAGCCGAACTGGCCCGGCTGGCGGGCGCCTATCCGGCCAGTGCGCTCGCACCGATCGCCGACAACGTCACCATGGCCCGGGAACGGATCGCCTTCGCCGACGACTGCATCGGCGACGGCCGCCGGGAAATCGCCCGGCCCGTGGGTGAACAGGGCGGGGCGGTCGCCGATATCCGGGCGGCCGAGGCAGCGATCGGTCAGGCCCGCACCCTGCTCGATGCCGTGGACGGTGCGGCGGCTCATATCCAGCAGGCGCGGGCGGGCCTGCTCGCCGTCCTCGACGAGTTGCGCGGCGACCTCGGTGCTGCGGCCGAGCTGACCGAGCATGGTGGCCCGGAACTGGAGACGGCCGTCGTCGCCGCCCAGGCCGTGCTGGCGCGGGCGGACACTGCCGCGGCGGCCGACCCCCTGGGGGTCTACCACGACGCGGTCGCCGCGGACGGCGACCTGGATCGCGCGCTGGCCGCGGCCGGGAACCGGAAGCGGGCCGCCGCGGATCTGGCGCGCCGGCTGGATCGAGCGCTCGGCGACGCGGCCGCCCGGGTCCGGATGGCCACCGATTTCATCGCCACCCGCCGGGGCGCGGTGGACGCCATGCCGCGCACTCGGCTGTCGGAGGCCCAGCGGCACCTCGACGAGGCACAGCGGTTGCGCACGGCGGACCCGGCCGCCGCGCTCGATCATGCGCGTAGGGCCGCCGACCTCGGCGGTCGCGCACTGCAGGAAGCGCAGGCCGGGGTGCGGACCTGGGAGGTCCGGCGGCCGCCGTCGGGTGGGGCGCAGGCGGGCGCGATCCTGGGCGGCATCCTCATCGACAGCATGCTGCGTGGTGGGATGGGCGGTGGCCACGGTCAGCGTGGCGGGTACCGGGCGGGGTCGTTCGGCGGATCGGGCGGATCGCGGCGGATCAGCCGCGGCGGCCGTTTCTGACGGGCGGGAGTGCGGTAGCGGAGTGCGTGCCGAAGGCCCGCTTCACCAACTCCTGTCGAGCCGTGGGGTTCGCTCACCGCGACACGATGAGCGGCACCAGTTGTTCGTCCGGTGTGCGGGCGCCGTGGTGTCCGGTCATGGCCGACTCCAGCGGTTCGTGCTCCGCTCGTACCAGTACGGTCCGGCCCTCGGCGACGGCGAGCAGATCCCCGATTCGGTTCGCGATGACCGGGGTCGGCGGGGTCGGGCCGAACCACTGCTCGTCGAGTGCCTGTTCGCGGGTCACCACGTGGGCGTGCCCCCGCAACAGGTCCCGCCACGTCGCCAGCGTGTCGGCCGCCGCGGCGGCGCGTTCGACGTAGACGTGGCGGACCCGGGCCTCGCCGCCGATCAGGCGTACTTCGCGGTGCAACATCTCGTTCGCGTCCAGGTCGAGCATCTTGTCCGCGTGGATCATCCCGTGATCGCCGGTGATCAGCAGCGTGCAGGTGGCCGGTAGCTCGCCGAGCAACTCGGCCGCGAAGGCGTCGATATCGCGCAGTACGGCCAGGGCTTCGGGCGATTCGGGTCCGTGCAGGTGGCCGGTGGAATCGAGGCCGGGGAAATAGGCGTAGGCGAACCGTGACGCGAGACCCGGATGATCGGCGACCTCCAGGATCCCGGCTCGCACCTCGTCGAGATCGGCAGCGGGGTGCAGGACGCCCGGCGCCCGGAAAGCGGCCCGGGTCAGCCCGGAACGGATCTGGTATCGCGGGACCACGTAGTGCACCTCCACGCCGTGCGCGGCGAGGTCCTGTAGACGGCTGGTTGCCGGTTGCGCCGACTCGGGTGGGTAGGCCTCGCGTGCGTCGTCGCCGGTCGCGGAGTCGAATCGCCAGCGCAGCGAGTTGAACAGCCGGGCCCCGCCGGGGCCGGGTACGGCGAAGCTGTAGCCGATGATGCCGTGGGTCGCGCACGGCGCGCCCAGCGCCAGACTGGTGAGGCTGGTAGCGGTGGTCGCCGGGAATCCCGCGGTGAGGGTGGCGGTGCGATGTGCCGTCAGCGTGGGGGCGATATCGGGGTGCCGCGCGAGCAGTTCGGCACCCAGGCCATCGATCAGCAGCAGCACGACGTCCCGGTTGGGTACGAGACCGAGCGGGCCGGGCGAGTTCAGGCCGAAGGAAGCGGCGACGGAGGGCAGGATATCGGCGAGCGTGTACTGCACGGATCCCAATGGTGCAGTATCAGGGCGATCAGCGCGTTCACGGCGCTGGAACGTCGCCCGGCGAGCCCGGTCGGTGACACTCGCATCTCGCTGCCGCACCGGCCGGTGCCTGCCGCTACGCGCAGTGCGCAACAGCTATCCGGATCCTGACCGAGGGTCGCCGGTTGCCGTCGGTGTGGCCGCGGCGGCGCGAAATAGTGCACCGGCGAATTGGTTAGATTGCATCATGCATGTTATGTGTACTATGCACATCGGCTGACTTTCGAATATCGAGGAGCACGCTCGTGACCAAACCCGAAACCGTCGTCCGCCCCGCGGCGGTACTGGCGGTGCTCGCATACGCCGGGATCGTGGCGTCGTTGACGCAGACCCTGGTGATGCCGTTGCTCGGGCAGCTACCGGAGATCCTGGACACCGAACCCTCGAACGCCACCTGGGTGGTGACCGCGAGCCTGCTGGCCAGCGCGGTGACGACTCCGGTCGCGGGCCGGCTCGGTGATCTGCTCGGTAAGCGGCCCGTGCTGGTGGGATCGGTGGTCCCCCTCGTCATCGGCTCGGTGATCTGTGCGGTGTCCTCTTCGCTGTGGCCCATGCTGATCGGCCGTGGTCTGCAGGGAATGGGTGTGGGCCTGATTCCCGTCGGTATCGCCGCCCTGCGTGATCTGCTGCCGCCCGCCAAGCTCGGCTCGGGTATCGCGCTGATCAGTTCTTCGCTCGGCGTCGGTGGCGCGCTCGGGCTTCCGCTGGCCGCGGCGGTCGTGGAATACAGCAGCTGGCGATACCTGTTCTGGGGCGTCGCCGCGCTGGCGGCGGTGGCCGGTGTGTTGATCTTCGCGGTGGTGCCGTCGACACCGCCGCGGGCCGAACGCGGCCGGTTCGACGTGCTGGGCGCACTCGGTCTGGGAGCTGCCCTGGTCTGCCTGCTGCTGGCCGTGTCGAAGGGCGCGAGCTGGGGCTGGACCAGTGTCACGACGATCTCCCTGTTCGTCGCCGCCGTGGTCGTGCTGTTGCTCTGGGGCGCGTGGGAGCTGCGCTCGCGTGATCCGCTGGTCGATCTGCGCGTCACCGCCCGTCCCAGGGTCCTGCTGACCAACGCCGCGTCGATCGTCATCGGTATGTCGATGTTCGCGCAGGCGCTGATCTTCCCGCAGCTGCTGCAGCTGCCGGAGGCCACCGGCTACGGCCTGGGCCAGTCGATGGTCGCCATGGGTCTGTGGATGGCGCCGGGCGGCCTGATGATGATGCTGTCCTCGCCGCTCAGCGCGAAACTGTCCGCGCTGGCCGGGCCCAAGGTGACGCTCATCCTCGGGGCGATCATCATCGCGGCCGGTTACGGCGCCTCGGTGCCGCTCATGGGCGAGCCCTGGGGTCTGATGGTCGGCGCGATCATCATCAGCCTGGGCGTGGGCTTCGCCTACGGCGCCATGCCCGCCCTGATCATGAGCGCGGTGCCGATCACCGAGACCTCGGCCGCCAACAGCTTCAACACCCTCATGCGTTCGATCGGCACCTCGGTGGCCTCGGCCGCCATCGGCGCGGTGCTGGCCGAGATGAGCACCACCTTCGCCGGTGGGATCTCGGTGCCCACCGAGAACGGTTTCAAGGTCGGCATCCTGATCGGTTGCGGTGTCGCCGCGGCGGCCGCGGTCATCGCATTGACCATCCCGACCGCCAAACGCGCCGCGGCGGCCGCGGTCGCGGGTGCCCGGCCCGAAACCGAGAAGCCCGAAACCGTGCACGCGATGGCCCAGGCAGTACCCGCGGCTCCGGCCGGTCTCTCGGTGGAAGCCGAGCGGGTCGTCGACGATGCCGAAGCGGACCGGACCGAGACCAACGGTTCGGTGCCCACCGCGGCCCCGCGGCACGCGGCACCTGAACCGGAGACCTTCGCCGCCGCGGAAACCGACACGAACGCCTCGGCCGGAACTGCGCCGCAGCCGAGCGGAAGTGGCTCCATCCTGTTCGGCCGGGTGTACGACGCACGGGGTGTCGTCGTGATCGGCGCGACCCTCACCCTGATCTCGCCCTCGGGCCGGCAGCTGGGCCGGGCCCTGTCCGGGCAGGACGGTTTCTACGAGATCGCGGCTCCGGCCCCCGGTACGTATGTGTTGATCGCCTCGGCCGAGGGCCGCCGCCCCGACGCGTCCACCGCGATCCTGGGTAGCAACCCGGTTTCCTACGACGTCACCCTCACCACGCTGGCCGGCCTCACCGGCACGGTCGCGCGCACCGGCGACGGCGCCCCGGTGTCCGGTGCCACCGTCACCGCCCTGGATATGCGCGGTGAGGTGCTGGCGGCCGCGGAATCCGACGCCACCGGCGGATTCGACCTCGCGGGCCTGCCCGAAGGCGAGTTCACCGTGGCGGTGAGCGCGTTCGGTTACCACCCGACTGCGGTGTCGGCGCGGGTGAGCAGCCGGGACACCGCCCTGCTCGAGGTGCTGCTGCGCCCGGGTGTGCGGGTGGCGGGCGTGGTGCGCGGCGGCGGCCGGCCGCTGGCGCAGGCCCGGGTCACCCTGACCGATTCCCTCGGCAATGTGATCGAGACCGTGGCCACGGACGCGGACGGGGCCTATACATTCGGGAACCTGGACGAGGGCACCTACACGGTCGTGGCGACCGGATACGCGCCGTCCACGGCCCAGGTGCACATCGGCGAGCACGATGTGGACGGTCTCGATATGGACCTGCGCGCCGAGCCGCTGTCCGAGCCGGCCGCATCCGGCGATATGGAATCCGGGCAGTTCGGCGAACTGCCGGAGGTGCACAAGAGCTCCTGGTGAGCTTCGGTACGCAAGCAGAACCAGGGCCCCGGAACAACTGCTCCGGGGCCCTGGTTGCTTCGTTACCGCCGGATGTGCTCCGAGTGCCGGTCCTCGAAGTTCCCTTTCTCCGTCGCAGCGGCCGGATTGCCTGGTCGGGGCATTGTTCCGGGGCCCTGATTTTGTCCTGCTCGAGTCAGCTCCTACACTAGACCGGTTGCCAGGGCACCTTTGTGCCCGTGGGCGGCCCGACGCGGCTGCCCGGGCGATACGAACTCATCCGGCGGCGACTGCCGTCCGGACCAGCCGAATTGCTGTAGGCCCACGGCCCACGCCCACTGGCGTGGGTGTTGTATGGGAACCGCAGCGAGAAAGGTGTCGAGGTCGAACCATGACCATGACCGATCCGATCGCAGACTTTCTGACTCGTCTGCGCAACGCCAATTCGGCGTACCACGATCAGGTGAAGGCTCCGCATTCGAAGCTCAAGGCGAATATCGCCGAGATCCTGAAGCGCGAGGGTTACATCGCCGATTACCGCACCGAGGACGCGACCGTGGGTAAGAACCTCGTCGTCGACCTCAAGTACGGCCCCAGCCGCGAGCGCAGCCTGCAGGGTCTGCGCCGCGTATCGAAGCCGGGTCTGCGCGTGTACGCGAAATCCACCAACCTGCCCAAGGTCCTGGGCGGCCTCGGCGTGGCGATCATCTCCACGTCGACCGGCCTGCTCACCGACCGCCAGGCGGCCAAGCAGGGAGTGGGCGGGGAAGTCCTCGCCTACGTCTGGTAAGGGGAGGTACGGACAATGTCGCGTATCGGTAAAGATCCCGTCGCGGTTCCCGCGGGCGTGGAAGTGACCATCAACGGCCAGGACGTCGCGGTGAAGGGCCCCAAGGGCCAGCTGTCGCTGACCATCGCCGAGCCGATCAGTGTCGCGCAGGAAGACGGCCGCCTGGTGGTCTCCCGCCCGGACGACGAACGTCGCAGCCGCTCGCTGCACGGCCTGACCCGGACCCTGATCGCCAATATGGTCACCGGTGTCACCCAGGGCTACGAGAAGAAGATGGAAATCTTCGGCGTCGGCTACCGCGTGCAGCAGAAGGGCAGCAACCTCGAGTTCGCCCTCGGCTACAGTCACCCGGTGCCGATCGAGGCGCCCGAGGGCATCACCTTCGCGGTGGAATCGCCCACCAAGTTCTCCGTATCCGGGATCGACAAGCAGAAGGTCGGCCAGATTTCGGCGGTCATCCACGGACTGCGCAAGCCCGACCCGTACAAGGGCAAGGGCATCCGCTACGCCGGTGAGGTCGTTCGCCGCAAGGTCGGAAAGACGGGTAAGTGATCATGGCGCAAACCGAGAATCAGAAGGCCAAGCGCATTCCGCTGGGCAAGGATGCTTCCACTCGCCGGCGGCTGTCCAAGACGCGTCGCCACTTCCGCCTGCGCAAGAAGATCGAGGGCACCACCGCGCGTCCGCGGCTGATCGTGCACCGCTCCTCGCGGCACCTGCACGTACAGCTCGTCGACGACTCCGCCGGTCGCACCCTCGCTTCGGCGTCGACCATCGAGGCCGACGTGCGGGCGCTGGAAGGCGACAAGACCGCCAAGGGCAAGAAGGTCGGCGAACTGATCGCCGAGCGCGCCAAGGCCGCCGGTGTGGAGGCCGTGGTGTTCGACCGCGGTGGCCACGACTACCACGGCCGGATCGCGGCGCTCGCCGATGCCGCTCGGGAAGGCGGGTTGAAGTTCTGATGACCAACATGACTGCACATACCTGTGTGAACGGAAGGAACGTCTGATGCCGGGACGTCAGCGGCGTGACGGCGGAAACGGACCCGCCGGACAGAACTCCAATGCCCCCGACGGGGGTCGCGGCGACCGCCGTGGCGGCGACCGCCGTGGCGGTGGCGACCGTCGTAACGACCCCGCCGAGAAGAACCAGCTCGAGCGCGTCGTAGCCATCAACCGCGTCTCCAAGGTGGTCAAGGGTGGTCGGCGCTTCAGCTTCACCGCACTGGTCATCGTGGGTGACGGCAACGGCCTGGTCGGTGTCGGCTACGGCAAGGCCAAGGAAGTTCCCGCGGCCATCCAGAAGGGTGTCGAGGAAGCGCGCAAGGGCTTCTTCCGCGTCCCGATGATCGGCTCCACCATCACCCACCCGGTGCAGGGCGAAGCGGCGGCCGGTGTGGTCATGCTGCGCCCGGCCTCCCCGGGTACCGGTGTGATCGCCGGTGGTGCCGCGCGTGCCGTGCTGGAATGCGCGGGCATCCATGACATCCTGGCCAAGTCGCTCGGTAGCGACAACGCGATCAACGTCGTCCACGCCACCGTCGCGGCGCTCAAGCAGCTGCAGCGGCCGGAAGAAGTCGCGGCTCGCCGCGGTCTGCCGCTCGAGGACGTCGCTCCCGCGGGCATGTTGCGTGCTCGTGCCGGACAAGGAGTCTGATATGGCAGATCTCAAGGTGACCCAGATCAAGAGCTCGATCGGCGCCAAGCAGAATCAGCGCGAGAGCCTGCGGACCCTGGGTCTGCGGGGTATTCGCAAGTCGGTTGTCCGGGAGGACAACCCGCAGAACCGCGGTCTGATCAATGTCGTGCGCCACCTCGTAACTGTTGAGGAGGTCTGACATGACCATCAAACTGCATCATCTGCGGCCCGCTCCGGGCGCGAAGACCGATAAGACCCGCGTCGGTCGCGGTGAGGGTTCCAAGGGTAAGACCGCGGGTCGCGGCACCAAGGGCACCAAGGCGCGTAAGAACGTGCCGGCCGCGTTCGAAGGTGGGCAGATGCCCATCCACATGCGGCTGCCGAAGCTGAAGGGCTTCACCAACCCGTTCCGGGTGGAGTACCAGGTCGTGAACGTGGGTGCCATCGCCGAGCTGTTCCCCGAAGGGGGGACCGTCGGCAAGGACGAGCTGGTCGCCAAGGGCGCTGTGCGCAAGAACCAGCTGGTGAAGGTGCTGGGCGAGGGTGATATCTCCGTCGCCGTTCAGGTCAGCGCGGACAAGTTCTCCGGCTCTGCCAAGGAGAAGATCACCGCGGCCGGTGGCACCGCCACCGAACTGGGCTGACGTTCGCCGGTTTCGACGACAGGGCGCCGGACGAGTGCAGGCTCGTCCGGCGCCACTGTTAGAGTTCAAGTGTTGTCTGCCAAGACCCGTCATGGGTTCGGCGATTTCCGACCGGGACACGCTGAAAATTCCATGGCCTGACCATGTCGTTCGCCAGGAGGATCTGTGCTTTCCGCCTTCGTTACGGCCTTCCGGACTACGGACTTGCGGCGGAAGATTCTCTTCACGCTGGGGCTGGTCGCGTTGTACCGCCTCGGTGCCGCGCTACCGTCGCCCGGGGTCGACTACAGGGCGGTCCAGGAATGTATCGACCTGGTCTCCGGTGGTGACTCCGCCGGTATCTACCAGCTCATCAACCTGTTCTCCGGTGGTGCGCTGCTGCAGTTGTCGGTGTTCGCCATCGGCATCATGCCCTACATCACAGCGAGCATCATCGTTCAGCTGCTGACCGTCGTCATCCCGCGGTTCGAGGAACTGCGCAAGGAAGGCCAAGCCGGCCAGACCAAGATGACGCAGTACACCCGCTACCTGTCGATCGCGCTCGCGATCCTGCAGGCCACCGGTCTGGTGGCGCTGGCCGCGCGCGGGCAGCTGTTGCAGGGCTGCCAGCAGGACATCCTGGCCGATACCAGTATCTTCGGCATGATCATCATCGTTCTGGTGATGACCGCGGGTGCCGCCCTGGTGATGTGGTTCGGTGAGCAGATCACCGAACGCGGCGTCGGCAACGGTATGTCGCTGCTGATCTTCGCGGGTATCGCCGCCCGGATCCCGAGCGAGGGCAAATCCATTCTGGACAGCCGCGGCGGCCTGGTCTTCGGCCTGGTGTGCGCGGCTGCGCTGCTCATCATCATCGCGGTCATCTTCGTCGAACAGGGCCAGCGCCGGATTCCGGTGCAGTACGCCAAGCGCGTGGTCGGCCGCAAGATGTACGGCGGCTCCTCGACCTATCTCCCGCTGAAGGTGAACCAGGCCGGTGTCATCCCGGTCATCTTCGCGTCCTCGCTGCTCTACCTGCCGAATCTGATCGCCCAGCTCACCGGGTCGACCTCGGCCACCGATCCCAGCTGGTGGCAGGAGGCGATCCAGAAGTATCTGGTCAATCCCGGCAACCCGGTGTACATCGCCATCTACTTCGGCCTTATCGTCTTCTTCACCTACTTCTACGTCGCGATCACCTTCAACCCGGAGGAACGCGCCGACGAGATGAAGAAGTTCGGCGGCTTCATCCCGGGTTACCGCCCGGGTAAGCCGACGGCCGATCACCTGACCTACGTGCTCAGCCGGATCACCCTGCCCGGCTCCATCTATCTGGGTCTTGTCGCTGTACTGCCGAACGTCTTCCTCGATATGGGTGGTTCCGGTGGTGCGGCGCAGAATCTGCCGTTCGGCGGCACCGCCGTGCTCATCATGGTGAGCGTCGGCCTGGACACCGTGAAGCAGATCGAAAGCCAACTCATGAATCGCAATTACGAAGGGTTCCTCAAGTGAGAGTTGTACTACTCGGGCCGCCGGGAGCGGGCAAGGGCACTCAAGCCGTGCTGCTATCGGAAAAGCTGGGGGTACCACATATCTCTACAGGTGACCTCTTCCGCGCGAACATCAGTGAGCAGACGCCGCTCGGTCTCGAAGCCAAGCGCTATATGGACGCGGGCGAACTCGTGCCCAGCGATGTCACCAACCGCATGGTCCGCTCCCGGGTGGCCGAGCCCGACGCCGCGCGCGGGTTCGTGCTCGACGGCTACCCCCGCACGGTCGACCAGGCCGACGCGCTCGCCAAGATCCTCGACGATCTGGGCAGCGAACTGGACGCGGTGCTGTGCTTCGTGGTCTCCGAGGACACGGTGGTCGATCGGATGCTGGCCCGGGGTCGTTCCGACGACAACGAGGAAACCATCCGGACCCGGCTGCGGATCTACCGCGACGAGACCCAGCCGCTGCTGAACTACTACGACGGCCTGGTCGTCTCGGTGGACGGGGTCGGCGAGGTCGACGAGGTCAACGCGCGGGCCCTGGAGGCACTGGGTCGTAATGCCACGACCGGTTAGCCCGGGCCGCGGGTGCGGCGGTAATCCTTCGGCGATGGAGAGCTGACCCGATATGGTCTTCGGTCGAAAGAACAAGAAGGTCGTTCCCTTCCGCTCCGCCGGTGAGCTCGACGCCATGGCGGCGGCGGGCGCCGTCGTGGGTCGCGCGCTGGTCGCGGTACGCGCGGCCGCCGCGCCCGGGGTCTCCACGCTCGAACTGGACCGGATCGCCGAACAGGTGATCCGGGATGCCGGCGCGGTGCCGTCGTTCAAGGGATACCACGGCTTTCCCGGCTCCATCTGCGCCTCGGTGAACGATCGCGTCGTGCACGGGATCCCCACCGAAGACGAGGTGCTCGCTCCCGGTGATCTGGTGTCCATCGACTGCGGTGCCGTGCTGGACGGCTGGCACGGTGATTCCGCGTGGACGTTCGGCGTGGGCGATCTGATCGAGGCCGACCGGCTGCTCAGCGAGGCGTGTGAGAAGTCCATGGTGGCCGGTATCGCGGCCATGGTCCCCGACAATCGGCTCACCGATGTCTCGCATGCGATCGAGCTCGGGACCCGCGCGGCGGAGGTCGAGCACGGTCGTTCCTACGGCATCGTCGACGGTTACGGCGGGCACGGTATCGGACGGGAGATGCATCTCGACCCGTTCCTGCCGAACGAGGGCGAGCCGGGCAAGGGCCCGCGGCTGGTGGTCGGCTCGGTTCTGGCCATCGAACCGATGCTCACCCTGGGCACCCACGACACCAAGGTTCTCGACGACGACTGGACCGTGGTGACCACCGACGGATCACGTGCGGCGCACTGGGAGCACACCGTCGCGGTGACCGAGGACGGCCCGCGCATTCTCACGCTCCGGTCGGAATAGCCGGGGAACCGCGACACCGGGGCGGCAACCGGCGCCTCGCACTGATCGACGAATCGGTCCGGCACGCCGTCGCAGGCGGTGCGCCGGGCCGATTGCCGTCTATGGCGAGCGGCCGTCGGCCGTACGGGAGTCAGAGCTCCAGCATGATGGTTACCGGGCCGTCGTTGGTCAGCTCCACTTGCATATGGGCGCCGAATCGTCCACCGGCGACCGTGGCGCCCAACTGCCGCAGTGTTTCGGCGACGGCCTCGACCAGTGGCTCGGCCACCGGTCCGGGGGCGGCAGCGGACCAGCTGGGGCGCCGGCCCTTACGGGTGTCGGCGTAGAGGGTGAACTGGCTGACGACCAGAACGGGGGCCGAGAGATCGGCGGCGGAGTGCTCGTCGGCGAGAATCCGCAGCCGCCAGATCTTCTCGGCCATGGCACGGGCGGTTGCCTCGGTATCGCTATGGGTCGCGCCGACAAGGGCGAGCAGGCCGTGCCGGGTGCCGTTGGCGGCCGGGTCGATCCGGCCGACCACTTCGCCGTCGACGCTCACCCGCGCCGAGGTCACTCGCTGTAGCAGGACTCGCATGGGGTCGATCTTGCCGCGTCCCCGGGAGCCGGCCGCCGCGGGGTGCGCCCAGGTGGTCCGCGTCATCATCGATGAGCGCCGCAAGGTCTGAGCTCGACTCTCACCGCCTGCGGCCGTGCTCGTCCCATTCCCGGATCGCTTCCAGTTCACCGTTCTTCCCGAACAGGCTCTCCGCGGCGAGGCGGCCGTTGGGATGCCACCGCCGGAGTATCCCGCGCGGCTGCCCGCGATAGCTCTCACCCTCCGACTTCAACTGCCCGTCGGGCCACCACTCCCGGTAGCTGCCGTGCCGCAATCCGTCGAGGTAGAACTCCTGGGACAGCAACTGTCCGGGCGCCAGCTCTTCGACCACCTCGCCGGTGAACAGCTGTCCCGCGTACTCCAGTCGCAGGTCGGCGTTCACCGTGGTCGGGTCCTCGTTCAGGTCGATTCGCCTCATTGCGGATCTCCCGTGGGTCCGTGCACGGGGACAGGATATCGACGAGCTGCCCGACAACGGTGCAGATGCGGCGAAATCGCGGCCGCGGCTTATCTGCATCGACAGCCGATCGGGTGGCGCCCCGCCTGCGGGGACGCCGGCACGGAACGGCCTCGGTACAGACCCGATCGGGCACCGGACACGTTGTGCCTCTTCTCGTCTCGGGTGATCAGGGCAATGCGGCAGTTATGGCATCGCAGCCGGTGTAGCGGCCCGCAATTCTGTATTGTCGTCGACGATAGGTGGGTCGGCGGTGTGCGGCCGAGCAAGCTGCCGCCTGGCCGCGGCGCACTGGTTTCGTGCATCCGCCGTATCGAGATGGTGCACAATCACCTATCTCGATCCGCTGTGGAACCGGCTTCGAGCCGATCCGGGCGCGCGACCGGGTTGCGGTTCAGCCCGATACCGGTAGCACAATCGGATCGCGGGCCAGCCGGGTCAGCGGCACACCGGCCGGTGCGCCGAGCATAGGTCCCTCGAGCAACCAGTCGTCGACGTGCCGTTCGAACAGCGCACACGACGGGCTCGGATCGTTCGGGTCGGCGATGCGGGCCAGCCGGAATCCGGCCCGCCGGTAATAGGCGTGCAGATCGGTGTTGTTCGTCCACGCGTCCAGCCGTACCCAGCGCCGCCCGTGCGCCCGAGCCACTGCCGCAGCGTGCGCGAGCAGTCGCCGCCCGACGCCGGACCCGGCGAAGCGCAGATCCACGATCAGATAGTGCACGATGAGCGCGTCCGCGAGTTCGGCGCCGGTCCACAACTGTCGATCGGCGCGGTCGTTGACGGTGATCGTGCCCGCCGGCTCGCCGTTCACCTCGGCTATCCAGGTTTCCCACGCGGCCACCGACCGGGCCACCGCGCGCGCGAAATAGTCGATGGACAGTCCGGATGCCTCGGTCGACCATTGGTCCGAGCCGCGGGCGGCCAGCCATGACGAGCGTTGTAGCCGCAGGCGGCGGATCAGGTCCAGGTCATCGAGGTCGGCCGGCCGAATCTGCACCGTCATGGGCTAGAACCATATCTCGGACCGATCGGTCTGATCCATTACGCCACGGATTACCGCGATTCCGGCCGAATCGCCGAGTTCGTAGGCGAGTCGGTTGCTCGCCGCGATGGAACGATGACGCGTCACCCGGGTGACCCGGTCGTGGTTGGCGCCGATCCGCAGATGATCGAGCAGCACAGTGCCCATCGCGACGCCGAGCACCGCGGCTTCCTCGGCGTTCGCCGGACGCGCGACCAGTGAATCCCGGTGCGCGGTCTCGCCCTGTCCACGGTCGGCCAGCCGACGCGTGGTGCCCTCGGGAATATCGTGCGGGGAGTCTATCCCGGTGGCCTCGGCCAGATCCCGGGGATAGAAGCTCACTTCCCACGACCACGGTTCGTTGTCGAGATACTGCACCACGGTGCGGGCCAGCACCCACGAATCGACCGGAATGCCGAGCCATTGCGCGACACGCTGGTCCGCCGGTTCCATGCGCGCACTGAATTCCTTGGTCGGCACCCGGCCCGCGGCGCGCGCGATCTCGGAGAAGATATCGTGGGCGGCCCGGGGTCGATCGGGGCGGATGTGGTCGGTGACCACGGATTCCAGCACTTCGCGGCTGCGGATTATGGTGCCTCTGGAGGTAGCCGTATAGACGAGATTCTCGGTGACCAGCACCTGAATCGCATTACGCGCGGTGGTGAGCGAAACCTGCATCTGCTCGGCCAATTCGGCGTGGCTGGGCAGGCGATCCCCCGGTTGCCACTTGCCTGCTCGTATCTCCTCGCGGAGGTGATCCGCGATACGCCGATACGTCGGACCGTCCGCCATCGTGCTCCTCGGGTGGTCGCCAGGTAACGAAGTGTACGCTTTTCGTGTCCAGGGGGGCCTGTATCGCTTGACAGTAGCCTTCGGCGGTTTATTGTAATCAACGTACTGACCCGGTGTTGTGCGGCGATGAACGGCGAGGCAACCGTGACAGGTTCGGATACAACAGTCGTAATGGCTCTCCCCGGCGCCCAGCGCGGCGCTGATCCCTTGGCGCAGAACGGGTCTCCCGGCCTGCCGAATTCGGACCTACTGGTGCGCGCCGCGCGCGGGCACCGGGTCGTCGGGGGTCAGCTGCTGTGGTACGCCCGGGATTTAGCGGTGCTCCACGAGCGCAGATTGGTGGGCCGCGGCGGTTCCATCGTCACCGATCCCGACCGGCTGGTCGAGATCGACCGGCGCCGGATGGAATTGGTCCTGGCCATCGATGATTGGGTGGGGCGCAATGTCCCGCAGCATCGGCTCGGTGTCACTCTGCACACCGAAACCGTCGGCGCGATCATCGATCGGCTCGCCGAATCCGCGGTCCGCGCGCACCACGCGCTGATGACGCTGGACGCGGACGACGAACTCCTGCACGGCGCCTGGCATCATCTGGCCGAACTGGCCGATGCCTACGATGCGCTGGTCGGCGATGTGCTGGCCGGAAGGCGCAGGCTGCCGGAGTGGTGACGCCCCGGGCCGGTCGCCGCCACGGCCGGCTCCGGGGTCCACCGCGGGTACCGGCCCCGGATACGGGGTTCAGCCGCCCTGCTGCGGGCGGTAGCTCTGCGTGAAATCGTCGGCCACGGTCGCTGCCAGTTCCACGTAGGCCCGCTTGGTCTCCTTCTTCAACCGCGGCAGGTCGATTTCGGCGCCCTCGGACATATGCGGGTCGAACGGGATCATGTGCACCGCCCGGCAACGCGACAGGAAGTACTGCCGCAATTGCTGCACATCGATGTTCGGCGTCCCGTCGCGCGGCGAGTTGATGACCACCACGGCGTTCTGTACCAGGTGGTGATAGCCGTGCAGCGACAGCCAATCCAGGGTGGCCGACGCGCTCTGCGCGCCGTCGATCGCGGTGGGGGAGATGAGCACCAGCGAATGCGCCAGCTGCAGTACGCCCGCCATGGCCGAATGCATGAGACCGGTACCGCAGTCGGTGAGGATGATGTTGTAGAACCGCTGCAGGATCCGGGCCACCGCGCGGTACTCGTCCTCGTTGAAGGCCTCCGACGCGGCCGGATCACGTTCGCTGGCCAGCACTTCCAGGCGGCTGGTCGCCTGCGAGGTGTGCCGCCGGACATCGGAATAGCGTTCGATGGCCGGATCGAGCAGCAGATCCCGGACCGTGGACCGCGTCTGCAACGGGACGCGCTGTGACAGCGTGCCGAAGTCCGGGTTGGCGTCCACCGCGATCACCCGGTCCCCGCGAACCGAGGCGAAGGTCGAGCCCAGACCGATGGTGGTGGTGGTCTTACCGACACCGCCCTTGAGTGAGAGCACCGCGATCCGGTAGTCACCGCGCACCGGTTGCCGGATCCGCGCGACCAGTTCTTGTAGCCGCCGTTCCTCCGCCGACATGCCGGGATTGATCCGGCCGCCGGACGCGTGGTGCACCACTTTGCGCCAGCCGTGGCCGGAGGCCTTCTTCGCCCGGCGCACCGAGACGTCGTCGAGGGACGGCGCGCCCGGGCCCGGGGCGCCGAATTGCGCCGGGTTCTGCTGCCACTGCTGGGGGGCGGGCGGTCCGCCCTGCTGCCGGGTCGGCGCACCGCCGTGCTGCTGGGGCGGCTGCTGCTGCCACTGCTGCGGGGGCGCGGGGTTGTACTGGGCCGGCCCGGGGCCCTGCGGGGGAGGGCCCGGATTCTGCTGCCATTGCTGCCGCGGTCCCGGAGCCCGGGGCGCCGGTGGTGGGGGGAGGGGTTGCCGTGGTGAGTTCACCTCGGGGCCCTGCCATTGGGCGGCCTGGATAGGTGGGTTGGCCTCCGGCGTCCGCCACTGGGCGGGGTTCGGCGTGCCGGGTCCCGGTCGCGCCTGGTCACCGGGGGTGCCGTCGTGTGGCGGGGGTGCGCTCTCGGGCACGCGCGGCCTGTCGGTGGGTGCGATCCGCGGCGTCGGCGCAGGGTTGCTTTCCGGAGCTCGGAAAGAGTCCGGAGTCGGGAACGGCTCGGAGACCGGGGCAGGCCCCGGTGCCGGAGCGAGCGCCGGGGGATCGAGGGAATCGGGTGCCGCCAACGGGTCCGGCGCTCGAGTGGGCTCCGGAGCGGGGGTGGATTCCGGTGCCGGAGCGGGCGCTGGGGCAGTGAAGGAGTCGGGTGCCGTGAACGGGTCCGGGGTAGGTGGTGGAGCCGTGAAGGAGTCGGGTGCCGTGAACGGGCCCGGGGCGGGTGCCGGCACCGGCGGATCGGCGGGCTCCCGGGAGGTGGGGGTGGCCGAGTCGACGGAAGCCGACGGCTCGCCCGGGCCCTCGTTCCCCGCGCCGGCCGAGGCTTCGGAGGGAGAGGGCGGTAGATCGGGCAGTCGTCGCAACGGCTGCTGTGTCGCCGGGCCCTCGCCCGAGCGTGGCGAGTCGGCCGGTGGATCGGGCAGCGGCGGGGGCGGCGGCAGGAACGGTGGCGGCTCGGGCACCACGGCGGACGGTCCGGCCGCGCCACCGGTCCCCTCGGCCGTAGTGCCGGCCCAAGGCTCGGGCGCCGGCTGCGGCGGGATCGGATGGTGCGGGCGCAACCTGTCGAACTCCGGCGCCGGCTCGCCCGGCTGCCGTACCGGCGGCGCCGGCGGATCGGCGGCCGGGGCCTGGAAGGCATTCGGCGCGGCGGACGTGGGCGTCGGTGCACCGTCGGGACCCCACTGTGGTCCCGGACCGGGCGCGGGCGGAGCCGGCGCGTCGGGCCGGTCGGCGGGCGGATACCGCCCAGGCCCACCCTGCTCGGTCTGCTGGAGCGGGTCGGTGCCGGAGTGGCGCGGCGCTTCGGCGTTCTCGGGCCGGGGCGTGGCCCATTCGTGCCGGCCGGTCGCCTCGGCCCAGTTGTTGCGCTGGGCGGGACGGGGGCCGGTGCTGTTCGGCAGGAGTGGCCCGACGCGGTCCTCGAGCGACGGTTGGTCCTTGTTCTTGTTACGGAACCAGCCCTTGCCCTTTTTCTTATCGCTTTCGGCGGAGCGGTCCTCGCCACGGCCCCGGCGGGCGAAGAAACCCTCCGGCGGCTCAGGGGTCTCGGGGATGACCTCGTCCTGCGGTAGATTCTGGACCGGCGGCGGCTCGTAGTTGCGGAAATTGCCCTCGCCGACCCCGGTGACCTCGGTATCGGCCAGCCATGGTGGCAGCATGGGGAGGCCGTCGTTGCTGCGGCTCACCGGTCCCCTCCTGGAGTGGTCGACCTCGGACAGCGGCCAGTTTACGCGACAACCACCCTTGCACTCAGTGCCGGGGAGCCGGGCCCGCGGCCCGTGACGCGCCTCGCGGAGAGTACCCCTTTTTGCCCGATGACATACCTACCGGTAAGCTGACCAGGCGGTGTATCAAAGCGCCGCCTGTTCGTGTGCGATCGGTTGTCGTGTTCGCCGTTGTGCACGGTGCGCCGCCTTCGCGGTCGTACCGGTGTGCTCCGGCCGGTCCCGCGGGCAGTACCAGGCAATCAGACCAGGTTGAGTGTAACCGGGATCGCGGAGGATATGGCGAAGAAAGACGGGGCCATCGAGGTCGAGGGGCGGGTTGTCGAGCCGTTGCCGAATGCGATGTTCCGGATCGAGCTCGAGAACGGGCACAAGGTCCTCGCGCATATCAGCGGCAAGATGCGGCAGCACTACATCCGCATCCTGCCGGAGGACCGGGTCGTCGTCGAGCTGTCGCCGTACGACCTGTCCCGCGGTCGGATCGTCTACCGCTACAAGTGAACGAGTGGGCCCCGGCTCGCTCCCCGAGATTTCCCCGGTCGTACCCGACCGGGGTCAACTGTGTCCACGCCCGTAGGTGTGGGCCGCTACGAAAGATTGGACGGACGTGAAGGTTCAGCCGAGCGTCAAGAAGATCTGCGAGAAGTGCAAGGTGATCCGCCGTAACGGCCGGGTCATGGTGATCTGCGACAACCTGCGGCACAAGCAGCGGCAGGGCTGACACCGGCGCCGAGCACCGAACGTGGTTCGGATTGGCACGAAAGAAGAACTCCCAGCGCCAGCCGCACACTGAGGTTTTCCGGGGTGACCCGGAGGGTGTGCGTGCCTACCCCCGGAACGGAGGCCGGGGCCCCACCAGACGAGGGGACGGACAGGGAGCAGACCTCCGCAACAATTAAGGAAACTGCCAGATGGCACGTCTCATGGGCGTCGACCTCCCGCGCGAGAAGCGCATGGAGATCGCACTGACCTACATCTACGGCGTCGGTCGTACCCGCTCCAAGGAGATCCTGGCCGCGACGGGCGTCAGCCCGGACCTGCGTTCGAAGGATCTCACCGACGAGCAGGTCACGCAGCTGCGTGACTACATCGAGGGCTCGGCCCTCAAGGTCGAAGGTGACCTGCGTCGTGAGGTCCAGGCCGATATCCGTCGCAAGATCGAGATCGGCTGCTACCAGGGCCTGCGTCACCGCCGTGGCCTCCCGGTCCACGGCCAGCGCACCAAGACCAACGCGCGCACCCGCAAGGGCCCGAAGCGCACCGTCGCCGGCAAGAAGAAGTAGGGGATAAGCGATGCCTCCGAAGTCCCGGGCCTCCGGCCCGAAGAAGAGCCAGAAGTCGCGCCGCAGGGAAAAGAAGAACGTCCCGCACGGTCACGCGCATATCAAGAGCACGTTCAACAACACGATCGTGTCCATCACCGATCCTTCCGGCAACGTCATCTCCTGGGCGTCGTCGGGCCATGTCGGGTTCAAGGGTTCGCGCAAGTCGACCCCGTTCGCCGCGCAGCTGGCCGCCGAGAACGCGGCCCGCAAGGCGCAGGAGAACGGCGTCAAGAAGGTCGACGTGTTCGTCAAGGGCCCGGGTTCGGGCCGCGAGACCGCGATCCGTTCGCTGCAGGCCGCCGGCCTGGAGGTCGGCACGATCTCCGATGTCACTCCGCAGCCGCACAACGGTTGCCGTCCGCCCAAGCGGCGTCGCGTCTAAGCGGGAAGGAAGGTAGAGCACAATGGCCCGTTACACCGGACCCATCACCCGCAAATCGCGTCGCCTGCGCGTCGACCTGATCGGCGGTGACCAGGCTTTCGAGCGTCGCCCCTACCCGCCCGGCCAGCACGGCCGCGCGCGGATCAAGGAGAGCGAGTACCTGCTCCAGCTGCAGGAGAAGCAGAAGGCCCGCTTCTCCTACGGTGTCATGGAGAAGCAGTTCCGCCGGTACTACGAAGAGGCCAACCGCCTCAAGGGCAAGACCGGTGACAACCTGCTCCGTCTGCTGGAGACCCGGCTGGACAACGTCGTGTACCGCGCCGGTCTGGCCCGGACCCGCCGCCAGGCCCGCCAGCTGGTCAGCCACGGCCACTTCCTGGTGAACAACAAGAAGGTCAACGTGCCTTCTTTCCAGGTCACCCAGTACGACATCATCGATGTCAAGGAGAAGTCGCTGGCGACCCTGCCGTTCCAGGTGGCGCGCGAGACCGTCGGTGACCGTCCGGTCCCCGGCTGGCTCCAGGTCATCCCGGGCCGGCTGCGCATCCTGGTGCATTCGCTGCCGGAACGCGCGCAGATCGATGTGCCGCTGCAGGAACAGTTGATCGTCGAGTACTACTCGAAGTAACAGCTGTGTGCATTTGGTATGAGCGAGGGCCCTGCGTGGTGACGCTGCGCTACCGCCTTCGGGCCTGACTCGCTCATACCGTGCCGCTGGTGCGGGTCGTCGAACCGCGACGGCCCGCACAACCCCTAGACGAGGCGTCAAATAGCGGGCGCCCAAAACAGGAGGATTGATCCTATGCTGATTTCCCAGCGTCCGACCCTCACCGAAGAGGTCGTCGCCGACAACCGGTCGAAGTTCACCATCGAACCGCTCGAGCCGGGCTTCGGGTACACCCTCGGTAATTCGCTGCGGCGCACCCTGCTGTCCTCGATCCCGGGGGCCGCGGTGACCAGCATCCGCATCGACGGCGTTCTGCACGAGTTCACCACCGTGCCCGGCGTGAAGGAAGATGTCACCGACATCATCCTGAACCTCAAGGGCCTGGTCGTGTCCTCCGAAGAGGACGAGCCGGTCACCATGTACCTGCGCAAGCAGGGCCCGGGGACCGTCACCGCCGATGACATCGTGCCGCCGTCGGGTGTGGTCGTGCACAACCCGGATATGCATATCGCCACCCTGAACGACAAGGGCAAGCTCGAGATCGAGCTGGTCGTCGAACGTGGTCGCGGTTATGTCCCGGCGGTGCAGAACAAGGCGACCGGTGCGGAAATCGGCCGGATCCCGGTGGATTCGATCTACTCGCCGGTGCTCAAGGTGACCTACAAGGTCGAGGCCACCCGTGTCGAGCAGCGCACCGACTTCGACCGGCTCATCCTGGACGTGGAGACCAAGAACTCCATCAGCGCGCGGGACGCGCTCGCCTCGGCGGGCAAGACCCTGGTCGAACTGTTCGGCCTGGCCCGTGAGCTGAACGTCGAAGCCGAAGGTATCGAGATCGGCCCCTCCCCGGCCGAGGCGGATCACATCGCCTCCTTCGGGCTGCCGATCGAGGATCTGGACCTCACCGTCCGTTCCTACAACTGCCTGAAGCGCGAGGGTGTGCACACCGTCGGCGAGCTGGTGGCGCGGACCGAATCGGATCTGCTGGATATCCGCAACTTCGGCCAGAAGTCCATCGACGAGGTCAAGGTCAAGCTGCACGCGCTGGGCCTCTCGCTCAAGGACAGCCCGGCGTCCTTCGACCCGTCCAGCGTGGTCGGCTATGACGCGAGCACTGGAACCTGGTCCGACAGCGGCACTTTCAGCGACGACAACGGCGGCGAGCAGGACTACGCCGAAACCGAACAGCTCTAGGTCACCGGGGTAGGCACCCGGGGGCCTTGACCTCGCGGTGTGAGCGACGGGCCCGGAGGCGGTAGCGAAGCGTAACCGCCGCAGGGCCCCGCGAACACCGCAATCAAACAAGGAGAACCCACAATGCCCAAGCCCAAGAAGGGCGCTCGCTTCGGCGGGTCGGCGTCGCACCAGAAGGCGATCTTCGCCAATCTGGCCACGGCGCTCTTCGAGCACGGTCGGATCACGACCACCGAGGCCAAGGCCAAGGCGCTGCGCCCCTACGCCGAGAAACTGGTCACCAAGGCCAAGGCCGGCACCCTGGCCGACCGCCGCGAGGTGCTCCGGGTCATCCGGAACAAGGACGTCGTACACGATCTCTTCGCCGAGATCGGTCCGTCGTTCGAGGGCCGCAACGGCGGCTACACCCGGATCATCAAGACCCTGCCGCGTAAGGGCGACAACGCCCCGATGGCGATCATCGAGCTGGTCCGGGAGCAGACCGTGACCAACGAGGCCGATCGCGCCCGCCGGGTCGCCGCGTCGAAGAAGGCCGAGGAGAAGGCCCCCGAGGCCGAGACCGAGGCCGAGACCGAGGCCGAGGCCACGGAAGCTCCGGCCGAGGAAGCCGCGGCCGACGAGAAGGCCGACGACAAGGCGTAATCCGTCTGCCGGGGACGCGCGTCACGCGGGTCCCCGGTTCGTCGACGAGCCCGCCGCCCATTACGGGCGTGCGGGCTCGTCCCGTATCCGGAGGAGGGTCTGGTGAGCGAACACGAGCCGGGATCCGCGACAACCGGTTCGGTCCCGTATGGGCCCACCGGCGCGCGGGAAGTCGGCGGACGGGCCACGGCGGCCGGGTCCGCGAGCGGGTCGCGGGGGGAGACAGCGACGGTACCGGCGCCGGAAGGCGGGCGGTTCCGTCTGGATATCTCCTATGACGGCACCGACTTCGTCGGCTGGGCTCGCCAGCCCGGTCTGCGGACAGTGCAGGGCGTGCTGGAGGAATCGCTGGGGAAGGTGCTGCGCGAACCGGTGCAGTTGACGGTCGCCGGGCGCACCGATGCCGGGGTCCACGCCGAAGGGCAGGTCGCTCATTTCGATACCGCGGCGGAGATGGACGCGGACAAACTCGTGCACCGGATGGCCAAATTCCTGCCCAAGGATGTCCGGATAACCGGTGTTCGTCCCGTACCCGCCGAATTCGACGCCCGCTTCTCGGCGGTGCGCCGCCACTACATCTACCGTCTCACCACGGCGCCCCACGGCGCCGACCCGTTGGCCGCGCGCAGCGTGGTGAGTTGCCGCGCGGTTGATCTCGAAGCCATGCGCGCGGCCTCGCGCGCCCTGCTGGGCCTGCACGATTTCGCGGCCTTCTGCCGCCGCCGGGAAGGCGCGACCACCGTCCGCGAACTCCAGCGTTACGACTGGATGCGGGACGGGGACCGGCTGAACGCCTACGTGAGCGCCGATGCTTTCTGCTGGTCGATGGTCCGCAGCCTGGTCGGCGCGGTGCTCGCGGTGGGGGAGGGCCGCCGGACACCGGAGTGGGTCGCCGGGTTGCTGGCCGAGCGCAGCCGGTCGAGTTCGGTGACCGTCGCGCCGGCGCACGGGCTGAGTCTTGTCGCGGTCGACTACCCGGCGGAAGCCGACCTCGCCGCCCGCAACGCGCAGACCCGGGAGCTGCGGTCGGTTCCCGCGGGGGACTGCTGTAGCTGATCCCGGGTGAGGCCCGTCGGCGGGGATAGGGTCGGGGCCGGAATAGGTCCCTTCGACGACAAGGTTGCGGTAGTTATGACGATCGATCTTGGACGATACGGCGTATGGCGCTACTACAAGTTGTTCACCCCGGAGGCGGCAGCCGAACTCGAGCGACTCGGCTACGGAGCCCTGTGGCTCGGCGGCTCCCCGAGCGCCGATCTCCCGGTGGTGGAGGACCTGCTGGCGGCTACCGACACCCTGAAGGTCGGCACCAGTATCGTCAACATCTGGACCGCGCCCGCCGCCGAAACCGCCGAATCCTTCCATCGGATCGAGCAGCGTTTCCCGGGGCGGTTCGTGCTCGGCATCGGCTGCGGCCACCCGGAGGCGAACAAGCCCTACCGGTCCCCGTACGAGGCCCTGGTCGAATACCTCGACCAACTGGACGCGGCGCAGGTTCCGGTCTCGGGCCGGATGCTCGCCGCGCTCGGCCCTAAGGTACTGAAGCTGGCGGCGGATCGCACCGCGGGCGCGCTGCCCTATCTCACGACGCCGGAACACACCGCGCAGGCCCGCGAGATCGTCGGTGACGCGCTGCTGGTGCCCGAACAGAAGCTTGTCGTGGATACCGACCCCGACAGCGCCCGCGCCACCGGCCGCACCGTGGTCGAGATGTACCTCGGTCTGCGCAACTACACCTCCAACCTGCGGCGTCTGGGCTACACCGACGACGACATCGCCAAACCGGGCAGCGACCGCCTGCTCGACGCGCTCGCCGTGCACGGGTCGGCCGACCAGGTCGCGGCGCAGGTCCGCCGTCATATCGAGGCCGGCGCCGATCATCTCGCCCTGCAGGTTCTCGACGAGGATTACCTGGCCACGTTGCGCACCCTGGCGCCGCTGCTCACCCAGCAGTCCTGACCCGGCTCGGGTGGGTCGCCCGAACGGGCGGCCCACCCGAGCCGCGGTTCAGGAACGAACCAGCCGGGCGATCGCGTCGGTGGCTTCCTTGATCTTGGCCTCGGCATCCGGGCCACCGGCGACCGCCGCGTCCACCACACAGTGGCTGATGTGGTCCTCCAGCAGCCCCATCGCGACCGCCTGCAACGCCTTGGTCATCGCGGAGACCTGGGTGAGGATATCGATGCAGTACTTCTCCTGCTCGACCATCCGTTGCAGGCCGCGCGCCTGCCCTTCGATCCGGCGCAGCCGCTTGAGGTAGTCGTCCTTGGCGGTGATGTAGCCGTGGCTTGCGTGGTCGTGGGACGTGTGGCCGGTCCCCGTCTCGTCGGCGGATCCCGCCGTGGTGGGTGTGGAAGTCACCGATTGTCTCCTCTGCGCCGGTCGAGAGGACCGTTCATACCCCCCTAGGGTACATCTCCGGTCCGGGCTTGTCAGGTACGGGCCCTCGCCTGTGCGCCCATGCCGCCGACGCGGAACAATCGAGACCATGACTTCCCAGGATCGGCCCGCGCTGGCCGTCATCGGCGGTAGTGGATTCTACGATTTCTTCGACGGCGCCACGGACGCGGTCACCGTGGAAACCCCCTACGGCGACCCCAGCGCGCCGGTCGTGGTGGGGGAGGTCGAGGGCCGCCGCGTCGCCTTCCTCCCACGCCACGGACCACGGCACGAGTACTCCCCGCACACCGTGCCCTACCGGGCCAATATGTGGGCACTGCGCTCGATGGGCGTGCGGCGGATCTACGCCCCCTGCGCCGTCGGCAGTCTGCGGCCCGACTGGGGCCCGGGCGCCGTGGTAATCCCCGACCAACTCGTCGATCGCACCTCCGGCCGCCCGCAGACCTATTTCGACGGTAACGGCATCCACGTCGCCTTCGCCGACCCCTACTGCGCCGACCTGCGCGCCACCGCGGTGAAATCCGCCGACAGCGCGGTGCACGTCCACCCGCACGGCACCATGGCCGTCATCCAGGGGCCGCGCTTCTCCACCCGCGCCGAGAGTCGCTGGTTCGCCGCCCAGGGCTGGGAGCTGGTCAATATGACCGGCTACCCGGAGGCAGTACTCGCCCGCGAACTGGAGATGTGTTACGCGGCGATCGCGCTGGTCACCGATCTGGACGCGGGGGTCACCGAGGGCGAAGGCGTCCGCGCGGCGGATGTGTTCGCCGAATTCGAACGCAATATCGGGCCCTTCAAGGAACTCGTCCGCAGCGCGGTCGCCGCGGTCGCCGATACCGATACCTGCGAGCACTGCCGGGTCCACGCCGGGGTCGCGTTGCCCTTCGAATTGCCCTGAAACCGTCCCGCGGCTCCGCGCGGTCGCGGGATAGTCTCGTCCGGTGGATACACCCCTGCGACTAGAGGTGATCGTCGCCAGCGTGCGGCCCGAGCGCTTCGCGCCCGTGGTCGCCGACTGGTTCCTGCGCACCGCCCGGGCCCGGCCCGAATTCGATATCGGTGTGCTGGATCTGCTCGATATCCCGCTGCCGCTCGATCTCACCGAAACCCCGGAGACCATGGGTTTTCGCGAAAGGCTCGCGGCCGCTGATGCTTTCGCCGTGGTGACCTCGGAATACAACCACGGCTACCCGGCCTCGGTGAAAACCGCCTTCGACAGCGCGAAACACGAATGGCGGGCCAAACCGGTGGGTTTCGTGTCCTATGGCGGGCTCTCGGGTGGATTGCGCGCGGTGGAGCAGCTCCGCCAGGTGGTGGCCGAGATCCATATGGTCTCGGTACGCGAATCGGTGAGCTTGCACCGCGCGCGCAAACAGTTCGACGCGGACGGGAACACCGGCGACGGTGCGGCCATCGACGCAGCGGACCGGATGCTGACCCAACTCGCCTGGTGGGGGCGGTCGTTGCGGAGCGCGAGGACGGCCGACCCCTACCCCGGATGAGGGCCCGACATTCCACGGGGCACCGGCGGTGCAGCGCGGGACGAGCGGCCGGTGAAACCGTGGTTGTCGCGCCGGGAGGCGGTCAGCTGTGCTGGGGTAGGTGGCCCGCCGGCGCCGGGCGGCTTTGGGGCGCGGGCCGGCGGGTCCGGGGCTCGCCGATGTAGGTGTGCTCCCGGGGGATGGAGACCAGGTTCAGCGGGATCTGCGTGGTCGCGGTGCGGACGACGACCCGGTTGCCGATCGCTCCGGGTTGCTGGATCGACAGGTCGGGTTTGGTGGCCGGCCAGCCCATCGGGTCGCCGGTGACATAGATCGTGGTGATGCCGGCGTGCGGTGCGGGGGCGAGGACGCCGTCGACGACGGTCGCGGTGAACATGGCGTCGGACTGGTGCATTTCGACGGCCAGCATCAAGCGTTCCGGATTGCCGATCGTCTCGACCAACTGATACCAGGCCTGCGGCCGGTCCGTGCGCACCAGGATCCGTTCCCCGACGGCCAGCGCGCGGAACACCAGCTGCTGCGCCAGATACAGTTCGCCCGCCACGTACACCGACGAGATACCGGCGCCGACGAGCCGCAGTGCCACACCGTTGCCCTCGTCGTCGGAGCCGATCAGCTGCCCACAGCCCGACGACGGTAGCGCCAGCGCGTCCAGCACATCGATCGGGTATTCGGCGGTGGGGACGACGTCCTCGACATCGGGGATACCGATCGGCAGATGCGCGAGCAGCCCGTCGCGGTGCCGGCCGTTCATCGAGATCATGCCCTTGGAGGTGGTCTTCTCGGGAAGTTCCCGCAGGGTGGAACGCCAGGCTGCGCCTACGTGCACGGTATCGGCGGTACTGCCTGGACGCAGCCGTACCGCGACCGTGGTGCCGCGGGACTCGGCCACCCACAACTGCGAGAGGATCTCCGAGCCGAGCTGTTTCGGATCGATCGCGGATCCTATGTTGACGCTGTTGCCGAGTTCGGCGTATCGCCACCGATGGGTCAGCTCGCGCGCGTCGGCTCCGTGCAGCACCTGCCGTACGGCCGCCCGTATCTCCGAGGCGGTCAGTACGCGCGACCCGCAGCCGGCGTCCTCGAGCGTCCGCACGATGCGCTGGGTCGCGATGGTGACAGCGCGCGCGGCGCCCTTGTCACCGCCGCCGCGCCGGTTCGCCGCCCCGGGACACTCGACCATATCGAACCCGATCGCCAGCCAGACCGTGCGATAAGCGGTGGCGGGCAGCGGCCCCAGCAGGGATTCGTAGATGGCGCCGGCCGGGGTACCGGAGCGGCTGCGGTGGCCGTGACTGATGATGTCGATACCGCTGAGCAGGATGTCGTGCTGGGCGAGGCAGGCCGCCAGCTCCGCCATCGGCAGCAGGTGCGAGGCGTGCACCGCGGTGCGGTCTATCCGGGTGAGTCCGCCACGCGGCGGCAGCACCTCGATGACCGCGACCACCCGGCTCTCATCCCAGTACAGACCCAGCGAACGGTCGTCGGGCCCGCGGAAATCGCTGCTGTCCCCGATCCGGTATTCGCGCTGGGCCCGGTAGTTCCACCAGGTGCCGACCCAATCCAGCAGTATCCGCCGCCCGACCGGGATCAGCGGAACACAACCGACGACGACCGCGACTCCCAGCGCGATCCAGGGGTTCACTCCGGTGCTCACGATGGCCGTGCCCGCGACGAGCGCGAATACCTGTGCGATGAGCAGGTTGCGCATGGATATACGCCCGAAAAGCAGGCTGCGCCTGCGCCCCACTGCGGCTGGAACGGCCATCAGAGTCCCCCAGGTACCCGGTGTCGGCCGATTATCGGCGGCCGAGCTGAACTACGTCCACGCGAACTGTACTGTGTTCGGCGAGCACGAGCACAGTTCGGGGGAAGACGATGCCTTCAAAGCCCACAACCAGGTGGCAGATCAGCGGTTACAACTTCCTGGTTCGCCGGATGGAGCATGCGCTGGTGCGGCGGGATGTGCGAATGCTCCACGACCCCATGCGTTCTCAGGTGCGCGCCTATGTCGTGGGCCTGGTGCTGGCCGTGGTGGTCCTCGCCGGTTGCGGTGTGCTGGCCCTGTTCCGGCCGCAGGACAAGATCGACCAGAACAAGATCCTGATCGGCAAGGAATCCGGTGCCGTCTATGTGGTGATCAACGATGTGGTGCACCCCGCGTTGAATCTGGCGTCGGCCCGGCTGGCCGCGGGCGAAGCTCCGGACGCGTCCATCGTGAAGGAAGCCGAGATCGGTAAGAAGGCCCGGGGTCCACTGATCGGCATTCCCGGAGCGCCCGGCTCGATCCACTTCGACTCCGCCGGTACCGGACGGCAGTGGACGATCTGCGACGAGATGAAGATCGACGGCAGCCAGGACCGGACGACCTCGGTACTGGCCGGTGACCTCGAACTCGGCGCGAAAGCCGATGAGATGGGGGCCGGCAAGGCGCTGCTCGTGCAGGGGGAGAACCACACCTATCTGGTCTACGACAAGAAACGCGCGCGTATCGATATGACCGATCGCGCGGTCACCGACGCCCTGAACATCACCGGCGCCACCCCTCGTCCGGTGAGCGAAGGCCTGATCAACGCGATACCGGAAGTGCAGGCCATTGTCCGGCCCGATATCGCCGATGCCGGCGCTGCCCCCACCGGGTTCGAGGTCAGCGGACACCGTATCGGCGACGTCGTACAGGTCGGCACCTCCGGGACCGAATACCATGTCGTGCTCGCCGATGGGCTGCAGCCCATTTCGGCCCTGACCGGGGAGATCATCCGTAACTCCATTCCGCAGACCCCGGGCGAGGACACCATCGACCAGCGCGAACGCACCGATGCCCCCGTGTCAGCGGCCCTGCGGGTGGGCGACTACCCGCAGACGGCTCCGACCGTGCTCGAGCCCAGGGACCAGCCGGTGAGCTGCCTGTCGTGGAAACCGATCCCGGAAGCGGGTGAGAACACCGGTACCCGGGCCGTATTGCAGGTCATCACGGGGGTCGGCCTGCCGATGTCGGACAGCGCGAAGCTGGTGCCACTCGCCCAGGCCGACGGGTCGGGCCAGAACGTCGACTCCGCTTATCTGGCGCCGGGTACCGGCGCCTACGTGCAGACCACCGGGATCGAACCGGACAGCACCCGTAAGGACAGCATCTTCTACGTCGCCGATACCGGTGTGCGGTACGGCATCAAGAACGCCGATGCGGCGAAAGCACTGGGTATGCCGGAGAAAGCAGAACCCGCGCCCTGGCCTATCGTCGGACTGCTGGCTTCGGGCCCGAGTCTGGGCCGGGAGGAGGCGCTGGTCGCGCACGACGGAGTCGCGCCGGACCCGTCACCGGCCGCGCAGCCGGTCGCCACGAAGTAGCACCGGCTTCGCGGCGTCGGTCCACCGGTCAGTCGCCGCGCTCGCCGTTTCCCCCGTGATCACCATCGGACTCGACGGGTTGTGAGAGCGCCGAATCCTGCCCCGCTGCTCCGCCGTCCGGACCTGGGCCGAGGATGAGCAGGCGGTCCTCGGGTATTCCCGCTTCGAACCGCCGCCGCGCCTCTTCCAGGATCGGCGCGTTCCGATCCCAGACCTGGACCTCGATATATCGCCCGGCGCCACCGGCCAGCGGCCCGCGGTGTTCTCGGTGTTCCCCGTCGAAGTCGATCAGGTCGTGCGCATCGGTGCCGTTGACAACGCGCGGTACGAGTCCTGCCGGAGTGTTGTCGGCCGGTGCTCCGATCATCATCTGGTAGTGGAAGAAGCTGTCGTCGACGGTCAATGTCATATGCGCCGCGGGAATCGAGTCGGCCGGAATGCAGAGGGTGGCGAAACTCTCTGGATATCGGTATGTGCCCGGAGCGTCCACGAGCTTGAAATACAGCGGGACGGTGTCCGGCGCCACCGTGTCCGGGCGCAACCAGGACTCGGTGGCTCTGCGCATCGCCAGATAATCGCCATCGACCCGCTTGCCCATCAGGGCCGCAACCCGTCTCGCCTCGGCATCGGGGAGGTCCATGATCGAGGTGAAAGGGTCGTAGCTCGTGTCGGCCCACACCCGTCGCTCCAGCCAGAGACCACGGAAAGGGTGCTGCGTCCGCGCACCGGCATCCGGCGCGCCTCCGACGTTTCCGAAGTCGTCGGGATGTTCGACGACTTCATCACGCTTGGGCTGGGTCTCGGCCGGCCTGCTATCGCCGCGCCGGAGGGCCGCCTGGTCCAGGGCGTGCCTTGACCGCTCACCGGCGGCGGGCAACCAGGTGGCGGCGCGCCGGAGGTTGTCGGTGCAGCCCGACCGGTAAGTCCGGCGGATGGCAGAGGCCGCTTTCGGTAGATGGGTGAGCAGTTGGCCGCAGATCGCCGAGAGTGTCCTCGCTATGGGATGTGCGGCCATGGAGGTCCTCTCGGCATCGGTTCACGATCACCCGGCTGCCGGTTCTCGGGAAAGGATCGGAGCAAGATCGAATTCTTTACCCAAAATACCGTTGTGGGGCGTGTCGACCGCAGACGAATTCCCCGGCAGGGGAAGCGATACTGCCCGGGTCGTCAAAACGTCCGACGAAGCGAGAGCTCGGTTTCTCGGACCGGAACAGCAGCTGCCGGAAATGTGAAGACGGCCGGATGCCCGTGCGGATCACGGCACGTAAGAGGTCCCTGGTCAACCGGACCGTAGGCGGTCGGCGCCGAGCGCAGCGATCGTGAGCGTCGCCTCAGGCGTCGTCTTCGCCGACGCCGAAGCGGCGGCGGGTCGGGAACGAGGCGAGATAACCGAGAATCAAGGCGCCGCCGATGATCCCGCTGCCGATGAGTGCCACATTGCGGGCGGTGTGGTCCGGTGGTGTGGGTGGCGCGGGAATCGCGAGCTGCTTGCTCACCGCAGGATTCGGTTGTTTGGGCCGTAGTTCGTCGGGCACTTCGTTGGTCAGCGCCGCGATCGGGTCGATCGCGCCGTAGCCCACATACGGGTTCCAGCCCTCGGCCGGCGCGTGCGCGGTCGCCTGGATTCGCTTCATGACCTCGACGGCGGAGAGTTCGGGGAAGCGAGAGCGCACCAGCGCGACCACCCCGGAGACATAGGGGGCCGCGAAACTGGTGCCGTTGATGGTCTGCTGACCGCCCTGGGCATTGACCGTCCCGTTGATGACTCCGCCGCTGTTCACGTCGAGGGAAACGATGTTCTCGCCCGGCGCGGCGACACTGAGCCATGGGCCCGGGACGGTGAACTCCGAGGGGGCGCCGTTCGCGTCGATCGAACCGACCGAGAGCACCAGATCGTCGTAGCGCGCGGGCGTGACATTGACGGTCGCATTGCTCCACGGGTCGGCGGCGGGGTCCAGCGGGTCCTGGATGCCGGTGTTGCCCTTGCAACTGTCGTTGTCGGTATTACCGGCCGAGGCCACCACGACCACGTTCTTCTGGTGGACGGCGTAGTCGAGCGCGGCACCGAGCGAGGCATCCGAGATCGGGCCGGCACTGCACGCGACCTCGGAGATATTGATGACGGTGGCGCCCATATCGGCGGCCCGGCGAACGGCCTGCGCCATGGTGGCGACATTGCCGTAGCCCTCTTTGGAGAGGTCTTCCGGCGTTTTGGTGGCATTGCTGCCCGCTTTGACATATTTGTCGCTCGTCTGGCGGATCGTGAGAATCGTCGCCGCCGGCGCCACCCCGGAGAATCCCTCGTTCGGAGCCCGGCTCGCGGCGATGATCCCGGCCACGATGGTCCCGTGCGCGTCGCAATCCTCGGTGCCGTCACCGCTGTTGGCCACGAAGTCGCCGCCGGGACGCAATCCGGGCAGCCGGGGGTGGCGGGCCACTCCCGTATCGATCACCGCGACCACCTGGCCCGCGCCCTCGGAGAACTGCCACGCCCGCCGCAGGTCGAGGGCGGCCTGCGCCGGTGGCACGGTCGGGCCGCCCCCGCCGGAAACGGTGCTGGTGCAGGCGGTATTGGCCTTGCGCTCGGTGGCCTGCGTGGGTCTCGCCGGATCACCGGCCGGTAATTGACCGGGATCGACGGGTACGGGCCGGTCGGCATACGCCACCGGCGACCCGAATCCGAGCGTCGCGCTCACCCCGAGCACCGCGGCCACCGCCGCGGCGCGGACTCCCCGGTTCACAGCCCGCGGACGAGGGAGTAGAGGTCGGTCACCCAGAACACCAGCGGCAGCACGGCGGCCACGAATCCGTATTCGATCAGTTCCGCGGCCCGGCGCATGGGCGGGGTCGCCGTCTGGTTCGGGACGATGATGCCGAGGACCAGCGCCGCGATCAGCATGACCAGGGCGGCACCGAACGCGGCCAGCGGCAGATCGGTCACGAACGCCATCCCCACCAGCATGGCCAGCAGGATGGCGGCGCCGCCGGCGATCAAAATCACGGCCTGTTCGGCGCCGGCGTAGGTGCGGCTGCGGAACATCAGGACCGCCGCGCACACCAGCGCGAGCGCGATGCCCTGCCAGAAGAACCCGCCACCGGCCGGATCGGTCGCCACGAGCGCGCCGACCACCGTGACCAGTGTGGTCGCCGAGACGAGCCCGCTCAGGTAGGTGCGCGCCCGGGCCGATTTCGCGTGCAGGGCATCGAGAGTGGGCAGCGCGCGGTGGTCGTCGGGATCGTCTTCGGTCGGATCGATCGGGGTGCCGGGGGAGGGCACCGGCGGCAGCGGCAGTTTCGCCAGCATCATGGAGATCCGCGGGGCCAGCGACAGCGCGGCGAGACCCAGGGCCGCGACCACCGCGCCGACGGCTTTCATCGGCTGCTCGGTGAGCAGGCCGACCAGCGCGGAGGGAACCGCGAACACCGCCACCGTGCCCGCGCCGATGAACAGACCCAGCCCCACACCGGTGACCCGCCAGGCCAGAATCGCCGTGGCACCCAGGAGCGTGGAGCCGAGCAGCATATGGGACCAGTCGTAGTGATCCGGCACGATCAGCATGCCGCCGGTGAACGCCAGCGGCAGTGCGCAGCCGCCGAGGACCAGCGAGGTCTGCGGATCGCCGTACACCCGGCTGAGGATCATCGCCGCGACCACCAGCAGCACCGATACACCCAGCGCGATGGTCCCGGTGATCCAGCCCGGCATCGAGTCCGGCGACGCCAGCAGCGCGGTGCAACCCGCCAGCATGGTGAGCACGGCCAGCACCGATCCGGTGATCCGCGCGGTCTGCGGATTCCACCCGCGGAAATGCTCGGAGTCGGCGACGGCGACGTTGTACATGATGTCGTCGAAGAGCGGGGTCGGCGCGGTGTGGGCCGAGTTCTCCAGCATCAGCAGTTCGCCGTCACGCACACCCTGTTCACCCAGGCTGAGCGAATTCGACAGCGGCGGCTGGCCGATGCGGGCCAGGACCCAGTCCGCGGGTTCGTAGCGTTCGCCCTGGTTGTCGAAGTCGTTGGTCCTGCTGTGCGCGGCGATCATATCGACCACACTCGGGATCACCAGGGCCACCGGGACATCGACCGGAATGGCCATGTCGACCTGAGTGTGCTTCGCCAGAATGGTGACCCTGGTGAGATCCGGCGCGCGGACTATACCCCGCGAGGAATCTTCCTCCATATGGTCCAGTCGCGCATGCGTCACGCTTCCCCCAAGTTGGTTCGCTACCCTGCTCGTTTCCCACATTCTCCCAGGAGATCGCGGGTTGCGTGCCCCCGGTCCGGCCAGCAGAATGCAGGTCGAACTGTACGACATGTTCGTGCCTGCCTCTACACTGAGCCCGAACATCGCATGGCCACAAGGGGGATCTCGCTCGATGACCACTGTCCGTTTTCAGCGGCGTGCGCGCCGGGAGGTTCCGCGGACACCAGGGGGCGAGGTCACCCTGCAGCCGCCCCCCGAAATCCCCCGGGTGACGCCGGGAAATCTGCTCGGCAAGCTCATGCCCGTCGTGATGATCATCGGCATGGTCGGGATGATGGCGCTGATGTTCACCCAGGGGGGTGGTATCGCGTCGAATCCGATGTCGCTGATGTTCCCGATGATGATGATGGTCTCGATGGTCGGGATGTTCGCCGGGCAGGGCAACGGTAAGGGCGCCAAGGCGGCCGAGGCCAATGAGGATCGCAAGGACTACCTGCGCTACCTCGACCAGGTTCGCAAGGATGTCGGGGTGACGGCGGCCGAGCAGCGGGCCGCGGTGGAGTGGAGTCATCCGGAGCCGGGCCTGGTCTGGATGCTCGCGGGCACCTCCCGGATGTGGGAGCGCCGGCCCAGCGACAAGGACTTCTGCCATGTTCGCATCGGCATCGGCGGGCAGCGTCTGGCCACCCGCCTGGTCGCACCGGAAACCGGGCCGGTGGAGGAGCTCGAACCGATCGCCGCGGTCTCGCTGCGCCGCTTCGTCCGGGCGCATTCCACCGTGCCCGATCTGCCGACCGCCATCGCGGTGAAGGGTTTCGCCACCATCGCCCTCGACGGCGATCGGGCGCAGGCCCGGGACATGGTGCGCGCGATGCTGGTCCAGCTGGCCATGTTCCACGGCCCGGATCAGGTGCTGACCGCGATCGTCTGCGGCCCCGACACCAGTGCGGAATGGGAATGGACGAAATGGCTGCCGCACACCCAGCATCCGGACGCCGAGGACGGTGTCGGCACCCAGCGCATGTTCTTCGGCTCGATCCGGGAGATGATGGCGGGTTTGGCCCCGATTCTCGGCAACCGGGTCCGCTACTCCCGTAACCAGCCCACCAATTCCGCCATGGTGCACGTGGTGATCGTGGTGGACGGTGGCCTGCTCGAGGCCGAGGAGGATCAGCTGCGCGAATCCGGGTACGAGGGTGTCACCGTCATCGACCTGTGCGGATACGCTCCCCGCCTGGCGGTCTCGCGCGGTATCGGGCTCACCATCCGCAACGGTGAATGCCTGGGCCGCGGCGCCACCGGCAACCAGGAGCGATTCGCGGTCATCGACCGGATCAGCCGGGAACAGGCCCAGCAGGTGGCCCGCCGCCTCGCCCCGTACCGCGCGGCCACCCAGCGCAGCAGCGATGTCGAGGTCACCGAAGGGGAGACGATCAACACCTGGGCGCAGTTGATGGGCCTGGGCGATATCGGTTCCTTCAATCCCGAGAGCGCCTGGCGACCCCGCTACGGCCGGGAGCGGTTGCGGGTTCCGTTCGGTGTCGGCGCCGACGGGCTGCCCGTCGTCCTGGATATCAAAGAAGCCGCCGAATCCGGTATGGGCCCGCACGGTCTGTGTATCGGCGCCACCGGTTCCGGTAAATCCGAATTCCTGCGCACCCTGGTTCTCAGTCTGCTCGCCACTCATTCGCCGGATCAGCTGAACCTGGTCCTGGTCGACTTCAAAGGTGGCGCGACCTTCCTCGGTCTCGACGGTGTGCCGCACGTCGCGGCCGTCATCACCAACCTGGAAGAGGAAGCCGACCTCGTCGACCGTATGCGCGATGCCCTGGCCGGCGAGATGAACCGCCGCCAGGAATTGCTGCGCCAGGAAGGTAACTTCGCGAATGTCTCCGAATACGAGAAGGCCCGCGCCGCCGGTGCCGATCTCGATCCGCTGCCCGCGCTGTTCGTCGTCCTCGACGAGTTCTCCGAACTGCTCACCCAGCACCCCGATTTCGCGGAACTGTTCGTGATGATCGGCCGCCTGGGCCGCTCGTTGCACGTCCATCTGCTGCTCGCTTCGCAGCGGTTGGAAGAGGGCAAGCTCAAGGGCCTGGAATCGCATCTGTCCTATCGCATCGGCCTGAAAACATTCTCCGCCAACGAATCCCGCCAGGTGCTCGGTGTCCCCGACGCCTACAACCTCCCCAACAGTCCCGGCGGCGGCTATCTCAAATCGGATTCGGGCGAGATCCAGCGTTTCCAGGCGTCCTACGTCTCCGGGCCCTATGTGGGTGGTGGACCGCAGCGCGATATCGCGGTGGCGACACGGGCCGGTGAAATCGATATCACCGCGCGGCCGTTCTTGGCCAAACATGTCGAGTTCCGGGCGGTGGACCGGGTACCGCTGGCCCCCGAACCGCTCGACGATCCGGAGCCACTGGTCGAAGACGGTGAACAGATCTCCAATATCGGCATGCTGGTGGCCCGGATCCGCGGCCACGGCCGGCCCGCCCACAAGATCTGGCTGCCGCCGCTGGACGCCTCGCCCTCACTGGACGAGCTCATCCCGCGCTCGATCCTCACCGGCGAGTACAACGCGCAGGCCGGACTGCGCGCGCCGATCGGTATCGTCGACCGCCCCTACGACCAACGGCGCGATCCGCTGCTCGTGGACCTGTCCGGCGCACGCGGCAATGTGGCCGTGGTCGGTGGCCCGCAGTCGGGTAAATCGACAATGCTGCGCACGCTGATCATGTCGATGTCGCTGACCCATACCGCCGAACAGGTGCAGTTCTACTGCCTGGACTTCGGCGGTGGCACCCTCGCCAGTCTCGAGGGCCTGCCGCACGTCGGCTCGGTGGCCGGCCGGCTGGACCACGACAAGGTTCGCCGCACCGTCGCCGAGATGACCACCATCGTGCGCACCCGCGAACTGCGATTCCGTCAGCTCGGTATCGAGTCGATGTCGGAGTTCCGCCGCCTGCGTGCCGCCGACCCGGCGAGCAGCCAGGCAGCGACCGGCGCCCATGAGGACCCCTTCGGCGATGTTTTCCTGGTGATCGACGGATTCGGTTCGATTCGCCAGGATTTCGAGCCGCTGGAGCAGGCGATCATGAACCTGGCGGTACAGGGCCTGTCCTACGGCGTGCACGTCGTGATCGCGCTCTCGCGCTGGATGGAGGCCCGGCCGCAGCTCAAGGACCAGATCGGGACCCGGCTGGAACTCCGCCTCGGCGATCCGGCCGATTCCGAGTTCGGCCGCAAGGTCGCGGCGCTGGTTCCGCAGGGCCGGCCGGGTCGCGGTATGACCCCCGAAAACCTGCATATGCTCACCGCGCTGCCCCGGGTCGACGGATCTTCCGAGGCCGAGGACCTCGGTCGCGGCGTCGCCGACGCGGTCGCGCGACTGCAGCAGGCGACTCCCGGCCGTCCCGCGCCGCAGGTCCGGATGCTGCCCGAACAACTCGATCGCGAGCAGTTCGTGCGGGCGATCGGCCCCTGGCAGGGGCCGGCGGACCGGCGCAATATCGCGATTCCGATCGGTATCAACGAATCCGAGCTGACGCCGGTTTTCCTCAATTTCGACGACAACCCGCACTTCCTGATCTTCGGCGATACCGAATGCGGGAAGTCGACGCTGCTGCGCAATATCGTCAGCGGCATCGTCGAATCCAACGCACGCGACAAGGCCGCGCTCATCCTGGTCGATTTCCGGCGCACCATGCTCGGCTACTTCGATCAGGATCGCTTGGCCGCGTACGCGACCGGCGCCGAGGGCCTGACCACGAATATGCGTGACCTCGCCGCACTGTTGCGGACGCGGATGCCCGGGCCGAACGTCACCCCGCAGGAACTGCGCGACCGCTCCTGGTGGACCGGCCCGGATCTGTTCGTGATCGTCGACGACTACGACCTGGTCTCCAGCGGATCCAGTGGCAACCCGCTCGCACAGATCGTCGACTATCTGGCGCACGCCAAGGATATCGGCCTGCATCTGATCATCGCGCGTCGCTCCGGTGGCGCCGGCCGGGCCCTGTACGAGCCGGTGATCTCCCGGCTGCGTGACCTGGCCACGCCCGGTCTGATCATGAGTGGCAGCCGGGAAGAGGGCGGCCTGCTCGGGAATGTGCGGCCCAGCGCCATGCCGCCGGGCCGCGGCACCCTGGTCGGGCGTTCGGGCAACGAACTCATCCAGACCTCGTGGATGCCGACGCAGTAATGCCGGTGGCCGAAATCGCGCTGACCGAGACACGATTGTGGGCGTGGAGCGCGAACACCCATACCGATCTCACTCCGTCGGTCGTGCCCACCGGTGACGGCCGCAGCCTGGTGGTGGGCGAACCACTGGCACCACCGTCCATCGCGGTGTCGCCGGTGCAATTGGTCACCGCCGACCGCATCGCCTACGACCCGGGCATGCCGACACCCGAGGGAGCGCTGAGCGCGGTGTTCGGTCATACGCTCGCCCAGCTGCGCATACCGTCACCGTGTGAGCGGCTCACGGTCGTACACCCGACCGAGTGGGATCCGCATCGGCTGACCGTTCTGGAGTCCGCGGCGCGCCGCCACAGCGGTCACGTGACATTGGAGACGATTGCCGTCCGGGCGGTCACCGCCGGTCGGCGGCTACGCGATGTGCGCACCGTGGTCCTCGAATTCGGACCGTTGTCGACCACCGCGTCCACAGTGGTTCCCGCGGAGAGCGGTCCGCGGCTCGAATACTGCGAACACGAACCGGCGCTCTCCGCTGCCGAGATCGCGGCGGGGGACGACGAACTCGCCGGTTTCGACGCGCTTCTCGATCGGCTCCTGCACGGCTGCCAGGTGAGTTCGGTGCTCGTGGTGGGCCGTACCGACGCCGGCTTTCTGGAGCGGATCGGTTCGGTGGTCGCCGAGCGCTGCGGTAACGCCGAGCCGGTAGTGGTCGCCGGTACCGATCTGGTGCGAGTGCCCCGAACCGATCCCGGCGATCATCGCCCCGTGCTGCCCCCGGCCGCTGCCGAGACCGAATGGCTACAGCCGCTGCGTGAGCGGGCCGCCGCCACCCGGCCACCACGCTCCCGGACCCCGCTCTATCTCGCCGCCGCGGTCGTATTCGTCGTCGCCGTCCTGGTCGCCGCCGGCATCGGTATCGCCCGGATATCCGGCGGCTCCGACGCCGTGGCGACCGCACCGTCCACCACCCGGGCCCCGGATACCGGCGATACCGCCTCCGATTCGGGCCCGGCGACTTTCGGCGCTCTCCGTCTCGAGATCCCGGACGGCTGGCGGATCAAGAACCCGCCTTCCGATCAGCGTCTGGAACTGGTTCCGGTTGCCGGTCTGCGCGCACGTATCACCGTGACCCAGCAGCCTGTGACGGCAGATGTCGGCTACGAACGGATCGCCGCCACCTTGGAGGCCCAGATCGCCCGCCGCCCAGCAGGTTCGGTGTCTGCCATCCGCCGCGACGTGGTCTTCGCCGGGCGTCCCGGCCTGGCCTATTCCGAGTATCCAGAGGACGGATCGACCGTTGACTGGCATGTTATCGTCGAGCACAGCATCCAGATCAGTATCGGGTGCCAGTATCAGACAGGGGGGCAGGACTCGATCACACCTATCTGTGAAGACCTCGCGAACTCGCTGGAGGTCGGCCGATGACCTCATCCGGGAGATATTCCGGAATCCTACGGAACCGATTGGGCCGGTATCGCGTCCAATCATCATGAAGGCAAGTTCGGACCGTTTGCGGACGCAGGGGGTCCGGATCCGAACTCGAGTAAGGAGATACCGTGGCGAACCCCAACGTCACTACCGACGTAGCGGCAATGGAGACAGCTGCCAAGCACGTCGAGAACGTGAATTCGCAGCTGCAGACCGAACTCGGCAACGTTCGTAACATCGTTGCCGGTTCGGCGGGGAACTGGGAAGGTTCCGCCGCCGGCACCTTCCGCAAGGTCATGGACGACTACGATGCGCAGTCCCGCAAGCTGCACGACGTCCTCGCAGAGATCGGGACCCTCATCCGTGAAAACGGTAAGGGATACACGGCCACCGAGCAGGCGAACCAGGATGCGCTGAGTTCGCTCGGTGCCTCGTCCGAGCTCGGCTCCAGCCTGAATATCTGAGTCGTCGGTTCACGAGAGTCTTAGGAGTTATTGCTATGTCGCAGATGAAGTATTCGGAAGGCCAGCTGATGGCCATGACCGGCGACCTGCGCTCGTCGAAGGGCCGGTTGACCGAAACCCATGAGGAGTTGAAGGGCTACGTCAACGCGCTGGCCGCCGAATGGGAGTCCGGTGCTCAGGAGGCGTACCGCCTCAAGCAGGCCCGGTGGGACGAGGCGCACAACGGCCTGCTCGACATCATGGAGCGCCTTGCCAAGACCGTCGAAGACGGTGCCATCGAAATGACGACCACCGATAAACTGAATGCGTCGCGCTGGGCCTGATCCGATAGGCCGACCATATCTGGCTCGAGACAACGATTGTGCCCCGAGATCGATTCTCGAGGCGCAATCGTTTTCCTTTGTCTCGGGTCGAATCATTCAGCAGTAAATACTGCGCCGCGGTCATTTGATGTAACTCTCGGATCTGCTCGGGCCTGTCGAGGAGAACGATGTATCGGCCTTTCTGGGCGGTCGTATTGTTCGTGCGTCGGTTTTCGGTTCCTCCACCACTATGTCGAGGGTCGGCCGTTTCTGTGACCGAGACTGTGATCTGTACCGTTCGGTCCCTCTCTCGGGGGCGCCCGGCCCCGGCTGCCTGGATGATGGATGGTGTGCGTCTCCGCAGGTTCGGCCTCGTCGCCGCTTCGTTGGTTGCCCTGGTGCTGACCGGGTGTGGGGCCGGCGAGGATCTGGTGCCCATCCCCGAGGGGATCCCGCCCGGGCCCGGCATCCCGGTACCCGTGATCGATATCGATGCCCCCGGCCGGACCGCCGCGCAATTGAACGTGTGGGCGGCCGAGCACGCCGGTGCGCTGGATATGCCGGTGGCCGCGCTCGAGGCGTACGGGTACGCGGCGGCGGTGATGGTGCGGTCGCGGCCGGATTGCGGGATCGGCTGGACGACGCTGGCGGGAATCGGGAGTGTGGAAAGCGATCACGGCCGGCATCGCGGGGCCGAGGTGCGTGACGACGGTCTGGTGGAGCCGTCGATCATCGGTATCCCGCTGGACGGAGCGCCCGGAGTGGCGGAGATCAGGGATACCGACGAGGGGCTGCTCGACGGGGACCGGGTATTCGACCGTGCGGTGGGTCCGATGCAGTTCATACCGGAGACCTGGCGCAGATGGGGAGTGGACGCCAATGGGGACGGGGTCGCCGATCCGCACAGTATCGACGATGCGGCGCTCACCGCGGCGAGGTATCTGTGCGTGAGCGGCGGGGCGCTGGGCACCGCCGAGGGCTGGAGCCGGGCGCTGTTCACCTACAACAGGTCGGAGAGCTATATGGAAGTGGTCCGTGATCGGGCCGCGGCCTACAGCGTCGGCCGGCGCGTCTGAGGTCGCGCCGGAACTGTGTCGGTCGCTGCGGGGCGGCAAATGGACTGGCCGCAACCGCGCCTATTAGGCTCGCAACCGCACGGCTCGTCCCGATAACTACCGTGCCACCAGCCGAAGGAGTGTTGTTTTCGTGGCCATCATCGAACAGGTCGGAGCTCGCGAGATCCTGGACTCTCGGGGTAACCCCACCGTCGAGGTCGAGATCGCCCTCGACGACGGCACCCTGACCCGCGCCGCGGTGCCCTCCGGTGCCTCCACCGGCGAGCACGAGGCCGTGGAACTGCGCGACGGCGGGGATCGCTACAACGGCAAGGGCGTGCAGCGAGCCGTCGAGGGGGTGCTCGACGAGATCGCCCCGGCCGTGATCGGCCTGGACGCCGTCGAACAGCGCACCGTCGACCAGGCGCTGCTCGACCTCGACGGAACCCCGGACAAATCGCGTCTCGGCGCCAACGCGCTGCTGGGTGTGTCCCTGGCGGTGGCGCGCGCGGCCGCGGAGTCCTCGGGTCTGGAACTGTTCCGCTACCTCGGGGGACCGAACGCCCATGTGCTGCCGGTGCCCATGATGAACATCCTCAACGGCGGCGCGCACGCCGATACCGGTGTGGATGTGCAGGAGTTCATGGTGGCGCCGATCGGCGCGCCGACGTTCAAGGAATCGCTGCGCTGGGGCGCGGAGGTCTACCACGCGCTCAAGGCGGTGCTCAAGGAGAAGGGTCTGGCCACCGGGCTGGGCGACGAGGGCGGCTTCGCGCCCGATGTCGCCGGCACCAAGGAAGCGCTGGACCTGATCAGCGTCGCGATCGGTAAGACCGGACTGAAACTGGGCCGGGATGTGGCGCTGGCGCTGGATGTCGCGGCGACCGAGTTCTACAAAGACGGTGCCTACCAGTTCGAGGGTTCCGCGCGTTCGGCTGCCGAGATGGCCAAGTTCTATACCGAACTGCGGGCCGCCTACCCGCTGGTGTCGATCGAGGATCCGCTGTCGGAGGACGACTGGGACGGCTGGGTCGCGCTCACCGACGAGATCGGCGACAAGGTGCAGCTGGTCGGCGACGATCTGTTCGTCACCAACCCCGAACGTCTCGAGGACGGTATCGCCAAGGGCGCGGCCAACGCGCTGCTGGTGAAGGTGAACCAGATCGGCACCCTGACCGAGACCCTGGACGCCGTCGAGCTGGCCCACCGCAACGGGTACAAGACGATGATGTCGCACCGGTCCGGTGAAACCGAGGACACCACCATCGCCGACCTCGCGGTCGCGGTGGGCAGCGGCCAGATCAAGACCGGCGCTCCGGCGCGCAGCGAGCGGGTGGCGAAGTACAACCAGCTGCTGCGGATCGAGGACGCGCTCGGCGATTCGGCTCGCTACGCCGGTGACGTGGCCTTCCCGCGTTTCACCTTCGAGGACTGAGGTAGATGTCGGAGCGGCGTGCGCGCGGTACCAGTCCCGCGGGACGGGGCGACCGCCGCACGTCGCGCGCGCCGTCGCGCCGCCCCGCCGCCGAAGTGCACGGCGGCGCGGAGCGGGTGCGGCGCACCACCCGCCGGTCCAGAGCCGGGACGGACGGCGCGCGGGACTGGTCGGAGCGGACCATCCTGGGGTTGTCCGCCGGTAAGGCGATCATTCTGGCGATGGTGGTGTGTGCGCTGGCGATGACGCTGGCCGTGCCCATGCGCACCTATTTCACCCAGCGCGCCGAGGCCGATCAGCTCGCGGCCGAACGCCGGGCGCTCGAAGCCGATATCGACCGGCTGAAGGACCGCCGCGCCCAGCAGGAGGACCCGGCCTATATCCGCTCCGAGGCGCGCGACCGGTTGCGTCTGGTGATGCCGGGCGAAACCCCCTATATCGTGCAGGTCCCGGGGATCGAAGTGCCGGCGATCCCCGATCCGCAGGCACCGCTGCACGAACCCGATCCGTGGTACACGGATCTGTGGCGGAGCATCTCCGAACCGCCCCCCGAAACCGAAACACCCGCGCCGCAGCCGGAAGGACCCAGGTGAGTACACCCGACGACCGAGATCTGCAGATCGTCGCCGAACAGCTGGGCCGCGAACCGCGCGGGGTGCTCGCCATCGCCTACCGGACGCCCGACGGGCTGCCCGCGGTGGTCAAGACGGCGCCGAGGCTTCCGGACGGCACCCCGTTCCCCACTCTCTACTACCTCACCGACCCCCGGCTGACCGCGGAGGCCAGCCGGTTGGAATCCGCGGGTGTGATGAAGGGGATGACCGACCGGCTCGGCCGCGATACCGAACTCGCCGCCGCCTATCGCGCCGCGCACGAGAGCTATCTGGCCGAACGCGACGCGATCGAATCGCTGGGTACCGATTTCAGCGGTGGCGGTATGCCGGACCGGGTGAAATGCCTGCATGTGCTGATCGCGCACGCGCTGGCCAAGGGACCCGGCGTGAATCCGCTCGGTGACGAGGCGGTGGCGCTGGCGGCAGCGAACGGGCTGCGCGGCAGTGCGATCCCGGCGGACTGGCCGGAATACGGGGTGACGGAACACGAATGAGGCGATACCTCCGCTTCTGCTGCGGCCTCCGCCGACCGGGCGCGCAGGCTTCGAGGGAGGGGTCGTGAGGCGGTACCTCCGCCTTTGCTGCGGGTTCCGTGGACCGTGTGTACAGGCTATGAAGGAGTTGCTATGACCGACCGGGTCGCTGCCGTGGACTGCGGCACCAATTCGATCCGACTGCTGATCGCCGATATCGGCGCGGATTCCACCCTGACCGATGTGCACCGGGAGATGCGGATCGTGCGGCTCGGTAAAGGGGTCGACGCGACGGGCCGGCTGAACCCGGAGGCGATCGAACGTACCCGCGTGGCGCTGGCCGACTATGTGACCCTCATGCTCGAGCACGGTGTGAGCCGGGTTCGGATGGTCGCCACCTCCGCCACTCGCGATGCGTCGAACCGGGAGGATTTCTTCGCGATGACCCGGTCCGAACTCGGCCGGGTGGTGCCGGGCGCGTCCGCCGAGGTGATCACCGGTGACGAGGAGGCCCGGTTGTCGTTCACCGGCGCGGTCGGTGAACTGTCCGCGGCGGACGGGCCGTTCGTCGTGGTCGACCTGGGCGGCGGATCCACCGAACTCGTGGTCGGGGACGGCGACGGGGTGCAGGCGGCGTTCTCCGCCGATATCGGCTGCGTGCGGGTCACCGAGCGGTGTCTGCGCGGAAATCCGCCGGAGGCCGGTGAAGTGGCCGCGGCCCGGGAGTTCGCGACCGAACGCCTCACCGAGGCGTTCACTCACGTCCCGGTGGACGGTGCGCACACCTGGGTCGGGGTGGCCGGCACCATGACCACACTCGCGGCCGTCGCGCTGGACCTGCCCGAATACGATTCGACGAAAACACATCTGGCACGGATCGCGCTCCCGGATCTGAACGCGGTCTGCGATCGGCTGATCGGGATGAACCACGACGAGCGCGCCGCGCTCGGACCCATGCATCCGGGCCGGGTCGATGTCATCGGCGGCGGCGCGGTGATCACCGAGGTGCTGGCGGCGGAGCTGAAGCGCCGGGCCGGGATCACCGAGCTGGTCGTCAGCGAACACGACATCCTGGACGGGATCGCGCTCTCGATCGCCTGACCCCTCACCGGGCCCCGCAGTGTTACCGGGGCCGGAGTGTTCGTGAAGCTGCGGTATCGGTTCGGTCCGGTATGCCGCGCGCCGGACCGGGTGCGTGGGACAGTCTCAGCATGTCCGAAGTCCCAGACGTCGCCGAGCGCACCTTTTTCGGTCACCCCGTCGGCCTCGTCAACCTGTTCGGTGTCGAACTGTGGGAGCGTTTCTCCTTCTACGGGATGCTCACCATCCTCGGCTACTACCTGTACTACTCGGCCACCGACGGTGGTCTCGGTATGGATCAGGATGTCGCAGTCGGTCTGGTCGGTGCCTACGGCGGTCTGGTCTATCTCTCCACGATCATCGGCGGCTGGGTGTCGGACCGGCTGATCGGGATGGAGCGGACCGTCTTCTACGGCGGCGTCGTGGTGATGGCCGGGCATATCGCACTGGCGCTGATTCCGGGCCTCACCGGTGTGGGCGTGGGGCTGGTACTGGTGGCGCTGGGCAGTGGCGCGTTGAAATCGAACGCGTCCGCGCTGCTGGGCACCCTGTATCCGAAGGGCGATCCGCGGGTCGACGGCGGATTCACGCTTTTCTATCTGGGGATCAATCTCGGTGCATTCGTCGGCCCGCTGCTCACCGGGCTGCTGCGGGAGGAGTGGGGCTTCCACGCCGGCTTCGGGGCGGCCGCGGTCGGGATGGCGCTGGGACTGATCCAGTACGTGGTGTTCCGCCGCAATCTCGGCACCGCCGGCCGCGAGCCCACCGATCCGCTGCCGCGTCGTGCCTACGGGCCGCTCGCCGCGGTGGTGGTCGCAGCGATCCTGGTGATCCTGCTGGTACTGCTGACCGGACTGGTCACCGTGGACAACCTGCCCGATGTCACCACCGCGCTCATCGTCATCGCCGCCGCCGTGTACTTCGCCGTCCTGCTCACCCATCGCCGGGTGAGCCCGCTGGAACGCAGCCGGGTGCGGGCCTTCGTCCCGCTGTTCCTGGCCAACGTGGTGTTCTGGGCCCTGTTCCAGCAGATCTTCACCGTGCTCGCGGTGTACTCCGACGAACGGATGAACTGGAACATCTTCGGCTGGACCGCGCCGTCGAACTGGATCGGTTCGGTGGAGCCGGTGTGGATCATCGCGCTCTCGCCGCTGTTCGCCGCGCTGTGGACCAAGCTGGGGGATCGGGCGCCCACCACTCCGCGTAAGTTCGCGCTCGGCGTGGTCGGGATGGGGACGGCGTTTCTGCTGTTCGTCCCACTGGCCGGGACCTCCGGACGCTCGGTGCCGGCGCTGGCCGTGCTGTTCATCATGGCGGTGTTCGCTGTCTCCGAACTGCTGATCTCCCCGATCGGCCTCGCGGTCAGTACCCAGCTGGCCCCCGAGCATTTCCGGGCGCAGATGATGGCGCTCTATTTCCTGTCGATCGCGCTGGGCACCACATTGTCGGGAGTGCTGGCACGTTTCTATTCGCCGGACGCCGAATTCGCCTACTTCGGGATCACCGGTCTGGTGGCGATCGCGGCGGGCGTGGTGATTGCCGGACTGTCGTCGTGGATAACCCGTCATATGGCGGGAGTGCACTAGCGTTCCCGGTACTCGCGCCGGAATCACCAGGAGGCCGCAGTGACGACGCCGACCAGCCGCAATTCGCTGTTCCGCACCAAAAGCGTGGAGCAGTCGATCCGCGATACCGACGAACCCGGGAAGAAACTCCGCAAGGAGCTCACCTCGTGGGATCTGGCGATCTTCGGCGTCGCCGTCGTGATCGGTGCCGGTATCTTCACCCTCACCGCCCGCACCGCCGGTAACGTCGCCGGGCCCGCGGTATCGCTGGCCTTCGTCTTCGCCGCGATCGCCTGCGGGCTCACCGCGCTGTGCTACGCGGAGTTCGCCTCCACCGTCCCGGTCGCGGGCAGCGCCTACACCTTCTCCTATGCGACCTTCGGTGAACTCGCGGCCTGGATCATCGGCTGGGACCTGCTGCTGGAGTTCGCGCTCGCGGCCGCGGTGGTCTCCAAAGGCTGGTCCCAGTATCTCGGCCAGGTGTTCGACCGGGGTGCCGCCGTGGTGGAGATAGGCGGGGTCACCTTCGACTGGGGCGCGGTCCTGCTCATCGCCGTGCTCACCACACTGCTGGCACTGGGTACCAAACTGTCCTCGCGTGTCTCCATGATCGCCGTGGCCATCAAGGTCGGAGTGATCCTGCTGGTGATCGTGGTCGGCCTGAGCTTCTTCGACTCGGCCAACCTGACCCCGTTCATTCCCGAGTCGGTCCCGGGCGAGGGCGGCCAGGGACTGACGCAGTCCCTGTTCTCCTGGGTGACCGGGGCAGGTAACAGCACCTTCGGCTGGTACGGCCTGCTGGCCGCGGCCAGCCTGGTGTTCTTCGCGTTCATCGGCTTCGATGTGGTCGCCACCGCCGCCGAGGAGACCAAGAACCCGCAGCGCGATCTGCCGCGCGGCATCCTCGGCTCGCTGGTCGTGGTGACCATCCTGTATGTCGCGGTCTCCATCGTGCTCACCGGCATGGTTCCCTACACCGACCTGGCGGGCGAGGACGCGACGCTGGCGACCGCATTCGCTCTCAACGGAGCGACCTGGGCGAAGAACATCATTTCCATCGGCGCGCTGGCCGGCCTGACGACCGTGGTCATGGTGATGCTGCTCGGCCAGACCCGGGTGCTGTTCGCGATGTCCCGCGATGGTCTGGTCCCGCGGGGTCTCTCGCGGACCGGGGATCGCGGCACGCCGGTGCGGATCACGGTGATCGTCGGTGTGGTGTGCGCGATCCTGGCCGGTTTCGTGCAGTTCGGCACCCTCGAGGAGATGGTGAACATCGGCACCCTGTTCGCCTTCCTGCTGGTCTCCATCGGGGTGGTCATCCTCCGCCGCACCCGGCCCGACCTGCCGCGCGGTTTCAAGGTGCCACTGGTGCCCTTCGTGCCCATCCTGGCGGTCCTGTCCTGCCTGTGGTTGATGGTGAATCTTTCGGTCGAAACCTGGCTGCGTTTCGTAGTCTGGATGCTGCTCGGTTTGGTGATGTACTTCGCATACGGCCGACGGCATTCGCTGGTCGGTAGGTCCGCTTCCGAACAGGGGTGATCGCGATGGGTCTGTCGTGGCGGTGGTTCCGGCGCCGGGCGATACAGCCCGCACACCTGCCGGTCCGGGACGACGCGTCCGGTACGGATCTGGTGGTCGAATGGATCGACGCGGTGACCACCGGTCTGGCCACCGCCCCGCCGGGCCCACCCGTTGCCGCGCCCGCCCGGGTATGCGACGGCATGTTCACCGCCGCGACCATCGTCGCGGTCCTCATCGAGAAGATCGCCGACCGCACCGAGTATCGGGTCGCCAACAATCGCTGTATGGCCTCGGCGGTGGATTTCATGAAAGTCCTCGGGGAGGACACCCTGCGCCGCTACCGTATCGACGGGGTGCAGCCGGTGGGCTGGGAGAACATGGGCACCGAGATGGACGAACTGGTGATCGCCCGGCGGCTCGGGCAGCTGGGCGAAGCCCTGCAGCTGGCGTTGCTGGCGGTGACCACGGACTACGAATTACCCGACGAGGTGCGCGAGGCGGCGGAGGAGTCGGGTTTGCTGGCAGCCGACGTGCTGGTGGAGGCATGCCAGGCGATTCAGACAGACCCCACAGTGTGACTCCCACTCACGGGTATTCCGGTACGGGTGTACGAGTCGGTAGTGTGTGGTCCGCACGCCCCCATAGCCCAATTGGCAGAGGCAGCGGACTTAAAATCCGCCAAGTGTGGGTTCGAGTCCCACTGGGGGCACCGCTGCGCCGCAGGTCGGACAGTGTGTCGCGACGTACTCGGCCGAGTTCGACTCGCTTGGTGAGGCTGTATCTGGTTTCCGTCGGCTCGCGACAACACGAGACCGCTCAGACGATGCAACCGAGCGGATGAATCGGAAACCCCAGGTCAGTTGTCGGTTGAACCTCACGCCGACCGGAGCTCGGTCTCGTGATACAGCCTGGAGACCGGTTCATCAGCGCCCGCCACCTTGAAGGTGACATGGACTCGGCCGCCGCTGGAGCTGGTCACGGTGCCCTCTACCTCGCGTCGGCCTATACGGGCACGAACATGATCGCCCGGCTTCAGAGTGCGATCCGTCTTCTCCACGGACTTGCGAGCCATCGTTGTTCACCTCGAACTCGATGCGGCGTCCGTTGACAGCGCGGTCAAGTGCTTTGAGGCCGTAGCGAGGATCTGCGTAGGCTGTCTTGCTGGTCCAGCCGGGTTACGAGGGCCGACATGGAACGTCGTGCCCAACGCATCGCAGCGGCGCCAACACATTCGGATTTGGACGCATGCCGTTCGAGTGCGCCGCAGCGCTCATGCCGATCCTCATCAGTTCCCGAGGCCCTGGCAGGATGACCGCGATTACGAAGACAGCGATTCCGGCGACGGCGAGTATGGCCAGGGCCGGGCTCCGGATCACGACTCACCTCGGAGGTAGCGGGATGCTGCGCCTGCGGATGGATACACCCGCGTCCCAGTGATCAGGTCGGCCACGGCGGTGATTACCCACCAAGGAGAATCGGGTTCAAGGGAGCCCAGATGCGAGATCACGACCCCCTCGGCGACATGTTCGAGCGCGTGCTGGGTGGCGATCAAGGCCGCCAGTACAGCGCGAGTATCCGTTCTGACGGTGTAGACGATCCGCAGGTCTGGGTCGGGGGCGTGGCCGGAGCGGGGGTTGAGGACGCCGTGGCGAATCCACATGGCCCAAGCGGATGATGACGAGGCCGTCCGGTGCGTCGACGCTGGTCGGGTTGGCGTCCCCGCGGACCTGGTAGCGCCCGTCGACCACCCGGTCCAGACCTTCCCGTTTATGCCCGAACCCGCCGTCGCTGCCCGCCCGGCCGCGGGCGGCGGCCGAGTACGTGGCCGTACCGGCCACTTCCTTCGTAGCGGTCGGCCGGGGTGACGACCTGCGTCTGGCCGCCACAACCTCGGTTTCACCGACGGCGGGGCGGGCGTGTCGTAAGCGGCATGCCGTGCCACGGGCGCCGTCGCCCCAGCGAACCCACCGGCCGGGCGGGTGTCCTCACCCGGCGCGGATGATTCCGGCCGGTGCCGCGCCCGACATGCGCCTACCGATTCGGGTGGGTCGCGGAGCTCATGCGGGGTACTTTCCCCCTATGACGGAACCGCCGCACAACTACGGGCGCCAGGACCCTCACCGCCAGGGTTACCCTCGGACGCAGGCCTACCCGCAGCCGGGTTATCCCCAGCAGCAGGGGTACTCGCAGGAGCCGGAGTACGGGCACCAGGTCGAATACGGGTACCAGCCGGACCAGCCCGAGCGGTCGAACGAGCGGTCGAACGAACCGAAGATCAATGTCGGACGGCTGTGGGCGGGCGGCGTCGGCACGGCCATCGTCGTCGCGCTGGTGATCGTGGTACTGATCATGCTGGTGCGCGGCATCCTGAATATCGCGGTTCTCTCGCCGGAGGGCGAGGGCGCCTACGGCACGGTTTCGACCACCTCGTATGCCGTGGCCGGTGGCGCCGCCGCGATCGCCGCGACCGGTCTGCTGAACCTGCTGCTCGCGCTGATGCCGAGCCCGATGCAGTTCTTCTACTGGATCACCGGATTGGTCACCGCGCTGGCGACGCTGGTGCCGTTCACCCTGGTCGCCGGGGTGGACGCCAAGATCGCCACGGCCGTGATCAACCTGATCGCGGGGTTGTGCATCATTTCGCTACTCGGCGGGGTGGGGTCCGGGGCGATCATCCGGCGCCCGCAGTCGCAGTACTGAGTTCTTCCCTCGGGTGCCGTCGCACGCGGTCCCGGGCGCCAGCGGGCGGCCCGGGGCCCGGGTGTGCGGCGCGTGCGGTGGTCTCAGCCGGCCCCGGGATCCGACCGGACCCGGACCAGCTGTTTACCGAGATTGGACCCGTCGAAGAGGCGCTGTAGCGCCGCCGGGGCGTTGCCGAGGCCGTCGACGACATCTTCGGCCCAGACCAGCTCGCCCGCCGCCACCCAGCCCGCGATCCGGGCCAACGCGGCGGGGAAATCGACGTGGTGGTCGTAGAAGATGAAGCCCTCCATTCGGGCGCGGCGGAAGGCCAGCTGCATGTAGTTGGCGGGTGCGGCGCCGTAGCCGGCGGCCGTGTAACCGGAGGAGATGGATCCGCAGAGCGCGATCCGGGCGTGCAGGGCCAGGTGGTCCAGCGCGTTCTCCAGCAGGTTTCCGCCGATATTGTCGAAGACCGCGGTCAGCCCGTCGGGTGCGAAGGCGCGCAACGCGGCGGGTACGTCGTCGGCGCGATAGTTCAGGCAGTCGTCGAAACGGGCGGTATCGCGCACCCAGCCGACTTTCTCCGGCGTACCCGCGGTGCCGAGCACCCGCGCGCCGAGTATCCGCGCGATCTGTCCGGCCAGCGATCCGACACTGCCGGCCGCGCCGGTGACCAGCACCGCATCGGTTTCCGCGACCTCCAGCACCCGGGTGATCCCGATATAGGCGGTCAGCCCGCTCACCCCGAAGACGGTGAGCATATGGCGGGGGTCGATCCCCGGCGGCACCGGATTCACGCCGAACAACCCGGCGGCGCGGGCCACGGTGTATTCCTGCCAGCCGAGCTCACCGTAGACCCATTGCCCCTCGGGCAGCGCCGGGTCACGAGAAGCGACCACCCGCCCCACCCCGCTACCGCGCATCACCTCGCCTACGCCGACCGGCGTTGTATACGTCGTCGCCGGGTTGAGCCAGGTGCGCTGGGTGGCGTCGATACCGAGCCACTCCACCTGCACGAGGGCCTCACCGTTCTCCAATACCGGGAAGGGACTAGCCTTTTCGGCGAAAGTACCGGCGGTGATCCCGGCGGTCGGCCGCTCGCGCAGGACCATCTGACGGAAGGTTCGGTCGGTCACGGCGGCCAGTGTGCCCCAGCGACGCCGCCGGTGTCGCCTTCATTTCCGCGCCCCCGGGGCGCCGTACCGGATGCCCATCGGGCAGGCCGGCAGTATTACGTTCACGGTGATCGCAACCCGTGTCGACCGGGCGAGCGCGTCGTAACCTCGGATCTTCGGTCCAGGTTCGGGGAGCACACCGTCATGATCAAGTTACTGGTTTTCACCCTTGTGGGTATCGGCGCGCAGATCGTCGACGGCACGCTCGGGATGGCCTTCGGCGTCACCGCGACGACGCTGCTCGTGCTCAGCGGCACGGGTGCCGCGCATGCGAGTGCGGCAGTCCACTTCGCCGAGGTCGCCACCACCCTGGCCTCCGGGGCATCGCACTGGCGGTTCGGCAATATCGACTGGAAGGTCGTACTACGGCTGGGTGTGCCCGGCGGTATCGGTGCCTTCCTCGGCGCGACCGTGCTGTCGCGGATCTCCACCGAATCCGCCGCGCCGATCACCGCCGGCATCCTGCTCGCGATCGGTGTCTTCCTGGTCGTCCGGTTCTCCTCGCGTCCGCCGGTGGAGTTCGCCACCTCGGAGAAGACCGCGCATTCCGCGAAATTCCTGACCCCGCTCGGCCTGTTCGGCGGTTTCATCGACGCCAGCGGTGGCGGCGGCTGGGGGCCGGTCACCACCAGCACCCTGCTGACCACCGGACGGTCCGCGCCGCGCACGGTGATCGGTTCGGTGAGTGCCTCGGAGTTCATCGTCTCGGCCTCGGCCAGTGTCGGCTTCCTGCTGGGGCTCGGCTCGGATTTCTTCGACAATCTGCTGATCATCGCGGGCCTGGCCCTCGGCGGTGTCATCGCCGCACCGATCGCCGCCTGGCTGGTCAGCCGGATCACCCCGGGTGTGCTGGGCACCGGAGTCGGCGGGTTGCTGGTCCTCACCAACGCTCGCACGCTGTTCAAGCACTTCGATATCGAAGGCGCGCCCCGCACGATCGGTTACGTGTTGATCGTCGCGGTGGCGGTCTCGCTCACGGTCCTGGCATGGCGGAAGTCCCGGACGGCCGCGGCCCCCGAGGACTCCGCCGAGACCGTGGGCGCGAACGCTGCCGAACCCGCGGTGGCAGGGTCCGCCGATGCCGAAGCCGCCGGTGAAGGCTCCGCGGACGTGACGCAGGTACCGGTCAGGTAGTACCGCCCGGTCCGTACCGGTGGCGGTACGACCGGAGGGTGAGGGGACAGCGCCCGGCTGCCCGGACAAGACGTCCGGGCAGCCGGGCGCTCTTTTTCAGCACGGCCCCGCGACCGGGAGCGTAGCGCGCTGTCAGGGCGCACCGCGGCGGTTTCTTCCGTCTGCCCGCCCGGCGCAGGCCGGTGTGGCGAGCGCGGTTCGCGACCTCCATTCGTATTTTCGTAACAGCCGGGTAGTACCGCACCGATAGGGCTGGACAACGGTCGGTGCGCGGAAACGTCGACACGCCACCGTAATTCGGTCATCGAGACTGTTCGCTAGAGGAGGACTGCGATGTGTTGGGGCATTCCGGGCCGGATCAGCGAGAGCTCCGACTACGGCGGTGGAGCCCCGGTCGTGGCTGCCGGCGGGGTGATGCCGTGGTGAACGAACCCTTGGCGGCCATACCTTTTCGTCCCGACCTCGCCGATGACCTGGCGGTTGCGGCGCTGGCGCTGGCCCGGCGGTTCGCGGCCGGCGCGGCGTTGTGGTGTGTGGCGCCCTCCGGGGAACCGCATGCCCAGCACATCGCCGTCGAATTCGTACATCCGGCGGCCGCCGGTGTGCAGGCCCGGCCCGCCGCCGCCCTGACCGGACCTTATCTGGTGGATACCGCGCGTGTTTCGGCGCGCCCCGGCGATATGGTGCTCGCGGTCGCCGCCGCGCACGAGCCGCAGGTGCGGTCGCTGTTGCTGCGCAGCCCGGCCTGGGGTGTGCACACCATCTGGATCGGGTCGGGCCCGCGGCCGGCCGCCGGGCTCGCCGACCATCTGCTGTGGCTGGACGGCCCGGAGTCCCGGTTGCCGGCCGCGGGTGAGCTGGTACTGCTCTATCACCTGCTGTGGGAGCTCACTCAGCGGTGTTTCGCGCATCCCGACCTGGTCGCGCCGGAGCATGGACCGGAGCACCGGGAAGTCCGCCGCGAAGAGGGCAGGCTCGGGGAGGTGGTGACGCCGCTCGGCGACGGGACGGCGCGTATCCGTACGCCGCTGGGAACCGAAACCGTCATGACGACCTTCGTCGAGCCGGTACGGCCCGGCGATCTGGTGCTGGTGCACGCCGGTATGGCGGTGAGCACGGCCGGGCTGGAGGACGAATGACGAGGTCGGGCGAGACGGATGCGCTGCTCGGCGAACTGGCCGCGTGCGCGCGGGCGCGGGCCGCGGAGAGCTTCGGTGTGCAGACGCGGGCACTCGCGGCGAATGCGGAACCGGTCGCCGCGGCCGCCCGCGAGATGGCGCGGCGCTTCACCGACGGCGGCAGGCTTTTCACCTTCGGTAACGGTGGCAGCGCCACGGATGCCGCTACGCTCGCGGCCCTGTTCGCCCGGCCGCCGGACGGTACCGCGCTGCCGGCGTCGTCGCTGTCGGCCGACGAGGCGGTACTCACCGCGGTCGGCGACGACATCGGGTTCGAATCCGTGTTCGCGCGCCAGCTGGCCGCGCGCGCACGGTCCGGCGATATCGCGGTGGCCATGTCGACCAGCGGCGATTCGCCCGATCTGCTGGCCGGGCTGGCGGAGGCCCGGGCGCGCGGGATGTACACGATCGGTTTCGCCGGCTGCGACGGCGGCGCGTTCGTGGCCGGTGACACGGTCGACCGGTGTCTGGTGGTCGGTTCGCGCTGTGCGCACCGGATCCACGAGACGCAGGCCCTGCTGGGGTACGCGCTGTGGCTATCGGTTCATCAGCACGGCGTCGTCGGCGGTTGAATCGGTGCGGGCGGTCCTGCGCCCGGGTGCCCACGCGCCCAGCGCGAACGCCATCACCACGGTGAGGATGCCCAGGACAAGCGCCGCCTGTGCGGCGCCGTGGACGAAGGCTTCCCTGGCGAAAGCCGCCAGCGGCGCGGCCGCCGGACCTCCCCGCTCGGCGACCTCCAGCGCGGCGGCCAGCGAATCACCGACCGGGTCGCGGGCGGCTTCGGGCAATCGGGGCAGTGCCGGGGCGATCCGGTCGGCATAGCCGACGGCGAGGATGCTGCCGGAGATCGCGATACCGATGGCCGCACCGACCTCCCGGGAGGCGTCGTTGACCGCGGAGGCCACTCCGTGTTTCTCCGGGGGTGTGCCGTTGATGATCGCGGCGGTCGCCGGGGCGGTGCACAGACCGAGGCCGGTACTCAGGATCAGCAGCGGCCAGAGGACATCGAGGTAGGTGCTGTCCACCGTGGTCCGCGACACCAGGATGAGCGAGCTACCGACGCACAGCAGGCCGAGGAAGGTGGGCAGGCGCAGGCCGAACCGTTCGGCCAGCCGTGGGGCGACGACCGAGATACCGATCAGCGGCGCGATCATCGGCGCCATCGCCACCGCGGACATCAGCGGCGAGTACCCGAAGATCAATTGCATGTACTGGACGAACAGCAGGAAGTAGCCGAAGGCGACCAGGAACTGCACGCCGACGCTCACCGCGCCGCTGCCGAAGCCGCGGTCGGCGAACAGCCGCACATCCAACAGCGGATTCGGGACCCGCAATTCGACCGTCGCGAACCCGACTCCGGCGAGTATCCCGATGCCGAACAAACCCAGTACCAGCGGATCGGTCCAGCCGCGCACCGGCGCCTCGATGGCCCCGACCACGACGGCGCCCACGGCGACCGACACCGTGAGACCGCCCCAGAAGTCCAGCGGTGGCCGGGTGTCGTCCACGGATTCGGCAACCGTGCAGCCGGCGAGCGCCAGGACGACGCCGGCCACCGTCATCGCGAGGAAGATGGCCTGCCAGCTCCAGATCTGCAGCAGCAGCCCGGAGCCGAGAATGCCCAGGACCGCGCCACCGGAGACGACTCCTGCCCACAGCCCGACGGCAACTCCGCGCCGTTCGGGCGGGAATCCGCCGGTGAGCAGGGAAAGGGTGGACGGCATGACCAGCGCCGCGCCCACCCCCGCGACGGCGCGCGAGGCGATGATCCAATGCGGCGCGTCCAGCGCCAGTGGCACCGCGGAGGCGATCGCGAACACCACCAGGCCGAGCACCATCATGATGCGGCGGCCGAACCGGTCGCCCAGCGCGCCGGAGAACAGGACCAGGCAGGCCAGCGCGAGGGTGTAGCCGTCGACCACCCAGGTGAGCTGCTGCTGGGTGGCGCCGGTATCGGCGGCGATCTCCGGAAGCGCGGTGTAGAGGGCGGCCATGGCCGCGATGACCAGAGCGACGGCCATCGACGACAAGGCGAGCAACCAGATATGCGCCCGGGACAGGCGCGTGTCCACCGATGTCATGGCCACCTCCCGGCAGATGGGGGAACAAGCGGTCGTCGCATTGATCAGAGCACAATTCCCCGGATCGACCATGGGTGATCTCCGTCACTGCTACTGGGGGCGGCCGACCGCCTGGTCACCGGTGGTCGGTGGTCGGCGCGCGGCCCACCCCGGCCGGAGCGCCGGGCGGTCGCGCCACGGGAGTTCGGTAGCCGTCGCCGCTTCGGCGGCATGGTTACCCTGGGGCGTGTGAAGGCAGATACCGCGCTCCTGGTCCCGGTCGCCGCCGAACTGGACGACATCACCGCTGTCGGCCCGGAGGAGGATGCCGGCCCCGGCGGGCCGAGCCCGGCGGAAATCGAAGCGATCTGGGACTCGGTGCGGGCCTGGTACCGGTTGGGTGCCACCCCGGCGATCCAGGTCTGCCTGCGCCGCAACGGGCGGGTCGTGCTCAACCGGGCGATCGGCCACAGCCGGGGCAACGCGCCCGGCGACGCCGCGGATACCGAGCGCGTCCCGGTGACCACGGAGTCGCCGTTCTGCGGATTCTCCACCGCGAAAGGTGTTTCCGCCGCGGTGATGTTCATGCTCATCGAGCAGGGCGCCTTCGCGTTCGACGATCCGGTCAGCCACTACATTCCCGAGTTCGCCGCCAACGGCAAGGCGGCGATCACCATCGGGCACGTACTCACCCATACCGCCGGCGTCCCGTTCGTGACGCGCCCCTACCGCGGGCACGAAATGGTATTCGACGAGGAACTGTGCCTGCGCGGTCTGATCGATCTGAAGCCGAGTTACCCGGCCGGGCGTTTCCGCGTCTACCACGCCCTGACCAGCGGGCTCATCCAGCGGCTGCTGGTGCAGCGCGTCACCGGTAAGCGGCTCAAGGATCATCTCGCCGAACAGGTGCTGGAACCGCTGGGCTTCCGGTGGACGAATCTGGGCGTCCGGCCGGAGGACGTGGACGCGGTGGTGCCGAGCGTGAAAACCGGCCCCCCGCCGTCGAAGTTCGCGTCCTTCATCGCCGGACGCGCGCTGGGCGGTGGGTTTGCCTCGGACGCGGTGAACCGGGAATCGAATCGCTCCTTCCTCACGGCCGAACTGCCGTCGGGGAATCTGGTCACGACCGCCGCCGAACTGTCCAGGTTCTACGAGATCCTCGCGCGCGGAGGCGAACTCGACGGTGTCCGGATCATGCGGGCCGAAACAGTGCGCGACGCGGTACGTCCCGCGCCCCGGGTCCCCGGGGTGGCGGGCCGGGTGAGCCGGGCCGGCTACGAATTGGGCGGGCACCGTTCGAAATTCGGGCACGATACGACCGCGCATTTCGGCCGCAGCGGGTTCACCACGCAGTACGGCTGGGCCGATCCGGAACGCGGGTTGAGCGGGGCGATCCTGACCAACGGTAAATCCTCGGTGGACGGCGAACGTCCTTGGCAGCTGGTGGCGCAGATCTCGGAGGCGTTCCGGCCACTGGCGCCCGCGGAGCGGATCTTCGAGCTCTAGACCCCGCCGCCGCGGTCAGTGGACGAGGGAGGCGATGTGGTGGCGTACCACGCGATCGGCGCTACCCTCGCCCGCGCCGTGCGGATACGCGAGTTCGAAGGAGAGGCCGCTGATCAGGGCGAGCAGCCGTTCTGTTTCGAGCTCGACATCGGCCACCCCGGCCCGGGTGAGCGCGGCGGCGGCGATGGCACGGTCGGAGCGGCCCATCCTTGTGGTTTCGACATCCATCCCGTGCACCAGCCGGGCGCTTGCGACGATCTCGGTGCGCAGTAGCAGCCGTCGGTCGGTGGGGTCGGGTAGCAGCGCGCGCGTGACCGCCTCGAGGTAGGCCCGCCGGTCGGCCACCGAGTCGCTGCGGGGTTCGCTGCCGACCGCTGCGAGCCGGCGGTCGCGATCGTATTCGAGTGTCTTGGCGGCGGTCATGAAGAGGCCGAACTGGCTACCGTATTGCCGGCGAAGCGTCTTGCCGTCCACGCCGGAGCGGTCGGCCACCCGGCGCAGCGTTGTCTCGGGAATCCCGCGCGAGGTCACCAGGTCGAGGACGGCGTCGAACACGGCGTGGTCCTCATCGGTCACGATCGGAGTTCCTTTCCACACACGGCGGGGCGGGCCTGCTCACCAGTGGGTGCCCGGCACCCAGCGGGCCGCACGCCGCAGCGCGGTCCCGGTACCGCGCGCCACCCGCGCTCCCGCCCGGGGCAGCGGGGTGCGGCGCCAGCGTAACCGTGGCGCGGGGTGCTCACCGCCGATGCGGTGGCCGACGGGTGCGTCCGCCTGGGAGTCGCGTGCGGTGACCGTGCCGGGTCCGGGTTGTTCGCCCCGGGCGGCGGGGGAGTCCGGGATCATCCGGTAGTAGCGGTGCAGGACGAGGTCTCGCAGACGCGGAGCGAACATCGCACCGTACTCGCCGAGGGTGCCGATCGGCACGTCGATACGCCGGGGCCGCTGGGTGAGTGCGCGCACGATCGTCGCGGCCGCCCATTCCGGCGATTCGGCGCGGCCTCCCTGATCACCGGAGGGGGCGATCATGGGGGTCCGCACCAAGGGCAGGTGGATGGTGGTGAAGGTGACCCCATCGGCCAGGGTTTCCACCGCCGCGACCTCGGCGAACTTGTCCAGTGCGGCCTTGCTCGCCAGATAGGCGGAGTATCGCGGGGTGGCCACCTGTACGCCCGCGCTGCTGATGTTGACGATATGGCCGAATTTGCGCTCGCGCATCTGCGGTAGCAGGGCCAGGGTGAGCCGCAGCGCGCCGAAGTAGTTGACCGCCATGGTGCGTTCGTAATCGTGCAGCCGGTCGGTGGAGCGGTGGATGGCCCGGCGGATGGAACGGCCGGCATTGTTCACCAGCATGTCCACCCGGTCGTGCTCGCCGAACAGCTTGTCCAGGGTCGCTTCCACCGAGGCCGGGTCGGTGATATCGCAGGGGTAGCCGTAGGCCCGGCCGCCCGCGGCCCGGATCTCGGCCACCACGGTGGCGAGTTCGCCTTCGCGGCGGGCGAGCAGGAACACCACGGCGCCCTTCTCCGCGACGGCCAGCGCCGCGGCCCGTCCGATACCCGATGAGGCGCCGGTGATGAGGACATGCCGTCCGGCGAGCTCGTGTTCGGCCTTGCCGGCCCCGGAATCGCTCATGAACAGCCCCTTTGCGCGGTCTTCCCGGCCGAACTTACTCCAAAGTAAGAAAGTCCGCCAGGGTCGGTTCGGCGTTCGAAAACAGGTTCGAATTAACCTCTCGAGATTCGAACATATGTGCGATACTCAACTCATGACGGACGATCGGATGGCGGATATCTATGCCGCGGTGCGGCTCGGCGGTGCGAATCGGGAGGCGGCGCGCCAAGCGCTGCAATTACTGTGGGACCAGCTCGGGCCGGCCGGAGAGCCGCTGTACCGGAGCGTGGTGGCCCACCATCTGGCGGATGTTCAGGACACTCCCGAGGGCGCGTTGTTCTGGGACACGCGGGCGCTCGACTCGGCCTTCGTGCCCGGCGTGCCGCTGGGCGAAGGACTCCTGGGATTTCTTCCGTCGCTGTATCTGAGCCTGGCCGACAGCCACCGGCTCGTCGGCGATTTCGATGAGGCCCGGATGCAGCTGGCGCTGGCGCGCGGGCATGCGAACGTACTCGCCGACGATGCCTACGGCCGGGTGATCCGGGCCGGAGTGGATCATGTGGCGACACTGCTGGAGGCGCAGTCCACCGAACGGGTGGCCTGCTGACACGGTATGGGATGGAGCAACGGCCCGCCGAGCTGGGCCGAGATGGAGCGGGTACTGTCCGGCCGGCCGAAGCCCGGACAGTACCCCGGCGACGGCGGTGACGCCCCGGCCTGGAGCAACAGTCGCGGGGCGTACCTGCCCGAACCGGCGGACCCGCCCGGTCCGGTCGTGCCGTACGCGGAACTGCACGCGCATTCGGCATTCAGTTTCCTGGACGGTGCCTCGCAACCGGAGGAGATGGTCGCCGAAGCGGCGCGGTTGGGGCTCTCGGCGCTCGCGCTCACCGACCACAACGGCTACTACGGAGTGGTCCGGTTCGCCGAAGCCGCCGCCGAGCACGGGATCGCGGCGGTGTACGGGGCCGAACTCACCCTCGTGGACTCGGGTGCCCGGCACACCGATTCGGCACCACGCACCGGCGAACCCGATCCGGACGGCGAACATCTGCTGGTCCTGGCCCGTGGACAGGAGGGCTATCGCCGGTTGTCCCGGCAGCTCGCGGCCGCGCATATGGCGGCCGGGGAGAAAGGGATACTGCGCTACGACCTCGATGCCCTCACCGAGGCGGCCGGCGGCCACTGGCAGATCCTCACCGGTTGCCGCAAAGGCAAGGTGCGGCGGGCGCTGGCACAGGATCTGCACGTGGGTGGCCGGCCGTTGCGCGCCGAGGCGGCGCTGCGGGAACTGTGTGAACGGTTCGGCCCCGACCGGGTGACCGTGGAACTCACCCGGCACGGCCTGCCCACCGACGACGAAGGCAATACCGCGCTGGCCGAGCTCGCCGGGCGGGTCGGTGTGCCGGTGATCGCGACCACCGCGGCACATTTCGCGACCCCGGATCGCAGTCGCCGCGCCGCGGCCCTGGCCGCCATCCGGGCTCGGCGCAGCCTCGACGATCTCGCCGGCTGGCTCGCCCCCACCGGGGCCGGTTATCTGCGGTCGGGCGCGGAGATGGCCCGGTTGTTCGCCGAATTCCCATCGGCTGTACCGAATTCGGTGGAACTGGCCCGCGAATGCGCGTTCGATCTACGGCTGATCGCGCCCAAACTACCGCCCTTCGATGTGCCCGCGGGCCACGACGAGAACTCCTGGCTGCGCGAACTCACCCGGCGCGGCGCCGCCGCCCGCTACGGCCCGCCCGCCGCGAATCCGGCCGCCTACCGGCAGCTCGAACACGAACTCGCGGTCGTCGCCAGGCTCGGCTTCCCGGGCTATTTCCTGGTGGTGCACGATATCGTGCGTTTCTGCCACGAACACGACATTCTGTGCCAGGGCCGGGGCTCGGCCGCCAATTCCGCGGTCTGCTACGCCATCGGGATCACCAATGTCGACCCCGTCGCGAACAAATTGCTGTTCGAGCGGTTCCTCTCCCCGGAACGCGACGGACCCCCCGATATCGATATCGATATCGAATCCGACCGTCGCGAGGAAGCCATTCAATACGTTTACCGCCGGTACGGCCGGGAGAACGCGGCGCAGGTGGCGAATGTGATCACCTACCGCGGGAAGTCCGCGGTCCGCGACGCGGCCCGCGCACTCGGTTTCGCCCCCGGCCAGCAGGATGCCTGGAGTAAGCAGGTGAGCCGGTGGACGGGTGTCGGATCGGAAACCGGGACCGATATCCCCGAACCCGTACTGGCGCTGGCCGCCGATATCGAAGGGCTGCCGCGGCATCTGGGCATCCACTCCGGCGGCATGGTGATCTGCGACCGGCCCATCGCCGACGTATGCCCGGTGGAATGGGCGCGCATGGCCGACCGCAGCGTGCTGCAGTGGGACAAGGACGACTGCGCCGCGGCGGGTCTGGTGAAATTCGATCTGCTGGGCCTGGGCATGCTCTCCGCCCTGCACTACATGATCGACCTGGTGCGCGAGCACATCGGCGTCACGGTCGAACTGCACACCCTGGACCTCGCCGAACCCGGGGTGTACGAAATGCTGTCCCGAGCCGATTCGGTGGGTGTGTTCCAGGTGGAATCCCGGGCCCAGATGGCGACCCTGCCGCGATTGAAACCGCGACAGTTCTTCGATCTGGTGGTCGAGGTGGCGCTGATCCGGCCCGGCCCGATCCAGGGCGGTTCGGTGCATCCGTACATCCGCCGGAAGAACGGACTGGAAAAGGTCACCTTCGAGCACGTTGCCCTGCGCAATTCACTCGAGCGCACCCTCGGGGTGCCGCTGTTCCAGGAACAACTCATGCAGATGGCCGTGGATGTCGCGGGGTTCACCGCCGCCGAAGCCGATCAGCTGCGGCGTGCCATGGGATCGAAACGGTCCCCGGAGAAAATGGAGCGCCTGCGGGGCAGGCTGTACCAGGGCATGCGGGATCTGCACGGCATCACCGGTGACCTCGCCGACCGCATCTACGAGAAACTCCGTGCCTTCGCGAATTTCGGTTTTCCGGAAAGTCATTCGCAGAGTTTCGCCGCGCTGGTCTTCTATTCCGCCTGGTTCAAACTGCACTATCCGGCGGCCTTCTGTGCCGGCCTGCTACGCGCCCAGCCGATGGGTTTCTATTCGCCGCAGTCCCTGGTCGCCGACGCCCGCCGGCACGGGGTCGTCGTGCACGGTCCGGATATCAATGCCAGCGAGGCCGAGGCCACCCTGGAACGGCGCGGGGCCGAGGTGCGGCTGGGCCTGGCGGCTGTGCGCGCCATCGGCACGGACCTCGCGGAAAAGATCGTGGCCGCCCGGGTCGAAGGGGGGCCCTACACGTCGTTCCTCGATCTCACCGGGCGCGTGGAGATGACCGTGCCGCAGGCGGAATCCCTGGCCACCGCCGGTGCGCTCGGGAGCCTGGGATATTCCCGGCGCGAAGCGCTGTGGGCGGCCGGTGCGGCGGCCGGAGAGCGGTCCGACCGCCTGCCCGGGACCGGTGCCTCCACCACCACCCCCACCCTGCCCGGGATGAGCGATCTCGAACACGCCGCCGCCGATGTCTGGGCGACCGGAGTCTCCCCCGGCAGCTACCCCACCCAGTTCCTGCGCCCCCGCCTCGACGCGCTCGGGGTGATCCCGGCGGCCGACCTGCTCTCGGTGCCCGACGGCACCCGGGTACTGGTCGGCGGCGCGGTGACCCACCGGCAGCGTCCCGCCACCGCCGGCGGGGTCACCTTCCTGAATTTGGAAGACGAAACCGGCATGGTGAACGTGGTGTGCTCGGCCGGGCTGTGGACTCGGTACCGCCGCACCGCGCAGAGTTCCCCGGCCCTGCTGATCCGCGGCCGGATACAGAATGCGGAAGGCGCGGTGAGCATCTACGCCGAACATCTGAGCCGCCTCGATATGCGCATAGCCTCACGCTCCCGGGACTTCAGGTAGCCGGCGTCGCCTCTGGAAAACCTTGGGGAAGTCCGGGTGGGCCCGGAAGAACCGCGCTGACCGGGCCCACCCGTCGCTGAATGGAATTGGAGATCGATAACCGAGGCCGGCGCCGGGGGCGGAAACGGGTCGGCCTGCGGTGCCACATCCGGTGGCTGTGCACGCGGCCCGCTGCGTGCGGACCCGTCGCTGAGTTTCAATGCAGGCCTTTGGGTTCGGCGCGTTCTGCCGCCCGGCGCAAACCCGGTGTCGAGTGTGTAGGAACGGGCATCACCTCGCTTTCCTGGTTGTTCGGGTGCCGGGGAATCAGCGGTACCCGGGCGGGCCGCGCTGGCAGGTCCGGCCCGGGGCCGGGCGACGTCCGCGGCACCGGGGAGCGGGTTGCCGAGGGGCCGGGCGCCGCGGCCGCGGGTCGCGGGCCGTGTGCAGTCGCTGCGCCCAGCGCACTCGGGCCACCCGTAGTGCCTCCTCGACCTCGGCGAACAGCTCCTCGAGATCAGGGTCGAGTTCGAGTAACCGGGCCTCCACGCTCGACCACCTGTTTTCGCCGGTGCCGGTCGGTGTGTGCATCGTCGGCCTCCTGGTCTCGGCGCCGACTCCGGCGGTCAGGCGGTCAGCGCCTGCCGCTCGTGGTCGTGGCGCGCGATCTCGATCTTGCGGGGCTTGGCCTGCTCCGAAACCGGGATCACCAACCGCAGCACACCGTCGCGGTAGTCGGCGCGGATCGCGTTCGTATCGAGGTTCTCGCCCAGGAACAGCTGACGGCTGAACACACCGCGGGTGCGCTCGGCGGCGAGCATCGACCGGCCCGGATCCAGTTCCGGCCGCGATGCCCGCACGGTCACCACATTGCGTTCCACATCCAGATCCAGCGAGTCCGGGTCGATACCGGGCAGGTCGAGCTCGACCAAGAAGTCGTCGCCCTCGCGCCAGGCATCCATCGGCATTGCCGCCGGGCGCGCGGGCGTGCCGAAGACCTGCTGGGTCAGCCGGTCCAGATCGCGGAAGGGATCGGTGCGCATCAACATGGTCGCCACCTCCAGTTCACTCCTTCATTCTCGAAGAGAAACCAGATAATCTATGTCAACCGACACAAGTAATATGTAGCACTCGGGAAACCGGAGTGCAAGTGTCTTACGAAGAAAATATGACCGAGGGGATGGTGGAAAGAGGTGACGGGTACGAACCGCCACGTCCGCTACCTGCCCGGATCGGGGCAGGGCGTGTACGCGATATCGGTGGCCGCGGAACTGGCCGGCGTCGGAGTACAGACACTGCGGCTCTACGAGCAGTACGGACTGATCACCCCGGTGCGCAGCCCCGGCGGCACCCGCCGCTACAGTCCCGACGATCTGCGACGCCTACAGCGCATCACCGAATTGGCCGGGCAAGGAATACAACTCACCGCGATCGGACGCATCCTCGAACTCGAAGACGCCAACACCACGCTCCGCGAAACCAACGCCGCTCTCACCGCCGAACGCGACCGACTCCGCGACCGCGAATCCTCATAACCGAAGTCGCCCAGATCATTCGGCAGTTCTGGGCGTGCGGCGGGGGTGGCCCCGCACACCGCGGACGGCATCTCCCGATTCCGGTATCCGATCCCGAAATCGACCATTACGCTGCCAGCATGCGAACGCTCGGGGTGTTGTTTCTGGTTGTGTGCGGCTCGGTCCTGCTCACCGGCTGCGGGGACGACTCCCATTCCAGCACCGCGGACCAGACGATGTCCTTCGAAGGCGGTGCGCCCGCACCCGCCACCGCGCCGGGGATCCGGGTGCAGAAGGCGCCGAACCGGGAGCAGGCTCCTACCGCCCCGCCGGATGCCGCCGACCGAACCGCCGATCGGAAAGAGGTCGTCACCGGCACGGTCGACCTCACCGCCGACGATCCCGTCGCGGCCGCGCAGACACTGGTCGACCGGGTGGCCGAACTGGACGGGCGAGTCGACCAGCGCACCGAGAACCCCGGAACCGCCGACGACGATCCACACGCGAATCTGGTCGTCCGCATTCCGGCCACCGATACCGACGCGTTCATCGACGGCCTGAGCGATCTCGGCGAGATCACCCAGGTGAGTACCAATCGGGACGACGTCACGCTGCAGTGGCAGGATCTCGACGCCCGGATCACCGCACTGCGGGCCTCGGTGGACCGGTTGCGCGATCTCATGGCGCGTGCGGCCAACACCGCCGATCTGATCGCCGCGGAGGAGGCGCTCGCCGACCGGCAGGCCGAGCTGGACAGCCTCACCGGCCAGCGGCGTTACCTCGACGATCAGATCTCGCTGTCCACTCTCACCGTCGATATCCAGAGCACGGCCGAGAAGACAGGCGAGGACGGGCCCGCCAATTTCTGGGACGGGCTCGTGGACGGCTGGAACTCCCTGTTCGACTGGCTGAAGGGCGCGGTGGTCTTCATCGGCCAGGCGCTACCGTGGCTGGTCTTCCTCGCCCTCCTCGGTGCGATCGTCGGCGCCGTCCTCGGGTTGGCCCGCCGGCTGAGCGCCGCCCGTTCCGGCGCTCGAGCGGCCGGGAGCTCGACCGCGCCGACCCGGGCTCCGGCGCCCGAGGCTCCGCACACCACTGTCGTGCCCGCGGACGCACCGAACAGGATCGCTGCGGAGGTGGACAAGCCCGCCGAGCACACGGACCTGACAGCAACGGGCGCGGGCGAGACGACGAAGGGCGGAGACGAGACGCCGCAGAGTGCAGATCGAGCCGCGAAGGGCGCGGACGAATCCATGCCCACCGGGGACGAGTCCGCCGAATCGGACGGCCCGGACGCGGACCGGGCCTGACCGGTGCCCACCACGGTCCGCGCGGTGATCAAACCGAACAGCCGGAAGGGCCCGCTGGTCGAAACCCTGCCCGACGGCACACTGCAACTGTGGGTACGCGCGCCGGCCGTGGAGGGAAAGGCCAACCGGGCCGCGGCCGAACTCCTGGCCGCGCATCTCGGCGTCCCGAAGAGCGTGGTCCGGCTCACCGGCGGGGCGACCTCCCGGCACAAACGGTTCGAGATCGACGACTGATCGGACCGGTCAGACCGCGCCCGGAAAACCGTGCTGCCGCCATGCCTCGTACACCGCCACCGCGGCCGCGTTGGCCAGATTCATCGACCGTCGGCCGGGCAGCATGGGGATACGCAACTCGGCGTCGATGTGTTCGTCGGCGAGCACCTCCGCCGGTAGACCCGTCGGCTCCGCGCCGAACAGCAGTATGTCACCGGGCCGGTAGGCGATATCGGTGTGCGCGGTGGTGGCGCGGGTGGTGAACGCGTACACCCGCTCGGGTCGCAGCTGCTTCCACGCGGTCGCCAGATCCGGATGCACTGTCACCGAGGCGAGGTCGTGATAATCCAGTCCGGCCCGGCGCAGTTTCGCCTCCGACATATCGAAGCCGAGCGGTTCGATCAGATGCAGCTCACTGCCCGTGCCGGCGGCGAGCCGGATGGCATTGCCCGTATTACCCGGTATGCGCGGTTCATGGAACATCAATCGGAACACAGCCGACCAGTCAATCAGGTGACGGCGGCGCCGCGGCGATCGAGCCCGGATGATCGGCCGGTGACCGCAACGGTGCCGGACAATTCGCCGGCGCGGGCCACACCGTCGCCTCAACGGTCTGACCACAGCAAATGCGATCACCGAGGTTGTGCGGGTGCCGCACAGGGCGCAGGTTGAGGCAGCGTACCGTAGGGCCGCCCACTCTGCAGGAACCCGCTTCCGGTGGTCGAATGGGCTGTCCGATTCATTCCGGAGGGAGAAATATGGCCGTGCTGCAGGGCCACGGAAATCCAGGCGACGACGCGAGCGGCGTGAGCGATCCGGGTGCCGGCCCGGAGAAGCTGAGCCGCCAACTGGCGAACCGGCATATCCAGCTGATCGCGATCGGCGGCGCGATCGGGACCGGCCTGTTCATGGGCTCGGGTAAGACCATCTCGCTTGCCGGCCCCTCGGTGATCCTGGTCTACATGATCATCGGCTTCTTCCTCTTCTTCGTCATGCGGGCGATGGGGGAGCTGCTGCTGTCGAACTCCGGGTACAAATCGTTCAGCGATTTCGCCGGTGACCTGCTCGGCCCGTGGGCGGGGTTCTTCACCGGCTGGACCTACTGGTTCTGCTGGGTGGTGACCGGTATCGCCGATGTGGTGGCGATCGCCGGGTACGTCTCCTATTGGTGGGCGGATCTGCCGCTGTGGATACCGGCGCTGGTCTGCATCCTCGTCCTGCTGGTACTCAACCTGCCCACGGTGCGCGCGTTCGGTGAGACCGAGTTCTGGTTCGCGCTGATCAAGGTGATCGCCATCGGCGCGCTGATCGTCACCGGTCTGGTGATGGTGATCACCGGTTTCACCGGCGACAGCGGCACCACGGCCTCGCTGGCCAACCTGTGGAACGACGGCGGCTTCTTCCCGACCGGACCCATGGGTTTCGTGGCCGGCTTCCAGATCGCTGTCTTCGCCTTCGTGGGTATCGAACTGGTGGGCACCACCGCGGCCGAGGCCAAGAATCCCGAACGCACGCTGCCCCGCGCGATCAACTCCATCCCGGTGCGCGTCCTGCTGTTCTACGTCGGCGCCCTGATCGTCATCTGCGCGGTGACTCCGTGGCGTGAGGTCTCGGCCGACGAGAGTCCGTTCGTGGCGATGTTCTCCCTCGCCGGGCTGGGTGTCGCCGCGAGTGTGGTGAACTTCGTGGTGCTGACCAGCGCCACCTCGAGCGCGAACTCGGGTATCTACTCGACCTCGCGGATGGTGTACGGCCTGGCCGGTGACGGGGATGCCCCCGCGTTGTTCGGGAAACTGTCCCGGCGCAAGGTCCCGGCCAACGCCTTGCGCTTCTCGTGCGCGTTCCTGCTGATCGGGGTGGTGCTGCTCTACGCCGGACAGTCGATCGTGGAAGCGTTCACCGTGGTCACCACCATTTCGTCGCTGTGCTTCATGTTCGTCTGGACGATGATCCTGGCCAGCTACCTGGTCTACCGGAAGCGGCGGCCGCATCTGCACGCCGCGTCGACGTTCAAACTGCCGGGCGGTGTGCCGGCGGTCTGGGCGGTGCTGGCCTTCTTCGTGTTCCTGGTCTGGGCGCTCACCCAGAAGACCGACACCCTGCAGGCCCTGCTGGTGACCCCCATCTGGTTCGCGGTGCTGGGAGTGGCCTACCTGGTGGTGCGGCGCAGTCCACACCATGCCGCGCTGCGCGAGCGGCATCGGGAGAAGGTTCGCGCCGAAAACGCCGCGCTGCGCTGATCGCTCTGTCCCGGGCGATGCCGTGGGCGCGCCGCGCCGCCCGGGAGCAGGCGCATCGACGTGGGCGGGGTGCACCGGCCCCGCCGGGCCGGCGCACCCGCGTTCCAGGACCCCGCTCGCGAAGGCCCCTGTCGGACTGCCCGTGAGGGCGTCGCCTGGACATTCGGTGTACCTGTGCGGGACTACGAACCGCCTGTGCAGACCTGATCGGCCGGATCTGGAACAATCGCCCCCGTGACCGACGCCGCGACCCCGACCCACGACGATCCCGGCACCGGAAGCCGATGGGCCGGTTTCCTGCGTTGCCATCTGCCTATGGTCGTGGTGGCGGTGGTGGTGCTGATCGCCGTGGTGTTCGTCGCGCAGGATCGCTGGCGCCGTGGTGCCTTCTTCTTCGGCGGCGCGACCCTCATCGCGGCCGCATTCCGACTGTGCCTGCCGACTGCCCGGGTCGGCCTGCTCGCGGTACGCAGCAAGCCGTTCGATGTGGGCGCGCTGACCCTGCTGGGTGGCGCGGTGGTCTTCCTCGCCGCGACCATCAACACCCTCGGCGTGGGCTGAACCGGTCCGGTTGCCCGTCGGCGCTCAGCGTCCGGCGCGGGCCAGGTTCATCGTCTGGACCAGTAGTTTGCCGATGGCCGCCGCTTCGGTGAGGAAGGCATCGTGGCCGTCCCGCGAGGAGATCACCTCGAAATGCCGGCAGCCCGCCAGTCCGTCGGCCAGTTCCTGCTGGGTGTGCAGCGGGTACAGCCGGTCGGAATCGATACCGCCCACGATGCACGGCACCTCGGTGGCGGCCATCGCCGCCTCGATACCGCCGCGGCCGCGGCCGATATCGTGCCGGTTCATCGCCTCGCTCAGCAGCACATAGGTCGCGGGGTCGAAACGCCGGCCCAGCTTCTCGGCCTGGTACTCCAGGTAGCTCTGCACCGCGTAGCGGCCGCCGTCCCAGGGGTCCTCGCCCGCCTGCGGGCTGTTGGCGAATCGACTGTCCAGTTCGGCCTCGGTGCGGTAGGTGAGGTGCGCGATCCGGCGCGCGATACCCATTCCGGCCATCGGCGCGCGGCCGGTGCCGTGGTAGTCGCCGCCCTGCCAGTCCGGGTCGCTGGTGATCGCCGCGATCTGGGTGCTCTGGGTGCCGATCTGGTCGGCGGTGGCCCGCGGGCCCACCGCGAGGATCAGGGCGGCGGCCAGGCGCTGCGGAGCGAGCAGCATCCATTCCAGGACACGCATACCACCCATCGAACCGCCGATCGCCGCGGCCAGCCGGGGCACGCCGAGCAGGTCGAACAATTTCAGTTCCGCGGCGACCTGGTCGCGGATGGAGATCCCCGGGAACCGCGAACCCCACGGTGCGCCGTCCGGTGCGAGCGAGGCCGGGCCGGTGCTGCCCTGGCAGCCGCCGAGGACATTGGTCGCGACGACGCACCACTCGTCGGTGTCGACCGGAGCCCCCGGGCCGACCATCCCGTTCCACCATCCGGCCTGCGGATGGTCATCGTCCGGGTCACCCGCGACGTGGGAGTCACCGGTCAGCGCGTGCTCGATCAGGACGATGTTGTCCAGGGCCGGGGACAGTTCCCCCCAGCGTTGCACGGCAAGCCGCACCTGGGGCAGCCGGGCGCCGTTCTCGAGGGTGAGTTCGCCGATATCGACATATCCGAGGGTGCCGTCGGGCGGCGGTAACTGGGCCACCGGCCGAGCGGTGGTCGATTCGGTGCCCACCTTCACGCGAGGGCTTCCACGGAACCGGGGGACGGTACTGATGCTCGGAGCGTATGAATCGCCGCTACGGATCCGCCCGGATGGGCGCGGAGGCCGCCGGGTGCGACCACCGGTCGCCGGCGGGTGGCTCCGGCAGCGGTCGCACCACGAATACTGTGATCGGTCATATCGTGCTCCAGAAAATGGGGGGCTTCTCGTCGAATCGGGACAATGCCGCGGTCAACGCGACCAGCACCGGCACAAATCGACGACCTCCTGACGTGCGCTTGCTCCCGGCTCTCGGGAGCCAGGTCATCACCCGGAGCACCCCACCGCAGCAGGAGGGTTGCCGGCCAGCGAGCCGGGGCTTGGTGCTGGCGCTCATGACCTGCCGAATATGGTAGCGGGGCGCCGATAGGGATCGAAATCGGCATACGCGCCCACCAGGTAATCTTGTGGCGTGTCTCACCCATGTGAGATCTCACGACCGGGGCTGGCTGCACCGTGAGACCGCCACAAGCAGTACGCTCGTCTTGGTTACACCAGACGTCTCGTGGACAACGCGGGATGTATACGTTGTCTGTTGAACAGCTGGGGTCCGCTCACAAGCGTGTTCGCCTGGCCGTGCAATGAGGGCACCAGTCTTAGGAGGACACGAAGATCCATGTCCAAGATCAAGGTTGAAGGCACCGTCGTTGAACTCGACGGCGACGAGATGACCCGGATCATCTGGCAGTTCATCAAGGACAAGCTGATCCACCCGTACCTCGATGTGAACCTCGAGTACTACGACCTCGGCATCGAATACCGCGACAAAACCGACGACCAGGTCACTGTCGACGCCGCCAACGCCATCAAACAGCACGGTGTCGGCGTCAAATGCGCGACGATCACCCCCGACGAGGCCCGCGTCGAGGAATTCGGTCTCAAGAAGATGTGGCGCTCGCCCAACGGCACCATCCGCAACATCCTCGGCGGCACCATCTTCCGCGCGCCGATCATCATCTCCAACGTTCCGCGCCTGGTGCCGGGCTGGACCAAGCCGATCATCATCGGCCGTCACGCCTTCGGCGACCAGTACCGCGCCACCGACTTCAAGGTCTTCCAGGCCGGCACCGTCACCCTCACCTTCACCCCCGAGGACGGTAGCGAGCCCATCGTGCACGAGGTCGTGCAGATGCCGGAGGACGGCGGCGTCGTGATGGGTATGTACAACTTCAAGAAGTCCATCGAAGACTTCGCGCGCGCCTCGTTCAACTACGGGCTGCAGCAGAACTACCCCGTCTACATGTCGACGAAGAACACCATCCTCAAGGCCTATGACGGCATGTTCAAGGACACCTTCGAGGCGGTCTTCGAAGCCGAGTTCAAGAGCCAGTTCGAGGCGGCCGGTCTCACCTACGAGCACCGGTTGATCGACGATATGGTCGCCTCCTCCATGAAGTGGGAGGGCGGCTACGTCTGGGCCTGCAAGAACTATGACGGCGACGTCCAGTCCGATACGGTCGCGCAGGGCTTCGGGTCGCTCGGCCTGATGACCTCGGTGCTGCTGACTCCGGACGGCCGGACCTGTGAAGCCGAGGCCGCGCACGGCACGGTCACCCGGCACTACCGCCAGCACCAGCAGGGCAAGCCGACCTCGACCAACCCGATCGCGTCGATCTTCGCTTGGACCCGCGGCCTCGAGCACCGTGGCAAGCTGGACAACACCCCCGAGGTCATCGGTTTCGCCCAGACCCTCGAGGATGTGGTCATCAAGACCGTCGAGGGCGGGCAGATGACCAAGGACCTCGCGCTGCTGGTCGGCGGCGACCAGGGCTACCTCACCACCGAGGAGTTCCTGGCCGCGCTGGACGCAAACCTGGCCCGCGCGCTGAGGTAGGGCCATTCGAACACGACCTCGCCTCCGGGGCCGCCGGGCATGTGCGCCTCGCGCGCCGGTTCCCAGGGAGGCGGGGTCGCGGTGGCCCCGCCGGTTACGGCGGACCGGCGCCTGATGGACCTGGGACGCGGCGGGTATGCCTCGGTGCGGGAAGCTGCTGCTGATTGGCCGACGCGGAAATCGCGGGCCAGTATTGCCCATGCCATCACCGCCGTGCGAGTGCGCAAACAGAGTGAATCCGGTTCGCCGCATCCCCCCGATGGGGTCGCAATGACCGAGCGAGTGCGCCGGGTCATCGGGGAGGCGGTCAAGCGGCTGGGCGCGGTGGCCACCGGAACCTGTGGCGGGCTCAGGCGCTTTTATCAGAGCTCCGGCTCCGGGGTCCATGTCGATGTATCGGTGAAGACGAGCGCGGAGGCCGCCGGCCGCGACCTCGTTACGGACACCGAGGTGCGTACCGCGGTCGGTCGTCCGGTCGTCGCGACGTCACCTTTGATGTCGGTCGACGAATTCACTGCTCGTCTGCGCGCCGCCGAGCGTTCCGGAGAACCGGAAATCCGATCGGGGGAGATGGCCAGTACGAAGAACGGTGCCGAGCTCATGGTGTATCCGGATGGATTCGAGGCGGTACGAAGGGTCGGCCTCAGCCCGGCCCGGCGGTCCGCCGAAATTCTCGTAGCCGCGGTCGGTCGTGCGATCGGCGCCCCGGTCGCACCGGTGATCGCGGGGGAGGGCGGCATTCTGCTCATGCAGCGACTGCCGGGGCGTGTCGTGCCAGGAACCAGCGCGGACCCCGGGGCTCGCGCTGCCATGGAGGCGGTCAAGGATTCACCTGGCGCCCGAAAACTCGGTGAACTGGATGTTCTCGTCCGCAACTGGGACCGGCCCAACAATTGGCTGCTCGACGGTGACCACGTCTTCGGGTACGACCACGAGGAGGCGTTCCGTGCAGACTGTGACTTCGACTCGGAATCGAATCCGTTCACGAGCCACTACGCGACGCCGAGTCCTCGCGGCGCGCAAGAGTGGAACGAGTGGAAGCCCAATGATCTGAGCCGGACGGAATTGAGTCGGGACGCCGCCGCGATCGCCGCTCTGCGGCCACTGTTCGAAGAACATGCCCGGATGGATTGGGCCGTCGAAGGGGAGCCCCTGACCTGGTACGACAATGTTGTCTCGCGCCTGGACCGGTTGCGCGAGCATGCCACGCAGCCGTGACCCCCCGCCGCGAGTGCCCGGCAGTCGGCGTCCGCGGCCTCTCACGGATTTCGCTGGATCGCAGCGCGACGGGCCGAGAACTGGCAGGGTGTCAACAAGGTGGACGCGACGGTGTGTCCGCCCGGTGGTTTACACCGTAATGCTGCTGGTGATTCCGGAGGACGACGATGTTCGAATGGTCCGATACCGACCTGATGGTCCGCGACGCGGTGCGGACGTTCATCGATAAGGAAGTGCGCCCCCACCTGGACGCGTTGGACAGTGGGGAGATGCTGCCCTATCCGATCCTGCGCAAGCTGTACGCGGATTTCGGTATCGGCGCCATGGCCGAGGAGGCGCTGAACAAGCAGCTGGCGGCGAAACAGGCGGCTGCCGACGGGATGGAGAAGCCGGCCGCGGCGGACAAGGACGGGTCCGGGTCCGGCGGCGGTTTCGATCAGCAGACGATGATGGCCGTGCTGACCAGTGAACTGTCCGGCGTCTGTATGGGTCTGTGCAGTTCACTGGGGGTGAGCACCGGACTCGGCGGCGCCACCATCCTGTCCCGGGGCACCCTCGCCCAGCAGCGACGGTGGGTGCCCGATATCGTCAGCCTTCGCAAAATCGCGTGCTGGGCCATCACCGAACCCGATTCCGGCTCGGACGCGTTCGGCGGGATGAAGACCTACGTGCGACGTGACGGCGAGGACTACATCCTCAACGGTCAGAAAACATTCATCACCAACGGTCCCTTCGCCGACACCCTGGTCGTCTACGCGAAACTGGACGAAGGCGACGGCACCCCCTCTCGCGACCGCAAGGTGCTCACCTTCGTCCTCGACGCGGGTATGGAGGGGCTCACCCAGGGCAAACCGTTCAAGAAGATGGGTCTGCACGCCTCGCCCACCGGGGAGCTCTTCTTCGACAACGTCCGTCTCGGCCGCGACCGATTGCTCGGCGAAACCGAGGAGCACCGCGGCGGCGACGGCCGGGAGAGCGCCAAATCCAGTTTCGTGGCCGAGCGGGTCGGCATCGGGTTCATGGCCCTGGGGGTGATCAACGAATGCCTGCGCTTGTGCACCGATTACGCCCGCAACCGGAAACTGTGGGGCCAGGAGATCGGCCGCTTCCAGCTCATCCAGCTCAAACTGGCGAAGATGGAGGTCGCCCGGATCAATGTGCAGAACATGGTGTTCAACATCATCGAGCGCGGGCGCGCCGGTAAACCGCTGAGCCTTTCGGAGGCCTCCGCCGTGAAGCTGTACTCGTCGGAGATCGCGACCGAGGTGGCGATGGAGGCGGTGCAGCTGTTCGGCGGTAACGGCTACATGTCGGAATATCGGGTGGAGCAGCTGGCTCGCGACGCGAAATCGCTCATGATCTACGCGGGCAGCAACGAGATCCAGGTGACGCACGTGGCGAAGGGGCTGCTCGGACACTGAGACTCGACCGGCGACGCCGCCTCCCTGAGCGGCTGTTCGAGGAACCGAGGTGCCTCGCCGGAATGGTCGGTGAGCTGCACCGGATGCTCTGAACCGGGCGGCGACCCCAACACCTCCGATCGCCATTGCCCCGGGGAACGCCCACCCCCTTGGCGCCGCGTCTCGCGAGGCCCACAAAGGGTCGAGGTCCGTCCCGCCGCAGGCGGCGCCGATTACACAGCGCGCAGGTGGTCGCGGCTGGCGTAGATGTGTTCGGCTATGAGATTCGCGATCCGGTCGGGAGCCTCCAGCATGGGCACATGCCCTGCCCGGTTGAGCATGATCCGGTCCGCGGCCGGCGGCAGCTCACGGAGGAACCGGCCTCCGTGGGCCCGGGCCGGGAGGACCCGATCGGCATCGGCGAGGATCAGTCGGACAGGGGTCGTGATGTCGGACATATCCGCCAGCGACGGCCCGCGCAGTGTGCCGAGGGTGAGCGCGGGCAGCGCCGGGCAGTGCAGCGCGGCCAGGATCACCGCCGTGATGTCCGCGCGGGAAACCGCCCGGGTGTTCTTGGTCAGCAGATGGGCCATGGCCCACCGCAGGATCCGGCTCTCGGTCGGGAAATCGCCGAGCCGACGGAGGATTTCGGCGAGCGGGATCATCGGCGCGATCTTGGCGGCGGCGCGGATCTGGAGCGGCGACGGGGTTTTCCAGCCGCCGGCCGGGGCGATCGCGGTGAGTGTGCGGGCCCGGCCGCGGCGGGCCAGTTCGAATCCCACCCAGCCACCCAGCGAGTTGCCGGCGATATGGCAGGTCCGCCAGCCGAGATCGTCCAGCTGCGCTTCGACCCGGTCGGCCAGGGTGGCGGCGGAGTACCTGCCATCGGAGAACTCCGGCCCGCCCCAGTGCCCGGCCAGGGCCGGGGTGAAGACCTCACAGCGGGCGGCCAGGAGTGTGGCGGTCCGCTCCCAGCAGTGCGGTGAGAGCAAAACGCCGTGGAGCAGCAGCAGCGGCGCGCCTGAACCCAGGTGCAGAGCCTTGACCGGCTCGGGCAGCGTGGTTGCGGAGGTGCCTGACATCGATGTCGTCACCCCTTCCTGGCAAGTAGCGGTGACCTGTCATTGTACGGTCGATCGGTGCCGTACATCCTTTCCACTGTCAATGTCAACGGGGTCCGGGCGGCCGCGGGCAAGGGGCTGCTCGCCTGGCTGGCCCGAACCGAGGCCGATATCGTCTGCCTGCAGGAAACGCGTGCCGACGATGCCCAGGTGGCCGCCGCTCTCGCGCCCGCGCTGGACGACGGGTGGTCGCTCGCCCACGCCGAGCCCGGTGCCAAGGGCCGGGCAGGGGTGGGGGTGCTGGCGCGGCGGCCGATGCGAGCGGTGCGGGTCGGGATCGAACCGGACAGCGAGTTCGCCGCCACCGGCCGCTACCTCGAGGTGGACTTCGACGACGTGACCGTCGCGAGCGTGTACGTCCACACCGGAGAGGCGGATACGCCCCGGCAGGACGAGAAGTACCGGTTCCTCGACGAACTCGCCGCCCGGATGTCCACCCGCACCGGGGCTTTCGTCATCGCGGGCGACTGGAATATCGCGCACACCGAACGAGACCTGAAGAACTGGAAGGGAAACCTGACGAAATCCGGGTTCCTGCCCGCCGAACGGGCCTGGCTGGACCGGCAACTGGCGGCCGGATACGTCGATGTCGTCCGGGAACTCCACCCGGAGGGTGACGGTCCGTTCAGCTGGTGGTCGTATCGTGGGCGCGCGTTCGACAACGACACCGGCTGGCGGATCGATTACCAGCTGGCGACGCCGGAGGCCGCCGAGCGGGCGAAGCAGGCGGTGGTCGAACGTGCCGCGACCTACGCGCAGCGCTGGTCGGACCACGCTCCGGTGACCGTCCAGTATCGATGAAGGGGTAGCCGTGCGTGCGCAAGTTGTGAAGGTCCTGTCGGCGGTGGGCGCGGTGCTGGTGGCCGTCGTCGTCGCCCTGCTCGGTACCCAGGGGGGTGGGGACGACAGCGGGTCGCCGGCGGCGGCTCGGTCGGGGACCACGGTGACCTCCACATCGGCCGTTCCGAAGCCGGCACCGGGCCGGACCACGGCGTCCGATGCTCCGGTGGTGTCGAAGGTGGCCGGGGTACCCGACCGTGCCTACGCGACGCTCGAGGAGATCGATGCCGGGCGCTGGCCCGGTTCGGCGAACGCACCGGGTACCAAGGGCGGTGTCCCGTTCGGGAATCGGGAGGGCCGCCTGCCTGCCACGGGTTCCGCGGGCAAGGCCGTCGAGTACCGGGAGTGGGACGTGAACCCGAAGAAACCGGGGCAGTCCCGTGACGCCGAACGCATCGTCACCGGAAGCGATGGATCGGCCTGGTACACCGGCGACCACTACGACACCTTCACCAGGATGCGCTGATGGCCGAACCTCTCCTACTGGCCGATTTCCTCGCTCTGCCGCGCCACGGAACGCCGACCGGCGTCGCGCCGCCGGCCGTCGGTTCGGCGGCCGTGGACGCCGCCGAGTTCAGCAGGGTGCGCTACGGCGCGCCCGCCGGCTATCAGGTGCGCGAAGTCCGCGGCAGCCGGATGCGCACGGTCGCGGCATTGTTCGACGAATTCGCCGCGGCCCTGCAGTTCCCGTACTACTTCCGGCCGAACAAGGACGCGTTCGACGAATGCCTGTTCAACCTCGAGGATCTGCTCGGGGACGCCACCGGCTATGTGGTCGCCGTCCGCGATGCCGAGCAACTGCTCGCGGATGCGCCGGGAGAGCGGACGTGGTTCGATTCGGTACTCGCCGCATGCGCGGAATTCTGGATTTCGCGGGAGGTGGCGTTCCGGGTCGTGCTGCAGGGGGCGCCGGAGGGGCTGACCGCGGTCCCCGTCCGCGTCTGACGGCCTCGCGGTGCGGGCGGTTCAGTTGCCGCGGTGCGCGAAATCCTCGCCGAGGAGGACGAAGACGTCGGTGGTGTATTCGATCAGCTGGTCCCGGTCGATCGGCAGATCCCCGCGCACCCAGCCGGTGAGTGTCTGGACCAGCCCGCCCACCAGATAGGTGGCCCGGAAATCGATCACCGGGTCCGGCGCCGGATCGCTGACTCCATAGAACTCGATCCCCTCGCTGGCCACCAGCCGGGCGAAGACCCGGATCGTCTCGGTGGTGCGCGCCCGCAACTGCGGGGTCGCCATCGCGGCGACCATGGTGACCTCGGTCTTGCGGGGATCGTCGGTGAGCAGATGGATACCGGCGGTGATGGCCGCGTGCGCCTTGGCCCGCGAGTCGTCACCGGCGGTCTGCAGAGCCCCCGCGATCGCGATCACCAGTTCCTCGGCGATACCGTCGACCAGCGCGGTGAGGACATCGTCCCGGCTGCCGAAACTCTCGTAGTAGTAGCGCTCGTTGAGCCCCGCCTCCGAGCACATCCCCGACACGGTGAGCTTGTCCAGTCCCTGGGTACCGATGATCTCGAGTGCCGCATCGAGCAACGCGGTGCGCCGCCCGACCCGCCGTTCCTCCGCGGACAGACCGCCATAGGTGCGCTGCGCTGCCATAGCTGGATTTTATGCGCGTCGGCGAACACGGCAATTTGGGAACAGTCCTTGCCAGAAATGGCACAACTGGTGGATGCTATTGCCAGATGCGGGTGCGCAGTGCTCGACGTGGAGCGGACCAGGAGGCTGAGATGGCCGTGGACACCGGATACTTTTCCGACGACTCGATGATCAGGCGGGTTATGCGCAAGCGCGCCGTAGGCCTCACCTACGGATTGCGGGCGCTGGTGATCGGCGCGGTCAACCCCCTGCTCTACGTGGGGACCGCCGAGTCGACCGAGCATCGCGACACCCCCTACACCCGGCTCGCGCTCACCGGGAAACTCTTCGAAGCCGTCTTCTTCGGCACCCGGGAGGAGGCCGACCGGGCGCTGGAGTTCACCGGGAAGAAGCACGCGAAGGTGAAGGGCCGGCTACCCGAGGACGCGGGCGCGCACCACCCGGCGGGTTCGGCCTACTCCGCCTACGACCCGCAGCTGAGCTTCATGACCATGGCGTTCACCTTCGAATCGGCCGAGGTCATGTACGACCTGCTGGTCCGGCGGCTCAGCGATACCGAACGCGAGGACCTGTACCAGGACTATGTGCGCTGGGGTGAGCTGTTCGGTATGCCGCGGGAGGCGGCGCCGATGGACTACCGGGCGTTCCGGGCGTACTTCGACAGCTACCTGGCCTCCGACGAGCTGTTCCTCACCGACGAGGCGCGCATGGTGGGCAACTACCTTTCCGGGCACACGGTGCCCTACCCGCAGCGCGCGCCGGGTCGGCAGGTGAGTTCGGCCTACTACCTGCTGGTCCAGGGCAGCCTGCCGGGGCGGATCCGCGAAATGTACGGGATCGAGTGGAAACGTACCGACGAGATCGCCTACCGCGGGCTGACGCAGTCGGTGCGCAATGCGCACAGCGTGCCCTCGGTGCTGGTACCCCGGCCGGTGAAAGCCGCGCTCAACGGGCCGAGCGCACCGGTGTACCGGCTGATCACGAAGCAGGAGCAGCGGCTGGCCCGGGAGGGGAAGCGCAGTATGCCCGGTATCGATCCGCGCAACTGGGTGGAACGAAATTCGGCGTGAACCACATGCGAAGATCGGGGCATGTCCAGTCCTGCGCAGACCCCGGCCGCCGGGGAACGTAAACAGCGGGTGCTTTCCGGTATCCAGCCGACCAGTGCCTCGTTCCACCTCGGGAACTATCTCGGTGCCCTGCAGTACTGGGTCAATATGCAGGACGAATACGACACGCTGTACTTCATCCCGAATATGCACGCGATCACGGTGGTGCAGGATCCAAAGGAACTGCGCCGCCGCACCCGGGTCGCCGCGGCGCAGCTGCTGGCGCTGGGTATCGACCCGCAGCGCTCGACCCTGTTCGTGCAATCACAGGTCCCCGAGCACGCCGAACTGACCTGGGTGCTGAATTGCCTCACCGGGTTCGGCGAGGCGAGCCGCATGACCCAGTTCAAGGACAAGTCCGTGAAGCAGGGGGCGGAGAACACCACCGTCGGCCTGTTCACCTATCCGGTGCTCATGGCGGCCGATATTCTGCTCTACCGGGCACATCAGGTACCGGTGGGGGAGGATCAGCGCCAGCATCTGGAGCTCACGCGCAATCTCGCCCAGCGGTTCAACAGCCGGTTCAAGAAGACTTTCGTGGTTCCGGAAGCCCATATCGTCAAGGGCACCGCGAAGATCTACGACCTGCAGGATCCCACCGCGAAGATGAGCAAGTCCGCGAGTTCGGACGCGGGTCTGATCAACCTCCTCGACGACCCCAAGGTGACGGCGAAGAAGGTGCGTTCGGCGGTCACCGATACCGAGCGCGAGATCCGCTACGACGTAGAGCGCAAGCCAGGGGTCAGCAATCTGCTGGTGATCCTGTCGGCGCTGACCGAGACGCCGATCGTGACGCTGGAGAAGGACTACACCGGCCGCGGGTACGGGGACCTGAAGGTCGACGTCGCCGACGCGCTGGTCGAATTCGTCACGCCGCTGCGTGCGAAAGTGGAAGAGTACATGGCGGATCAGGGTGAACTCGATCGCATACTCGCCACAGGAGCCGAGCGTGCGCGCGAGATCGCCGGCAACACTCTCGCACAGGTTTACGACCGGGTCGGTTTCCTGACCCACTGATTCCGGTCCGCGGCCGTGCGTGTGGCGATGAGGGGCGCGAACAGTGCAGGTGATCGACAACGGCAAGGCCGCAGTCCAGCGTATGATCGGACAGCGGCCGTGGCTCGACCATCTGGTGCGCGCTGCCGGTAGATATCAGAATCAGCGCGGGGACTACTACGCGGCGGGTATCACATATTTCACTGTGCTGTCGCTGTTCCCGCTGCTGATGATCGCTTTCGCCATCGCGGGTTTCGTGCTCGCGGGTAACGCCGACCTGCTGGGCGAACTGCAGGAGAAGGTCGTCGAGAACATCCCGGGCGAGATGGGTGATCAGCTCAACGACCTGATCGACCAGGCGGTGAACTCGCGCGGGACGGTGGGTGTGCTCGGTCTGCTCACCGGGTTGTACTCCGGTCTCGGTTGGATGGCGAACCTGCGCAAGGCGCTCACCGAACAGTGGGAGCAGCCCTCGGACGAGGACAACTGGCTGCGCACCAAACTGTCGGATCTGGGTGCGCTGCTGGGGCTTTTCCTCGCGATGGTGGTGTCGCTCGGGTTGTCGGCGGTGGCGTCGAGCCGGCTCGGCGTGCAACTGCTCGAACTGGTCGGGCTCGACGAGATGCCCGGGGTGCGCTGGCTGCTGTGGCTGCTGTCCACGGTGCTCGCCATGGTGGCCTCGTGGGCGCTGTTCGCCTGGATCATCGCCCGGCTGCCGCGCGAGCCGGTCACACTGCGCAGCGCACTGAAGGCCGCGGCGCTGGCGGCGGTGGGCTTCGAGGTCTTCAAGAACATCGCCGGGATCTATATGCGGTCGGTGCTCAACAGTCCGGCCGGTGCGGCCTTCGGCTCGATCATCGGCATCATGGTGTTCAGTTATGTGGTCTATCGGATCATTCTGTTCGCCACCGCCTGGGCCGCGACCGCGCGGGAAAACGAACAACTGGCCTCGGTGCCGGTACCCGGGCCCGCTGTGATCCGGCCACGAATGGACAGTGGCCGGTCGGGGTTCTTCGGTGGTGCAGCACTGTTCGGCGTGGGCGCGCTCGTCACCCTGGGAATCACCCGGTTGCGCCGCCGCCGGCGCGGCTGACTCGCGCGCCCGGACTCGCGCGGCGCGGAAGTCGCCGGTCCACCGACTGTTCGGTCATATTTCACCTCGGCGGGCCGATCCCCAACTGCGGGCGACCGATGGGCGACACAGGTGAATCCTGTGCTGGGCGAATCGGTCCTTGTGAGGGGCCAGGCGGTCGTATGCGCCCGGGGAAGGCGCTGGTGTCACTCCACGGATGAGTGCCTGTCGACGGCGAATACGGATATTTCGAATCGCATGACGGATGTTCCGGCGCGGTGCTTGTCTTATCGTCCGATTCGAGGCGGCTGAATTGCCGGAAATTCGCCAGGGCGCACTGTCTTTGGCGTGCCGCCGAGTAGAGGAGGACCCGGTGGATTCCGAGGCGTCGACCCGGCATCCCGCACCCGAGGTGGTGCGCCCGGCGGATTCGAGGCGGAGCACCCGTTGGCCGTCGCATTAGCAGACAAGCGGAAACCACCGAAGTTTCCCGCGGAAGTATGGATCATTTCGATCACCACCTTTCTGAGCAGGTCGGTCGGCTTTCTGGCGCTGTTCTCCACGGTGTTCTACAAATCCATGGGACTGAGTGCGTCGGCCCTGACCCTCGCACTGTTCGCGGGCGGTTTCGCCGGTGTGCTCGGATCGGTCGCCGGCGGCTGGTTCGCCGCCCGTTTCGGCTCCACCGATGTGCTCATCGCCGGTTCCCTGCTCAATGCGCCGCTGCTGTACCTGCTCGGAATGTCGACGACCGATCCGGTGCCGGCCATTGTGCTCGCGTCACTGAGCGTGGCGGTGACGCAATCGTTCTCGGGGCCGGCGGCGGCGCTGGTGACGGGATCGGCCTACGAGGGAAATACCGTTACGGTGGTCGCTTTCCACCGTATTTTTCTCAGCAGCGGCGTCACGGTCGCTCCGATCATGGTCTCCGCGGTGGGCGAGAACAATTTTCCGATGCTGTTCTTCCTGTCCGCGCTCGGGTCGGCGGGTACCGCCGCGTTCCTGTTCTCCGAGCGCTCGAGGCTCCGGGGTGCCGAGGCGCTGGCGGCGGCGCGGGAACGGAACGCGTCCGTGCCCGCCCTCGTCTCCGATTCCGCGGCGGCACCGTATGACCCGTCCCGAGTGTCGCGTCTGTGGGCGGTGGTCGTGGTATTCGGCACGGCCATGGCGGTCTACGCGCAGAGTATGAGCGGGATTCCGCTGTCGGTCGAGAAGATTTCCGACGGGGGCCGGCTCTACAGCGTGCTGCTGGTGGTCAATTCGCTCTTCATCATCTTCTTCGAGCTGCCGATCAGTACGCTGACGGCCAGACTGAAATGGAACTACGCGCTGGGACTGGGGATCTTCGTCACCGGGCTCGGTCTCTTCGTCTGCGGTGCGAGCTCGAGCTGGACCGGGTGCATTGCCGGATTCGTGCTCTTCTCGCTGGGTGAGGCAATTTTCATCCCGCAGGCGAGCGCTTCGATAGCCGATATCGCGACACCTTCGGAGAACCCCAGGTATCAGGGATATCTCGCGGCCGCCCAGTCCTTCGGATTCGCGGTGGGCCCGGGCCTCGGGGCTTTCGGGGTGCTACACGACAGCGCGCTGTACTGGACGCTCGTCGTCCAGATCTCGTTCGCCGCGGGTGCGGTGGCGGTAGTTGCAGGAATGTCCAAGGACAGGAGTTCGGTTCGTGTCGGATAATTCGGTATTGATCGTGGATCCCGTGAGCTCGGGAAAGCTGTACCCCCGGGTTCTCCAGCAGTACGGGATCGAACCCATCCTCCTGGATACCGATCATGCGCTGGTATCGGAATTCCGTACCGCCCGCACCCCGGGCGCACTGGATTTCGCCGCCGATCTCGGTAATTCCTATGAGGCGTTGCTGCGCATGTGCGCGGAGCGGTCGGTCGCCTATGTCATCGCCGGATCCGAACCCGGTGTCGAATTGGCCGAGCGGCTACGCGCCGATATTCCGGGCTGCCCGGCCGGCGAGGCGGTGCTGCCGCAGCGAAGATGGGACAAGCAGTACATGTTCGAGGCCCTGGTCGCCGCCGGGGTACCGACACTGACCACCCGGGTCGTTCCGGCGGGGCACACCGGAGTACCGGCCGAAGCGGTGGCCGAACTACGCGCGGGCCGCAAACTGGTGGTGAAACCGGCTCGCGGCGCAGCCTCCGTCGACGTCCGACTGGTCGAGACCCCCGGCCAACTGGCCGAGGCGGTCGCCGCGATCACCGACCGTGCCGGCTTCTTCGGTGGTGCCTCGGCCGCCCTCATCCAGGAAATGTATCCCGCCCCCCGGGTGGAATACGCCGTGGACACCTTCTCCACCCCGGCCGGGCACGAAATCCTTTGCGTCACCGTCTACGACAAATGGATTTCCGAGTCAGGTGATTTCGTCTACGAAAAGGGCCGGTGGCTCGACCACGACGATCCGATCGTGCGCCGGCTGGCCGATTACGCGCGCCGGGTGCTCGATGCCCTGGGTATGCGGATCGGGCCTGCGCATATGGAGATCATGTCCGGACCGCTGGGTCCCCGGCTGATCGATTTCGGAGCGCGCGCCCATGGGATCGGTCATCCGCAGCACACCCATGTGCTGACCGGCACCTCGCAGATCCACCGCGAAAGCGAATACATCGCCGAACTCTTAGGCAGGCGGGCGCCGGTGGCCGGACGTGGCAGCGGCTATGTACTGTCCCGCCGCGGTGCGCTGGTGCTGCTCAGCGTCGAGCGGGAGGCCCGGTACCTGGGCGGAGCGGATGCGGAACTGGCGGGCCTGCCCGGTGTGCAGGAAGTCCGGATGGCGGCCGAGCCGGGGAAGACCTATCCGGCGACCAGGTCGATGATGGACTCGGTGGCGCTGGGCCTGGTGTTCGTGGTCGCGGATACCGCCGACGAATTGGATTTCCGGTGCACCGAGGTGCGCAAGCGCGCCGGCGACTTCTTCACCACCGATTGATTTCGAGCCGGCCGGGGGTGGTGAGGACCCCCGGCCGGCGCTATCGGCGGGAAACTCCGGTCACCGCCTGCTGGTGCGTACGTGCCAGGTGCCGAGCAGCAGAATCGGTACCAGGATCAGACCCGCGACCATGAGCAGCATCCACAGTTCGTCGAATTCACCGCCGCCCGGGCCCTGCGCCGAATACGCCACCGCGTCCTGCGGCGGCGGTGCCGCGAGCCCCGGTGTGCTGAGCGCGGATTCGTCGTCGTCGCCGGGGATTTCGCCGACCTGCGCGCCCGGTCCGAGCGCGAAACCGTAGTCGAGCAACCGAGCCGCCTGCTCCCACGGGCGGATCGGCAGTACATCGGCCTGGAGCAGGGTTACCGCCAGCCTGCGGCCGTCGCGCTCGGCGGCGGCGACGAAGGTCTGGCGGGCGTCGTCGGTGTAACCGGTCTTCCCGCCCAGTGCTCCCGGATAGTTGTAGAGCAGTCCGTTGTCGTTCGCGATCGGGAACCCGGGATGGTCCTGGTCGCCGGCGATGCGTGGATCGGGCGGATAACCGGGGAAGTCGAACTGCTCGGTGTTGATCATCTCCGCGAACAGCGGAATCGACATGGCTTCCCGGAACAGCAGCGACAGATCGTAGGCCGAGGTACTCATGCCGGGCCCGTCCAGACCGGAGGGTGTGGCCGCGCGGGTGTCGTAGGCGTGCAGTGATTTCGCGAGATCGTTCATCTTCACCACGGCCACGTCGTCGCCGCCCATCTGGGCGGCCAGTGCGTGGGCGGCGTCGTTACCCGACGCCATCACCAAGGCGTGCAGCAACTGCCGGTTGGTGTAGCGGCCGCCCGGACCGATCCCGACCCTGGTGCCCTCCACATCGGCGTCGGCCTGGGTTCCCACGACGACCTTGTCCAGGTCCAGGGTGCGTAGCGCGACGATGGACAGCAGCACCTTGATGGTGCTGGCCGGGCGGTACCGGCCGTGTGGGTCCTTGGTGGCGAGTACGGCGCCGGTGTCCAGGTCCGAGACCATCCAGGCGGTCGCGGAGATATCGGCGGGCAGCGCCGGCGCGCCGGTGGGTAGAACCACACCGCATTCGCCGAGCCGTTTCCCGCCGATCGGGGAATCGGGGACCGACAGCGGCGTCGGCGCCGATTCGCCGGGTTCGGGTACCTCGGAGAGGTCGATCGCCGGTGGCGGCTGGGTTTTCTGCGGACACGTATCGGTGACCGGGGTGGTGAAGGGAGTGCTGGTGGGTGGCGCGGGCTGCGCTGCCGCGCTCCCGCAGACGGTGAGCGGTCCGGCCGCGAGAACCGCGGCGGAGAGCACCGAACCGAGGAGGCGGGCGGTGCGCTGGTGTAGCAACCTGTTGTACATATCGACGCCGAGCCTAGAATCCCGGCGCGCGAGACGTGCGGCTCGGGCTCCCACCGCTGGTTTCCGGACCGACCGGTATTCGCCGGTTCACCCCAGCAGCACCGCGTATCCCGGTTTGATGATGTCGTCGATGATCCGCAGCCGCTCCGGGAACGGGATGAACGCCGATTTCATCGCGTTGATGGTGAACCGTTCCAGATCGCTCCAGCCGTAGCCGAAGGTCTGGTGCAGTTTGAGCATCTCCCGGCTCATGCTGGTATCGCTCATCAAACGATTGTCGGTGTTCACCGTGACCCGGAAGCGCAGCCGCGCGAGCAGGTCGAACGGGTGTTTGTCCAGTGAGGGCACCGCGCCGGTCTGCACATTCGACGACGGGCACAGTTCGAGCGGCACCCGGGTGTCGCGGACATACGCCGCCAGCCGCCCGAGCCGGGCATTCTCGATCCCGCCGGGCACCTCTATATCGTCGACGATCCGGACGCCGTGCCCGAGCCGGTCGCAGCCACAGAACGCCAGCGCCTCGTGAATGGACGGCAGGCCGAAGGCTTCGCCGGCGTGAATGGTGAAGTGCGCGTTGTTGACCCGCATGTACTCGAAGGCGTCCAGGTGCCGGGTGGGCGGGTATCCGGCCTCCGCGCCCGCGATATCGAAACCGCAGACGCCCCGGTCGCGGAAGCGGACCGCCAGCTCCGCGATCTCCCGGGACCGCGCCGCGTGCCGCATGGCGGTCAGCAGACAGCGCACCACGATGGGCTGTCCGGCCGCGGCGGCGGCCGCCTCACCCGCGGCGAACCCGGCCAAAACGTGTTCGACCACCTCGTCCAGGGTCAGATCCTTTTCGAGATGTTGTTCGGGCGCGAACCGCACCTCGGCGTAGACGACCCCGTCCGCGGCCAGGTCCTCCGCGCATTCGCGGGCCACCCGGTGCAATCCCCGCGGGGTCTGCATCACCGCGACCGTATGGGTGAAGGTCTCCAGATAGCGTTCCAGCGAGCCACTGTCGGCCGCGTCCCGGAACCAGCGCGCCAGCGATTCGGCATCGGTGGCGGGAAGCCGGTCGTACCCGCAGTCCGCGGCCAGTTCGAGCACGGTGGCGGGCCGCAGGCCGCCGTCGAGATGATCGTGCAGCAGCGCCTTGGGTGCCTGGCGCAGTGTGGCGAGATCCAGCGGAAGAGGTCCGGTCATATGCCGACGGTATCGCCGAATGTCGCGCCGGTCAGCCGGACGGCCCGAAAGGTTCCACCTCGTCGACGGACGCTCACCTCGAGTTCCCTTCGTGGTCGGCGGCCGGATGCGGGTGGGTGTGCACGGTGGCCGGGCCGGGCCGGGCGTGCGGGCGACCGGAATGCCGGTGCGGCGACCAGTGCTGCCCGCTGCGGTGCGTATCGGGGCCGACCCGGTCGACAACGAGCGGGCCGGGGGCGGGCCGGTCGGATCCGGACTGCACGGTGATCGCCTCGGCCAGGGCCTCGAACGCGCCGGGAAACGCCTCGGGGGTGTCTGTGTGCAGGGTGAGCAGCGGTTGTCCGGCGGTGACCCGGTCGCCGGGGCTCGCATGCCACTGCACCCCTGCGGCGGCCTGGACCGGGTCGCCCTGCCGGGCGCGGCCGGCGCCCAGACGCCAGGCGGCGATACCGACCCCGCGCGCATCGAGCCGGGTCAGGGTTCCCGAAGCCGGGGCGGACAGCGTTTCGGTATGCGCGGCCGTCGGCAGTGGGGCGCCGGGGTCACCGCCCTGCGCGCGGATCATCGCGGCCCAGTGGTCCATGGCGCGTCCGTCGGCGAGCGCGTCGGCGGGATCGGTGTCCAGCCCTGCCAGCGCGACCATTTCCCGCGCCAGGACCAGCGTCAGCTCTACGACATCGGCGGGTCCGCCGCCCGCGAGCACCTCGACTGCCTCGGCGACCTCGAGCGCGTTGCCCGCGGCGCGGCCCAGTGGGGTGTCCATCGCGGTGAGCAGGGCCACGGTCCGTACGCCCGCGTCGGCGCCCAGCTCGACCATGGCGGTGGCCAGCGCGTGCGCCTCCTCGCGGGTGCGCATGAACGCGCCGGAACCGACCTTCACATCCAGCACCAGAGCGGCGGTACCCTCGGCGATCTTCTTGCTCATGATGGAACTGGCGATCAGCGGGATCGACTCGACCGTTCCGGTGGTGTCACGCAGTGCGTAGAGGCGTTTGTCGGCGGGCGCCAGGTCGGCGCCGGCCGCACAGACCACGCAGCCCACGGCCGGGTCGGTGAGGATCTCGCGCATCCGGTCCGGTTCGATATCGGCGCGCCAGCCCGGAATCGATTCCAATTTGTCCAGCGTGCCGCCGGTGTAACCCAGTCCGCGGCCGGACAGCTGCGGTACCGCCGCGCCGCAGGCGGCGACCAGCGGCGCCAGCGGCAGGGTGATCTTGTCACCCACGCCGCCGGTGGAATGCTTGTCGACCGTGGGGCGCGGAAGGTCGGTGAAGTCCAGCCGCCGGCCCGACCGCAGCATCGCCGCGGTCCAGCACGCGGTCTCGCGCCGGTTCATCCCGCGCAGCACGATCGCCATGGCCAGCGCCGCCATCTGCTCGTCGGCCATTTCGCCGCGGGCGAAGGCGGCGACAGCCCACTCGATCTGCGCGTCGGACAATTCGCCGCCGTCGCGTTTGGCCCCGATGATCGATACCGCGTCGTGTGCCGTCACACCATCAGTCTGGCAGCGCCGCGGCGGTCGTGCCGGGGTGCGCGGAGCCGGGCCCCTGCGGTCCGCCTGCCTCGCCCACCCGACCACCTCGGGTCGCGGTCGCGGCGGGCAGGCCGCCCGGGTGGGCCCGGGCTCCTACTCCTGGAGTGCCCGCAGGGTCTCGAGGCGGTGCTGCACCGTGGGGCCGGTGGGAGCCACGATGATCTCGTCCGCACCGGTGTCCTTCACCAGCGTGTCGAGCCGGTCGAGGACCTGCTCCCGAGTGCCGATCGCCTGGTCGGCGTTGCGATCGTCGACGAAGGCGTTCTCCGCGTCCGACCAGGGGTACTCTTCCGCCTCGGCCAGGGTCGGTATCCGCTGCGGCAGCTGACCGGTACGCATCCGCAACTGGACCAGACTCTGCGGCAGGGTGCGGCGGCGGGCCTCCGCGGCGGAGTCGGCGACCACGGTCGCCACGGCCAGCATCGAATGCGGTTCGCTGAGCACTTCGGAGGGACGGAACTCGCTGCGGTACAGCTCGAACACCAGCGGTGTATTGCGTCCACCGGCGAAATGATGGGCGAACGCGAACGGCAGACCCATCATCGCTGCCAGCCGGGCACTGAAATCGCTGGAACCGAGCAGCCACATCTCGGGGGCGTCGCCTTTACCGGGCACCGCCTGGATACGGTCGCCCTGCCCCCCGCGCAGCGGTGGAATCGTCCCGAAGTAGGCGAGCAGTTCCACCACCTGCTTCGGGAAATCTTCCACCGCCTCGGCTGCCGCGCCGCGCCGGATGGTGGCCGAGATGAGCGGATCGGTACCGGCGGCCCGCCCCAGCCCGAGGTCGATGCGGTCACCGTAGAGCGCCACCAGGGTGCCGAACTGTTCGGCGACCACCAGCGACGAATGGTTGGGCAGCATCACCCCGCCGGAGCCCACCCGGATCCGCTCGGTCGCCGCGGCCACCCCGGCGATCAGCACCGGCGGCGCCGAACTCGCGATACCCGGCATGCCGTGGTGCTCGGCCACCCAGAACCGGCGGAACCCCAGTCGCTCGGCCTCGCGGGCGACGGTCACAGTGTCGGCCAGCGCCTGCCGATGCGATCCGTCGGCGGCGACGGCGGCCAGGTCGAGCACGGAGAGCTGAACAGTCATATCCGAACCAACCCGCTCTGCCCCGCCGGGATTCCACGGCGCGGTGCCGGCGAGGGCGGTCAGGTCCTACCGGCGGCGAGGTCGTCGGGTCCGAAGGCATCCGCCAGCAGCCGGCCCAGGGGTACCGGCCCGTCGGGGTGGTCGATGAGCAGTCCTTTCCCGCCGAACTCGTAGAGCACCTGCCGGCACCGGCCGCAGGGCAGCAGGATCGCGCCCCGGGAATCGCAGACCGAGACAGCGAGCAGCCGGCCGCCGCCCGCGGTCCTGTTGTTGCCGGCCAGGACGCATTCCGCGCAGAGCCCCAGCCCGTAGGACACGTTCTCGATATTGCAACCGACCGAGACAGTGCTGCCATCCCAGCCGGCCGCCCCGACCGGAAATCGGGAATAGGGTGCATGGGCGCGTCGCATGGCGGTGTACGCGCTGGTGCGAAGAAGATTCCAGTCGATATCCATAGCTGCTCCCGCGTCCGTGGGCGACCCACCGGGTCCCGGCCCAGCCTGCCGCATCACCGTGTCCGTTGCGCGCCCGCGCGCACGATCTGTTCCGAGTGGATGTGAAACACGTCGTTCCGCTCGGAGATAAGTAGAGTGCCCGGCCGCTCGGCCCGGGTCCCCTCACCAGGAAGGTGCGAATGACACTTCCGAAGTTCCTCATCGTCATGGTGTATTCGAAGTTGCTGCTGTCCAGGCTCGACGCCTTCGACAAGGTCGAGGTGCGGATGGAGTACCAGATCGTGCCCGATCACGAGGCCGATCCCGCCGTCGGCAAGTACCCGCAGAGCGCGCCGGCGAGTCAGGCGCTGCTGGGGCGGGTGCCCGGCGATACCGTCGAGACCGTTTTCAACTACGAAGCCGTGCGTCTACGGGTCGATTCGATCCACGAGGGCGACTGATCCGGCGGGTCCCACCGGCGGCGTGCCGCGCAGGCGCCGCGGCCGGTGGCTCCGGCTCCTGCCCTCGGCCCGGGCGGCGGGGAGTCGGCCGGCACGCAATTCCGGGAATCGCGGAAAGCTTTCGTCGCTACGGCACTCTGTCCGCTACTCTTGAGTAACTTCATCTCTCGTACTGAGACATTTTGCACATTGCCGCCGTGCGCGAGGGCGAGATCGACATTGTGGGCCCGGGCGGGTGCGGAAAATCGCGCGGTGCGGGCGTGTGCTGGGGGGCGGATGTGAAACCCCCTGCACACCAAGGTTTTGCGGAACAGATCGGCGCTGCGGAGGGGTTCTCGGGATAGGCGATCGAGGGCGCGACGAACCCGCCGCGGAACCCCTCCACCGCCCTACAAAGGTAAACCTAACCTGTGTGATCTGGGCGCAACGCGCGGCACGCCGAATTAGTTCCCCGATTGTCAGAGGATTAGAGTCCAGAACAGATCGGTTCAGGTTCGGCGGCGGCGAGCCCTATCGACAGCGGCCCCGGAGCAGGTCCCTGTCGGCCGCGGGTTGGTACGCCACCGAATTTCCGGCCCGCCACACCGGTGCCGGGATCTGTGACCGGGTCCATCAACGATGTTGGAGGCACCGAAACTCTATGGCCACGATAGAAGCTCCGGCTCAGCCGAAGCGCAAAACGCTGTACCGAGGCGACCCCGGCATGTGGTCCTGGGCCCTGCACCGGATCACCGGTGTCACGGTTTTCTTCTTCCTTTTCGTGCACGTCCTGGACACCGCGCTCGTACGGGTCAGCCCGCAGATGTACGACGAAGCGATCGAGATCTACAAGACGCCGATCGTCGCGCTCATGGAGATGGCACTGGTCTTCTGTGTGCTGTTCCACGCGCTCAACGGTGTGCGGGTGATCCTGGTGGACTTCTGGTCCCAGGGACCGCGCTACCAGAAGCAGATGCTCTGGGGCATCATCGGGCTCCTGGTCGTGCTCCTGGTGCCCTCGATCGGCCGCATGTTCTACCTACTGTTGACGGAGCACTGACCATGTCTGCACCCGTTCTCGGCAAGTCCTACGACCGTCCGGCGAGCCTGGACCTGCCCCGCTCGCCGCGTTCGCACGCCAGCGGGAACTTCGAGAAGTACGCATGGCTGTTCATGCGCTTTTCCGGTCTCGCGCTCATCGTGCTGGTCTTCGGCCACATGGCGATCATGTTGCTGCTCGACGGCGGCGTGAAACGGCTGAACTTCGCCTTCGTGGCCGGCCGGTGGTCCAGCCCCTTCTGGCAGATCTGGGATCTGGCCATGCTGTGGCTGGCGCAGCTGCACGGCGGTAACGGTGTGCGCACCGTGATCGCCGACTACTCGCGCAAGGATTCGACCCGGTTCTGGCTGAACACGCTGCTGGTGCTGTCGATGATCCTGATCATGGGCGTGGGCACCTACGTCATCTTCACCTTCGACCCCAATATCAGTTAGGAACGGGCCACCTCGCATGAGTGAGCGCAGCGAACGAACCGACGCCGCAGGTGAGAGCAGCGAACGAACCAGCGGACCCGTTGAATCCCGACCTGTTCAGGAGCACCGCTACGACGTCGTGATCGTCGGTGCCGGCGGCGCGGGCATGCGGGCGGCCATCGAGGCCGGCCCGCGGGCGCGGACCGCGGTGCTGACCAAGCTGTACCCCACCCGCAGCCACACCGGCGCGGCCCAGGGCGGTATGTGCGCGGCCCTGGCCAACGTCGAAGAGGACAACTGGGAGTGGCACACCTTCGACACGGTCAAGGGTGGCGACTACCTGGTCGACCAGGACGCGGCGGAGATCATGGCCAAGGAGGCCATCGACGCGGTGCTGGACCTGGAGAAGATGGGTCTGCCGTTCAACCGCACGCCCGAGGGCAAGATCGACCAGCGCCGGTTCGGCGGGCACACCCGCGACCACGGCAAGGCCCCGGTCCGGCGCGCCTGCTACGCCGCCGACCGGACCGGTCACATGATCCTGCAGACGCTGTACCAGAACTGCGTCAAGCACGACGTGGAGTTCTACAACGAGTTCTACGTGCTGGACCTGGTGCTGACCGATACCGATCGCGGTCAGGTCGCCACCGGTGTGGTCGCCTACGAGCTGGCCACCGGTGAACTGCACGTCTTCCACGCGAAGTCGATCGTCTTCGCCACCGGCGGTTCGGGCCGGATGTACAAGACCACCTCCAACGCGCACACGCTGACCGGCGACGGTATGGCGATCGTGTTCCGCAAGGGGCTGCCGCTCGAGGATATGGAATTCCACCAGTTCCATCCCACGGGCCTGGCCGGGCTGGGCATCCTCATCTCCGAGGCGGTCCGCGGTGAGGGCGGCATCCTGCGCAATGCCGACGGCGAGCGGTTCATGGAGCGCTACGCGCCCACCATCAAGGACCTCGCGCCGCGCGATATCGTCGCCCGCTCGATGGTGCTCGAGGTGCTCGAGGGCCGCGGCGCCGGACCGAACAAGGATTACGTCTACATCGACGTGACCCATCTCGGCGAGGACGTGCTCGAGGAGAAGCTGCCCGATATCACCGAGTTCGCCCGCACCTACCTCGGTGTGGACCCGGTGAAGGAACTGGTGCCGGTGTTCCCGACCTGTCACTACGTGATGGGCGGTATCCCCACCCGCATCCAGGGCGAGGTGTTGAAGAACAACACCGATATCGTGCCCGGCCTGTACGCCGCCGGGGAATGCGCGTGCGTCTCGGTGCACGGCGCGAACCGGCTCGGCACCAACTCGCTGCTCGATATCAACGTGTTCGGCCGCCGCGCCGGTATCGCCGCCGCGGAATACGCCCACCGCGCCGAATTCGTCGATATGCCGGAGAACCCGGCGCAGATGGTGCAGGACTGGCTGGCGCTGATCCTGTCCGACCACGGCAACGAGCGGGTCGCCGATATCCGCACCGAACTGCAGCGGTCGATGGACAACAACGCGTCGGTGTTCCGCACCGAGGACACGCTGAAGCAGGCCCTCACCGATATCCACGCGCTCAAGGAGCGCTACGCCCGGATCACGGTGCAGGACAAGGGCAAACGCTACAACAGCGATCTGCTCGAGGCCGTAGAACTCGGCTTCCTGCTGGAGCTGGCCGAAGTCACGGTGGTCGGGGCGCTCAACCGCAAGGAGTCGCGTGGCGGGCACGCGCGCGAGGACTATCCGGACCGCGACGACGTGAACTTCATGCGGCACACGATGGCCTACAAGGAGGGTGCGGATCTCCTCTCCGATATCCGCCTCGACTTCAAGCCGGTGGTGCAGACCCGTTACGAGCCGATGGAGCGTAAGTACTGATGACCGCTGTAGCCGAGAATCCGACGGCCGCGAACCCGGCGCCGGTCCCCGAGGGTTCGACCATGATCACCGTCAAGGTGGCGCGGTTCAACCCGGAGGACGGTCAGGGTCAGCGCTGGGAATCGTTCCAGGTGCCCGCGCTGCCGACGGACCGCTTCCTCAACCTCCTCATCTACATCAAGTCCTACCTGGACGGCACCCTCACCTTCCGGCGTTCCTGCGCGCACGGCGTGTGCGGGTCCGACGCCATGCGGATCAACGGGGTGAACCGGCTGGCCTGCAAGGTCCTGATGAAGGACATGCTGCCGAAGAGCGGTAAGCCGGTGACCATCACCGTCGAACCCATCCGCGGGCTGCCGGTCGAGAAGGACCTGGTCGTGGATATGGAACCGTTCTTCGACGCGTTCCGGGCGGTGAAGCCCTACCTCATCACCTCCGGTAACGAGCCGACCTTCGAGCGGATCCAGAGCCAGGCCGACCGGGCCCGGTTCGACGACACCACCAAGTGCATTCTGTGTGCCTGCTGCACCACGTCCTGCCCGGTGTACTGGCATGACGGCAGCTACTTCGGCCCGGCCGCGATCGTGAACGCGCACCGCTTCATCTTCGACAGTCGCGACGAGGCCGCCCGGGAGCGTCTGGACATCCTCAACGAGGTCGACGGTGTGTGGCGTTGCCGCACCACCTTCAACTGCACCGATGCCTGCCCACGCGGTATCGAGGTCACCAAGGCCATCCAGGAGGTCAAGCGGGCGTTGCTGTTCGCCCGCTGACCTCGGCCGGACACCGAGGGTTGTTCTCCTGATAGCGGGAGAACAACCCTCGTTTCTCGTTTTCAGGTGTCCGGGTACTCATCGACCCTGACGCCCCAGGGCAGGATCCCGGCGGAGCCCACCGAGGTAGGCGGAGTCCGCGAGGTATCGGTGGCAGTCGGGGGCATGGGCGGTGGGTGGGTGGTACCGGTGGAGAGTGCGTGGTCCGGATCAGCGGTGTCGAAGGCCAGGTCGGTGTAGCAGTCGCCGGGATTGCCACCAGCGCTGCGGTGGTTCGGGTCGATATATGGGCGGACCTCCCGGAACTGTGACTCATAGAGGGTGAGTGCTTGATGCACGGCCAGCGAATACCGGATCATCCCCGGTCACCGGCGTCGTGCCGGAGGTCGACCGGTGGGGAGGGCCGGAAGGTGACCGGTAGCGCGGTCAGTGCGCGGTGGAACGGTCCGGGCCGCCACCCCAACTCCGTGGGTGCGACCGCGAGCTCCATATCCGGGATCGCGTCCAGGAGTTGATCGACAGCGTCTTGCACGATCAGGTACGCGAGGGTGCGGGCGGGGCAGGCGTGTGGTCCCGCACTCCAGGCGAGGTGTGCCCGGTTACCGGTGGGGTCGCCGCCGGTCAGAGCGGGGTCGGTGTTGGCGGCGGCGAGGCTGATCACCACGGGTTGATGCGCCGGCAGCCAGGTATCACCGACGAGGACCGGGGTGCGGGGGTAGGTGGTGCAGAAATTCGCGATGGGTGGGTCGTGGAACAGCACCTCGTCGAGGGCGTCGCGGGTGGACAGGCTGCCGCCGAGGAGACTGCCGCCGAAGCGGGGGTCGGTGAGCATGAGCAGGATGGTGTTGGTGATCAGGTTGGGTTGGGCTTCGCCGCCCGCGCCGTAGAAGCTCATCAACTGTGCCAGTACTTCTTCGTCGTCCAGGCGGTGGGGATGGGTGAGTAGGCGGGTGGTGGCGTCGTCACCGGGGCACCGGTGTTTGAGCGCGACCAGCTCGGTGAGTGCGGTGTGCAGGAGGTACATGCCGTCGGCGGCCTGGACGGTGTCGAAGCGGGCGGCCGTGCCCGTGACGATTCGTTGCCCTATATCGGATGGGCAGCCGATGATCCGGTTGAGGACGGTGATGACGAGGGGCCGGGCATAGTCGGTGACCAGTTCCGCGGACCCGGACGTAGCGAAGGCGTCGATCAACCGGGCTGCCATGTGCTCCACCGTCGCGTGCATGGCGTGGCCGTCGATGGCGTCGATGGCGGCCGTGGACGCCTGCCGGTAGCGGGTGTGCGCGACCCCGGTGTTGTACCGGGCCGCGGGTTGCCAACGCATCATCGGCAGCACCGGGCAGTCGGCGGGGACGGTGTGCTGCCAGGTGCGGGGGTCGGTGGGGAAGTGGTCCGGGTCGTGCAGGATGCGGCGTGCGGTGTGGTAGCCGAGGACGAGGGTGGCCGGTACGCCCGGCGCGAGTTCGATGGGCGCGAAGTCCCCGAACTGTTCGCGCATCGTGCGGTAGGTGCGGTGCGGGTCGGCGGCGAATTCCGGGGTGTACAGGGGCACTCGGGAACCGGTTTCGGCGGGAACGCCGTGGGCGACCCGGCAGCCGGTCGGCGATACGGAGCCGGGAAGCGAGACCGATGGTGGCGCAGTGAACGAGGGCATAGCAGCTTTCTTTCCGGAGGACAAAGGGCTATCGGGTGGGGGCTCGGCGGCCCGGAGTGAGCACAGACCGGCCCGCGCACCGGCCACCGACCGCGATCGGACAACTCGGTCGGGCGCGGCAGGTGGCGCGAGGCGGGCAGGGTGAGGCAGGCGGGCGAAGTGGACGGTTCCAGGGCGGGCACCGGCGGAATGCCCGGGTGCGGCGGGTTCTGCGGTGGCAGGTGTGGGGTTGCGGATCAGGCGAAGGTCGCGCGTAGGGCGGTGTGCAGGGTGCGGTGCTCGGTGGTCCGGCAGGCCAGATAGCCGTCGGGCCGGATCAGGCACAGCGTGTCGGTGGCCGGGGCGCCGTAGCGTTCGTGGACCTGGTGGCTGTCGGCGGTGATCGCGCCGGCCGGGGCGGGCCGGTGGTGGCCGGGGGGAGTGATCACCACCGGTTGCACCCGGTGGCCGAATTGCGGATACAGCCGGTGGACCAGCGCCGCGGTGTGTGCGGCCGCGCTCGGGTCGCGGTGGGTGATCAGCAGGGTGTGCCCGGGATGCCGCAGCTTCTCGTACAGGCGCAGCCGCGGGGTGATCTCCACATCCGGCGCGCGGTCCCCGGCTCCGAGACCGTCCGATCGCGTGCGCCCGGAGAATGCGTGTGCGGCTGCGGTCGCCGGATACCGGTAGGCGAGGCCGGAGATCCGGGCGACCGCACGGTCGGTGAACCCGGGTTCGCGGGCCATGGCGAGACGTTCGGCGAGGGGCATCCCGTGGTTCATCAACACCGAATGCAATTCATGGGTGCCCGCCTTCACCTGTTCGGCGATCGGGCGCCGCTCCGCCTCATAGGTATCCAGCAGCGCGGCGGGGGAGTCGCCGTGCACCACCGCCGCGAGTTTCCACCCCAGATTGAAGGCATCCTGCATCGAGGTGTTCATTCCCTGCCCACCGGCCGGTGAGCGTTCGTGCCCGGCATCCCCGCAGACCAGGACACGCCCGTTTCGGTACCGGGAGGTCAATCGCCGCCGGGTCCGGAACACCGACGACCATTGCGGGGTCCCCAAACGCACCGCGCCACCGAAGTGCTCGTCGACGACGGCCTGGAAAGCGGACACCGACATATCGGCAACCCGCGCGTCGCCGGTATCGCTGATCAACACTCGCCACACCCCGCCCGGCAGTGCGGCCGTGAGCAGCATCCGATCCCGGGTGATGCGGTAATCGACGCCCCCGACCTCCACCGGCCGGTCCGCTCGCGCCCGGAGTGGGACATCCATCATCCGCATCGTGGTGCCGGCGTACTCGACACGATCGGCCGGCGCACCGAGCGCGGCGGCGACGGTGCTGCGCACCCCGTCGCAGCCGATCAACCAGTGTGGTCGCACTGTTTCAGTGCGACCGGACCGCGTATCCCGCACCGTCGCCGTGACCTCGCCACCGGGGCCGATATCGACGGCGACGAGTTCCCGCTGCCAGTCGACGACCCCGCCCAACCCGGTGAACCGGCGCCGAAGAATCTCCTCGGTGTCCTGCTGGCTCAATGCCCGGTAGTACGGGTAGCGGCTGTCCAGCCCGGTGAAGTCCAGGCGCACTTTCTCCGCGGCACCCTGGAAGTGGTAGTCCATCCACTCACCCCGCAGGCCGCGGTCCTGGAACTCCTCGACCACCCCCGCCAATTCGAGGAGTTCCAGCGTGCGGGCGTGCACGGTGAACGACCGCGATGTGGTGACCGGGCCGTCCAGCTTGTCGATGACACGGGCATCCACACCCCGGCGCAATAGTTCGATGCCAAGGGTGAGCCCGGACGGACCGGCACCGACCACGAGAACGCGACGATCGTAGACAGGGGAAGAAGACATGACGGAACACACTCCAGACAATCGAGATCGAGAAGTGGACTCGCGTACCCGCGGATTCGCGGGATAGGAACGGGGAAGTTCCCGGTAGGAGCCATCCGGTCGGCGCGGTATCGATTACCGCGACGAGGGGATGGGTCAGCAGCCGAATTCGAGCACCGCGGAGGCGGTGATCAGATCCGCGATTCGGGTCACCGCGCGCCACGGTTGCGACCGGGCCGCGTCGGTGCCGAGATCCGGAACCAGGATGACGTCGGCGTCGTGTTCGATCGCATGGCGGGCGGCGATCACCGGCGCGTGCACCGACCCTGCCCCGATGTACGCCGTGAACACGACACGGAGGGCGTGGATATCGCATAACCGGTCGATATCGCCGCTATCGCTGCCGTGGGCGCGCACGGCCACCGCGCGCCGCAGCGTACTCACGTGCGGACCCGCACGGTATGGTTGCCAGCCGAAGTCCCGGGGCAATTGCCCGCGTGTACGCCGCGAACCGGACGGTGCCCGCGAGATGTTCGTGCCGCGCCGGTACAAATACCCCACAGTATTCGTGCCGCGCCGGTACGCGCCGGCCGACGGGCCGGCGTACTGGGTGGACCTGCTCCGTTGATCGTCATGGTTACGGCTCCCGGTCGACGGGTGTGGGTGGTGGGCCCGGCGGCCGGAGGCGATGTGCGGAATTACTGCCACTTGATTGCCTGAGAATTCGCGGTAATGTCTCGAACCAGTCGCACCTGAGATGGGGATCTTTCTGGGCGGCTTGCTGATTCGATAATTTCCCGGCTGCCGAGTGAATCCAGCACACCACCGGACACGAGGCCAGCACAAGCGCAGCGCGCAATTGCTTCCCAGTATGTCCAAAAGGCCAGAGCGGTTGTCACAGCTGCGTACAAGGGTTGCAGCGTGCAAATGGCCATCGCTCGAAATGCAAAGCGAGGAACCCCCTGTGCCAGAGAACAGCTCGACCACCCTGCCCCGCCGCCAGCTCGGGCGCTACCTCCGGGAAGCCCGCGAAGCGGTCAATATGAACCTCGACGATGTGGCACCGCTGATCCAGCTCTCGGTGAGCACGCTCTCGCGGATCGAGCGGGGGCTCGCCGGTATCCGGGTGCCGTATGTGGAGGCGCTCTGCCGGGTCTACGGTATCGACGACGCCGGAGTCATTGCCGCCTTGACCAGCCTGGCGAGGCAGGCGGCAGTCAAGAACTGGTGGCAGGAGTTCGACGATGTCATATTCCGCAGCTTCAACCTGTACGTCGGACTCGAATCCTCGGCCCGGCACCTGACCATCTACCAGCCGAACGTGCTGCCCGGACTGTTCCAGATCCCGGACTATGCCCGCGCGCTCGAACGCCTCACCCTGCCGGACGAAACCGAGGAAGCCCGCGACAGGCGCATCCAATTCAAGACCAAGCGTCAGGCGCTCATCACCCGCAAGACCAAGCCCGCCGACGTGGACCTGACCGTCCACGAATCGGTGCTGCGCACTGTGGTCGGTGGCGCGAACGTGATGCGCGCGCAGTTGAATCACCTGGCGAATATGCCCGCGAATGTGACGGTGTCCGTACTCCCTTTCTCGGCGGGGTTTCCCGCTGGCCTCCCGACCGGCCCGTTCATAATCCTGGACTTCGGCCGGGACGGCAGAGGGCGCGAGAACTCACCCACGGTTGTCTACATCGAATCCTCCGCGGGTGATGTGTACCTGGAGCGCGCCAAGGATGTGAGCCGGTATCGTCAGACCTACGACGTCATCCAGCGATCGTCGCTTGACGTTGCAGCAAGCAAACGTCTGATAAGGCAGATAGCAGCCAGGGAGTACCGAGCATGACCGTAGATCTGTCCACGGCCCGGTGGTTCAAATCGAGCCGCAGCGCAGGCGGCAGGGAGTGCGTGGAGGCTGCCTTCCTCGACGGTGGCATGGTCGGTGTGCGTGATTCGAAGAACCCGGCCGGACCCGCCCTCGTCTTCACCCCGGCCGAGTGGGACGCCTTCACCACAACCCTGCGGAAAGGGCGGCTCGACCGCCCGTAGCGGGCTATACCGGCGGGTTCCGCACCGCTTCCTTGTGGCGCCGCCGCGCCACGCTGGACACGTGCCGTGACACTGCCGCCCCACCTTCGACCAAATTGAATTGAATGCAACTTCGGTCGAGTCCACGCCGACACAGTATCGAAGCAGGGCTATCGGCCGTCCCGCTCCACCCCACGGCTTCTATTCCGTCCGGGCGCCTCTCCTCTGCGCGTCACCTGGGGAGATTCCCGGAAGGGCGATTGGGACCCGGGCGGTGGCCGGTTGATCCGGAGGATATCCGCGGCCTCGTGACCGGTCATGGCGGGTCTTTCTCCGCGGGCTACGGCCTCCCGCTCTTGGCAAACACGCTCGGCCACCCGATTCACGGCCTCCCGCTGCCTACGCTGTTCCTCGAGTATCCGGCGTTCCCGCTCCCGCTTCTCTATCGCCTCCCTGGCCGCGGCCTGGACTCGGTCCTTCTCCTGTCTCTTCTCTCGCATCTCCTTCGCGCGTTCCCGGGCCCGCAACTTTCCGGAGTCGAGGAGCTCCAGTTGGTTGGGATTCCGCTCCAAGTCCTGGCCGATCTCTGCGGCTTTCCGGGCCTGCTCCGGGGTTATCTCGATGAGCTGGAACCGCCCCTCGAATTCCCGTTCGAGTTTCTCCAGTTCCCTGCGGGCGGCCGGATCAGGGGAACCTTCGATGACGACCCAGGCGCCTTTGGCCTTCGGATCGGTCTGGAGGTTCTCCCGATCCTTGGATATCTGCTCCATCACGAACTCGCCGCCGACCGTTTTGGCGTGCTTGTACTCCCTGAATTCGTTGTCGTTCAGGGATCTGGCACCGTCGTGTATCCGCTCTCGGCCGGACGGTAGCTTGATGGATCTCTGGCTCTGCCAGCCGTTTTGGTGCGTCTCGCCTCGCATCTGCGCGATGCCGTTGTGAAAGAATCTCCCGATGTCGTTCGACTTGCGGCCGAGTTCCGATCGTGTGCGCTGTTCTTTACGTTCTCGCTCTACAGCACGACGACGGCGTTCTTCCTCTTCGCCGGACATCCCCCCGTCCCCTGATCAGGTCAGGCCGTGCTTCCGTCGTAGCTCTAGACCCTCGTGTGCCAACCCGTGCGTCTCGGCGTAGTCGATCGACCTGGAATACCACCCGAGACTGATCACCATGAAGCGGTTCTGGTCTGCTGCGTCGAATAGCAGATTCATCGGGTAGTCGATCTGGTCGGTCCAGTCGTAGCGGATCGTCGGACCGAAGCTGTGGAACACCTGCACTTCCGGGTCATTGACCCACCGGCCGCCACAGTGCCGAACGAAATACTCGCCGATGTAGCAGGTGAATTGATCGACGAGTTCGCGATTCTCGTCCGAGTAGAGCACATCCTCCTCTGGGACGAGGTAGTCGAACGCATCGTCGAGCCAGTGCAGGGTCATTTCGTCGCTGTACCGGTCCACGCCCACCGGCATCGAACCTATCGGCTTGGCCGAACCGGTCAGTGTTTTCCAGTCGGCTGGAATCCCCGCGAGCGTCTCCGCGAACAGCTTGTCGATCGCTGCCGAGATGCGCTCCGGACTCGACCACACCACCCACTCCGGGTCATTCTGCGCCGCTTTGTCGATGTCGTCCATCGCCCAAGCGTACTGAGACCCCCCGACGTTTCCCGCTCTTATCGAGAGAGATTCATGGATGCACGCAGCTCGTCGAAGCTCAGGTCGAGGCCGCCCGATTCTCCTCCGCGTACCTCGGTGCCAGCACCTCCATCTGGTCGATGACCTGCCGGATCGCGGTCGGTTGCTTGTCCGGCGGGTAGCCGTACTTGCGTAACAGTCGTTTGATCGTCGAACGGAGCTTGGCCCGGACATCGTCACGGACCGTCCAATCGGTCTTCACGTCGCGCTTCATTCGATCGCGGCTCATGGTGATCGGGTCAGCGCACCAGCTGGATCAGCGGCGCGAACTTCTCCATATTGGGCTCGAGCACAGTGATGTAGTTGATGCCGTAGGTCTCGCGGCGCTCGCGCAGCCGGTCGGCCATCTGTTCCGGTGTGCCGACGAGGATGGTGATGAACTCTTCGAGTGGGTCGGTGTTGTGCGCGGGCAGGTGCGGCGCCAGTCGTTGGCGGGCTTCGTCGCGTTCGCCGGGCGAGACCAATGCTTGGATCAGCAGGTTCAGTTCGACAGTGTCGGCCCGGTCGCCCAGCAGCCGGCGTAGGTAGGCCATGCGGCCCGCGACCTCGGACGGCCCGGCCAGCGTCAGCTGCCCGTTACCGGCGGTCCCCGCTCCGGTGACCGCGACGATATCGGCATGCTCGGCTGCCACCCGCAGCATGCGCTCGCCCCAACCCGCGATCAGCAGGGGCGGGCCGCCTGCTTGTGCCGGGCGAGGCCGGTAGTCGGCGTCGGCGTAGAGGCGTTTCAGGGTTGCGGCAGTCTCGGCCACGTGGTCCACGCGTCGACCACCGCTGGGAAACGGAATGCCCGCGGTCTCGAACTCGGCCTCGACGTAGCCCGCGCCGAGTCCCAGCTCGACCCGGCCGCCGCTGAGCTGATCGACCGTCGCGACATCACGCGCCAGCAGCGCCGGATTATAAAAGGGCACATTGAGCACAAAGGTGTTGAGTCGCACCCGTTCCGTCGCCTCCGCGGCCAGCATCATCGCAGGGAACGGCGCAGGCAGGCCCAAGTGGTCCGGAATGCCGATCACGTCATAACCGAGCGCTTCCGCCCTTCGGCATTTCTCGACCCACTCGTCCCGGGAATCCGAGGAGACCATGTTCACACCGAACCGGAAATCCATACCCATCCTCTCTTTCTACCAAGCGCAGCCGAAGCGAGTTCGGAACCGGAATCATCTGGCAGATCGCCGACGACGCCGGACCCCGTGCGGTCCACGTGCGCCCGGTCCAACACCTTGTTTCATTGAGCGAAGTTGAAAATTAGGGTTCCCGAACTTATGGCCTAGCGCGGAAGGCGGGTGGTTCGGTATGCAGGTGCCAGGCCGTGCTTCCGTCGTAGCTATAGACGCTGACAACCTTCGGCTCCCATACTCAGGTGTCCAGGTGCCCGTCGAACACACCGATGAGTATTTTGCCGTCGTGCTCGGCGAGGGGCAGCGAGAAGTGGATGCGGTCACGATCCCACAGACGCTTGCCGTGCCACTCGCAGCGGTATTCCCGCCCGCGGTATTCGATGTTCCGCTGCGCCCAGGCCCTTTTATCCTTCTTGGTCTTCGGGCTCTCCGGCGAGATATCGATGCCCAGCGCGCTGAATTCGCTGATCACGCGGTTGTGATCACCATGATGCTCGGCCAGGATTTCGGCGAAATGGTCGTCTACCGCAGCCAATACCCGGACGACCCAGGGCAGTACCTCGGTGTACACGCCGCGGAAGTGATGAAACCCGAGTGAATCCGCGAGGAGCAGACCGGGGAACGCCGACGCCGCCATTGCGAAGAACGAGGCCTCCGGCACCTGCTCTCGCAGTATTACACCGCGCCAGAAGTCTGGGATCTCGGTCTCGTCGGTGAGGATGTGCAGTTCGGTCCGGCCGGACTCGTGTTCGACGCTGATCCAGCCGGAAGACCATAGTGGACTGTGCACGACCAGGCAGGAGGTCATCCAGCCGGCAGCGCAGCGGTTCAGCGCATGTGCCATGCCCCAGGAGGTCTCGCGGGTCGTTCCGTGTACTCGGATCTCCTGCGGCAGATCTGCCTCGGACGGGGTGACGGCCCGACATTTGTCGAGTAGCCGGGCCAGCCGGACTCGTGTATCCCGGGGTACCCTGTCATCCGGCACGTACCAGAGGTCCGCGAGCGTGACTGTGTCCCAGCACTCGATCTCGTACGCGAAATCCATGATCGCTACCTGCCGACCATCGGCCAGCGGTTCCAGCAGATCAGCGAACCTCTCCAGCGCATCACACAGTTCAGTGGCGGACAGGCTGCCGAGTGCGAGGCTGCCTTCGTCGACAACCGTGCGGTACCGATCAGCGGCGTCGAGCACGGGCGAGTCTCCCCAGGTCGCTTTCGATTTGGTCGAAGAAGCCGCTGGGCCAATGGTCCAGCTCCCCCTTGTCGTTGATCTGGATCGGCGCGACGCCGTCCCGATCGAAATAGTGCACCACCATATCGCCCGCCCGCAGAGTCTCGTCTTCCGCCACAGCCAGGCGCGCGCCGTTCAGCACATGATCGCTGTGCGTCTCGACCACCACCTGTACACCGCTGCCCGCGACTCTGGCCAAGAACTGGCCGAGGCGAGACTGGCCGGCCGGGTGCAGGTGGGCTTCGGGGTTCTCGACGAGCAGCATATCCCCGGGCTGTGTCAGTAGACCCGCCACGATCACCGGAAGTGCGTAGGAGACACCGAAACCCGTGTTCACCGGTCGGATTTCCGCTCCGTAGCTGCCGGTTTCCTGGAATCGGATAGTGCTCGCCATGATTCCGGCGGCCCACTGTGCGGTGATGCGTATCGGCCGGATGATTTCCGAGGCCCACGCCTCGGCCTGGAGTCTCGGCGAGGCGCTCCCGGCTTCGGGGTGCTGGAGCTGTTCGCGGACGGTCAGCCGAGCGGTGACCTGTCGCATCTCCCGCAGCGCCAGCACCTGTGCCGTGAACTCACCATGCACGCCGACGCCGATCGCGTCCGGCTCCTGCGCGGATACTGACAAGATATCCCGTGGTCCAAGGCGTTCCGCGCAAAGGTAGGTGAATCCTGCGCCCGGATTACGGATTCCCGGTGCGTGGTGGTCGGGAGCGCTGTTCAGCGTGAGATGCAGCGCCTGTTCTTTATCCGGCACTCCGAACCGGTATTCCCAGCTCTCCGTCCCGCCGTTCGATGCTTCGGCGAGCCGCACGCAGATTTCCGGATTCGACGAGGCCGGGTGCAAGACCTCGAGAGCTTCTCCGAGTGTCAAGCCGTAGGGGCCGTTCAACTGAACAGTTCGGCCATCCCCGGTGGTCGCCTGGCGTGCAAGTAGCAGCGATTGCAGCACTGTACTTTTTCCACCGCCATTTACTCCGGTAAGAACGGTCAACGGCCGCATGGCGAATGATGCTTGTTCGAAGCATTTGAAATTCGAGATATCGAGGGACCCGATCATCTTCCGGCCTCCGCGTCCTCTGCTGCGGCTCGGAAGCGGTAGGCAACTCGCCGACGATCGGAAGTGGACGACGTGATGGCATCGAGGTATCGGATGTCGTGCGTCATCCTTGCCTGGGCGGCGTGCCTGATGTCATTGCGTCGTCGTTCCAGGTCGTCCCGCTCCGATTTTGCCACCGCGATAGACCAGGTTTCGAATAGTGCTCGGTTGATAGGCGAGCGTCGTACCGAACCCCGTGGCCATTTCCTAAAAGTGTGGTCACCGAAAATGGTATAGGCGTTGATCATCGCGGATTTGAATGTTTCCTCCAGCTCGCGGACTGTGCTGTCCGGAAGCTTCTCGGGATCATCCAACAGTCGTGTGGTGTGCATGAGAAAGCTTTCCATGACAGGTTGTTCGAAGTAGCGCTCGATGCCGAGCAGCCAGAATGCGGAGAAGCGAAGTGCCATCTCGCGGTCGTCCATTCGAATATGATCCGTGAGCCCATTGGTTGCCATGGAAAATTCGTCGGTGTGGGTCATTCGCTTCAATATTTCCCGGCTGCGTGATTTGCTCATGCAGTGTCGTATCTCTTGCGCGTTGAGCGGGGTGCCACCTGTGTTGATACGTTTGAAAATGTCGTACATCACGTCCGGTGTGGCGGTCGGATCGATGACATTGACGACTAATTGGGTGTTGTATATTCGACGCTGCCATTGGACGGGCAGGTCGGAGAAATACTTTCCGTCAGCACCCTTGACGTACTCTAGGCCCTTGAGAGAGAAGCGCGTATCCTCGCCGCGAACAAAATCATGCAATGTGGAAAGGCGCTGCAGGCCGTCCACCACGTGGAAGGCTGTGTCGCTGTCCTCGGCGAAGTAGAAGGCCGGCAACGGAATTTTCAGCAACAGTGACTCGACCAGCAGCGATTTCTGTTCCGGGCGCCATACTCGACCGCGTTGGAAGTCCGGTGCGAGTTCCAGCGACCCTTCGTCGATCTGATCGAGAATATTCCGTAAGGAAAACTGGCTGGTGTTGACGCGAATCTCTTCGGGATTCCAGGGGCGCTGGATCGCGGGAGCGTCGGCGTCGGGTGCTTCGACTTCCACACCTGTAGCCATGCCCTCGAAAACGTCTTCCACCACGTCTGGCGTGCCCTGTGTTCCCTCCGCAGTCATGCCAGGCATCCTACGTCGCCGTCATGGGCAATCGGGTCTCTCGAACCGGTTCGGTCAGGCCACTTCCCGGCGTCATGCGATCCGCGGTTGCCCACCCACCGGCTCGGTAAGCGCGGCGGGCGATCAGTCCGCTGCAACGCGGTTGGCAACGGCCTCGGTCCGTTTGCTTCCGCGCTCGTCGAACTGTGTGTCCCTCGGCGAAGCGCGGGGAGTCGAGGGGTTGTCGATGACGCAGGGCGTTGTGTGGGTTGTGCGACGCGTCGGATGGGTGCCGGCGGGAGCTTCTGCCTCGACGGGCACTCCGCCGGGGGACGCATTCCCCAAGATCTTCCATTGGGCGAAGTTGTAAATTAGGTTGGCCGAACTTATCATCGAACGCGGAAGGTGGGTGGTTCGGTATGCAGGTATTTCCCCGGATCGCCGCCGTGCTCGCGGCCTGCGGTCTCACCGTCGTGCTCACCGCCTGCGATACATTCCATCTGCCGCGTACCGGTGAACCGGTCGTCGTCACCTCCTTCACCGTGCTGGCCGATATCGCGTCGAACGTCGCGGGCGGTCACCTCGAGGTGCAATCGCTCACCAAGCCCGGTGCCGAAATCCACGGCTACGAGCCCACCCCGGGCGATATCAAACGCGCCGCCAAAGCGGATCTGATCCTCGACAACGGGATGAACCTGGAGGCCTGGTTCGGTCAGTTCGTCGCCGACCTGGACGCCGAGCACATCACCGTGAGCGAAGGGGTCGCCTCGGTCCCGATCACCTCCGACGCCTATGCCGGGAAACCCAATCCGCATGCCTGGATGTCACCGCTGAACGTGCGCGTCTATGTGGACAATATGGTCGCGGCCTTCGCCCGCCTCGTGCCCGAGCACGCGGCGGACTTCCACGCCAACGGCGAGGCCTACAAGCAGCAGTTGCAGCAGGTCCACGACGAACTCGTCGCTGACCTCGCGAACCTGCCCCGGCGCCAGCGCGCGCTGGTGACCTGCGAGGGCGCCTTCTCCTATCTGGCCCGTGACGCCGGCCTGTCGGAGTACTACCTCTGGGCGGTCAATGCCGAGCAGCAGGCCACCCCGCAGCAGATCACCCGGGTCATCGAGTATGTCCGGGACCACGAGGTTCCGGCGGTATTCTGCGAATCCACCGTCTCCGACGCCCCGATGCGCCGGGTCGTCGAGGCCACCGGGGCGAGATTCGGCGGGGTGCTCTACGTGGATTCGCTGTCGGCGGCCGACGGCCCGGTGCCGACCTATCTCGACCTCATCCGGCACGACGCCGAAACCATCGCCGCAGCACTCACCGGGAGCAGGCCATGACAATCCCCGCGATCGACGTCGACGGCGTCACCGTCTACTACGGCGAGGTCCAGGCACTCGACCAGGTCCGGCTCACTGTGGACGCCGGCCGCGTCTGCGCGCTCATCGGGATGAACGGGTCCGGGAAATCAACCCTGTTCAGAACCCTCATGGGAATGATCACTCCCGACCGCGGCACCGTCCGGATCGGCGGGGCCGCCCCGGTCGCGGCCCGGCGGGCCGGGCTCCTCGGTTATGTTCCGCAGAACGAGGCCGTGGACTGGTCGTTCCCGCTGTCGGTGCGCGATGTTGTGACCACCGGGCGGTACGGCCGGATGGGGTTCACCCGGCGGGCGAGCCGGGCCGACCGGGCGGCCGTGGAGGAGGCGCTGGAGCGGGTCGAACTGACCGAACTGGCCGACCGCCAGATCGGCCGGCTCTCCGGTGGCCAGCGCAAACGCGCGTTCGTGGCCCGCGGTATCGCGCAGGGCGCCCGGATCCTGCTGCTCGACGAACCGTTCGCCGGGGTGGACAAACGCTCCGAGGCGACGATCACCGGGCTACTCCGCGAACTCGCGGCCGACGGGGCGACCGTCCTGATCTCCACCCACGATCTGCACGCCTTGCCCGGCCTGGCCGACGAGGCCGTGCTGCTGATGCGGCGGGTACTCGTCCACGGCGCACCGGAGGAGGCCCTGCGGCCGGAGAACCTCGCCCTCGCCTTCGGCCTCGACGTCATCGGACAGCGGTGAGCGCGATGGACCTGATCGAATTCCTGCTCGAACCCATGCGCTACGCGTTCATGGTGCGCGCGCTCACCGCCAGCCTCGTCGCGGCCGTCGTCTGCGGACTGCTGTCCTGCTGGTTGGTCCTGGTGGGCTGGTCGCTGATGGGAGACGCGGTGTCGCACGCGGTGCTGCCGGGCGTGGTGCTGGCCTATATCGCAGGGGTGCCGTTCGCCGTCGGGGCGGTGATCTTCGGATTCCTGGCGGTCGGATTGATCGGCGTGGTCCGTGACACCAGCCGGGTGAAGGAGGACGCCGCCATCGGCATCGTGTTCACCACGCTGTTCTCCTTCGGCCTGGTACTCGTCTCGGTGACGCCCAGCAATACCGACCTCAACCACATCATCTTCGGCAACCTGCTGGGCGTGAGCCAGGAGGAACTGGCCCAGATCGCGGGACTGGCCGCGCTGGTCTTCGTGGCGCTCGTCCTCAAACGCCGCGATTTCACGCTCTACGCGTTCGACCCCACCCACGCCTACGCCCTCGGCCTGAACCCGCGAGTCCTGGGCGCGGCCCTGCTCGGACTGCTCGCGCTGACCTCGGTGGTGGCCCTGCAGGCGGTCGGGGTGATCCTCGTGGTGGCCATGCTGATCATTCCCGGCGCCACCGCCTACCTGCTCACCGACCGGTTCGGGCGGATGCTGGTGATCGCCCCGGTGCTCTCGGCGCTCTGCGCGGTCACCGGCCTGTACGTGAGCTATTACGCCGACACCGCACCGGGAGCGACCACTGTGCTGGCCCAGGGCATCGTCTTCACCGCGGTGTATCTGTTCGCACCCCAGCAGGGCCTGATCGGTTCCCGGCTGGCGGCCGGTCGCCGCCGGGGCCGCGAGATACCCGCGGGATCGACGGCTGCCGTGGCAGTCGAACCGAGAACCTGACGGGCCCGAGATACCGGAAATACGCGTTCATGACCGGCACCGAGCGAGAGCCGCTCGGTCGGATACGGCCGGGATCCGCATGCGCTACCGAGCCGGCGGTGAGCGGGCGTGGGGGTGGATTCACGGGAAGGCATCCTCGAACGGGGCGGCCCGCCGCCAGCAGTCGCCCGCGATCACCACATGGTCGAGGAACCGCAGGCCGACCGTTCGCGCCGCCGCGGCGAGCAGGGTGCTGGCCCGGCGATCGTCCGGGCTGGGGGTCGGGTCACCGGAGGGATGATTGTGTGCCAGCGCGAAGGCGCGACCGTCGTGGCGTAGGACCGTGTTCAGTATCTCGCGCACCGGTACCGCGACCTCGTCGATGGCGCCCTCGGCGACGAAGACCCGCTGCCGTGGCCGGTTGCGCGCGTCGCAGATCAGCACCAGCAGCCGCTCCACCCGGGCCCCGGCGAACAGCGGGGCGGCCTCCCGGGCCACATCGTCGGCGCGCAGCAGCGGTGCCGGGGCCTGCGTGCCGGTGCGGGCCCGGGCGGCGAGCTGGAACGCGGCGGCGATGGCCGCGGCCTTGGCCACTCCCACACCGGGCCGGCGCACCAGTTCCTCGGGCCGTGCCGAGGCCAATCCGCACACTCCGCCGAACTCGGCGAGCAGGGCCAGGGCGAGCTCGACTGCGCTCTCGCCGCGGCGGCCCTGACCGAGCAGCAGGGCGAGCAGCTCACCGTCGTTCAACGCTTGGGGGCCGAGCGCGCACAGGCGTTCCCGCGGCCGCTGTGCCCTGGGCAGATCGGTGATCGGTACCGGCATGATTCCCCCTCCAGATTCCGTGCCATCATGCCAGCGGGTACCGACAGTTCCGGTGGGTCCGGCCGGGATCGGAGGGGACAGGTGCCCGGCCCGGATCGGCGGGGACGGGTGCCCGGCCCGGATCAGCCGTCGACCACCGCCGGCTGCGGGGAACGGTTCAGCGCCGACGCCGCCAGCCGCTCGAAATGCCGTAGCTGCCGCTCGTGCACCACGATCCGGCGCAGCGCCTCGTGAATGGTCGCCTTGTTCGACGCCGTGCCCATGATGGCCCCGGCAGCCGCCAGCAGATCCTGATCGAGCTCGATCCGCACTGTCGGCATGCGTCCTCCTTAGTACATCCGCCCTTATACGGCGGCGTGTCACCGCCGACCGGGACGAACCGGGCAGTGGCTGCGCAACGACAACGCCGCTGGCCAGTCAGTTTGCCCAGTCGCTGCCGGTTTATCGACCGATTGTCACGCCGTGTGTCCACATCGAGACCTAGGGTCCCGACCGCCGCGGGGCGGGTCAGTGCGGAGACAGGCGCGACTCGAAATTACGTTCGAGTTCGCGCCAGGCGCGCGCCTCGGCGTCGAACGGCGGATTGGGCGCCATCCGGGTCGGGTCCGGATTCAGCAGGTAGGACACATACCACCCGAGCGGGGTCGATTTGGACAGGGCCTGTTCCACCGCGTCGTCGTCGGCGTAGTCGGCGGCATCGGAGAACAGCTCCAAGACCAGGTCGAGCTGCTCGGTATCGACCGCTTCCGGTCCCTCGGCCAGGTCATCGGCCAGGCCGGGCAGTACGTAGACGTTCTCCTCGGTGACCTCGACCTCGAGCGATCCGTCGATGGCGGCGGTCTGCACTTCGGCGAAGGTACTGATCCGTGCCAGATCGTGTTCGTGGTCGTCGGCGAGATACCGGGCAAGTGCCCGCTCGCTGGCGAATACCGAAATCGAGTTTCCGGCCCCGAGGAAGATCGGTTCGTCGTCGAGATAGCAGCGCAGGGTGAAGTATTCGGTATCGGCCGTCACGATCTTGACCGGGTCGATCCCGACCTCTTCCCAGAAGGTGAGCTCCGCGTCTTCGTCGTCGTCCTCGTCCAGGTCGACCGGCTCGAAATCGCTGTCGTCGTCGGTGTCGGCCGCGTCGTCGGCGTCGACCTCGTTCTCCTCGGCGGCCAGCAACTCGGCCTCGGCCAGGGCGACCGCCTCGGCGTCGACCTCGGGCACCCGCACCACCGAATCGATGGCGTCGAGCACATCATCCCAGCTCTTGGCCACCGCGGCACCGATCTGATCCCACAGTTCCTCGCCGTCGCGGCCCGCGAACATATGGGTGCCGCCGGCCAGGGCGCCCAGTGACGGATGCGAACCGAAGAACTTGGTCACCGTTTCGAGCTCGCAGACCTCACCGATATTGCGCACCATGGCCAAGGTGTCCTCCAACTCGGCGACGGTGTCCACATCCGGGTCACCGGCGGCCAGTTCCGGCACACCGACCAGATCGAAGGAGTAGTTGTCGCCGGGCTCGAGCTCGGCGGCCGATAGGCCCGCGACCACCTTCCATGCCGGGTGGTCGATCAGATCGTTGTCCGCGTCGGTCCGGATGAAGGCCGCTAGTTCGGCCACGGACTCGAAGCCGTAGAGGGCGTCCTCGTGTCCTAGGAACGCCTCCCACTCGTCGTCACCGTCACGCCAGCGCGGTGCCCACAGGGTGACAAGATCGCCGTCGGTCAGACCGAGCTCGATCGGGACGATGTCTCCAGAAGCCATACGCGGAAGCCTAATAGGTCCAGCTGGGCGGAGCCCACTCCTGGTGCGCACAGCTGCAGCGGAGGCGGGGTTTCCGGGGCCGCGGCCCGCGCGCAACCGCGCCGCGCGGGCCAGGTGTGCCCGGCGAGCTGCCCGATCAGGCGCCGCCCGGTCCGGTTCCGGTCGGTTCGACCACTCCCTGAGGTGCCGGTGCGAACGATTCGTTCAGCGCGGCAACGACCTCCGAACGCTGCCCGCCGGCGTCCTCGGCCGCCTGCCGGCAAGCCCAGATGATGAGCTGGGCGGCTTCGGCGGGCGGTAACGCGGTCACCGCCTCGGTGAGTTGCAGACTCACCAGTGCGCCGTCGCTGTCGACCTCGGCGGTGACCATCCCATCCTCGGTGCCGAACCGGCCGCGGACCTGCTTGAGTCCGTACAGGGCCGCTTCCAATGCCTCCAGTTTCCGCGTGGCGCCGGCGACCAGGGCGTCCATTTCCGCGCTCATACATCTCTCCTGGGTCCGAGCGGGAATCCGCTGTGGTGGTGTCGCGTGTGCGGGCCGCTCATACCGGTCTCATCCAACTTGTCGGACCGGTGTCGGCATCGTCCATCCGGTCCAGTTCGTCGACCGCCTGCTGCCGGGTGGGCAGACCGAGCTGGTCCAGGATGTCGGCCGGCATACCGTTCTCCGCCAGCAATTCCCGGCGCTTGGCCTTGGCCGCGATGGTGGAACGACGGGTCAGCCGCAGGATCTCATCGGCGAGAGCTTGTGCGCCGTAACGGTATTCGCTGCGTTCGAATTTGATCTCCACCGGCATGCCCTGGTCGGTGGCGCGCACCGACAGCGTGCCGGTTCGATTGCGGCTGACCGCCATCGTGACGTTCGGCACCTCGGGAAGCTGCTGCTCACTCATAATTCTGTCCACTCGTCATGATCGGCTGTCCGTCCCCGATAAGGGTGTCTGTACTGGGTGCGGTTCATTCTGTGGGCCGGTAGAACCCGAGGAATTCCATGCCGCTGTTCTCTGTCCGGACCGAGCTGATCTGCACCGGGTCACCGGCTTCGATCAACTGGCCGTTGCCGACCACCATCGCCACATGGCCGTCCCATACCGCGAGATCGCCGGGCATGAGATCGCCCGGCGACACCGGGGTGGCGCCGTTGGCCTGCTCATGGGCCAGCCGGGGCAGCTCCACGCCGGCCTCGCCGTATGCGTATTTGGTCATCCCGCTGCAGTCCAGCCCGGCGCCGGGGGTGTTGCCGCCCCAGACATAGGGGGTGCCGAGCGTGCCCAGGGCCGATTTCACCGCGGTGGCGGCCTTTTCGTTCGGCGCCTCCACCACACTGCCGTCCGGCAGGGTGACCTTTACGCCCTCGCCCGTGGTGGTACCGGTCGAGGTGGCGGTTTTCTGCGGGGTCCCGGAGCTGGAGGTGGTGCCGCTCGGGCTCGACGACATGGCGGTGCTCATCATCGAGCCGGCCATCCCGGCCGCAGTGCTCAGCCCCGACGCCACCGTCGACACGGCCTGGGTGCTCACCGGCGCGGTACCGGCGGCCGACGGGGTGGGCGGTGGCGGGGTGAGTTCGTTCATCGAGGAGGTCTGGGTCTGCAGTTCGTTCTGCACCCGGCCCACCACGCCCAGCGCCTGGCCCAGATGATCGATCGCGGACCCCACCAGCAGCGACATACCCGCCGGGGTGCTCAGGGCGGGCGCGGCCGCGGCAGCGGTGTTCACGAACGACTGCGCGATGGCGGTGAGATCCTTGTTGCCGGTCTCCACATGCGCCGCGGCCTGGCCCATCACGGTGGCCATCTCGTTGCCGCGGTCGGAGATGCTCGCGGCCGAGGTCTGCACGCGCAGCGCCTTCGAGGTCGCGGCGTCCGCGCCGGTACCGTCCCATGCGGTGTTCATCTGATTGATGCCGCTGCGGCCCAGCGTGTGGACCTGGTCGATCGCCGTGGACGCGGAACGCAGTGCGTCGCCGGGGCCACCGGTGGCCAGCACGCCGGTGCCGAAACTGGCGAGCAACTCGAGAATCGGCCTGGCCAGCGTATTGATATCGATCACCGGGTCACTCCCCGGCGACACCGCGCAGGGCGGCCGCATTGCTGGTATCGGCCTCGGCGTAACTCACCGCGGCCACACCGGCCGCCCCGCTCATCGTGCCCAGCACCGCGGACAGCTGGCCGATCGTCGCCACATGACCGGCGTGCGCGGCCGCGTAGGCCGCGAGGAAGTCGCCGCCGATCAGACCGAAGATCGGCCCCAGAACCGTGGGCGCCGCACCCGCGGCCCCGGCCCCCGCCGCCGCGAGTTCGGAGGCCATCACCCCGGCGGTGGTGCCGTAGGCCGCGATGCCCTGGGCATCGGCTGAGATGTTCACCATCAGAGGTTCCCCCATCGACTTCGTTAACGGGCAGAGTATGTCATCTACCGGTTTCGACGCATCGGCTTCCCGCACGGTTCCGCGGAATTCGATTTCCGCGAAAGTCACGGCGCGACGGCCGCCTCCACCCGCTCGACTTTATCGTTCCCTCATGCGCACGCACACGCTGGATCATCCGCTCGTGGCGATACTGCTCACCACGCTCCGCGACGAACGCACTCCCGACCCCGCCTTCCGGGCCGCCCTGCGGGACCTGTCCAGACTGCTGGTCTACGAGGCGCTGCGGGACGCGCCCGTAGAACATTTCGATATCACGACGCCGGTCGCGGCCACGCGCGGCGTGCGGCTGGCCCGGCCGCCGCTGCTGGTACCGGTCCTGCGGGCGGGACTCGGCATGGTCGGCGCCGCCACCGACCTCATTCCGGACTCACAGGTGGGGTTCGTCGGTGTCGCGCGAAACGAGGAGAGCCACCGTCCGGTCCCGTATCTGGAATCGCTGCCCGACGACCTGTCGGCCACCCCGGTGATGGTGCTGGACCCGATGCTGGCCACCGGCGGATCCATGCTGCACACGCTGGGTCTGGTGGCCGACCGGGGTGCGCTCGACATCACCGCCGTCTGCGTGGTGGCGGCGCCGGAAGGTATCGCGGCGCTGGCGGGTTCGGGATATCCGGTCCGGTTGGTGACGGCGGTGATCGACGACCGTCTCGACGAGGACGCCTTTATCGTGCCCGGTCTCGGCGACGCGGGGGACCGGCAGTTCGGACCGCGCTGAACCCGGCTCAGCCGGCGAGCGTGCGGCAGTAGTCGCGCAACTGCGAGAGCCGCTCCTGCGCGGCACCTCTGGCGGCCGGCAACCCGGCCGGGCCGGAAACCGGGTGCACCACCTCCAGATAGCATTTGAGCTTCGGTTCGGTGCCCGAGGGCCGGACGACCACCCGCACGCCGTCCCCGGTGAAGACCAGTGCGTCGGTACGCATCCGGCCCCGTAGCGCCGCCATGTCGGTGTAGTCGACCGCGGTCCCGGCCAGTGTTCCCGGCGGCGCGGCCCGCAGCGCCTCCACCACCGCGGCGGCCGCCCGCTGATCGGGCAGCCGTAGCGAGACCTGATCGCCGGCATGCACGCCGAATTCGATGGCCAGATCGTCGAGCTCGTCGTTCAATGTGCGGCCGCGGGCACGCAGCCGGGACACCAGGTCGGCGGCCAGCACCGCCGCGGAGATACCGTCCTTGTCGCGGACGGTCGCCGGATCCACACAGTGCCCGATCGCCTCCTCGTACGCGTAGACCAGGCCCTCGCCCGCGCGCGCCAGCCATTTGAAGCCGGTGAGGGTTTCGGCGTAGCGCGCGCCCCGCGCCGGCGCCAGCCGGGACAGCAGACGCGAGGAGACGATCGTGGTGGCGACCAGCGAGTCCGCGGGTGCGGTGCGCAGCACGTCGTCGGCCAGCAGCACCCCCGTCTCGTCCCCGCGCAGCATGCGCCACCCGTCCGGGGTGGGGACACCCAGCGCGCACCGGTCGGCGTCGGGATCCAGCGCCACGGCCAGATCGGCGTCCACCCGCTCGGCCAGCCGCAGCAGCAGATCCGCCGCTCCCGGCTCCTCCGGGTTCGGAAAGGCCACCGTGGGGAAATCGGGGTCGGGCGTGAACTGTTCGGTCACCGCGTGGATATCGGTGAAACCGGCGGCGGTGAGCGCGTGCACGGCGGTGGCGCCGCCGACACCGTGCAGCGGTGTGAATGCGATTCGGACCCCGGCGCGCTCCCCGGCACCGCCGAGCAGCCGCGGTAACTGCGCCACCCGCGCCAGATAGTGCGACAGGACCGCACCACCCGACGCGGCGACCCGAATGCGTCCGATCGGTTCGGTGACCGCCGTGATCCGCTGCTCGATCTCGGTATCGGCGGGCGGCGCCAGCTGGGCGCCGCCGTCGACGAAGACCTTGTACCCGTTGTCGCCGGGCGGATTGTGCGAGGCGGTGATCTGCACACCCGCCACCGCGCCCGATTCGCGCACGGCGAAGGCGGTCACCGGTGTCGGTAGCGGTTCGGGCAGCCGGGTCACCGCGAAACCGGCCGCGGCCAGCACCTCGGCGGTGACCGCCGCGAATTCCGCGGATCCGTGCCGGGCGTCCCGGCCGACCACCACCGTGCCGCCGCCGAGGCAGCGGTCCCGCAGCCAGGCTGCGAGCCCGGCCGTGGCCCGCGCCACCGTGGTCTCGTTCATCCCGTCCGGGCCGGGAGCCAGCGGTCCGCGCAGACCCGCCGTGCCGAAGGTCAGCATCTACAGCTGCTCCAGCACACCGCGCAGCAACTTGCCCAGTCGCGGCGCTGCCGCGCGGCCCTCCGCGAGCACCTCGGCATGGGCCAGCGGCGCCCCCGTGACCCCGGCCGCCAGGTTCGTGACCAGGGAGATGCCGAGCAGCCGGACGCCGAGGGCGCGCGCCGCGATGGCTTCCAGCACCGTCGACATCCCCACCAGATCGGCCCCGATCGTGGCCAGCATGCGGATCTCGGCGGGTGTCTCGTACTGCGGTCCGGTGAGCCCGGCGTACACACCCTCGGTCAGGTCCGGGTCGACACGCCGGGCGAGATCGCGCAACTCCGGATCCCAGGCGTCGACCAGATCGACGAAGGAAGGTCCGGTCAGCGGCGTGGTACCGGTGAGATTCAGGTGATCGCGCACCAGCACGGCGTCCCCGACCCGCATACCCGGGCGGATACCGCCGGCGGCGTTGGTGAGGATCACCGTCTCCGCGCCCGCCGCGATCGCGGTCCGCACCGGATGCACGACCTCCTCGGCGGAATGACCCTCGTACAGGTGCTGGCGTCCCATCAGCACGAGGGCGTGGGTGTCGCCGATCGATACCGACACCACCCGCCCCACATGACCTTGCGCCGTGGGCGCGGCGAATCCGGGCAGCTCGGGCATGGGTATCTCGGCGTTGGGGGTTCCGAGTTCGGCGGCGGCGTCCTGCCAGCCCGAACCCAGCACCACCGCGACCCGGTGTCGATCCACCGACGACCGGGCCGCGATCTCCTCGGCGGCCTCTTCGGCAAGCATGGCGGTCAGTGTATGGCCTCCCACGCCGTCGGCCGCTCCGAACCACCTCCGCCGGTTGGGCCTCCGGCGGTCCTCACCGTTCCGTAGCCGATACGCTGCACAGATGCCGTACCTGGAACGTGATGGGAACGTGTTTGTGCTGTCGCTGGGCAATGCGGGCCAGACCGACAGCGAGAACCGCTTCAGCCACGAGTGGATAGACGAGACGCACGCGCTGCTGGACACCGTAGTGGCCAGCGAGGGGCCCGCCGCGCTGGTGACGACCGCCACCGGCAAATTCTTCAGCAACGGACTCGACACCGACTGGCTGTTCGCGAATCTCGACCGGATGCACGGCTACCTCGACCGCGTGCACAGCGTGTTCAGCAGGCTTCTAGCGTTCCCGCTGCCCACCGTCGCGGCCGTCAACGGTCATGCCTTCGGCGCCGGCGCCATGCTCGCCACCTCCCACGATTTCCGGGTGATGCGCGCCGACCGCGGGTTCTGGTGCCTACCCGAGGTGCACCTCGGAATGCCGTTCACCGTCGGGATGAACGCCCTGCTCAGCACCCGGTTGACCAACCAGGTGGCGGTCGCGGCCATGACCACCGGCCACCGGTTCGGCGCGGCGGAAGCCCGAGCGGCGGGTATCGTGGACGACATCGCCGAAGCCGAAGCGCTACGCGCCGCCGCGGTGGAGCGGGCCGCCGGGCTGGCCGCCAATCGGACGCCCAGCCTGCCCGTCATCAAACGCTCTCTGCACGCCACGGCGCTGGCCGGCCTCGCGGTGCCGACCACGCCCGATAACCTGGCATTCGCCTCGAACTAGCCCGGAGCGAGCCGGCCGGGCGGCGACCGGCTCGCCCTCGCCCCACCGGACACGCGGGTGCGGCGCGGATGCCGCCGCGCGGGGATGCGGTAGCGGTGCGAAACTGGAGGATACGGCCGTTCCCCGGGGGATAGCGGAACCGCCGGTATGTACCGCGGCCACGGCCGCGGCCGATACGTGTACGGGCGATCCGCGCACGTGGCGAAGTGGTTCACAGCTGCTCGTTCTACGACAGGAGGACATTCGGTGAGCACAACCGGCCGTACGGTGCGAGACGGACAGGACGCGGTGACGGCGTGGCTGGCCGAGCACACGGTCGATCTCGTTCAATGGCGCCGGCACATCCACGCCAACCCGGAGTTATCCCGCACCGAATTCGCGACCACCGAATTCGTCGGCACCTGGCTGACGAAGGCCGGACTCTCGTTCCGGGTGCTGCCGAGCGGCACCGGCCTGATCTGCGATATCGGTCCCGAGGACGCGCCGCGGATCGCGTTGCGCGCCGATATGGACGCGCTGGCGCTCCAGGAGTTCACCGGCCGGCCCTTCGCCTCGACGGTGCCCGGCGTCTCGCATGCCTGCGGCCACGACGCGCACACCAGCATTCTGCTCGGGACCGCGCTGGCACTGGCCGACCTCGATCTCCCGGTAGGGGTCCGGCTGATCTTCCAGCACGCCGAAGAGGTCATGCCCGGCGGTGCCATCGATATGGTCGCGGCCGGCGCGATGACCGGCGTGGACCGGGTCTTCGCCCTGCACTGCGATCCGCGCCTGGAAGCCGGCAAGGTCGGCATCCGGGTCGGTGCCATCACCTCCGCCGCCGATACCGTCGAACTGGTGCTGGACTCGCCCGGCGGGCACACCTCCCGCCCGCACCTCACCAGCGACCTCGTCTACGCGATCGGCACCGTCATCACCGGTCTGCCCGGCCTGCTCACCCGCCGGATCGACCCGCGCACCAGCACGGTCATGGTGTGGGGCGCCGTCAGCGCCGGCAAGGCCCCGAACGCGATCCCGCAGACCGGTATGCTCACCGGCACCGTCCGCACCGGCGATCACGCCACCTGGTCACTGCTCGAACCGATGGTGCGTGAGATCGTCGACGGCCTGCTCGCACCGACCGGCGTGCGCTACCAACTCGACTACCGGCGCGGTGTGCCGCCGGTGGTCAACGACGAACAATCGGTCCGCATGCTCAGCGACGCGGTCCGCGCCATCGGTCCCGACGCCCTCGCCGACACCCCGCAATCCGGCGGCGGCGAGGATTTCTCCTGGTACCTGGAGGAAGTTCCCGGCGCCATGGCCCGGCTCGGCGTCTGGTCCGGCGAAGGACCTCAGCTCGACCTGCACCAGCCGACGTTCGACCTCGACGAACGGGCACTGCCGGTGGGCGTGCGGACCTTCACCAACATCGTTCTACAAGCGGGGCAGGAACTGGCCTGACCCGGGGCACCGACCGCGAAGCTGGGTACGTGAGCTCGCTCGTGAGGGT
>NZ_BDBX01000028.1 GCF_001613205.1 Nocardia sienata NBRC 100364 | reverse complement strand
CCACCCGGTCGGCCTGGCGTCTGGGCGCCTTCCCGAACGGCAGCGCCCCTCGGTGCCGAGTTCAGCGAGGCCCCGAAAGGGTCGAGGCCCGTCCCGCCCTTTGCCGAAGGTGCTCAATGGTCGCCCTCTATGGATGGCCCATCGCACATCGCATGCGGCGCAGCCGCGAGTCCCGAGGGCGGAACGGCGGGACCGAGGGGGTCTCGACCCGCGCGCCCAAGGCGCGCCAATTCAACTGAAGTTGTTTCCGGGGCCCACATTGCGGCTGTTGCGGGTGCGCAGGGCGTGTACGTACTCCTCCGGGGCGCCCGCCTTCTCGGCCGCGTCGGCCATCACGCCGATATAACGCGCCGACGGGAGTCCGCCTTCGTAGGCGTCGAGGACGTACAGCCAGGCGAGGATCGGTTCGCTGCCGCTTCCGGGACTGGGGGTCACGCGGAGTCGGATCTTGCGGTGGATCCCGAAATCGGATCCCTCCCAACGGTCGAGCCGCTGCTCGTCCTCTGGGGAGACGTCGTAGAGCACGACGAAGACCCGGGAGCCGGGTTCTTCCACCACGGTGGCGAGCGGACCTTCCCAGCCGATGTCGTCCCCGCTGAAGGTGAGGCGCCAGCCCTCCAGCCAGCCCGTCCCGGACATGGGGGAGTGCGGACAGCGCTCGAGCATCTGGGTCGAGTCCATATTGGACCCGTAGGCAGCGTAGATCGGCACACCGGCAGCTTAGTTGTGTGCTCGCTCTCACCGGTACGGGGCGTCGTAAATCGCGTTCCGGGATGTGCTTCGGATCGTCGTCGGCCGATGCGACCAGGCCGGGAGGGCGAGCCGGGGCCGCCTGCGCGCTCGCCGCGGCCCACGCGGAATGCCGATGGGGTGCGCTCATCAGCACCTACTAGGCTGGTCCCGGCGAGTGAAGGCCGCGAAGCTGCCGCGCGCCGCGCGCGGGTGATTAGGACAAGGGGAATGTATGACCCGCATTGCGATCATCGGTGGCGGACCGGCAGGCTACGAAGCGGCGCTGGTCGCGGCCCAGCACGGGGCGCAGGTGGTGCTGATCGATTCCGACGGTATCGGCGGGGCGTGTGTGCTCTGGGATTGTGTGCCGTCGAAGACGTTCATCGCTTCCACCGGTGTTCGGACCGATCTGCGGCGTGCCCGGAACCTGGGGATCACGCTCGATCCGAGCCAGGCCGAGGTGCGGTTGCCGGAGGTCAACGAGCGGGTGAAGGCGCTGGCGCTGGCGCAGTCCTCGGATATCCGGTCCAAGTTGCAGGCGGCGGGGGTGCGGGTGCTGCCGGGGCGGGGGCGGCTGACGGGGCCGGGATCGGGCCGGGCGACGCATCGGGTCGTGGTGTCCTACCCGGACGCGACCGAGGAGACCGTCGAGGCGGAGGTGGTACTGATCGCCACCGGTGCCTCGCCGCGAGTGCTGCCCGGGGCCGAGCCGGACGGGGAGCGGATTCTGAACTGGCGGCAGATCTACGATCTGGCGGAGCTGCCGGAGACCCTGGTGGTGGTCGGTTCCGGGGTGACCGGCGCCGAATTCGTCTCCGCTTATACAGAAATGGGCGTGCGGGTGATCCTGGTGTCCAGCCGGGACCGGGTGCTGCCCGGGGAAGACGCGGATGCCGCGCTGGTGCTGGAAGACGCCTTCGCCGAACGCGGTGTGGAACTGGTGAAGCACGCGCGGGCCGACAAGGTGGAGCGTACGGGCGATTCGGTCCTGGTCACCCTGGCCGACGGACGCACGGTATCGGGAACACATGCGCTGATGACCGTGGGGTCCACGCCGAACACCGGTGGGCTGGGCCTGGAACAGGCCGGTATCGAACTGGACCGCGGCGGATACCTGCGGGTGGACCGGGTCTCGCGGACCGGGGTGCCCGGTATCTACGCCGCGGGCGACTGCACCGGTCTGTTGCCGTTGGCCTCGGTGGCCGCTATGCAGGGCCGGATCGCCATGTACCACGCGCTGGGCGAAGGGGTCAGCCCGATCCGGCTCAAAACGGTGGCATCCGCGGTGTTCACCCGCCCGGAGATCGCGACCGTGGGGGTGAGCCAGACGGCCATCGACAACGGGGAGACCCCGGCGCGCACGGTGATGCTGCCGCTGAACACCAATCCGCGGGCGAAGATGTCGGGTCTGCGCCGTGGTTTCGTCAAGATCTTCTGCCGGCCGGCGACGGGTGTGGTCATCGGCGGTGTGGTGGTCGCCCCGATCGCCTCGGAGCTGATCCTGCCGATCGCGCTGGCGGTCCAGAACAATCTGACGGTCAATGACCTGGCACAGACATTTTCGGTGTACCCCTCGCTCACCGGTTCGGTCATGGAGGCCGCCCGCCAGCTCATGCGCCACGACGACCTCGGCTGAATCGACCCGCGCCGCCCGCGGCGCAGCGGGTAATCGATGCCGGCCGTCCGGGAAAAGTGGCCGTGGACGAATTCGTCGGAATCGACCGGAGTTCCTGGTCGCGTCATTGCTTTTTCATTCGCGTTTCTCCCGTGAGTGTTCCTGCCTGTGGTGAGTTTTCGTCACATTGCCGGAATTGCTCGAGTGTGGTTCACTTCCGGAGCAGAGATGCGATCGACGGGCGGTCGTGGAGTTTGGTGCCGGGGGGTTCGTCCTTTCGGACTCGGACAGCGAACGGCCCACCTCGGGTGAACCGCTGGAGTTCGTGTCTCGGATGAGACGGAACTGGATGTGGACCGCAGGTGGCGCCGACATCCGGGAAAGGGATTGGGCGAAAAGTGAAACATCGTAAGCCGAACCGGGTGGGCCGGGCGGTGGCGAGCACTTCGCTGCCTCTTGCGACTGCCGCGGCCATGGCAATTTTCGCGTCGCCGGCGGGGGCCGTTCCGAGCGATCAGCCTGCTACGCCGACCACACCGGCGCCCGCGCCTGCGCAGCCGGGTACCAATGAGCAGCCCGGCACCGAGAAGCAGCAGGACGGGCCGGAGACCACGCCGAGTCAGCCCGGTGTGCAGAACAATCAGGAGAAGCCGGAGAGCGGCCCGACTCCGAGCCCGAGCCAGCCCGGTGTCACCACCCCGGAGCAGGACCGAGGCGAACAGGGGCTCACCGGCCCGACCCAGCCCGGTGTCACCACGCCGCCGCGCGTGGCGCCGCTGCCCGTGCCGGGGCAGCCCGGTCCGGCTCAGCCGGCCATCTCGCCGAATACGCCGCAGGGTCAGCAGCCGCCCGCGCAGCCGGGTGACGCGCCCGCCGTGGCGCCGGAGGCCGAGGGCGAGAACGCGCAGCCGGGTGCTCCGCGGACCGATAACCTGGTCGAGCCGCAGAGCCCGCAGTGGCAGGCGCCGAGCCTGGACGAGGCGCCGGTCGCGCCGGTCGTGGAGATGCAGGGTCCCCATATGGAGATCGGTGCCGCCCTCGACGGTGGTTCGCTGGCTCCCGGGCATTTCGCCAACACCCACCACTTCTCCAACCAGTCCGGCTATGTCGGCACCGCCGGCTTCCGTACCCCGACGGGTACGGGCGAGGCCGGTATCTCGGTGGAGTTCGTCGACGAGAACACCATCAACGTCTCGACGTTCACCGGTGGGAACGGCCTGCCGGACAACCGGCTCGACCACGTGATCGACACCACCCCGGTGAATACGGCCAAGGCCGCCGTGGAGCACTGGATCGCGCAGCAGCCGGGCGGCGCCGCCGCACTGGATGCAGCGGCCAAGATTCCGCCGCCGCCGCCGCTGCTGCCGCCGGGCAACTACCCGGAGCAGGCGTTCAACCTCGGTGGCGTCAATACCCAGTGGGGTGGTTCACTCCAGTACTGACACGAGTGAAATCTTGCCGGGTGGGGCGGTCGTGCACGGCCGCCCCACCCGCGTGTCTCGGAAGGGATGGGCTGTGACCGGCGAGGGCGAAGGTAGAGAGCGCGAACCCGAACGGGCGGATTTCGGACCCCCTACCGGCGATTTCGGGCCGCCGGTATCGGAGTTCGGGCCGCCGACGGGCGAGCTACCGATGCCGGGCTGGAAGCCGAATGCGCGTCCGGAGGATTCCGGCTTGACCTGGCGCCCGGCCCCCGGTGCCGGCGCGGCCGAGCCGCCGGCCGTTCCGCCGCCACCGCCCCAGTACCGGGCACCGGACAGTTCCATTCCGGTCCAGCGTCCGGCGGCGAGCGAGTCCCGTCCGGTGACGCGGCCCGCGCCCGGATCGGACTCCGCCACGGTCCGCCACCAGCTTCCCTCGGACCCGGTCCAGCGCACTTCGCCGGGCGCCGGCGCCCCGGAAGCGGATCAGGCAGCGGTTCGCCACACCGGCCCGGATCTGCGCTGGCCCGGGTCGGGAGGGGCCGAGCAGACCGGTGGGCCGGAGGCGGCGGGCTCGGTCCGGCCCCGGGCGGGCGGCCTGTCCTGGGACAGCGACCCGATCGCGCAAAAACTCACGCCGCAGTCGGTGGCCGGGGCGCTGGCCGCGAAGCCACGCCGCGGTATCCCGGCCGGCCGGATCGTGACGGTGGTCGCGGTGTTGGTGGCGTTGGCGGCGGTGGGGGTGGCGATCATCGTGGTGAGCGGCGGTGACGACGGGCCGGCAGGGCCGCCGGTCGCCGACTCCGGTTCCGCGCTGAGTTGTCCGGCGAGTCAGGAGGGTGCGGTGATCGTCGGCGACGGGGTGGGGGATACGACCAGCGGCCCGGGCGCCATCCTCGGTTTCCAGCACCAGTTCTATGTGGAGCGCAGCGGTGCGGGGGCCCGTGGGTTCGTGGCGGCGGATTCGCCCGCCATTTCCTCTGCCGAGACGATCCAGGCGGCGATCGATACGCATATTCCGGCGGGTACCGAGCATTGCGTGCGGATCACCGAGCGGGCGCCGGCCTCCTTCGATGTCGACCTGACCGAGTTGCGTCCGGACGGTAAGACGACGGTATACAAACAGACGGTGACCACGGTGGAGCGAGACGGGAAAACCGTGCTCTGGGTGATCGCGGACCGCCGCTGATCTCAATATGTGAAATCACAATGCCATATGGTGATAATTCGTGGGATGATCGGGTCTATCAGCAGGTAATTCCCGGAGGCCCCCATGTCGCATCACGCACCGCCGCTGGCCGGCAAGTTGGCCGGCCTCACCAGCTCCGCCATTCGTGACCTGCTGAAACTTACCGCCGACCCGAATATCCTCAGCCTGGCCGGCGGCCTACCCGATGCCGGGCTCATGCCCGGCGCGCGCATCGCCGCCGCGGCCGAGTCGGCATTGCGGGGCAGCGCCGCGCTGCAGTACACGGAGTCCCCGGGGTGGGGGCCGCTACGCGAAGTCCTGGCCGGCCGGGAATCGGACCGGCTCGGTCGCCGGGTCGATATCGCCCAGATCTTCGTGACCCACGGTTCGCAGCAGGCGCTGTCACTGCTCGCGGAGGTGCTGATCGACCCGGGCGCGCTGGTGGTGGTAGAGGATCCGGCCTATGTCGGCGCGCTGCAGGTGTTCCGGGCGGCCGGCGCGCGGATCGTGGCGATACCGCTGGACAGCGAAGGCCTACGGGTGGACCGGCTCGCGGAGCTGCTCGCCGCCGGGGAGCGTCCGGCCCTGGTGCACACTGTGAGCAACTTCCACAATCCCGGTGGTGTGACCATGAGCCCCCACCGCAGGCAGGCGCTCGCCGCGCTGGCCGAGGAGCACGGGTTCTGGGTGATCGAGGACGACCCGTACGGCGAACTGTGGTTCGACCGGCCCGCGCCCGCGCCGGTGGCCTCGCATTCGGCAACGGTCATCAGGCTGTCCTCGGCGTCGAAGATCATCGCGCCCACGCTGCGGGTGGGCTGGATGGTGGCTCCGCAGCGGGTGTGCCGGGCGGTCGAACTGCTGAAGCAGGGGGCCGACCTGTGCGGTTCGGCACTCACTCAGCAGATCGCCGCCGAATTGCTGGCCGACAGCGACTGGCTCACCGGCCATATCGACACCGTCCGCGGGGTGTACGCCACCCGCGCCACCGCCCTGGTCGACGCGGCCCGCGACCATTTCGGCGATCGCCTGCGCTGTACGGAGGCGTCCGGGGGCATGTTCGTCTGGGCGGAGTTCACCGACGGCACCGACACCGCAGAACTGCTGCCCCGGGCACTCGAGACGGGTGTCGCCTTCGTCCCGGGCGGGGCCTTCGCGGTGAGCAACCCCTACCCGAACGCCATGCGGATGTGCTTCACCACCGCCGCGCCGGAGATGCTCACCGAGGCGATGTCACGACTGGCCCGGGCCGCCGGCGACCGGGCACCGGTTTATTCGGCCCAGTTGTAGGTGCGTTCGACCGCCTTGTTCCAGTCGGCGAGGCGGGAGTCGCGGTCGGCGGCGGACATTCTCGGGTTCCAGGTTTTATCGGCGGCCCAGTTGGCCCGAATATCGTCGGTGCCCGACCAGTATCCGACCGCCAGTCCGGCCGCGTAGGCGGCCCCGAGTGCCGTGGTCTCGTTGACCAGCGGCCGGACGACCGGTAGATCGAGAATATCGGCCTGGAACTGCATGAGCAGATCGTTGGCGACCATACCGCCGTCGACCTTGAGGGCTGTCGCCTCGAGATCCAGCGAGCGGGACTCGGCGTCGGCGCGCATGGCGTCCATCACCTCGCGGGTCTGGAAGGCGGTCGATTCCAGAATCGCGCGGGCCAGATGGGCCTTGGTGACGAATCGGGTGAGCCCGGCGATCACTCCACGCGCGTCGGGCCGCCAGCGCGGGGCGAACAGCCCCGAGAACGCCGGGACGATGTAGGCGCCGCCGTTGTCGTCCACGGTGCGCGCGAGAACTTCGATCTCCGGGGCCGCGGCGATGATGCCGAGATTGTCGCGGAACCACTGCACCAGGGCCCCGGTGACGGCGATCGATCCCTCCAGCGCGTACACCGGCGGCTGATCGCCGAGCCGGTAACACACCGTGGTCAGCAGGCCGTGCTCACTGAAAACGGGGGTGGTGCCGGTGTTCAGCAGCATGAAGTTGCCGGTGCCGTAGGTGTTCTTGGCCTCGCCCGGAGCCAGGCACGCCTGTCCGAACATCGCGGCCTGCTGGTCGCCGAGGATGCCCGCGACCGGCACCCCCGCCAGCGGACCCGAGCCGATCTCCGCGTAGACCTCCGAGGAACTCCGGATCTCCGGCAGTACGGCCGGCGGTACCCCGATCTCCGCGCAGATCTGTTCGTCCCAGGCCAGCGTGCGCAGATCCATGAGCAGGGTGCGGGAGGCGTTGGTGACATCGGTGATGTGCCGGCCGGTCAGCTTCCACAGCAGCCAGCTGTCCACGGTGCCGAAGCACAGATCGCCCGCCTCGGCCCGCTCACGCGCGCCCGGCACGGTGTCCAGGATCCAGCGCACCTTGGGCCCGGAGAAATACGTCGACAGCGGCAGGCCGGTGCGCTCGGCGTACCGCGCCGCGCCGGCGGATCCGGCGAGTTCGGTGCACAACCGATCGGTGCGTGTGTCCTGCCAGACGATCGCGTTGTGTATGGGCCGCCCGGTGTCGCGTTCCCACACGACGGTGGTCTCACGCTGGTTTGTGACCCCTACCGCCGCGATATCGCCCGCGGTGATCTCCGCCTCGTCCAGTACCGCGCCGAGCACGAATTCCGTATTGCGCCATAGGGTTTCGGGATCGTGCTCGACCCAGCCCGGCTTCGGGAAGATCTGGTCGTGCTCGCGCTGGGCGACCCCGGCTATCTTTCCCTGCCGGTCGAACAGGATGCATCTGCTCGAGGTCGTGCCCTGATCGATGGCGGCCACATAGCGCATGGCAGGAGGCTAGCGTAATCCGGCCGGTCGTCGAGGGGTGTCTGCCTGCCGACGTTCGCTGCGGGCCCCCACAGGGGTACCGCCGTCGATGTTTCGGCCGTGCGCAGGCCGGTGATGGGCTGCCCCCATCGGCGTACTTGCGTCGATGTTTCGGCTTTGGGCAGGTCGGTGAGGGGCTTCGCCCAGTTACCCCGTCGGCGTACCTACGCCGACGTTCCGGGCGTGCGCGTGCTGTCGCCGGGCTTTGCCCGGCTGTGCCACTAGGCTTGGACACCGAACGCGCAAACCCACAGCCGACCCCAGTCGATCGCGTACTCGAGGAGTCGAAACCGATGATGCGATATCTACGCCGACGCTTCGGCCTCCGCGGACCGCATGCCCCTGCTCGGGAGGTGGGACGGTGACGATACAGCCGGGATCGCAGTTCCTCGGACCCGATCAGCGCCGTAGCGCATGGGACCGCTTGAACACCGACCACTTCGATGTGATCGTGGTGGGCGGCGGTGTCGTCGGGGCCGGGATCGCGCTCGATGCCGCGACCCGCGGCCTGAAGGTGGCCCTGGTGGAGGCGCGGGATCTGGCCTCGGGGACCTCCAGTCGCTCGTCCAAGATGTTCCACGGCGGCCTGCGGTATCTGGAACAGCTCGAATTCGGACTTGTTCGCGAGGCGTTGAAGGAACGCGAACTGTCCATGTCACGCCTGGCGCCGCACCTGGTGAAACCCCTGCGATTCCTCTACCCGCTCACCCGGCGGGCGTGGGAGCGGCCCTATGTCGCGGCGGGACTGTTCCTCTACGACACCATGGGCGGGGCGAAATCCGTGCCCGGGCAGCGTCATCTGTCGCGGCACGGCGCGCTGCGGCTGGCGCCCGGGCTGCGGCGCAACTCGATGATCGGCGGGATCAGTTACTACGACACCGTGGTGGACGACGCCCGGCACACCATGACCGTCGCCCGTACGGCGGCCCATTACGGGGCGGTGCTGCGCACTTCCACCCAGGTCGTGGGGTTCCTACGGGAAGCCGACCGGGTGGTCGGCGTGCAGGTGCGCGACAGTGAGGACGGAACCACCGGCGCGGTGCGCGGCCATGTGGTGATCAACGCGGCCGGTGTCTGGACCGACGAGGTGCAGGCGCTGTCGCAGCAGCGCGGCCGGTTCCATGTGCGGGCGTCCAAGGGTGTGCACATCGTGGTCCCGCGCGATCGGATCGTCAGCGACGCCGCCATCATCCTGCGCACCGCCACCTCGGTGCTGTTCGTGATCCCGTGGGGCGCGCACTGGATCATCGGCACCACCGATACCGACTGGAATCTCGACCTGGCCCATCCGGCCGCCACCAAAGCCGATATCGACTACCTGCTGGAACGGGTGAACGAGGTGCTGGTCACCCCGCTGACCCATGCGGATATCGACGGTGTGTACGCGGGCCTGCGGCCGCTGCTGGCCGGGGAGAGCGACGAGACCTCGAAACTGTCGCGTGAGCACGCCGTCGCGCGTATCGCGCCGGGACTGGTCGCCATCGCCGGCGGCAAGTACACGACCTACCGGGTGATGGCCTACGACGCGGTGGACGAGGCCGCCCAGGACATCCCCGCCCGGGTCTCGCCCTCGATCACCGAAAAAGTGCCGTTGCTCGGCGCCGACGGCTACTTCGCGCTGGTCAACCAGACTGTGCAGTTGGCGGAGGAGTACGGGGTGCACCCGTACCGGGTGAAACATCTGCTGGACCGTTACGGTTCGCTCATAGAGGAGGTCATGGCCCTGGCCGCCGACCGCCCCGACCTGCTGCAACCGATTGCCGCGGCGCCCTCGTATCTACGGGTGGAAGCGGTGTACGCCGCAGCGGCGGAGGGTGCCCTGCACCTCGACGATGTGCTCGCCCGGCGTACCCGGATCTCCATCGAGTACCCGCATCGCGGCACCGAGTGCGCCGAAGAGGTTGCCGGGCTCATGGCCCCGGTGCTCGGCTGGAGCGATACGGAGACCGACCGCGAGGTCCGGACCTATCTGGCCCGGGTGGACGCCGAAGTCAGGTCGCAGACCCAGCCCGACGATGCCTCCGCCGATGCGCTGCGGATCGCCGCGCCCGAACCCCGGCCGGAAATCCTGGAACCGGTGCCCACCGAGGGCTGAACCGGCTCGCGCCGCACCGGCCTGCCGCTCAGTGGGCGGCCGGGTGGTGGCTCGGCGTCGTGGTGGTCGCCGGTCCGAGCGGTACAGGGGCCGGTGTCTCCGGGATCGCGGCGGGATGCAGCAGGAAGTAGCAGAACGCCGCGGTCGCCACGATGGCCAGCACCGCGGAGAGCACTTTGCCGGTGAGGGCGGCCAGTCGGACGGTTCGGGTGTTCATGGGACTCGCTTCCGGTGCAGTACCCGTGTGTCGTCGGAAAGCGGCCGATCATTACGGTGCTGATGGCGGCCGTCACAGTAGAGGCGGTGACCGGTATGCGACAGCGTACGTGCTCAGACGGGCGGGACCTGGCATTCGGGGCAGTAGTAGATACCGCGTTCCCGATAGCTCACGCGGTCGTTGTGGGGCATCTTCTCGCCCAGCATGTCGACCCGCAGCGGGGTCCCGCACCGTCGGCAGGGCCGACCGGCCGAACCGTAGACCAGCGGCCGCCACCGTGGCCCGTGCGCGGCCCGGTACATGACGCGTTGCGCTTCGTTCACCAGCGCCGGCAGATCCTCCACGTCCCCCACCGGACGAGCCGGATGGACCCGGCGCAGATAGCAGATCTCGCTGCGGTAGATATTGCCGATCCCGGCCAGATTGCGCTGATCGAGCAGGGCGACACCGATCGGGACCTCCGGTGCGCGGGTGAGCCGGTCCAACGCCTCGGCGGGGTCCCAGCCCGGACCGAGCAGATCCGGTCCCAGATGATCGATGGCGGTGTGCTCGTCACGCCGGCGCAGCACCTCCACCAGCCCGAGGTCGAATCCGACGGCCTCGGCCTCCGCGGTGCCGAGCACGATCCGCGCGGCGACCCGCGGTTTGGTCCAGCGCTGGCCACAGTGGAAGACCCGCCAGCTGCCCTCCATCTTCAGGTGGGTGTGCACACTGGCCGTCTCGGTGCGGATGAACAGATGCTTTCCGTAGCTGCCCACGCTCTCCACGACCTGGCCGCGTAGATCGACGGTCGCGTATCGGGGCACGCGGAAATCGCTGCGGGTCAGCGTCGCGCCCTCGAGCGCGGCGCGCAGCCGCCTCGCGGCGCGGAAAACGGCATCACCCTCGGGCATGACAATCCTGTATTCCATGGCCGAGGCGTTCCGGGACAGGCCGACCATCCGGAATGGACGGTAGGTATGTGCAGCTATGTGCCCCGATCACCTGGGTGGGCTCACGACGCTGTAAGTGCTCAATGGTTGCCTCTCTATGTTCGGCCGACCGCACATCGCAGGCGCAGGCCCTGCGGGGTGGCGGCGAAACCGGCTGCGGTGAGGAACTCGGCGAAAGTGTTGCCGTGCACCGATTCGCCGTCGACCCGGTCGATCACCAGTGAATCCGTCCGGCCGGTCCGGACGAGATCGGCCAAGGCGCTCGCGGCCGACTGCCGGGCGGCGGGATCCTCGGTGCAGGTGAGCAGGGTCTTTCCACCGCGTTCCAGATAGAGGACCAGCTCGCCGTCGACCAGTACGACCAACGCACCCGCCTTGCGGCCCGGCCGGTGACCGGCCCCGCCCTCGGTTTTGGGCCAGGGTAGAGCCGCGCCGTAGGGGTTGGCCGGATCGCAGGCCGCCAGGGCCAGCGCGGTCCCGGCGGGCCGGCGGTCGCCGTCGAACGAGCGCAGGCGGTCCACCACGTCGGTGGTGGAGAACTGTGCCCCGCCCAGGGAGTCGACGAAGTATCCGCGGCGGCAGCGGCCGCGGTCCTCGAATTCGCTGAGCACGCGGTAAATCAGCGCGAAACCGCCGGGCACACCCTCGCTCTGTACCGAGCCCTTGGTGAGCACGCCGTAGCGTTCGAGCAGCACGTCGGCGGTGGCGTGCGCGCGGACGGTGTTGTCGGTCGTGCGCTCGGGGAGCAGCGACCAGCGCCCCGCCACGGTGGGCGGACCCGACCGGCTGGGCATCGCCGGCCGGGGAAGGTAGGTGCGTCCGCGGGGTGCGCGCCGGGGGGTGCGGTGTGCGGCCGGGGCGCGGGTGGAGCCGGAGAGTCGGGCCCGCACCGGAGCGAACGTATCCCCGGAGACGAGGCCCGCCCACACCAGGTCCCATAGGGCGGCCGCGACCGCGGCATCGTCCAGCAGACCTGTCGTGTCCGACAGTTGGCGGAAGAAATACGCGCCGCCACCGTGTAGTACCGGCGAAGTGGGGCCGGATTCGGAGCGATGTTCGGCCGGCGAGGTGAGTGCGGGTCCGGCGCCGAGCGCGGTCAGCAGCGCCAGATGGGTTTCGGTGAGTTCGGGGTCGTCGGCCGGCGGCAGCGTGAGCGGCGCCTGGTCGGCCGGATGCAGCGCGATCCAGCCGTCCTTGGCGTTGATGGCGCCGTGGCCGGACCAGCGCACCTCGCCGGTGGCCATGAGCTCGTCGAGGAAGGCGGGGGTGTAATCACGGACCCGGGCCGGGAGCACCAGCGACTCCCACGCCGAAGCCGGCACCGGCACTCCGGCGAGTTGCTCCACCACCGTCGCCACGCCGTCGATTCCGCGCAACTCGCCGGTCCCGATGTGCTGCCATGCGGGCAGGAACCGGCCGAAGGCCGCGGTGGCCACCGGTTCGACCTCGTGCCGGGCGGCGGCGAGGCTGCGCCGGCGCAGCCGCCGCAGCACCTGGGCGTCGCACCACTCCGAACCGCCGGTATCGGGAGTGAACTCGCCCTCCACTACGCGTTTCTCGAGGCCGAGACGGTGCAGCGCCGCCCCCGCTACGGCGGGGCCCAGACCGAACCGGTGCGCGACCGACTCGGTGGTGAACGGCCCATGCGTGCGGGCGTAGCGGGCCACCAGATCGCCGAGCGGATCGGGTACCGGTTCGATGAAGGCGGCCGGGGTGCCGATCGGCAGGGGTACCCCGAGCGCATCGCGCAGGCGGGACGCGTCCTCGATGGCGGCCCACCACGTCTGCCCGGCGTAGGAGACCTCGAGTGCGCGCCGGGCGCCGACGAGTCCGGCGAACCAATCCGCGGGATCCTCGCGGCAGCGCTCCCGTGCCTCGGCAGGGGTCAGCGGGCCGAGCAACCGCAGGAGATCGGCCAGGCCTTCCATATCGCGGGCATGACGTTCCGGCGTGCGGCGCTGGAGTTCCGATTCGACCTGGGCGATGACCTCACTGTCCAGCAGTTCCCGCAACTCGACCCGGCCGAGCAGTTCGGCGAGCAGAGCGGAGTCCAGGGACAGGGCAGCGGCGCGTCGTTCGGCCAGCGGGCTGTCGCCGTCGTACATGAACTGGCCGATGTAGTCGAACAGCAGCGCGTTGGCGAACGGGGACGGGGTGGCCGTCTCCACCTCGACCAGCCGCACCCGGCGGCGCGCCACCGCGGTGAGCAGCTCCCGCAGCGCCGGCAGGTCGTATACATCGCGCAGACATTCGCGCACCGTCTCCAGCAGGATCGGGAAAGCTGGGAATTTCCGCGCCACATCGAGTAATTGGGCCGATCGCTGCCGCTGCTGCCACAGGGGCGCGCGCCGTCCGGGATCGCGGCGTGGCAGCAACAGTGCCCGGGCCGCGCATTCCCGGAAACGGGACGCGAACAGTGCCGACCCGCCGACCTGTTCGGTGACCAGATCGTCGATCTCGTCGGGTTCGAAGACGAACAGCTCCGCGCCCGGCGGCTCGTCGGTGGTGTCGGGCAGCCGCACCACGATGCCGTCGTCGGAGGCGTTCGGCGCGGCGTCGACGCCGAAGCGTTCCCGCAGGCGGGCGCCCACGGCCAGCGCCCAGGCCGCGTGTACCGGCATTCCGTAGGGCGAGTGCAGGACCAGCCGCCAGTCACCGAGTTCGTCGCGGAAACGTTCGACCACCAGGGTGCGGTCGGTGGGCAGCCGCCCGGTCGCGCTGCGCTGATCCTCCAGCAGCGCGCGCAGATTCGCGGTCGCGTTCTCGTCCAGTCCGGCCGCGGTGGTCTGTTCGGTGAGGGTATCCGGGGAAGTCTGCGCACCGGCCCGGCGGACGAATTCGCCCAGGGCGGCGCCGAGTTCGGCCGGACGGCCGAGCGAATCGCCGTGCCAGAACGGTAAGCGTCCGGGGTGGCCGAAGGCGGGGGTCACCAGCACGCGATCATAGGTGATCTCCTCGATGCGCCAGCTGGTGGCGCCGAGTGCGAAGACGTCGCCGACCCGTGACTCGTAGACCATCTCCTCGTCGAGTTCGCCCACCCGCGACGCCTTCTCGCCGACCATGTATACCGCGAACATACCGCGATCAGGGATCGCGCCGCCCGAGGTCACCGCCAGCCGCTGGGCGCCGGGACGGCCGGTGAGGGTGCCGGCGTCGCGGTCCCAGACCAGGCGCGGCCGGAGTTCGGCGAACTCGTCGGAGGGGTAGCGGCCGGCCAGCAGGTCCAGTACCGCCTCGTAGGAGGAACGGGGCAGCGCGGCATAGCTGCCGGTGCCACGCACGGTTTCGAACCAGGTGTCGACGTCCAGCGGCTCCAGCGCGCAGGCCGCGACGGTCTGCTGGGCGAGGATGTCCAGCGGATGCGCGGGTATCTTCAACGCCTCGATCTGCCCGGCCAGCATCCGCTGCGCGGCCACCGCGCAGTGCACCACATCGGTGCGGTGCTTGGGGAAGAGCACGCCGCGCGATATCTCGCCCACCTGATGGCCGGCCCGGCCGATGCGCTGCAGTCCGCTCGCCACCGAGGGCGGCGCCTCGACCTGCACCACCAGGTCCACCGCGCCCATATCGATACCGAGTTCGAGACTGCTGGTGGCCACCACACAGCGCAGTCGGCCGCTTTTGAGGTCGTCCTCGATCAGCGCCCGCTGTTCCTTGCTCACCGAACCGTGGTGGGCCCGGGCCAGCAGCGGTTCGGCGCCGTGATTGACCTCGGTGGAGGGCCCGAGCTGGGCAGGTGGGGCGTGGGCGGTGTCGACGGTTTCGCCGAGCCGGCCGGCGTAGGCCTCGTTCAGCCGGGCGGTCAGCCGCTCGGCCAGCCGGCGCGAATTGGCGAACACGATCGACGAACGATGTTCCAGTACCAGTTCGACGATCGCCTCGTCCACATGCGGCCACAGTGACCCGGGCTGGTCGGAATCGCCCGGCTCGGTCATATCCGGGACCGGCACCCGCACCGAGAGGTCGAAGGTTTTGGGGGCGGGTGGGTTGACGACGGTGATCGGCGCCGATCCCACCAGGAACCGGCCCACCTCCTCGGGTGGCCGGACGGTCGCGGACAGACCGATCCGCTGCGCGGGCCGTTCGGTGAGAGTGTCCAGCCGGGCCAGGGACAGCGCCAGATGCGACCCCCGCTTCGAACCGGCGATGGCGTGTACCTCGTCCACGATGACCGTGCGCACGCCGCGCAGGGTTTCCCGGGCCGCGGAGGTGAGCATCAGGAACAGCGATTCCGGGGTGGTGATGAGGATATCGGGCGGGGTGCGCTGCAACCGGCGGCGCTCCTGCGCGGGGGTGTCACCGGAACGGACGCCGACGCTGATCTCCGGGGCCGGCAGGCCCAGGCGGCGGGCCGTCTGGCGCACTCCGACCAGCGGCGCGCGCAGATTCCGCTCGACATCCACCGCCAGGGCCTTGAGCGGCGAGATGTAGAGCACCGAGGTACCCGCCTGCGGCGGATCGGCCGCAGCCAGCCGGTCGATGGCCCACAGGAACGCCGACAGGGTCTTGCCGGACCCTGTCGGCGCGATCACCAGGGTGTGCTCACCGGCCGCGATCGCCTGCCACGCGCCCAGCTGGGCGGCCGTCGGCGCGGGGAAAGCACCGTCGAACCACTGCTGGGTGGCGGCGGAGAACTCGGTCACGGAAACCAGTGTGCACCGGAGCACCGACACCGGGACGGACCCGGCCCGGCCGGCGCGGGCCGGCCGGGCGAGGCAAGCGGTCAGGCGGGGGCTCCGCCGACCATATCGGGACCGGTGATTCCCGGGCCGGTGAACTCTGTTTCGGCGAGATCGGGGGAGAGCAGGTCGGGAGTGCGGTTCTCGGCGACGAGTCCGGCCAGCCGGATCAGGTCCTCGGTGGTCACCCCGCCGACCGGCCGGAATTCCCGGCTGAGTCGGCGGCGGAGGAATTCCGTACGGGATATACCCAGGCCATTGGCTTGCCGGTCGATCTCGTCGATGACCGCACCGGGCACGGCGCGGATGAGTATATCTGTCATTCCTCGATCACCTCCTGCTGTCAGCGGGGCACGATGGACCGGGAGCCGGATGGGTATCGAGAGCCGGCTACCGGTGACAGTCCGGCGTTTCTATGCTGCGACGGTGCCTGGTGTTCGAAAGCTCGATTTGATCTCCCACGGTGTCACCGAGGCGTCACGGGCGGCGCGTTTCCCGGCCGATGAACCACTCACCCCGGCGGGGCGGGCGGCGCTGGCGGACCGGGCGGTCGAACCACCGGCGGACGCACGGATAGTCGCGGGCCCGGAGCGGCGGACCAGAGAGACTGCCCGACTACTGGGCTTGGATGCCGCACCACTATCGAGATTACGCGATCTCGACGCGGGCGCCTGGCGTGGTGCGGAACCGGGCCTGCTGCCCCCGGAAGAAGTGGGCCGCTGGCTCACCGACCCTGGATACCGCGGTCACGGGGGAGAGTCGATCCTGGATCTGCTCGACCGGGTCCGCGTGTGGCTCGGCGAGCCGGCCGGCGACGAGGCGCCACATACGGTCGCGGTGACGCATCCGGCGGTGATCCGGGCCGTTCTGGTCGTGGCCCTGGCGGCGGCGCCGGAATCGTTCTGGCGTTTCGATGTGGCGCCCGGCGCCCGCGTCCGGCTGCACCACCGGACCGCGTGGACGCTGCGGCTGAAGTGAACCCCCGGGCTACTGAGTGTTCAGCGCGACCCTGGTGCCGAACGAGAGCGGGAAATCGCGGAAGGTCATACTCGCGGGCACCGATCCGGGCGGTACTTCGAAGACCAGATGAGTGCCCAGCGACTCGTCCGGTTGCAGGGTGCGCGGGGCGGCCGCGGTGGCCGCGCGCTGCGCGGTGGCGGTCACATCGGGAGCGAACTTCGCGCCCGCCGTATCGTTGAGTTCCTGCCCGAGCGGCAGGTAGGTCTTCGGTTGGGCCGCGATATTGCGCACGGTGAAGCTGACGACCACGAATGTCCCCTCGGCGCGTTCGATACCGACCGCGCTCACCCCCGATTCCACGTTGCGTACCGCGAATTCGAAGTTGCCGTCGCGGACCGGAACCCCGGCGTCGGCGATACCCCCGGACGCCGGCGTTTCGCCGCCGAAGAACCGGATCGACCCGGCGCCTCCGACCAGTGCCGACACGCAGCCGCCGATCAGCACCAGCGGCACGACCACGAGCACGATCGACCACAGCAGCAACCGGCGAACGCGGCTCTTGCGGCGCCGCGGTGGTTTCGCCCGGGTACGTGGTGCGCGGCGGCCGGGCAGGGGGCCCGGCCGGTGGGGCGCGGGACGGTTCGGCGCGGCCGCCGGGCCCACGTTGCCACGGCTGTACGGCATGAGCCCGGCCGCCTGTGCCGGACCGCTCCCGTACCCGGGCCGCGATCCGGTCTCCAGACGGGTGTATGCCCGGGTCGGGGGGTGGGCTGTGGAAGGTGCCGGGTCGTCGGGCGTATGTCCGGTGTAGGCCCGGGTGCCCGGGTGGGCCGAAGGTTGCCGGGTTTCCGGCTCGCCGGGAGCGTGCCCGGTGTAGGCCCGGGTGGCCGGGTACGACGGGGACCGCTCGGCGGCCGGGCCGCCGGTTGTGAATTCCGTATAGGCCCGGGTTCCGGGATGGGCCGCGACCGCGTCGTCGGGCCGGTCGTCCAGTTCGTAGTGGCGAGTACCGGGATGTTGCGCCGCGCCGGGGGCCGGTGCCGTCGCCGCCCCAGGGAGAGCGGCGTGGGCGGCCCGTGCGAACTCGCCGGCGGTGCGGTAGCGGTCGTCGGGGTTCTTGGCGAGTGCGCGGGCGATCACGCGGTCCAGTTCCACCGGGATCCCCGGGACCAGCGCGCGCACACTGGGCGGCGTGGTCGTGAGATGGTCGTGCATCTGCCGGGCCGGATCGGTATCGCCGAACGGGCGCGTACCGGCCAGGCATTCGTAGAGCACACAGCCCAGGGAGTAGATATCGGCGCGGGCGTCGGTGTGCCCGGTGAACCGTTCCGGAGCCATGTACGCCCAGGTCCCGACCGCCAGGCCGGAGGCGGTGAGGGCGGTGCTGCCGACGCCGTGAGCGATACCGAAGTCGATCAAATACACGAAACCGTCGCGCCGGACGACGATATTGGACGGTTTCACGTCCCGGTGCACCAGCCCCGCCCGGTGCGCGGCGTCCAGCGCCGCCGCGGTCTGGGCGACGATATCGACCGCGCGCTGCGGCGTCAGCGGGCCGTTGACCCGCAGGACCCGGCCCAGATCGTCGCCCTCGACATATTCCATCTCGATGAACAAGCGGCCGTCCAGCGCACCGTGGGCGTGGATGGGCACGATATGGCTGTCGTGCAGCCGGGCGGCGAGTTCGGCTTCGCGTTCGAACCGGCTGCGATAGGTCGGGTCGGCGGCGAGTTCGACCGGTAGCAGTTTGAGCGCGACCCGCCCGCCCGGACGTCCGCCGGCGGGCTCGGCGTGGGCGAGCCATACCTGGCCCATCCCACCCTGGCCGAGCAATCGCTCGAGCCGGTAGCGGCCCAATCGCTGCCCGGTCATGACGCATCCTTCCCTGTCCCGGCCCGCGGTCCGGGCGGTTGCGGTGCTCGGCGGACCTGCCCGGGGCCGGACTGTACCCCGACCCTATCCGCGGTCGGCGGCGCGGCACAGTGTGAGGTCGCCGACCGATATCGTCCGCGGCCGCGGCCCGGTGAAGACGCACCGGGGTCGGCCGGGCCCGCCGGGCTGTGCGAGGGTGACCGCATGGAGGCGATCGAGATCAACGCGGGCGCATGGTATCTGCGCGCGCTGCGGGCCGATGACCGGATCGACGACCGGCCCGCGCTGGCCTCGGGCGGAATCACCGACCCGGAGTATGTGGCCCGCCGCGGCGCCGAGTGGGCGGCGGAATCCCATTTCTCCTGGGCGGTGTGCGAACCGGCCACCGCGGAGCTGGTGGCCGAGATCGGGGTGACCCCGCGACCGGACGGGACCGCCGTGGTCGAGGGCTGGGCCCGGCCAGGCCAGCAGGCGGCGTTGGTCGCCGCGGCGGAGGCGGTGCGCCGGTTCGCCGCGGGCGCCTTGGGCCTACGGCCCGACGCGGTGTGATCGCGCGCCGGGCCGGTATCAGCCGAGGTCGGTGAGCACGCGGTCCAGCGCGGTCACCGCCTCGACGAGTTCGCCGGGTTCCACCGTCAGCGGCGGCCGGAATCGGATGCCCCGTTCGCCGGAGCCGATCATGAGCACCCGTTCGCGTTCCCGCAGTGTGGTGAGGACGGCATCGCGGAAAGCGTTGTCCGACACCGTGACAGCGCACATCAGTCCCCGCCCGCGCGGTTCGGTGACGGCGGGTTGCCGCTCGGCGAGGTCACGCAGCAGGTCGAGCAGCAGCTCACCCAGCTCGGTGGCCCGGGCGATGAGATCATCGCGTTCGATGACCTCGAGGATCCGGGTGGCCCGGACCATATCGGCGAGATTGCCACCCCAGGTGGAGTTCAGGCGTGAGGGCACCGTGAACACATTGTCGGCGAGCTCGTCCACCCGGCCGCCCGCCATGATCCCGCATACCTGCGTCTTTTTCCCGAACGCCACCACGTCCGGTTCCAGCCCCAGTTGCCGGTAGGCCCAGGCGCTTCCGGTGATGCCGACCCCGGTCTGCACCTCGTCGAGGACGAACAGCGCGTCGTTGGCGTGGCACAGATCCTGGACCGCGCGCAGGAATTCCGGGCGCATATGCCGGTCGCCACCTTCGCCCTGGATCGGTTCGGCGATGAAGCAGGCGATGCCGTGGGGTCGCTCGGTGAAGGCGCGGGCGGCCTGCTCGAGCGCGCGTCGTTCCGCCGCCTCGATATCGATATCCGGACCGAGCCAGGGCGTTTCGATCCGCGGCCAGTCGAAGGCGGGGAAACGCTCGGTTTTGACCGGGTCGGTGTTGGTCAGCGACAGGGTGTATCCGCTGCGGCCGTGGAAGGCGCCGGTCAGATGCAGCACCCCGCCCTCGTATCCGGGTCGGGGTGTGCGTCCGTGGAGTTCGTTGTGCCGGCTCTTCCAGTCGAAAGCGGTTTTGAGCGCGTTCTCCACCGCGAGAGCCCCGCCGTCGATGAGGAACAGGTGCGGTAGGCGGGGATCGCCGAGCACCCGGACGAAGGTGTCCACGAAACGCGCCATCTCCACCGTGTAGATATCGGAATTGCTCGGCTTGTTCAGTGCGGCCGTGGTCAATTCGGCGCGGAACCCGGCGTCCTCGGCCAGCGCGGGATGGTTCATCCCGAGCGCGCTGGACGCGAAGAAACCGAACATGTCGAGGTAGTCGCTGCCGTCGCGGGCGTCCACCAGACGGCGGCCGCGGGACGCGCGCAGATCGAGTACCAGGTCGAAACCGTCGGCGAGCATACTGGCCGACAGGGTCTCGAACACGCGAGAGGCGGGGATGCGGCCATCTGTCCTGCCATCGCCCGTGCCGGAGTACTCCAGTTCGATGGTCACACCCCGACGGTACGGGACCGGACACCGGACTGTCAGGAAGATTTACTGACAAGTCCGTAACTAATAAGAGTTGTTACGGTATCGGCTACTTTTCGTAGAATGTCTGCAGGATTATGGTGCTCCGGGTTCGGACATTGGCCGTCGCCCGGATCTGCTGTAGCAACTGTTCCAGGTGCCGCGGCGAGGCCACCCGCACCAGCAGGATGTAGCTCTCGTCGCCCGCCACCGAATGGCAGGCCTCGATCCCGGGCATGTTCTGCAGCGCCGCCGGGGCATCGTCGGGCTGGGAAGGGTCGAGAGGAGTGATCGCCACAAATGCCGACAGCAGCTGTCCCAGCGCTTCGGGATCGACATTCGCGGTGTAGCCACGGATCACGCCGCGCGCCTCGAGCCTGCGCACCCGTGACTGCACGGCGGATACCGAAAGACTCGCCTTCTCGGCCAGATTGGACAGGGTCGCCCGTCCGTCGGCCATCAGTTCCCGGATCAGCAGGCGATCGATCTCGTCCAGGGTTGGTTTTGCCGGTGTTTCCGCCATCAGCGAAGGCTAACGTAGCGGACACACCGCCGGAACACTGTTGTGAACGTTCATTCTCCGGCTGTGCCATTCGCACAGCGTATTTCGTCCGGCCGAACCCGAGGAGTTCGCGATGACCGAGACCGAACAGCAGACCGTCCCCGCCGGATACGCCGCCCGGATCGGCGCGTTGCTGCGCGCACTGGAGATCCCGGACCCGGCGCCCGGCGATATGTTCGTGCGCTGTCCGATCGACGGTGGAACGCTGATCGGCCTGCGGCCCGACGGCCCGGCCGAAATCGACACCGCGATCACCGAAGCGGCCGCCGCCTTCGCCACCTGGCGGCTGGTCCCGGCGCCGCAGCGGGCCGCCGTGGTGCGCGGACTGGCCGTACTGCTGCGCCGCCACCAGGACGAACTCGCCGAACTCGTCACTCTCGAAGTAGGCAAGATCCCCGCCGAGGCGCGCGGCGAGGTCCAGGAGATGATCGATATCTGCGAGTTCGCGCTCGGGCTGTCGCGCCAGCTCTACGGGTCCACGATGGCCTCGGAGCGGCCGGGCCACCGGCTCATGGAGACCTGGCATCCGCTCGGTGTGGTCGGGGTGATCTCGGCGTTCAACTTCCCCGTCGCGGTCTGGGCCTGGAACACCGCCGTCGCGCTGGTCTGCGGCGACACCGTGGTGTGGAAGCCCTCGGACCGTACCCCGCTCACCGCCCTGGCCTGCCATACGCTGTTGCGCCGCGCGGCCGCCACCGCCGGGGCGGACGACCGGATCCACCAGCTGATCCTGGGATCAACCGACGCCGGAGTGCGGCTGACCGAGGACGAGCGGGTCGCACTGGTCAGCGCGACGGGATCGGTCGCCATGGGTCGCGCGGTCGGCCCGCGCGTGGCCGCCCGGTTCGGCCGCTGCCTGCTGGAATTGGGCGGGAACAACGCGGCCGTGGTCGGCCCCTCTGCCGATCTGGACCTGGCGGTCCGCGCCATCGTCTTCGCCGCCGTCGGCACCGCCGGACAGCGCTGTACGAGTCTGCGCCGGCTCATCGTGCACTCCTCGGTCGCCGATGAACTGCTGGACCGCCTGGTGCGCGCGTACCGGCAGTTGCGGGTGGGCAACCCGCTGGACCCGGGTGTCCAGGTGGGGCCACTGCACGGGCCCGGCGCCTGGGCCGGGATGTGGGACGCGCTGGCGCGCGCCCGCGGGGACGGTGGTGAGGTGCTGTGCGGAGGCGAACGGGTCGAACCCGAGGGCGTGGGATCGCAGGCTTACTACGCCGACCCGGCGATCGTGCGGATGCCCGCCCAGACCGAGGTGGTGCGCGAGGAGACCTTCGCCCCGATTCTCTACGTCCTCACCTACGACGATTTCGACACCGCCCTGGCCCTGCACAACGACGTACCACAGGGACTGTCCTCGGCGATCTTCACCACCGACCAGCGTGAGGCCGAACGTTTCCTCGCCGCCGACGGTTCGGACTGCGGTATCGCCAACGTCAATATCGGCACCTCCGGCGCGGAGATCGGCGGCGCGTTCGGCGGCGAGAAGCACACCGGCGGCGGCCGCGAATCGGGTTCGGACGCTTGGAAGGCCTATATGCGGCGGGCCACCAACACCATCAACTACTCCACCGAGCTACCCCTGGCCCAGGGCATCCGCTTCGACTGACCCCACGATCGATCGGCAGGGTTCGGCGGCGATGGGGCGGAACTCGGCGAAGAGTTCGGCTACTACGCGGCGGCCGATCTCCATACCGCGCGCCAGGATGCCGGGATCGGTTTCGACGCTGCTGATATCCGGTGACCCGGCCGGTGGATGGATCTGGCAGGCCGCCGCACCCATCCCGGCGATCACGCCGTCTTCCAGCGTCTGCTGGCCGGGCCGCAGCTTCCACGCCCGGTAGGCGCCGGGGGCGATGAACCGCATATAGGTGCCGCCGACCACATCGTGCAACCAGGGCGGCGGGGGACGGCGTTCGTCGGCGCGCCGGGTCCGGAGGATGAGCGCGTGGGTGGCGCCGGCCTTCAGCGCGCTGCGCACCGGGACCGTTTCCGAGAGGCCGCCGTCGAAATACCGGCGTCCACCCAGCTCCACCGGAGGGCCGGCCAGCAACGGCAGACCGGAAGAGGCCCGGAGCGCGGTCTGCAATGTCGCCTTGTCGACGATGAACGGGTGCAGGTCCACCGGGTCGCCGGTGCGGATATCGGTGGCGATGGGATGGAAGGTGGTCTCGTTGGCCAGAATGGCCGGGAAATCCATCGGATGCAGCCCGTCGTACACCTTGTGCACCAGATAGTTCAGATCGAACGCGGGCCGGCCGCGCAGCATCCGGACCGGGTCGATGGCCCGGCGCATGATCGCGGCATCGGTCCAGGCCTTCATACCCCGCCCCGCCCGGCCGCACAGCAGCCACGCCGCGTTGATCGCGCCCGCCGAGGTGCCGTATACCGCATCGAAGACCCGGGGCAGTCCGAGTTGCTCCAGCGCGTGCACCATCCCGCTGGAGTACACCCCGCGACTGCCGCCGCCCTCGACGACGAGTACGAGCCGGTGGCCGTCGGCTCGGCTGCCGGATGCGAAACGGCCGCGGATCACCTCCGCGACCGTCGGTTGTACTGGGCTCACCCGGTCACCATACGCCGGAGCGGGTGGCGGCGATCGGCCGCTCACCCGCTCCGGAGCAGTGTGCATCTACTGTTGGCTCACCGGTCGGCACGCTGTCGCATACCGGTCGCGGCCCCTAGCGGGGCCGCGGCGTGCGCGCTACTTGATCTCGGCGAGAACGGTGCCCTGGGTGATGGCCGCACCGGCCGCCACATTCAGACCGGTGACCACACCGGCCTTGTGCGCGTTGACCGGGTTCTCCATCTTCATGGCCTCGAGCACCACGATCAGATCGCCCGCCTCGACGGTCTGGCCTTCCTCGACCGCGACCTTGACCACGGTGCCCTGCATGGGCGCGGTGACCGCGTCACCGGAGGCCGCGCCGCCGCCCGCGCCGCCGCGCGTACGCGGCTTCGGCTTCTTGCGCACCGCGCCGGCCGCCGGAGCGCCGGCCCCGACCGAGAACTGACCCGGCAGCGAGACCTCGACCCGGCGGCCGCCGACCTCGACCACGACCTTCTGTCGCGGTTCGTCGTCCTCTTCGGCCGGAGCACCGCCGGTGAACGGCTCGACGGTGTTCTTCCACTCGGTTTCGATCCACTTGGTGTAGACGTCGAACGATTCACCGTCGCCGACGAAGGCCGGATCCTCGACGATGGCCCGGTGGAACGGGATGACCGTGGCCAGTCCCTCCACGTGGAACTCGGCGAGCGCGCGCCGCGCCCGCTCCAGGGCCTGGGTCCGGTTCTCGCCGGTGACGATCAGCTTGGCCAGCATCGAGTCGAACTGGCCGCCGATCACGCTGCCGGCCACCACGCCGGAGTCGACGCGCACACCCGGGCCGGTCGGCTCGGAGTACACGGTGACCGGGCCGGGGGCGGGCAGGAAGTTGCGACCCGCGTCCTCGCCGTTGATCCGGAACTCGAAGGAGTGGCCGCGCGGGGTCGGATCCTCGGTGATCTCCAGCTTCTCGCCGTTGGCGATGCGGAACTGCTGGCGGACCAGGTCGATACCGGAGGTCTCCTCGGTGACCGGGTGCTCGACCTGCAGGCGGGTGTTCACCTCGAGGAACGAGACGGTGTCGCCCTGCACCAGGTATTCGACGGTGCCGGCGCCGTAGTAACCGGCCTCCTTGCAGATGGCCTTGGCCGAGGCGTGGATGCGGGCCCGCTGATCGTCGGTCAGGAAGGGGGCCGGAGCCTCCTCGACCAGCTTCTGGAATCGGCGCTGCAGCGAGCAGTCGCGGGTGCCGGCGACGATCACGTTGCCGTGCTGGTCGGCGATCACCTGCGCCTCGACGTGGCGGGCCTTGTCCAGGTACTGCTCGACGAAGCATTCGCCGCGACCGAAGGCGGCGACCGCCTCACGGGTCGCCGACTCGAACAGTTCGGGGATCTCCTCGATCGTGTGCGCGACCTTCATCCCGCGGCCACCGCCACCGAACGCGGCCTTGATCGCGACCGGCACGCCGTACTTCTTCGCGAACTCGACGACCTCGTCGGCGTTCTTCACCGGGTCCTTGGTGCCCGCGGCCATCGGCGCCTTCGCCCGCTCGGCGATATGCCGCGCGGTGACCTTGTCACCGAGGTCGCGGATGGACTGCGGCGACGGGCCGATCCAGATCAACCCGGCGTCGAGGACGGCCTGGGCGAAGTCGGCGTTCTCGGAGAGGAACCCGTAACCCGGGTGGATGGCATCGGCGCCGGATCTGGCGGCGGCGTCGAGAATTTTGTCGAAGACCAGGTAGGACTCGGCAGAGGTCTGCCCGCCGAGGGCGAAGGCTTCGTCGGCGAGCTTGACGAAGGGTGCGTCGGCATCGGGTTCCGCGTAAACCGCGACACTGCCGAGACCGGCGTCCTTGGCCGCCCGGATAACGCGCACGGCAATCTCGCCTCGGTTAGCTACGAGTACCTTCGTGATCCGCGCGCTGGCATGGCTGGGCACTGAGCCTCCTGTGTGCAATCTCTGTGTTCGCTGTGCGGGATGGGCCGCGCTTGCGCTCCGCTCCCGCGGATCGGGGTCCGCTGTCCGGCTTCCGAAGAGGATCGGATCGCTTGGTGGGCTCCGGGTCCGTGGGAACGGAGCCGCTAGGCGGGCTCCGCGCCCCTGGTCGACACTATCTGTCTCGGGGGGAGTGTAGGCAGTCTGCCAACAATGCCGGAACTCGGATAGGGCTACTGGAGAGTAGGTCGCAGATCACAATGGCCCCCGGCCGACCATGTGGCAGACTCTCGCTCCCTCGGAGACGCGCCGGGTCTCATGAGGCCCGGTCGGGGCCGAGCCGGTCCGCGCGGCCGGCATCCGGGCTCTCACACGCCACCTGTGGCGATGGGCATCCGGACCGAGTTGCCCCATTCGGTCCAGGAGCCGTCGTAGTTGCGTACCGTCTCGCGGCCCAGCAGATACTTCAGGACGAACCAGGTGTGGCTGGATCGTTCGCCGACACCGCTGTAGACAGTGACCGGGCCCGGCTCGATGGCGCCGTAGACCTCGTCCAGTTCCGCGCGGGCGCGGAAGCGGGAGCCGGGGGTGAGGGCGCTGGTCCACGGGATGTTGACGGCGGTGGGAATGTGGCCGCCGCGCAACGCCGCGCCCGGCCCGCCCGCGCCGGGGTCGCCCGCGTATTCGTGCGGTGAGCGCACATCGACCAGCGGGGTGCCCAGGTTGCCGAGAACCTCCTCGCGGAAGGTGCGGATCGCCCTGTCGTCCCGCTCGACCTGCGGGTACCGGCTGCGGGACGGTTCGGGAGTTTCGAAGACCATGTCGCGGCCCTCGCCGATCCAGGCGTCGCGACCGCCGTCGAGCAGTCGGACGTCCCGGTGGCCGAACATGGTGAAAAGCCACAGCGCGTGTGCGGCGTGCGAGTTACCGTCATTGCCGTACAGCACGACGGTGTCGTCGTGTTCGACGCCCTGGGAGCGCATGAGTTCGGTGAACCGCTCGCCATCGATATAGTCACGGGTCACCGGGTCGTCGAGGTCGCTGCGCCAGTCGAGCTTGCTGGCCCCGGGAACATGGCCTATGCCGTAGAGGAGGACGTCGGCATTACATTCGATGATCTTCAAACCGGGCGTGCCGAGGTTTGCCGACAGCCATTCCGTGGTTACCAGACGGTGTGGGTGAGCATAGGAAGCGAAGGCGGGATATGGGTCCGGGGCGACGGGCACGTTCGGGTTCCTTCACAGGAGGCGGGCAGTGCTGACGACAGGTTCGAGCCGCACTGTGGATAGTAAGTGTGACTTGACGTGAACTTGTCGAAGAGCACAGAGTCGGTGCAATGGGCGATTTGATCGCACATGTCTCCGATAAAGTCTCCCCGAAGGAGGGGTGAGCATGTCTGATTCTTGGCCGCGGCGGCGTCTGCTCGCGATCCTCCGCGGCGCGAGCGAGCCCTTGGACGCACAGCAGCTGGCGCAGATCACCGGCCAGCATGTCACCACGGTGCGCTTCCATCTCGACATCCTCACCCGGGAATCGCTGGTCCGGCAGTTCCAGCAGCCGCCGCGCGGCCGGGGCCGGCCGCGGATCGGCTACCGGGCGGTCCAGCGGACCATCGGCTATCAGGACCTCGCCCAGGTGCTGGCCGATCAGCTCGGACCCGATCCGGAGCGGCAGGCGGCCGCCGGCCGGGCGGCGGGACGCGCCTGGGGAGACAGACTGGAGACCGCCGATGAACCGGTCGAGTCGGTCCGTGATGCCAAGGACCGCATCGTCTCGCTGATGTCGGAGCTGGGTTTCGCCCCCGAACGGGACGGGCGGGAGAACGCGGCGCGCGATCCCGACCAGGGCGCGGTGGTCCGATTGACGGCCTGTCCGCTGCGCGATCTGGCGCGCACCCATACCGAAGTGGTATGCGGGGTGCATCGCGGGCTGCTGGCGGCGCTGCTGGAGCGTTCCGAGGCCCAAGGGGTGGTCGAGGCCGAACTCGTGCCGTTCGTGACCGAGGAGATGTGCGAGGTACGGCTGCGGCGGGTGGGCCCGCCGCCGGCGCAGGCTCCGGCAGCGGAAACGGCCGACGCCGCGGCGACCGCCGCGCGCCGGCGCCCGCAGCCGGGGCGCATCGATGCGGCCGCCGGACAGGCGGCGCGATTGGCGCGGGCGTCGGGTCAGACGGTGCCGCAGAGTGGTCAGTTGCCGCCCGCGTCCGCGGCGGTGGACTCCGACCCGTTCCCGCCCGCTACCGGGCCGCTGCCGCCCTCCGCGGGGCCGCAGGGCGGCCGGGCGCTTCGCGGCGCTCCGCCCTCAGGCCCGGTCGGCCCACAACTGGGCGACGCCGACGCCCACTTCCTGGAGCAGTCGGCGCAGCAGTGGTAGTCCGATCCCGACGACGCTGGAGGGGTCACCGTCGATCCGGTCGACGAACCAGCCCCCCAGCCCGTCGAGAGTGAACGCGCCCGCCACCTGCAGCGGTTCGCCGGTGGCGATATAGGCGTCCAGTTCGGCGGGATCGGGTTTACCGAAGTGCACGGTGGTGGCGCTGCAGTCGATCGCCTCGGTGGTGACGACGCCGTCGCGCACCCGCAGTACACAGTGCCCGGTGACCAGATCCGCGAAATGCCCGGCCATGGCCTGCCAGCGCGCCAGTGCCGCCTCCGGCGTATGGGGTTTGCCCTGGAGTTCACCGTCGATCAGCAGCATGGAGTCGCAGCCGACGACGACGAGATCGGGATCGGGCGCGTCATCGGCCAGAGTGGACGCCACGGCCCGGGCTTTCGCCCGGGCCAGTTCGACGACGACTTCCCGGGGGCCGGTATCGGCCGGTAGGGCCGCCGCCACGGCATCCTCGTCCACGTCCGAAACCCGGACGATGGGTTCGATGCCCGCGGCGCGCAGTACCGACCGGCGGGCGGGTGACGCGGACGCGAGTACGAGCCGGGTCACGTCTGGAGTTCTCCTGAGGTCGGTGTCAGAACCGCAGATGCGACAGCTGCGGGTAGGAGTACGGCGAGAACGGGGAATTACCGCGATGCAGCATCGTCGGCTTGCCCCACAGATCCTGCGGACCGGAATCGGCGGGCGCCGAATTCGCGGCGGCAGCGGCGGTGAACACGCACACCAGCGCGGCGATCTCCGCGTCGGTCGGCGCACCCTTCTCGATTACGAGGAACGGCTTCTCCCCGTCCGTCGCGGCGGCAGTGCCCGTGTCGGCTTCGGTCGCGGTATCGACCGGAACATCCCTGGTGGCGAGGTCCAGTTCCGCTGCGGCCAATACTTCTTCTTCTGCCACGATCGTCACAGTGCCAGATCCTCTCTCTTGCCTCGAGCGGGCTCGCGCGGTTCAGCGGAACCTGGTCGATCTTCTCTCACCGATCGCATACCCGAAATCAGTGTGCGGCCTACAGAGCGTATCGCCGGATCACAGCGGGATGTTGCCGTGCTTCTTCGGAGGCATGGTCACCATCTTGCGCTCCAGCAGCCGCAGCGCGGAGACGATCTGGCCGCGAGTATGCGACGGCGGGATCACCGCGTCCACGTAACCGCGCTCGGCGGCGACGTACGGATTGACCAACGTGTCCTCGTACTCGTTCTGCAGTTCCAGGCGCAGTTTGTCCACGTCGGACCCGTCGCGGGCGGCGTCGGCCAGCTTCTTGCGGTACACGAATCCGACCGCGCCGGAGGCACCCATCACGGCGATCTGGGCGGTGGGCCAGGCCAGGTTCACGTCGGCGCCCATATGCTTGGAGCCCATGACGTCGTAGGCGCCGCCGTAGGCCTTGCGGGTGATGATCGTGATTTTGCCCACAGTGGCCTCACCGTAGGCGTAGAGCAGCTTGGCGCCGCGCCGGATGATGCCGTTGTACTCCTGGTCGGTACCGGGCAGGAAGCCGGGCACATCCACCAGGGTGATGATCGGGACATTGAACGCGTCGCAGGTGCGGACGAACCGCGCGGCCTTCTCGGAGGCGTCGATATCGAGGCAGCCGGCGAACTGGGTGGGCTGGTTGGCGACAATGCCGACGCTGCGGCCGTCGACCCGGCCGAAGCCCACGATGATGTTCATGGCCCGCTCGGCCTGGATCTCCAGGAACTCGTCGTCGTCGAGCAGTCGGCGGATGACCTCGTGCATGTCATAGGGCTGGTTCGGCGAGTCCGGGATCAGGGTGTCGAGTTCGAGATCCTCTTCGGTGAGGGATTCCTCGATCGCACCGGTGATCGGGTCCGAGGCCGGGAAGCGCGGCGCCTCGGCGCGGTTGTTGCTCGGCAGGTAGGACAGCAGGTCCTTGACGTAGTCGAGGGCGTCCTGTTCGCCGGAGGCCACGTAGTGCGCGGAACCCGACTTCACCATGTGGGTGTGGGCGCCGCCCAGCTCCTCCATGGTGACCTCTTCGCCGGTGACGGTCTTGATGACGTCCGGTCCGGTGATGAACATCTGGCTGGTCTGGTCGACCATCACCACGAAGTCGGTGAGCGCGGGGGAGTACACGTGCCCACCCGCGGCGGCGCCCATGATCAGCGAGATCTGCGGGATGACGCCGGAGGCCTGGATATTGCGGTGGAAGATCTCGCCGTAGAGGCCGAGCGAGACCACACCCTCCTGAATGCGGGCGCCGGCGCCCTCGTTGATGCCGATCAGCGGCCGGCCGGTCTTGAGCGCCAGGTCCATGACCTTGACGATCTTCTCGCCGTACACCTCGCCGAGACTGCCGCCGAACACGGTGACGTCCTGGCTGAAGATGCACACCTCGCGGCCGTCGATGGTGCCGTAGCCGGTCACCACGCCGTCGCCCAGCGGACGCTGCTTGTCGAGGCCGAAGTTCACGCTGCGGTGCCGGGCCAGGGCATCGAGTTCGACGAAGGAACCTTCGTCGAGCAGGGCGAGGATGCGCTCCCGCGCGGTCATCTTGCCCTTGGCGTGCACCTTGTCGATCGCGGCCTCGCCCATCGGATGCTGGGCTTCTTCCAGCCGATTCCGCAGGTCAGCCAGTTTGCCGGCGGTGGTGTGGATATCGGGCGCACCTGCCGAATCCGGCGTGGGCTGCTGCTGGACACTCGTCATGGCTCGGAGTGTAACCAGAGGCGCACCGCGCTGTTAACCCACATCCTGCTACTGGTCAGTAGTGCCTGGTCGAGAAAACCCCAGGTGGGCAAGTCGTCGGCGGTTCATATGTGTACCGCAAATCGCGCCGGCCGTCCACACGACACGCGACGGTGATCCGTCACAAGACTAACCCGCCCCGGCCGTGCCCGCGCGCCTCGCGATTTAAATCGCTTTCGCATCGCCGGACCGGGCAATACCCTTGCAGCAGGCCACTTTTGGAACACAGAGGGGAGGTGGCCTGCTATGTGGCATTGGACAACTCGCGACGGCCGATTCCCGGAGGCCTTGGCGTTCACCCGGATTACCGAGCCGGAACCGACCATCACCGAAACAGCCGTCGAGCGCGAGGCCGGAACCGAGGAGACCGAAACCGCGGAGAACGAGGCGATGTCCGCGGTTTCCCGGCCCATCGGTTACGACCTCGCCGGCTAGACGCGGTGGTCACCGCACCTGCGGGTGCGGTGACCACCGCACCCGGCCAGTACTCTGCCCTCGTGCAGAGGCCACCGTTGGACGTCGAACATCTGCGGCGAGCGCTGACCGGTACTCCGGAATTGGCGTTCTACACCGGAATCGACGTGATCGAATCGACCGGATCCACCAACGCGGACCTGATCGCGCGCGCCGCGAACCCGGATATCGACCGCGTCGTACTGGTCGCCGAAGCGCAGGAGAGCGGTCGCGGTCGGCTCGCCCGCGCCTGGGCCAGCCCGCCGCGCGCGCAGATCGCGCTGTCTCTGCTCATCCGGCCCGAGGGTCTGGACCCCGAAGCTCTCGGCTGGTTGCCGCTGCTCACCGGCATCGCCGCGGTCGACGCGATCACGACGACCGCCGGGGTGCCCGCCGCCCTGAAATGGCCCAACGATGTGCTGATCGAGGGTCGCAAGGTCGCCGGCATCCTGGCCGAAGTCGCCGCCGCGGGGCCCCGTCCGGCGATCGTCGTGGGCATCGGCATGAACGTGAGCCTCACCGCCGACGAGCTTCCCGTCCCGCACGCCACCTCGCTGCTGCTCAGCGGCGCCACCGATATCGACCGCACCCACCTGGTGCTGTCCTTCCTGACCGAGTTCGCCCGCCGCTACGCCCGGTGGCAGGAATCCGGATGGGCCGCGGAGACGCTCGCCGACGCCTATCGGCAACGCTGCGCGACGCTGGGCTCCCGGGTCCGGGCGGAACTGCCGGGAGGCGGGGTGCTGACGGGGATCGCCCGCGATATCGATTCGGCGGGGCGACTGCTGATCGAGGACCGGGCGGTCGCGGCGGGAGATGTGACGCACCTGCGGCCCGAAGACTGAGAAATCGGTGGGCACACCCGCGGGCACCATCGGGCGGTCGAGTCGGCATCCGATCCGGACACCGAA
>NZ_BDBX01000027.1 GCF_001613205.1 Nocardia sienata NBRC 100364 | reverse complement strand
GAGGCCGAAACGGCGAGACACCGGGGGGCCTCAACCCCGCGGCGCCGGAGGCGCCGCCAAAAAACACGGTAATGTGCGCACATGGGTTATCCGGAGGATGCGCTGGCGCCCGACGAAGAGTTGATCCTGCACACCCATCCGCATTGGAAGATGCTGTTCTGGCCCATCGTCACATTGATCGTGGTGACCGCGGTGGCCGGCTTCCTGGGCGGTCTGGTGTGGCGTACCGCCGACGAGTCGTGGCGGTCGATCCTGCTGCTGGTGGTGCTGGTGGTCTGGCTGTTGCTGCTGGCGTGGCGCAGTATCGCACCTATCGTGACCTGGAAATCCACTCATTTCATCGTCACCGATCGCCGGGTGCTGGCCCGCGAAGGTGTGCTGACCCACACCGGTATCGATATACCGATGAGCAGAATCTCGAGTGTCCAGTTCCGGCACGGCCTCGTCGACCGGCTGTTCGGCACCGGGGAACTGATCATCGGATCCTCGTCCGAGGAACCGCTGGAATACAGCGATATACCGGATGTGGAACAGGTGCACGCGCTGCTCTATCACCAGGTCTTCGAGGCGGCCCCCCGGTACGGCGGCTTCTGATCCCGGCGCCGCGGGCCGCTGCCCGGGCGTGAGGAGGCGGGTGCCGGGCCGGTGGACCGTAATCTTGTCGCATGACCGCCGTATTGCTGGGCGAAGACGACGAGGCCATCGCGGCGCCGCTCTCGCGGGCGCTGGGCCGCGAGGGATATTCGGTGACCGTGGAGAGCTTCGGTCCCGCGGTTTTGGACCGGGCGCTGGAAGGGCACCATGATCTGCTGATCCTCGATCTCGGGTTGCCGGGAATGGATGGGCTGGAGGTGTGCCGGCAGGTGCGGGCCCGCGGCGCCGAGATGGCGGTGCTGATGCTGACCGCCCGCACCGACGAAGTCGATTTCGTGGTGGGGCTGGACGCAGGCGCCGACGACTATGTCGGGAAACCCTTCCGCTTGGCCGAACTGCTGGCCCGGGTCCGCGCGCTGCTGCGACGCAGCGGTATCGGCGACGACACCGTGGAGGTCGGCGGGATCCGCCTGGAACCGGCGGCACGGCGGGTGCTGGTCAACGGGGTGGAGGTCGGGCTGGCGAACAAGGAGTACGAGCTGCTCAAGGTACTGATCGATCGGGCCGGTCAGGTGGTGCCCCGGGAGACGATCCTGCGCGAGGTCTGGGGTGATGCCGAACTGCGCGGATCCAAGACCTTGGATATGCATATGTCCTGGTTACGGCGCAAGATCGGCGACGAGGGCCCGATGGCGGAACGGCGGATCGTCACTGTGCGCGGTGTCGGTTTCCGGCTGAACACCGACTGACGTGCGGCGGCGGATCCTACGGTCGATGCTGACCGTACTGATGCTGACCACTGTCGTGCTCGGGGTGCCGCTCACGTACACGGCGTGGCTGTGGGTGGAGGACATCACCCGCAACGAACTGCGCAGCCGGCTGGAACTGATCTCCGCGGAGGTCATCGGCCAGGAGCACGGCAGCGGGGTGATCCGGGGCGGATTGGAGCTGGACACTGTTCAGCCGCTGGTGCCCGAGGGCGGACGGCTCACCGTCGTATATCCGGCGCCGGAGGATACGGCGGTGAAGGTCGAGATCGGGGCCGAGACGGTGACCGACCCGCTGGTGGAGTCGCTGTCTATGGGTACCGATGTCTCGCTGCGACTAGAGGTGCCCGCGACCCCGATGGAGGCCCGGCAGCGGCAGGCGGTGGCCGGGGTGGCGCTGGCCGTGGCGGTCTCGCTGGGCGCGGCGATCACGGTCGCCATCGTCACCGCGCGACGCGTCGCCGACCCCATACGTGATGTGGCCGCCCGGGCCGCCCGGCTCGCCATGGGTGATTTCCGCCCGGATCCGCGCCGCCACGGTATCGCCGAACTGGACCGGGTCTCCGATGTGCTCGATTCGGCGACCGTCGAGATCGCGGGCCGGCTGCAACGCGAGCACGCGCTGGTCGCCGATGTGTCCCATCAGCTGCGCAGCCGGCTGACCGCGGTCCGGTTGCGGCTGGACGAACTGTCCGCGCACACCGATCCGGCGGTGGTGCACGAGGCGGAGGAGGCCATGGCCCAGGTCGACCGGCTGACCGAGGCCATCGACGATCTGGTCCGGGCCTCGCGCGACGAGGACGCCACCGACCGCGATCCGGTACCGGTGATGGACGAACTGCGCGGCATCGTGACCGAGTGGACGCATCCGTTCCGGGAGGCCGGCCGCACCCTGTACCTGACCGGTGACGAATCGCTGCGCGCGCCCATGTCCGGGTCCCGGCTGCGGGAGGCGGTGACAGTGCTGGTCGACAACGCGCTGATGCACGGTGGCGGCACCTGCACGGTGTCGGTGCGCACCGTGCGCCCGGGACAGGATCGCGAACCGCTGGTATGTGTGCAGGTCGCCGACGAAGGCGAGGGGGTCAGCGACGAGCTGGCGCCGCATATCTTCGATCGTGGTTTCTCCGGGGCGGGATCCACCGGTGTGGGACTGGCGCTGGCGCGGGCCCTGATAGAGGCCGACGGCGGCCGGTTGGAGTTGCAGCGGCGGCGGCCCGCGCTGTTCGCGGTGTTCCTCGGCAAACCGCTGGCCGCGCGAGTGGAGACCCGGGTGGTGGGGGAGCCGCGCTGATCGGTCGCGGCGGTGAACTCAGCGTCCGAGAGTGCGCCGGTCGTGCTCCTCTTCCACATACTCTTCGAGCTGTTCGAGCATCTCGTCGACCTCGTCGGGGAAGACCCAGCGCCGCATCGCCCAGTACCGGAACGCCATCTGCAGCAGATTGCCGATGAGGTAGGCGCTGATGAAGTCGGCGATATTCTCCACCATGAAGCTGACCGTGGGCTGGTGCAGCTGGAAGACGTAGCGGGAGATGTACAGCGGCGCCATGCTCAGCACCACACCCACGCCGCTGACCGCGAAGAACAGCAGTGCCTCGTGATGACGTTCCCGGCCGCCGCGGTTCTTGAACGACCACTCCCGGTTCAGGATGTAGGAGGCGATGACCGCGACGACACCCGCGATGATCTTCGCGGTGACCGGCTTCTCCTCCAGCACCGTCCACTTCAGGATGTAGAAGATGCCGCTGTCGATAACGAACGTGGTCGCCCCGACAATGGCGAACTTGATGAGCTCGCGCTGGCGGTAGGCGATCTCCTGAAGAGATTGCGGCAGGACGCTGACCACGTCGTCGACGAATGACACAAGTCCGGAGCATACCGCCAGCTGCCGTTCGCGCAGGACGTGACAGTATTGACCGACGTGAACGCACGTAGTTTCGACCCTGCCGCGATGCCGACCGTCGCCATGATCGGTGGCGGGCAGCTGGCGCGGATGACGCATCAGGCGGCCATCGAGCTGGGCCAGCGGCTCCGGGTGCTCGCCGAACGGCCGGACGACCCGGCGGCCCAGGTGAGCCCCGATGTGGTGCTCGGCAGCCATTCCGACCTCGGCGCGTTGCGCCGGGCCGCGACCGGCGCGCACGCGCTCACCTTCGATCACGAGCATGTGCCCACCGAGCACCTCGAGGCGCTGGTCGCGGAGGGGGTGAATGTGCTCCCGCCGCCGCACGCGTTGCGTTTCGCCCAGGACAAACTGGCCATGCGCACGGAACTGTCCGCACGCGGGTTGCCCGTGCCCGCCTTCACCGTGGTCGAGTCCGAGGCCGCGGCGGTGGGCTTCGGCGAAGAACACGGCTGGCCGATCGTGCTCAAGGCGATTCGTGGCGGTTACGACGGGCGCGGCGTGTGGATGCCCGAGGACGCCGATGCCGCGGCGAAGATCACCGCCGAGCAGCTCGGCGCGGGGGTGCAACTGCTGGCCGAGGTGCGGGTCCCGCTGAAACGTGAGCTGTCGGCCATGGTGGCGCGCTCGCCGTACGGTCAGGCCGCGACCTGGCCGGTGGTGGAGACGGTGCAGCGGCACGGTCAGTGCGCCGTGGTGATCGCTCCGGCGCCCGATCTCGACGAGGAGCTGGCCGCCGAGGCCGAGGAGCTCGCGCTGCGGCTGGCCGCGGATCTCGGGGTGGTGGGCGCGATGGCGGTCGAACTGTTCGAGACCACCGACGGAACCCTGCTGATCAACGAGCTGGCCATGCGCCCGCACAACTCCGGGCACTGGGGGATGGACGGCGCCCGCACCGGCCAGTTCGAACAGCATCTGCGCGCCGTACTCGACTACCCGCTCGGCGATACCCGCCCGCTCGCGCCGGTGACGGTGATGGCGAATATCCTCGGGGCGCCCGAGGCGCCGGCCATGTCGATGGACGAACGCCTGCACCACCTCTTCGCCCGGATGCCGGACGCCAAGGTGCACCTGTACGGCAAGGGCGAACGCCCGGACCGCAAGATCGGGCATGTGAACGTGCTCGGCGACGATGTCGCGGTGGTACGGGAACGAGCCGAGCGCGCGGCGCACTGGATGTCGCACGCGGTATGGACCGATGGATGGGACCCGCATGAGTGACGTGGTGGAAGGCAGTGTTCCGGGCTCCCCGGCGGTCGGATTGATCATGGGCAGCGATTCCGACTGGCCCACGATGGAGGCCGCCGCCGAGGCGCTGGCCGAGTTCGGGATCCGGTTCGAGGTGGGTGTGGTGTCCGCGCACCGGACCCCGCAACGCATGCTCGACTACGCCCGCGGCGCGGCCGGCCGGGGTCTGCGGGTGCTCATCGCCGGGGCCGGCGGTGCCGCGCACCTCCCGGGCATGGTCGCCTCGGCGACCCCACTGCCGGTGATCGGCGTGCCGGTCGCGCTGAAGTACCTCGACGGTATGGATTCGCTGCTCTCGATCGTTCAGATGCCCGCCGGAGTTCCGGTGGCCACCGTGTCGATCGGTGGCGCCCGCAACGCGGGCCTGCTGGCCGCCCGGATTCTCGGCGCGCACGATACGGCGCTGCGCGAGCGTATGGAACAGTTCCAGGCCGGTCTCGAGACGATGGTGCTGGAGAAGGACGAGGCGCTGCGCGCGCGTCTGCTGGGCTGATCGCGCTTCCCGGGGACGGCCGCGGTCTCACCGTTCCCGGGAAGTGCCGTCCATCTGCTCGGCCTACGATCCTTGCCGGTGTACAGGGTCGACAATCAGGCGGTTTCCGTGGCGGAGTTCCCGTTCGCCGCGGTGACCGCGAACGAACTGTTCTTCGCCGAGCGTGACGAGCGCTACCGCCGGTTGCACGAATGGCCGCAGGCTTCCTACGCGCACCGGTCGGGTCTGCGGATGATCTGGAAGTACGACGACGTCCGCGAGGTCCTCGCCGCCGGGAAACCGGGAATATCCCGGGGCAATTCGCTGGAGCCGCTGGTCGGGTATCCGCGCATCGCCGCGACGCCGCGAGCGCTACCGCATCTGTTCCGGCATCTCATCCCGTTGCCCGCGAAGGCGACCGCCGATCTGGCCGACGAGCCCCTGCACGACCGGGTGTGGAACACCATGGCCGGTCCGGCCGGTCATTTCACGATCCGGGCCGCCGACCGGCCGCAGCACCTCGCGGCGATGACCGAGCATTTCCATGCCGCCCTCGCCGCCACCACGCCGTCCGGGCCGACGCTGGACGTGACCGCGCTGTCCATCGCCTATGCCACGCGGGTGACCGGTTCCGCGGTGGGCCTGCCGCCCGAAGTGTGGCCGCGGGTCGCCGTGTGGAGCGGGGCCCAGTCGGGGTTGCTGGGCCGATCGATGCGCGGCCGGGAACTCGCCGGCGCGGTGGCGGCGCTCGGGCAGTTGTTCACCGTCAGCGGGCGCGCTGTCGACCACGGTCTGCGCGGCGACACGGCCGGTTTCGCGACCCGCCTGCGCGATGCGGGGATCCCGCGCCGGGTGGCGGTTTCGGCGGTGGCGAATTCGCTGGCGGCCGGCGTACACACGGTGAGCGGCAGTATCCAGCAGGGCCTCCAGCGACTACTGCACGACCCGGACAGGGAATGGTGGCAGCTGCTGGCCGAACCGCGGACCGCCGCCGATGTGGCGGTCAAGGTACTCCAGCTGGATCCGGGGCTGGTGGCCTGGAAGCGGCGTATCGAGCGTCCGGTCGTGCTGACCAGTGGCACCGAATTACCCGCGGGACCGGTGCTGGCCATGTTCGCGGCGGCCAATCGCGATCCGGCGGCTTTCCCGGACTGCACGAGTCTGCGAAGGGGTGGGAAACTACCACTGACCTTCGGATTCGGCGCGCATATCTGTCCCGGTAAGCAACTCGCGACGCTCGCGGTGGAGGTCTTCCTTCACCAGCTGTACCTTCTGGCTCCACGGACGCGGCCGGTCGAGAGCGACCCGCCATCACCGCGCAGTGCGGACCTGCTGTTCAGCGGAGCCGACCTCCATATCGCACTCGACGGACGACTCTGAGGCCGTCGCCGCCCCGCTCGCTACGGTGTGGCCATGGACAACGAGGAAACCGCCCGCCGAGTCGGTGGCGCCGAGCTCGTCCGTTTCCGGCTCGGTGTCGTGGACGAGGCATTGCGTCTGTTCGCGGATCAGGGTTACGAGGCGACCTCGGTGGACGAGATCGCCGAGGCCGCCGGGATATCGCGGCGTACGTTCTTCCGGCAGTTCCGGTCCAAGGAAGATGTGATCTTCGCCGACCACGAGGCCCAACTGGCCGCTGCGCAGGAATACCTGCAGCAGGCGCGGCTCGATCCGTGGGACGCGGTCTGTGAGGCGGCGGTCGGGGTTTTCGAGCGGTTCACCCGCTGGCGTGATATCGCCGAGCGGCGGTATCGGGTGGTGCGCCGGGTCCCGGCACTGCGGGACAGAGAGATCGTGACCGTCTTCCGGTACGAGCGCCTGTTCACCGATTACCTGCGCGAGCAGCTGCCCGATTCCCCCGACCTCGCGCGCGTACAGTTCGCGGCCGCGGTGACCGCCACCCACAACTATCTGCTGCGTCGGATGATCCGCGGCGAATCGGCGGCGGGTCCGGGTGATCTGCGGACCGCGCTCGGCGAGATCCCCCGGGGGGGCCGGCGGCCCGGCGGTGAGGACGATCTCGTCCTCGCCGTGTTCCGCCGGGACCTACCCGTACGGCATGTCGCCGAACTGCTGCGGCAGCGGCTGGGTACTTTGGCGGAAGCGCCCATCGACTGACACTGAGTGCCATGATGGGGCGAGAGGGTTTGAGTTAGCTCGCGCTATACTGGGCCGAGTAGTTGACACTGAGTGCCGATTATTGGCACAACCCCGTACGCAACAGGAGTGAACCCAATGGCGGGAAACCCGGATTTCGATCTGTTCAAGCTGGCGGACTTCCACGATGAGCTGCGTTCGGCCATCCGTGCCCTGTGCGAGAAGGAGATCGCCCCGTACGCCAAGGACGTCGACGAGCACGCCCGGTTCCCCGAGGAAGCCCTCTCCGCGCTCAACGCCGCCGGCTTCAACGCCGTGCACGTCCCCGAGGCCTACGGCGGCCAGGGCGCCGATTCCGTGGCCACCTGCATCGTCATCGAAGAGGTCGCCCGCGTCTGCGGTTCCTCTTCGCTGATCCCGGCCGTGAACAAGCTCGGCACCATGGGCATGATCCTCAACGGCTCCGAGGAACTCAAGCAGAAGGTGCTCGCCGATATCGTCGAGGGCGAAATGGCCTCCTACGCGCTGTCCGAGCGGGAGGCCGGCTCGGACGCGGGCAGTATGCGCACCCGCGCCCGCCAGGAGGGCGACGATTGGATCATCAACGGATCCAAGTGCTGGATCACCAACGGTGGCAAATCCTCCTGGTACACCGTCATGGCCGTCACCGACCCCGACAAGGGCGCCAACGGCATCTCCGCGTTCCTGGTGCACAAGGACGATGAAGGCTTCGTCGTGGGCCCGCTCGAGCACAAGCTCGGCATCAAGGGCTCCCCGACCGCCGAACTGTACTTCGAGAACTGCAGGATCCCCGGCGACCGCATCATCGGCGAACCCGGCACCGGCTTCAAGACCGCCCTGCAGACCCTCGACCACACCCGCCCCACCATCGGCGCGCAGGCGGTCGGCCTGGCCCAGGGCGCCCTGGACGCCGCACTGGCCTACACCAAGGACCGCAAACAGTTCGGCAAGTCCATCGCCGACTTCCAGAACACCCAGTTCATGCTGGCCGATATGGCGATGAAGATCGAAGCCGCCCGGCTGATGGTCTACACCTCCGCGGCCCGGGCCGAGCGCGGCGAATCGAACCTGGGCTTCATCTCGGCCGCCGCCAAATGCTTTGCCTCCGACGTGGCGATGGAGGTGACCACCAACGCGGTGCAGCTGTTCGGTGGGGCCGGCTACACCACCGATTTCCCGGTGGAGCGCATGATGCGCGACGCCAAGATCACCCAGATCTACGAGGGCACCAACCAGATCCAGCGGGTGGTCATGTCCCGCGCCCTGCTCAAGGGGTAATTCTCTCCGGACCACCGTGACCGACCGGCGGCCTGAGAGCGATTCTCAGGCCGCCGGTCGGCCGTTGGACGGTCCATACCGTACGAACACGTCGAGCGCGCCTACCCACGGAATAAGCTTCGCTCACACTTGGCTCCGACGCCCCTACGCGAGCAGTCCGGCGCATTGCCCGGATTCGCGCAGTCCAGGGCTGGACCGCGTCAAAGTGTCGAAACCGTAGATCGGCCGATCCAGTGTTGCTCGCCCGCACTAGGCCGTACGCTCTCGAGACAGAAACCGACTGTGGAGGGGGCGGATGGCATCGTGGTTGCGGCATAGCGACAGGACAGGTTCAGGTCGGCAGGTTGGGATCGTGGTTCGTGAATATCGTCTGGCGAAAGGGCTGAACCAGGCTGCGGTTGCCGACGCTTTGGGCATCACCCAGCAGTTTCTCAGCCAAGTTGAAACCGGTGTCCGGAAAGTTACTCTCGATCAGCGCCGGGAATTCATGCGTGTGCTTGGAATACCTGCGGAAGAACTCGGTCTGGCCGGACGATGTCGCAGTGGTTCCGCGCTGAACGAGATGAGCACGGCGGTTTCGTCGAGCCGGGGCCGGTGGCGAATGCAGCGCCATTGGCTCAACCGTCATCGGGCTGAGCTTGGAAGCCTTGCTGCGCAGTGGCATGTCGACGAGAACCGGGTGCTCAGGACGACGCTCATTACGGGTGACGGCTGGCTGGCCGACCATCCCTCGGAGTTGCAGTCGTTGCGGCTGCGGCTGGACGAACGCCCGCAGGCCGTGCAGATCACCGGCGAGGAGCCGGAGACTCTGCCGGTCCGGCCGCTTCGCATCCCGACCATGTCATTCGAGACCTATTCCTCGGCGGTGAAGCACCTCGACCCACCTCAGCTGTTCGAATCACGGCCCAGTTATCGGTACCTCGGCGGTTCGATGTCCTCTCGGACAATGGACTTCGGGCTGGCTGCATACTTCGACAAGCTCGATGTATCCGAAGCGCTCGCACACGAAATCGCTGCAGCGACGATGAACGATCCCGACCTGACAACCGCCGAGCTCCGCGGGAAGCTGCCGTTTCGTGAGTTGATCGGCGATCCTTTCGATACGGCCCGCCGGGCGATCATTCCAGCGATCACGACATTGACGCTGCGTCTGCGGCGGTACCCGGCCGAGCCCACGTTTCTGCTGCACTGGCGTGACCCTGCACGCGTGGCTACTGCTGCCGGGGTGTACGACCTCATACCCGCCGGCGAATTCCAGCCTTCAGGGGTCGCCCTGTGGGACAGGACCAACGACTTCTCACTGTGGCGCAATATTGTCCGTGAGTTCTCGGAGGAGTTGTTGGGGCGACCCGAACACGACGGTAGCCGTAGTTCACCGATCGACTACCTTCGCTGGCCCCTGTACGAGCAACTCAGCGACGCCAGGCAGCGAGGCAGACTGAGCGCGTTCGTGCTCGGGCTGGGACTGGATGCCCTCACCTTGGCTGCGACGATCTTGACGGTGGTCGTCATCGACGACGACCTCTTCGAAGATGTTTTCGGCGCAACCGTGCGATTCAACGAGGAAGGGGAAGTGGTCGCAATTGGCGAGAGTTCTGCGGCCGAGGGCCTCCCATTCAATGAATCGACAATCGATCGGCTGCTCGACACCGAACCGCTCGCCGCGCCGGGAGCCGCCTGTCTGGCGCTCGCGTGGGAGCATCGGCACAGTCTGATCGGCTGAGATCGAACATCAGGAGTACGAGATGGGCGGCGATCCACGCACACTGACAACTAGCGAATGCGCGTGGATGGATACACGCAACTACCTCCGCGAACATCGGGCCGACCTGGACGCCGCAGCCGCGCGCACCTACCCCGCACTGCACCGTGTCGCCGACTCGGCGCTCCTGGCACGGGAGGACTGGGTTCCTGCCGCTCCGATTCGCCTGGAAGACGTGAGGACGGTGCTGGAAGTATCGACGATATCGGAGGCTGCGGGTATCGAGCCGTCACTGAGCGCCGCCCTGCCGGTGCGCGAGACAGGCGATCCGTACACCAGTTATGCCGAGGCTGTCGGTGAGCTGGTCGCGCCGGCGGTGTTCGAGAATCGGCCGACGTTTCGGCTCGTCCACGCCGACCTCGTCGCCGAGACCCCCTCGATGCGATTCGGCCTGGGTTCGTATTTCGATAGCATCAATATCGGGGAGGCCGCGGCGCACGAATTCGCCCTGGCTGCGCACGGCCATGGTGAGCTATCCGGGGTCCGAGCGGCGATCACCGACCCCTGCGATCCGACACAACGGCCGATCAACCTGGCCGTCAGCACTGTCACCATCCGTCGCGACCCGGACACAGGCGGTAAATCGTTCTTGCTGCATTGGCGCGATCCCCGCAAGGTCGGTCACGCAGGCGGGATGTACCAGGTTGTCCCGGTAGGAATCTTCCAACCGTCCGGTTACGCCGAGTGGAATATCGGCAATGATTTCTCACTGTGGCACAACATGGTTCGTGAGTATGCCGAAGAGTTGGGCGGCGCCGACGAAGACCACGGCAGCGAAATTGCTCCGATAGATTATGAGACCTGGGAGTTCGCGACACGCTTCGATGAGGCTCGGCGGGACGGCTCCGTCGCGGCATACTGCCTCGGCCTCGGTGTCGACCCGCTGAGCTTCGCGACCGATCTGCTCACCGCTGTCATCATCGAGGCGCCTGTTTTCGACGACCTCTTCGGTAGTGCTCTGGGTAGCAACGCCGAGGGGCGCATCCTCGAATGGCAGCCGTTCACTGCTGAACATGTGCAGAGCGTCGTCGACGGGCATCCAGTGCAGGCCGCCGGTATTGCCGCGCTGCGGCAGGCTGTCTCGCTGCTGGGCTGACCGGTACAACTGCCTGTTGTACAGCAGGCAGTTGTTAGCGCCGGCGTCCGTCCCGGCGCGACGCTACGGGCGTGAAATCCAGCGACGATTTGCGATTGGTCAGTGGCGCCTCCGATGTCGGCAAAGGTGCGCGCTCGCGGCCACGGTCCGACCGCGCGACCTCGGCGCCCGGTGTTTATTTGAGCAGCTCAGAGGTGCCGGAGTTGAGTCCGGTCGGTGAGTTGCCCAAGGCGATCGGAGTGATTCGGCGTCAGGTGATCGGCCGCGGTGCCGATATCCGCGCGCTCGCCGGGCGCCACGGCCATCGGCTGGTGCACAGCGTGGTTCTCGACACCGGGCCGCTGGTTTCGGCTTTGGTGATCGCGCAGCATGTTTACGAGCACAACGCCCTCGCCGTGGTTGTGCCCGGGTTCGAGCATGCCGACCCGGTGCGACATGTCATCACCGACCTGGCTGCGCTCATCACTCCTGTGTGTGTCTACCCGCGCGGCTACCGGTGGGAGCTGCCCCAGCTGGGAGATCAACAATGAGCTGGGCCGATACCGCCTTGGTGCTACTGGCGCTCGGTCTTATAGCGCTGACCATCGTCTGGTACCGACCATAGCCGGACGAGCTGTCCGCGGGAACGTGCGTCGTCACCGGCTTTGATCCGGCCTCGACTCGGCTCGAACTCACGACGACTCTCCTCGGTCTCGATCGGTTCGGGCTCGCGCCGCCAGGAGGTCCGCGGTGAGCCGGGCGAGGCGGCGGGCATTGCCGGGATCGAGTGAGGGAAGCGAGAGGTCCAGGGTGCGGCCACGGTCCACGGCGGTGATTGGTGCCGCGGGCGGGTTGTCGATGAAGCCGTGTAGGGGGCGGATTGATTCACGTACAGGGCGTGCGGCGAGTACGGAGAGGGAACGGATGGCGGTTCTGGTGAGGAAACCGAGCGGGGAGAGGTCGCCGCTCCTGGTGAAACCCGGGTGGTAGAGGACGACCTTGATCTTGTCGCCGTGCTCCTCGGCAAATGACACACCGAGGAGATCGTTGGCCCGCCCGGCTTGTAACTGGGCGCCGACCACGCTGTAGCCGCGAGTGAGGTGGGGATCGTCCCAATGGACCGCCCCCTTCTGCACACCGACCCCGGCAATACTGACGATCACCGGTCGAGCCGCGCGTGCCAGCAGCGGAACCAGTTCGTGCGAGAACAGATACCGGCTGAGGTAATACAGCGCGAAGGTGTGCTCGAAACCCTCAGCGGTCTGGACACGTTTCCGTGAGGTGCGGTTCGCGAAGAGCAGGAGCGCGTCCAGGGTGTCGTAGGCCGCGCCGATCTCGCCGACCACCCGTTCCACCTCCGTGACCGAACTCAGGTCGGCGCGGATGAAGCGGAGGCGGTCCGCGTCCGCACCGGCCGAGGCGGTGAGTTGTTTGCCTTTGGCCGGGTTGCTGCCGATCGCCACGACCCGGTCTCCTCGGGCGAGGCGTTCCAGGGCGATCGCGCGACCCATGCCGTCTGTGCCGCCGCTGATAAGAATGGTTCTGGACATCACACCTCCGTGGACCCGACTGCTGTACTCATCCTCGGCAGCGGCCACCGGATGCGAAAGAAGGCACTTTTATGTCCGGTCCGCACACGGATGTGCCCTCCATCGTCGCCGCCGCGCTCCCCGCGCCGGTGCCGGTGGCGGAGTACGAGGCCTGCCCGGTGTCGGGGCTGATCAGTCGGATCGGCGACAAATGGGTTCTGCTGGTGATCACGCTGCTGGCCGAACGCCGCTACCGCTACAACGAACTGCACCGATCGATCGAGGGCATCAGTCAGCGCATGCTGACCCGGACCCTGCGCGCGCTGGAGGACGACGGGCTGATCGATCGCGTGGTGTACCCGACGGTTCCGCCGGCCGTGGAGTACGGGCTCACTCAGCTGGGTGAAACGCTGCTGGTCCCGCTTTCGGCGCTCGCCGATTGGGCCGTGGACCATGCCGCCGATATCACCGCCGCGCGCTCGGACCGTCCCGGAGGACGTACGGCCGGCACGCCCGGGAAAGGGTGATCGCGCCCGGCCCGGCCCGGCTCGCGGCAGGCCGTGACGGTAGCTCCGGGTATGAACTACGCGAACACTCGGACATGCGCGTGGGAACGGGATCCTGATTTGTCCGCCGGGCGACCGGAACGGGTGGGGTGGAGATCCCACTCCGAGTCGGATTCGCGAGGGGCACAGGGGCTGCGCGCTCGGCCTCACCAGCCGGTTCGGTACGGCGGTCTACATCAGGTGCGGCGCATGAACGCCACCAAGCAGCACTCCTTCGTGTCCGTGCTGCCGACGCTCCGTTCGACCACGCTGACCAGCTCCCACCCCTGAGATTCGAGCAGTTCGATGCCATCGAGCAGTTGGACGATCGGATCGAAGATGGCGGGCATGTTGTCCCCCAGCTTGCGGAACTCCACACGCGGAGGCGAACTCAGTGCCAGGTTCCGGCGCGGATAGGACCGCAGGTCCACCGCGCCGTTCAGTACGGCGATCACGCTGAAAATCGGCCCAGGTGCTGGAGCATTCACGCCTCCATCATCCTGAACGCCAGGCAGTTTCGACGCCATCCGGACCCGCGGTGCGCTCGACCGCCTCATAACCGTGAACAGGGAACACCGCGCGAGTCCGCTGGGAGCGTAGCCGAATCGGCTCCGGTTCGGCGGACAACCGCCACCGACCGGGTGACTCCCCAGGTGATGAACCCGGCCAGCGCGTAGAGCGCACCGGTCAGGCAGGAAGCCTGCCATCCCCACGTCGTGTAGGCCCAGGTCGTCGTGAGCGCGCCCAGGGCCGAGCCGAGGGAGTAGAACGCCATATAGGCGCCGATGACGCTGCCGGTGCGGTCCGGGTGCGCTGTGGTCAGCAGGTGCTGGCTGCTGACGTGTACGGCCTGAACGGCGAAGTCGAGCGCGACGATGCCGATGACGAGCAGCCACAATGTCGGTTCGGTCCGGGCGATCAGGAGCCAGGAAGCGGCCAGTAGTACGAGTGACCAGCCGGTGACCGATTGTGCGCGACCGGAATCGGCCCAGCGGCCGGCCCGGGCGGCTCCGGCGGCTCCGGCGAGCCCGGCCAGGCCGAAGAGTCCGATCTCGGTAGTGCCGAACGCCCAGGGTTGCGCCCCGAGCGGTAAAGCCAGGCCGTTCCACAGGGTTCCGAACGAGGCGAAGGCGAAGAAGGCGATGACGCCCCGGCCGAGGAGTAGCGGGTCTTCCGCGGCCGACCGACCCATGGATTTCAGTACCTGCGGGTAGCGGCCGCCGGATGGCCTGGGGTCGGACCGGAGTGTCGTCCGAACCGTGACCGCGAGTGCGGCGCAGGCCGCGGCGAGCAGGATATAGACGGCGCGCCAGCCGATGGTGTCGCCCAGGAGCCCGGCCAGTACGCGGACTCCGAGAATACCGATCACCACGCCCGAGGTGACCGCGCCGATGTTGCGCCCCCGCTCGTGTGGTGCGGAGATCGCCGCGACGTAGGCGACGGTGACCTGGACGACGACCGCGAACAGGCCGGCCGTCGCCAGCCCTGCCACGGCGATGATCCCGTTCGGCGCGACCGCCGCGGTCGCGGCTCCGGCGCCGGTGAGCAGCAGGTGGCCGGTGATGAGCCGCCGGCGATCCAGTATGTCGCCGAGCGGTACCAGCAGGACCAGGCCCACGAAGTATCCGATCTGCCCGGCCGCGACCAGCCGGCCCAGCGACTCCGGCGCCAGTCCCAGTTCGGCACCGGCCTTTTCGAGAACCGGCTGGATCGCGTAGATCGTGGACACCGCCATGGCGCACACCATGGCCAGGACGAGCCGCTGTGTCTTCGCGACCACCATAACCGCCTCCAATTGGTAGCAATATGCAACCATTCAACGGTATGGCAAAATGGTTTCGAAATGCAACCGAAGGGGCGAGGTGGAGCGATGGATCTCGGCACCGACCGCGAGTGGACCGACCCCACCTGTCCGGTGGCCCGGACGGTCGACCTGGTCGGCGATCGATGGAGCCTGCTCATCGTCCGGGACGCCATGGACGGCGCGGCGTCGTTCACCGAGTTCCGGCAGCGGCTCGGAATCGCCCGCAATATCCTCGCCGACCGGCTTCGCCGGCTCGTCGACAACGGAATCCTGGCCACCAGCACGGCCCCCGGCGGAAAGCGGCACGTCTACGAGCTGACCGCCGCGGGTAAAGATCTGTTCACGACCATCGTGGCGCTGCGGCAGTGGGGTGAGCGCTACGCGTTCACCGCCGGTGAGGCCCGGTCGACACTGACCGACCTCGCCGGGAACGAACTCGCCGAACTCGCCCCGCGCACCCGGGCCGGCCACGAGATCGGTGCGGACACTTCGCGGGTGCGACACCCGGTGACCTGAGCGGGGCCGGCCGGCCTCGACGCGGTGATCACCCGCAACCCGGGATCCGGTTCAGCGCGAAGGTCGACGGCAATCACGGCGCCATCCTGTACAAGGACTTCCGTGCCGTCGCCCGCGCAGTGTGCGGGACCCGGGAGGGAACGGTTCGCGGACCCGGTGACTGCCGCGATGTTCAGGGAACCGGTGCGGTGCGGAGGGCTTCGAGGATCCGGCGCAGGGAGGCCAGGGTGTCGGACAAGGCGCCGGGGTCGGGGGAGGTGGCGAGCCAGAGGGCGGCTTCGTTCATGGCGCCGGACAGCAGGTGGGTGAGCGGCGGTATGGGCTGGGCCGGGATGACACCAGCGGCAACCAGCGTGGTGAGAGCTTCTTCGAGGTGGCGGGCGGAGGCGGATTCGTCCATGGCGCGCCATTCCTGCCAGCCGAGGACCGCGGGGCCGTCGATCAGCATGATGCGCTGGATCTCGGGGGTGGTGCAGATGGTCAGGAAGGTTTCGCAGCCGGTGACGAGCTGGGGCCACGGGTCCGATTCGGTGTCCGCGGCGGCGGCGACGCGGTCGCCGACCTCGGCTTGCACGTCCTGCAGGACCGCACGGAACAGTGTGAGTTTGCTGTCGAAGTTGTGGTAGAGCGCGCCTTTGGTTACGCCTGCCGCGGTGACGATCTCCGAAAGCCCAACGGCGGCATAGCCTTTAGCGGCAAAGAGCTTCCTGCTCTGGTGTAGCAGCGTCGCGCGGGTCTGTTCCCGCTGCTGGGTGCGCAGCGATCCGGTCATCGCGAACCTTCCGTTGACATACCGACGGTATGCGACCTAGCCTAGTTCGCATACCGTTGGTATGCGAAATTCGGCGCGAAAGAGGCAGGTATGGCACTCGGCAGCTTCTACCCGGTCATCGGCACCACCCGGATCGCGCAGTCGCGCGATTTCTACACCCGCTGGTTCGGATTCGAGATCACTTTCGCGGCGGACTGGTACGTCAGCCTGCGGCGGACCGAAGGCGAGCGGTACTACGAGCTGGCACTGCTCGACCCCACCCACCCGACCGTCCCCGCGGGCTACCGCAAACCGGTTCAGGGCCTGCTGCTGAACTTCGAGGTCGCCGATGTCGACGCGGAATGGGAACGCCTGGTCGTGCGGGGCGGATTGCGGGCCGAACTCGATATCCGCTCGGAGGATTTCGGGCAGCGGCATTTCCTCGTCGCGGACCCGAGCGGCGTACTGATCGATGTGATCACCGAGATACCGCCCACCGGCGAATACGCCGGGCAGTTCGCCGTCGGGTCGGTGCCGGTCTGATGCTCGGTTCCTGTCGCGATCCGGGCGCGGCTCGGCGGAATCGGCCCGCCGGTGTTGCCGGATGGGCGCACAATGGACCGGATGACATTCGGTGGTGCGCAGTTCGACGACCCGGACGAGCTCCGGTCGCGGCTGCGGCACGTCTATTGGATCGGCGGGGGGAGCGGCGCCGGGAAGTCGGCCGTCGCGACCGCTGTCGCTGCCCGGCACGGTCTGCGGGTGTACTCGACCGATGACGCCATGGCCGATCACGCGCGGCGCAGCACGCCCGGCGATGCGCCGTATCTGTTGGAGTTCCTGGCCATGAGCATGGACGAGCGCTGGGTGCACCGGACCCCGGAGACAATGTTCGAGACGTTCCACTGGTTCCGGGGTGAGGGTTTCGGTGCCATCGTCGACGACCTGCTCGGCATCCCCGAACGTACCGTCGCCGAAGGGTTTCGCCTGCTGCCGCACCTGGTCGCGCCGCTGCTGACCGAGCCCACCCGGGCGGTCTGGCTGCTGCCGTCCCCACGATTCCGCCGCAACGTCTTCGCCGGTCGCGGCTGGGATATCCCACGCCGGACGAGCGACCCCGCCCGCGCCCGACGCAACCTCCTGCGCCGCGACGAAATGTTCACCGACCACGTGCGTACGGAAGCGGCTCGGCTCGGCCTGCCCGTGCTCGAGGTCGACGGATCGATGACGGAGCGGGACGCGGCGAACCGGGTGGCACATGCGTTCGGCCTGTGACCCGCTGCGGCGTTTTCAGATCCGGCCGAGATCGATCTCCACAGGGAACGGGGCGGAAACCTCGATCACTCCGGTGAACATCTCGCCGGTCCGGTACGACCCGGTCGCCGGATCGAGAATGTAGGTGTAGATCAGCGGGACTCCGGGGGCGGCCTGTTCGATCCGCCAGTAGAACGCGATACCCGCACGGGCATACTGTTCGACTTTCACTATGCGGTCAGTGGTTTCGGAACCGGGCGAGACGACTTCGGCCACCAGCAGCACGTGTTCGGGTCGGGTCGGCGTGATATCGATCGTGTTCGCGCGGTACACCACCACATCCGGGCGTCGATTGTTGAGCGGTACGTCCCGGAGCCGGACATCGAAATCGGTATCAGCGTTCCAGTCGGGTCCGGCCGCCTCGTCCAGCGCGTTCGCCAGGACGCGGGCCAAGCGGTTGTGCCGCTTGGACGCGCTCGGGGCTCACGGCAACCATCCCGTCCACGATCTCGATCCCGGCGCACTGCTCCTCGGTCCAGGAGTCGTACTCCTCCGGTGTGATCTGCTCGTGCATCCACGCGGGGGCTATCGTCTCGGTGATCATGACGCTGTTCCTCCCGGACACTTGTCGAGCGGGTTCGATACCGCTGAATGGAGTTTACTTCGTCGACCCGTGCCGGAGCCTGTTCGTTCCGTTGGTGTAACCGGTAAGAGTGCTCTCCTCCCCCATCGGATCACCTGACACACTAGTATCTTATTATGTTAAGTATGGGATCTCGGGTGGTGAAGCGGGCGTACAAGTACCGCTTCTACCCGACCCCTGGACAGGCCGAGCAGTTGGCGAAAACGTTCGGATGCGTCCGTTTCGTCTACAACCGGGCACTCGCAGAACGGTCCCAGGCGTGGACGCTCGAAAAGCGTCGTGTCACATACGTGGATACCGCGAGAGCGCTCACCACCTGGAAGCGGCATGCCGAGACCGAATGGTTGGGCGAAGTTTCCAACGTCGCGCTTCAGCAGTCGCTTCGCCACTTGCAGGGCGCGTTCGACAGATTCTGGCGCAAGCAAACTGCCTACCCGAAGTTCAAAAAGAAGGGCCGCTCGAAAGATTCGGCCACCTACATGGCCAACGCGTTCTCATACCGGGATGGGCGGATCAAGCTCGCCAAACAAGCCGAACCGTTGGATATCCGATGGTCCCGCCCGTTGCCGGAGGACGCGCAGCCCTCGCAGGTGACAGTGTCGAAGGATTCGTCGGGCCGCTACCATATTTCGATCCTGGTAGAGGTGACAATCAGTGAGCACGCCCCTGCAGACGCCACGGTGGGTGTGGACGCGGGTATCACTTCTCTGTACACCTTCTCGACTGGGGAAAAGGTTTCCAATCCTCGACACGAAAAGAAAGATCGCGCCCGGTTGGCGAAAGCGCAGAGGGTGCTGGCGAAGAAACAGAAAGGCTCGGCGAACCGCGCCAAAGCACGTTTGAAGGTCGCGCGGGTTCACGCCCGTATCGCAGATCGGCGCCGTGACCACCTGCACAAGCTCTCGACTCGACTGGTGCGCGAAAACCAAGTGATCGCCATCGAGGACCTGAGCGTGCGGAACATGGTCCGCAACCGGACACTGGCGCGTGCGATCTCGGACGCATCATGGTCGGAGTTCCGGTCGATGCTGGAGTACAAGGCCGACTGGTACGGGAGGACGGTCGTCGCGATCGACCGGTTCTATCCGTCATCCAAGACGTGCTCGGTCTGCGGCCGGGTCAATGATTCGATGCCGCTACATGTCCGCGACTGGCACTGCCCATGTGGCGCTGTCCACGATCGGGACACGAACGCCGCGAAGAACATACTGGCCGCCGGGCTGGCGGTCTCAGCCTGCGGAGATGGTGTGAGACCGCCTCGCAGCTGATGCGAGGAGGCAACCGTCACTGAAACAGGAAAACCCAACCGTGAGGTTGGAATCCCCCGCCTTCAGGCGTGGGGAGGAAGTCAAGGATCATGTACGCCGTGAGCGATACCGATCTTGTGGACGTGACGATCAGCGGACCCGACGAAGAATGGCTGGCGGAATTCACCCACCGGCTCGTCACGGATCGGTTGGCGGCGTGCGGAAACATCTTCCCGGATGTGCGATCGATCTACCGGTGGGAGGGCGCGGTGGAGGACGCCTCCGAGGCCGTTGTCGTACTGCACACCAGGGCCTCGCTGGTGCCCGCGATCGTCGAACGCGCCAACTCCGAACACCCCGACGAGGTCCCCCAGGTCGTCGCGGTGCCGGTGGCGGGGGTGAACCCCGCCTACGGTCAGTGGATCCTGGACGAGACCGCGAGCTGACCACCGCTGTACCCGCGCCCGGTACCCCGGGCGCGGTCTCCGGCATCCGGGCTCAGCGGTACACCAGGTCGGCGTATTCCGGATGAGCGCCGATGTAATCGTCGACGTACCAGCAGGTGGCCGCGACCGCGAAGCCGGCGTCGCGGGTCTCGTCCAGTGCGTACTTCACCACCTGCGCGGCCACACCCCGCCCCCGGAACTCGGGGAAGGTGATGGTGTGGTGGAAGTTGCGGACCTTCGGCGACTCCGTTTCCGCGTAGTCGGCATAGCCCGCGAGGGTCCCGTCCAGGTAGATCTCGAAGCGGGTGTCGTCGGCGTTGTGTCGCAGTTCGGTACTCACCTTCGGTGAAACGGCGGGCCCGGTCCGGTTTGTTCCGGTGTTCACAGGACAGCGCCGGGGTTGAGGATGCCGTGTGGGTCGAGGGCCGTTTTGATCCGCCTGGTCAGGTCCATCACCTCGGGGCCCAGCTGATCCGGGAGCCAGGCCTTCTTGAGGCGGCCCACACCGTGTTCGCCGGTGATGGTGCCGCCGAGGGCGATGGCCAATTCCATGATCTCGCCGAAGGCGCGGTGCGCGCGTTCGGTCTCGTCCGGATCGGACGGATCGTGCACGATCAGCGGATGGGTGTTGCCGTCACCGGCGTGCGCGATCACCGACACCGTGACGGCGTTGCGCCCGGCGATCTCGGAGATACCGGTCACCAGATCGCCGAGCCGGGGCAGTGGTACCCCGACATCCTCGAGCAGTAGCGGGCCGAGCCGTTCGACCGCGGGGATCGCATAACGGCGGGCGGCGGTGAACGCTTCGCCCTCCTCCGGGTCGGCGGTGTGGAACGCCTCGGTGGCCCCGGCGGCCCGGCAGGCCTCGAGCATGATCCGGGCCTCCTGCGCGGCGTGGTCGCCGGGTGCGTCGGAGCGGGCCACCAGCAGGGCGGCGGCGTCGCGGTCCAGGCCCATGCGCAGCTCGTCCTCCACCGCGTTGATGGCGACGGAGTCCATGAACTCCAGCATGGCCGGGCGCAGTGCGCCGGTGACGGCGAGGATCGCCTCGGTGGCCGCGGTGAGTGTGGCGAAGGAGGCGACCACGGTGCTCTGCACCGGCTGAGCGGGCAGCAGCCGCAGGGTGAGTTCGGTGATGACGCCGAGAGTGCCCTCGCTGCCGACGAACATCTTGGTCAGCGACAGCCCGGCCGAATCCTTCAGCCGCGGACCGCCCAGCCGGACCGCGGTGCCGTCGGCGAGCACGACCTCCATACCCAGGACGTAGTCGGTGGTCACGCCGTATTTCACACAGCACAGACCACCTGCGTTGGTGGCGGCGTTACCGCCGATCGAGCACATCTCGAACGACGAGGGGTCGGGGGGATACCACAGCCCGTGTTCGGCGACCGCCCGCTTGACCTCGGCGTTGAGCAATCCGGGGCCGACGACTGCTGTCCGGGTGACCGGGTCGATGGCGATTTCGCGCATCCGCTCGGTGCTCAGCACGATGCCCCCGTCCACCGCGGTGGCCCCGCCGGACAGACCGGAACCGGCGCCGCGCGGGACCACCGGGATCCGGTGCTCGTCGGCCCAGCGCAGCGTCGCGCACACATCGGCGGTTGCGGTGGCGCGGACCACGGCAAGCGGGGTTCCCGCCGCCGGGTCCTTCGCCCAGTCCTGCCGGTATCCGGCGAGGACATCTGCATCGGTGAGCACCGTGCCGGCGGGTAGGAGATCGATAAGTTCACGCAGGTCCACGCCCCAACGCTAACCGCTCGCGGCCCGGATGGGGTCCCGTCCGGGCAGACGGGACCCCGGCGATCACAGTCCGTGGCCGCGGGCGCCGTTCACCGACTGCGCGAGCTCGGCCTCCGCGGCTCCCGCGAAACCGTCGCGCGCGGCGGCGACCGCGGTATCGAATTCCTCCTCCACCAGATCGGCATTGATCTGCGCACCGGCCATCGCGCCGGCCGCGGAGGCCGCGCCCACCTGTGCGGACAGATCGGTGACGTTCCCGGCGGCCCAGACCCCCGGTACCTCGGTGCGGCCGGTGGTATCGCACGGGATGTACCGGCCGAATCCGGCCGGATGCTCGGTGTCCGCCAGACCCAGGCCGGCCAGGAATCCGGAGCGGGCGACCATCCGCGTACCCACGGCGACGACCTCCCGGGCGACGACGGTGCCGTCGGCGAGCCGGATGCCGGTGATCCGGTCGTCGGTGATCTCGATTCCGGCCACCTCGCCCGGCACTACGCGGACCCCGCGCGCGGCGAGCCGCTGCGCCACTTCCGGTGTGGGGTCGGGCTGATCGTGGGTGAAGTAGACGACATCGTCGCTGAGCTGGCGGAACAACTGAACCTGGTGCACGGAGATCGGCCCGCGGCTCAGCACGGCGATCGCCCGGTCGCGCACCTCCCAGCCGTGGCAGTACGGGCAGTGCAGTACATCGCGACCCCAGCGTTCCCGCAGGCCCGGGATTGCGGGCAGTTCGTCGGTCAACCCCGTGGTCACCAGCAGCCGCCGCGCCCGGACCGCTCGGCCGTCGGCGAGCGTGATCGTGAAACGGTCACCGTCGCGGACCGCGCCGGTGATCTCCCCGGACACCACCCGGCCGCCGTAGCGGCGGACTTCGGCGCGGCCGGTCGCGAGTAGTTCGGCCGGCGGCATACCGTCGCGCGCCAGCAGTCCGTGCACACCTTCGGCGGGAGCGTTGCGCGGATGTCCCGCGTCGATCACCACCACGCTGCGCCGCGACCGGGCCAGCATGAGCGCCCCGTTCAGTCCGGCCGCCCCGCCGCCTGCCACCACCACGTCGTAGTCGTTGCCCAATTCATCGGTCACCGTGACCACCTCCTCGGCGCCGACTATCCGCACCTTCGGATTGATTGGCAAACAATTTTGCTGCAATAGCAACTCGGTGCAGTGGGGCCGGATTGCGGCATCCATCCGGAAAACCGTGTCCGGACTGCACGTTTGCCGTGCGCACACCTGCCGGACACCTGGTCCTGGGAGGCTGGCGGCGTGCAGGACCTCGCGACGAACGCCGATATGTGGGAGATCCGCTTCGCCCGCTGGTGCCGGGCGGTGGTCGCGCGCCTGCCGTGGGGCCTGGACCGCTGCGTCGCCCCCACCTTCCTCGGTTTCGCGCTGATCAACGGTTTCACCTTCGGGGTCGACCTGCTGATCCTCACCGGGATGCGCAGCGGACTCGGGTTACCGGGATGGTTGTCGGTCTCGGTCGGCTACGTCTGTGCGTTCGCGCTGGCGTTCTATCTCAACCGGCGGCTGAACTTCCGCTCCCACGCGCCGGCGGGACGGCAGGCGGTGTTCTACACGGTCGTCGTGGTGTTCAACTACCTCGCCTTCATCTTGGGCGTCGGCGCCGGGCTGGCCGCACTGGGCGTGCAGTACCACCTGTCGCGGGTGCTGGCCGGGGCGTGCGAGGCGGTGTACATGTACTCGGCCATGCGCTGGGTGGTCTTCCGGCGCCGCTGACCGCCGGTCAACCCGTGTACACCCGGGTTTCGTCCCCGTCGCGGACCACGACATCGGCATCGGTGAGCGCCCAGTGCGGGGTGCCGGCCGCCCGGAGGCGGTCGGCGAGGGCATTGCCCGTCCGTTCGGGATCGGTGGGAGAGTCCAGATGCGGCACTATCGGACGATCTATCACGCCGAGCCCCGTCCAGATCGGGTCGATACCACAGGTCGGCCGTACCTCGGCGGGGTCGTCGGCGGTCTCCAGACCGTGCAGGTCCGGGCTCAGTACACAGGCGCCCGCGCTGTAACCCGCGTAGACGACCGAATCCGCCGCCAGCATTTCCGGGATCACCAGGTCCGCACCGCTGCGTGCGAACTGGGCGCGCAGGACGAAGGTGTTGCCCCCGCGGACCCAGAGGACGGGGAACCGCGCCAGCCGCCGGCGCAACTCCTCCGGGCGCCCGGCGTATTCGCGCAGATCGACCTCCTCGGGCCGGAAGCCGAGTGCGCGCAATGGGGCCAGTTCGCTGGTCAGCGCGGCGGCACGGCCCCGGGGCCAGGAGTCGAAGGCATTGGCGATCACCGCGATCGGGCCCGGCTCCCCGGCCAGCGCGGCGAAGAGGTCGTAATGAGCGCCGAACCGGTAGCTCGCCAGGAACAGCCGCATCTCAGATGGTGAACGCCAGATTCCGGACCACCTGCCGGCCCAGATCCGCGTCCCCGTGGAAGGTGATCCGGTCCAGTGCCGAGTCGGCGTCCACCCGGCCGCCACCGAGCCGAACCAGCAGACCGGAGTCCAGTTCCAGTGTCACGGTGGGTTCGGAGGCGGGTGTGTCCACATAGCGGGCCCGATCGCCGACCTCGATGTGCAGGGTCCGCGCGAGCGGACCGGTGAGTGCCAGGGTGATGAGTGAACCGGCCGGCGCCTTACCGCGTTTCGCGATCACCCGGGGCAGCGACTGCGCGAATTCGGCGAAGGCGAGTTCACCCCGTGGACCGCCCTCGTCGACCCGTTTGCCCAGCGCGTCGGCGATATCGAGTTCGTGCATCCAGCAGTCGAACAACCGCACCCGCATGAACCGCGCGTAGGGCACCTCGCCGATCGGTGACGGTGACGGCGCCGACCACGCCGCATCGTCCATGGCGGCGAGCGCGGCCCGGCGGCGGCTGATCACTTCGCGGTACAGGCCGAGCAGTTCGGCACCCGGGCGGGGGCGCAGCCGCTGCACCCAGACCTCGTTGAGGGCGCCGATCTCGTTCCGTACGTGCGGGAGGGTCTTCACATCGATATCGGGCGCCTGTGGATCACGCGCCGGCGGCTTGTCCCCGAGCAGCAGCGACTCGGTGCCGATCACATGGCTCAGCACATCGAACACGGTCCACCCCGGCAGCGGCGAGGGCGTCCGCCACTGTTCCTCGTCGAGGTCGGCGACCAGTTCGGCGAGGGCGTCGAACTGGTCGGACAAATGCGCGGTGAGTTCGGGACGGTCGAGTGTGTCGGTCATTCGGTTCTCCTTCGAAGCCGGTACATGCGATCCGCGGCGGAGGGATCGCATCGCCGGCAGTGCCTTGGCCGGCTGATCGAAATTCTTGCGGACTCGCCCGGAATCAGACCGGGTCTCCGTCGGATCCGGGCCGCGCGTCCAGGGCGGCCAGGTCCGCGCGGAGGGCGGCGGCGACGCGGTCGGGCTCGTGCGAGCGGCGCAGCACGAGTCCGGTCGCGAACCGGAACTTGTCGCCGTGGCTGCGGGGGATCACATGCAGATGGACGTGCGCGACCGTCTGAAACGCGGCCTTGCCATCGTTGATCAGCAGATTCGCGCCGTCGGCGGCGAACCCGGGCCCCTGTACCGCCCGGGCGACGCGATGGCCGACCCGGAACATATCCACTCCGGTCTCGGCATCGAGTTCGGATAGATCGGTGGCATGACGCTTCGGGATCACCAGCGTGTGCCCGCGGGTGATCGGCCGGATATCCAGGAACGCGGTCACCGTATCGTCCTCGTACACCCGATGGGCCGGTGCGGTACCGGCCACGATCCCGCAGAAAACGCAGTCGTTCACACGGCGCACTCTACGGCGTAAGGGCGCCGCGGGTCCCGGAGTGGGCGTCGACTTGGCAAACTTTTCAAACTGTTGAGCATGCTTCGGCGGAAATATCCCGCTATCAGGCTTTACCGATGTGAAGACATACGGTTGTCTACACGGAATGTGACGGGCATCTCAGCTAATCTCACTGCGGCCGATGTACGGTTGCCAGGATTTCGGGCGGTGGTGTCCCAGGACACCTCCGCCCGGCGCCGTTGATCGGCGGCCGAAACAGCAGGAGAGGGAAGCACAGTGGAGACAACGCAGGCCGTGAGCGATTCGTCGCCGCGCGGGGCGCGTGTCGGTGTCGTTCGCGAATCCGCCGCGGGCGAGCGGCGGGTCGCCTTGGTTCCGAAGATCATTCCCACGCTGGTGAAGCAGGGCGTGGAGGTCGTGGTCGAGGCCGGAGCCGGAGCGGGCGCGCTCATTCCCGATACCGCATACACCGAAGCCGGCGCGAAGATCGGTGACCCCTGGTCGGCCGACGTGGTCGTCAAGGTGGCCCCGCCCAGCGGTGCCGAGGTGGGCAAACTGTCCTCGGGGCAGACGCTCATCGGATTCCTCGCCCCCCGCAACGCCGACAACCAGATCGACGCGCTGAAGAAGGCCGGAGTGCAGGCCTTCGCGGTGGAGGCCATTCCGCGGATCTCGCGCGCCCAGGTGATGGACGCGCTCTCCTCGCAGGCCAATGTCGCCGGGTACAAAGCGGTACTGCTGGCGGCCTCGGAATCGACCCGCTTCTTCCCGATGCTCACCACCGCCGCCGGCACCGTGAAACCGGCGACCGTACTGGTGCTCGGCGTCGGTGTGGCCGGCCTGCAGGCGCTGGCCACCGCGAAGCGCCTGGGCGGCCGGACCACCGGCTACGACGTGCGCCCCGAGGTCGCCGACCAGGTGCGTTCGGTCGGCGCCCAGTGGCTCGATCTCGGGATCGACGCCGCCGGTGAGGGCGGCTACGCCCGCGAACTCACCGACGAGGAGAAGGACAGACAGCAGCAGGCGCTCGAGGACGCCATCAAGGGTTTCGACGTGGTGATCACCACCGCGCTCGTACCCGGTCGTCCGGCGCCGCGGCTGGTGACCGCGGGCGCGGTGGCCGGTATGAAACCGGGCAGCGTCATCGTGGATCTCGCCGGGGAGACCGGCGGCAACTGCGAACTCACCGAACCAGGGCAGACCGTGGTGAAGCACGAGGTGACGATCTGCTCGCCGCTGAACCTGCCCGCCACGATGCCCGAGCACGCCAGTGAGCTGTACTCGAAGAACATCGCCGCGCTGCTGGAACTGATGCTCGCCGAGGGCGAACTGAAACCCGATTTCTCCGATCAGGTACTGGCCGATTCCTGCGTCACCCGTGACGCCGAACCGACGACGAAGGCGCAGTGATGTACACCGAACTGCTGGCGAATATCGCGATTCTGGTGCTGTCCGGTTTCGTGGGTTTCGCGGTGATCTCCAAGGTCCCCAATACCCTGCACACGCCGCTGATGTCGGGTACCAACGCCATCCACGGCATCGTGGTGCTGGGCGCGCTGGTCACCCTCGGGCGGATGGAGGACCCGTCGCTCGGGGTGCAGGTCATCCTGTTCGTAGCCGTGGTGTTCGGAACGCTCAACGTGATCGGCGGTTTCGTGGTCACCGACCGGATGCTGGGCATGTTCAAAGGCAAGAAGCCCACCGCGGGTGCCGAGAAGGCAGGTAAGTGACCCATGGACAATCTGGTCGATATCCTCTACATCCTGTCCTTCGCCCTGTTCATCTACGGTCTGATGGGGCTGACCGGCCCGAAGACCGCGGTCCGGGGCAACTGGATCGCGGCGGCCGGTATGGCGATCGCGGTGATCGCCACCCTGATCGCCGTCCGTGACACCACGAACTGGATCCTGATCGTCGCGGGCCTCGTCGTCGGCGTGGTGCTGGGCGTGCCGCCCGCCCGCTACACCAAGATGACCGCGATGCCCCAGCTGGTGGCGGCGTTCAACGGCGTCGGCGGCGGAACGGTCGCCCTCATCGCCTGGGCCGAATTCATCGACACCACCGGCTTCTCGGCCTTCCATCACGGCGAGGAACCGACGGCGCACATCATCGTGGGTTCGCTGTTCGCCGCGATCATCGGCTCGGTCTCGTTCTGGGGTTCGCTGATCGCGTTCGGGAAGCTGCAGGAGATCCTGCCCGGCCGCCCGATCGGTCTCGGCAAACTGCAGCAGGTGGTGAATCTGCTGCTGCTGGTGGCCGCGATCGCGGCGGCGGTCGTCATCGGGCTCGGCGCGTCCGACGGCGGCGTCTCGCAGTGGTGGATGGTCGGCCTGCTGCTGGCCGCCGGTGTGCTGGGCCTGATGGTGGTGCTGCCGATCGGTGGCGCCGATATGCCCGTGGTGATCTCGCTGCTCAACGCGCTCACCGGCCTCTCCGCCGCGGCGGCCGGTCTGGCGTTGAACAACACCGCGATGATCGTGGCCGGCATGATCGTCGGCGCGTCCGGCACCATCCTGACCAATCTGATGGCCAAGGCCATGAACCGGTCCATCCCGGCCATCGTGGCGGGCGGCTTCGGTGGCGGCGGCGCGGTCGCCGCCTCCGGTGGCGGCGAGCAGAAACAGGCCAAGGCCACCTCGGCGGCCGACGCGGCGATCCAGATGGCCTACGCCAACCAGGTGATCGTGGTGCCCGGCTACGGTATGGCCGTCGCCCAGGCCCAGCACGCGGTGAAGGAGATGGCGGGACTGCTCGAAGCCAAGGGCGTCGAGGTCAAATACGCCATCCATCCGGTCGCGGGGCGGATGCCCGGGCATATGAACGTGCTGCTGGCCGAGGCCGAGGTGTCCTACGACGCCATGAAGGAAATGGACGATATCAACGGCGAATTCGGCCGCACCGATGTCGCCCTGGTCATCGGCGCCAACGATGTCACCAACCCGGCCGCCCGCGAGGATTCGGCCAGCCCGATCTACGGTATGCCGGTCCTCAATGTCGACCAGGCCAAATCGGTGATCGTGCTGAAGCGTTCGATGAACAGCGGTTTCGCCGGTATCGACAATCCGCTGTTCTACTCCGACCACACGTCCATGCTCTTCGGCGATGCGAAGAAGTCGGTCGGTGCGGTCACCGAGGAACTGAAAGCGCTGTAGCCCGTTCGAGCGCAGTGTCGGCCCCGGTGGCGGGCTCGGTTGTCCGGATCGAGCCCGCACCGGGGCCGCCTGGGCTGTTACCGTCGGTGGATGACGGATCTGGGCGTGAAACTGCTGCGGAACCGGTGGTTGGTTCGTTCGCCCATCTGGGCGTTCCGCGCTCGACTGGGTTTCCTGTTCGGTGGCCGGCTGCTGTTGCTGGAACATATCGGCCGCACCTCCGGCCGGCCGCGATACGTGGCATTGGAGACGGTGGACCGGCCGGACACCGATACCGTGGTGATCGCTTCGGGGTTCGGTGAGACCGCCCAGTGGTACCGGAACCTGCTGGCCGAGCCGCAATGCCGGATCAGTATCGGCACTCGTTACCGAGCACCAGCGGTGGCGCGCGTCCTGGACCGGGAAGCGGCGGCCGCGGTACTGGACGGCTATCGGATCAGGCATCCGAAGGCGTACCGGAAACTGAGCGCGATCATCGAAGGAGCCACCGGCCGCGATATCGGTACCGTGCCGCTGGTCGAGTTGTCGCTGCGCTCCTGAGTTCTCCGGCGCGGTCGCGGAATACGGTTCGCGGAAAACGGGTGGACGCCGTCGTGGCGGCGGGCAGATCATGGTCGGCGATGCCCGAACGCAACGAACCCCTGCGCTTGATCGAATTCGACAGCACCGCCGCCGAACCCGCCGATGCCCTCCCGTGGTCGGCCGTTCTCGATTCCTATTCCACCCCGCGTGACCTGCTGGACATGCTGGCGCTCAGCCTCTTCGGCCGCGGCGTGCAGCCTTTCTACCGGAAGAGACAACTGGAGCGGGTGCGGGTGGATGCCCCGCTGCGCCCGCCGGGCTCGGTGATCGCGCGCCAGGTGGTCGAAGTCGATTCGTTGTCGATTCTCGTGCTCGGGAAGGACTGGGCACTGCGGGCCGATCGGTGGGCGGACAGATCGGCCACCGTGGAAGTGACCGCGATCAGCGACGAATTGGCCGAACGCATAGTCGCGGAAGCGACTCGCGACGCCGAAGAGGCGATGCCCGCCGATCTGACCGCGGTGAAGATGGGTTTCTGGCACCAGGGCGACCGCGGGGCGACCCGGCGGGTCCTCACCGTCACCACGCCGGAGTGGCCGGAGATCCGCGGGAACTACAGCTCCGGTGTGGCCGGCGCCCTGGACCGCCTGATGGCGCTACGCCCGGACGATATTCGCGGGCGGCTGCTCCTGTTGCACGGTCCGCCCGGCACCGGCAAGACCACCGCACTGCGGGCGCTGGCCAGATCATGGTCGCAGTGGTGCCAGGCCGATTGTGTACTCGATCCCGAGATGTTGTTCGCCAAGCCCGGGTATCTGATGCGTGCGGCCATGGGAGCCGAGGGTGAGGACGAGCAAGCCGACCGCTGGCGGTTGCTGATCCTGGAGGATTGCGATGAGCTCATTCACGCGGAGGCGAAAAGCTCCTCGGGACAGGGCCTTTCCCGGCTGCTGAACCTCACCGACGGGATGCTGGGCCAGAGTCGCGATGTGCTGGTGGCGATCAGCACCAACGAGGATCTGTCGCGACTGCACCCCGCGGTCACCCGGCCCGGCCGCTGCCTGGCCCAGTTGGAGATCGGGAAGCTGTCGGCCGCCGAAGCCCGGACCTGGTTGGGCGACCACCCCGCCGCCGGTTCCGCTACGGAGGCGACGCTCGCGGAGCTGGTCGCGCTCCGCGAGGGTCAGGGCGATATCGCGGTCACCGCGGCTGCTCCCGATACCGGGATGTATCTGTAGTTCCGCGAAAGATCCTGGGTCGAGAGCCGGCCGAAAGGTTGAGCCGGTGCCCCGGCCAGAGCTCGGATAGTGAGCTCTGGCCGGCGCGCGGTGCGATGTCGGCCCCGGTCGGCGGCAGGTGACTTCGGCGGGCCGATCAGATCTCGGGTGGCGCGACGTAGGTGAAGGCGCCGGTCCCGGTAGCGCTCCCACCGCTGGTGGTGACGACCACGTCCACCGCGCCGGCGGCTCCCGCCGGCGTCACCGCCGTGACCTGTGTATCGGATATGACAGTGAATGCCGCCGGTACGCCGCCGAAGGTAACCGATTGGGTGGTGGTCAGCGCAGTGCCGGGAATGGACACCGACGTCCCACCGGCAGTCGGTCCGGCGGCGGGGGAGGGCGTCCCGATCGTGGGTACCGCGACGTAGGTGTAGGCGACTCCGTTGCTGGTGCCACCTACGGTGGTGACCGTGATCGGCACAGTGCCGGTCCCGGCCGGCGCGACCGCCGTGATCTGCGTGCCGGAGACGACGGTGAACGAGGTCGCCGGTGTGGCCCCGAAGGTGACCGCGGTGGCTCCGGCGAGGCCGGCCCCGACAAGGGTGACCGTGGTGCCGCCCGCCACCGGCCCCGCGGCGGGGCTGACCGACATCAGCGCCGGAACCGCGACGTAGGTGTACATCAGCCCGTTGCTGGTGCCTCCCGCGGTGGTGGCGGTGACCAGGACCGTCCCCGTGCCGGGTGGTGCGGTGGCGGTGATCTGGGTGGCGGAGTTCACGGTGAAACTCGTTGCGGGCGTGGCGCCGAAGGATACCGCGGTGGCGCCGCCGAGGTTGGTTCCGGTGAGCGTCACCGTGGTGCCACCCGCGGCCGGCCCCGAACTCGGACTGAGGGAGGTCAATGCCGGCGCCGCGACATAGGTGTAGGACGCGCCGTTGCTGGTGCCTCCCGGGGTGGTGACGGTGACCTGCACTGTTCCCGTGCCGGGTGGTGCGGTGGCGGTGATCTGGGTGGCGGAGTTCACGGTGAAACTCGTTGCGGGGGTGGCGCCGAAGGACACCGCGGTGGCGCCGGTGAGGTTGGTTCCGGTGAGCGTCACCGAAGTGCCGCCGGTGGTGGGCCCTTGGGTGGGGCTGATGCCGGTCAGCGTCGGGACGGCGGCGTAGGTGTAGGGCAGCCCGTTGCTGGTGCCGGCCCCGGTGCTGACGGTGACCTGTACGGTCCCGGTGCCGGGTGGGGCGATCGCGGTGATCTGGGTGCTGGAGTCGATCGTGAATGTGGTCGCCGTGGTGCCGAAGCGCACGGCCGTGACCACACCGACGAACCCGGTGCCGGTCAGCGTGACGCTGTTGAGCCCGGCCGCCGGTCCTTGATTCGGGTTGACGGAGGTGAGCGTGGGGACCACGACGTAGGTGTAGGACGCGCCGTTGCTGGTGCCACCTCCTGTGGTGACGGTGACCTGCACTGTTCCGGTACCGGCCGGTGCGGTCGCGGTGATCTGGGTGGCGGAGTTCACGGTGAAGCTCGTGGCGGGTGTGGCGCCGAACGAGACCGCGGTGGCGCCGGTGAAGTTGGTTCCGGTGAGCGTCACCGCAGTGCCGCCGGTGGTGGGTCCCTGGGTGGGGCTGATGCTCGTCAGCGTCGGGACGGCGGCGTAGGTGTAGGGCAGCCCGTTGCTGGTGCCGGCCGGTGTGACGGTGACCTGTACGGTCCCGGTGCCGGGTGGGGCGATCGCGGTGATCTGGGTGCTGGAGTCGATCGTGAATGTGGTCGCCGTGGTGCCGAAGCGCACGGCCGTGACGATACCGACGAACCCGGTGCCGGTCAGCGTGACATTGTTGAGTCCGGACGCGGGGCCCGAAGTCGGCGACAGAGAGGTCAGGGTGGGGGCCATGGGATGGTCCTTTCAGAACGGGGCGGAGGAGCCCCCGTCCGGCCGGGATCAGGGGCGGATTGTGTGCCGAGGGTGCCGGTCCCGGGCAGAGCCGCGACTGCTCTGCCCGGGTCCGGCGGGATGATCCGGGCCGGGTACGGCCCGGATGCCCGGTCAGATACCGGGTCCGGCGACGTAGGTGAACGCACCTGTCGCGGTGACGGTGCCGCCGGCGGTGGTGACATCGATATCGACGGCACCGGCGGTCCCCGGTGGCGTGACCGCCACGAGAGCCGTATCGGAGAGGACGTTGAACGGCGCGAGGTTACCGTCGAATTCGACCGACTCGGTGGTGGTCAGGTTGGTGCCGGGAATGGTCACCGCGGTGCCACCGGATGCCGGACCGGAAGTCGGGCTCGGAGTGCCGAGGGTCGGCGCGTCCACGTAGGTGTACGAAAGGCCGTTGCTGACCCCACCCGCGGTGGTGACGGTGACCCCGACCGAACCTGCCGCCGCGCCCGCGGGCACGGTCACAGTCAGCACACCGTCGTTCACCACTGTCGGCGTCGCGGAATTGCCGCCGAACGACACGGAAGTCGCTGTGGCCAAACCGCTTCCGGTGAGAGTGACCGTATTACCACCGGCGGTGGCTCCCGTGACAGGAGACAGGCTCGACTTGAACGGCGGGCCGATGTAGAAGAACGACAGGGGGTTGCTGGTTCCGCCCGGGGTGGTGACGGTCACCCCGACCGTGCCGGCCCCCGAGGGGGAGGTAACCGTGACCGAGGTGGGCGTATTGGCCGTGATCGTGGCCAACTTGGTGCCGAAGCGTACGGCCGTCGCGCCACCGAGATTCGTCCCGGTGATGGTGACGGTGGTACCGCCCGCGGTCGATCCCTGATTCGGAGAGATGGGCATGATGCTGTCTTTCTGATAGATGTGTTCGATGGGCACGACCGACCGACGCCGGGCGGCCCGATGCCGCCGAGCGGAGTTGTCGCGCTGGAAGTTGTGTTCGAATCGCCCCCCTGCCGCGTATTCGGCTTGCGGCGGGCGCAGACGGGCACGCTGCCCTGACAGGGCCGGCGTCCGAACGTCACCGGGAAATGCCGGCGGGAGGATCACACCACCCTGGCGATGGCTCTGACCACAATGGTGGCCTCGCCGGTGGCTTGGTCGGCGAACGGCGAAGCGGTACACCGTTGCCGGTGACGTAAATGCGTTCTGCACAGGCGCGCCGCCGGTTTCGGCCGGCTGCCCAACATGTGATTACGAATGGTCCATATTTCCCCTCTTATTAATGAGTCGGAAACAATCCACTCGCAAAGATACGTCTCCCGAACTTCGAGTGCAACAGTGGATTTCGGAACATCTGTCCAGGTCAAGGCTGTCGATCAACTCGATGTGGGGCTCTTTTTTCACCAACCGTGACGGAATTTCCGCGAATTCCGGAAGCGTTTGCTCATGAATTCCGGGGATGTTTTCCCACGAAATTCGACGCCGGTGAAAAGAGTACCGATTCGTTGGTTTTCCGCGCCCGCGGGCACGCGGTCATCAGTTGCGCGCGAGAAGTTTTCACAACAAGCGACGGGTGGACGACTGCGGTGCCGCGGCCGACCGCCACACGCCTGTTTCGGTGAGGTGGAGAACGGGCCGGATCAGCGAGGTGTGTCGGTGGGTGCGCTCGGCCGGGAATGAGCCCGGCGATAGCTTCGGGATCCGGTCCGGACGATCGTGCCACCGAAGGTGAGCCGGTCGATGATGGCGGCACGCAACCGGGCGTCCGGGAAGATCTCCGACCAGTTGGCGATATCCCGGTTGGACGCGATCGCGACCGACTTCTTCTCTTCCCGTTCGGTCAGTACCTGGAACAGTAGTTCGGCACCGTGTCGACCCAGCTCGGTGTAGCCGAGTTCGTCGATACAGAGCAGATCGACCCCCCGGTAGCGGCCGATGGCCCGGGAGAGTCGTCGCCCGTCGGCGGCTTCGGCCAGCTTGTTGACCAGTCCGGCGGCCAAGGTGTACCGGACCCGATAGCCGGCTCTCGCCGCCTCGGTGCCCAGCGCGATCAGCAGATGGGATTTCCCGGTGCCGGAATCGCCGATCAGGCACAGTGGCAGGCCGTTTCGTACCCAATCGAGTTCGGCCAGGGTGCGCACGACCCCCGGATCGATATCGGGGTTGGCGTCGAAATCGAAGTCTTGCAAAGATTTCGCGAGAGGAAAGCCGGCTGCTCCGACCAGTCGTTCGGTACGGCCGCGGGTCGTCGTCGGTTCGGTCTGCAGTTGCGGTCTGCGTTCGCGGATGTAGGCGCTGACCCGTTGATACGACACATTCGTCATCCCCCGCTCGGTCAGCAAGCGCTGATATATCCGAGTGGCCGTGAGGCGTTGCCGGGGAGGGCCGTTCAGATCGGCGCGCAGCAGCTCGTCGATGAACGGCTTGTAGGGATCCAGCTTCTGTGGCCGCGGGGGGTACTCTTTGCGCGGCTCGGGTAATACAGACTCCGTCGCCCGCGCCACCGTGCGCCACCCGACACCGTACTTGCGCTCGATGGCACGTTTGGACAGGCCGGCACGAAGGTCCTGCCGGATCGCTGCGTACAGTTCGACTTTCGACATATCCGGCATCGGCACCTCCCCTCGCCACTACTTATTCCATGTCTACATGATAGGTGCGTCCTGTTACATCCCCTGTGATCGCCGAATGAAGGGCAGGGCTGTCGATTCCGGTGCGCAACCGCTGTCGGCAATGATGAGCAGTGCGGCGGTGGCGGAAACTCCGACCGGCCTCATCCGGGTGCTCCGACGGCTGTGCCGAACAGCGCCGTAGAGGCATCGCACTTCCCTGCAGCGGGCGGCCCGGCGCCGTCGTGGGCCCGGCGCCGCGGCTATCGTTTGCCGAATGGATGCGTTGGCCGGGCTGCTGGAGGGCCCGAGGGCGCGCGGCGCCTTCTTGCTGCGGTCGTTGCTCAGTCCGCCGTGGTCGCTGCGCATCCAGGACGAGTCGCCGTTGACGCTGGCCGCGGTGATCCGGGGTCACGCGTGGGTTCTCCCCGAGGGCGGCGGCCGGTATCGGATGGGCGCCGGGGATGTGGCGGTGTTCCGGGGACCGCAGCCCTATACCGTCGCCGACGACCCCGCCACCGAGCCGCAGATCCTGATCAATCCGGGGCAGATCACCACCACGGTGGACGGTGAGGTGCTCTGCGAGACGATGAGCCTGGGTGTGCGGCAGTGGGGTAACGATCCCGCCGGGGAAACCGTTCTGGTCACGGGGTCCTACGAGCAGGCCGGTGCGGTGAGCCGGCGCCTGCTGCGTGCTCTGCCGCAAACCCTGGTGGTGCCGCGCGGACGATCCGACGAGCGGGTGCTGAGCCTGCTGGTGGAGGAGACGGTGAAGGATCGGCCCGCGCAGAGCGCGGTGCTGGACCGGTTGCTGGACCTGCTGCTCATCGCGACCCTGCGCACCTGGTTCGCCGGTAACGAGGCGCCGCCCTGGTATCACGCCTACAGCGACCCGGTGGTCGGCAAGGCGTTGCGGCTGCTGCAGCACAATCCCGCGCACGGCTGGACGGTGGCCGATCTGGCCCGGGAAGTGGGGTCCTCCCGGGCGGCGTTGGCCAGGCGGTTCACCGAACTGGTCGGTGAACCGCCGATGGCCTTCCTCACCGAGTGGCGGCTGGATCTGGCCGCCGATCTGCTGCAGGGCACCGACGAGACGGTAGAGGCCGTCGCCCGCCGGGTCGGGTACGGCAGCGCCTTCGCGTTGAGCACCGCGTTCAAACGGCAGTTCGGGGTGAGCCCCCGCGATCACCGGCTCGGCGCCGCGGCTGCCGCGGTGCCCACGGCCGGCTGACCCCGGTATCGTCGGCCGGGTGACCAAGCAGTATCCGGTGCTCTGGCCGGTGCCCACCCGCTGGGCCGACAACGACCACTACGGGCACGTGAACAACGTGACCTACTACGCCTACTTCGATACCGCGGTCAACGCCTGGCTGATCGACGCGACAGGCACCGATATCCGGGAACTGCCCGCCATCGGGATCGTGGCGGAGACGTCCTGCCGCTTCCACGCTTCGCTGAGCTTTCCCGATCTGCTGCGTGTGGGTCTGCGGATCGCCCGCCTCGGCCGCTCCAGCATCACCTACGACCTCGCCATCTTCCGGGAAGCGGGCGACGATCTCGAGCTCGCCGCCACCGGGACTTTCGTCCACGTCTACGTGGACGCGGAAACCCGTAAGCCGGTCGAGATTCCCGAGGTGATCCGCAAGGCCGCCGCGGTCCTGGTCACCGACGCCACCGAGTAGTAGCCGGGAACCGGCTCCCGGGAGCGTCCGGAAACCACCTCTTTCGGGCCGCCCGCGAATTGCCCTCGGGCACTTGCGGTCACCTCTGGTGTGGCGCGCAGGGCGTTGCCCTGTGTTCCGCCGAACCCCTGCCGGGGCGGGCGTGCGGGTGCGTACGGTTCTGCGGCGGGACTGCCGGATCCGGTCTCGAGCAGGCGATAACCGTGTTACTGTCGTGCCGCGCCGCGCTGCCCAGGAGATGCGAGAGCAGCGCGGCAGGGTGGTCGAGGTGTCTCCTCGATCGCACGGAAGGGCAGGCCTGTGCAGGTAGTCATCGGTGGTCGAGCGGGTGTCGGGAATTCCGGTGGCGACAGGTCGCCGCGGCGGATCCGGCCGGTGCCCGGCGACGGCCGGCGGATCCGGCCGACCGCACTTCCCCGGGCCGCGACCGGTGTTCTCCGGTGCGCGCGAACGGGACCTCTTTCGGTATGCCCGTGGTGTCCGCCTGCGCGCGGAACGCGGGAGCCGACGGTGTAGTTCGATAGAACGGAATGGCAGATATGGCAGTGCGATTCGCTGTTTCCGGCGACTTCGGAGCCGATTCCACTCGCTCGGCCGCCCGCTGGGCGGACAATCCCGGGCGCCGGTCGATCCGCAATCGTGCCGCGATCGTGGCGCCCACCGTCGCCGACGCGGTGGACTGCCTGGGCGGTTGGATATTCGATCGAACCGCGGCGGGTTGCGAGACCGTTGTGCTCTTACCGGACCCCGGCGATACCCGGGCGTTGGACATCCTGGGCGCGAAGGCGATCGAACTCGGTGCGGTGCCGACCCGTGCGGGATGGTCCGCCGAACTCGACGTCCTCGCCGTGGCCGCGGATATGTACCTGGCCACGGACCGGTTCCGCGACGAGTCCCTGGCACGGCGAGATCCTTTGCCCCGGCAGACCTACCTGTGGGGACGCGCCCCGGTGGTCGAATTCGGGGACCGGTTCGCGCTGGTGAGCACTCATCGGGTGAGCCTGGCGGGACAGGCGTTCAAACGAGTGGCATCGGATGCGGCCGGGGTGGCACCCGGACCGCAGTCGGCCGCCGAGACGCTGTGGGCGGACCTCGGCCGGCGGTAGCGAGGGCCGCGCGACCGGTCTTCAGGGCCGGGCGAGCGTCAACCACCCAGTGCCGGGCGGGCGTCAACCACCCGTCGCGCGGGTGGTGTCGCAGCACATGCGCCGGCGCCGGCTACCGGGTGGGCCGTCCGGCACCGGGGAGTCCGCCGCTGTCGGCGCCGGAACCGTACGGCTCGCCGACACCGGGACCGAACAGCGAGAACAGCGAGAAATCCAGGGTCGGTGCGCCCGATTGCGCCGCCGTCGCCGGTCGCTGTGTCGCCAGTTGGGTGTTGTCGCTGGTCAAACGATGCATCACGCGTTCCAGCGAGGACAGGATGGTGGGGACGTCGGCCGTGCCGTCGACCAGCCGGCCGACCATCGCGTAGCACAGATTGATCATGACCAGCGCGATATCGGTGACGTAGTCGCGGTCCAGCCCGGCCAGTAGATGCGCGGCGGCGGGCAGGACGGCCTCGAAGCCCTGGCGGTCCAGCCGGTGCCCACCCGCGGTGGCGCGGGCGCGGAAGAAGGCCAGTGCCATGCGCGGACTCTGCTCCCACGGCTGGAACACTTGCCGGATCAAGCGCATCAACCCGTCGGCCAGCGGCTCCTCCCGCGGATGCAGAGCCAGTTCGTCGTAGGAATGGGTGGCCATCCACGCCGCCACCGCGGCCACGATCAGCTCGTCGCGACTGCTGTAGAGGCCGTAGATCGTGGTGAGTGAGACCCGGGCCCGTTTGGCCACTGTGCGCAACTGCACCGCGTCGTAGCCGTCGGCTTCGATGATCTCGACCACGGAATCGAGGATTCGCGCCGCCGTGTCCACCTCACCGGGCCCGTTCACCGAGTTATGGTAACCCGGCATTTCACGGCGACTCCCGCGCGATCACCACCTGTGACAGGCCGTATCGGGCGGGTCCGGCCGCCCGATACGTCGGCCGGGCGGGACCTCGGGCCGGGCGGCACCGTCGGCCCGGCGTGCTCGGGTGGCGCTACTGGGAGCCGGGGTTCTCCAGCGCGTGCTGGAAGCGGCGCATACCGCGGATCCAGCGGTCGTAGTCCGAACCCTTGTGCTGGTACATCGTCAGCACTTCCGGATGCGGCAGGATCAGGAACTGTCCGGCCGCCACTCCGGCCAGCACCGTATCGGCGACTTCTTCCGGAGTGAGCACCGCTCCCGCGGATTTCACGGCGTTGATGGCCAGCCGCCCGGCGGCCTCGTTGTCCGGCGGGATCATTCCCTCGCGCAGCAGCGCCGTGTCCACGCCCATCGGGCAGACGCAGCTGACCCGAACGCCTTTGTCGCCGTAGGTGATCGACAGCCATTCCGCGAAACCCACCGCGGCGTGCTTGGACACCGAGTACGGCGCGGAACCCAGCTGGGTGAGCAGTCCGGCCGCCGAAGCGGTGCTCACGAAATAGCCCGTACCGCGCGCCAGCCAGCCGGGGACGAGCAGGCGGGCGGCTCGGATATGGGCCATGGTGTTGATCTCCAGTGCGGCCGCCCACTGCGCGTCGGTGCTGTCCAGCCCGGCACCGCCGCCGATCCCGGCATTGGCGAAGTACAGGTCCACGGGGCCGAAGGCGGATTCCGCGGTATCGATCAGCCGCTGGATCACCGTGGGATCGGCGGCGTCCCCATCGGCGGCGACGGCGCTGTCGCCGATCTCTCCGGCCACCTGTTGCGCGGTGACCGGATCGAGATCCGCCACGACGACTCGGGCCCCGTGGTCGGCCAGCCGTCGTGCCAGTGCCGCGCCTATACCGGATCCGCCGCCGGTGACGACTGCGGTCCGGCCGGAGAAGGTGTCCGCTACTGTGCCTGATAGCTCCATGCCGGCACCTTAGCGGTTACATGCGACATTTACCCATATATGTCGCTTAATCGGATCGGCGCCCGTCGGCCGGGCGTGACTGCTCGGCGAGCCGGCGCAACAGCGGCGCGGTACGCGGTCCCACCGATTCCTGCATCACCAGCGCCATATTCGTGCGGACGACCCCGGGAATCTTCAGAATCTGCCCGGTGATCCGGTAGAGGTCGTCGGCGTCGCGAGCCACCACCCGAACTGTGAGGTCGGTGGGGCCGGTCATACCGCACACCTCGGTCACCTCCGGGATCCCGGCCAGCTCGCCGACCACCGCTTCCAGCCGGTGCTGGTCCACCACCACTGCGACGAAGGCCGACAGCCGGTAGCCCAGCGCCCGCAACTCGACCCGGCGTTCGAAGCTGCCCAGCACGCCGGTGGCTTCCCAGCGGGTGAGCCGCGCCTGCACGGTGTTACGGGACAGTCCGAGCCGGGCGGCCAGTTCGACACCGGTGGCCCGGGGGTTGGCGATCAATTCGAGCAACAGGCGCGCATCGGTGGCGTCGACCACCGCATCGGAAGTCTCCGGACTGGTCATATGACGCAGTATGACAGGATTCGTGGCGGTAAAACCGTGCATTCTGATCAGTTGTCGGATCAAGGCTTGCGCAGATCGCTTAATCGTGGATGCTATGTGTTACAGGCCACATAAGCGCGTGACCCGCGTGAGGAGGCGAGGCCGATGCCCGGCACAACCGAGTATCCGGTGCAGTTGATCCAGCCCGACGGCGCTCGGGTGCACCATCCCGAATATCAGGCCCTGGTCGCCGATATCGGACCCGGTGAACTGCGTCGGCTCTATGAAGACCTGGTGGTCACCCGGCGGATCGATACCGAGGCCGTCGCGCTGGCCCGGCAGGGTCAACTCGGCCTCTGGGCGCCGTGCCAGGGCCAGGAGGCGGCCCAGGTGGGGTCGGCCCACGCACTGCACCCCGACGACTATGTGTTCGGTAGCTATCGGGAGAGCGCCGTCGCTTATTGCCGCGGTGTGCGGCCGAGTGCCATGACCGCGATGTGGCGGGGCGTCTCGCATTCCGCCGGGGATCCGGCGGTGGCCAATATGGCCAACCCGGCGATCGTGGTCGGCGCCCAGGCGTTGCACGCCACCGGTTATGCCTATGCGGCCCACCTCGACGGCGCCGAGATCGCGACCGTCACGTACTTCGGCGACGGCGCCACCAGCCAAGGGGATATCGCCGAAGCACTGACCTTCGCCGCGAGCTGGAGCGCGCCGGTGGTGTTCTTCTGCCAGAACAATCACTGGGCGATCAGTGAGCCGGTGCAGTTGCAGAGCGCGACACCGATCGCCCAGCGCGCGATCGGTTACGGCATCCCCGCGATCCGGGTGGACGGCAACGATGTGCTGGCCGTCCTGGCTGTCACCAGGCAGGCGGTCGCCCGCGCCCGCAGCGGAGGCGGCCCCTCGTTCGTCGAGGCGATCACCTACCGCATGGGTCCGCATACGACCGCCGACGACCCCACCCGCTACCGCACCGCGGCCGAGACCGAGGAGTGGGCGCGGCGCGACCCCATCCTGCGGATGCGACTGCTGCTGGAACGCGAAGGCCTGCTCGACGCCGAGACCCGGCACCGAGTGCAGGAACGCGCCGACGAGGTCGCCCACCAGATGCGCACCGAGACCCTCACCATGGCCGACCCCGAGCCGGCGGAACTCTTCGAGCACGTCTACGCGACCGGGCACCGGGGCCTCGACGAGCAGCGCCGGGACTATCTCGCCTACCTGGCCGACGACCCGGCCGGGGCGCTCGTCACCGTCGCGCCCACTTCGCGCGAGGAAGGAGTCCGCTCATGATCACCACCTTCGCCGCGGCGCTCAACGCCGGGCTGCGCAGCGCGCTCGAGGACGATCCGAAAGTGGTGCTGATGGGCGAGGACATCGGCCGCCTCGGTGGGGTTTTCCGGGTCACCGACGCGCTGCAGAAGGATTTCGGTGAACGTCGCGTGATCGATACCCCGCTGGCGGAGTCGGGGATCATCGGTACCGCGTTCGGGATGGCGCTGCGCGGCTACCGGCCGGTGTGCGAGATCCAGTTCGACGGGTTCGTGTATCCGGCGTTCGACCAGATCGTCTCCCAGGTCGCCAAGATCCACTACCGGACCCGGGGCGCGGTGCGGGCGCCGTTGACCATCCGCATCCCGTTCGGGGGCGGCATCGGCTCGGTCGAGCATCATTCGGAATCACCTGAGGCGTATTTCGCGCACACCGCGGGGTTGCGGGTGGTGGCACCGAGTAATCCGGCCGACGCCTTCACCATGATCCGGCAGGCGATCGCCCTGGACGACCCGGTGATCTTCTTCGAACCCAAGCGCCGGTACTGGGACAAGGCCGAGTTCGATCCGGCCGCCGAACCCGACCTGCCGCTGGACCGGGCCCGGGTGTGCGTGCGCGGGACCGATGCCACCGTGGTCGCCTACGGCGGCACTGTCGCCACCGCGCTGGCCGCCGCGAAGGCGGGCGCCGAGGAAGGGATCTCGCTGGAGGTCGTGGATCTGCGGAGCCTGGCACCGCTGGACGTGGACACCGTCGCCGAGTCGGTGGACCGGACGGGCCGGCTCATCGTGGTGCACGAAGCGTCGCGCACCGGCGGTGTCGGCGCCGAGATCGCCGCCCGGATCACCGAGCGGTGCTTCTACCGGCTCGAGGCGCCGGTACTGCGGGTCGCCGGGTTCGATATCCCCTACCCTCCGGCTAAGCTCGAGAAGCATCATCTGCCCGACCCGGATCGGATCCTGGAGGCGGTCGATCGAACGCTTGCCGCCTGAAGTGTGATCCCGCCCTGATGCCAGCCGGAGGTGCCCGAAACCGTGGACGACGACGCCCGCGCCGACGAAGGTCGTGCCGCAGATACCGGCGAGATCCTGGAGTTCCGTCTCCCGGATCTCGGCGAAGGACTCACCGATGCCGAATTCCAGAACTGGACGGTGGCGGTGGGCGACGAAATCACGTTGAACCAGACCATCGCCGAGGTCGAGACCGCGAAAGCGGTGGTCGCGTTACCGTCCCCATTCGCGGGGACCGTCGTGGAACTGCTCGCCGAACCCGGCGAAACCATCGACGTCGGTGCGCCGCTACTCCGGATACGCACGGCCGCAGCGGAATCGGGTGCCGAGGGGCGCCCCTCGGTGCTGGTCGGTTACGGGCCGTCGGAAGAGCGTCCCTCGCGGCGGCGCGGTGGGCAGCGCTCCGGCGGTGCGGCGGCACCGCCTACGGAGGCATCCGGGGGTAACGGGATGTCCTACGAGAGCGGCGTCATCGGTGGATCACCCGGCGCGGCGGCCCGGACGGTGGCGGAGCCGCCGGCACGCGGTGGTGAACCCGTACGCGCAGGCACGGCCGAATCGCAACGGGTGGCCGCGACTCCGGGAGCCCGCAAACTGGCCCGGGAGCTGGGCATAGACCTGTGGTACGTGGCCGGTTCCGGACCGGACGGGGCTGTCACCGTCGCGGACGTCCGTGGCGCGGTACCGGTTTCCGAACCCGATACACGCGAGCGCGGGACCGGTGACGAGGTAGCGACCGCCGGGCAACGGGCCGCCGGGTCGGTCCGGGAGGAGCGCACGCCGATCGCCGGGGTCCGCAAGCGGACCGCGGAAGCCATGGTGACCAGTGCGCGCACGATCCCCCAGGCCGACACCTCGATCACCGTGGACGTCACGGCCTCGCTAGAACTGCTGGAACATCTGCGCGCCACCCGATCCTTCGAAGGAATCACCCCGACCCTGCTCGCGCTGGTGGCGAAATCGGTACTCGCCGCGCTGGCCGAATTCCCCGTGCTCAACACCTTCTGGGACGAGGCGAACGCGGAGATCGTCACGCGGCACTACGTCAATCTGGGTATCGCGGTGGCCGCCCCGCGCGGGCTGCTGGTGCCCAATATCAAGGACGCCCAGACCCTGAGCCTGCGGGAGCTGTGCCGTGAAATCGGGTGGCTGGCCCGGACCGCGCGCGACGGCCGGGCGGGGCCGGCCGATCTGCGCGGTGGCACCTTCACCATCTCCAATGTCGGCGTATTCGGCGTGGAATCCGGTACTCCGCTGGTCAATCCAGGGGAGGCCGCGATCCTGTGTCTGGGGTCGGTGGTGAAACGACCGTGGGTCTTCCGCGACGAATTGACGATCCGCTCGGTGGCGACACTGACGCTGAGTTTCGATCATCGGATGATCGACGGTGAGGCGGCGGCCCGCTTCCTGGTAACCGTTGCCGGCCTGCTGGAGGATCCGCTGACCCTGCTCGCCCGGATCTGACACCGGATTTCGCCGCGAATATCGGCGTATGCGTGGACTTCGCGGACCGCCCGCGCGTACCGTGGCGAAATCTGTTCCAGACCCTTGGACGAGGAGCTGCGTTGAACGCGGTATTGATCTCGGCTGAAGAACTCCGGGAATCGACAGAGAAGGATCTGCGCCTGCTGGATGTGCGCTGGCAACTCGGCGATCCCGACGGGCCGCAGCATTATCAGAACGGTCATATACCCGGAGCGGTGTTCGTCGACCTGGATACCGAACTCGCCGCCCTGCCCTCACCCGCCCACGGTCGGCATCCGCTCCCGGACCCGGGCCGGCTGCAGAAATGCGCCCGCAGCTGGGGTCTGTGCACAGGCGATCCCGTGGTGGTCTACGACGCGATCGGCGGGATGTCCGCGGCGCGGGCGTGGTGGTTGCTGCGCTGGGCGGGTATCGCCGATGTACGGATCCTGGACGGCGGGCTCCCGGCCTGGACCCGGTCCGGCGGCGAACTGGCCACCGGGGTGGAACCCGATCCGGCGCCCGGGGATATCGAATTGCGACCGGGCCGGCTGCCGGTGATAGACGCCGACGCGGTCGCCCGCTGGGAGGGGGTCCTGCTGGATGCCCGCGCGGCCGAGCGCTACCGCGGCGAACAGGAACACCTCGATCCCCGAGCCGGGCACATACCCGGCGCGATCAGCGCGCCGAGTAGCGAGAATCTGGATCAGGACGGCTGTTTTCTTCCCGAAGACCTGCTGCGCGAGCGGTTCGGTGAAATCGGGGAGGCCCCGGTCGCGGTGTACTGCGGTTCGGGCGTCACGGCCGCGCACGCGATCGCGGCGCTGGCCGTGGTGGGAGTACAGGCCGCGCTCTATCCGGGCTCCTGGTCGCAGTGGGCACACGATCCGAAGCGGCCGGTGGCCACGGGCGTGTAGGCGGGGTGATCATCCGCAGGTCGCCGCGACCCGGCGCAGCGCCGAGTGATCGGCGGCGGTGATCGGAAGCCCGTAGCGCAGCGCGACCGTGAGGTAGCGGCCCGCGTAGTAGCAGTGCCCGGCCCGGGACGGCGGTAGCCAGTCCGCGGGTGTGCTGTCGCTCTTGTCGGTATTGGCGGCGTCGTCGGTGGCCTGCAGGTTGTAATCGACATCGTTGGCGAACCGGATCCGCTGCGCGGCCGGCCACCCGGCCGCCCCGAGATCCCAGGCCGCGGCCAGCGGGTAGATGTGGTCGATCGGTATCCGCCGGGCGTTCTCCTTGCCGAACACGATGAGGGCACCGGTGTAGGGGTCGGCCAGCGTGCCCGACTGCACGACGCACCGGTGACTGCCGGGCCGGTAGCCGACTCCGGTGAGCTGGCGCGCGAGCACATTGTTGCGGGTATCGCAGCCGTCCCGGCCGCCGGGGCCGTCGTGATCGTCGGACCAGGCGGGGCCGAAAACGCACCCCTGCCCGGCCCCGCAGCCGCGTTCGTATCCGCCCGGATGTGGGCGTTGCGGCACCACCCGGACCGCGCCGAGCAACTGTTCGAGTTGCGCCCGTCCCGGACTGCCCGGTGCGGGCCGCTGTCCGGTGACCGCCGCGCACCCGGTACCCGAAGCCAGTAGCAGAAAGGCGGCGCACAGAGCGGTGACCGCGTGAATCGTCCCCCGTGTCATCACGGATACCGGTATACCGGAACCCTCCGACAGCTACCGGGGTCTCGGAGTCAGAGCCAGGCGCGGGCCAGCAGTTCGTCGTTGTCGACCCGGTTGCTGCGGGGCGGGAAGCGCGTGGCGACCAGGGAATCGATATGTACTCCGTCGTGACCGATCACCCAGGACCCGCCACTGTCGGTACATTCGGCGATCTTGGCGAAGGCGGTGAGAAGGAAGGTGACCGCTTCTTCTGGCACGGCCGTATGGGCCAGTCGCTGCGACTCCCCGGGCCGGGACAGGTCCAGCCATACCCCGCACTGTCCGTCGAGCCGCATGCCGACGATCTTGTCGGCATTCACGAAGGTGAACTTGCGTCGTTCCCACGGGGTCGTCGGCGTGTAGCTCTGCTCGAGAACCTGGAGCAGAATCGTCATACTGCTGCCCTCCGCTTTTCGATGGCACCGCGGTGCCGGGATGCCGCTGTGTGATGGGACCGCTGTTCGCGGGCCAGGCTGCGCCGGACACCGCGCGTGGCCGCCGGAGGCAGCCCGAGCCGCCCGGCGGGGCTGCGCTCGGCGGGTATCGATATCAGCGGTGACCAGCGGATATTTCCCAGTATGTGCCGTCGCGGGGGATAAATCCAGGGACAGCAGGGGTGCGCCGGGCCGGTGTCGCGTGCGCCCGCCCGGGCCGCGAGACGCCGAGGTGGGGGAGACCGTGCGCGGGCTGTCGCACCCGGCTGATTTGATGGGGTCATGTTGCACGGACTGTGGTCGCCCGGTTCCGGGCTGCTGCTGTGGCGTGCCCCCGGCAGCGCGGACGAGCCGCCCGTGCCGGGGCTGCTCGGGTCGGTACTGGCCGAATCGCGGTTCCGGCACCGGGTCGAGGTGCTCGTGGTGGACGACGCCGGCACCCGCGGGGAGACCGTGCGGGCGCACGCGCTCGCCCCGGGGCCGGCCGCCGCCGCGCTACGGCAGCGGTTGCCGGCCGGTGCCGTGGCCGGGGATCTGCGCTTGCTGTCTCATATCGCCCACGGGATCGAACGCTGGGTGCGGGCCGGCGCGGTGGTCCCCGAACTCCGGCGTGACGACGGTGAATGGTGGGCGCGCTGGCAGTTGTCCGGAGGGTCGGGCCAGCGTGCCTGGCTCGCCGAACTCGCCGCCCTGCTACCGCCGGCGCTGCGGGTCGCCGGGCCGCCCGGCGATGTGCTCGACGATATGGTCACCGAACTCACCGATCCGATGGTGCGGGAACTGATCGCGGTGGACCCGCACCCGCATCCGCTGGTGCACGGTCTGCGCACGGATGTTCCCGTGGAGACCGGCAGCCATCAGGCGGCCGAGGTGCTGCGGCAGTGGCGGGACAGCCGCGCCCGCGACGAGACCGGACTGGTCCTGCGCCTGCGCGAACCCGACGGGGAGTTCGCCGATACTGCGGAGGCGTCCGCGCTGTGGCGGCTCGAGGTCTGCCTGCGGGTCGACGGGGCGGCACCGCGGCCGATCCCGGTGCCCGGCGCGGCCGACGAGGTTCGGCTGGGTCTGGAATGGCTGGGCCGGGCGCAGCGCGCCTATCCCCGGCTGCGCGATGTCCCGGGTGATCCGCACAGTCTCGATCTGCTGCTGCCGACCGAGGTGGTGGCCGATCTGGTCGCCCACGGGTCGCAGGCGCTGTCGGCCGCGGGTATCCCGCTGCTGCTGCCCCGGGCCTGGAACATCACCGAGCCGAGCCTGCGGCTGCGGGTCGAGGGTGCCGCGGTACCCGCCGCCGAGAGCACGGTGGGGCTGGACGGGCTGGTCGGCTACCGGTGGGAGCTGGCACTCGGCGACACCGTGCTGTCCCAGGACGAGATGCGGCGATTGATCACCGCCCAGTCCGATCTGGTGCGCCTGCGCGGCGAATGGGTGCAGGCCGATCACACCGTTCTCGCGGCCGCCGCGAAATTCGTGGCCCTGCACCAGGGGGACAACGAGATAACCCTCTCCGATCTGATCGGCGAGATCAGCCGGAGCGGGGCCGGGAGTGTGCCGCTGACCGAGGTCACGGCGAGCGGCTGGCCCGCCGCGCTGTTCGACCCCGGCCGCCCGGTGGATCCGGTGCCCGTGCCCGGACGGTTGAAGGCGCAGCTGCGTCCCTACCAGGAACGCGGCCTGGCCTGGCTGGCGACCATGAACCGGCTCGGCTGCGGTGCGGTCCTCGCCGACGATATGGGTCTGGGTAAGACGGTCCAGGTCCTGGCCCTGCTGCTGCACGAACGCGAGGGCGATCGCGCGCCCGGGCCGACCGTGCTGGTGTGCCCTATGTCGGTGGTCGGCAACTGGCAGCGCGAAGCCGAACGGTTCGCGCCCGATCTGCGTGTCCTGGTACATCACGGCACCGGACGCGCGCAGGGGCGCGATCTCGACGCCGCGGTGGCCGGGGCGGACCTGGTGGTCACCACCTACGCGCTGCTCGCTCGTGATGTCGCCGACCTGTCCCGGCAGCAGTGGGAACGAGTGGTGCTCGACGAGGCCCAGCACATCAAGAACGCGGTGACCCGGCAGGCCCGGGCCGCCCGGGCGCTGCCCGCCCGGCATCGGCTGGCGCTCACCGGTACGCCGGTGGAGAATCGGCTCGAAGAGCTTCGCTCGATCTTCGATTTCGCGATACCGAGACTACTGGGCAGCCCGCAGACCTTCCGGGCTCGCTTCGCCGTACCGATCGAGCGGGAGAACGACGAGAACGCGGTGACCCGGCTGCGCACCGTGACCTCCCCGTTCCTATTGCGCCGCGTGAAAACCGACCCCGCCGTGATCAGCGATCTGCCGGACAAACTCGAGATGACCGTCCGGGCCAACCTCACCGTCGAACAGGCCGCCCTGTATCAGGCGGTGGTCGAGGATATGCTCGACAAACTGCGCGATGCCAAGGGAATGGCCCGCAAAGGGGCGGTGCTCGGCGCGCTCACCCGGCTGAAGCAGGTCTGCAATCACCCCGCGCATTTCCTCGGCGACTCCTCGGCGGTGCTGCGGCGCGGCGCCCACCGATCCGGCAAGCTGGCGCTGGTCGAGGATGTGCTCGACGCCGTCCTGGCCGAAGGGGAGAAGGCGCTGCTGTTCACGCAGTTCCGCGAGTTCGGCGAGCTCATCGCCCCCTACCTCGCCGAACGGTTCGGTGGGGAGATTCCGTTCCTGCACGGCGGCGTCGCCAAGAAACGACGTGACGGGATGGTCGCGGCGTTCCAGGGTGCCGGGGGGCCGCCGATCATGCTGCTCTCGCTAAAGGCCGGGGGTACCGGGTTGAACCTGACCGCCGCCAATCATGTCGTGCATCTCGATCGCTGGTGGAATCCGGCCGTGGAGAACCAGGCCACCGACCGCGCGTTCCGGATCGGGCAGCGCCGGGCGGTGCAGGTGCGCAAACTGGTCTGCGTCGACACCATCGAGGAACGTATCGACGAGATGATCACGGGCAAGAGCGAACTCGCCGATCTGGCGGTCGGGGTCGGTGAGAACTGGATCACCGAACTCGGCAACGACGACCTGGCCCGGCTGTTCACTCTCGGCGCCGAGGCGGTGGGTGAGTGATGGCCGACTTCAGCGAGTTCGGTAGGCGCCGGCCCGTTTCCGGTGGCGTCGGCGCGCGCAGCCGGCGCGGCGCCTTCGCCCGTACCTTCTGGGGCAAGAGCTTCCTGGAGGTGGTCGAGCGGCTCGCCGAACCCGGCCGGCTGGCCCGGGGCCGAACATATGCCCGGGCGGGGCAGGTGGTGAGTTACCGGATCGAGCCCGGTGTCGTGGCCGCCGAGGTGCAGGGCAGCCAGCCGCGCCCGTTCGCCACGACCTGCGATATCCGGCGCCTGCGCCACGAGGAGGTGGAGCTGCTGGTCGAGCTGATCCGGGGCTCGCCCGGCATGCTCGCCCGCGTGGTCTCCGGTGATCTGCCCCGCGAACTCGCACCCCACCTGCTCCCGGAGACCGCGGCCGATATCGATTTCGGCTGCACCTGCCCGGATCCCGGGTGGCCGTGTAAACACGCGGTCGCCCTCGCCTGCCTGCTCGCCGAACGCTTCGACGACCACCCGCGGGATCTGCTGACCCTGCGCGGGCTGAGCCTGGACACCCTGATCAGCGGGGTCGAGGCCGCGGCACCGGAGGGGGAGGAATGCGCCGATCCCTACGGCGAGAGCCTGCAACTGCCCGCCCTGCCGGCGCCGGAAATCCGGCCCGCCCCCGACGACCTCGATCCGGCGTTGCTGCGACGGGCCCTGCGCATGCTGTCCGCGGACGAGTCGACGGCAGCCGAGGCGGGGCGGGCCCTGGTGACCGTGTACTCGGCGCTGACCGGCCGCTAGCGCACCCCGGTTCTCCCGGTGTCCACCACGAGTTCAGCGGGATACGTTGTAATGCGCGGTGTTCGAATCCTGAGGAGGGCAGTGGTGGATCCGTCCGGCTGTGTCGTGCTGGTACCGGTGGGCGGGCAGATCGAGCCGGGATGTGCCGAGGGCCTGCTGGAGCTGGAACGGCGCGGCTACCCCGTATGGCGGGTGCACGGATTCGCCGCCATCGACCAGGGCCGCAGCCAGATCGCCACCGACGCGCTGGCCCAGGGGTTCGACGAACTGATGTGGATCGATTCGGATATCCGTTTCGACCCGGATTCGGTGGAGCTGCTGCGGGCCCATGACCTGCCGCTCGTCTCGGGGATCTATCCCAAGAAGGGACTGCGGGAATTGGCGTGCAGCCTGCTGCCCGAGACCGAACGGATCTATTTCGGTCAGGGCGGCGGACTGCTCGAGATCAGGTACGCGGCCGGCGGTTTCCTGCTGACCCGCCGTGAGGTCTACGAGAAGATGGCCGAGCACGAAGAGCTGCCGGTCTGCAATCGGCGGTTCGGGCGCGGCACCGTCCCGTACTTCCTGCCCCTACTGCTCCCCGAGGACGACGGCGACCACTGGTATCTGGGCGAGGACTACGCGTTCTGCGAGCGCGCCCGCCGGTCCGGGTTCGATATCCTCGCCGATACCCGTATCCGCCTGGAGCACATCGGTAGGCACGGGTACACCTGGGAGGATGCCGGGAGCTCACGGCACCGGTACGCCACCTACACCTTCCACGTCACCTAGGCCGTATTTCCCGAGGCTTGGCCGGGCGGCCACAGGTCCTTCGCGATGGCGCGGCCGGCCCGGCCAGGACGAAATCACCGGCGTCCCTTCGGCCGCGCCGACACGCGGCCCGGCCGGTGGTGAGCGGAACCGCGGCCGGGAGTCCTCGCCATAGCACGGAAACGCGGTCGGCCGCCGATGCCCCGAAGCCGGGCCGGGGCCGGGGCGAGCAGCGTTCAGCCGAGGTCGGCCGCGGAGGGCACCACGGTGCCGTAGATATCGGCGATGGTCGCCAGCGCACTGTGGTGCAGCTGGGTTGCCGAGACCTCGGCCACGGAAGTCTTCAGGGAGCGCGTGGCGCACGCGTCGGCTACGACAGTGGGCTTGTTCCCGCGCAGGAAGGCGCCTTCGGTAGTGAAGGTGACACACATATGGGTCATGAATCCGGCAATGACGACCTGCTTGTTTCCGGCCGCGTCGACGTGTGCGGCGAGATCGGTGTCCACGAACGCGTTCGGCGCGGTCTTGACCACGACCGGTTCTCCGTCGACCGGGGCGACCTCCGGATGGATCCGGCCGATCTCCTCCTCGATGTCGTAGGCGGATCCCGCGCCGCCGTTGTGGACGATATGAACGACCGGCGCCCCGGCGGCCCGGGCCTGCGCGAGGAGGCCGGCGGCCGCGTTCAGTGCGGACTCCCACCCGTCGAGCTCCATCACACCGCGGGTGTAGGTGTTCTGGTAGTCGACGAGCAGCAGGGTGGCCTCGGCCAGGGTGGCCGGGGTCTGGTCGAAGCCGTTGAGCTCACGCAACGTGGTGGCCATCGAGGTCGTCCTTTCACGAGGTCCCGCCGGATTTCCGGCGCGTCTTCCACGTTAGGAACGGGACGATATGTCGGCAATGTCATGTAACCTGCAGAAACCGACATTCGTCGGGTGTGGATCCGGAGGACGAAGTAGTGATCGAACGGTTCATCGTCGTCGTCTTGTTCGATGGTGTCGACCTGCTGGACGTGACCGGGCCGCCCGAAGTGTTCTCCCTGCTGCAACGGGAGATCGACGAACCCACCGGCTATCGCGTCGTGCTCGCCGCCGAGACGCCGGAGCCGGTGGCGACCTCCGCCGGCGTGCGGGTGCTCCCGGATGTCACCTTCGACGAGATCTCCGGCCGGAGTATCGACACTCTGATCGTGCCGGGGGCGGTCGAGGCCGACGCCCGGCGGCAGGTGCGCGCGGTGGCCGATCCGGTGGTCGTGGACTGGGTGCGCCGATCGGCCGGTCGCGCCCGGCGAGTGGCCTCGGTGTGTGTCGGCGCGCATATCCTCGCGCATGCCGGCCTGCTGGACGGCAGGCGCGCCACCACGCACTGGTCGACCGCCGGCCAGCTCGCCGCCGAACATCCGGCGGTCACGGTGGACGCCGACCCGATCTTCATCCGCGACGGTGACGTATGGACCGGCGCCGGGCTCACCGCGTGCCTGGATCTGACCCTCGCCCTGGTAGCGGAGGATTTCGGTCGCGAGCCGGCGATGCGGGTGGCCCGGCAGCTGGTGATGTACCTGCAGCGCCCCAGCGGGCAGAGCCAGTTCAGCGTCTCCCTCGATCCGGTATCGACCACGCGCCGCATCGACGACCTGCGACACCACATCGCGCGCAATATTTCCCGGCCACTCACCGTCGCGGCCCTCGCCGCCCACGCCCATATCGGCGAACGGCAACTCACCCGCCTCTTCAAAGCCGAATTGGGTATGACACCGGCCGCCTACATCGACGCCGCCCGAGTCGAAGTCGCCCGCAACCGTCTGGAGACCACCGACGACACACTCGACCGTGTGGCCGGCGAATGTGGTTTCGGGACAACCGATACGCTCACTCGCGCCTTCCGGCGCTCTCTCGGTATCACCCCGGCCGCTTACCGGGACCGATTCCGGGTCCGCGCAGGGCTTCCGTAAGCGCTCGGCCCACCGCCGATATTCCGGATACGTGCTTGCGCGGTCCGCCGACGCGAGGACACGATCTGCGCGCCGCCCGAGATCAATCCAGTCGGTACACCCGCTGCGCGTTGACACGGAACGCCTTGTCCAAGAGCTCCGCATCGCCGAGATGTTCGGCCAGCACCGTCGCCACCGCTTCGGCACTGCCGGTGATGGAGGTGATCGGCCGGTCGACCGGGAAGTTCGATCCCCAGACGAGGCGTTCGACGCCGAAGACGTCGGCCGCATGCCGCAGCAGCGGGCCGATCCGGTCGGCGAGCCGGGCCACCGGTGTCGGATGACCGGGCCGGGGCACCGGGTGCCCCAGGATCGGCATCATCAGCCCGCTGACCTTGGCCACCACATTCGGGAATTCGGCCAGCGCGGCGATATCGGCGCGCCAGCGTTCGAATATCGCGGTGCGTTGCCGGGCGTCATTACCGGTGTACTTGCCGATCGGCCCGAAGATCCCCGCCGGAGTGCCGAGGTGGTTCAGCACGATCGTCGCTTCGGGGTAGCGCCGGGCCACCGCGGTCAGCTCCGGTAGCTGGTTCGAGTACACCCAGGCCTCGAAGATCAGGTCGCGGTCGACCAGTGCGGCGAAGCCGTCGAGGAAGGCGTTGCTGCGCAGGGCGCCCGGATCGGTGGTGAAACTGCGGATACCCGCGTCCGGATGGTGGGCGACCATGCTGCGCACGCCGCGTACCAGGGGTGAGGCGGATAGATGCGCGTCGAGCAGCTCGGCGAATCCCGGGTCACCGGGGTATCCGCTCGCGCTCACCGCGGCGAGCGCTGGGGTGTCCACCCCGAACGGCAGAGCGGTGACCCAGCGGGTCTCCTCGACCTTGGGCCCGGTCCACTCGACCTCGATGTGCACCACCGATTCGACCGGCAGGTCACCGGCGTCGGCCCGGTAGTCGGCGGGCAGGTACGGCGCCAGATAGGCCGAGGGTTCGCCGATGAACTCCCGGTCCTTACGCGGTGCGAGACGTACCGCGAGCGGGAGCGGGACCGGGACGGCGCGCAACAATTTCGCCGTACGGCTGAACTCGCGCGCGGTGGTGAACGGGTCCCACTGGTGGATGTGTGCGTCGATGATCCGGATATCGCCGATGTCCATTGCGCTCCGGCACCTCCTGCGATCGTCTGCGGTCTGGTCGCCGAGCCTAGCGCGTGACCAGGGCCCGGTGGCGCGGATCGGCTCGCGCCGGACGAGTCGGCGGATCCGGCGTCATACTGGGTTTGTGGCCGAACAGGATTCGGCGCCGCGGGCGCCGGTGTCGGGAGCCGATACGGTTCCCGACCGCGTCGTGACGGAGAAATCCGCGCCGGCCGCCGCGCCCCGCCCGGTCGGCGGCCCGGTGGTGGCACCGCAGAGTGCCGGTGTGGCGGCGCCGGAACCCGGTCGTGCGCCCGCCGCGCTTCGCGATCTGGTCGAGCAGGGTGTGCTCGACGAAACCCAGCTGACCGCAGTGGTCACCGCGCTGAAGCAGGAACGGCCGCGGCCCACGCCGGCCCGGTTGCTGGCCGAGATCGCGGCCTATGCCGGGGCGGGCCTGCTGCTGAGCGGACTGGTGCTGATCCTGGTGGAGTCCTGGGACGATATGGCGAAACTCGGCCGGTTCGTCCTGTTCGCGCTGGTCGCTCTCGGTCTGATAGTGGCCGGTGTGGCGACGGCGGGCGGGCGCTCGGTGTTGTTGCGCGCGGCGTGGCGGTCGGTACCCGATACCGGGCACACCGCGCGGACCCGGCTCGCGGTGGTCCTGTTCATGCTCGCGGCGGCGAGTGTGGCCGCGGCCGCGGGGTCGGTTTTCGACAACGGGGAGGCCGGCGGCGATACCACCTGGGTCTATGCCGCGGGTGCGGGACTGCTGGCCGCGGCCGCCGGGTATGCCGCGCTGCCGTCGCTACTCGGCCTGCTGGTGTGTACCGCATTCAGCGTGGCGCTGGTCGTGGGCGTGCTGAACGAGGTGTTCGATCTCGACGACAGCTGGGTCGGCGGCGGGGTACTGGTGCTGGGTATCGGCTGGCTGGGTCTCACCCGAGCCCGCGTGGTGCTCGAGTTGTGGGCCGGGTATCTGGCGGGCGTGGTCCTGGCGGTGGCGGGGGCGCAGACCGTCGACGCGTTCGACGGGAGGTGGCCGGCCTACGCGCTCACGGCCGTGGTCGCCGTGGTGTGCTTCGGGGTCTATGCCACCGATCGGTCCTGGGTGCTGGTTCTCGGTGGCGCCGCCGCGCTGACGCTGGCGGCGGTGGAGGCGGTCGCGGACTGGACCGGGGAGTCGGCCGGTGCTTCCGGAGCGATCCTGGTGATCGGCGCGGTGGTGCTGGGGATCGGCAGTTATCTGCTGGCGCGGTCCACGAAAACCGCCGGTTAGCCGGGCGCACGAGGAGCCCCGCGGGCCCGGGCGGGGCATTTGCGGTGGGCTCTGGTTTCGGCCGGGGGCCGGGTGTATCGTTTTGCTTGGACGTCCAACTATTGGAAGCCCGCAAAACGATCTTCGTGTGACGGACGGCCGCAGTGCCGCGCCCGCCACCCCGACACGAGGCAGGGAATCGCATGGTTCGAGAACTCACCCATTTCATCGGCGGGCAGCACGTCCCCGGGACCTCCGGCCGGTTCGGCGATGTCTACGACCCGAATATCGGCGAGGTGCAAGCCCGGGTGCCGCTGGCGAGCCGGGCCGAGGTCGAGGCCGTCATCGCGAATGCCGAGGCCGCGCAGCCGGCGTGGGCCGCGACCAACCCGCAGCGCCGGGCCCGCGTGCTGATGAAGTTCTTGACCCTGGTCAACGATGAGATCGACTCGCTGGCCGCACTGCTGTCCAGTGAGCACGGCAAGACCATCCCCGACGCCAAGGGCGATATCCAGCGCGGCCTGGAGGTCATCGAATTCGCCGTCGGTATACCGCATCTGCTCAAGGGCGAGTACACCGAGAGCGCGGGCACCGGGATCGATGTCTACTCGATGCGCCAGCCGCTGGGTGTGGTCGCCGGGATCACCCCGTTCAACTTCCCGGCCATGATTCCGCTGTGGAAGGCCGGTCCCGCACTGGCCACCGGTAACGCCTTCGTACTCAAGCCCTCCGAACGCGACCCGTCGGTACCGCTGCGGCTGGCCGAACTGTTTCTCGAAGCCGGACTGCCCGAGGGCGTGTTCAACGTGGTCAACGGCGACAAGGAGGCCGTCGACACGATCCTGCACGATCCGCGCATCAAGGCCGTCGGCTTCGTCGGGTCCACCCCGATCGCTCAGTACATCTACGAAACCGCCACCGCGAACGGTAAACGCGCCCAGTGCTTCGGCGGCGCCAAGAACCACGCCATCGTCATGCCCGACGCCGATCTCGATGATGTCGCCGATCAGCTCATCGGCGCGGGCTACGGTTCGGCCGGTGAACGCTGCATGGCGATCTCGGTGGCCGTGCCGGTGGGCGAGGAGACCGCGGACCGGCTGGTGGAGAAGCTCACCGAGCGGGTGCACAAGCTCAATGTCGGCAAATCCGATGATCCGGGCGCGGACTACGGGCCGCTGGTCGGGCTCGACGGTGTGGACCGGGTGAAGAAGTACATCCAGCAGGGCATCGACGAGGGCGCCGAACTGGTGGTCGACGGCCGAGACCTCACCGTCGAGGGCGCGGAGAACGGGTACTTCGTCGGCGCGACCCTGTTCGACCGGGTCGGCAAGGAGATGTCCATCTACAAGGAGGAGATCTTCGGCCCGGTGCTCAGTGTCGTACGCGCCGCGGACTACGAGGAAGGCCTGCGGCTGGCCAACGACCACGAATACGGCAACGGCGTGGCGATCTTCACCCGCGACGGTGACACGGCCCGTGATTTCGCGGCCCGCGTCCAGGTCGGCATGGTCGGTATCAATGTTCCGATTCCGGTACCGATCGCGTACTACACCTTCGGCGGCTGGAAGCGGTCCGGGTTCGGTGACCTGAACCAGCACGGCCCGGATTCGATCCGCTTCTACACCAAGACCAAGACGGTGACCCAGCGCTGGCCCGCGGGATTGAAGGAGAGCAACAGCTTCGTCATCCCGACGATGGAATGACGGCCGTGTTCACGCTCGACGAAGACGAGCGGGCCATCCGCGACACCGCCCGGGAATTCGCCGACGAATACCTGGCGCCGCACGCCGTGGAATGGGACCAGAACAAACACTTCCCGGTGGATGTGCTGCGGAAATCGGGTGCGGTCGGGCTCGGCGGCATCTATGTGGGTGAGGAGTTCGGTGGGTCCGGGCTGCGCCGGCTGGACGCGGTGCGGATCTTCGAGCAGCTCGCCACCGGATGCCCCACCGTGGCGGCCTATATCTCGATCCACAATATGGCGGCCTGGATGATCGACGCCTACGGCGACGACGACCAGCGCCGGCAGTGGCTGCCCGGGCTGACGGCAATGGAACAGCTGGCCAGTTACGCGCTCACCGAACCCGGTGTGGGATCCGATGCCGCCGCCCTCACCACCCGCGCGGTACGCGACGGTGACGATTACGTGGTCAACGGGTCCAAGCAGTTCATCTCGGGCGCGGGGAGCAACGACCTGTACGTGATGATGGTCCGCACCCAGGACACCGGGGCACGGGGTATCTCGACGCTGGTCATCCCCGCCGATACCCCCGGCCTCGAGGTCGGGCCCAACGAGAAGAAGATGGGCTGGAACGCCCAGCCCACCCGGCAGGTGATCCTCACCGACGCGCGGGTGCCGGTGGTCAACCGGCTCGGCGCCGAGGGCGACGGATTCCGGATCGCCATGAACGGGCTCAACGGCGGGCGGCTCAATATCGCCGCGTGCTCGGTGGGCGGGGCGCAGGCCGCGCTCGAGAGAACCGTGCCCTACCTGGCCCAGCGCAAGGCGTTCGGCGCTCCGCTGCTGAAGAATCAGGCATTGCAGTTCGAGCTGGCCGATATGCGGACCGAACTCGAAGCCGCCCGGACCCTGCTGTGGCGGGCCGCGGCGGCGCTGGACGCGGATGCCCCGGACAAGGTCGAACTCTGCGCCATGGCCAAACGGTTCGCCACCGACGCCGGTTTCGAGGTCGCCAACGCCGCCCTGCAACTGCACGGCGGATACGGTTACCTGGCCGAATACGGCCTGGAGAAGATCGTCCGGGACCTGCGGGTGCACCAGATCCTGGAGGGCACCAACGAGATCATGCGGATGGTCGTCGCCCGGTCGATGACAGCGTCCGTGGCGGGTGTGTCGTGATCGGCGGACACCCGGCGGCGAGCGCGAAAGGAAATGAATGAGCGACGAACCCGAAGTCCTGGTCGAACAGCGCGGCGGCCTGGGCCTTATCACCCTGAACCGGCCCAAGGCCATCAACGCACTCAACCACGCGATGACGCTCACCATCACCGAGCGGTTGCGGGCCTGGGCCACCGACGATTCGGTGCGGACGGTGGCCATCACCGGCGCCGGTGAGCGGGGCCTGTGCGCGGGCGGCGATATCGTCGCCATCCACCACGACGCCAAGGAACAGCAGGCGGCGGGGCACGTGGGCGCGGCGGCGGATTCGGCGACCGGGAAGTTCTGGCGTGACGAGTACATTCTCAACGCGCTCATCGGCCGCTATCCGAAGCCGTATGTCGCGGTGATGGACGGGATCGTGATGGGCGGCGGGGTCGGTCTGTCGGCGCACGGCAGTCACCGGATCGTCACCGAACGGTCGAAGGTCGGCATGCCCGAGGTCGGTATCGGATTCATCCCCGATGTCGGCGGTACCTACCTGCTGTCCCGGGCGCCGGGTGAACTGGGCACGCATATCGCGCTCACCACCGCGCGGCTCGGAGCCGGCGATGCCGTCGCCACCGGTTTCGCGGACTACTACGTACCCGCCGACCAGATCCCGGCGCTGCTGACCACCCTGGAGACCGAGGCCGCGGATGTCGCCATCGCGAAATTCGCCACCGAGGCACCGAAATCGGCACTGGTCGCGCAGCGCGACTGGATCGATGCCTGCTACAGCGCCGATAGCGTCGCCGAGATCGTGGCCCGCCTGCAGGCCCACGAATCACCGGAGGCGAACAAGGCCGCCACCGACGTGCTGGGTAAATCGCCGGTCGCGCTGCAGGTGACGTTGCGGTCGCTGCGTTCGGCGAAGGGCACCGGCAGCCTGGAAGCGGTGCTCAACGAGGAGTACCGGGTATCGATCGCCTCGCTGGCCTCGCACGACCTGGTCGAGGGCATTCGTGCCCAGGTGGTCGACAAGGACCGCAACCCGCAGTGGTCGCCCGCCACCCTGTCCGATGTGACCGCCGCGCAGGTCGACGGATATTTCGCCGAACTCGGTGCGCGGGAACTGGGTTTGACGATTCCGGAGGACAAGCAATGAGCAAGACGATCGGCTTCCTCGGCCTCGGCCATATGGGCGGCCCGATGGCGGCCAACCTGGTCAAGGCCGGGTACGACGTACACGCGTTCGACCCCTCGCCCGCGGCGCAGGAACAGGCCCGCGCCGACGGGGTCGCCCTGGTGGACACCGGCGTCGCCGCGGCCACCGGGCGCGACATCGTTATCACCATGCTCACCAACGGCAAACTGGTGCGCGATGTGTACGCCGAACTGCTGCCCGTCGCGAATCCGGGCACGCTGTTCATCGACTGTTCGACCATCGATGTGGCCGACGCCCGGGCCGCGGCCGAGGCCGCGTCGGCGGCCGGGCACCGGGCCCTGGATGCGCCGGTCTCCGGCGGTGTCTCCGGCGCGGCCGCCGGAACGCTGACCTTCATGGTGGGCGGCGCGGACACCGATTTCGCCGAGGCGCTGCCGGTGCTCGAGGTGATGGGTGCCAAGGTGGTGCACACCGGGGCCGCCGGGAACGGGCAGGCGGCCAAGATCTGCAACAACATGCTCCTCGGCATCTCCATGATCGGGTTGTCGGAGGCACTGGTGCTGGGTGAGAAGCTGGGCCTGAGCCATCAGGCGTTCTTCGATGTCGTCTCCACCGCTTCGGGCCAGAGCTGGGCGCTCACCACCTACTGCCCGGTACCGGGTCCGGTGCCGACCAGCCCGGCGAACAACGACTACAAGCCGGGGTTCGCCACCGCGCTGATGAACAAGGACCTCGGCCTGGCGGTGGAGGCATTGCGCGCCAACGGGGTCGAGGGCCGGATCGGACAGCTCGCCGCGGATATCTACCGCGAGTTCAACGAGGGTTCCGGCGACCGGGACTTCTCGGCCATCATCACCGATGTCCGGGAGCGTAGCGGGGGTTCGAACGCCGCGCAGTGAGAGCCGGGCTCAACCGCTCGGATAGACCGAATCCGGTCCCACCGGCTGTGGTGGGGCCGGATTTCGCAGAAGCCCACCATCATCATCACGCTGTGCCGGCCGGCCATCGAGATAGCGCCGGCCTGGCTGGTCCCCCACCGCCGCCCGCGGTGGGGGCCGCCGCGATCGTCTCGACCCGGTCGGCGCTCTGGTCCCCCAAGTGGGCGCGACCGGGCAAAACCACCTCGCCGCCGGTGGTGACCCGCGCGGTATCGTCGGCGATATTCATAACCGTTTCGACCAGAGGATGTGCTGTGACCGACTTCGAGACGATTCTGCTGGAGCGCAAGGACAAGGTCGGCCTCATCACGCTGAACCGGCCCAAGGCGCTGAACGCGCTCAACGCGCAGGTCCTCGATGATGTGATCGCCGCTCTCGACGAACTCGAACGCGACGACGAGATCGGCGCGGTGGTGATCACCGGTTCGGAGCGGGCCTTCGCCGCCGGCGCGGATATCAAGGAGATGCAGCCGAAGTCCTACATGGACATGTTCATGGACGACTATTTCGCCCGCTGGGAGCGGCTGGCCCAGTTCCGCAAGCCGACCATCGCGGCGGTCGCCGGTTACGCGCTGGGCGGCGGTTGTGAGCTCGCCATGATCTGCGACATCCTGATCGCCGCGGATACTGCCAAGTTCGGCCAGCCCGAGATCAAACTCGGCGTCATCCCCGGTATCGGAGGTTCGCAACGGCTGACCCGGGCGGTCGGTAAGGCCAAGGCCATGGACCTGGTGCTCACCGGCCGCAATATGGATGCCGAGGAGGCCGAGCGCGCCGGTCTGGTGGCGCGGATCGTGCCCGCCGCCGAACTGCTGGACACCGCGCTGGAGGTCGGCGCCACCATCGCGTCGATGTCGCTGCCGGTGGCCATGATCGCCAAGGAGGCGGTGAACCGCTCCTTCGAGACCACGCTGGGCGAGGGGCTGCGGTTCGAGCGGCGCGTGTTCCATTCGCTGTTCGCGACCGCGGACCAGTCCGAGGGGATGGCGGCGTTCGTGGACAAGCGGCCCGCGAAGTTCACAAACCGCTGATCGTGCGGTGCGCGGCCCGGGTCCGGTTCAGGGCGCGGGCGGCGCGTCCAGGATGTCGGTGGGGACGTAATTGCTCCGGGTGGGTTGCGCTGCCCCGTTCTGCGCTGTGAGCAGCCCGGCCACGGTCGCGCCCAGCCCGATCGTCACCGCCGCGGCCGCGTAGACCTTGCGCCGCCCCACGACGGGCGGGGCCAGCGGCACCACCTGACCGCCCGCCCGGATATGCGCGGTGCGGATACCGGCGGCGGGTCTTTCGGCCGCGAACAGTAGCGCGCCCCGCGCCGAGACGTACTCCGGTTCGGAATCGCACACCACGGGTAGGTCCAGCAGCTCGGTCAGGCGGGTGCGCAGGGCCGGATTGCGGGCGCACCCGCCGAGCAGGGCCACCGCGTCCGGCGCCGCCTCGGTCTGCTCGGCCACCCGGTGTACCAGAGTGGCGGCCGACTGCACCGCGTCCGCGCAGAGTTCGGCGAGGTCACTGCGAGTGATCACCGCGCGTTCGGCGGTATCGGGGTCGGCGGCGGTCACCACGCGAGCGCTGCTCAGCGCTTCGCGGTACCGGCGCGCCGCCGTTTCGTCGGTGTACACACCGGCGGAGTCCAGCCATTCGCACAGCAGTTCGTTGTAGCCGTCGCCGCCCAGCCCTGGACAGTGGGCCCCGGCCAGTACGGTGTCGGTGCGGCAGTCGATCTGGGTGAGGGTCAACCCGGAGGAGCCCAGGTCGAACAGGGAGACCACCCCGGTCGTCGGCAGTTTCTCGGTGAATCTGAGGTAGCGCAGCTGTGCCAGCGGCTCGTCCACCAGCGTGACCCGACCGGTGCCGAGGGCGTCGCCCACCACTTCGGCCTGCTCCCGGTTGTGGCAGGTCACCGCGGTTCCGGTGATGTACTCGTCGCGCCGGTCGGCGGCGCCGTACATACGGCGGATCGCGATGAGCGCCGGTTCGGCCACCGAAGCGCGGGCCGGGCGGGGGATATGGCACCGATCGATCGGCGGCAGGTGCGGTTGATCCGAATGGGTGAGCACCGCACGCGCACCTGAGGCGCCTACTGATACCCCGAGAACCAGCACCATAAACATATGGTGCGCCGCGGGTCGGTCGTTGCCAAGCCGAACCACGGAGAAATGTGCTGAGCGGGTGCCTGGCTGTCAGGCGTTCGCTGCCGAGCCGGCCCGGCAAACATCCGATACGCCCTGTTCCGGGCCGGGTTTGCCGGCCCCGGTCCGGCCGGCGGTCAGGGTTCGGCCCAGCGGGCCGGTTCCTCGCCGGTGTCGAAGTCTCCCGCGGTGTGGCGGAACTCGGCGAGCAACTGCAGCAGCGTTCGCAACCGGTCGGGCGGTAGTTCCGGCCGCGCGAAGACGCGCTCGTTCAGGTAGCCGGTGGCCTCGGCGACGAGAGCCCTTCCCGCATCGGTGATCTCGATCAAAGTGGCCCGCCGGTCGTTGGGGTGCGGTACCCGGTTCACCAGCCCCGCCGCCTCCAGCCGGTCGACCGAGTTGGTGACACTGGTCGGATGCACCTGCAACCGCGCGCTGGCCACCGCCATCGGCAGCGCGCCGGTGGCACTGAAGTTCAGCAATTGCAGCAGTTCGTAGCGCGAGAAGGTCAAGCCGGTCGGGCGCAGGGCTTCGTCGACGCGCGCCATGACGATCTGCTGGGCGCGAACCAGTGAGGTCACCGCGGCCATCCCGTCGGCGACCGCACCCCATCCGTGGCCGACCCATTGGCGGTGGGCCTCCTGGATCGGGTCGAGGGGTAGCGGGCGGGGGCGAGACATGTGTTCGATCATTGCACGGCACCTCGCCGGTGAGCCGCGTCGTGGGCGCTCCCCGGTGGCAGGTGTCCTCCGCGCCGCTGACGGCCCGGGCGCTGTCACCGATTGAGATCCGGCTGAGCGCAACTGTGTGCCGCGCGGCGGTGGCGAGCCATGATCATGGAGTCACGCGGGCGTGGCTGAGTGGTTCAGGCAACGGTCTGCAAAGCCGTTCACGCGGGTTCGATTCCCGCCGCTCGCTCGGTATGCCGGGCCGGGATCGTGCGCGATCCCGGCCCGGGGTCGCGCATGGACCGGGGGTCACGGTCGGTCAGGCGAGGCCCGAGAAGTCCCGTAGTACAACATGATTGCGATCGGCGAAGGTGCCGAGTGTGTACTCGGGGAGCAGGCCGAAGTATTCGGCGCGGGTCAGCGTGCTCCAGCGCCGGGACTCCGGGGTGCGGGTCTTGTAGAAGTTGATCGTGTAACCACCCTCGTAGATCCGTAGCAGGCTGTAGCCGCCGGGATACTCCTTGACCGCGCCGACCTCCAGGAATTCCACCGCGCACGCGGTATCCGGCCGGGTGCGGCGGGTGCGATGGGTATGGCCGCTGTGCTGTAAGAAGACCCCGGGCGCGTTCTCGTACAACCGCTGCAACCGCAGCGCGGTCTCGCGATCGAGTACGAAACCGGGTCCTGCCGTATTGGTGAGCCCGGACTCCACGGTGACCGGATGATGACCGAAAACGACTGTGGGGCGATCGGGTTCGATGCGCAGGAGTTCGGCGACCCGGTCGAACTGTGCGGCGTCGAGAACCCCGCCCGCGCCGTCGAGTGCGCTGGTGTCCAGGCCGAGGATGCGCAGACCGCCGAGTTCGTGTTCGACCACCTGTTGCCGGACCCCGAAAACTTCGGCCCAGCAATCCCGGTGGTCCGTGGCGCCGGGAACCGTCGGGCAGTCGGCGTACTCCTCGCCTGTGTGCGGGCGGTCGTGGTTTCCGCGTACGGCGAGGTAATCCTGACCGTCGATGCCCCAGCGGTCCAGCCGGGCACGTACCGCGCGCACCTGCGCGGGTGTGGCCTCGGCGGTCAGGTCACCGGCCAGCAGGAGTAGTTCCGCGCCGCGATCGGGGCGGCGCAGATCGTCCAGGACGGCGTCGAACATGATCTGCGGATAGGGCGGCAGACCCGGCTCCTGGCGTATCCCGGGCGGCAGGCCGCCCACCACCAGACCGCTCACCGTTTCTCCGTAATGGATGTCGTTGGCGAGGGCCAGGGTTCGCAGCAGCCGCCCCGGTGGCGGGATCAGGGTGGTGAACGTCGCGGTGGTTTCCGGTGTGCCCGGCGCCCCGGTGGCGACCGAGAGCGCGGGTGTGGCCCGCACCCCGGCCGAGCGCGCCTCGAACCGGTAGGCGCGGCCCGGTTCCAGCCCCTCGATCTGCGCGTAGTGGAACGGGGTGGGGTTCTCGGAAGCCCACACCGGCCGGAGCGGACGGGAGCTGTCCGCCGGGCCGAGCAGTAGCTCGCCGTCGGTGGGCACCGGGATCGCGCCGCCGGGGTCGCGGCTGGTCCAGGTGAGCACGGCGGCGGTATCGGTGACCGTGACGACTTCCAGATCGGTCGCCCGCGCCGGGCCGGCCGCCGCCGCCCGGCCGGCACCGGAGAATCCGGCGGCGGGCAGCAGCGCAGCGAGGCCGAGCATGCCCAGCACGCTGCGGCGTGAGGGCTCGCAGCAGCTCATCGGCGCCCGCCGTCGATCATTTCGGGTCGCTGTCGGAGGAGGAACAGACCCGCCACCGGCCGTTCTCTTTCACGAGGCTCTCTTCGGAGGTGTCGTCCATCTCCTCGTCCTCACCCCCACCCGGTGCGGACAGGCTGAACTTGCCCTTGATCTCGGCTTTCGCGCGGTCACCGGTCACGACGACCTTGTCGACCGAGTCGATCTCGACCGTGAATCCGAGCTTCTCGGCCTCGGTTTTCTCCGAGTCGGACATGGCATCGAATTCGTCGCGGTCGGCTTTGCAGGCCAGCTGGGTGGCGGCCGCGAATCCGTCGTCGCTGAGCGTGCCGTAGAACTCGCGCAGCGAGGCCTTGATCTGCTGGTCGTCGGAGGACAGCGGGGTACGTCCCTGCACGGTCAGCACCACCACGGCGGCGATGGCGGCGACGACCACGGCCACGGCCGCCACCGTGCCCACGATGAGAGCGGTGCGCCGCTTTCGCGGGCGCGGGTTGCCGTCGGGCGGCTGCGGACCGGTCGCGGGCGGGCCTGCCGGTGGCTGAGTCAAAACAATCTCCGTTCCGGGGGATTTTCCCGCACATTACGACAAGTCCCGCATCGAAGTTCGCTTCGGCAGGTCACCTGGGCCGAGTTCTCCGCGCGCGCAAACGGCGACGGTGCTCCTACACTCCTATCGGCGGTATCCGGCAATGCGTGGAGGTTTGTTCTATGTCCGGTCGTGGTGTCCATCTATGCGGCAGTGTGCCGCTCTCCGACGCCGCGGAGGTCTTCGCGCAGGTCGCTAACCGTCTGGGTGGGCATATCACCCGAGTGCCCGACGGTGAGACCGGAGAGCGTGACAACTTTGTGGTGTGGCAGCTGCCCAGGCTGCAGGCGCACCCCGGCCTCGTCACCGTGCCGCCGCCGAGCCCGGAATACGGACCGAGCGAGCGGGTGCAACCGGCCCCCGGCATCGACGCGGCGACAATTGATTTCGGCACGCTCGGGTATGCACAGGCCGCCCGCGCGTCATGGCGGGTGTTCGAACAACTGCGCGCGCAGGGGGTGCTCCGGCCGGGCGTCCGATTCCAGGTCGGTCTGCCGACCCCGATCTCGGTGATCGGCGCGTTCGTCGCGGGCCCCCAAGCGGAACTGGAGATCCGCTACGAGGCAGCTGTCCTTGCCGAATTGGATCAGATCACCTCGGCGATTCCCCATGAGGATCTGGCGATTCAATGGGACGCGCCCGTCGAATTCGCTCTGTTCGAAGGTGTCTTCCCGTGTTGGTTCGGCGACGACTATCCCGCCCGGCTGGGCGGCGTCATCGAGCGGCTCGCCCGTCTCGGTGATGCGGTTCCCGCCGGCGTGGAGCTGGGCTATCACCTCTGTTACGGCGATTTCGGTCATCGGCATTTCGTCGAACCCGCCGATACCTCGAAACTTGTCGATGTGGCTTCCGGTGTGGCCACCGCGCTGAAGCGGCCGCTGAACTGGGTCCACCTGCCTGTCCCGAAAGAGCGCACCGACGCCGCGTATTTCGCCCCGCTCGAGGGCCTGGCGACAGCACCGGAGACAACCCTCTTCTTGGGCCTGGTGCACGCCTCCGACGGTTTCGACGGTGCTCGCCGCCGCATCAAGGCCGCGGCAGAGTTCGTGCCGGAGTTCGGAATCGCCACCGAATGCGGGATGGGTCGCCGCCCGGCCGGTCAGATCCCGGAACTGCTCGATCTGCACGCCCGCCTCGCGAACGCGTTGGACTGAGCCGGACCCATCCGAGGGCCCGCTCCGGTGTTCGATCACAGCCGCGACAGCTGCGCGTGTCGATCAGGAATCGAGAAGCTCTGCCGGGCGCGCCGGCGCTAACGTCGACACCGGCCAGGTGGCCCAGCGCGGTGCGCCGAAGCGCATCGCGATCCGGATGACCGACTGGAGGTAGGCAGATGGCAGGGAATCAGGGGCAGGGCCGCCCCGACGCCACAGCGGGCGGCCCGCTGCGGAAGCTCTCGCTGTGGTTCCAGCGCACGATGAACGTCCGCACGACCGGCTGGATCCGCCGCAAAGGTGGCAGGTATCTGGGCATGGATATGTTGATCCTGCACACCACGGGCCGCCGCACCGGGCAGCCACGCGAAACCCCGATCACCTGGTTCGCCGACGGCGAGGACGCCTGGCTGGTGGTCGCCTCGGGCGGCGGCGACCGCAACCCGGACTGGTACGCCAACCTGGTCGCGCATCCGGAGAACGTCGCGGTGGAACTGCACGGCCGCGCCGCCGTACCGGTGACGCCCCAGCGTCTCGACGGTGACGCGCGGGCACAGGCATGGCAGCACATCACCGCCACCCAGCCCCGCTACGACAAGTATCAGCGCAAATCCGATCGCGAATACCCGGTGGTCCGGTTGACGCCGCGCTGACCGCGCCCGCGCGCCCAGCGGTGATGCCGGTACCGGCACGAAAGCGTGCCGGTACCCGTCGCCTGTGCCATGCGTCAACGCGGGGTTGACGATCAAAATATCGTCAACTATTAGTTGACGGCATGTGGACGGTAGCGAAGTCCGAGGAGCGGTAATGGTCGATGTCGAGAACGTTGCACGACACCCCAGCGGCTCCCGGACGAAACGAGTGGTGATCGTGGGTGCCGGAATCGCCGGGCTGGCGGCGGCCCTGCGAATGCAAGCCGAAGACTGGGATGTCGTCGTGCTCGAACGAGCTCCGGCGCGGCGCAGCAGCGGCTACCTGCTGAACCTGCACGGGCCCGGATACGACGCCGTCGAGCGGCTCGGCCTGGTGCCCACGCTCGCTGCGCGCGATATCGGGTTCTTCACCTCGGTGCTCGTTCACGCCGACGGCCGGGAGAAGTTCACCGTTCCCGCCGCCGTCGCGCAGGCCGCGGTCGGAGACCGGGCGCTGAGCCTCTTCCGTGGCGATCTGGAGTCGGCGCTCTACGACGCGGTGGCCGAGCACGCCGATATCCGATTCGGCACCACGGTGCGGGCGGTGACCCAGGATCCCCACGCCGTCGAGATCACCCTGAGCGATGGCACACGCCTGCGGGCCGACCTGCTCATCGGCGCCGACGGTGTGCACTCCCGGGTCCGTGAACTCGTCTTCGGCCCCGAATCCGACTATCTGGTGCAGCTGAACCACATGGTGGGCGCCTTTCCGCTCGACACCGTGCCCGAGCACGTCGCCGAAGGTGTCGGCACGACCTTTCTCGGACCCCGGCGCACCGCCGCGGTGATGAACCTGGGACCGGGCCGTTCCTCGGCGTTCTTCACCTACCGCAGCCCCGACCCGGCGGCCGAGCTGACCCGCGGCGCCGCACCGGCGCTCACCGCGGCGTTCGGCGATCTCGGACGCGGGGTAGCCGACGCTCTCCGGCAGCTCACTGCCGACCCGGCCGACGCCTACTTCGACTCGGTCGGCCAGATCGTCATCGACCGGTGGAGTAGCGGCCGGGTCGTACTCCTGGGCGATGCCGCCTGGTGTGTCACAGTTTTCGCCGGCTACGGCGCGGCCCTGGCCCTCGACGGCGCCGACCGGCTCGGCGCCGCCCTCGCGGCCCACGGCGACGACTTCTCCACCGCACTCGCCGCCTGGGAGCAATCATTGCGCCCGGAGGTCCGTAAGCGGCAAGCTCTCGCCCGCAAGGGTATGAGCCGATTCGCCCCACCCACTCGTGCGCATGTCTGGGCCGGGGATCTCATGTTGCGCGCCATCCGGCTCCCCGGTATCCGCGGCCTCGTCCAGCGCTCGATTCAGCGCGCGAACAACTAGTCGCCGACCGATGGCGACGGTGGGCTGCCTGTTCCGGCCGGCCGGACATGCACGCGGAAAAGGTCGGATCGCTACCGGGAGGCGAGGTGCGGACCCGCGGCGTATGCCGACCGAAAGTGGAGGAAATCGCCGTTTGCCTGTTTCCGGTCGCGGGGGTGCGGTAAGCGGCGAATGAGTCGGGGGCCAGTAGAGAATCTGTAGCGAAGGAGATGACAACGATGGGTTCGATGGAGATGCTCCAGCGGATGTTGGCGATGATGTTCGGGATGATGCCCGGACTCGGCCCCGGCCTGTGACGACAGGAGCGGGCAATGTGCCGCCCGCCGGTGATCTCGTCGGCGGGCGGTTCCCGGCGGAGAATCCATCTCGCTACACAGGGGAGGCGACCAGGGCGTATCGGCGCCCCGCCGCGGGTTCGTCCACCCGCATCCGTAGGACGGTGGAGCGGGCGAAGATTTCGGTCGAGGTGGTGCCACCGCATGCCACTCGGCAGGAATCGAACCTGCGGTCTTCTGCTCCGCAGGCAGGTCAGAACCGTATTTCGCTGTCTTCGGCCGGACGATGATGGTCGGTTACCTCGCGATTCGGTATCTCGTCGTATGCCTGTCTTCGTGGTACTTGTGACATTGACGTGACACCCGGCACCTCGGCGCGAAGCGCTTCTCCGCTGTCAGTACCGGACCCTGAGCTGCAGAGATCGGACGTATCTAGACGTTTTGGTCACCATAGCGCGACTTGAACCAGGCCACTTGCTCGGCACTTGTCGACGATGAGACGGCAGACACGTCACCGAGATGTGCACCGCCACGACGACGCTTTCCCTCCCCACGAGACCGGCACACTGTGACGGAGACCTGAGAAGCAGGTTGCCAGTGCAGGGTGTGGGCCGGATTGTAGGGATGCGGGATGTCCTCCGTGTGCACGCCGCGCTTGGCCAGCAGTCGCGCCAGTTTGTCGAAGCGAAGATGGCGGTCGAAGCGGCCGTACCGATCGTGAATTACCTTGTTGACAGTGCTGCCGCCGTAGGAAAGTCGATGAACTTGCAGGGTGAAGTGGTGCCCTTTCCAGGGGCTGTCGCGTGATTCCCGGAACCAGAAGAACTCAACCAATCCGTAGTCGCGCCACATGCTCTGGTGGTCCAGGGAGTTCTCGGCAAAGTTGGAGCCCAGGATGGCGGTGACCTGGTCGGGAGTGTCCGTCGGCTTGGCGCCGAGGACCGTTCCGGACGTGATCACGTCCATGTAGAACTCAAGGGAATACGGTGTCACTGGTTCTTCCTCGAGAGGCTGAGGTGGCCGATATCGTCCAACTCAGAGTAGGTACCGGTATGCCACGAAGATCCATCGGACAGGCCCGAGGTCGACCAAGCCGCCACTCGAATGGCCGGGCTGAATGGTGGCGTGCACACACTTCTCGGTTTCGAAAATCAACCATCTCGGATCGGAAGCGAGTGGTGCCGGCGTGCCGCCGACGCGCCGGTGGGGCCGCCGGCGTAGCCAGGTCCCGCCGGCGCGTGGCGGCGGCGCGCCGGCGCCGGCGCTCTTGATCCTATATAGCTGAATTCGGCAGCCGATCGCGCTGGGAACCGGAATCGTCGGTGCGGACGTTGGGGGAGTCCGGCGGGCTCGTCGGCGTCAGGCGGCGGACAAGCTCCAGTTGGGGGAGGCGTACCAGGACGGGGACTATGTCGGTCAAAAAGGCGGGTGTCCGGCATATCAGGCTGCATGATGCCCGTCACACCTGCGGGACGACGATGCATCTCCGGAAGGTCCCGATGGCCGTGATGGCAGCATGGCCGGGTCACGCCGACGCGAGCGTGACAGCGAGGATCTACACCCATTCGCAGGACGAGGCACTGCGGGCGGCTGCGAAGACTTTGGGTGAGGTTGTGACAACTCGTGACACTCAGGCTCGCTGACGCCAGGAACGAGAAAGGCCCCCGACCAGAACCCAGCTGGTCGGGGGCCTTCCTCGTGCGTGCCCTCGGCAGGAATCGAACCTGCGGCCTTCTGCTCCGGAGGCAGACGCTCTATCCCCTGAGCTACGAGGGCGGGGATCCACCCGGTGCGACCGGGAGCCGGTCGATCGGGCGGACCACAGCGTATCGCATCATCGCCGATGCGGCCAAAACGAGTGGTGGCGGTTCAGTTCAGGGGCAGCGGCCGGCCGCCGCGAGCGGCGAGCATATCGGTGATGAGCCGGGCCTCACCCTGCTGCGCGGCGAGCATCTGCCCGGCCAGAATGCCGATCTCGCCGGTTCCGGCGTGTTCGGCGCCGTATTCGAGCATGGGGACCCCGCCCTCGTGGTGGCGCAGCATGAGTTGCAGGAACAGCACATCGAGATCGGTGCCGCGCGCGTCGCGCAGCCGCCGGATGTCCTCGGTGCTCGCCATACCCGGCATCGCGGCCACGGCTCCGGACCCGTGTGTCCCCGATCCGTGGTCGTGACCCTCACTGTGCTGGTCCCCACCGTGGCCGGTGTCGTGCATCCAGCCCATATAGCCGTCCGTGCCGCGCGCCGGGGCGCCCCACATCTGCAGCCAGCCCTGCATCCGTCCGATCTGGCTCTGCTGGGTGGTGAGGATGTCGTAGGCGAGGCGCTGCACCGCGGGATCGGCCGAACCCAGCAGCGCGATCCCCGACATCTCGACCGCCTGGGTGTGGTGGGCCGACATGTCCTGGGCGAAGCCGATATCGACCGGGCCCGGCTCGGGCCCGCCGGATCCGTCCGGCGAGAACAGCACACCCGCGCCGAACCCGACCACGAGCAGCGCGATCGCGGCGACTATCAGCAGCGGAGTGCGCTGGTCGCGCAGCTGCGCGCGGAAGCCGGACTCGGTGCGGGGTCCGGCCTCGGAGGTTTCCGTTTCCGGCATTACGAGCCGGCTCCGGGAGCCTGCTGGTCGGACGCGGTACCAGGAGCCTGCTGGTCGGGTACCGCGCCGGGGGCCTGCTGGCCCGGCAGGGTGCCGGGCATCCCCGGGATCGCCGGGATACCACCGGGCAGCCCGCCGCCGGGCATTCCCAGACCGCCGAGTTCGCTCTGGTCGGGCTGCAGGCCGGCACCGTCCATCGGCACGGCGTCGGGGCCCGGTTCGCTCGGGTCGTAGGGCGGCGGGTTCTGGGTGTCGAAGGCGACCGTCGCGCAGTCCGCGCCGACCTCGGGGTAGGCGAAGTTGTTCAGCCGCAGCGCGGTGATGAACTGACCGATCCGCTCGTCGTCGGCACTGTTCACCGTGAGCTGATGCCCCCACGACTGCAGCGAGACGGGTGCTTCCTGGCCCGGGTGCGGCGACATGAGCATGTACTGCTCACCCTCGACCTTCTTCCTCAGCGTGTCGATCCCGGACTGGTCGACCTTGTCGGGGTTGTAGGTGATCCACACCGCGCCGTGTTCCAGCGAGTGCACTGCGTTCTCGTCGCGCAGCGCCTTGTCGTAGACGGTTCCCATGCAGTTGGCCCAGGAGGAATCGTGCGGGCCGCCGAACGGCGGGGTCTGGTCGTAGGCCACCCGTTGGGTCGCGTCGACGTGCAGACCGGCCGGGTACTCCTTCTTCACCACGCCCTCGATCTGGTCGGAGGGGTCTTTCTGCTGCTCGGAGGGGGTGAATTTCTCCAGGGCGGCCTTCTCCTGGTACTTGGGCACCAGGTTCACCGCCAGGGCCGCGATCAGTCCGACGAGCACCACGACCGCGCCGATGGTGAGCCACGGGATTCGCTGGCCGATCGGCGTTTTGCCCTTGTTCCTGCTGCTGCTCGCGCGCGCCCCCGCGACTTTGCCCGCCGCCTTCACGGCCTTGGCCGATTTGGCGCTCGTCCTGTTCGGCATACCGGTCCCAGTTCTTTCCACGTCGATGGACAGTGCCGAGCTGCGGTGCCCACTCGCGGCGCGCACCCACTCGGACCATAGGATAGAGACTCGTGACTCCAGCCGACCTTGCAGATCTCCTTCACGCCACCGCGGCGAAGGTCCTCGCCGAACGTGGACTGGATGCCGCGGTGCTGCCCGACACGGTCGATGTGGAGCGTCCCCGGAATCCGGAGCACGGTGACTACAGCACCAATGTAGCGATGAAGGTCGCGAAGAAAGCCGGGACCAACCCGCGGGATCTGGCCGGCTGGCTGGCCGAGGCGCTGAGCGATACCGAGGCCGTCGCCGCCGCGGAGGTCGCCGGGCCCGGCTTCCTCAACATCAGGGTCGCCGCGTCCGCGCAGGGTGCGGTGCTCGAGCAGGTGCGTGCGGCAGGGGCGGCCTACGGCACCGCGAACGCGCTCGCCGGTACGAAGATCAATCTGGAATTCGTCTCCGCCAACCCGACCGGTCCGGTGCACCTGGGCGGGACCCGTTGGGCGGCGGTGGGCGACGCGCTGGGCCGGATCCTGGCCGCGCAGGGTGCCGAGGTCACCCGCGAGTACTACTTCAACGATCACGGCGCGCAGATCACCCGGTTCGCCGAATCGCTGGTCGCCGCCGCCACGGGCGCGCCGACCCCGGAGAACGGGTACGCGGGCGCCTATATCGGCGAGATCGCCGACCGGATCGTCGCCGACCATCCCGGCGCGGCCGAACTCGAACCGGAAAAACGACTGGAATTGTTCCGCGCCGAGGGCGTGGAACTGATGTTCGCGCACATCAAGCAAACGCTGCACGAATTCGGCACCGATTTCGATGTGTACTTCAACGAGAGCTCGCTGTTCGCCTCGGGCGCGGTCGAACGCGCGGTGGATACGCTGAAGAATTCCGGTGACCTGTATTCGAAGGACGGCGCCTGGTGGATCGCCAGCTCCGAATACGGTGACGATCAGGACCGTGTGGTAATCAAGAGCGACGGGAACGCCGCCTATATCGCCGGCGATATCGCCTATCTGCAGGACAAACGGTCGCGTGGTTTCGATCTGTGCATCTATATGCTCGGCGCCGACCATCACGGCTACATCGGCCGGTTGAAGGCCGCGGCCGCCGCGTTCGGTGACGACCCCGACAGCGTCGAGGTGCTCATCGGCCAGATGGTGAACCTACTGCGCGACGGTGTGGCGGTGCGGATGAGCAAACGCGCGGGCACCGTGGTCACGCTCGACGATCTGGTGGAGGCCATCGGCGTCGACGCCGCCCGCTACTCGCTGGTGCGCAGCTCGGTGAACTCGAGCATCGATATCGACCTGGACCTGTGGGCCAAACAGGACAGCGTGAACCCGGTGTACTACGTGCAGTACGCGCACGCCCGCGCCGCGTCCATCGCGCGCAATGCCGCCGAATTCGAATACGACACGGTGACACCGGATTTCGCCCTGCTCGACTCCGAGTTCGAAGGCGCGCTCATCCGCACCATCGGCGAATTCCCGCGGGTGGTGGCGAGTGCGGCGACCCTGCGGGAACCGCACCGCATCGCGCGATACCTGGAGGAACTGGCCGGCGCCTACCACCCGTTCCAGACCAACAAGGCCCTGCGGGTACTGCCGCTGGGCGACGAGCCCGTATCGCCGGTCAACGCCGCCCGCCTGGTGCTGGTGAACGCGACCCGGCAGGTGCTGGCCAACGGCCTGGCCCTGCTCGGCGTCACCGCTCCGGAGCGGATGTGACCGCGCCCGGTAATCGCATCGACCGACTGTTCCGGCAGTGGACGAGGAAGGAAGACCGATGAGTGTCCATCCCGCCGGGCCCCGGCATGCCGAGATCCCGCACGCCCCGAATCTGCCGGAGCGCCCGGCCGATCCGCGGCAGCTGATCGACCTGCCCGCGCAGGTGTGGCCGCGCAACGCCACCCGCGGCGCCGACGATGTGGTCCGGCTGGCGGGGGTGCCGGTCACCGAACTCGCCGAGAAGTTCGGCACGCCGCTGTTCGTGGTGGACGAGGACGATTTCCGGTCCCGCTGCCGCGATATGGTGCGCGCGTTCGGGCCGAATTCGCGAGTCCACTACGCCTCCAAGGCTTTTCTGTGTGGCGAGATCGCGCGCTGGATCCGCGACGAAGGTCTGTCGCTGGACGTGTGTTCCGGCGGTGAACTCGCTGTCGCGCTGCACGCGGGCTTCCCGGCCGAGCGCATCGCCCTGCACGGCAACAACAAATCGGTGGCCGAACTCGAGGCCGCGGTGGCGGCGGGTGTGGGTCATGTGGTGGTCGACTCGCTGATCGAGATCGAGCGGCTCGAAGCCGTCGCCGGTGCCGCCGGAGTCGTCCAGGACGTCCTGGTCCGGGTCACCGTCGGTGTGGAGGCGCACACCCACGAATACATCTCCACCGCGCACGAGGACCAGAAATTCGGTTTCTCCATTTCCGGCGGCGACGCCATGGAAGCGCTGGCGCGGGTGTTCGAGGCCGATAATCTGCGGTTGGTCGGGTTGCACAGCCATATCGGCTCGCAGATCTTCGAAATCGACGGTTTCGAAATCGCCGCCCGCCGGATGCTGAGACTGTTGCGCGACGCCGTCGACAAATTCGGCGTCGAACGCACCTCGCAGATATCGCTGCTCGATCTGGGCGGTGGTCTGGGTATCTCCTACCTGCCCTCCGACGATCCGCCGCCGCTGGACATGTTCGCCGAGAAACTCGGCGCGCTGGTCGCTCACGAGGCCGAAGCCGCCGGGCTACCTGTCCCGCGTATCGCTGTGGAACCGGGACGTGCCATCGCCGGCCCCGGTACCGTGACCCTCTACGAAGTCGGCACCATCAAGGACGTCTCGCTCGACGGTGGCCTGCGCCGCCGCTACGTCAGCGTGGACGGCGGGATGAGCGACAATATCCGGCCCGCGCTCTACCAGGCCGACTACCACTGCCAGCTGGTGTCCCGGGGTTCCGAGGCTCCGCCGGTCGTCGCCCGCGTTGTCGGAAAACACTGTGAGAGCGGGGATATCATCATCCGTGACACCTGGATACCGGCCGATGCGGGCCCGGGGGACCTCATCGCGGTGGCCGGCACCGGTGCCTACTGCTATTCCATGTCGAGCCGGTACAACATGCTGACCCGTCCCGCCGTCGTCGCCGTGAGCGACGGCACGGCCCGGTTGATCCTGCGCCGGGAAACGGTCGAGGACCTGCTCGGTCTGGAGGTCTGAATGGACGCGACGAAAGGGGCGAGCATGCCAGAGGGGGCCGAGGTGGTACCGGGTCGATGGGGGCCGGACCGCCCGATCGGTATCGCGGTACTGGGGATGGGCAATGTGGGTAGCGAGGTCGTGCGGATCCTGCGTGAGCACGCCGACGATCTACAGTCCCGGGTCGGCGCGCCGCTGACCCTGCGTGGAGTCGCGGTGCGCAGCCTCGACCGCGACCGCGGACTGCCCGCCGAACTGGTCACCACCGATGCCGAAGCGCTGGTCGCCCGGCCCGACGTCGACCTGGTGGTCGAGGTGATCGGTGGTATCGATCCGGCCCGCAAACTCATCCTGGCCGCGCTCAACGCCGGGAAGTCCGTGGTCACCGCCAACAAGGCGCTGCTGGCCGATTACACCGGCGAACTGGCCGCCGCCGCGGAACGCAGCCGCGCCGACCTGTACTTCGAGGCCGCGGTGGCCGGTGCCATCCCGGTGGTGCGGCCGCTCATCCAGTCGCTGTCCGGCGACCGGGTGAACCGGGTGGTCGGCATCGTGAACGGCACCACCAACTTCATCCTCTCGGCGATGGACGAGACGGGTGCCGACTACGGTGAGACCCTCGCCGAAGCGACCCGCCTCGGCTACGCCGAAGCCGACCCAACCGCCGACGTCGAGGGCTACGACGCTGCCGCGAAAGCGGCGATCCTGGCCTCGCTGGCCTTCCACACCCGGGTGACGGCAGCCGACGTCTACCGGCAGGGCATCGCCACGATCACCGCCGAGGACCTGGAAACCGCGTCCGCGCTGGACTGCACCGTCAAACTGCTGGCCATCTGCGAGCGGGTCCCGGCGGGCGCGGGCGAACCCACCCCGGCCGAGGGCGGCAAGGACCGGGTGTCGGTGCGCGTCTATCCGGCGCTCATCCCGCGCAAACATCCGCTGGCCGCGGTGACCGGAGCGTTCAACGCGGTGGTCGTGGAGGCCGAGAACGCCGGGCGGCTCATGTTCTACGGGCAGGGCGCCGGTGGGGCGCCGACTGCCTCGGCTGTCCTCGGTGACCTGGTCATGGCCGCCCGCAATAAATTTTTCGGTGGCCGGGCGCCCGGCGAATCGGTCTATGCTGAGCTTCCGATCGCGCCGATCGGCGACACCCCGACGCGCTATCACGTGAATCTGAAGGTCGAAGACCGTCCCGGCGTACTGGCGCGGGTGGCGGGCGAATTCTCCCACCACGGAGTGAGTATTTCGACTGTCCGGCAGGAGGGTCACGACGACAAGGCGCGACTGGTGGTCGTGACCCACCTCGCGACCGAGGCGGCTCTGTCGGAGACCGTCGCCGCGCTGTCGGATATGGAATCCGTCACATCTGTCACCAGCGTTCTGAGATTGGAAGGCACCGAGGAATGACAACAGCATCGCGCAGCGATTCCGTCAGGGGCGGCGGTGGGGCGACGGGTGGGCCAACAGCATCGCGCAGCGATTCCGTCAGGGGCGGTGCGACAGGTGGGCCCACCGTCGGCGTCGCACCGCAGGCCGGAGTGCACTCCCGCTGGCCCGGGCTCATCGCTGCCTACCGCGACCGGCTCGCGGGCGCGGCCGACTGGGAACCGGTCACCCTCTTCGAAGGCGGGACCCCGCTGGTCCCCGCGCCGCGTCTGTCGCAGCTCACGGGCTGCGAGGTGTACTTGAAGGTCGAGGGCGCCAATCCGACGGGTTCGTTCAAGGACCGCGGGATGACCATGGCCATGACCGATGCCAAATACCGCGGTCAGCAGGCGGTCTTGTGCGCCTCCACCGGTAACACCTCGGCTTCGGCCGCCGCCTACGCCACCCGCGCGGGGATGACCTGCGCGGTGCTCATCCCGCAGGGCAAGATCGCCATGGGCAAACTGGCCCAGGCCGTGATGCTCGGCGCGAAGGTCATCCAGGTCGAGGGCAATTTCGACGACTGCCTGGAACTGGCCCGCAAGGTCACCTCGGACTTCCCGTCCATCGGCCTGGTGAACTCGGTGAACCCGGCGCGGATCGAGGGGCAGAAAACCGCCTCCTTCGAAATCTGCGATGTGCTCGGCCGGGCCCCCGATGTACACGCGCTGCCGGTGGGCAACGCCGGCAACATCACCGCCTACTGGCGGGGTTACCGCGAATACCGGGCCGACGGCGTGACCGAAACGCTGCCCCGCATGCTGGGCGTCCAGGCGGCCGGGGCGGCCCCGCTGGTCAACGGCGCCCCGGTCAGCCACCCGGAAACCATCGCGACCGCCATTCGGATCGGCGCGCCCGCCTCCTGGAACGGCGCCGTGGCGGCCAAGGAGGAATCCGGCGGCGCGTTCCGCGCGGCCACCGACGAGGAGATCCTGCACGCGTACCGTCTGGTCGCTGCCGAAGAGGGTGTTTTCGTGGAGCCCGCGTCGGCGGCGAGCGTCGCCGGTGTGCTGGCCGCCCACGCCGAGGGCTGGCTGGAGCCCGGACAGACGGTGGTCTGCACGGTCACCGGAAACGGGCTCAAGGACCCCGATACCGCCCTGCTCGGCATGCCCGAGGTACAGGCCATCCAGGTCGACCCGGTCGCCGTGGCCGCACGACTCGAACTGGCCTGACGGTGGATACGCGCGAAAGCCGGCTTGTGGCTCCGACCCTGCCGGCCGGTATCACGGTCTCGGTCCGGGTGCCGGCATCCACCGCGAATCTGGGTCCCGGTTTCGATTCGCTGGGGATGGCCCTGGGGATCTACGACGAGATCGAGGTGCGCAGTACCGATTCCGGCCTGAACATCCGGATGGAGGGCGAAGGCGCCGACGAGGTGGCCTGGGGGCCAAACCATCTGGTGGTACGGGCGATCGAACGCGGGCTGGAATCGGCCGGTATCTGGGCCGACGGCCTGGACGTGCTGTGCCGGAACGCGATTCCGCATTCCCGCGGACTGGGTTCCTCCGCCTCGGCTGTGGTCGGCGGGCTGGCCGCCGGGCGGGCGCTGGCCGCGCGATTCGATTCGTCTCTGGCGGTGGATACCGATCAATTGGTGCAGCTCGCCTCGGAATTCGAAGGCCACCCCGATAACGCCGCCGCCAGTGTGCTCGGTGGAATCGTCGTGTCCTGGACCGAGACGGGCCCCGGCCCGGATACCGATATCGGCGCGCCGCAACGCCTCTACCGGGCGGTCCGCCTCGACGCGCATCCCACGGTACATCCGGTCGTCCTGGTTCCCGACGAGCGCTCCTCCACCGCGCAGACCCGCGGGTTGCTGCCCGAACAGGTACCGCACCGGGACGCGGCGTTCAACGTGAGCCGGGCCGCGCTGGCGGTCGTCGCGCTGACCCAGCGCCCGGATCTGCTGCTCCCGGCCACCGCGGATCGGTTGCACCAGACCCAGCGCGCCCCCGCGCTACCGCTGACCACCGCGTGGATCCAGCGGCTGCGTGATGCCGGCATCGCGGCCATGGTCTCGGGCGCCGGGCCCACCGTGCTCGCCCTTCTGACCTGTCCTTTCCCCGAAGAGCTACGGCTGTCGGCGGCCGCGGACGGGCTCCGGGTGATCGAACCGGGCATCGCGGAGGGCGTGCAGATCGGCTGACGGGCGCGTCCGCCTTGCCGACCCTCGTACTTGCCCGCTATCCTGGGCAAGTCCGTACATCGCGCGCATCAGACGCCGGTGCTTCATCAGGGCAATCGCTCCAGCAGGCTCCAGGCTCGAGCCCTCATGCCATGGGGGTGCCGCGCAGCCGCTCAACTGGAATGATCTCTTCCACCTTTTCCAGCGGTGGCGAAGCACCCGGTCCCGGAGGGGCAGGCGATACGGCTACAAATCCGAGTCCGGCAGCGAGATCGGGCTACGGAACGAACCCTCGACACAGCACACGGCCATCGAGGGAAGGAAAGGATCTCCGTGACAGATACGGACCTGCTCGCGACACCCGGGGTGGTATCCGACTCCGAACCCTCGGGCAACCGCGAAAGTGACTCCGGACAGATTTCTTCGAAGATGAGCGAGAACACCGACATCGGATCGGGGCTGACTGGAATGTTGTTGCCGCAGTTGCGCGCACTGGCAGGGGAACTCGGAATTCGAGGCACCTCCGGTATGCGCAAGGGTGATCTCATCGCCGCCATCAAGGAAAACCAGGCCGGCAGACCCGCCGCCGCGGAGCGCAGCACCCGCGCGAAGGCTGCCAAAGAACGTAAAACCGCAGACCAGCCTGCCGAGGCCGGGACCGCGGCGCCTGCCGTCGAGGCCGCGCCCGCCGCCGCGTCGGCTCCGGCGGTCGAAGCGCCCGCCGCCGATACCGTGGCGAAGAAGGATTCCGCGGCCGCGGACAAGGGCAAGCCCGAGCAGGCCGCCACCAACGGCTCGGCGACCGCCAACGGCACCGCCGGCACCGCCGCGGATACCGAGTCCGGCGCCCGGACCGAAGGCAGAGCCGACAACAAGCCGGCCGAGGGCGCCGAGGATACGGGCCGTGATGCCGGCCAGCGTGGCCGCGGCCGCCAGCGTCGTGGCCGCGACCAGCAGCCCAAGAACGGCGAGCCCGCCGGTGAGGATGCCAAGCAGCAGGACGGCACGAAGCACGAGGGCGCCAAGCAGGACGGCAAAGACGGTAAGGACGGCGAGCAGGGCGAACGCCGTCGCGACCGCAACCAGGGCCAGCAGGGCCAGGGTGGCGATCAGCGCGGCTCCGGCAACCGGGGCGGCGGCGATCGAGGTGGCGACGACGAGGAAGGCGGCCGTGGCCGCCGTGGCCGCCGGTTCCGTGAGCGTCGCCGGGGTCGCGACCGCGACGGTGGCGGCGGTGAAGCGCGCGAGCCCGAGATCCGCGAGGACGACGTGCTCCAGCCGGTCGCGGGCATCCTCGACGTGCTGGACAACTACGCGTTTGTGCGTACCTCCGGCTACCTGGCCGGACCGAACGACGTCTACGTCTCGATGAACCTGGTCCGCAAGAACGGCCTGCGCCGCGGTGACGCGATCACCGGTGCGGTCCGCGCGCCGCGCGACGGGGAACAGAGCAACCAGCGGCAGAAGTTCGATCCGCTGGTGCGGCTGGACACCGTCAACGGCGCCGAAATCGATTCGGCCAAGCGCCGCCCCGATTTCAACAAACTGACCCCGCTGTACCCGAACCAGCGGCTGCGCCTGGAAACCCAGCAGAACAAGCTGACCACCCGGGTGATCGACCTGATCATGCCGATCGGTAAGGGCCAGCGTGCGCTGATCGTGTCCCCGCCGAAGGCCGGTAAGACCACGATCATGCAGGACATCGCCAACGCGATCGCGATCAACAACCCCGAGTGCTACCTCATGGTGGTGCTGGTCGACGAACGTCCCGAAGAAGTCACCGATATGCAGCGTTCGGTGAAGGGCGAGGTCATCGCCTCGACCTTCGACCGGCCGCCGTCCGACCACACCTCGGTCGCCGAACTGGCCATCGAGCGGGCCAAGCGCTTGGTCGAGATGGGCAAGGACGTCGTGGTGCTGCTCGACTCGATCACCCGTCTGGGCCGCGCGTACAACAACTCCTCGCCAGCCTCCGGGCGCATCCTGTCCGGTGGTGTCGACTCCACCGCGCTGTACCCGCCCAAGCGCTTCCTCGGCGCGGCGCGCAATATCGAGAACGGTGGATCGCTCACCATCATCGCCACCGCGATGGTGGAAACCGGTTCGACCGGTGACACGGTGATCTTCGAGGAGTTCAAGGGCACCGGTAACGCCGAGCTCAAACTGGACCGCAAGATCGCCGAGCGGCGCGTGTTCCCCGCGGTGGACGTCAACCCGTCCGGCACCCGTAAGGACGAGCTGCTGCTCAACCCGGACGAGGCGGCGGTCCTGCACAAGCTGCGTCGCGTCCTGTCGGGTCTGGACTCCCACCAGGCCATCGACCTGCTGATCGACCGCCTGCGCAAGAGCAAGAACAACCTCGAGTTCCTGATGCAGGTCTCCAAGACAGCACCGGGTGCGCTGGACGAATAGCTGTGTTCATGGCGGCGCCTGCGGTGCCGCGGGGTCGAGGCCCCCTCGGTCTCGCCGTTCAGGCCTCGAGACTCGCGGCTTCGCCGCATGCGCTTCGAGGCCTGAACGGCGAGACGGGCCGCGACCCTTCGGGGGCCTCGCTGAACTCGGCACCGAGCGGGTCGACCTTCCGAGAAGGTCGACCCGCTGGTCGTTTCTCGGGTGAGGCCGCGACGGTTGTTCGTTTCCCGGCAAGCCTGTCCCGGCACACGCAGCAATTGAAGAGGCCGGGCCGCCGTGACAGCTCCCAGGCCGCCCGGTCGTGGATGCGACGGCGCGCAGGTGCCGGACGTCCCGAGCGTCCCGTGGAGTATGCGAGCGGCACCCGGTCCGGCGCGTTGCCGGATCATCGACGTTCCGGCGACCGTCTCGGGCCGAATCCGGGCAAGGCTCGGATACACGAGCAACGAGGGCGCGCGGAACAAATCCCGGGGTGGGGGCGTTGCAGCAGGCATCGGTGGCTCTGGCATACTTGGCCGCCGTGCGTCTGCGATTCGCGCAGGCAATCCCGCCTGAAGTCGGTTCCGGTTCACGTTCGGCGCAGACGCCCGAGCGACCCGGCGACCAATATCGAGAGGACACCCATGAAGGCAGGAATTCACCCGACCTACGTCGACACCACGGTGGTCTGCGGTTGCGGTAATACCTTCCAGACCCGCTCCACCAAGGAATCGGGACACATCACCGTCGAGGTCTGCTCGCAGTGCCACCCGTTCTACACCGGCAAGCAGAAGATCCTGGACACCGGTGGTCGCGTGGCCCGCTTCGAGGCCCGCTACGGCAAGCGTGCCAAGAAGGAAGCCGACGCCAAGTAGCTTTCTCGCCAACGCCCGGTCCTGCCCAGTCGCAGGCCGGGCGTTGGTGTTTTCTGCCCACCCCTCCCCGCGTCGTCCTTTCGAGTAGGAGCCACGTTCATGGCCGAGAAAACCGCACCGTCCGCGATCGACGATGTGCTGGCCGAATACGCCGGACTGGAAACCCAGCTGGCAGACCCGGCCCTGCACAACGACCCGGACGCCGCGCGACGGGTCGGGAAGCGGTTCGCCGAACTGGCACCGGTGATGACCACCTACAAGAAACTCTCCGCCACCCGCGACGACCTCGAAGCCGCCCGGGAACTGGCCGCCGACGATTCGGCATTCGCCGCCGAGGTCCCCGGCCTCGAAGAACAGCTCGAAGAACTCGAGAAACAACTCGCTGATCTACTCGCCCCCCGCGACCCGCACGACGGTGACGATGTGGTGCTGGAAGTGAAATCCGGTGAAGGCGGCGAAGAGTCGGCGCTGTTCGCCGCCGACCTGGCCCGCATGTACGTCCGCTACGCCGAACGCCGCGGCTGGAAGGTCGAGATCCTCGACGCCGCCGTCTCCGACCTCGGCGGCTACAAAGAGGCGACACTGTCCATCAAGAGCCGCGACGCCGCCCGCGACGGGGTGTGGTCGCGCTTCAAGTTCGAAGGCGGTGTGCACCGCGTGCAGCGGGTGCCGGTCACCGAATCGCAGGGTCGAGTCCACACCTCGGCCGCCGGTGTCCTCATCTATCCCGAACCCGACGAAGTCGAAGAGGTACAGATCGACGAGAGCGATCTGCGTATCGACGTCTACCGCTCCTCCGGCAAGGGGGGCCAGGGCGTCAACACCACCGACTCGGCGGTCCGCATCACCCACCTGCCCTCCGGAATCGTCGTCACCTGCCAGAACGAACGTTCGCAGCTACAGAACAAAGCCCGGGCCATGCAGGTCCTGGCCGCGCGCCTGCAGGCCCTGGCCGAAGAGCAGGCCGAACAGGAAGCCGCGGAGGGCCGCGCCGGGCAGATCCGCACGGTCGACCGCTCCGAACGCATCCGCACCTACAACTTCCCGGAGAACCGCATCGCCGACCACCGCATCGGCTACAAGGCCCACAACCTGGACGCGGTCCTCAACGGCGAAATGGACGCCCTCCTGGACGCCCTGGCCACCGCCGACCGCGCCGCCCGAATGGCCGAGTAGCTGTGTTTATCGGCGGCG
>NZ_BDBX01000026.1 GCF_001613205.1 Nocardia sienata NBRC 100364 | reverse complement strand
CGGCGCGCGGCCCGCCCACCTCCCGGCGTCGGCGGACCGGTATCCCAGGGCTGATTCGGCTGGGCCCCGGCGGCCGGGTCGTCGGCGAAAGCGGCGAAATCATCGTCCGGTTCCGCGCGGCGCCGACGACCACCGCGACGCGGCGCCTCGTCCGCGGGCGGGAAATGCTCCCGGTCGCCGGCATAGGATTCCGGATCGCCCAGCCGCGCGGGAGCGCCGTCCCCGGCAGGACCCGGCGAATACGGCTCCAGCGGGTTGTAGACGGTGATCGGGCCCGACATCGGCGAGTTGTTCGGGTCGGCTCCGGCGTACCCAACCTGCTCGCCCGCGTAGTCCTGGACACCGAAGCCGCCACCGGCCGGATCTCCCGCGTCGGTGGCGGGGTACTCCTCGTCGGCCTCGTCGGGAGCCGCATGGGCCGAACCGTTGCGTTCGACGGCCGGCAGGTCACCGGACAGGTCGTCGACCGAGAGTCCGCGCCCGCCGCGCCGCCGCCGGCCGCCGCCGGAGGCGGGCTGCGCCCCGTTGCGGGCCAGCAGTTCGGCTACCGACAGTTGATTGGAGTTCCTGCTCATGAAGGCACCGTTTCGATCGGGCCCGCCGACGTCTTGCCGCCGGGCGTCGAACCGTTACCGGCGGCCGCGTTCGGTGCGTTGGTTGTCAGTGGTCCACCATCCATATCGGTATCCAGTTTGCGCAGGATCAGCCCTTCGCGCAGCGCCCACGGACAAATTTCCAGCGTATCCAGGGAAAGCGCGCGCATGGCGGCCTCGGCCACGAGCGCTCCCGCCACCAATTGCCGGGACCGGTCGGCGCTGACACCTTCCAGTTCGGCGCGATCTGATGCGGTCATCCGGGAGATGAACGCGATCAGCTGGCGCAGGCCCGAACTGGTCAGCGTCCGGCGGACCCGGGGGCCGGCGCCGGAGGGCGCCGCGCCGGTGAGCCTGGCCAGCGAACGGAAGGTTTTGGACGTGCCCACCGCCAGATCGGGCTTTCCCGCTTCCATGAGCTGTTTGGCCGGATCCACCATCTCGGCGGCGAGCCAATCGCGGAGGATACCGATGCGCCGTTTGCTCGGCGGGTCCTCGGGTAACCAGGCGCGGGTCAGCCGACCGGCCCCCAGCTGCAGCGACAGCGCGACCTCCGGTTCCTCGTCCACGCCGTTGCTCACCTCCAGGGAGCCGCCGCCGATATCGAGGTTGATGATCCGGCCCGCGCTCCAGCCGTACCAGCGGCGCACCGCCAGGAAGGTCAACCGGGCCTCGTCCACCCCGGCCAGCACCCGCAGATCCACCCCGGTCTCCGCGCGCACGCGGCCCAGGACCTCGTCGGAATTGGTCGCCTCGCGTACCGCCGACGTCGCGAACGGCATCAGTTCCGCACATCCCGACGTCGCGGCCAGGCTCGCCAGATCGGCCACCGTGTCCACCAGTTTCTGGGCGCCCGCCGCGGTGATCCGACCGCCGTCGTCCATGTTCTCCGACAGCCGCAACGACTCCTTCGTAGAGCTCATCGGCATGGGATGGCCACCCCGATGCGCGTCCACCACCAGCAGGTGAACGGTGTTGCTTCCGACATCGAGGACACCTAGACGCACACGAACACGTTACTTGGTGAACCTGAACGCCAGGCGACCCGGTTGTGGTGTTAGCGTTGAGGGTTGTGACGTCAGACGCTGCCGCGAACGACTCCGTCCCCGCTCCGACCGACCTTCCGATGCCGAAGATGCGGCCGAGCCGGGAAGTACCACTCGACTTCCCGCGCGAGTGGCTCGAGTTCGTGGACCCCGCCGACGACGAACATCTGATCGCGGCCGACCTCACCTGGCTGACCTCTCATTGGACCTGCGTTTTCGGCACCCCCGCCTGCCAGGGCATCCTGGCCGAGATGCCGGACGCCGGGTGCTGCACGCACGGCGCGTTCCTGTCCGACTCCGACGATCGCAAGCGGCTGCGCCGGGGGGTGAAGATGCTGACCGCCGAGGACTGGCAGCTGATGGACGAGGCGCGCAACGAAGACGGCAAGATCACCCGCAAGAAGTATCTGGAAACCGACGAACTCGACGGTGAGCCCGCCCTGCGCACCCGCCGGGTCGATGGTGCCTGCATATTCCAGAACCGCCCGGATTTCGCCGGCGGCCCGGGGTGCGCGCTGCACGTCATGGCCGCGCGCCGGGGCCTGGAACCGCATACCGTGAAGCCGGACGTGTGCTGGCAGCTACCCATCCGCCGGACCCAGGAATGGGTGGACCGGCCCGACGGCGTACAGATCCTGCGGACGGTGATCACCGAGTACGACCGGCGCGGCTGGGGCCCGGGCGGGGTGGACCTGGACTGGTACTGCTCCGGATCGCCCGATGCCCATATCGGGGAACGGCCGGTCTGGCAGACCTACCGCGCCGAACTGATCGAGCTGATCGGCAAGCCCGCCTACCAGGAACTCGCCCGGCAGTTGCAGAGCAGAACGGGGTCCGGGGTGGGCGCGGAGCATCCCGCCACCACCAAGGCGCGGCGCAAGGCCCGGGCCAGAGAGCGCGGGCAACCGGCCCGCCCCACCCGGATAATCGGTCTCGACCTGCGATAGCGCCGAGCACAGGGAGGCGCGCGGCCCCTGCGCACGATGGCCGGCCGGCACGGCGGCGCTGTTGATCACCGGCCTCGCCTGCGCGGCGGCCGGCAGCGCGGCCGCCCGACCCGCATCAGTTCAGCGACCGAACCGCCGAGTTCGTACCCCTCGGTGATCCGAACGCGCCGGCGGCCCGGGACGTGGGACCATCCGGTCAGGCCTCGAGTTTGTATCCCAGACCGCGCACGGTGACCAGATGTTCGGGCCGAGCCGGATCGGCCTCGATCTTGGACCGCAGCCGTTTCACGTGTACATCGAGGGTTTTGGTATCGCCCACATAGTCCGCGCCCCACACCCGGTCGATGAGCTGACCGCGCGTCAGCACCCGGCCCGAATTGCGGAGCAGATATTCGAGCAGGTCGAACTCTTTCAGCGGCAGGGTCACCGGTTTGCCGTTCACCAGCACTGTGTGCCGGTCCACGTCCATGCGCACCGGACCCGCCTCCAGGACCCCGTTCTCGCTGCCGGAGTCCAGTTCGTCACCGGCGCCGCGGCGCAGCACCGCCCGGATACGGGCGATCAGCTCCCGTGCCGAGTAGGGCTTGGTGACGTAGTCGTCGGCGCCGAGTTCGAGTCCCACCACCTTGTCGATCTCGCTGTCGCGCGCGGTCACCATGATGACCGGTACCCCACTGCGGGTGCGCAACTGTTTGCAGACATCGGTCCCGCTCATCCCGGGCAGCATCAGGTCGAGCAGGACGATATCGGCACCGGAGCGATCGAACTCGGCGAGCGCCGAGGGACCGTCCCCCACGACCGTGACCTCGAAACCTTCTTTGCGCAGCAAGAAGGCGAGTGGATCGGCCAGCGACTCCTCGTCCTCGACGATCAACACACTGGTCATCTGCGTGCCTCCACACCGTTCGTTCGGCCCGGACCCGAGGGGCGCGGGCTGGTTTCTCTTTTGGTCGGCACGGGCGGACCGGCGGCGGTGCCGTCGGTCTCCTGATGCGCGGGTATGCGCAGCGTGAATGTCGAGCCGGTGCCGAGTTTGCTCCACAGGGTGATCTCACCGTTGTGGTTGGCGGCCACGTGTTTCACGATGGCCAGGCCGAGTCCGGTACCGCCGGTGGCGCGCGAGCGCGCCTTGTCGGAACGGAAGAAGCGTTCGAAGACCCGCTCCTGGTCGTCCTTGGCGATACCGATGCCGCGGTCGGTCACCGCCATGGCCACGTAGGAGCCGCGGATAGACCGGCTCACCGAGACATGGGAGCCGCGCGGTGAGTAGGCGATGGCGTTCTCGACCAGGTTGGACAGTGCGGTGATGAGCAGCGTTTCGTCGCCGAGCACCTCGAGCCCACTGGGCCGGTCGGTGCTGACCGTGATCCCGGCGGCCTCGGCCGCGGTCCGCGACCGGTCCACCGCCTGGTTGACCACCGTGTCGACGTCGACGACCTCGAGCTCGGGGAGTTTCTCGGCCCCCTGTAGCCGCGACAGCGCGATCAGTTCGGTGACCATCTTCCCGAGTCGGCTGGATTCGGCCAGCACGCGTTGACCGAAATGCCGGACCGCGTCGGGATCGTCCGCGGTCTCCAGCAGTGCCTCGGCCAGCAGACTCATCGCCCCCACCGGGGTCTTCAACTCATGGCTCACATTGGCGACGAAATCGCGGCGGGTCGCCTCCATCCGGGCCTGTTCGGAATCGTCGTCGGCGAAGAGCACCGTGAAGCTGGTCTCCTCCGGGGACAGCGGCCGGGCGAGGCCGCGGACCGCGATCCGGCCCCGGCCGGGCGTCGGTTTATCCGCCGTGAGATCGAACTCCGCCGTTTCGCCGGTCGCCAGGACCTTCTCCACCGCCACCCACGCCCGCTCGTCGAGCAGCCGGTTACGGACCAGGCCGAGTTCTTCGGCGCGCGGGTTGACCAGTACGACATCGCGATACTCGTCGACCACCGCGATACCGCTTTCCGAGGCGAGCACGATGAGGTCGAGAACCTGCGACATGGTGAGTCCGGAGTCGGCTTGCCGGCGCTGCGCCTGCCGCGCGTTCATATAGGGGATGACGAGTCCACCGACGGCCAGTCCGACAACAGCCGCCAGGACTGCCAGCAGTACGGCCTGGGGAACGCTCACATGAAGAATCGTACGGTCGGCGACGCATGAACAAACCCGGGGTCGGAGAAGTTTCGTGCAGGTCACGGGCGATTACGTCATCGTTCGCCGGGCGTTTACGCATTGTTCGGCGGCGGAGGGGTTTCGATGTCCCCGGGCGTGTTCCCCGGCCCGGAAACACCGACGAACCCCATTGCGTCTGGGACGCAACGGGGTTCGTGCCGGGTGCGCTACCGGCGGCCGTTCACCAACCGGGGTCACCCCGCACCGGCAGGTTCACGAAGCTCGGCCGGGCGGGGTCGAGCTGTAGGTGCTGGGGCTTGAATCCGGTATCGAGGAGCATCGGCAGCGGCGGCACCCCCTTGGGCGCGTTGCCCGCGTAGACATCCACCCGCAGCCGATGCCCCGGTTCCAGCTTCGCTTCGATCGCGGGCACCGCGATATCGAGTGTGGTCACCTCCCCGGGAACCGTGAGCCGGCGGTTCTCGATCGTGGTGTACGGCCGGGGGTCGGTGTAATCGCCGTTGGCCGACCGGCTGCTCAGGGAATCGTCGATTTCCCGCAGCGAAGCCATCAGCTGCCCCGAGGACAGCACCCGGGACTGCCCGTCGGGCGCCACATCGTTGACCGTCACCGACCAGTAGCCGTCGGCCGCGTCGTGCACCGTCTGCAGGTGCACAGCGATGGGACCGGAAATCTCCACCGCTTCGGTCACCGGCGTACTGGTGAAGGTCAACCCGTTCGACTCCTGGATCCGGGAGTCCGCGCCACAGGCGTTGATCACCGCGACCACCCCCGCGGTCGCCTGTCCGCCGTCGTTGGAGCACAGCCCGGTGAGGCCCGGCGCCACGGTCAACCGGGCGGTACTGTCGGCCACCGTTGCCAGCGAACCGTCGTGCACGCTGTGCCCGCCGGTACCGCTGGGCGCGGCCGCCAGATACATTCGCCGGTACTCCGCCGCCTGATCCGCGGGCGCGCTCGCCCCGAACCCGTCCCGGGTCACCCAGCCGCCGCCCTGCTGCCGCAGGGTGACCGGACCGTACTGATCGATCCCGTTGTCGATGCCCTTCAGCCATTTGTCGAACCAGGCGCGCTGCAGTACGTCCAGGCGCGGTGGCAGCCCGGGTCGGCCCGATTCGCTGCCCGAGTTGATGTGATAGGTATCGCCCATGAGCAGCTGCTTCTGCCCCGGCGGCACCGGCATCGCGTTGTAGATCTGGGACTCGGAATAGGTGAACAGATCGTGCCAGCCCCCGGTCACGAAGGTGGGCACGTCGATCTGCGCCGGATCGCCCAGCCAGGCCTGCCGGTCGGGACTGTTACCCCGGATCATTTCCTGCAAGCGTGGATCGAGATCCTCGACCCGCGGCGTGGTGTAGGCGTTGAGGAATACATCCAGATAGGTGAACGGCGAGGACAGCCGGTCCCGCAGCCACTGCTGGTCGAAGGTGCCGTTGGCCATCGACTGGATATCCGGCACCCATTTGGTCGCGTTGATCAGTGACATCCACAGCGGGATGAACGCGAAGCCGAAGCCGCCGCCGGGCATGAGCACGTCCTGCGACAGATCACTGCCGGGCACCACGGGGAACAGTGCCTTCAATGCGGCCGGGTGTTTCTCGGCGGCCTGCAACTGATTGATCCCGGAATACGACATGCCGGTCATACCGACCTGTCCGTCCGACCACTGCTGGCGCGACGCCCAGTCGATGACCTCGACCGTGTCGGCCTGCTCACGCTGCCGCAACATATCCCAGACACCCTGGGAGAACCCGGTCCCGCGGACGTCCACCACCACCTGGACGTAGCCGCTCTTCACCAACTGGCGGTCCACGGCGAAATTGCGCATGGCCCCGCCACCGAGCGCCTTGGTCAGATCGGTGAGCCCGGACAGTGGGGTGCCGGTCATATCGATATCCCGGGCCAGCTGTGCCAGCGAGTCGGACAGACCGGGTACCGACCCCATATGGTCGACCAGGTTGGACACCAGTTTCGTATAGGGCGTCATATTGACGAGTACGGGCATCCGGGTGTCGATCGGCCGGAAGGCCGCGTCGGCGGGGCGATACACATTCGCCTTCAGGACCGTGCCGTCGCTCATGGTGATCGGCACATCCCAGGTGATGTTGATACCGGGATACTGATGCGGCCCGTCGTGGGTCGCCGCCCACTGCGCCCCCGCCGCTCCCCCGTCGGGACCGGAGACCGCCGGCGCGGCACCGGCACTGCCGCCGAGCAGCGGTGCCAGCAGCGCCATGGCGGCTATTGCCACAGTGGCTCGTATCACAAACTTCATCGGTCGTGATCCATCTCTCGGACTGATGGGACGTTCGAGAGCTTACACAGCGTTACCGGCGGGTAATGAGAATCGGCCCGGCCGGCAACGGGCCTTTCCCGCCAATTCCGAACCGGGTCGTGGTGTGGCACAAAAAGAGTCGATGCTTTCGGGTTCCGGTCACAGAATTCGCCGATACCCCGAGAACACCCACCCCTCCTACGGAAAAGCGCCGCAACCCGTTTCGGGTCGCGGCGCCGTGACTCGGACTACTTGCCGCCCTGGCTCGCGACGGCGGCCGCGCCGGCGGCGGCGGCTTCGGGATCGAGATATTCCCGGGGCCGTACCGGACGCAGGTCGTCGTCCAATTCGTAGCGCAGCGGAATACCGGTGGGAATGTTCAATCCGGCGATATCCTCGTCGGATATCCCGTCGAGATGTTTGACCAGCGCGCGCAACGAATTACCGTGTGCCGCGACCAGCACCGTCTTCCCGCCACGCAGTTCTCGCGAAATGGTCGACTCCCAGTACGGGACCATCCGCTTCACCACATCGAGCAGGCATTCGGTGCGCGGGACCTCGATATCGGCGTAGCGCGGATCGCCCGCCTGGCTGTACTCGTCGTCGAGTTCGATCGGCGGCGGCGGGGTGTCGTAGCTGCGCCGCCACAGCATGAACTGGTCCTCGCCGTACTCGTCGCGGATCTGGGCCTTGTTCTTTCCCTGGAGCGCGCCGTAGTGGCGTTCGTTGAGGCGCCAGTCCCGCACCACCGGGATCCAGTGCCGGTCGGCGGCGTCCAGGGCGATATTCGCGGTCGAGATCGCGCGGCGCAGCAGCGAGGTGTAGACGATATCGGGCGCGATTCCGTGCTCGGCGAGCAGTTCACCGGCCCGTTTGCCCTCGGCGATGCCCTTGTCGGTGAGATGCACGTCCACCCAGCCGGTGAACAGGTTCAGGGCATTCCATTCGCTCTCGCCGTGGCGCAGCAAAACGAGGGTGTTCGTCATGCGGGCCATCCTGCCATGGCCCGGTACCGGCTGCGCGAACCCCTCGGGGCCCGCCCTCGGCCCACCGCCTGCTACGCGGACCCGGACAAACCGGCCGCGAGTACGGCGGCGCCGCGCAGTGTCGCGCCCTCGGCGAGCCGGGACGGTTCCACCCGTAACCGACGGATGAAATCCAGGCCCGCGTGCCGCGCGGCCGCGGCACGCAGCGGTGCCCACAGCAGTTCCCCCGAATCCGCGAAACCACCACCGACCACGACCGTGTCCACATCCAGCAGCGCGGCCGCGGAGCTGATCGCCGTACCCAGCGCGGTACCGGCCCGCGCCAATGCGGCCCGCGCGACCGCATCGCCGGTCCGGGCGTCGCGCGCGAGTTCCGCGCCGGTCTCGCCGGTCCAGCCCTGCTCCCGCGCCCACCGCGCCGACGACATTCCGCTCGCCACCGCTTCCAGGCACCCGTAACCGCCGCACGCGCACGGCACATCCCATCCGGGGACCACGAGATGACCGATATGCCCGGCATTGCCGGTGCGCCCGACCGATACCCGGCCATCGACCAGGATGCCGCCCCCGATCCCCGACGATACGGTCATCGCCAGCCCGTTCCGCAATCCGCGCAGGGCACCCGAATGCTGTTCGGCCAACGCCAGACACGCCCCGTCGAGAGCGAAACGCACCGTAGCGCCGGGAAACTGCTCGGCGACCGCCGCCACGATCGCGAACCCGTCGCGCCACTCGGGAATATTGAGTGCTCGCGTGACACCGGCCGCGACATCCACCGGGCCCGCCGATCCGATCCCCACCGCTGTCACCACGGCCCCGCCGGCGACCTCATGGAGCAATCCGCCGCAGGCCGGCCACACCTCCTCGGCCGGCACCGGCACCCGCCGCACCGACCCGACGCGGCCCATATCGTCCACCAGCCCGGCGGCGAATTTCGTCGCCCCGATATCCAGTGCCAGAACCGCCACCGCGCCTCCCGAAGATCCGATCTGCAGAAGCCGATTGTGACCCATTCGCGACCGCGACCGGCGATATCGCGGCCGGGTGCGTACGCGGTCGCCGATCAGGAAGCCCAGGGACCGATCCCACCCACCTTGTCGATCCGGATCCGAGTGAGGAAGCCGGGCGGCGCGTCCGGTGGCGGAAAGGCCGCGCCGGGCCCCAACAGCGTTCTCGCCAGGTCCGGGCCCTTCTGCAGAGCCATCCACACCACGCTGACCTGTGGGCTTCCGTCGGGGTTGAGGGTGACCAGCGTAGCCTCGGCCCCGGCACCGATCAGAGCGCGAGCGGATGCGTTCAGTTCCATATGGTCTCCTACCGCGCAACCGGTCGATTCATTCCCGGTCCGGTCGAGTTCAGACCGTGTACCGAACCCATTATGCGGACCGAATTGTCCGCACTGGACAGTCGGACTCGACGACCTCCGGCACCGGCACACCGAACTGCTCGGCCTGATCGACCGCATCGGTACCCGCTGAGTACGGGGTCAGTTCGGGTCGGCCGACTCGACCAGATGCTCGAAGGCACGCAGATTGTTCAGTGATTCGCCGCGCGAGACCCGCCACTTCCATTCCTTGCGAATGGATTCGGCGAAACCCAGTTCGAGCAGCGTGTTGAAATCCCCGTCCACGGCCTCGAGGATCTGGCCGAAGATCCGATCCAGTTCCTCGGCGTTCACCGCGTGTGTGGCGGCCCGGCCGACCAGATAGATATCGCCCAGCTTGTCGATCGTGTAGGCCACACCGTAGAGCCGCCGGTTGCGGCGCAGCAGGTACTTGTAGACGCCTTCGAAGTTCTCGTCCGGTTTACGGCACACGAATGATTCGAAACGCACGCCGTGCGCGCCGACGGTCAGCATCACATTGGTCTTCAATTTCCGCTCGCCCGGCAGCACAGCGACGAAGACATCGTCTCCGGGGCGGGTGTATTCGATCTCGCGGTCCCGCAGTGTTTCCTCGATTACCCGCGCGGTGGCCGATGTCTGGCTCATCTGCGCACTCCCGTCCGGCGCCGCCACAGCGCCCGCGATCTGGCCTGGCTCTCGCCGAGGATAGCCGGAGCGCGCCCGGAGCCGGTCAATGCGGCGGTATAGCTGTCCAGAAGCTTCTCGGCGGTATGCGCCCAGGAGAAAGCCGCCGCGTGCGTGACGGCCTGCGCGCCCAGCAGGCGCAACCGCTGCGGGTCGTCGAGCAGGTGTTCCAGCGCACCGGCCCAATCGGGGGTGCGGTGCCCGGCCACCAGCAGACCACTGTGCTCATGCCGGACCGCGGTGCCCAAACCACCGACCGCGGCCGCCAGCACCGGGGTCCCGCTCGCCTGCGCCTCGAGTGCGACCAGCCCGAAGGATTCGTTGTAGCTCGGCACGGCGACCAGGTCGGCGGCCCGGTACACCTGCACCAGCCGGTCGGGCGGCTGCGGCGGCAGGAAGGTGACATGGTCGGCGACCCCGAGTTCGGCGGCCAGTTCGATCAGTGCGTCCGGACGCTCCAGCCCGGTACCCGAGGGACCCCCGACGATCAGGGCACGCAGCGGCCGGCCCGGGCGCCGCCGCAGGGCCTCGGCGACCGCCCGCACCAGCACATCGGGCGCCTTCAACGGTTGGATCCGACCCACGAACGCGACGATCTCCTCGTGGCCCGCCAGGCCGAGCTCGGCGCGGGCCGCCGCCCGGTCGCCCGGTCGGTACCGCGTCAGGTCCGCCCCCGGCGGCACGATATCGATCCGGTCGGGCAACGCCCCGTACAGCTCCACCAGGTCCCGTGCTTCCCGCGCGGTGTTGGCGGTGAGCCGGTCGGCCTCCGCGATGACCTGCTTCTCCCCGATCTCCCGGGTGGCCGGCTCGGGAGAATCGCCCTCGGCGAGGGCGGCGTTCTTCACCGCCGCCAGCGTATGCGCGGTGTGCACGAGCGGTACCCGCCACCGGTCCCGAGCGAGCCAGCCCACCTGCCCCGACAGCCAGTAGTGCGAATGCACCAGATCGTAGTAACCGGGCAGATGCCGCGCTTCCTGCCGCAGCACCTCGGCGGTGAAGGGACACAGCTGGGTCGGCAGATCGTGTTTGTCCAGGCCCTCGAACGGTCCGGCCACCACATTCCGCACCAGGACCCCTGGCGCGGCTTCCTGTACCGGCGGCAGATCGGAGGAGGTCGCCCGGGTGAAGATCTCGACTTCGGTCCCCCGCCGGGCCAGCTGGAGGGCGGTCTGGAGGACGTAGACGTTCATCCCGCCCGCATCGCCCGTACCGGGCTGTGCCAGTGGTGAGGTGTGCACCGTCAGTACGGCGATACGGTTCGGCCGTCGGTCCGGGCGTTGACTCACGATGTCCATACTGCACGGTGCAACGCGGCAGCCCGGCCCGTCCTTCCCCGGTCGTGAAAGTGATCACACCTGGCGGGTTCGGCACCCTCCGCGAGCTCCGGCGTGCCGTCGCCGAAACCGGGAACCGAGCCGGACGAACCGGCAAAAGCACTCGTCACGGACAATCAGGACTTCTGCTCGCAGTCCGCGGCGAACTTGCGGACCTCGTTCGAGAAGCGCGCCGGATCCTCGATGAACAGCCCGTGCTGTGCGCCCTCCCAGATCGAGGCCCGGCCCAGCGGCGCGGTCTCGGCGATATAGCGGCCGTCGGCCACCGGCACCACCGGATCCGCCGAACCGTGCAGCACCAGTACGGGGACGTCGAGGGCGCGCAGGGTCTCCGTATTGTCCACCGATCGGTAGAACAGCGCCTTGCGCACGAACGGTGGGGTCGCCAGGCTCGCACCGAACAGCCGCTGCGCGTCCGGCCCCTTGTCCGCGCCCGGCCCGGTATTGGCGTTCCCGAACGCAGAGAATCCGCGCACCGCGCGACCCGGGCTCTCCTCGAACACCCCGGGGATCGCCTGCTGCATCGATTCCCCGACCTCCGCGCCCGGCACCCCACGGCCGATATTGGCCATCGCCCCGGTATAGACGACCCCGGCGACCGCGCCGGTGCCGTACTCGGCGAGATAGTCACTGATCACGATCCCGCCGTAGGACCATCCCAGCAGCAGCGCGCCGGATTCGATCGACTCGGCGGCCAGGACCGCGGCGATATCGGCGGCCCAGTTCTTCGAATCGTCGTAACCGGAGAGCGGGGCCTCCGAATACCCGTGCCCCCGCAGATCGACCGCTACCACCCGGAAATCGGCGGCGAAATCATCGAACACCCGCCCCCAGCAGCGCAGATCCGCCGACCAGCCGTGCACCAGCACCAGCGGCCGGGCCTGCGCGGACCCACCCGTCCGATAGACGATGCCGGTCCCGTCCGCACTGCGCGCTTCCCGTATAGCCATGAGCGCATCATAGGATCGGGGCCATGAGCACTCGCACCGCTGTTGTCACCGGGGCCAGCTCGGGTATCGGCGAAGCCACCGCCCGGGAACTCGCGAAACAGGGGTACCACGTGTACGTGGGTGCCCGCCGGGTCGACCGGCTGCGGGTGCTGGCCGACGAGATCGGCGGTACCGCACTGGAACTCGATGTCACCTCCGACGAATCGGTCCGCGCCTTCACCGACGCGATCGAGACCGCGAACGTCCTGGTCAACAATGCCGGCGGCGCCAAAGGCCTGGCCACGGTCGCCGAGGCCGACCTCGACGACTGGCGCTGGATGTGGGAAACCAACGTCCTCGGCACCCTGCGGATGACCAAGGCGCTGCTGCCGAAGCTGATCGCCTCCGGCGACGGTCTCATCGTCACCATCACCTCGGTCGCCGCATTCCACGCCTACGACAACGGGTCCGGCTACACCTCGGCCAAACACGCCCAGGCCGTCCTGCACCGGACGCTGCGCGGCGAACTCCTCGGGCAACCGGTCCGGCTCACCGAGATCGCCCCCGGCGCGGTGGAGACCGAATTCTCCCTGGTCCGCTTCGACGGCGACACCGACCGCGCGGCCGCGGTCTACCAGGGCATCGACCCGCTGGTCGCCCAGGACATCGCCGAGATCGTGGCCTTCGCCGCGAGCCGCCCCCCGCACGTCAACCTGGACCAGATCATCGTCAAACCCCGCGACCAGGCCGACCCGGGCCGCTTCGCCCGCCGCACCTGAGCGACTACCCGCTTCCCCAGAGGGCCTGGGCCGACTCGCGTCGGGAAACCGCTGCGGCTCTGCTACCCGTGCCGCGCGCACCCCGCGGGATGGCAGGTGCAAACATCGCGCGGGCCCGGCACTCGCGCGTCCGATCAGGCGAAGAGGTCGTCCACTGTCTCGGCCAACACCGCACGATCGAGCCAGCACTGCAGAACCTCGACATCCGCACAGGTCCGGATTCGCTGTTGTGCCTCGTCGTCGACCTCCAGGCCGCGACGCTCCAAGACACGCAGGATGCTGCCGGCGATACCCTCGGAACGCCCCTCGGAACGCCCCTCGGAACGCCCTTCGGCGCGAAGCCTCTCAGCGGTAGGGGAACGGAAGAAGGACAGGTCCACGGTCATCAGTTGTCTCCAGATGTCTGCGGCCGGGGTATTGCCGAGGCCGAGTTCGGTCAGTTCACCGAAGATCGCGAGATCATCGGCGTCCTCTCCGCGCAGTGCGGTGGCCAGCGCCTTCAGTATGGCATTGATACGCGGGTCGGCGGCGTGCGTTATCGCCGACAATGCGGTCAGCGGAATATCCGCCGCGGCCTCGGCGGGGTCGGTGATCACCGGAACATTGCCCGGTCCGAGAACCAGTGGCTTCACGGTGACTGTGGGCCATCGCGGCGCACCGTTGGGAACCGGGTTCCGCGCCCATGTCGCGACAGCTTCATCACGACATACCACCAACAGATAGACCGGCAGCTGGTACATGATCCGCAGATAGGTGGCGTAATAGGCCCAGGCGTCGGCTTTTCCGGGATCCTTGCTGGTCTGGGCTTCAACGATCAGCAGAAACGGGCCCTCTTCGGTGGTGACGCGCAACAGCGTGTCGACTCGCCGTTCGATGGGGCGAATTTCGGTGAGATCCGTGGGGAGCAGCTCGACCTGTTCGGGTGTGGCGAAGGGCAGTTTCAATTCGTGGAACGCACGGGCGAACACCCCGGGGTCGTGCTGGAAGATGCGGTGCATCGCCTCGTGCCGTGATCCGACCATGCCGCGACATTGACACGAATCGGTAACGAAGTCAGATTCGTACGGCGTGTCCCTTGCCGCACGGTGTGTCACTGTTTCGCCAGGTCACAGCAAAGCAGCGACGCCCGACGGGCTTCCCACCGCGCTCATGAGCCTGCCCGGCAGGTGTCCGTAGTACTCACCAACGCGGGCACGTACCGGCGTCGGCTACGGCTCCACCCCCACCGTGACCGGTTCCGGTACCAGAACGACACCGAACCGCTCGGCCACCCCGTCGCGGACCGTCCGGGCGAGTGCGACGATATCGGCAGCCGTGGCGTCACCGCGGTTGGTCAGTGCGAGAGTGTGTTTGGTGGACAGTCGCGCAGGCGCGTCCGGTCCCGGGAAGCCCTTGGCGAAGCCGGCTCGTTCGATCAGCCAGCCCGCGGAGAGTTTCACCCCGCCCCCTCCCGGATAGGTGGGCACCGGCACATCGCCGAGCCGGTCGCGGATGGCGGCCAGGACCCGGTCCACCTCGGCGTCGGGCACCACCGGATTGGTGAAGAAGGAGCCGGCGCTCCAGGTGTCGTGGTCGGCGGGATCGAGGACCATTCCCTTGCCCGCCCGCAGCCCGAGTACGGTTTCGCGGACGGCGGCAGCCGGCCGGGTCTCCCCTTCCGCGACGCCCAGCCGCTGTGCGAGTTCCTTGTAGCGCAGGGGCGCGCTCGCACCGTCGGGGCGCAGCGCGAACTCCACCGCCAGCACCACCGCCGCATCGCTGTGTTTCAACCGGCTGGTCCGGTAGCCGAAGGCGAGAGTGTCCGGGGTCACCCAGTCGATCTCTCCGGTGGCCCGATCCAGTAGCTGTACTCGGCGCAGCAGCCGATCGACCTCGACGCCGTAGGCGCCCACGTTCTGCACCGGAGTGGCTCCCGCCGACCCGGGGATCCCGGACAGGCACTCCAGCCCGCCGAACCCGGCCCGCACACTCGCGGCCACCACACCGTCCCAGTTCGCGCCCGCCTCCGCTGTGACGCCGTCGGCCCCGAATTCGACCCCTTCGGTGGCGACACGGACCACCACCGACGCCACATCCGCGTCGGAGACCAGCAGGTTCGAACCGCCGGCAACAAGCAGCACCGGTACCTCGGCCGCGTCCAGTGCGCGCACGGTCGCCACCAGCGACTCGGTGGTGACGCATTCGGCGACCGTGGCCGGCCCGCCGACGCGCAGCGTGGTCAGCTCCGCCAGCGGTACCGCGGACCGCACGAGCGCGCCCGTTCCGGCCAGCATCTGCCGCAGTTCGTCCGCAGGGACAGCCCGAGAAGTTCGCACGACCAGACGGTAGCGTGTTCGGTCATGGCTACAGCGCTGGCGTATACGGCTCGCTACTCTCATCCGGTCGCGGCGGTGCGCGAGGCATTCTGCACCGAGCAATACTGGAAGGACCGGATCGCCGCGGTGGGCGGGCCCAATGCCCAGTTCGTCTCGCTGTCCGTCGAGGGTGAGCAGGTGCGGGTCGAGGTCGTCCAGTCCATCCCCGCTGAACTGCTGCCGCCCGCCATCACCGCCGTACGCCCCGGCGACCTGATCATTCCCCGCACCGAGCTGTGGACCGGCACCACCGGCAGTTTCGAGGCGCGGGTCGAGGGCGCTCCGGCGGAGGTGCGCGGTTCCATCACCGTCACCGACGAACCCACCGGCGCGGTCGCCGAGATCTCTGGAACGATCGAGGTGAAGGTTCCACTGTTCGGCCGCAAGATCGAGGAGGCCATCGGGGAACGGCTCACCGAACTGCTCGCCGAAGAGACCGAGTTCACCAATACCTGGATCGCCGGACAACCGTAGCGGCCCGCAGTCCGCTTCCGCTGTCCCGGTCGAGCGGGGCAACCCGGCCTCCCACTGGACCGGGCGGCCCGGACGGTAACCTACCGCGCATGGCTCGCCGACTGGACTACTCCGCCCGCTACCCGCTGCACACCACCAAAGAGCTGTACGCGGCGCTGACCAACCGGGATTACTGGGAGGCCCGGATGGTCGAGATGCGGAAGTACTCGCCGAACGAGGTCATCAGTCTCGAGGCGAACGAGGACGGTATCGAGGTGGTGCTGCACCACATCCTGCCGCGCGAGACGCTGCCGGAGATCGCGCAGTCGGTGATGCGCAAGGATATGGTCATCACCCGCAAGGAGAGCTTCGGACCGTTCGGGCCGGAGGTCGAGGGCCGGTATTCGGCGTCCATCCCGGCCGGGCCCGGCAGTCTCACCGGCACCACCCGCCTGTTCCCCACCGACACCGGGTGCACCATGCGGATGTCCTCGGAGGCGAAAGTGTTCATTCCGATGGTCGGGCCCCGGCTCGAGCAGCTCATGCTGGTGAACCTGGTGGATCTGTTCCGCGCCGAGGCCGAAGTGACCCAGAAGTGGCTGGACGAGCAGAAGCCGGCCGGCTGAGCGTTCCGCTCGGCACCGTCACCAGGGGCACGACCGGGATCAATCGGCTTCGCCGCAGTGACCGTCAGCTGATCGGAGATCCACGTATTTCCGAGGTGCTGCGGGGTGCCGCCGATCCGCTGGTGGTGGATCTCGGTTACGGGGCGCAGCCGTGGACGACGCTGGAACTGGCCGCGCGGTTGCGCACGGTTCGCCCCGATGTGCGGGTGGTCGGATTGGAGATCGATCCCGCCCGGGTCGTCCCCGCCCGCGACGGCGTCGTTTTCGCCAGGGGCGGGTTCGAATTGGCCGGATTGCGCCCGGTCCTGGTCCGCGCCTTCAATGTCCTGCGCCAGTATCCGGAGTCCGCGGTCACGCACGCCTGGGAGACCGTGTTGGACGGTCTGGCACCGGGCGGTCTCCTGGTGGAGGGGACCTGTGACGAACTCGGCCGCCGCTGCGCCTGGGTGGTGCTGGACCGCTCGGGCCCGCGCTCCTTGACCTTGGCGTGGGATCCGTTCGCCGTCGAACGCCCCTCCGATCTCGCCGAACGCCTCCCGAAAGCACTGATCCACCGCAATGTGCCCGGTGAACGGGTGCACACCCTGCTCGGCGCGGCCGACCGGGCGTGGGCGCATACCGCGCCGCTGGCCGTCTTCGGACCACGGGTGCGCTGGCGCGCGGCGGCGGACCTGCTGCGAGCGCAGGGCTTCCCGGTGCACGATTTCCGCCGTCGGCTGCGCGACAATGTGCTGAGCGTCCCGTGGCCGGTGGTCGCACCCGCCGGACAGGCGAAGGGGTCCATGTGACTCGTATCACAAATTCAGGACGGTAACCCGCGCTGACGTCGCAACCTTCACCACCAGCCCATAACCGGTCCACAGAGCCGGCACAGAATCATCGTGAAGAATCTCAGCCATGTCCACCAAGTCCCTGCCTGCACCGAAGGTCGGCCGCCGGACCGTCGTGATCGCCGTACTCACCGTGATCGTGCTCGTGGTGGCGGCGCTCATCGGGGGCGAGGCCTATGCGCGACACCGAATCGCGAGCTGTATCAGTTCGCAGTTCGAAAAAGAGATGGGATCGCAGATCGATGTCGGCTTCGGCGCGAAACCCCTACTCGTCACCTGGCTGGACGGGAAGGTCTCGCGGATGGACGTCGACAGCGTGGGCGACGAATTCGGCCCGGCCGTCGATATGCAGGTCCACGCCCAGTTCCACGATATCGAGATGGCCGAGGGGAGTAACAGCGGCAGCTCGGTCGGGAGTTCGAACGCCGACGTCACCTGGAGCAACTCCGGGATCTCCCGGACGCTGAAGGGCCTGGTCAGCGATGTGCAGTCCGATCCTGACACCGGGCAACTCACCATGAAGGTCCTCGGCGGTTTCGGGGCCATGCAGCTCACCCCGCGGATCCAGGACGGCAAAGTCGATATCGACGTGTCCCAGGCCCAGTTCCTCGGCATCGGAGTACCCGACGACCTGGCCCAGGGCGTGGTGGACCTGATGACCGAGAGCCTGCAGACCTACCCGATGGGCCTACAGCCGACCGACCTGCGCGTCACCGCCGACGGTATCCAGGTGGATCTGCGGGGCGGCCCCACCGAACTGCCCGCCGCCGAAGGCAATGCGAGCTGCTGAGCGCCGCGGACCGTCAGTCGGGGAACCCGTCGAGCACGTCCCGGGATCGGGAGAGCCCCAGCCGGGTGGCACCCGCGGCGATCAACTCGGCGGCCGCTTCGGCGGTACGGATGCCCCCGCTCGCCTTGATTCCCAACCGGCCCCCGACGGTCTCGGCCATCAACCGCACCGCACGTATGTCGGCGCCGCCGGCGGGATGGAAACCGGTGGAGGTCTTCACGAAATCGGCGCCCGCCCGTTCGGCCGTGCGACACACCTCGACGATCGCCTCGTCCGACAGCGCGGCGGATTCGATGATCACCTTCAACAACGCGCGCTCCGAAATCGCCTCGCGCACCACGATGATATCGGCGAGTATCGCGTCGAAGTCGCCCGCGACCGCCGCGCCGATATCGATGACCATGTCGACCTCGCCCGCGCCCTGATCCACCGCGAGCCGGGCTTCCGCCCCTTTCACCAGCGAATGATGCTTCCCGGAGGGGAATCCCGCGACGGTCGCCACCACCAGGCCCGGAGCCTGTATCGGCAGCACAGACGGCGAAACGCACACCGCGTACACGCCGAGTTCCCGTGCCTGCGCCACCGCAGCGGTAACATCCGCGCTCGTCGCCTCCGGGGCGAGCAGCGTGTGGTCGATCATGGCGGCCACCTCGGACCTGGTCAGCGACTTGGAATCGGCCATGGGACGAAAGTCTGGCACACCGCGGGCGAATTCCGTTGCGCGCCTCGGGCTCCTCGCGCACACTCGTATCGCCTTCCGATGAGAGGACGATGTTGCTGATCCGCCGCGAACGAGCCGTCGACGCCGATGCTGTCGCAGCCGTGCACCGTAGCGCCTTTGCCCCGCACTACGCGGCGGATGGTCCCGCGGCCGGCGCCGCCCCGGTCGAGGCGCCGCCGGAGGTCGCGCTACTCGCCCGCCTGCGCACCGACCCGGGGTGGATCCCCACCCTGTCCATGGTCGCGATCGATCGCGAGACCGTCGTCGGGCACGTCTGCGTCACCCGAGCCACGGTGGGGCCGTTCCCTGTCCTGGCGCTGGGCCCCATCGGAGTTCTTCCCGACCTCCAGAGCCGTGGCGTGGGCTCGGCGCTGATGCACGCCGTGCTCGGTGCCGCGGACGCGCTGGACGAACCACTCGTCGGTCTGCTCGGCAGTCTCGACTACTACCCCAGATTCGGCTTCCAGCCGGCCGAGCGGCTGGGTCTGGCTCCCGACCGGCCCGAATGGGCGAGCCACTTCCAGATCCGGCCGCTGAGCGCCTACGACTCCCAGATAATCGGCGAATTCCGTTATGCCGAACCCTTCTACGATCTGTGACCACGCCCGGCCGCCCCGACAGGGCGGGCCCCGGCCGCCCCGGCCACGGAGTCGCACTGTCCGGCCGGCCGGCCCCCTGTCAGGATGACCTCATGGTTTCCGCAGCTGCCACCCCCAACGGCCGGCAATATGTACTGACCCTGGGCTGTCCCGACCGCCCCGGCATCATCGCCGCCATCACCTCGTTCATCGCCGAATTCGGGGGCTCCATCGTGGAGGCCGGCTACCACTCCGACCCGGAGACCGGCTGGTTCTTCACCAGACAGTCCATCAAGGCCTCGACCGTGCCGTTCGGGGTGGACGAGCTGCGCAGCCGCTTCGAACGGGTCGCCGCCGATCTCGGCCCGGAGACCGAATGGCAGGTCCACGATTCGGGCGTGCGCCGCCGCGCGGTGCTGCTGGTGAGCAAGGAGGGGCACTGCCTGCACGACCTGCTCGGCCGCGCGACCTCCGGCGAACTTCCGGCCACCATCGAGGCCGTTATCGGCAACCACCTCGATCTCGCGGCGATCACCGAGGCGCACGGCATCCCGTTCCACCATGTGCCGTTCCCCAAGGACCCGGCCGAGCGCGGACCGGCCTTCGAGCAAGTCCGCGAACTCGTGGACTCCCATTCCCCCGACGCGGTCGTGCTGGCGCGGTTCATGCAGGTCCTACCCGAGCGGTTGTGCGAACACTGGGCGGGCCGGGCCATCAATATCCATCACAGTTTCCTGCCCTCGTTCGTCGGCGCCCGCCCGTACCACCAGGCCTTCGTCCGCGGCGTCAAACTCATCGGGGCGACCTGCCACTACGTGACCGCCGAACTCGACGCGGGCCCGATCATCGAACAGGACGTCATCCGCGTCGACCATGCCGACAGCGTGACCGATATGGTCCGCGAGGGACGTGATATCGAGCGAGTGGTGCTGGCCCGCGGCCTGCGCTGGCACCTGGAGAGCCGGGTGCTGGTCCACGGACGCCGCACCGTCGTGTTCTCCTGAGGCGGCTCAGCCGGCGGCTTCGGCCGGTTCGGGCACCGCGGTCAGGACCTGATCGAGGATCGCGTTGAACCGGTCGATCTCCTCCACATTGCCCAGGTGTCCGGTGGGCAGCAGAACGAACTGCGCGAGACTGCCGGTCTCCCGTAGCCAGGCGGCGATCTGTTCGGCGTGCACCGCCGGGGTCATATCGTCTGCCGTACCCGCGACCACCGTGGTCGGCACCACCAGTTGACGTGCCGCGTCCCCGAGGTCCATCTCCGCGAGCAGCAGCCCGAATCTCGAACGGATCCGGGACCGGCACGAGCGCACGATGTTCATCCCGAACTCGATCGCCTCCGGATCCGCATCGAGACTCATGATCTGCCGGGCGAAGAGCCACCGCACCGCGGCCACCGGCGGGAAGACGATGCGGGCACCGAGCCCGTTGCGACCGAGCCAGGCCGGCAGCGGGACCACCCGGTTCAGCAGCGGAAGCGGCCGGTTGAAGAACGGCACCACCGTGGTCTCGGCGACCAGCGAATGCGGTCCGGTATTGGCCAGCAGGACAGCCGCGGCCTGGTCGACCACTCGCTGCGGATACTTCCCGGCCCAGGCCTGCACGGTCATCGCGCCGAGGCTGTGGCCGACCAGCACCGCCCGCTGCCCCGGCCGCAGCACCGCGTCGAGTACCGCGCAGAGATCGTCGGCGAGCAGATGACAGTCGAGCTGGTCCGGTGCGCCGAATTCGCTCTCGCCGTGTCCGCGCAGGTCGAAGGCGATCACTTTGTACCGCCCCGCGAACGCGTTGATCTGCGGGTTCCAGTATTCGAGACAGCAGGTCCAGCCGTGGATCAGCACCACCGGCCGGGCATCGTCGGGCCCGTACGCGTGCACCCGCAGCCGGGCGCCGTCCTCGGTGCGCACATCGATGACCCGGTGCTCGGCGCCGGGCGGATTCAACGCGGGATTGCGGTATCCGCCGCGGGTGCGCAGCCCCGCACGGTGCACCTCGAACAGCCCCTCGACCTGTCGGGCGAGGGCGGTGAGGGCCTTCGGCATCGTCGCACGCATCAAGACACTCCTTTGTGTTACCGATTGACACAGTAACGCTTGGAGTGAGAGCACGCCAGTATGGAGGCGGCGGTTCGAGAAAAACTCACCGTGCCGACCGGGACCGATACGCAGATTATCGGGACAGGTCACACACACCGACCGGACAGGCGGTGCCCGCGAGGTCCGGCGCGGAGCGTCTCGTGCAGCTTTACCAGCGCGGGCCGCGCTGGACCTCGTCCACCTTCGGCCGCACGTCGGCCAGGTAGATACCGGTCGCGATGATGGCGATGAACGCCAGCAGTCCCAGACCGGGCCAGCTCACCAGCATCAGCAGGATCGCGACACCGAGAATGCCCAGCCAGATGGGCTTGGTCAGTTTGTCCACCGCGGTGAACGCGTCGGAGCGCTGGCGCACAGCGTGCACGAGCGCGAAAACAGTCGCGCTTGTCGCCAGCAGCCACAGCGCGACCATGATCAACCCGGTCAAGCCATACACCTTGTCCACCCCACCATGATAAGAGCAGCGCCCCCGCGCACTGCACGTGCACGGGGGCGCTACACCGGAATTACCAGGTCAGGGCTTCTTCGGCGCGGCCTTCTTCGCCGGAGCGGCCTTTTTCGCGGCCGGAGCCTTCTTGGCGGCGGGCGCCTTCTTCACCGGCGGGGCGGGTACCGGCTCCGGGGCCGGCGTGGGCTCGGGCTCGGGCACGGGCACGGGTTCGGGCGCGATCTCGAACACCTCGGCGTCGAGCACCTCCGACGCCTGGGGAGCGGCCGACTCGGCAGCCGGCTCCGATTCGGTCCTGGCGCGGCCGATCAACCCGTTCACCCGGCCGAGCACCTCCTCGGCCCGGCTGCTGGCGTCCTTGTACAGGGTTTCCACGCGGCCGACCTGCTCCTCGACCAGATGATTGGCGCGCAGCCGCTCGACGGTCTCCTCACCGCGCACCGCCAGATCCGCGTAGAGGTCGAGCACCTGGCGGTAGTACTGCTCGGCGAGCTTGCGCAGTTCCTCGCTGGTGAACTTCTCGCGCAGCTCGGCCAGGTCCTCCGGCAGCTCCGAGGGCAGTTCGGACAACCGCGCACGGATCTGCTCGAACTGGGTCTGCACGTCGGCAGGCAGTGCGGCGAACCGCTCACGGGCCTCTTCGACCCGGACCCGGCCGTTGACATCGGTCGCCCGCTCACGCACCTGGGTCACCGCGTCCACGACCGCGGCGTAAACCGCGTCCGTGGCGCCGACGGTGGCGAACAGTGGCTTGGCAGTGGTGTACTTCTCGGTCATTTATCGTTCTCCTGGCGTGGAGCTTCGGTTGTCGGTTGTGGAACAACGCTGTCCCGGGGAATCGCTTCCTCCGGCCCGTTCTCCCGGCGGAACGATTCGTATATATCCAGGAGCACCTGTTTCTGCCGCTCGCTGATCGCGGAATCGGCGAGCACGGCGTCCCGGACGGGACTGTGCGGCCGCTGCTCGAGGTAGCCGGCGCGCACATACAACACCTCCGAAGAAACCCGCAGCGCCTTGGCGATCTGCGTCAGCACTTCGGCGGAGGGATTACGCAACCCGCGCTCGATCTGGCTGAGATACGGGTTGCTCACCCCCGCCAGCTGGGCGAGCTGACGCAACGAAACCTGCGCGGCTTCCCGCTGCGCCCTGATGAATCCTCCGATGTCCTGCGCCGCGTTGACCACGCGGGCTGCCTTGTCGCCGGCGCCGGCAGACGCTGCCGGATCGTCGGCGCGCTGGGCGAAAACCTCGGGACGGTCGGCCATCACTCACCTTCTGGCGTTGTAGTTACAACGATAGATCGGGGTGCTAGCAATTGCAAGCACCATGTTAGCAGTGTTTGTTTGCGGC
>NZ_BDBX01000025.1 GCF_001613205.1 Nocardia sienata NBRC 100364 | reverse complement strand
GAGGCCTGAACGGCGGGACGGGCCTCGACCCTTTATAGGCCTCGTAAAACTCGGCACCGAGAGGGCGGCCGCTGTTCGTGAGGGCGCTCAGACGCCAGGTCACCCGAGCGGTCGAGTCGTTTGTATCCGGCCTGCGCGAAAGCCGGTCACCCCCCGAACATCACCTGCGAGACCGTATAGATCGCCAACCCCGCCAGACTGCCCACCACCGTGCCGTTGATCCGGATGAACTGCAGGTCGCGCCCCACCTGGACTTCGATCTTCTTACTGGCCTCCTCCGCGTCCCAGCGGGCGACCGTATCGCTGACGATGGTGGCGATCTCGTCGGCGTAGTTGGCGGCCAGGTAGCGGGCGCCGCGCTCGATCCAGCCGTCGACCTTGGCTCGGGTCTCGGTATCGTCGCGCAGCCGTTCGCCCAGCTGCTGGACATTTTCGGCGACCTTGCGGCGCAGGGTGCTGTTCGGGTCGTCGGCGGATTCGAGGATCAGGCGTTTGGCGGCCCGCCAGGTCGCTTCGGCGAGGCCGGTGATCTCCTCCCGGCCCATGATCTCGGTTTTGATCCGCTCGGCCTTGGCGATCATCATCTCGTCGTATTGCAGGTCGTGGGCGAAATCCTCCAGGAAGCGGTTGGCGGCCAGGCGGACCTCGTGATCAGGGGTGGAGCGCACCTTCCAGGTGAACTCGACCAGTTCCCGGTACACCTTCTCCGACAGCAGGACGTTCACGAATTTCGGCGCCCACTGCGGCGCCTCCCCGTTGACGATCCGGTCGATCGTCTCCTGGCTGCCGAGCGCCCACTGGTGGGCGCGTTCGGCGAGCAGATCCAGCAGCGGCAGCTGCCGGTTGTCGGCCAGCAGTTCGGTCAGGACACGGCCGATCGGCGGCCCCCACAGCGGTTCGGCGATCCGCTTCACGATGGTGTTGTCGATGACCTGTTCGACATCCTCGTCGCGCAGCACCCCCACGACGGCGCGCAGAATCGTCGAACTCTCGTCGGCCACCCGGGCCGCGTTACCGGGCGCGGCCATCCAGCGCCCGATCCGCCACGGGATCTGCGCGGAGTTCACCTTCGCGGTGACCACCTCCGGGGACAGGAAGTTGGTGCCCACGAAATTGCCGAGGCTGGCCCCGAGCTGATCCTTCTTCCGGCGGATGATCGCGGTGTGCGGGATCGGCAGGCCCAGCGGATGCCGGAACAGCGCCGTCACCGCGAACCAGTCGGCCAGCGCACCGACCATCCCCGCCTCGGATGCCGCCCGCACATACCCGACCCAGTCGCCGGCGCTGCCGCTCGACTCCAGCCACCGGCACACCAGGTAGATCACCGTCGCCACGGCCAGCAGGCCGGTGGCGACGGCCTTCATCCGCCACAGGTCGCGTCGTTTGGCCGCGTCATCGGTGAGGGTCGCGAACACGCCCGGCGGTTCCGCCTGCCCGCCGGGGGCGGTCGTCCGGGGAGCGGAATCGAGCACCGCACTACTACCGGTCGGTTTCTGCATACCTCCATTCTGCTGTGTTTATTCGCGGCG